>NZ_JAUETB010000004.1:0-679758 GCF_032484495.1 Bradyrhizobium sp. SZCCHNS3052 | reverse complement strand
CACAACGCGCCAATTCGTCCTCGAAACAGATGGCGTTCACGACGAAACTACTGCCGACTTTTTCAACGGAATCGACCCAAAGCCGATCAGCGGCAGCATCCCCGGCGAAAGACTGGTTTTGGTCCAGAGACATCCGCACTTTGTTCAACGGCTCCTTAGCCCACGCGGACGGTATAGAGAAATTTTGGCGAATTAGACCAGCAATCGGTTACTATCACCAGACGATACTGAGCAGCTGCTTCCACACGCTATAGCCGCAACTCGCGAAAGCACTCTGCCAGCGAATGACGCACCCCAGCCTGTTCTAATCAATCCAGTTGCTGAATGTATTTGCAGCGCTGGGCCGAGCATATGCGCGATCAGAATTGCGATCTGTCTGGGCATCGCTGAGAGGACAAACAACCTGCGCCCGCGCTTCGTTGGTTGCGGATAGACGAGCTGTACGACGGGCTTGGCGTACGAAGGCCATAATCCTTCGCGCGCCCCGAGGTTGATGCATCCTGCGCTGACCCATCAGCACACAACCCGCCGTCTTCATTAGCGTCGCTAGGCCTCGAATAAGTTGATCCGTTTTGCGTCGATTACCGGTCGGCAGACTCGATAAACGCGGCCACCTCCCGCGGATGAGACAGCATCACTGCGTGGCTGCTATTTATTTCTTCCACTCGCGCACCGCTTCGCTTAGCCATCTTTCTCTGTGAACTGGGGGTTATCATGCGGTCCTGAGACGGGATCAGGAAGGAACTCGGCTTTGCCTTCCAGCCCACTTTTGTGGTCTTGGCTTCGACGGCTTTCAGTCCCCATGGCACTTGCGCGGCCGCCATGAACTCAGTCAGCGCCGCAGGGGAATCCGCCGCAAAGGAAGTCGGGAACTTCACGGGATCGACCAGCAGGTAACCGTCTTGCGGCGGCAGCAGGGGCGCCTTCGCCTCGCCAGGCTCTGCCGGCCAGTCATTCAGGGATGCGGCAGATTCGCCAGCGTCCGGCGCAAAGGCCGCGATGTAAGCCAGGCTCTTGACCTTCGGATTGTCGCCAGCCTGTGTGATCACCATGCCGCCATACGAGTGGCCAACCAGCACAACAGGGTATTTGGCTGCTGCGATCACGGCTTCCGTGGCGGCGACGTCACCCTCGAGCGTGATGGTCGGATTCTGGACCACCAGCACTTCGTATCCGCCCTTTTTAAGGAGATCGTATACCGCTTGCCAGCCTGAGCCATCGACAAACGCGCCGTGCACAAGGACGACCGATGTCGTTTTCTGTTGCTGAGCTCCCGCGGAGTTCGACGTGATAGCGAGCGCGCACATTGCCAGCAGAGATGCCAAATAGTTCACAGGAATTCCTTTCGTGTTGTGGGGCGTCGTGATAGATCGGCTACCTTTAAGTTCGTGCGAAAGTCTTGCGTCAGGGCCGTTCATTCGTTCGGTCGAGGAAGTCGCTGATCAGCGGCGCCATCACGTCGAGTTGGTCCTCAAGTGCGAAGTGACCGGTGTCGAGGATGTGTAACTCGGCGTCTGGCAAGTCGCGCAAATAGGAATGTGCGCCGGCTTCAGCGAAGACCTTGTCGTTCTTGCCCCAGAGGATTAGAGCGGGCGGCTTCCTTTCGCGGAAAAACGCTTGGAACGCCGGATAAAGCGGGATATTGGTCGCGTGGTCGTAGAGCAGGTCGAGCTGAATGTCCTTATTGCCGGGACGATCCAGCAGCGCTTGGTCTTGCACCCAATTGTCAGGACTTATGCGCGTCAGATCGCGGACGCCATCGGTGTATAGGAATTTAGTCGCGCGGAGAGAGACGAGGGATGAAAGCGCATTCCTCCGCTCCTCCGTTCCTTCCCTCCAATACGCCTTGATCGGGTCCCAAGCTTCCCGCAATCCTTCTTCGTAAGCGTTGCCGTTCTGGATGATGAGGGCAGTCACGCGCTCCGGATGCTTGAGGGCGAGGCGATAGCCGACCGGTGCGCCGTAATCCATGACGTACATGGTGTAGCGTTTCGCTCCGAGTTGATTCAGCAAGGCGTCGATCATCTCGGCATAGTTCGCAAAACTATAGGAAAAGCGGTTGCGATCCGGCGCATCGCTTTGCCCGAAGCCGGGGTAATCCGGCGCGATGATACGGTATCGGTGGGCTAGATTCGGAATCAGATTGCGGAACATGTGTGAGGACGTCGGAAAGCCGTGCAGAAGGAGAACGACGGGCCCATCTGCTGGCCCAGCTTCGCGGTAGAACACGTTCACGCCGCTGATGGCGGCCGTGCGGTAATGAACGGTTAAATCGCCTACGCTGCCGTCGGGCATTGGCCCGCAACGATGAGCGGGCGTTGCCCCCGGTCCACATGCAGAAGCCGTGGACCTCCCGAGCGATGGATGTGCGCTTACAATGGTTAAGGCGATGAGAGTCGCGCAAGAAAGGCGCATGGCAACTCCTTTATACGGTACGTCGTTCCTCAAACCCGATTATCTCACGTCTACGGATTCCGCGATTACTGCCGTACGTTCGGCCAGTTCGGGAACCCTGGCCAAGTAGGCCTGGTAATGTTGCGAGGCGCGATGTGCTTCGACCGCAGTGATATCTCGGTAGAGCTCATCAAGGACGTAACGATGATCGTTCGAAGTGTCGCGCCAAACGTCCCAACGCAGATTACCGGGCTCTGCCCTGCAATGCGGCGCAAGGCCGACCAGAAGTTCTCTCAGCTCATCGCTTTTGCCGGGGTGAGCAACCAGAAGAGCAGTAATCTTCGACGGCATCGCGATCGACCAAAACTTTTCAGAGTGACTGCTGGCTTCAGTTCAGCCAGGCGATGTTCGGCTGCCTGTCTTATAATTTTCTCAGTGCTGCCAGCAGCTCTTTTGCCAGGCGCCCGGCTGAGGCGGGATTCTGGCCGGTGATGAGACGTCCATCGACGACAACGTGAGGTTCCCAGTTTGCCACGGACGTATATTCGGCGCCCTCTGCCCGCAGGGCGTCCTCAAGTTCGTAGGGAACATCTTCGCGCGCGTAGTCGTACTCTTCCTTCTTCGAGAACGAAGTCAGCTTCTTGCCCTGCACGAATGGCTTGCCATCGCCAAGGTCCACCCCGAGAAGCGCGCACGGACCGTGACAAACGGCCGTCACGAATTTTCCCGTGCTCCAGGCGCGCACGACTGCATTTTGAACGATGGGGTTACGCTGGATGTCGACCATCGGCCCGAGCCCGCCGGGCACGAGAATAGCATCAAAATCCGCAGCATCCACCTCGGCAAGTTTGCGGCTGCGATTGAGGCGGCGAAAAGCCTTGCTTTCAAGAAAGGCCTTTTCCGCAGGATCTTTCTCGTCGTAGGCATCGTAGGGCGTCCATCCGCCTCTCAAGGAAGCGAACTCAACGGCGATGCCTGCCTTGTCAAGAACATCGAACGGATGCGCGACCTCGGCGAAAAAGAAGCCCGTCTTACGATTTTGCGGGCCGATCACCGCTGCGTTGCTGACGATAAACAGGACGTGTTGAGTCATGATTCGTTTCCTGGAGGTATCCATAAAGTCGAAGAGCGCCGCAACGACACTACCCGCGCGGCCCAGAACCGTATTTCCGAATCCTGCGGGATCATGAGCAATCCCTGCGGTACTCCGCATCGGAACGATCGGCATTCACCTCGATCTGGCCGCAGCACAACTCGCGATACTGCCCCGGCGTAAGGCTTGCGGCCTTGCGGAAGACGCGCGTGAAGTTTGCTTGCGAGCCAAAACCGAACTCCAGGGCGATTTCGACCAGCGACAGTCGGTTGCGCGCGAGCTCGTGCCGCGCAGCCTGGACGCGCCGATCGGTCACGTATCGGTGCGGTGACAATCCCGTCGCCTCGCGAAACAGCCGGGAGAAATGATAGGGGCTGAGACAGGCCTGAGCCGCCAGATCCTCGAGTCTGATTTCGTCTCCCAGAGACGACTCGATATAATCGAGCACGCGCTGCAGGCGCCGTGGATCGAGCGACGGAGACCTGTCGGGCGCACGCCAGCGGTCGATCGTATAGTTGCCCAGGAGATGCGCTGCAAGCGCGACTTGAATTCCCTCCACGAACAGCGCGTCAGTCGACTGGCGCGGACGATGAAGCAGATCCCGAAGCGGCGAGCAGATGTGGAAGAGCACCTGGTCCGTCAGACCGTGGGCGTAGGCGATCTCGATCCTTGCCGGATCGATATTGAAGTCCGCAAGCGCGCTCTGGTCCAGCAGCGCCGGCGGGAGGTAGAGGTGAAGACACTCCATCCGGTCCGAAAGCTCGAGATGGCTCTCCTGCGTCCCGACCGGAACGAGGTAGCTCATGCCGGGGCGCGCGAGGCTTTTCTGGACTTCACCGTTGCCGGTGCGACACACCATCCCGCCGCCGGACAGTAGCATTACCAGTTCGGTGCAGATAGGCACCGGCGTCGCCTGGCGCCCCGCTTCGAACTTGCGATGTTCGATGCTCAGCCCTGGCCAATCGTTGGCCGCCGCGAGCTTCTCGCTGTTCTGGTACTTCTGATCTCCATGAGTCACGAGTGCCATCACGACCTCCGCAAGTTGCGGCGAATCCCGGCCCCGTATCGCAAGAGAGCGATCATTCCATCCGGTAAATGAGTGCAGCCCCGGCCCGCTGCCACGCCGATCCTGAATTTCTCACAAGGACCGATAGCGAAGTCCAGAGGCGGCACGGTTAAAAGAAGTAAAAGGCAAGCAAAGCAAAAGGTTGGAGCACGCGCACCGCCGCTTCGAAAGCTGCTCTCATCGAAGATGAGCAAGATGCGTCCATCGTCGCGCAGGAATCGGGAATACCGCAACTTCTCAGCTGCGCTAATGAAGCTCATCAAACGGCAATGTCGCCGTATCAAGGATCGGAGCCTGCTATGAAGCCGCTTATTTCCGCGCTTGTTGCAATGTCGATCGCAACGGCCGTCCCCGCGGTGGCCGCCGAGAAGACCGTTTCCATCGTCCTTGTCCACGGCGCTTTCGTCGACGGCTCGGGCTGGAAGGACACCTACGACATTCTCTCGAATGCGGGCTATGAAGTGCTCGTCGTCCAGCAGCCGACGATCTCGCTTCGTGACGATGTCGCGGAGACCGAACGCGTGATCGCCAAGGCGCGGCATCCGGTCATCCTCGTCGGACATTCCTATGGTGGCATGGTCATCACGGAGGCCGGCGACAATCCGAAGGTTCAGAGCCTTGTCTATCTCGCGGCATATGCTCCCGACGCCGGAGAGTCTGTCAGCACGCTGTCGGAAGGCTCAGTGCCCGCCGGCGAGCAAAAGGGTCCGCTCGTCGTCGAAGGCAACTTTATCTTCGTCGACCGCGACAAATTCCCGACCTCTTTCGCCGGCGGCGTCGACGCTGCGACCGCGCGCTTCATGGCTGCGGCGCAATTGCCGTTTGGATTGCAGGCGGTGCAGTCCAAGGTCGACCGCGTGGCCTGGAAGACCAAGCCGACCTATTACATGGTCACGATGGAGGATCACATTATCCCGCCGACCTGGCTGCGCACCATGGCCAAGCGCTCGGGCGCGAAGGTGACGGAGATCAAAAGCGGCCACGCGGTGATGCTGTCGCATCCGCGCGAGGTCGCGGCCTTCATCAGAAGCGCGGATACCTCCGCGACCGAATGAGACGGGCGGCGCCGCGCACGGGCGGACTTGCCTGTCGCAGACGAGGACACGCAACATGGCCCTCAAGAATATTCTGCCGGGAAGATTGGGCTTCGGCGCGGCGCCGCTCGGCAACATGTTTCGCGACATCCCGGAGCAGGAAGCGCTCGCGACGGTGAGTGCGGCCTGGGACGACGGCATCCGCTATTTCGACACCGCGCCCTTCTATGGCGCGGGTCTTGCCGAGATCCGCATGGGCGCCGCGCTCGCCGACCGGCCGCGAAGCGATTATGTCGTCAGCACCAAGGTCGGAAGATTGATCCTGGACGAGATCGAGGATGTCGGCGCCCGCGACCTCGGCGAGAAGGGGGATGTGTTCAAATACGGGCGTCCGAACAAGATTGTGAACGACTATTCCGAAGACGCGACGCTGCGCTCGATCGAAGACAGTCTGAAGCGGCTCGCGACCTCCCACATCGACATCGCCTTCGTGCATGACGTGGCGCAGGACTTCTACGGCGACGAATGGCTTTCGGTGTTCGAAAGCGCACGCAAGGGGGCGTTCAAGGCGCTCGACCGGCTACGCGACGAAGGCGTGATCAAGGCGTGGGGCCTCGGCGTCAACCGGGTCGAGCCGATCGAACTGCTGCTGGCGCTGGAAGAGCCGCGCCCCGACGGCTTCCTTCTCGCGGGCCGCTACACGCTGCTCGACCATGCGAGGGCGCTTCAGCGTGTGATCCCGATGGTTGCGGAGCATGAGCTCGCGATTGTCGTCGGCGGCCCCTACAGTTCGGGCGCGTTCGTCGGCGGCCCGAATTTTGAATATGCGCCGGCGCCCCCGGAAATCATCGACAAGGTGGGGAGGATCAAGGCAATCGCCGACCGCTACGGCATCAGCATGAAGGCGGCGGGCCTCCAGTTCGTGCTGGCTAACCCGGTGGTGGCTGCCGTCATTCCCGGCGCGAGCCGTCCAGGCCGCATTGCCGAGGATCGCGCCGCGCTCGAGGAAGTCGTCCCCGTCGATTTCTGGCGCGAGCTGCGCTCGCAGGCGCTCGTCAACTCCGCAGCTCCGCTCCCCGGTTGAAGTGGGTGTGAGAGGGTGGTTCGCCGAGGTTCCGACCAATGAAGCGTCGAGATTGTGAGCACAGCGGTTCTTCGCAAGCCAAAAAAATAGCCACACCCGCGTGGTTTTGCGCAGCGGTCGTGAAAGTCAGAACGGCTCACTTCAACAAGTTTGCAGTGCATGATAATACCAAGCGATCTCTTCGATCGATTGGCAATGCGAAATGCGGACGGCCAGACGGCAACGGGGCGCACCTCGACAGAAGCTGACATTCAGCTTCGGCCCGTTTCGACTGGTCCCCGGCCGTCAGTTGCTTCTTCTAGACGAGCGCCCCGTCAAGATTGGCGGACGCGCCTTCGAGCTCTTGCGGCTGCTGGTGCAGCGCCGCGGCGAGCTGGTCAGCAAGAACGAGCTGATGGCGGCAGCCTGGCCGGGCACGTTCGTCCACGACAGCAATCTTAAGGTCAATATGTGGAGCTTGCGGCGCTCGCTGGGAGATACCCAGATCGAGCCCATCTACATCGCGACCGTGGCGCGGCGTGGGTACAAGTTCATCGCCGATGTCCGGGTCGGCATCGGCGAGATCGAGGGGGAGCCTGCGCTGGCCGATCCGCTCCCGCTTTCGCATGCGCCATCGCCGCGCGGCATCGTCGGCCGCGAAGCCGATATCGTTGAAATCGCCGATCTGCTCGCCGAGGACAGGCACGTGACCCTGACCGGCGCAGGAGGGATCGGTAAGACGACCGTAGCCCTGGCCGTCGCCCAGGCGTTCGTGTCAAGGTATCGCGACGGCGTCTGCTTCATTGATCTCGCGACAATCTCCGATCCTACTCTGTTCGGCGCGGCGCTCGTGACGGCACTCGGTATCCGAGGCAATACGGACATGGGGCTGGCTGCTGTCCTCGACTATCTGAGGCCGCGGCAGATGCTGCTCATCCTCGACAATTGCGAGCATGTGCTGCCAGCCGCCACGATCTTTGCCAGCAAGTTCATGACGGACACATCGCCATCCCGGCTGCTTGCCACGAGTCGCGAGCCGCTCGGCACCACCACTGAGCACGTCGTGCGGCTTGGCTCTCTATCTGCTCCGAGTTCAGGCCTTGGGCTGTCGGTGGATCAGGCCGTCAGATTCCCGGCGGTGGAGTTGTTCGTTCGACGCGCCGCCGAATGGTCGGATTACGAGTTCGTCGACGAGGATTGCGACGCCATCGCAGCGGTCTGTCATTCGCTGGACGGGCTTCCCCTAGCCATCGAATTGGCTGCCGCCCAGATCGGCAGGTTCACCCCGCGGGAGCTGTTGGTCGTCCTCGATCAGAGGCTTGGCTTTAGCGCGACCGGGGCCGCCGCCGGGCCGCCGCGCCATGAAACCCTGATGGCAACGATCGATTGGAGCTACCGGCTGCTGTCGCAGACGGAAGCCAGGCTCTTCGCCCTGCTGTCAGTGTTCAGTGACGGGTTCGAGCACGAGGATGCGGTCTTCGTCGCGGAAGCGGCAGGTCTCACGCCGATCGACGTCGCGACCGCACTCGGCAGTCTCGTCGCCAAATCACTGTTGAGCGCGCAGGCGCGGGGCGCGAGCCTGCGCTACCGGCTGCTCGATAGCACGCGTCGCTATGCCGCCGAGCGGCGTCGGGGCGATCCGGCGTGCAGCGGGGCGATGCGCCGCCATGCGGAGCGCATGGCTGCGCTGTTCGAGCAATCCGAGGAGGATTGGAAATGGCGCGAGCCGACCGATTGGACCGAGCGCTACCTTGGCCGCATTGCCGATTTGAGAAGTGCGCTTTCATGGTCGTTCGGCGAGCAGGGCGATGACATCCTCGGAATCAGGCTTGCGGTTGCTGCGATCACCCTGTGGTCGGAGACCTCCATCCTGTCGGAGGCGCAAGCGCGGTTGGAGGTCGCACTCGCGTTGGCCAAGCGCGTTCCATGCGACGATCTGTCCAAGGCAAAGCTCGCCTGTGCCCTCGGATGGAGCCTCTTCTACGCCCGCAAGAGTTCGAACGAGAACGAAGTCACCTGGCTTGACGCAATCGCATTCGCAAGGCGTGCTGACAGTGTCGACCTTCAGCAGCGCGCGCTGACGGGTTTTGCGTTCTATCTGCTCCAGATCGGCGAGATCGCACGTGCCATCACTTATCTCGAGGAGGCCACCTCGCTGGCCGACCGAGACCCCGATTCGACGGCGACATCCGAAGCCGACAAGGCCCTGGCCTGGGCCCACGCCTTCGCCGGCGAATTAAGCAAAAGCCGCCCGGTTCTCGATCGTCTCGCGTCAACCCATTCGCTAGTCCGGGGGCGTTCGCGCAAGGATGCGAATGAGGTCTACCGCTTCATCACCGTCCGCACCAACATGCCTTTTGTAGTGTGGATGCAGGGGCAGGCCGACTACGCCGCTCGACTGGCGCGTGAGGCCGTTGATGCTGCGGACCGCGGTGGCCATTGGGTGTCGCAGTCGAACGCACTTGGGCTCGCCGCACTTCCTATCTCGCTTGAAATCGGCGATCTTGACGCGCTCGATATGTTCACGGAACGCCTGCGTCGCAATCTGGAACGCGAGCGCATCTGGCGCTGGGTTTCGGTCGAGCGCTATTTCTCCGCCTGCCTGCGCGAATTGCGCAGCGATCCGCGCGCGGTGGAGGATATTCGGGCCGCGATTGACGAACTGATCGAATGCCGCTTTCTGATGCGGATCGGCAGCTATCTGGCTTTCCTCGCTCGTGCTTATCTGCGGCAAGGGCGGATCGCGCAAGCGCGTGACGCCGTCACGCGCGCCATCGACTATCAGGAAAGGCAGGGCGAGCGCTGGTGCCGCTCGGAACTTCAGCGAGTCAATGCATCTATCCTTCTTGAGGATGGCGAAACAGTCCGCGCTGAAAAGCTATTAAAGGAGGCGCTGGCTGAAGCTCGCGCTATCGGCGCGTTAACTTTCGCGCTTCGGATCGCCACCGACCTCGCCGCTCATTGGGCGGCGACAAACCGCGAGATAGACGCGGTTCAATTGCTCGCTCCGATTTTTGGCGAATTCACCGAAGGGTTTGGTACGCAAGACCTTGTTCGTGCCTCCCGATTGTTGGCTCAGATAGAGAACCGTACAAGTGGCGTAGGACTCTAAAAACATGCCCCCGAGCACAAGTTGGTGCAACTGGCAAGCCATCGGTCAGAAGGGCTACGAGTTCTGATTGGATTTTTACTCGACTTCTGGAGCGCGGCAAATGCCTCGGGCATCCGCTACTCTCGCGGATACTTCCGCTTCTGGTCCATCTCTGACCTTGCCACCGACGCCGGCTGCGTCCGGTGTTGGAGGGAAAGCGGACCAAAACGCGATTGCGCTGTGACGGTCGCTTTTGACCCTAACTCTGTGAAAACGCCGCGGGTCCGAGTTCCGAGCTCGATCCGGGCTGACGAGAAGGATCTTCCGGAGGTCCTTCGGCTCGAGCATGTCCTTCGTGATTTTCACGTGCTCGATCTCGTCGAAATATTCGGCTCGATCTCGGGTTGACGTGGACGATACGCCTTTGCGTGGCCGTTAGCCTTCTCTTTCACTATCGACAATGCATCCAGCTTCCGAGAGCGGTCAGGACCGTGAATTACTGAATTCATGGTCGCGTGATCGGGAGTGCGGCAATGGACGATCGAAAATATCTGACGCCAGAGGAAGTCTCGGAGCGCTACCGTGGCGCGGTCAGCGTCGGGACCCTTCGCAACTGGCGAGCGATGCGCGTCGGACCCGCCTTCGTCAAAATCGGGAAAGCGGTCCTATATCCGGTTGGCGAACTCGATGCTTGGGACAAGAGAAACATGGTGTCCTGCCGTGCGCCAGGACGATCACCGATGACTGGGCCTGATCAGGCGTGATGATCACGATTTGGCGTGCACTACCGTCCCCACTCTCCGTCCCCCGCTTGATGGTCGGCCTGCTAAATCCTTTATTCTTCAATTACATAGCTGCGGCGCTACGCTCATGCACAATCACCCTTCGGGCGATCCGACGCCGTCGCAGGCCGACATCCGGATGACCAAGACGATCGTGGAGATCGCCAAGCCGCTGGGCATCACGGTTCACGACCACATCATCGTCGGAAGGAATGGCCACACCAGCCTGAAGAGCATCGGGGTGATGTGAAGGCGCGACGCCGACGAGACGACGCATGCAGCGTGCTGCGGTCGGAGCTGCCAAAAGATCGCCGCGGGATGGACGAAACGTCGGGCCGGTTTGAACCGGACGTCTTCCCGCGCCGGCTAATGCGGGCGAAGCGTGGAGAGGAATGACGGATGCGCGCGCCCTTCATCGGACTGATCCTGAGCGTCCTGACCGTCACGGCGGCGGCTGCCTACGACGCCAACGATCCCGCCAATTGCAATGGCATCGGCTGGGACGATGCGCGGCCGCTCGTCGTCGCCAAAGTGAGCGGCCAGCCACGCGTGAACTTCGTCAAGAGCCCCTATGACGATGACTTCAAGGCCGCAGGCTGTCCCGCTGCGACCGACGCCTGCCGGAAGAAGGCTTACCTCGTCCGCGACGACCTCGTGCTGATCGGAAGGACCCGCGGCGATTTCGTCTGCGTCAGCTACCAGCAGCCGCATGCGAAGGCCCAGATCTGGACCACCGGCTGGTTGCCGCGCGCAGCCCTCACCGCTGTCGAGCCGATGGCCGCGCCGGCGACGGCCGACTGGTCCGGAAGCTGGGAGCACCCTGGAGGGGGACTGACGATCAGGAAGGAGGCCGGCAACCGGCTCAGGATCGAAGGCGATCAGGTGTTGCCGGCCGGGCGCGAGTTGCGCAACGGATCGCTCGGCGCGACGGCAGAGCCCAAGGGCGGCCTGATCGCCTTCGTCGACGACGGCAGCACACCGTTCGAGCGGCCGAATGCCGGCGACGAGTGCCGCGTGCGCCTGCAGCGAATCGGCGCGCTTCTGCTGGTCGAGGACAACAATGATTGCGGCGGTGCCGGCGTCAGCTTCACTGGACTCTATCATCGCAAATAGCCGCCGACGGCTCATGCCCAGCGGCGCGCCATTGCCACACAGAGGACGACGATTCCGGCTGCGGCAATCATCGTTGCCGACACCGGCTCATGCAGCAGCAGGCTCGCGAAACCGAGGCCGAGGAAGGGCTGCAGCAGTTGCAGTTGGCCCACCGTCGCAGTGCCGCCGCGCGCGAGCCCGCGGTACCAGAAGGCGAAGCCGACGAACATGCTGAAGACGGAGACGTAGGCGAGGCCCAGCCACGCCGCGGCCGTGATGTCGTGTGACGCGCCGGGCAGCGTCAGCACCGCCATCGACAGCATCAGCGGTGCAGACAACAGCAGCGCCCACGAGATCACCTGCCAGCCGCCGAGCCGGCGGGTGAGCATGGCGCCCTCGGCATAGCCCAGGCCGCAGACGACGATCGCAGCGATCATCGCGAGATCGCCGATCGGCGCCGCGACGCCGTCCCGCGACAGGGCGAAGCCCGAGACCGCCGCAGCGCCAAGTGCTGCGAACAGCCAGAACAACGGCCGCGGCCGCTCGCCGCCGCGCAGCACGCCGAACAAGGCGGTCGACAACGGCAGCAGACCGACGAACACGATCGCATGGGCCGAGGTGATGTGCTGGAGCGCCAGGGCGGTGAGCAGCGGAAAGCCGATGACGACACCGAGCGACACGACCGCCAGCGACATCAGGTCGCGCCGGCCGGGAAGCGGCTGCCGCAACAGCGTGAGACAAAGCGCGCCCAGCACGGCCGCGAGCGTCGCGCGTGCGCCCGTCAGGAACAGCGGCGAAAAACCCTCCAGTGCCGCCCGCGTCGCCGGCAGCGAGCCGCTGAAGATCGTCATGCCGATGATGCCGCTCCCCCAGCCTTCGATCGATCCCTTCATGCACGGCTCCTCCTTGCAGATCCCATAGCCCGATCGGGCTTGTTGCGGCAGCGACAGACCGATACAATTTTGACAATCTGTACTGATGCAAAGGGCAACACACTTGGGACCAGGGACGCCCGATTCCCGCCGAGGCGGCTCGCGGACCATCGCCGTGGTCGATGCGATCCGGCAGCGTCTGGCGACGCGCGCGCTCAGCGCCGGCCAGCGCCTGCCCTCGATCCGCGCCTTCGCCGCGGCGATGGGCGTGTCGCCGGCCACGGTGGTCGAGGCCTATGACCGGCTCGCCGCCGAGGGCGTGATCCGTGCCCGGCGCGGCTCCGGCTTCTATGTCGCCGACACGGCGCTGCCGCCGCTGGCCCTCGCCGATCGCGAGCCGCGCCGTCCGCGCGCGGTCGACCCGTTCTGGGTGTCGCGGCAGTCGCTCGACGCCGGACCGGGAACGCTGACGCCCGGCTGCGGCTGGCTGCCGGCCGAGTGGATGCCGCAGGACGCGCTGCGGCGCGCGGTCCGCGCGCTGGCGCGCAGCGCCGGCCCTGTTCTGAGCGATTATGGCGGAGCGCGAGGATCGCCGGCGCTACGACGGCTGCTGCAGGGCCGCCTTGCCGGCATCGGCATCGACGCGTTCAGCGAGCAGTTGGTGCTGACCTCGTCCGGCACGCAGGCGATCGACCTGATCTGCCGCATGCTGCTGCGTGCCGGCGACGCCGTGCTGGTCGACGATCCCTGCTATTTCAACTTCCTCGCGCTGCTGCGCGCGCATCAGGCGCGGATCATCAGCGTGCCGATGACGCCGGGCGGACCCGACATCGCGCAGTTCGAGGCGATACTCGCGGCCGAGCGCCCGCGGCTCTACATCACCAATTCCGGCCTGCACAATCCGACTGGGGCGACGCTGTCGCTGCAGACGGCGCACCGGCTGCTCAACGCCGCGTCGGCGCATGACACGATCATCGTCGAGGACGACATCTACGGCGATTTCGAACCCGAGCCGTCGCCGCGGCTCGCCGCACTCGACGGGCTGACGCGGGTGATCCTGGTCGGCAGCTTCTCCAAGACACTGTCGGCCTCGGTGCGCTGCGGATACATCGCGGCGCGCGCGGACTGGATCGAACCGCTGATCGACCTGCAGATCGCGACCGGCTTCGGCGGTCCCGGACAATTCGCCGCGGAGACCCTGACCCAGGTGCTGACCAGCGGCAGCTACCGCAAGCACGTCGAGGAACTGCGCGCACGGCTTGGGCGAGCACGGCCGCGCGTGGCGGCACGGCTGCAGCGCATCGGTATCGCCCCATGGCTGATGCCGCGCGGCGGCTTTCATCTGTGGTGCAGGTTGCCGGACGGCTGTACGGCAATCGAGGTGGCCCAGGCCGCGCTCGATGAACACGTGGTGCTCGCGCCCGGCGACGTCTTCAGCGCGGCGCAATCCGCCGCGACGATGATGCGCTTCAACGTCGCGCATTGCGAGGATCCGCGCGTCATCAACGCGCTGGAGCGCGCGACAAAGCCACCGGCCGCGCGTTCGTTGCGCCGCCAAGCGGCCGATTCGACCGGCGGATAAGGCTTAGTAGCAGTAGCGCGGGTGTGCGCGGACCCATGAGCCGTCGCCGCGCTGCAAATAGCAGCCATTGCGATAGGAATAATAGCCGCCACGACGGCGCTCGCCATCGGCCGCGATTGCAGCTCCGGTACCGGCCCCGATCACGGCGCCGATCGCAGCGCCCCGGCCGCCGCCGATCGCGCCGCCCAGGATCGCTCCGCCGGCGCCGCCGAGGATCGCTCCGCCGAGTACGTCCTGCGCGGCAGCCTGATGCACCGGCGCGACGACGGCGAGCGTGAGCAGCGCCGCAGCGCCGAGGCGGGTAGCAAAGGGAATCCCCAGACGTCGGATCATGGACAGGCCTCCGTTCCGGGCACGCTAGTCCGCCCGGCGTGGCCGTTCTTGATGCAGATCAAGGCGACGTCAAGGCAGGGCAATCCACGGCCTTGCCACGTGACGCATCATGCCGCCACGCGCTGATCCTGGGTGCGGTCCTCGATGATGCTGAGGAGATATTTCGGCTCGCCCTCGCCGATCGAGACCGGCAGCCGGCGCACGACGATGTCGCGCGGACCGTTCCCGGGTGTGAGGATGCTATGGGCTCGCGGCTCATCGTCGCCGCGCCCTGCGAGCTGGTCGCGGGCGGCTTCCTCGAGGATTGCGCCGGTCGGCGCGGAGAACAGTTCGCCCGGCGTGCGGCCGATGATGTCGGTGCGTGGCACGCCGAACAGGCGCTCGGCGGCGCGATTGACGAACATGTAGCGCAGCGACTGCGCATCCTTGGCCAGCACCGCCTGCGGGATGTTCTCCAGCAATGCGGCGAGGAAATATTCGGCGCGCGCGAGCTTGCGCTCGGCACGGCGCTGCGCGGTGAAATCCTCATGAGTGGCGATCCAGCCGCCGCCGTCCATCGGACGCTCCGAGATGCGGATGATGCGGCCGTCGGCGAGCTCGACCTCGACGATCTCGGCCCTTCGCTCCTTCATGCGCTCCCGTAGCGCGGCGAGGAACTCCGACGGCTTCTCGCGCAGCAGGCCCAGCTTGGCGCGATGTGCGAGAATCTCGCGTACATGCGCACCGGGCTTCGCAACCGAGGCAGGAAGGCCGTAGAGCTTGCGGTACTGCTCGTTGACGATCAGCACATAGCCGAAGCTGTCGAGCATGATCAGGCCCTGGGCCATGTTGGCGACTGCGGCATCCAGACGCTGCTGGTTGCTGAGCGCGCCCTGCTCCAGCCGCTCGTGCTCGCGCAGGATGTCGGCGTGCTGGCGCTCGATCTCGACCTCGTGCTGCTCGAGCTCCTGAATCCGGAAGGCGCCGTTCTGGAAAGTCTCCACCGCATGGGCGACCCGTCCGATCTCGTCATGGCGCCGCGCATGGGGAATCTTGAGCTTGATGCGGCCGGCGGCGATGCGGTCGGTGACGCGGGCGATGTCCAGCAGCGGCATCAGCACGCCCCAGCGCAGCGCCAGCGCCGCGGCCGCGATCAGCAGGATGATCACCGCCCCGAGCGCGCCCAGATAGAACGCGGCCATGCCGCGCGCGTCGGCCGCCTCGCCGAGCTCGCGGGTGCGGTCGGCATAGAGCCGCGACAATTTCTCGAGGTCCTCGTTGAGCGCGGTGCGCACCGCGCGATTCTCGTCATTGTCGCCGAGCTCGCGCGCCACCGACGATCCGACCGAGATCGTCTGCCGCGCCATCTCGGTGCGGAATGCGACGAACTGATCGATCCGCTTCCTGAACGGGGCGAACAGCGCGGCGTCGTCATCTGTGACCCGGCTTTCCCATTCGTCGACCACCTTGCTCAGCTGCGCGATCTTCGCAAGCTGCGAATCGGCGTAGCGCCGCGCGACGGTGCGGTCCAACGACATGTAGATGCCGCGCGATTCCATCACGACCGCGTAGATCAGCGCGTTGGTGCGCTCGATGTTGTGGGCTGCAATGGAAAGCGCTTCGAGCCGATCGTAGAACAGGCGCTGCTCGCGCAGCGCCGACAGCGCGCCCAGTGTCGACAGCATCACCAGGACGGCGAACGCGGCCGCAGCCGCAGAGATCTTGTCGTTGAGGCTGAACGACGGCAGCGACCTGTTGAACCGGCGCAACAACTCACGCATGGCGGTCCCCCTCGATGGAGTACAACCATCAGACGCAAGATGCGTAAACAACAAGTTCCAATCAGTGGAACAGGCGTGTAACCGGCCGTTAACCAAATCCGATGCCGGAAGAAGCTTGCCCGCCGCGCGGCAAGGGCGCTCAACGGCGCGCGTCTCGTCCTACTGCCTGAGCATGATCAGCGGATTGGCGCTGTCGGGCACCAGCCGCCACTGCGCATTGTCGTCCGCCTCGAACCGCCAGGTCTCGCCGCGGTCGGACATCAGCATCATCTGGCCGTGCTCGAGCCGCCACTGGCTCGGCGCGAACGCCGCGATCATGGGGTCGCATTTCGGCTTCACGAACACTTGGAAATTGTCGTGGCCGGCGTCGTTGTTGGTCAGCACCAGGCTGCAGATCGTGGCGCCATTGCCGCGGACCATGGCCCAGTCGCCGATCATCTGGTCCATCGATTTCGCCAGCGACCGCGCCGCCGCCAGGTTCTGCAGGATGTAGACGCCTTCGCCCTGGCGCAGTCCCTCGAAGATGCCGGCCTCGACCTCGGTGAAGTCGATCACCGCTTCGCCATTGGCGGCCTGGAGACTGACGATGTCGAGGCCCTTCACGTTCCAGCCGGCGATGTCCTTGGTGAAGGGCAGCGCGGCGGCGCAGCTCGGCTCCAGCTCGAGCTTCTGCCCGCGCGGCGCCGCGTCCGGCTTCAGGGTCACGACACAGGTCTTGCTGCGCTCGGTGGTCGCAAGCTCCCACTGCCCGATCATCGCTTTCTTCAGGCCGGCGGCGTCCTGCGCGACGGCAGGGACGCTCGCCACTGACGACAGCAGCGCGATCAGCATTGGGAGCGAGCGTTTCATCAGCGGCCTTTCACCGGCGTTTCCGGAACGGGCGTCAGCGGCGGCTTGCCGGCAAACCAGACCTTGAGATTGTCGACCACCAGCTGATCCATCGCGTTGCGGGTTACGATGGCAGCCGAGCCGATGTGTGGCAGCAGCACGACATTGTCCATCGCCTTGAGCTCGTCGGGTACCGCCGGCTCCTTCTCGAACACGTCGAGGCCGGCCCCGAGAATCGTGCCGGACTTCAGCGCCGCGACCAAAGCCTGCTCGTCGATCACCGAGCCGCGGGCGACGTTGACGACGACGCCCCGCGGCCCCAGCGCCTTCAGCACCTCGGCGTTGACGATTTTGTTGGTGCCGGCGCCGCCGGGCACGATCACGATGAGCGTGTCGACGTCCCTGGCCATCGCGAGCAGGTCGGGATAGTGCTTGTTGGTGACGCCCGCCGCCGGGTTGCGCGAGTGATAGACCACCGGCACCAGCGAGGCTTCGAGCCGGCGCGCGATCGCCTGGCCGATGCGGCCCATGCCGACCATGCCGACGGTGCGGTCGCGCAGCGAGCCGACGCTCAGCGGATAGGGCTTCGACGTCCACTCGCCGGAGCGCACGAAGCGGTCGGCCTTGATGAACTCGCGGCAGGTGGCGATCAGCAGACCGAGCGCGACGTCGGCGACCTCCTCGGTCAGCACGTCCGGCGTGTTGGTGACAATGATGCCGTGCTGGCCGGCATGGGCGGCCGCGATATGGTCATAGCCGACGCCGAAGCTTGCGATCATCTCCAGCTTCGGCAGCATCGCCATCACGGCGGCATCGGTCTTCACGGTGTGGAAGGTCACGGCGACGCCGCGGATCCGCCCTTTCACGTCCGCCGGCAGCGCTTCGAGATCGGCCTGCGTCGTCGCATGGTGCACGGTGAAGCCGTCCGGGAACCCTTTCTCCAGGATCGGCCGCAGCGGCCCATAGATCAGAACATCGATCTTGTCAGACGAAGTAGCCGCCATCAGTTGTCCTTTCCAAGCGCGCTCTCGTGCCAGCGCCGCAAAACGAGGTGCGAAACTAGCGCCAGCAAGCCATAGATGACAATCCCGGCGACCGACAGCAGCACCAGCGCTGCGAACATGCGGGGTATGTTGAGACGATAGCCGGATTCGGCGATGCGATAGGCGAGCCCTGAGCCCGCGCCGGCGCTGCCCGCGGCGATCTCGGCGACGACGGCGCCGATCAGCGACAGGCCGCCGGCGATGCGCAGACCGCCCAGAATGTAGGGCAGAGCGGCGGGCAATTTCAGATAGCGCAAGGTCTGCCAGCGCGAGGCGCCGTAGAGCTGGAACAGGCCGGCGAGATTGCGATCGACCGAGTTGAGCCCGAGCGCGGTGTTGGACAGCACCGGGAAGAAGCCGACGATCCAGGCGCATACGACCACCGCGGTCTGCTGCGGCAGATAGATCAGGAGCAGCGGCGCGACCGCGATCACGGGGGTGACCTGCAGCACCACGGCATAGGGAAACAGCGCCCATTCCAGCCATCTCGACTGGTTGAACAACAGCGCCAGCGCGATGCCGCCGAGCGCGGCAGCGATGAAGCCTTCGAGCGTGGTGACCAGTGTCGTCAGCAGCGACTGCGCCAGAATGTCCCAGTCGGCAACCAACGTCTTCAGGATGAGCAGCGGGCCCGGCAGCACATAGGGCTGGATGCCGTTGACGCGCACCACCAACTCCCACGCCGTCATCGCTGCGACGAAAACCAAGGCCGGAAAGGCGAGGCTCGCCAGCCGCTCGCCCGCAACGGATGTCGCTCGCTCGGAGGCACCGCTCACAGCGCATGCACTCCGGTGTAGGCCGGCGCCAACGCGTCGGAGACGCGACGGCAGTATGCGGCGTAGTCCGGCGAGGCCCGGAACGCATCATCGCGCGAGTCGACGTCGATCCGGATTTCGGCACTGAGCCGGCCGGGCCGCGCCGTCATCACCAGCACGCGCTGCGACAGGTAGACCGACTCGAACACCGAATGGGTGACGAACAGGACGGTCATGTTCAGGCTGCGCCACAGCGCCAGCAGGTCGTTGTTGAGGCGAAAGCGCGTGATCTCGTCGAGGGCCGCGAACGGCTCGTCCATCAGCAGGATGTCGGGCCGCGTCACCAGCGCCCGCGCCAGCGAGGCGCGCATCTTCATGCCGCCGGACAATTCGCGCGGGAAAGCATCGGCAAAATCCGACAGGCCGACCTGCGCCAAGGCCGCATCGATCCGCGGCCGCGCCTCCATGGCCGGGACATGCGCAAGCTTCAACGGCAATCCGACATTGTCGCGCACGCTGGTCCAGGGCATCAAGGTCGGCTCCTGGAACACGAAGCCGATGCGATGGCCCGGATGCGTCTCGGACGCGGACGCCGCGACATCGACCGCGCCGCCGCTCGGGCGCGCGAGGCCTGCGATCAGCCGCAGCGCCGTCGACTTGCCGCAGCCGGAGGGGCCCAGCAGCGAGACGAACTCGCCTTTGGCGATGGTCAGATCGATCGGCCCCAGCGCGGCGACGCCGGACTCGTACACCTTGGTGACGCCGCGCAGGCGTACCGCGGTCGCAACGGCGCGCTCGGACGAAAGGGGTGAGCTCATTTGCTGAAAGTGCCGCTCAAGCGTCCTACTTCTTCGGCCGGAGATCGATGCCGACGCTCTTGTTGACGAAACGCAACGTGTAGGACTTGCGATAGTCGATCGTCGACTTGACCACGCCGGCCCGCACCATCTTGTCGAAGAAGCTGGCGATGCGCTCCTCCGTCATGGCGCCGATGCCCTTCTCCACGCTGTCGCCGGAATCGACGATGCCGTACTCCTTCATCTTGGCGACCGAATAGGCCAGCAGGTCGTCTGTCATCTCCGGGTTCATCTTCTTGATCAGCGCATTGCCCGCGGAATTGTCGCCGTAGATGTAGTTGTACCAGCCGATGATCGAGGCATCGACGAAACGCTGCACCAGGTCCGGCTTGCTCTCGATCAAGTCGCGGCGCGTCTCGATCAGGGTCGAATAGGTGTTGAAGCCGTTGTCTGCGAGCAGGATCACGCCGGGCTTGAAGCCGGCGGCGCGCTCGACCGCGAACGGCTCCGACGTGACATAGCCCTGCATTGCGCTCTGCGGCGTGGCGATGAAGGGCTGCGGATTGAACGTGTAGGGGCGGACGTTCTTCTCGGAGAAACCGTATTCCGATTTCAGCCATTGATAGTAGCTGGAGATGCCTTCCTTGGAGACGAACAGGGTGAGCGGCTTCAGCTCGTCGAGCTTGGTGATCCTGGACTCCGGGTGGGTCAGGAACACCTGCGGGTCCTTCTGGAACATCGCCGCGATCGACACCACCGGCACGTTGTTGGCGACCGCGTCGAACGACATCAACGTGTTCGCGGCCATGAAGAACTCGATCTTGCCCGAGATCAGCAGCATGCGGTTGTTCTCGTTCGGACCGCCCGGCACGATCGTCACGTCCAGACCGTAGCGCTTGTAGGTGCCGTCGGCGACCGCCTGGAAGAAGCCGCCGTGCTCGGCCTCGGCAACCCAGTTGGTGCCGAACGAGACCTTGTCCAGGGTCTGGGCATGGGCCGCCGAAATCATCCCGCCCAAAGTCCCGCCGAGGACCAGCAATGCCGCCATTAACGTTCGCGGCAGAAGCGCCTGCGCCATGTCTGGTCTCCCCGGTTCTTTCTGGCTGAACATGTTAAGATCGTTCGGGTGATACCTACCCTGCCCCACGGACGAAGGAAACTGCCCGCGCGATGACCCTGCCGCCCCGCGACTGGACCGAGCTGCACTGGCCCGCTTTGGCAACGCCCGAGGCGGGAACGCCCGAGAGCGCGCGCTGGATCGCAGTGCTGCCGCTCGCCGCCACCGAGCAGCACGGCCCGCACCTGCCTCTCGGCACCGACGTCTACATCGCCGAGGCCTATCTCGCCCAGGTGCGCGCGCTGCTGCCGCCGTCGCTGCCGGTGACGGTCCTGCCGGTGCAGCCAGTGGGGATCTCGACCGAGCATATCGACTATCCGGGCACGCTGACCATGCCGACCGAGGTCGCGCTGCGGAGCTGGCGTGCGCTCGGCGACAGCGTCGCGCGCGCCGGGATCAGGAAGCTCGTGATCGTCTCCAGCCATGGCGGCAACAGTGCCGCGATGACCCTGGTCGCACAGGATCTGCGCGCTGATCACCGCATGCTGGTGGTGACGACGTCGTGGTCGCGCTTCGGTGCGCCCGACGGCCTGTTCTCGCCCGATGAGCTGCGGCACGGCATTCACGGCGGCGCCGTCGAGACCTCGATCATGCTGGCCCGCCATCCCACGCTGGTGCGCAGCGATGCCATCGCCGCTTTTCCCTCGCGCGGCGCTGAGATGGAAACGACCTACAAGGTGCTCTCGACGCAGCGGCCGGCGCCGATGGCCTGGCAGACGCAGGACCTGAATGCGGGCGGCGCGGTCGGCGATGCCACGCAGGCGTCGGCGGAGAAGGGCGAGCGCGTGCTCGACCACGGCGCGCGGGCGTTCTGTGCGCTGCTGGAGGACGTCGATAACTTCGACGTGAATACGCTTCGCCGCGGCCCCCTGCCGGGCGGCTGAGCCAAAGATAACACTCTGGATCTTCTGATGAATCTTCGAACGGCGTCGATCGCGATCAGGCGGTTCGAACCGGTTTCGAAAAGGCTCCGTCCAATTTGGCAAGCGGCCGACGCCGGCTGCCGCAACAACAAACAGGAGCCTTCACCATGTCGATCAAGACCAAGATTGCCGCCCTCGCGCTGACCGCTCTCGCCGTGACCGGCAGCATCGCCGCAACGTCGACGCCTGCCGCGGCCAACGGCTTCCATCATCACCATTGGGGCTGGGGCGTCGGTGCCGGCCTCGTCGGAGCCGCCGTCGTCGGCAGCGCCATCGCCGCCAGCAACGACGGCTACTACTATGGCGGTGGCTATCGGTACTGCCGCCGGGTGCCGCAGTACAACGTCTACGGCCAGTATGTCGGCCGGGTCAGGGCCTGCGGCTATTGATGCTGCGGCGTTCGTCGCGCCCCGCCCAGCCGCGGCCAAGGCTCGCCTCGCCAAATTCGCCAAGGCCGGGCGTCTACCTGCCCCGATCTGCGATCTCGACAGCCCGCCCGGCCGCCCGGGCGGGCCGATTGTTGCGTGGGCGCCACACCCTCGATCAGAAACCGGGTCAGATCGCCCCACGCTTGCTCTTGCGAATTAATCGCAATATAAATCATCCCTGAATTGCCGCGTGTCATCCACACTTCCGATCAAACATCGACGACTCCGTAATCTTCTCGTGACTGTGCGCGGGCAATCAGTTGTGACGTTGCCTGTGTCGTTTGCCTTGCCTTGGGAATCCGCCGCCATGATCCGTTCGAACTGCACCCGGGAAGTGATCGCGGCCGGCGCCATGATCGCCGCGCTCGCTGCCCCCGCCGCTGCCGCCGACCTGCCGGTCAAGGCCCGGATGGCGCAGACGGTGTTCGACTGGACCGGCATCTATGTCGGCGTCCATGCCGGCTATACACGTGACCACGGCCGGGCGACCCTGACGGACCCGAGCGGCACGGTCAGCAGCGGCAGCCCGTTCAGCGGTCTCACTGGCGGCGTTCAGGCCGGCTACAACTGGGTCACCCGCTCCGGGCTGTTGCTCGGGCTCGAGGGCGATTTCAGCTTTCCGAACTATCTCACCTCCAACCACACCGTCGCGATGCTCGGCACGCCCGGCTCGAACGTCTCGGAGCTGTGGGACTATGTCGCCACCGCCCGCGGCCGCGTCGGCTACATCAGGGGCGACTGGCTGGTCTATGCCACCGGCGGACTTGCCTGGACCGGCGGCCGCTTCATCAACACCAATGCAGCCGGCGACACCGAGAAACTGCTGACGACGCGGCTCGGCTGGGCCGCCGGCGCCGGCATCGAACGCAGCTTTGCACCGCATTGGAGCTGGCGCCTCGAATATCTCTACAGCCATTTCGAGAACGGTGGCGTCCGCTTCTCCAACGGCGCCAGCTACAATTCGCAACTCGACTTCCAGACCCTGCGGGTCGGGCTCAACCGGAAGCTCGACTTCGCCAGCGGTCCCGACCTGAAGCTCAAGAGCGATCCGTCCGATCCCGAATCCGACCGCTGGGAGATCCACGGCCAGGCGACCGTGATCGGCCAGGGCTATCCGGCGTTCCGCGCCGCCTATACCGGCGCCAACAGCCTGACACCCGCGCGCCAATTCCAGGAGACCTGGAGCAACAGCCTGTACATCAACGCGCGGCTGTGGGACGGCGGCGAGGTCTACTACAATCCCGAGCTGCTGCAGGGCTTCGGCCTCAGCAACACCGTCGGACTCGGCGGCTTCCCCAATGGCGAAGCGCAGAAGTCCGACTTCCCCTATCCGCACTACAACACCTCGCGGCTGTTCCTGCGCCAGACCTTCGGCTTCGGCGGCGAGCAGGAGCAGCTCGGCAGCGGCCAGCTGCAGCTGTCCGGCAAGCAGGACATCTCGCGTCTCACGGTGCAGATCGGCAAATTTCCGGTGCTCGACGTGTTCGACGGCAACGCCTACGCCAAGGATGCGCGCAAGGACTTCATGAACTGGTCGATCTGGGCGCCCGGCGCCTTCGACTACGCCGCCGACAAGCTCGGCCTGACCTATGGCGCCACCGCCGAGCTGAACCAGAGGAACTGGGCGCTGCGCGCCGGCTATTTCCTGGTCGACGCCACCTCGAACTCCAACAATTTCGACACGAACGTGTTCAGGCGCGGCAGCTATGTCGTCGAGCTGGAGACGCGCTATCAGCTGTTCTCGCAGCCGGGCCACCTGCGCACCATCGGCTTCTTCAACAACACCTTCTCCGGCAGCTACCGCGAGACGCTGGACAATCCCGCGCTCAATGCCGACATCACCCAGACCCGCCGCGGCCGCCCCAAATACGGCTACGTCGTCTCTTTCGACCAGGCGCTGTCAGACGAGCTCGGCCTGTTCGGCCGCTGGAGCTGGAACGACGGCAAGACCGAGATCATGGCCTTCACCGACATCGACAACAGCCTGTCGTTCGGCACCTCGATCAAGGGCACGCGCTGGGGCCGTCCCGATGATACGATCGGCCTCGCCGGCGTGACCAACGGGCTGTCGCGCGACCACCGCGCCTTCCTCGCCGCCGGCGGCCTCGGCCCGCTGATCGGCGATGGTGCGCTGAACTATCGGCGCGAGAACATCATCGAGGCCTACTACGCCTACTCGATCAACAAATACCTGACCTTCACGGCGGACTACCAGTTCGTCAACAACCCCGCCTACAACGCCGACCGCGGCCCGGTGTCGATCTTCTCCGGGCGGTTGCACGGAGATTTCTGAGGGCGACAGGCTGCGCCGCCGTCGAGGCCTGCAGTCGAGCGCCGATGAGAGCCACAATTCGCGCCAAGAATGGGTGTCGTCCGGGCTCAAGGCCGGGACGACAGCGGAGGATGATGCGCCCGTCGGTGCGCCAAGCTGACCTGCCGCCAGGGTGCAGTCCCCCATGCGCTTACCGCAATGCGGCATTGGGCGCTTGCCATCCCCATATGCTAGGACCTGTCTCCATTCCCCGCCCCTTCGGGCGCTCACAGGTCGAAATGCTCTCAGTCGAACTCGCCATCATCGTCGTCCTCATCGTCGTCAACGGGCTGTTGTCGATGTCCGAACTCGCGATCGTCTCGTCGCGGCCGGCCCGGCTGGCCATGCTGGCCGAGAAAGGCGTGTCCGGCGCGCGGCGGGCGCTGACGCTGGCGTCCGACCCGGGGCGGTTCCTGTCGACGGTGCAGATCGGCATCACCCTGGTAGGCGTGCTCTCCGGCGCGTTCTCGGGCGCCACGCTCGGCCAGCGCCTGACGCAATCGCTGCTGGAGCTCGGCCTGTCGGCTTCCGTCGCCGACATCGTCGGCGTCGGCCTGGTCGTCACCATCATCACCTATGCCACGCTGATCGTCGGCGAGCTGGTGCCGAAGCAGCTCGCGCTGCGTGATCCCGAGGCGATTGCCGTCCGCGTCGCGCCGGCCATGCAGGTGCTCGCCAAGGTGTCGCTGCCGCTGGTGGTCCTGCTCGACCTTTCCGGCAAGCTGATCCTGACGCTGCTCGGCCGTTCCGGCGAGGCCGAGGAGAAGGTCTCGGAGGCGGAGATCCATCATCTGGTGCGCGAGGCCGAGACTGCCGGCGTGCTCGAGCCGGGCGAGAAGGAGATGATCGCCGGCGTGATGCGGCTCGGCGACCGCCCGGTCGGCGCCATCATGACGCCGCGTCCCGAGGTCGACGTCGTCGACCTCAACGACGATCCCAAGGCCATTCGCGAGCTGCTCGCCAGGAGCCCGCATTCGCGCCTGCCGGTGTCGGACGGCGAGCGCGACCGTCCGATCGGCGTGCTCCAGGCCAAGGACCTGCTGGCGGCCTATCTGCGCGACGAGACGCCGGACCTGCGCAACCTGGTGCGCGAGGTGCCGATCATTCCCTCCACCGTCGATGCGCGCGACGTGATCGCGATCCTCAAGGTAGCGCCCGTGCATATGGGGCTGGTCCACGACGAATACGGCGCGTTCGAAGGCGTCGTGACCGCGGCGGATATTCTGGAGTCGATCGTCGGCGCATTCTCGTCCGAGCAGGGTCCCCCCGAGCCCGCCTGCGTCCGCCGCGACGACGGCTCGCTGCTGGTCTCCGGCTGGATGCCGCTCGACGAGTTCGCCGACGTCCTCGCCATCGAGGTGCCGCCACATCGCGGCTATCACACCGTCGCCGGCCTGGTGCTGCAGCACTTCGGCAGCGTGCCCGAGGTCGGCCAGAGCTTCGAGCTGCAAGGGTGGCGCTTCGAGATCATCGACCTCGACGGCCGCCGCATCGACAAGATCCTGGCGACCAGGCTCGCGCCGGAGGGCGGCGAGCCGAATGTGGGGTAGCTGAACCCGTGCTGTCGCCGCAACGACAGTGCGCCCCGCCGGAGCATTCTCGCACCCGCATCGCATCTGCCATGCGATGCGACCTCCCTCGCACGCGGCGGAGGCGCAGATCGAGCGAGTGGCGCGCGATCAGGCATACCCCGGACAGCCGATGTCGCGGGAACGTGAAGACGCGGCCTGCGTATCCTTTGATAGGCCGACATGTGGTACCGGATCCCGGCCGCCGCCGCTTGATATCAAACCATCACACAGGGCACTTAGGGTACGGATTCGGTCGGCAGCCCCAGCCGGCGCGAACCAGCCCATACGCCATGACAAGCACCGTCCGCAGCCACCGCCGATGGCTGCGGACGACGAGACGAGACACGCCGATGATGCTTCAGGAGCTCCGGACCACAGTGCTGCGCGACGCCGTCCGTCCCAACATCTGGGACGTGGTCGCGCTGGTGATCGTGGTGGGCGCGATGGTGCTGATCGTCTATGGCGGCGAGCAGACCACCCAGCCGCTGTCGGCGCTGGATACCGCCCCGGTGTCGCTCGATCCGGCCAACCTTCCGCTCTACGCGCTGCGCACGACCTTGCGCATGCTGCTCGCGATCGCGTGCTCGCTCGTGTTCACCTTCGTCTACGCCGCGCTGGCGGCCAAGAGCCGGCGCGCCGAGATCGTGCTGATCCCGCTGCTCGACATCCTGCAGTCGGTGCCGATCCTCGGCTTCCTCACCTTCACCGTCGTGTTCTTCATGAACCTGCTCCCCGGCAAGGTGCTCGGCGCCGAGCTCGCCTGCGTGTTCGCGATCTTCACCAGCCAGGCCTGGAACATGACCTTCAGCATGTACCAGTCGATGCGCAACGTGCCGAAGGATCTGGAGGAGGCGACGCGCAGCTTCCACCTCTCCGGCTGGCAGCGCTTCTGGCGGCTCGACGTCCCCTATGCGATGCCCGGCCTGATCTGGAATGCGATGATGTCGATGTCCGGCGGATGGTTCTTCGTCGTGGCCTCCGAGGCGATCACGGTCGGCAACACCACCGTCACCCTGCCCGGCATCGGCTCCTACGTCGCGCTGGCAATTCAGCAGAAGGATCTCGCCGCGATCGGCGCCGCGCTGCTGACCATGCTGCTGGTCATCACCGCCTACGATCAGCTGCTGTTCCGTCCGATCGTGGCCTGGGCCGACAAATTCCGCTTCGAGCAGACCGCCTCGGGCAATCCGCCGAGCTCGTGGATGCTCGACCTGTTCCGGCGCACCCGCGCGCTGCGCTCGCTGTCCGTCCCGTTCGCCGCGGTCAATCGCGCCGTCTCGAACCTGCGGATCAACTGGCCTAAAACCTGGAGCGGCCCGGTGCGGCACGCGCCACCGTCGCAGCTCGTCGACGGCCTCTGGCTCGCCGTCGTCGTTCTCGGTTGCGCCTATGCCGGCTGGAAGACGTACCTCTACCTCTCGGCCACGCTGGCGCCCGCCGATGTCCTCTCCGCCATCGGCTATGGCCTGATCACGCTGATCCGCGTGGTGGTGCTGATCGGGCTGGCGTCGCTGATCTGGGTCCCCGTCGGCGTCTGGATCGGGCTGCGGCCCAAGCTCGCTGAGCGCATCCAGCCGCTGGCGCAGTTCCTCGCCGCCTTCCCGGCCAACCTCGCCTTCCCGGTGTTCGTCGTGCTGATCGTGCGCTTTCGCCTCGACGCCAATGTCTGGCTGAGCCCGCTGATGATCCTGGGCACGCAATGGTACATCCTATTCAACGTCATCGCCGGTGCCAGCGCCTTCCCGACCGACCTGCGCGAGGCGGCCGCGAGCCTGCACCTGACCGGCTGGCGCTGGTGGTTCAAGGTCGTGCTGCCCGGAATTTTCCCCTATTACATCACCGGCGCCATCACCGCCTCGGGCGGCTCATGGAACGCGGCGATCGTCGCCGAGGTCGCGAGCTGGGGCGACACGCATCTGACGGCGTCGGGGCTCGGCGCCTACATCGCCGCGGCGACGGAGCGCGGCGACTTTCCGCGCGTGGTACTCGGCATTGCCGTGATGTGCATCCTCGTCACTCTGTTCAACCGGCTGCTGTGGCGGCCGCTGTATGCCTTCGGCGAGCGCCGGCTGCGGCTCGGCTGACCGGGAGAGATCATCATGCGCGACCAGGTCAAGGACACATCGCTGATCGAGATCAAGAGCGTCAGCCGGCTCTTCCCGAAGGGCAGCGGCGAGGATCTCGTCGTGCTGGAGAAGGTCGACCTCACGATCCGAGCCGGCGAAATCGTCGGCCTGCTCGGACGCTCCGGCTCGGGCAAGTCGACCCTGCTGCGGATCATCGCCGGCCTGGTGTCGCCATCCTCAGGCGAAGCACGATGCCGCGGCGAGATCATCGCCGGCCCCCCTGTTGGCGTCGCCATGGTGTTCCAGTCGTTCGCGCTGTTTCCCTGGCTCACCGTGCTGCAAAACGTCGAACTCGGCCTGGAGGCGCTCGGTGTCGACAGTGCCGAGCGGCGCAAACGCGCGCTGGCCGCGATCGACCTGATAGGTCTCGACGGTTTCGAATCGGCTTTTCCGAAGGAGCTGTCCGGCGGCATGCGCCAGCGCGTCGGCTTTGCCCGCGCGCTCGTCGTGCATCCTGACCTCCTGCTGATGGATGAACCGTTCTCGGCGTTGGACGTGCTGACCGCCGAGACGCTGCGCACCGACCTCGTCGATCTCTGGACCGACGGCCGGCTGCCGATCAAGTCGGTGCTGATGGTGACGCATAACATCGAGGAAGCGGTGCTGATGTGCGACCGCGTCCTGGTGTTCTCGTCCAATCCCGGCCGCGTCGCCGCCGAGTTCAGGATCGACCTGCCGCATCCGCGCAACCGGCTCGATCCCGCGTTCCGCCAGCTCGTCGACAGTCTCTATGCCCGCATGACGCAGCGGCCCGAGCCGAAGCTGCCGAGCACCGCCAGCGCCGGCGTGGGCATGGTGCTCAACCACGTCTCCTCGAACTCGATCTCCGGCCTGATCGAGACGCTAGCCGGCGAACCCTATAATGGGCATGCCGACCTGCCGGTGCTGGCGGGCCATCTGCAGCTCGAGGTCGACGAGATCTTTCCGCTGGCCGAGGCGCTGCAGCTCTTGCGCTTCGCCCAGCTCAGTGAAGGCGACCTGACCTTGACCGAGGACGGACGGCGGTTCGCCCATCAGGAGACCGACGAGCGCAAGAAGCTGTTCGCGAAGCATTTGATGGAGAACGTGCCGCTGATGGGGCTGATCCGCCGCGTGCTCGACGACCGACCCTCGCACGCCGCTCCGGCTGCGCGCTTCCGCATCGAGCTCGAGGACTACATGTCCGAGCACTACGCCGACGAGACCTTGCACACCATCGTGTCATGGGGCCGCTATGCCGAGCTGTTCGCCTATGACGAGCAGTCAGAGACCTTCAGCCTGGAGAACCCGCATTGAGGCCAACGGCGTCACGGCGCGATGGTCAGTGTCGCCTTCATGTTGGGATGAAAGCGGCAGTAGTAGTCGACCGTGCCCGCCTTCTTGAGGACCGAGCTCACCGTCTTGCTCGGCGGCAAAGTGACATCGAAGGCGCCATCCCGCGCCGTGGCCGTATGAGCCAGCGCATCCTTGTTGACCCATTCGACGGTATCGCCGACCTTGGCCGAAGCCGCGGCCGGCGAGAATTCGAGCTTGTCCACCAAGATCCGGATCGTGGCAGCGCGGGCCGGAACGATCATGGCGGCGAGCACAACCACACTCACGAGAGTGATGCGTCCCGACAGCATCGGATCGTCCTACTTCAGATCCGCCGCGACATGCTCGGCGTGCTGCTCGTGGCCCTGGAAGAGCTTCAGGCCGGTCTGCAGCAACTCCTTCAGCTCGGCGTTGGTTGCGGACGGAATGAGCTGCGTCTCCAGCGCGCCGTTCACCGTCTTGTGGTAGGCGACCTCGTTGGCGATATAGGCCTTGTCGAATGCCGCGCCCTTGAGCTTGCTGAGCTCGTCGAGCTTCTCGCTCGCCTGCTTCGACAGCGCGCGGCTGGTGTCGTTGTCTTCCGGCGTCACTTTCAGCTTCTTGACCAGGGCGAGGGCCTGCTTGTTGACCGCCTCGTGGTCCCGCACCATGCCTTGCGCGAACTCCTTGACCTCCTTGCTGCCGGACTTGTCCAAGGCCTGCTTCGCCGCCTTGATGTCGATTTCGCCGGCAGTGTAGGCGATATGGGCGATCTGCGGATCGCTGAGCTTGGCGCCCTGCGACAGCGCGACACTGCTCGTGAGGCAGAGCGCGAGGGCGATCGTACCGATATGCTTGAACATGGTTCTCATCTCCTGTGCCGCCGGACCTCGTGGCCGGCGGGTGAATGACTGCACAGGGATTGGATGAAAAGCGGGAGCCGACGTTCCCGAGAATCTTCAGGTCGGACGTCGAAGACGATCGAGCACGGCCTCGGTCAGCCGCTCGCAACGCGGGCCGGCGAAGGGAAACGCGTCCAGAAGGACGGGACCGATCTCTTTTTCGACGTTCTCGCGCAGCATACCGCGGGCGCGATGCAGGCGCGTCTTCACGGTCTCGGGCTTCAATCCGAGCAAGTCCGCCGTCTCGTCGATGCTCATCTCCTCGATCACGCGGGCGATGAACACCAGGCGAAACGGCTCGGACAGGTCATCGATCGCCCGCTCGACGACGGCCTGGATCTGGCGCTGCGCCACCGACTTCTCCGGATCGCTCGACGTGGCGGGAAATTGGATCACCTCGGCCCGAGGCTTGTTCTCTCGCTCCGCATCCAGTTGCAGTGCCGGTCGCCGCCCGCGCAGCCGCCCCATCGCCTCGTTCATCGCGATGCGAACCAGCCACGTCGACAGGCTGGACTGGCCGCGAAACGCGTCCAGGTGGGTGAGTGCCCGGACATAGGTTTCCTGCACGACGTCCTCCGCCTCGCTGTCGTTGCGCAGGATGCCGCGGGCGATCCGGAACAGGCGGCGGTTGTTGGCCTGCAGGATGGCCCGAATGGCCGCCTCGTCGCGGGCTTTCGCCCGTCGGATCAGGTCATCCTCGCCGCTCGTCGCCGCGGAGACCGTGGTCGCTGTGGTCCAAGGCATTGTCGATCATCCAAGCTGAGTACACGTGGCTTAGATGGAATTGGAGCCGGAAAGTTCCCAAGAACGATCACGCAAGGCGTTTCACTGCACCGCCGCAAACGTATCGGCTCGCGCCATCGCCCAGGCGTCGCGGAAGCGGACGTCCTGGGTGCCCTCGAGCAGTTCGCCCGGCCGCAGCGATGGATACAGCTTGGCAAAGGAGGAGACATCGGTGGTCGACGTCCGCTGTGAGAAGTGGATGGGCCGCAGATCCTGCGGATGCTCGAGGCCGGCGGCGGCGAGCAGCTCGGCCAGCGCATGCAGGGTCGCGTGATGATAGTTGTAGACGCGGTCGAGCTTGTGCGGCACGACCAGCGCGCGGGCGCGCGTCGGATCCTGCGTCGCGACGCCCGTCGGGCAGCGGTCGGTGTGGCAGCTCAAGGACTGGATGCAGCCGAGCGCGAACATGAAGCCGCGCGCCGAGTTGCACCAGTCGGCGCCGATCGACATCGCGCGCGCCATGTCGAAGGCGGTGGCGATCTTGCCGGAGGCGCCGATCTTGATACGATCGCGGACGTTCAGCCCGACCAGCGCATTGTGCACGAAATTGACGCCCTCGCGCATCGGCATGCCGAGGTGGTCCATGAACTCCAGCGGCGCCGCGCCGGTGCCGCCCTCATTGCCGTCGACCACGATGAAGTCGGGATAGATGCCGGTCTCCAGCATCGCCTTGCAGATCGCAAGGAACTCCCAGGGATGGCCAATGCACAGCTTGAAGCCGGCCGGCTTGCCGCCCGACAGCCGCCGCATCTCGCCGATGAACTGCATCATCCCGATTGGCGTCGAGAACGCGCGGTGCGCCGCCGGCGAGATGCAGTCCTCGCCCATCGCGACGCCGCGGATCTTGGAGATCTCCTCGGACACCTTCGCCGCCGGCAGCACGCCGCCGTGGCCGGGCTTGGCGCCCTGGCTGATCTTGAGCTCGACCATCTTGATCTGCTCGGCGGCTGCGACCCGCGCGAACGCGTCGGGGTCGAACGTGCCGTCATGGCGGCGGCAGCCGAAATAGCCGGATCCGATCTCCCAGATGATGTCGCCGCCCATCTCGGCATGGTACGGGCTGAAGCCGCCCTCGCCGGTGTCGTGCGCGAAGCCGCCGCGCTTGGCGCCACCATTGAGTGCGCGCACCGCATTCGGGCTCAGGGCGCCAAAGCTCATCGCCGAGATGTTGAACACCGAGGCGGAATAGGGTTTTGCGCAGTCGGGGCCGCCGATGGTGATGCGGTATTTTTCCTCCGCACGCGGCTTGGGCGACATCGAATGGTGCATCCATTCATAGCCCTCGCGGTAGACGTCTTCCTGGGTGCCGAACGGGCGCTTGTCGAGCACCATCTTGGCGCGCTGATAGACCACCGCACGGGTGTCGCGCGAGAACGGCATGCCGTCCTTCTCGCTCTCGAAGAAATACTGCCGCATCTCAGGCCGCATCTCCTCGAGCAGGAAACGCAGGTGTGCCGCGATCGGGTAGTTGCGCAGCACCGCGTGGCTCTTCTGCATGAGGTCGCGCACGCCGAGCAGGGTGAGCGCGCCGAAGATCAACAGCGGGATCAGGACGAGATCAAAGATCTTGCGGTCGTAGATGCCGAGGATCAGCAGCAAAGCGGTCGCCGTGGCGCAGATCGTCAGCACGATGAAGCGCGGCGAAAACGGGAGCAGCAGCGTATCCATGGAAGGCCTCGGGGCGGCTCGTGGAAGATCGATGATCACGATACTACTGATATCGCGAAGCAATCGTTACACAAGCGCGCGCAATCGGCCATCGATCATATCACAACGTCGATAGCCGCCTTCTATCGACTGCCGCGCTGCGGGATCGAGCCGCAGCGCCGGGCCGGCCTCCGGGACGCCCAGCGCCGCTACGCGTTGCTCGACGACGGCAGCCGCTTACCCCTGCGCAAACAGCCCCGAATGCGTCTCGCGCAACTGCCGCTTCAGCAGCTTGCCGCTGGGGTTCTTGGGCAGCGCATCGACGAACACGATCCGCTTCGGCGTCTTGAACGAGGCCAGCCTGGCCGAAGCCTGCTCAAGCACGGCCGCCTCGGTCAGCTCACAGCCGGACTTGACCACGACCATCGCCACAACGGCCTCGACCCAGCGCGGATGCGGCAGGCCGACGACGGCGACCTCCGACACTTCCGGGATCAGATAGAGCGCCTCCTCGACCTCGCGGCTGGCGACGTTCTCACCGCCGGTCTTGATCATGTCCTTCTTGCGATCGACGATGGTGATGTAGCCTTCCCCGTCGATGGTCGCGAGATCGCCGGAGTGAAACCAGTCGCCCTGGAAGGCGGCGGCGGTGCGCTCGTCGTCGCGGAAGTAGCCGAGCATCAGATGCGGCGAGCGGTGCACGACCTCGCCGACCTCGCCTGGTGCGACATCATTCATGTCGTCATCGACGACCCGCGTCTCGACGTTGAGCACGGCGCGGCCGCAAGAGCCCGGCTTGCGCAGTTGATCCTCGGGTCCGAGCATCGTCGCCAGCGGAGCGATCTCGGTCTGGCCGTAGAGATTCCACAGCCGCACCTTGGGCAGCCGCTGCGCCAGCTCGCGCAGCACCTCGACCGGCATGATCGAGGCGCCGTAATAGCCCTTGCGCAAGGTGGATACGTCGGTGGTCTCGAACAGCGGCGAGCGCAGGATCGAGATCCAGACGGTGGGCGGCGCGAAGAACGATGTGATCCGATATTTCGCGATCAGCGGCAGCAGATTGTCGGGCGTCGGAAACGCCGTGATGATGTTGGTCGCGCCGACATAGATCGAAGGGCCGAAGAACACGTCGAGCTGCGCGCAATGATACAGCGGCAGCGCGTGCAGGGTGACGTCATCGGCGGCGATGCCAGCATCGACGATACAGCTCACATACTGCCAAATGACGGCGTCATGGGTGAGCATGGCGCCCTTCGGCAGCGACTCCGTACCAGAGGTGTAGACGATCTGCGCGACGTCGCTTCCGGCGATCTCGACGGCAGGCACCGTCGCCGTCGACGCCGCGAGCTCCGCAAAGTCGATCATGTCGCTTTGCCGCTCGCTCGGACCTTCCGACGGCAGCCAGATCATCTGCTCGACCGCCGGCACCAGCGTCTTGGCGGCGCGGGCCACGCCGGCAAAGCCGCTGTCGGTCGCCAGCAGCCGCGCGCCGGCATGCTTGAGGATGTAGGCAACCTCCTCGGGCTTGAGCATGAAGTTGATCGGCACCAGCACGGCGCCGAGCCGCGCCAGCGCGAAGCGCAAGGCCGCGAAGGCATGCGAATTGCGGGCGAGGATGGCCACGCGCTCGCCCTTGCCGACACCGCGGGTGGCGAGGCCGGCCGCGAGGCGGTCGACGATGGCGTTGAACTCGGCGTAGGTCCAGCTGACCTCGCCGCAGATCACGGCCGTCTTTCCCGGCGTGCGCGCCGCGCTCCGCCGCAGGAGGTCACCGAGCGTCTGTCTGCGAACGATGGAATCCATGGCCGTACCCCTTATTGTATCGGGGATGGCCGCCGCTCAGGCAATCCAAGTCCCCTCCCTGTGTCGCGCCGGACGTCTGCAGGTCCGGTCTTGCTGCCGAAAATCGCACAGCCGCTTCGAAACGCGCAAGGAGGATATTGCCAACGAAAAGAGCGCCCCGATTGCGTCGAGGCGCTCTTTCAGAAAAGTCGGAGACGAAGGGGCGACGGCTCAGCGCTCGACGAAGGCCTTCTCGATCACGAAATGGCCCGGCTCGTTGCCGCTGCCTTCGAGGAAGCCGCGCGACTCGAACATGGTCTTGAGCTCCTCCAGCATCGCCGGGCTGCCGCACATCATGATACGGTCCTTGGCGATATCGAGCTCATGCTGGCCGATATCGTTGAACAGCTGCTGCGACGAGATCAGGTCGGTGATGCGGCCACGGTTGCGGAACGGCTCGCGTGTGACGGTCGGATAATACTGCAGCTTGCCGTCGAGCAGTTCTCCGAACAACTCGTCCTCGCGCAGCTTGGCGACGACGCTCTCGCCATAGGCGAGCTCGGCGACCTGGCGGCAGCCATGGACCAGCACGATGCTCTCGAACCGCTCGTAGACGTCGGGGTCCTTGATCAGGCTGGCGAACGGGGCAAGGCCGGTGCCGGTCGACAGCAGCAGAAGCCGGCTGCCGGGCAGCAGGTTGTCGGGGATCAGCGTGCCGGTCGCCTTGCGGCCGACCAGGATGGTGTCGCCTTCCTTGATCTTCTGCAGCCGGGAGGTCAGCGGGCCGTCTTGCACCTTGATGCTGAAGAACTCGAGTTCCTCCTCGTGATTGGCGCTGGCCATGCTGTAGGCGCGCAGCAGCGGGCGGCCCTCGACCTCGAGGCCGATCATCGCGAACTGACCATTCTGGAAGCGGAAGCCCGCATCGCGGGTGGCTCGGAAGGAGAACAGGGTGTCCGTCCAGTGGTGAACGGAAAGAACTTTCTCTTTATAGAACGCGCTCATGTCGTTTGTTTTTTCACGTGGGCTGAAGTTGGAAGAAACAAGTCGTGACGGAGGCAGGACCGCAAAACCCCTATAGATCCAGCGATTTCGGCGCCTGATGTACGTGAAAACAGCGAATAATCAACCCGCATGGACGCACCATTGATCACGATCAAATGCATGCCGGCTGATGCCCGGATTCGCCTCGATCGGCCGTTCGTTCGTACACAAACGATATGGGTAATTTACTTGCCGATATTCCGATTTTCCAGCACTTTAATTCCGCATCCCTGGCCCAATCCTTGAGCAATGATTAACCATCCGCAGGCCCAGCTCGCCGCCATCACCCGCTACTGCGCCGAACGAGGCATCGCGCTCGACGTGCGGGAGGACGGCTGGCTGCTGGTGCTCGAGGATGCCACCCGGCGTCACCTGATCTTCGGCTATGATCTCGGCCTGAACAGTGCGGTGGCGCACAGACTGGCCTGCGACAAGACGGCGACCTCGGCGCTGCTGAGAGCCGACGGGATTGCCGCGGTTCCACACGCATTCTTTCTGGCGCCGGCCCTCGGCGGCCAGTCCGGGCAGACGGCCGAGGCCGCGCTGGCACTGCTCGAAACGCATCCGCGCGGGCTGGTGGTCAAGCCCAACGAGGGGACCTCTGGACGGTCGGTGGTCCGCGTCACGGCGAAGGATGACCTGCTGCGCGCAGTGAACAGCATCTTCGAGACCGGCGCGAATGTCGCGATCGCGCCGCTCATGGACATCGTCGACGAAGTTCGTGTCGTGCAGCTCGATGACGCGTCCCTGATCGTCTACCGCAAGCAGCGCCCCATCGTGGCCGGCGATGGCGTGCAGCCGCTGCTCGCCCTCGCGCTGGCGGCCACTCCGGCCACGGGGCACGCCCAGCTCCTGCGGCGCCTCGATGCGGAATTCGACGCGTCGGCCTTGCGCGCCGTCGTGCCGCGCGGCGAGCAGCGCCTGCTGAGCTGGCGGCACAATCTCGAATTCGGAGCTCAGCCCGTGCTGCTCGAACCAGGCGCGCAGCGGGACCTCTGTGCCGCGCTCGCCACCGCGGCGGCAGGCGTCATCGGCATCCGCTACGCATCGGTCGACCTCGTGCTGGCCGATGGACACTGGCAGGTGCTCGAGATCAATTCGGGCGTGAAGATGGAGGCGCTCGGCCGGCATGCGCCGGAGCTGGTCGAAAGCACATATTTCGCCGCGCTCGACGCGATCTTCGGCAGAGGCCGGTCGGGATGACTTGCGGCCGCCGGCCCGATTTCCAGCAATAAGATTTCCCTGGCCTCGATCGAGATGAGGGATTATTCTCCGATCCAAAATAAACAGTATACTGTCAATGTGGAGGACGCCCTTGCGCATCGCCGTGCTCGGCGGCGGCCCTGGCGGGCTGTATTTCGCCTATCTCTGGAAGAAGCGGCACCCCGCCGCCGTGGTCGATCTGTTCGAGCAGAATCCGGCCGGGGCGACCTGGGGCTTTGGCGTCGTGTTCTCCGATCAGGCGCTCGAATTCCTGCGCGCCGACGATCCCGACACCGTGGACGCGATCGCGCCGCACATGGAGAGCTGGCGCAACATCACGCTCAATCTGCGCGGCGAGACTGTCGAGATCGACGGCGTCGGCTTTTCCGCGATCGGCCGGCTCGAGCTGTTGAAGCTGCTGCAGGCCCGCGCCGAGAGCGTCGGCGTCGTCGCCCGCTACGGCACGACCATCCAGTCGCTGGACCAGCTCGCAGGCTACGACCTCATCATCGCTGCCGACGGGCTGAACTCGCTGGTTCGCCGCAGCTTCGAAGGCGATTTCGGCTTCTCCGTCTCCTACTCCAGCAACAAGTTCGCATGGTACGGCACGTCGAAGACCTTTGCCACGCTGTCGCAGACCTTCGTCGCGACCGACCGCGGCAGCTTCAACGCGCACCATTATCGCTATTCGCCGGACATGAGCACGTTCCTGGTCGAATGCGATCGCGCCACGTGGCACGCCCATGGCTTCGCCGAGATGTCGGTCGATGAATCCCGGCGCGTTTGCGAGCAGGTGTTCGCCGCCACGCTCGACGGTCACGCGCTGGTCTCCAACCGATCGGTATGGCGCAATTTCCCTTGGGTCTGGAATGAGCACTGGTGGCACCGGAACATGGTGCTGATCGGCGACGCGCTGCATACGGCGCACTTCTCGATCGGCTCCGGGACGCGGCTGGCGATCGAGGACGCGATCGCGCTCGCCAAGGCGCTCGATGCCGAGACCAGCCTCTCGGACGGCCTCGCCCGCTATCAGGCCGAGCGCCAGCCGATCGTAAAGAAGCTGGTGACGGCGGCCCGGACCAGCAGCGACTGGTATGAGTCCTTCCCGGCTCACATGACGCTCAGCCTGTTGGATTTTGCCTACAGCTACATCACCCGGTCCGGGCGCATCGATGATACCAGGCTGCGCGCGATGGCTCCGCAGTTCATGGCCCGCTACGAGGCATCTCGGAACACGGGAGCACGCGCATGACGAGAGAGATTGCCGACCAGGTTCCGCGCGACAGCGCCGGCGCGCGCGAGATCGGCTTCGCAATTCCCGCCCGCTACAATGCCAGCCGCGTGCTGTTCGACAACCTCGCCAAGGGCAACGCCAACAAGACTGCGCTGATCGGTCCGGCCGGCCAGCGCAGCTATGCCGAGCTGTGTGCCGACGCCTGCCGTTGGGGCAACGGCTTCACCGCGCTCGGGCTCAGCCGCGGCGACCGGGTCCTGCTGTTCCTCGACGATACACCGGCCTATCCGGCCGCGTTCTTCGGCGCAGTGCGCGCCGGCTTCGTGCCGCTGCTGATCAACACATTGACGCCGCCGGATCTGCTGCAATTCTATCTCGCTGATTCCGGCGCCAAGATCGCGGTCGCCGACGCCGAGTTTGCCGCACGGTTCGATGCACAGGCCTGCGCCGAGACCGCGCTGCGCACACTGGTCGTCGTCAACGGCGAGGCGCCGGCCACCGCCGTCGCAACGACGGTCGCGGTCGATGCGTGGCTGCCTAACTTCACCGATCAGTTGGCGGAGGCCGACACCCACCGCGACGAGATGGCATTCTGGATGTATTCGTCCGGCTCGACCGGACGCCCCAAGGGCATCGTCCATCTGCAGCACGACATGGCCTATAGCGAGCAGGCGTTCGCCCGCAACGTGCTGCGGCTCAAGCCGGACGACATCTGCTTCTCGGTGCCCAAGATCTTCTTCGCCTACGGCTTCGGCAATGCGATCACCTTTCCATTCTCGGCCGGAGCGACGACGCTGCTGCTGCCCGGCCAGCCGAAACCCGCCGCCATCTTCGATGCGATCGGCCGCTTCCGACCGACCGTGTTCTTCGGCCTGCCGACGCTCTACACCGCGCTCACCAAGGCCGAGGGTGCGAAGCAGGCCGACGTCTCGTCACTGCGGCTCGCGGTTTCCGCGGCCGAGGTGCTCTCGGCCGAGGTCTTCAACGGCTGGAAGAGCCTGACCGGCTTGGAGATCGTCGAAGGTCTCGGCTCGACCGAGGTTCTCCACGTCTATCTCTCGAACCGCGAGGACCGCAAGAAGCTCGGCGCCGCCGGACTGCGCGTTCCCGGCTACGAGATCGCGCTGCGCGACGGCGAAGGACGCGAGGTCGCCAACGGCGAAGAGGGCATTCTCTGGGTACGCGGCGACTCCAACACGCCGCTCTACTGGAACCGTCCGGACAAGACCGCGGAGACGATCCGCGATGGCGGCTGGATCTACACCGGCGACCGTTTCGTGCGCGATGCCGACGGCTTCCATTTCTTCCGCGGCCGCGCCGACGACCTGGTCAAGATCTCCGGCCAATGGGTCTATCCGCTCGAGGTCGAGCTCTGCCTCGCCGAGCATCCCGATATCAGAGAATGCGCCGTGTTTGCGCACGAGCTGCCGGATCGTCGCATGAGCCTGAAGGCCGTGGTGGTCACCAACGGCGGATCCCCCGACCAAATCCCGACCGTCAAGGCGCTGCAGGACTACGTGAAGGCGAAACTGCTGCCCTACAAATATCCACGCGAGATCGTCTTCATCGACGAATTGCCGAAGACGGGCACCGGCAAGATCGATCGTCAGGCGGTGATGCGGCTGTGAGCCTACGCCTTGCGCCCGACAACCGCGGAGTTCCGCGATCAGCCGGTCTTGCCGAGATGCTCCAGCGCATCCTCGGCGCGCAGCGGCACCCGCGACACCTCGTTGTTGAGATCGACGAGCTGCGCCAGCAGCGCCATCAGCATCTTGCGATCCGGGGCCTTCAGGGGCGCCAGCATGCGGGCCTGGGCGCGATCGACCGCCGGCATGATCGCACGGAGAAGGGCTCCGCCCGCCCTGGTCAGATAAAGCAGCTTGACGCGCTTGTCCTCGGCCGACGGCCTGCGCTCGATATGGCCCTTGCTCTCCAGCCGCTCGATCACGCTGCCGAGCGTCGAACGGTCGAAGGCGATCACCGCCGACAGCCTGGTGGCATCGATGCCGGGGTGCGTCTGGATCGCGACCAGCGCCGCATATTGCACCGGCGTCAGGTCGAACTCGCGGCACTCCTCGACGAAGATGGACACGGCAATCTGCTGCATCCGCCGGAACAGATAGCCCGGCTTGGTGTAGACTGCGTCCATCGTGATGTCGGCCGGCCTACTCGGCATCGGGCTGACGCTCCGGAGCAGCAGCGGCGAAGGCCGGCAGCGCCTTCGCCGCGGCTTCGGCCTGCAGCAGGCGCGGAAACGCTGCGACATCGACGCCGAAGCGGCGTGCATTGCCGAGCTGCGGCACCAGGCAGAGATCGGCCAAGGTTGGCGCCGCACCGAAGCAGAATGGGCCAGGCTCATGCTTGATCAGCGCTTCGCAGACAGCAAGCCCCTCGCGGTTGGCCCAGCCGGCCCAGGCCGTGACCTTGTCCTCGGGCAGGCCGAGCTCCCGGAGCCGCGCCAGCACCTTCAGGTTCTGCACCGGATGGGTGTCGCAGGCGAGCACCTGCGCGAAGGCGCGGACCTGGGCGCGTCGCAACGGATCCTTCGGCAGCAGCGGCGGCTCGGGATGAGTCTCGTCGAGCCATTCGATGATCGCAAGCGACTGGATCAACGTGGCGCCGCTGTCGTCCTCGAGCGCCGGGACCAAACCCTGCGGATTGAGCGCGAGATAGGCGGGCGCGCGCTGCTCGCCCTTGCGGAGGTGATGCGGCAGATGCTCGGCCGTGAGACCCTTGAGGTTGAGCGCGATCCTGACGCGATAGGATGCGCTGCTGCGGAAATAGCCGTGCAGCTTCATCATGGCAGTCCTCCCGATGCGACAGCTCTGGTTGTATTTGACGGTAATCAAATTGGCAGTATACTGTCAATCAAGAACGACATCTGATCATGGGAGGCGCGCATGGCCGCGGTTTCGACACCGGAGCGCGAGGCGTTCTACAAGAAGATCGACGGCGAAAACATGACGGCGCTGTGGACCGTGATGAGCGATCTCATCACGCCCGAGCCGAAGAGCGCCTGCCGCCCGCATCTGTGGCAGTTCGCGGCGATCCGCGACTACATGGTCGAAGCCGGGCGGCTGATCACGGCGAAGGAAGCCGAGCGGCGCGTGCTGATCCTGGAGAATCCGGGACTGCGCGGGCAGTCCAAGATCACCACATCGCTCTATGCCGGCGTTCAGATGGTGATCCCAGGCGATGTTGCGCCCGCCCATCGGCACAGCCAGTCCGCATTGCGCTTCGTGCTGGAAGGAAAGGGAGCCTTCACGACCGTCGAGGGCGAGCGCACCCTGATGGAGCCGGGCGACTTCATCATCACCCCGTCGATGACTTGGCACGATCACGGCAATGAGACCACCGAGCCGATGTTCTGGCTCGATGGCCTCGACATTCCCCTGGTGCAGTTTCTCGACGCGTCGTTCGCGCAAGGCGCGCAGGAGGACCAGCAGAAGGTCGCGCGCCCCGCGGGCGACAGCTTCGCCCGCTACGGCCACAATCTGCTGCCGGTCGATGCGAAGCGCAAATCCAGGACATCGCCGATCTTCAACTATCCCTACGCCTATACGCGCGAGGCGCTGGAGAACGCGAAGCGGAGCGAGGAATGGGACGCCTGCCACGGGCTGAAGCTGAAATTCTCCAACCCGGAGACGGGTGATTTCGCGATGCCGACGATCGGCACCTTCATCCAGCTGCTGCCGAAGGGCTTCAAGACTGCGCGCTATCGCTCGACCGACGCGACCGTGTTCACCGCGATCGAAGGCAGGGGCCGCAGCCGCATCGGCGACCAGACCTTCGAATGGGGCCCGCGCGACCTGTTCGTCGTTCCGAGCTGGCAATGGGTCAGCCATGAGCCGGACGAGGATGCGGTACTGTTCTCGTTCTCGGATCGCCCGGTGCAGGAGAAGCTCGACTTGTTCCGGGAAGACCGCGGCAACGCCTGACACCGCCGGATCAGCGCCAGCGCAGGAGCCGCGCTTCGAGCATGCTGATCAGCCGGCCGACGGCGAGACCGAACAGCGACAGGATCAGGATCCCCGCCATCAGCTGATCGGTCTGCATCAGATTGCCGGCCTGCAGCACGAAGGTGCCGATGCCGGTCTCGGCGCCGATCATCTCCGCCGAAACCACGAGCATCAGCGCGACCGACGCGGTGATGCGGAAACCGGCGAGGATCGACGGCAGCGCGCCGGGCCAGATCACGCGGCGGACGATGGTCGGGAACGGCACGTTGAAGCTCTGCGCCATGCGGATCAGGTTGCGCGGCACCGCATCGACGCCGCTATAGACCGAGATCGTGGTCGAGAAGAACACGCCCAGCGCGATCGTCGCGATCTTCGGCTGCTCGCCGATGCCGAGCCAAAGAATCAGCAGCGGCAGCACGGCGATCTTCGGAATCGGAAACAGCGCAGAGACGAACGTGATGCCGATGCTGCGCGCAATGCGCCAGAGGCCGATCGCGAAGCCGACGACGATGCCGGTGGCCGTGCCGAGCGCCCAGCCGGATACAATGCGCACGAACGATGCCGAGACATGCTGCCAGAGCGCGCCGCTTTCGGCCAATCGATACAGGGCGCGCAAGATCGTCAGCGGCGCCGGCAGGAACAATGGGTTGGCCAGTGCGAGGCTGCCGATGAGTTGCCACAGGCCGAGAGCCGCCGCGAGCGCGAGCCAGCCGGCCCATCGGCTTGCGGCTGGCGTGAAGCCGCCGCCCCGGAACGGCACTTTCCGGCTCTGCTTGCCGACGACCTCAGGCGTTCCGGCCGGGGAGCGTTCAAGCATTCTGAACCTCGCGCTCGGCATCGATTGCCTCGGTCCGGATCAGCCCCCAGAGCTCGTTCTGCAGGTCCAGCAGTTGCGCGCGTACTCCGGCATCGCCGCGGCTGCGCCGCGTCGCCGGGACGCTGACGACCTTCCGGATGCGGCCGGGACGACGCGACAGCACGACGATGCGGTCGGCGAGCCGCACGGCCTCCTCGAGATTATGCGTGACATAGACCGCGCCCATGGTGCCGTCGGCGAGCAGATCGACGAAGTCCTCCATCAGCAGTTCGCGGGTCTGCGAGTCCAGCGCCGACAACGGCTCATCCATCAGCAGGATCGCCGGGCGGACCGCCAGCGCCCGGGCAATCCCGACCCGCTGTCGCATGCCGCCCGACAACTGCTTGGGATAGACGGTCCGGAAGTCTGCCAGGCCGGTTCGCCGCAACGCATCGTCGACGGCGGCGGCGCGCTGCTGCGTCGACAGGGATGTATGGAGGAGCGGAAAGGCAACATTGTCGGCGACGCTTGCCCACGGCAGCAGCGCGAAGTCCTGGAACACGAACGTCAGGGGATTGAGGCTGCCGGGCGGCGGAGCTCCGCGCAGCACCGCCTGTCCCTTGCTTGGCTGCAACAACCCTCCGAGGATTGCCAGCAGCGTGCTCTTGCCGCAGCCGGACGGCCCAACGAGGGCGACCACCTCGCCGGCTCCGACCGTGAACGACACGCCATCGAGCACATCGAGCGCGTCGAAACGGTGGCTGATGGTCTCGGCGATCAGGTCCATATCAAGCGATCCCGCTGCAGGCCCGCGCTGCGCCTGCCTTCATCAATCCGGCTTCACGAAGTCTTTGGCGATGATCGCGGCCGCATCATAGCCCTGGTCCGCGAACCCCTGAGCCTGCAGCCATTTGATCTGGCTCTCGATGTTCTTCACATCGAGCTTGCCGTCGGGATCGATGTAGGCGCAATTGCCCACGACCTGCTCGACCGGCAGGTTCGTGTACTTGCCGATGATCTCGAGTAACGGCTTGGTCTTGTCGTCGATGGCGGCGGTGCCGTCCTTGACCGAGGCGAGCACGACATCATGATACTCGCGCTCGGCGCGCTGAAGCGACGCCAGCAGCTTGCCGACCAGCGCCGTGTTGGCAAGTGTCTTCGGCCCCGCGAACACGCCGCTGACCTGCCACGGCGTCTCGTCGCCGACCCAGCCAAGATGCTTGACGGCGCCCTCCTCCATCAGCTTGCGCGCCACCGAAACCGGCATCAGCGCCGCGTCGACGGTTTCCCCTTTGATGGCCGCCGACATGTTGGACATGGACTGCAGCGGCACGATCTTCACGTCGGCGAGCTTGAAGCCATATTTATCGGCCAGCAGCCCCACCGAATAGTGAAAGCTCGACCCGACCTGGGTCATCGCCACGCGTTTGCCGGCAATGTCCTTCGGCGTCCTGAGACCTGCCTCATAGGCCTTGTTGCTGGCAAAGTAGCCAATCAGCGGAAAGCCCGGGCGGTCACGGCTCATACCGGCGATGATCTTCAACGCGCCCTTGCCTGCGAGGTTATACAGTCCTGCGGTGAAGGCGGTCACCCCGACGTCGACGTCGCCGGTGGCCGTCGCCACGGCGATCGGTTGCGCTGCATCGAAAAACTTCAGCTCGACGTCCAGTCCAGCTTCGCGGAAATAGCCTTTGTCCAACGCGATGAACACTGGCGCGGACGAGGACAGCCGGAGAACGCCGATCCGGAGCTTGGCGTCGTCGGCCAGCGCGGTGCTGATCGATACGAGGCTCCAGAGCAGCCCCAGGACGACCCCAACGTATCGGAACATCACACTCTCCAAGTTCTGGCGACCCGCACGCCCGGCCTCACCCACGACGCCGACTTGTTGCAATATTTCGCGCTTGATGTCGCGCCAAATTTTCGGGAGTCGGGAGATCGCAGCCTCAGAGGCCGGGCGTCTTGCTCCAAGCCGCCTCGTCCGTCACGGTAACGCGTATTGAGCTAAACGCCCTTGCAATCGGCGGTCCGGTCCTTTGCCGCGACCGTGAGCTTCCTGCAGGGGCCGTGAAACGTCTCGATCCCTTTCAATCCGTCCTCTGCACGGACCGACATGGCCGGCGGCTCGCCGCACCGAGGGCCAGCAGCCAAACGGATGAAGCTGTCTTTTTCATCGCGATCTTCTGACAAAGTGGATATTGCCGAGCGGGCCGGATTTTGCCGCGTGGACCGTACGATCGCGAGTGACGACCGGCGACGCCGCGACGAGCTCTCCTGCTGGCCCATCCTGCTTGTGCGCAGGGGTAACGGCCTCAGAAGGTCTGCATCACCGGCTTCTCGCCATTGGACAGAAATAGCCCTTCAAAACGGCCGATCTCGCTGTCGGCTGTGCATTCGAGCAGGTCGGGTCCCTTGAATGGATTGCCGTGACGGCATTGCCCCTTGGCCGTCACCTTGTTGATCGTCTTGCGACTTTGGCCAATGATCATCATGTCGACCGGCGTGACGAACTTGTCAGGCCCGGGTTGCTCTTGCAGATCGCCGCGGTTCGAGAACGTGACCACGCTGCCGTCGAGCAAGGTGAAGTAGAAGCCGGTGCGCTGATCGTCATAGTCGGTATTGAGCAGCGCGCCCTTGCATTCCGAGCTGCGATCCTTTCCCGCGACGATGAGCTTCTGGCAAGTTCCCTTCACGACCACCATGCCGGTCAGCCTGGCATCGGCGAGCGATGGAGCTGCAGAGATCATCAGCACGCCAAGCGCGCACACCGATAGCGCCACCACTGCTGACTTCATCGAACCCCCTCCCCTACCTTTCAATAGGACTATGCCTCAACCTCCGGCGGCAGAAAAGTTCTATTTTTGTTCTCATGCCATTTTTTCCGAAAGAGGCGCTCGGCGCGTCAGCCGGCACACGCTTCGAGAGTCTCCAGCCACGCCGCAAACGCCTCCGTCAGGTCCTCCATGACGGCCTGATCATTCCGGCCGGAGCGCGCAGGCACGTGGAAGGCGTGGTCGGCCTGATCGATCCAATGCAAGGTCGCGCGCGGTCCCAGCCGCTTCACGACGGGCGCGAGCAGCTCCATCTCCGCCAGCTTGTCGCGCTTCCCCTGCAGGAACAGCATCGGGACCTCGATCGCATCGAGATGATCGGCGCGCGCGATGGAGGGCTTGCCGGCGGGGTGAAGCGGAAAGCCGAGAAAGACGAGCCCGGCCACGCCTGGCAGCGGCGCTGCACTCTGCGCCTGCGACGTCATGCGCGCCCCGAACGACTTGCCGCCCGCGACGAGCGGCAGCCCCGGACAGAGCCGCGCGGCCTCCGCCACGGCAGCCCGCACCGCGGCGTGGGCGAGCGCGGGCGTATCAGGGCGCTTGCTGCCCTTCTCCATATAGGGAAACTGGAAGCGGAGCGTCGCGATGCCGCGCGCGGCAAGGCTTGCGGCCGCTTGGTTCATGAAGACGTGGGTCATGCCGGCGCCCGCGCCATGGGCGAACACGAAACAGGCGCGCGGCCGCGGCGGGGCCATGAACAGCGCGGACACGATGTCCGCGCCGTCGACGGGAAACGCAAGGGAACGCGGCTGGTGCTCGGTCATGCGCCAGAGTGTGAGCCTGCGTCCCCTGCGTCAACTCCACTCGCCACCGGTTTGCGGCTCACGCCGCCGTTCGGATCGTCTGCAGGAAGTCGGCGACATTGCTCTTCAGCGAAGCGGCCTGCTGCTGCAGCGCCGCGGCCGCCGCCAGCGCAGCTTCAGCGCCGGCATCGGTCTGCCCGGCCACGTTGCGCACGTCGCCGATCTCCTGCGTGACCGCCGCCGTACCGCTGGCCGCCTGCTCGACGTTGCGGGCAATCTCGCTGGTCGCCGCTCCCTGCTGCTCCACCGCGGCGGCGATCGCATTGGAGATCTCGGCAATCTCCCGCACGGTCGTGCCGAACTGGGCGATCGCGCCGACCGTCTCCTGCGTCGCACTCTGGATGGTCGCGATCTGGCTCGAGATCTGCTCCGTCGCCTGCGCGGTCTGCGACGCCAGGTTCTTCACTTCGCTCGCGACGATCGCAAATCCGCGGCCGGCCTCGCCGGCGCGCGCCGCCTCGATGGTGGCGTTGAGCGCCAGCAGGTTGGTCTGGCTCGCGATCGCCTGGATCAGCTGCACGATGGTGCCGATCCTCTCCGCCGCGCTGGACAGCCCGTCGATCAGCTCGGATGTCCGCTGCGTCTCGTGCGTCGCCCGGGTCGACACCGTGACCGAGCGCTGGACCTGGGAGGAGATCTCCCTGATCGAGGCCGCGAGCTCCTGGGTCGCCGAGGCCACGGTCTGCACATTGACGGAGGCCTGCTCGGCCCGGCTGGCGACCGCTTCCGCAAGGCCACGGCCGCGTTCGGCGACGCGCGCCAGCTCGCTAGCGCTCTCGCCCATCTCGGTCGCACGCCCGCCGACGCCGGTGATGACACCCTGCATGCCCTGCTCGAATCGACCAGCCAGATCGGACATCATGCGGGCGCGCTCGGCCTCCGCAGCTTCACGCTGTGCCGCAGCCTCCTGCTCCATGCGGCGCACGGCAAGCGCGTTGTCACGGAAAATCTCCACGGCGCGCGCCATCCGGCCGATCTCGTCGCGCTGCTCGCCGCCGGGAATCGGCTGATCCAATTCGCCGGCCGCCAGCGACTGCATGCGGTCGGTCATGCCGCGGATCGGGGTCGACACGCTGGCGCCGATCAGCCAGGCCAGCACCGCTCCGAATATCACCGCTGCGGCTGCGGTCACGATCACGGTCTGCTTGGTATCTTCGACCGCGACGCCGGTCCTCGCGGCCTGCTCTGCACGCGCGGTACCAAGCTGCCGGTTGATCTGGCTGACCTGGGTATCGATCGAGGCACTCGCCTTGGCGAGCTCCGCCTGCTTGGCGCGCAGGTCAGCGGCCACCTTGATCACCTCCTCGAGCGCGGCGGCATCCGCCGTGAGAGCCTCTTTCAGCGCAGCAACCAGCGCCTTCAGCTTGGCATCATCGACACCCGCGATCTCGGCCTCCGTATCGGCAATCGCGAGCTTCGCATAGACGAAGGTGAGCCTGGCATCGTCGGCATCGCCATTCGATAACGTGTTGGTATAGCGCATCACCGCGATGCGAACCGCGTCGACGACGCTGGCCAGACGTAACGGATTCATCAGCGGCTCGCTGCCCGCACGATTGGCAAGGGCAACCTGGATGCCGCCCATGTTGATGCCGGCAACGGCGCCCAATGCGTCGGTCTTGGTCGTCGCCGCCCGCAGGCGGTCCACGGCCTCGGCCGCGGCGGCGAACGATGAGCGGTAGGCCGCCAGCGCGCTCCGTACCGGCCCCACGCCGTCAGCCAGCACCTTCAGGCTGCCGGACTGCTTCTCGACCTGATCGGCGAGACCGCCGACAGCGTCGATGGCCTTGCTGGCCGCATCCTTGTCACCGACGTTCCAGGTCCGGACGAATCTCTCGACCGCGCCGTTGGCGCCGAGCAGCGCGGCACGCACCTGCGACATGCCGGCGTCCCCGGCCGCGCTGGTAACGAGTTCATCCACGGTGCCGCCGATGCGGCCGACCTGGACCATGGCGAAGCCGCCGAGCAACACCAGGAAGCTCAGGATCAGGGCGAAGCCGCCGAAGATGCGCGGGCGGACGCCGATCCAAGACATCAGAGAAGACAATTTCATCGATTTGCCCGGCTGTTTCACGGAGTGGACCTGATGGTGGCGAGCAGCTCCTTGCCGAAGCGCTTCTCGAAGTCGGCATCGAGCGGGCTGACCGCATCGACGAAGGTCTTGCGGTCGAACGTCTCGATCACCTCCATGCCGGTCTTGCGCAACTCATCGAGCTTCTGCGCATCGAGCTGGGCCTGCCAGGTGACCTCCGCAGCCGCCTTGGCGGCGGCAACCAGCGCATCACGATCCGCCGCATCGAGATGGTCGAACATCGCGCGGTTGGCGACGAAGGCGATCGGCGCGAAGAAATGCCCGGTGAGCGTCAGATATTTCTGCACCTCGTCGAAGCGATTGGCCGCGATGGTGGCAACCGGATTTTCCTGACCGTCGAGCCGACCGTCCTTGAGCGCGGCATAGACCAGCGGGAAATCCATCGGCATCACGTCGGCGCCGAGCGCCTTGAAGGTCATCTGGTAGACCGGATTGGGGATCACGCGGATCCTGAGTCCCTTGACGTCATCGACGGTACGGACCGGGCGCTTCGAGTTGGTGAGATTGCGAAAGCCCTGCTTGCCCAGCGCCAGCAGCACCAGTCCCTTGTCGGCGAACTTGGCGCCGATCGCGGCGGCGACCGGCCCTTGCGCAACCGCCTTGGCATGCGCAGTGTCGCGGAACAGGAACGGGATGTCGAAGACGCCAAGCTCGGGGACCACCGCGCTGGCGATGCCGCCGGACACCACGGCCACGTCCACTGCGCCGCTCCGGGTTGCAGCCAGCACCGCCGCCTCGCTGCCGAATGCGTTGCCCGCACGCTCATCAATGATGAGCCGCTTGCCGGCCAACGCCTGCAGCTTCACGCGAAATTCGTCCGACCCGACCTGCTGCGGGTTCTGAATCTGCGAGTTGTAGACCAGCGACACCATTCGCGGAGACGCCGTCGCCGCTTGGGATCCGAGCAGGGTTCCCATCAATGCCAAGAAGCAAAATTCAAGCAGCTGTCTGCGCATGAAACACCGGGCTGTTTTTCCTCGATGCACAACTAACAGCGAGATATGGTTAAGATGTTAAGATGCGATTCCCGTCTTGCCCGCTCCAGCCATTCACTCGCTGATAGTCGCATGCGAGAGAGCCGTAAAACTACGGGGCGGGTGTGTCGACCAGTCGATCCGAGCTTGAGGCGCGGCGCGATATCAGATTTCGATTTATCGTAAATAGCGAGACCGGGCCGCTACGCAAGAGCCGCAGGCTCGATCATCGGCGCATGGCCCCTGACAGCATCACTCGCTTGCCGGCAACCGTAGGAACAGCCATCAGCAGCGCGTTGGCGACGTCCGCCGCCGCGATGGGCTTGTAGTTCGCCGGGATCAGGAAGCCGATGATGTTGTTCAGCCTGTTGCCCCATTCCTCGCCCGGACGACTCGGCTGTCCGAGCTCCGCCCGCGGGCCGACCAGCAGCGAAGGCCGCGCGATCACCAGTCCCTCGAAGGGCAACGCGGTCAGATCGTCCTCGAGCTCGCCTTTCACCCGGCTGTAGAAGACGCGCGACCTGCTGTCGGCGCCCATCGCGCTGACCAGACCAACGCGCCTGGTGCCGCTCGCGAGCGCGGCCTTGGCGACGGCGAGGTTGGCGTCGTGATCGATGGCGCGGAAGGCGGCCTGGCTTCCGGCCACCTTGATCGTGGTCCCGAGAGCCAGATAGAGCTCGTCGGCCGGCGGCAGAGGCGGCAGCGCGGTGAAATCCACGACATGCGCCGTCAGCTTGGGCGAATGGTCAGGCGGCGCGCGGCGGCCGACGACATGCACATGATCCACGGCCGGGTCGGCAAGCAGACCGCGAAGCAGCTCCCGTCCCACCAGCCCAGTCGCGCCGGCAATGATCACGGTCCGGTTCGTCATGCGCGGTCCCCACTCACAACTCGCCGCCCAAGGTAAGCATGGCCGCGGAGATAGGGAAGACGGCAACGACACGACGCCGAATGCCATGGCGCCGCAGATATGACGCCGCAGACGAGACATTCCCTCCGCAGCGCCTCGTCACCATCCGCCTCAGGCGCCCTTGCGCCGCTCTGCGGCCTTGGCCATCGCCGCGGCGAACGCGCCGCCGCCAGACGGCTTCTCCTCACGCGAGGTCATGCGCCCCGCGGGCGGCCGTGCGCTGGTCCGCTTCTCGCCCTTGGCCGGCAGCGGATCGGACAGCCGAAGCGTCAGCGAGATGCGGTTGCGCGGCACATCGACGTCGAGCACCTTGACCTTCACGACCTGCCCCGGCTTCACCACCTCGCGCGGATCGTTGATGCGCTTCTCGGACATCGCCGAGATGTGGATCAGGCCGTCCTGGTGCACGCCGATATCGGCGAAGGCGCCGAAGGCCGCGACGTTGGTGATGGTCGCCTCCAGGATCATGCCGGGCTTGAGATGGGTGATCTTCTCGACGCCCTCCTGGAAGGTCGCGGTCTTGAACTCCGGACGCGGATCGCGGCCGGGCTTCTCCAGCTCCTTGATGATGTCGGTCACGGTCGGGACGCCGAAGCGCTCGTCGGCGAATTTCGCCGGATTGAGCGTCTTCAAGGTTTTGGTGTCGCCGATCAGCACCTTGATGTCGCTCTTGGTCGTCTCGAGAATCTTCTTCACGACCGGATAGGATTCCGGGTGGACGCCGGAGGCATCGAGCGGGTTGTCGCCATCGCGGATGCGCAGGAAGCCGGCGCACTGCTCGAACGCCTTCGGTCCGAGCCGCGGCACCTCCTTGAGCTTGTCGCGGGTCGGGAACGGACCGTTGGCGTCGCGATGCGCGACGATGTTCTGCGCCAGGCTCTCGCCGATGCCCGACACCCGCGCCAGCAGCGGCGCCGAGGCGGTGTTGAGATCGACGCCGACGGCATTCACGCAGTCCTCGACGGTGGCATCGAGCGCGCGGGCGAGCTCATACTGGTTGAGGTCGTGCTGATACTGGCCGACGCCGATCGAGGCCGGCGGCACCTTGACGAGTTCGCCGAGCGGATCCTGCAGGCGGCGCGCGATCGAGACGGCGCCGCGGATCGAGACGTCGAGATTGGGGAATTCCTTCGCAGCGAACTCCGAGGCCGAATAGACCGACGCGCCGGCTTCCGACACGATCGCCTTGGTCAGCTTGAGATCCGGCTTCAGCTTCATCAAATCGTTGACGAGCTTCTCGGTCTCGCGCGACGCCGTGCCGTTGCCGATCGCGACGAGATCGATGCCGTGCTTCACGCAGAGCTGCGCCAGGGTCAGCATGCTCTCGTTCCACTGCCGCTGCGGCTCGTGCGGATAGATCGTGGCGTGATCGACGAACTTTCCGGTGCGGTCGATCACCGCGACCTTGACGCCGGTGCGGAAGCCGGGATCGAGTCCGAGCGTGGCGCGGCCGCCAGCGGGAGCAGCGAGCAGCAGATCGCGCAGGTTGGCCGCGAACACGCGCACCGCCTCCTTCTCCGCCTCCTGCCACAGCCGCATGCGGATATCGAGCGCCAGCGAGGTCTTGATGCGGGTGCGCCAGGCCCAGCGCACGGAGTCCGACAGGAACTGATCGGCCGGGCGGCCCTGGCGCGAGATGCCGAAGGTCACCGCGATGCGGTTCTCATACAGCGTCGGGTCCTTCGAATCCTCCGGCTCGCCATCGCCGAAATCGAGCTGCAGCACCTCTTCCTTTTCGCCGCGCAGCATCGCCAGGATGCGGTGCGACGGCAGCTTGGTGAACGGCTCGGAGAAATCGAAGTAGTCGGCGAACTTGGCGCCCTCGGTCTTCTTGCCGTGTCGCACGGACGATTTCACCGCGCCGCGGGTCCACATCTCCTCGCGCAGCGAGCCGACGAGGTCGGCATGCTCGGCGAAGCGCTCGACCAGGATCGCGCGGGCGCCGTCGAGCGCGGCCTTGACGTCCTTGACCGGGTTGTCGCCGTCTTTCTTGATGAATGCCTTGGCCTCGACCTCCGGCGCCTTCATCGGATCACCGATCAGCATGTCGGCGAGCGGCTCGAGCCCGGCTTCCTTCGCGATCTGCGCCTTGGTGCGGCGCTTCTCCTTGAACGGCAGATAGATGTCTTCCAGACGCGCCTTGGTGTCGGCGGTCGCCAGCGCCAGCTCGATCTCGGGCGTCATCTTGCCCTGCGCCTTGATGCTCTCGATGATCGCGGTGCGCCGTGCATCCATCTCGCGCAGATATCGCAGCCGTTCCTCCAGCGTACGCAACTGCGTGTCGTCCAGCATGCCGGTCGCCTCCTTGCGATAGCGCGCGATGAACGGCACGGTCGCGCCGCCGTCGAGCAGGTCGATCGCGGCCTGGACCTGGGCATCCTTGACTGAGAGCTCAGCAGCGATGATGGAGGCAAAATTCGACACGGTGTTCTTCCGAGATTCGTGACGGGGCTGATTGGATAGGAGTGCAAGCGCGCCAGCGCAAGCGGCTGGCAGACGCTCTGTGGGCAACCGTGACAAAAAAGACCGGTTGCGAATCATGTAAAACGCTGCCGCGACCGGGCCATCGCGTTGCACATGCGGCGCAAATCACTGATTCTTGCAGGCTGAGGGACGATTCGTGCAGGCCACGGCTGCGACATATCTCGACGATCTCAATCCGGAGCAGCGCCGCGCCGTCGAGCATGGCGGTGCCTGCGCCGCGCCCGGCCCGCCGCTGCTGATCATTGCCGGCGCGGGCTCGGGCAAGACCAACACGCTCGCGCATCGCGTCGCACATCTGCTCGTCAATGGCGCCGATCCGCGCCGTATCCTGTTGATGACGTTCTCGCGCCGCGCGGCGAGCGAGATGAGCCGCAGGGTCGAGCGCATCGCCCGCAAGGTGCTGGGCGGCAAGGCCGAGCCGATCACGGCCGCGCTCACCTGGGCCGGCACGTTTCATGGCCTGGGCGCGCGGATGCTGCGCGACTACGCCGAGCGCGTCGGCCTCGACCCTGTGTTCACGATCCACGATCGCGAGGATTCCGCCGACCTGATGAATTTGGTGCGGCACGAACGCGGCTTGTCCAACACGCAGCGACGCTTCCCGACCAAGGGTACCTGCCTTGCGATCTATTCGCGCTGCGTCAACGCCGACATGCCGCTCGACGAGGCACTGGTGCGGCATTTTCCGTGGTGCGCGGAATGGGCCGGCGAGCTGAAGGGCCTGTTCGCGGCCTATGTCGAAGCCAAGCAGGCCAATGCCGTGCTCGACTACGACGACCTGCTGCTGTACTGGGCGCAGATGATGGCGGACGAAACCATCGCACGCGAGATCGGCGATCGCTTCGACCACGTGCTGGTCGACGAATATCAGGACACGAACCGGCTGCAGTCGCAGATCCTGCTCGGCTTGAAGCCCGACGGCGCGGGACTGACGGTGGTCGGCGACGACGCGCAGTCGATCTACGCCTTCCGCGCCGCCACCGTGCGCAACATCCTGGAATTTCCCGATCAGTTCAGTCCGCGCGCCGACATCATCACGCTGGACCGCAACTACCGCTCGACGCAGCCGATCCTCACGGCGGCCAACGGCGTGATCGGGCTGGCGCGGGAGCGCTTCACCAAGAATTTGTGGACCGACCGCACGAGCTCGCGCAAGCCGCAGCTCGTGACCGTCAGCGACGAGACCGATCAGGCGCGCTACATCGTCGAGCAGGTGCTGGCGAAGCGCGAGGAAGGCATCGTGCTGAAGCAACAGGCCGTGCTGTTCCGCACGGCGTCGCACAGCGGTCCCTTGGAATTCGAGCTCACGCGCCGCAACATCCCGTTCGTGAAGTTCGGCGGGCTGAAGTTCCTCGATGCCGCCCACGTGAAGGACGTGCTGGCCTGCTTGCGCTTCGTGGCCAATCCGCGCGACCGCATCGCCGGCTTCCGCGTGCTGCATCTGATCCCGGGCATCGGCCCGGCGTCGGCGCAGCGTCTGCTCGATGCCATCAGCGCCAGTGCCGATCCGATCGCGCGCCTCTGCGAGCAGTCCGCACCGGCGCGCGCCGGCGATGACTGGACCGCGTTCGTGCGCACACTGGAGCAGCTGCGCGTCTCGGAATGGCCCGGAGATATCGAGCGTATCAGGCACTGGTATCAGCCGCATCTCGAGCGCGTTCATGAGGATGCGGAGGTGCGAACCGCCGACCTGCTGCAGCTCGAGCAGATCGCGAGCGGCTATCCGTCGCGCGAGCGTTTCCTCACCGAGCTGACGCTCGACCCGCCCGACGCCACCTCCGATCAGTCCGGCGTGCCTTTGCTCGACGAGGACTATCTGATCCTCTCCACCATCCATTCCGCCAAGGGCATGGAGTGGAATTCCGTGCACATCCTCAACGTCGTCGACGGCTGCATGCCCTCCGATCTCGGCGCCGGCACGAGCGCCGAGCTGGAAGAGGAGCGCCGGTTGCTCTACGTCGCCATGACCCGCGCCAAGGACGATCTGCATCTGCTGGTGCCGCAGCGCTTCTTCGTCCACGGCCAGCCGGTGCGCGGCGATCGTCATGTCTATGCCTCACGCACGCGGTTCATTCCGGAAGCGCTGGTGCCGCTGTTCGAACGCACCAGCTGGCCCCGGGTGCAGCCGGGGTCGGCATATGCGCGCTCCGGGCCGCGCATCGATCTCGGCGCGCGGATGCGCGAGCGATGGCGGTGAGCCAGCGTCGCTGCGACCATATCAACACGACGCCAATCACTGCACTTCTCCCACAAGGGGCGTGCCGGGAGGAAGCGCACCGGTCGGGCACGATGGCTTGCTGACATCCCTGGCGACGTGGTCGGTCTGCGCCTCCCCCGCTTGCGGGGGAGGTCGCATCGCATCGAGAGATGCGATGCGGGTGGGGGATGCTCTGGAAAGACTGCCGTTGTGGCGCCCCCACCCCAGCCCTCCCCCGCAAGCGGGAGAGGGAGCGCACCGGCCGAGCCGGCGATAACTCGGATCCAAACTCATCATGGATGAGACTTCGTTTCCTTCCACTGCGCGCGAAACCACGCCCAGGTCTGCCGCGTCACGGCGATGTAGCCCTGCTCGCGATACTTGATCTCGCCGTCGACGATCGCGTGCAGCTTCGGCAGCGCGTGGAACGGCACCGCCGGATAGGCATGGTGCTCGACATGATACGGCATGTTCCAGGCGAGCCAATGCACCGCCCGCGTGGTAAAGGTAGTGCGGGTGTTCTGGAAGGCGCTTCGGGTGTGATCGCAGCCGGTGTGCTCGGCGTAGAGATAGGGCCGCAGGATCAGTTGTCCGACGAGCAGCGGCAGCACCCAGACCCACAGCAGCAGCGCGCTGTGCAGCGCCAGCGAGGCGATGAGCAGCAGTGCATAGCCCGCGACATAGGCGCGCGCCTCCCGCACGACGATCGCCCGGCGGCCCGCGGGGACCCACGGCACCGTCACCTCGCCGGTCACCGCATGCTTCAGCAGCAGCCTGAGACGGCCGGCCACCTGGACTAGGCCGGAATAGGCAATCGCGAGCTGCGTCTCCGAACGCGGCTTGGGGCCGACGATCAGCTCCGGATCGCGCAGGGGATCCTGGGTGTGGCGGTGATGCTCCCAATGGAACAGGCAGTAATATTCATAAGGCAGTCCGATCAGGAAGCCGGAGAGATAGCCGACCGCGAGGTTGAGCCTGCGGCTGTCGAAGGCGGTCTTGTGCGCGGTCTCGTGCACCGCCATGAACAGGAACGCGATGAGCACGCCCTGCACCGGCAGCAAGGGCAGCGCCCACAGCACACCATGCGTCGATGCGATCGCTCCGATCAGCGCACCCACGCCGATGATCGCGCCGTAATGGCTGAGCGTGCGTAGCGCGCCCTGCAGGTTGGAGCGCGTGCAGAGCTGCTGCAGCATCGGCGGTGTCAGCAGCTTCGGACGGGGCGCGAATTCGTCGGTGGGCACGTCGGTCATGTCGAACTCGGGTGTCAGCTCTGGAGAAGGGCGGAGACGTTGGCGTTGATGAATTCGCGGTCCGCCGGGATGCGGATCGGATTGCCCGCGCGGTGGCCGTGGATCGAGGGGATCGGCCGCAGCGCCGCGGAGCGGGCGTTCACGAGCTTGGGAAGTTCTCGCTCGTTGTCGCGCCAATCGAAGTAGCGGTCGGTCTGGCCCGGCATCAGCAACATGCGGGCGGTGATCGCGCCGAGCGCTCGGTCGAGATCGCCGCCGAACGCCGCGCAATTGCTGATGTCGCCGCCCTGCCAGATCGCGATCTGAGTCAGCAGGTTGTTCGCGTCGCGATGCGCGAAGGCCAAGTCCCAGGTGGCGGCGAGATAGTCCTCCTGCGAGCCAAAGCCCTGCTCGCGCCAGACCTCGTCGCGGTAGAACTCGTAGGACATCGCCCAGCCCGCATAGATGCGCCCCATCGCGCGCAGGCCGGCCATCGGCTTCTCGGCAAAGCGGCCGTTGCGAAACGCGGGATCGGCCATCAGCGCCGCCTTCACCGCATCGAGAAACAGGTGATTGTAGGGCGAGCAGCGCGTGCTGCCGCACACCACCGCCGCACGCTCCACCATGTCCGGATGACAGGCGGCCCAGTGATAGGCCTGCATGCCGCCCATCGACCAGCCATAGACCAGCGCGATCCGGCTGATCCCGAACTGTTCCTCAACGAGCCGGCGCTGCACCGCGACCGCGTCGTGATAGCTGATGGCCGGGAACGGCGCGTCGCCGAACAGCTCGCGCGTATTCGAAGGCGACGACGACAGCCCATTGCCGAACAGGTTGGGAATGATGATGAAGTAGCTGCTCGGATCGAGCGCGCCGCCGGGCGCGATCAGCCACTCGGTGTCGACATGCTGGGCGCCGAACGAGGTCGGATAGAGGATGACGTTGTCCTTGGCCGCGTTCAGCGTGCCATAGGTCTTGTAGGCGAGCCGCAGCGACGGGAACGTCACGCCCGATTGCAGCACGACGTCGCCCGCCTCGAAGATCTGATAGTCGCTGCCCGCCGCCATGCACGTCATCCCGTGTGATCGATGAACGGAGCCTAGGTGATGCGCGGCCGGGCCACACGCCCATTTTTTGGCATGGCATGACCGCGCAGGAGGCGCGGGCGGCAATCGCATCAGCCGAGGCCATGGGTTCGTACCCTCGCGGCCGCTCAAGCCCGAGCTTTGTCCGGATCGCGTGCCCTCTGAAACGTGAGGGCGCAGGGAAGACCGGGAGCTCGCCGCCCCCATGGCCCGCCTGCGAAAAAAATGCAGGCGGCAGGAACCACAGGTTCGGCTGGAACATCCCGGCCTTCCCTGCGCGATGGTCTTAACAGCTGCTTCGCGCTCTCCCTGGGGACCGGCTGTGTTGCCCCCATCGTCGGCGTGATGCGCTTCCGCACCATCATCCGGCTTGACCTCAGCATCGGGAGGCCAGGACCACGCGACTTGACTGTCCGCATCGGATCGTTCGTCGGCGCGACACCGCGCTGCGACCCGCTACGGCCACCGCATCCCTGCCTCGCGTCTCGTGACGACCGCGCGTACGCCCCTCATCGATGAGGCAGGATGGGCGCAGTAGAGCATACTTTCTGGAAAAACGAAAGAAAAAATTTTTGCCGGTCGTCCGGACCGTCTGATCCGCTCGGTATCACGACCACCGTCATTCCGGGGCAAGGCCGAGAGGCCTTGAACCCGGAATCTCGATATTGTCTTGCGTCCATTCTGAACGACTTCGAGATTCCGGGTTCAATCGTCAACACGCAGCCGCTCCGCGCCTGCGCATCGACGATTGCCCCGGAATGACGGAGAATGGCGACGGCCCAACCTTCTCGTGATGCGCTCAAGCTCACGGAAACCTTGTGTTTCGCTTTCCTCCGCTTGCAATCCGGTGCGGCCCCTTCCAGCTGACGAGCAGAGGCCGTATGACGGCCCGACGCAACGGAATGAGACATGAGCACAGCGATCGAATTCGGCCTGGACACGTTCGGCGACGTCACCCGCAACGCGGAGGGCGTGATGGCCGCCCATGCCCAGGTGATCCGCGACGTCGTCGCGGAGGCGATGCTCGCCGACCAGCTCGGGCTCGATTTCATCGGGCTCGGCGAGCACCATCGCGGCGATTTCGCGATCTCGGCGCCGGAGGTGGCGTTGGCGGCGATCGCCGCGCGCACCACGAAGATCAAGCTCGGCTCGGCGGTGACGGTGCTGAGCTCGGATGACCCGATCCGCGTGTTCCAGCGCTTTTCGACGCTCGACGCGGTGTCGAACGGCCGCGCCGAGGTCATCCTCGGCCGCGGCTCGTTCACCGAGTCCTTCCCGCTGTTCGGCTTCGATCTCAAGGACTACGAGGCGCTGTTCGAGGAGAAGCTAGATCTGTTCGTCAGCCTGCTGCCGCAGCAGCCACTGACCTGGCAGGGCCAGTTGCGCCCGCCGCTCAGGGATCAACTGGTCTATCCGCCGGTCGAGCATGGGCGGCTGAGGGCCTGGATCGGCGTCGGTGGCAGTCCCGAGTCCGTGGTGCGCGCCGCGCATTACGAGCTGCCGCTGATGCTCGCGATCATCGGTGGCGATCCGAAACGGTTCGCGCCCTATGTCGAGCTGTACCATCGCGCGCTCAAGCAGTTCGGCCGCGAGACGAAGCCGATCGGCGTGCATTCGCCGGGCTACGTCGCCGACACCGACGAAGTGGCGCGCGAGGAGCTGTGGCCGGACTACAAGACCATGCGCGACCGCATCGGCCGCGAGCGAGGCTGGCCGCCGATGGGCCGCGACGAGTTCGTCCAGGAGGCCGATCACGGCTCGCTCTATGTCGGCTCGCCGGAGACCGTGGCGCAGAAGATCGCCGCGACGATCAAGGCGCTCGGCCTGTCGCGGTTTCAGCTGAAATACTCAGCCGGTCCGCTGCCGCATGCGAAACTGATGCGGAGCATCGAGCTGTATGGCAAGGTGGTGGTGCCGAGGGTGAGGGAGTTGCTGGCGGAGCAGTAGGTCGGCTACGCGGTCCTTCACCATGTCCGCAACCGCGCCCGGCCCTTGCATCACGGGACCTGGATCAAAGGCGCGAGCAAAACGGCTCGTTCAGGACAATCCAAGCGAGCCGATTAACAGAGCCTTCGTGACACGCATCGTAGGCTCGATGTCGCGCATGCCTGCTCCGATCAACGGGCGCAATCCGATCGGTTGCCCGGAGGCAGACGATAAGCTCGCGAGCCTGGGAACGAACTGATGTTGCTGAAGATCGTCGCGGTGGTCTACGGGCTCTGGTTCGTCCAGGCCGCGTTGGAGCCCGGCTTCTACGACACGCCGTCTCACATGGCGAGCTCGACGCTCGCGCTCGGCGGATTGCTCGCGCTGTTCGATCACGCCTTCAGGATGGGCTGGCTGTCCGCCAACATCTGGCGGACCGTTGCGCTTGTCTACGTCGCCGACGGCCTGGTCCACGTGGTCCCGAGCGCCAAGGCCCTGATCGAGGCACAACGTTTCGAGGTGCTGGCGGGCGCTGCGGCGATCAGCTTCGTTTTCCAACTCCCGATGCTCTTCAGCTTGTGGCGATTGTCGTTTCCGTCCACGCGCTCGGATCAGACCGGTCTCGCACGCATGGCCATGCGATAAGCGTCAGGCCCTGTCAGCCTTCGACATCGCTCACCGCCTCATACCAGCCCGGGCAACAACGGCCCGCGCTCACCTGCCGCCAGCCGCGCGAGCTCCCCTGCCGTCCGCGCCAGCACACCGTCCCAAGCCATGGGCTTCTCCTGCCTGAATAGCCGCATGGTCGGATACCACGGGGTGTCGGCGCGATCGCGCAACCAGCGCCAGTCGAGCGCATAGGGCAAGAGCACCCAGACCGGGCGGCCGAGCGCGCCGGCGAGATGCGCCACCGACGTGTCGACGGAGATGACGAGATCGAGCGCGGCAACGGCGGCCGCGGTCTCGGCGAAGTCGCTCAGCAACGGCGCGAGATCGATGACGTCGGTGCCAAGCTCGGCGAGCCCTAGCGCATCGTCCGGCCGCGGCTCCTTCTGCAAAGAATAGAGCTGCACGCCCGGCATCACCAGCCGCGGCAGCACCGCCTGCGCGGTGAGCGAGCGCTGGCGGTCGCCCTTGTGCCTGGGATTGCCGGCCCAGACGACGCCGACTTTCAACGACGGAGCGCGCCCGAGCACGTTGCGCCACGCGGCCATCTTGATCGGATCGGCCGCGAGATAAGGCACCTCGGCCGGGATCGTCTCCAGCGTGGTGCCGAAGATGCGCGGCAGATCCATCAGCGGTGCCTGCAGATCGAATGGCGGCAGCGGCGCGCCGCGTGGCACCACGGTCACGCCCTCCAGACGGCGCAGCAGCGGCGCGATCGCCGGCTGCACCTGCAGCACGACCGGTCCCCCCATCATCCTGACGCGATCGATGTAGCGCACGAATTGCAGCGCATCGCCGATGCCATATTCGGCGAACAGCAGCAGCGTGCGTCCGTCGAGCGGCGCGCCCTGCCATTGCGGCGCGTCGAAGCGCGGCATGCCCGCGGAGAGGTCCGGACAGTCGCGGCCCCAGCGATGCTCCGCAAAGCCGTTCACGAGGTCGCCGCACATCAGCAGGAAATGCGCGTGATTGTAGCGGGCGAGCGCATTGTCGGGCGCCAGCGCGATCGCACGATGCGAGGCGGCCAGCGCCGCGTCGATGTCGCCCGCGTTGCGCAGCGCCACCGCGAGGTTGGCGTGACCCTTGGCGTAACCGGGATCGGAGGCGACGGCGCGGCGATGCGCCGCGACGGCCTCGATGGTCTCGCCGCGCATCTCATGGATGATGCCCAGATTGGTATGCGCCGGGGCGTGATCGGGCTGCAGCGCCAGCGCGTGCTCGCAGGCGGCAATCGCCGCATCGAGCTGGCCCGTCCCGCACAGGCAGGCCGCGAGATTGCTGAGCACGACCACATCGGTGGGATCGAGCACGGCGGCGCGCCGATAGGCCTCGACGGCCTCGGCCGGGCGGTCGGCCTCATGCAGCGCGTGCCCGAGCAATCGCGCGGCATTGGCATCGCCGGGCGCGAGATCGCAGGCCTGACGATACTGTACCGCGGCCTCGGCAAAGGCGCGCTGCTTGTAGAGCACATCGCCCAGGCTGAGATGCAGGCCGGCATCGGCCGGCTGCGCCGCCAGCGCATGCAGATAGGCCGGCACGGCCTCGTCATATCTGGCCTGGTCGGCGAGCACATGCGCCAGCGCCCGGCATGCACCGGGATAGGAGGGCTCGCGCTCGAGCAACGCGCGATAGGCTGCTTCCGCCTCGGCAAGCCGCCCCTGCCGGTTGAAGGCGAGCGCGAGATTCCAGCGCGCGTGCAACAGCGCCGGATCGAGCGCCAGCGCGTGGCGATAGGCGGCCTCGGCCTCGGCGAAGCGCGACAGCTCGAGCAGCGCGCTGCCGAGCCTGCTGTGAATCGCCGCATCGAGCGGCCGCAAAGCCGCTGCGCGCGCGAACGCATCGGCGGCGCCCTTGCGCTCGCCTTTCACGGCGAGCGCATCGCCGAGCGTGACATAGGCCGGCGCATGGTGGGGATCGCGGGCGAAGACGCGCCCGAGCAGCTCCGCACCCTCCGCCATGCCGCCGTCGGCGAAGGCGAGGATCGCGGACAGATGCAACGCCGGCAGATGATCCGGCACCGCTTGGAGGATGTCGCTGCACAGCGCCTTGGCCGGACCGGCGCGCCCCGCATTGTAATGATCAGCCGCCTCGATCAGCAGCCGGTCGACAGCCACAGCCCCCATGATGTCCCCACCTCTCGCACTCGAATGCAAGCTTCAACGTGCGGCCGGGCGATTCCAGGCGAGACTCCAGGCCGAGCCGGCTCAGCCTGCCGCCACCTCCATTCGCATGGCCGCCTCGCGGGCGCGCTCGACGTCGGGCGTGCGATAGGCCGCCTCCGGAATGGTGCCCAGCCGCGACTCGTGAAGGCGCGCGCCCAGGCCATAGAACTGCTGGAAGCTCATGATCAGCGGCCGCCATTTGTCCGGGTCGATGCGGTCACGCGTACCGTCCATCAGGATGGCCTCATCGACATGGACCCGCTGCACCCGCACCTCGAAGCACTGGATGTGCCCCTTCAGGATCGCGTCGTCGTCGGCGATGCCATGCACCGACTCGATGCGGGCTTCGAGCTGCACCGCGCATTCCGCGACGCGCGGAGCCGCAACGGTTTCCGACGCCGTTGCGGTCAACCCGGCGGCGGCGAACTTGTCGGACACGTGGCGGTAGCCCTTGCGCTGCTTCATCGCCGGCACCGGGTCCGATCCCGTGGTCAGCGCCAGGCGATCGACGGCGGCGACGAGATCGACCGACGGCAGGTTCAGCACGCACTCGCCGGTGCGGCGCATGTTCTGCGGCGTCTTCGATCCGGCGGCGAGGCCCAGCATGCAGCGCCAGCCGAGCCAGAATGCCGACGACATCGGCGCGAGATTGAAGCCGCCATCCTCGTTGACGGTGCTGATGAGGACGACCGGCGTCCCGAAATAGAGGATGCCCGGCTCGATAGTCGTATGCATGGAAAGCTCTCCAGGGTGATGCATCTCGGCGGCGATTGCGCGCGCCGCGCGGACGGGGCTCAGGCCGCCGTCTCACCCGAAGAAGTTCCTCGATGGCAGCGAAGCGCTCCACCCGATTCCCGAACGGGCCGGATCAGGCGCGCCCTGGGTTTGATCTGGAGATTGTCTGCGCGTGCAAGGCTGCGGCAGATGGCGATCCCGGCATGACTCGAACATGCGACCTACGGTTTAGGAAACCGCCGCTCTATCCAGCTGAGCTACGGGACCGGAGCCTGCACCGAAGTGCACCTGCTTCGCCGCCTCCATAGCAGACCCGGCCACCGACCGGAAGCCTCTCCGGTCGGAGCCTGGACCGGGCGGCCGACCGGGGCACAACGATGTTCGGGTCCCCTGAGGGGACGGCGACGGGAACGCAGCCGCGCGATCCCGGTTAGAGCGGGGCCGCTCATGCCCGATCACACCCCCGTTTGGGAGGGGCGGTTTGACTATCCGGACGGCAGCCGATGGTCTAAGAGAACGGCGCCAATCCGGAACCCGGCCTCGGGATTGCCGTATTGGTCGTGCCTGAGCGCATCTCGTGGCCGGGCCAGGCGCCCGGCGCCACGAGATCCGCTTGATTCAGCGCGCCTGCCCATTTCAGCCGAGGGACACAGACAAGTCGATGCTCATCCGGTCGGTCATTTCAGGCGTGTTCGCAAGCTTCCTCTCCATCGCCGCCGCAAGCGCGCAGGACACCCGCCACCTGCTGGAGTCGAAGGAGTCGCTCTACAACAACATCTATGTCTATGAGCAGGCGCCCTACCGCAGCATGACGTTCGGTCACAACCGGCGCATCTATACCGAGAGCGTCTACAACACCCAGGACGAGCTCGATCTGCCGGTCGACTATACCCGCTTCATGACCGCGAGCGTCATGTACGCAAAGAATGTCGGCTCGGTCCTGGAGATCGGCTTCGGTGGCGGCCGCACCGCCTGGTACCTGCACCGCTTCCTGCCCAAGGTGCAGGTGACCTCGGTCGAGCTCGATCCGACCGTGCTGGAGCTCGCCAAGAAGTATTTCGGCATCAAGGAGGAGCCGAACTTCCACGTCGCCAACCGCGACGGCCGGCTGTTCGTGCAGGAATCCAAGGAGCGCTACGACATCATCCTGATCGACGCCTATCGCGGACCGTTCGTGCCGTTCCACCTGCTGACCAAGGAATTCTACCAGCTCGTCAAGGAGCATCTCGCCGAGGGCGGCGTGGTGGCGCAGAACGTCGAGCCGTCGACCATGCTGTTCGACGCCGCGGTCAAGACCATCCACAGCGTGTTCCCGCAGGTCGACTTCTACGAGGCCGGCGGCAACATCGTGATGGTCGCCTATCCCGGCGACGAGCGAAAGCCCGAGGATCTCGCCGCCATCGCGCAGGAGCGCGACAAGGAATTCGGCTTCCGCTACAAGCTCGCCGACATGCTGGCGCAGCGCAAGCGCATCGACATCGATAACGGCCAGGTGATCGACGCCAAGGCCAAGGTGCTGACCGACGACTTCGCGCCGGTCGAGGCGCTGAAGAGCATCGAGCGCCACAACAAGAAGCTGCCATGAGCGCGCCGGTGTCCCGCGCCGGCATGCTGGCGATCTATCTCTGTTCGTTCCTGGTCGGCTGCGTGCTGATGGGCTTCGAGATGCTCGGCAGCCGCTACCTCAACCCGTATTTCGGCAGCGGCATCGGCGCCTGGGCCAGCCTGATCTCGACCGTGCTGTGCGCGCTCGCGATCGGCTATTTCGCCGGCAGCGCCATCGTCGATCGGCAGCCGACGACGCGCACCATCGGCACCATGATCCTGATCGCCGCCGCCTACATGGCGCTGGTTCCGGCGACCGCCGACACCGTCATGGCCGACATCCTCGACAGCATCGGCGACGGACCGATGGCGACGCTGATGGCCTCGACCGCGCTGCTGCTGGTGCCGCTGACCCTGCTCGGCACCTTCTCGCCGATCGCCGTCAGCCTGTTGACGCGCTCGGCCGGCGAGGCCGGCCGTGTCGCCGGATTGGTCTATGGCGTCTCGACCATCGGCAACGTCGTCGGCACGCTCGTCACGACGTTCGCGCTGATTCCGACGATCGGCTCGCGCGCGATCACCTATTATTTCGCCGTGGCGCTGGCTGGCTGCGCCGGCATCCTGTTCATTCCCTTCGGCAAGAAGACGTCCTGATTTTCATCATTGAAGAGCTTTGCGGATGACTGAGTTCTGGCCTCGCCTCGCCGCCACCGCGACAGCGGCCGTATTGCTGCTGATATCGCCGACCGCCTACGCCGCGGACGCGCAGATCGAATTGTGGGACGGTCAGCGCGCAATGGCTGTCATCGCCGATCTGCTGCGGTTCACGCCGCGATCGATGGGCGAGCCGGGACATCAGAAAACGATCGACTACATCAAGGCAGCGATGGCCAAGAGCGCGGCGGACGCCGTGCTCACGCAGAGCTTCACCGCCAAGGGCGATGACGGCAAGGCGATCCCGCTGACCAACATCATCGCCCGCTTCCAGGTGCAGAACCCGCGGCGCGTCATCGTCGCCACCCATTACGACAGCATCATCAAGGCCTATCGCGATCCCAAATCGCCGGACGCACCGATGCCGGGCGCCAACAACTCCGCCTCGGCGGTGGCGCTGCTGCTCGAGACCGCACGCGTGCTGTCGCTGTCGCCGAAGCCCGACGTCGGCATCGACATGATCTTCTTCGACGGCGAGGAGGGGCCGAAATCGCTCGGCGCCGGCGATCCGACCTGGCGCCCGCTGGGCTCGCCGCATTTCGCGGCCAACCTGAAGACCTATTATCCGACGCACAAGCCGGAGAAGGCAGTCGATTTCGACATGGTCTGCGACAAGGATCTCAAGCTGCAGCCGGAGCCGTCGTCGCTGGCCTCGGCGTTGCCCGAGGTCAAGAGGTTCTGGAGCATCGGCAGCCGTATCGCGCCATCGGCGTTCTCGCCGGAGCCCACGGCGTATCCGATCAGCGACGACCACACGGCGCTGCAGCAGGCCGGCATTCCGAGCTTCCTCGTCATCGACTTCGACTACGAGCCCTATTTCAACACCACGCAGGATACGATCGAGCAGTGCTCGGCGCAGAGCCTGGAGACCGTCGGCCGCACCCTGCTGCGCTACCTCTATACGCCTTGATACGCCCGAGCTGCGGCAGGCGCCGCGCTCAGGCCGCCCGCGGCCGCGCCGTCACCGCGTCCGACGCGACTGCCGATGCGCGCCCAGCAGACCCGGCACCAGCGCCTCGGCCGCCTCCGCGCCCGAGATCACCACGGCCTCGACGCCCGCTCCGGCATTGCCGCCGCCGGCGATGACGAGATTGCGCACCGGCGCCTTGGCGCCCTTCAGCCGTCCCGACTGCGCCACGCCATAGATCGCGCCGGCGCTGGCGAGATCATAGCGTGCATAGGTCACCGGGCTGGCGTCGGTCCGATAGACGATATGCCTGGACAAGTCGGGAATGACGGTCGCGGCAGCAGCAACCATGGCATCGCCGAGCTGCTGCTTGCCGGCCTCGTAGTCCGGCGAGCGCCGCCACGCCTTCCAGTCGTCGCCGCCCTCGCCCGGAAACCAGCGCGTGGCCTGATCGTGCGGCACGAGGGTGATGATCGTCATCGTGGCATGGCCTTCGGGCGCCGCCGACGGGTCGAGCTTGGACATCACGGCAAGGCCGATTCCCATCGGCGTATCGAGATGCGTGGCGGGCGCGATGTCGGGCACGATGTCGAGGCCGAGATGCACCGAGAAGCACGACGTCGCCGGCGCGAGGGTGCGGGCACGCTCGCGAAAACCGGCGGGCAGATCGTCGGGACTCAGAAGCTCGGTGAAGGTACGGCCGAGATCGGCATTCGAGACCACCGCCTGCGCGCGAACCGTGCGGCCGTTGCCGAGCACGACGCCAACGGCGCGGCCCTCCTCGACCAGGATGCGCGTGACCCTGGATTTCAGATGCACCTCGCCCCCCCTGGCGGTGACCGCCTCGGCGAGCACGTCCGCGAGGCGGCCGGAGCCGCCGACCGGATAGAAGCCGCCCTTGAAATAGTAGCCGAAGATCGGGACCATCTGGGCGCAGCTCAGCGTCTCGCTGCCGTCGCCGAGATAGCCCGACAGCGCATTGAGATAGGCGATGAGTTCGGGATCGGAGACATGGGCGGCGACGAGCTCGTCGAACGGCCGGTTCATCCACCTGAACGCCTGCGGATGCTTGCGCGGGAAGGCCAGCATCTCCTCCAATGTGGCGGGCATGCCGGGAATGCCGCTGCGACCCTGCCCCGTCGCGTACATGCTTTCGAAAATGGCATGGATGGTGTCGAACAGCCGGGTGAGCCCGTCCGCGCTGGCGGGAAACATCTCGCAGAGCAGTCGGACATAAGCACGCCAGTCCGCTGGCACGTCGATGCGGCGGCCGGCGAGACGGTAGGAGTGGGTGACCCGCCGCCACTGGATGCGGTCGGCGACGCCGAGCCGGCGCAGCACGCTGTCGACAGGCCCGCCCGGCCAGACGCCGGAGAAATCGTGCGGCCCTGCATCGAAGCGATACAGCACCGGCTTGTTGTCGTGGTGAGCCTTGCGAAGATAAGTGTGGCAGAAGCCGCCCGGCACCACGTGGTGATCGAACACCTTCACCTTCAACCCGGACTCCGCGAGCAGGGCGGCGGCCGTCAGCCCGCCGATTCCGGCGCCGATCACCGCGACGTCGCAGTCGACGCCGGCCGCGGGGGTGAAGCCCGGTGCCGGCCAATGGCACTCCTCGCGCACGGCCCGCATGCGCAGCAAGGCCTGGCGAATTGCGAAGCGCGGGCCGAAGATCGAGATCAGCGCGCCGCCGACGACGATCATCGTCGCGATCCAGGAGGCGACGCCGGCCCAGCGGCACAGGCCGAGGACCAGGAACAGGACGCCCCAGAGCCCGGTCATCATCATGTTGATCAGGTGGAATTGGGGCGTCGAGGCGCTGTCGGCATAGGCCGAGCGGGAATAGTCCGCGGTCCAGGGACGGCCGACGGCGAGCGAAGCGAAGCTGATGAGGCCGAGCCCTGCGAAGGACAGCCACAGCGCGTTGCCGGCCGTCCAATTCGGCGCGACGTCGTTGGCGATCGCCAGCACGACGAAAAGGGCGAGGCTTCCGAGCTCCAGCAGCGCGAGCTCGCTCCGGGAGGCTCGCCAGACGTTGGCGGCGAGCGCCAGGGCCAGCGCGGACCACACCGCCCATGCCGGCTGATGCCAGGCCAGCAGGGTCCAGAACGCGACGAACGGCAACAGCGCCAGCTTGACCGTGAGGAACACTTTCATCGCAGCCTCTCCTCCGCACTTGGCGGCACAGCTCATCTTTCCATTGTCAAGATATTCATAGGAGCGCTTGCCCGGTCTCGTCAACACCAATCTTTCCAACGTCAAGATTAGTTTCGTCAACTACGGCGGGATGAAAATGGTGGAAAAATGCTGCGTATCGTTCCGGCGCCACAGCAAGGCGCGATTCACGAACGGCGCTGCCGTCATTGCCGGCCCGACTGTGGCAACGAGATCACGGAACCACGGCAGATAAAGAAGAAAGTCTCAATTTACGCAGCATTGGAGTCACACCCCGCCGCAAAATGGCGACAATCTCCCGTCATCTGAGGCGGGGAGCCGCTGAGGATTACCGTTCGTGTACCCACCCCGCCTGCCAGTACTGGTCTTTGCAGCGATCACCTGCCTGCCCGCCGTGCAACCTCAACGCGCGCATGCGGAATGGTGGAGCCGCTCCCCGACGGATTTCGAGGAGTGTGCCGACGCCGCCGAGAAATCCGCCTCCAAGGAGGAGAAGACGGCGGCGCTGGCGCAATGCAACGCGAAATTTGCCGGGAGACGGAAGCCGGGCGGCGGCTACGTCTATTACGACTTCATGCAGGATCGCAGCTTCGACATCGCCGGCCCCAATCCCACGGCCGAAGAGCAGAAGTTCATCGACCAGCAGTATACGCAATACCTCGAGCGCCAGCGCCACGCCAACATGAGCTCGGCGATGATGTCGCGGCCGCAAACGCAGGACCTCCAGCCCTCGCTCCGGGACATGACGGCGCGGGCCGCGATCGAGCCGCCGAAGCCGGCCATGCCGGCCCCGCCGCCGCAACGGCCGAACAAGCCCCCGGCCGCGACCGCGCAGGGCGGATTGCCACCGCCGGCGTCGAACGTGGAGGCACGCGCCCGCATCAAGGCAGCGCAATGCGCCAAGGACGGCTGGCGCCGCGATTCGTTCTCGTGCAACTTTCCGGTCCTGTCGGAGAAGCTCGACGAGCTGAAGCGGATGTTCACCGGCCCGAGCCAGGCCGCAGCCGCACCGCCCGGAGCCAAGGCGCCGAAACGGGCCGAAGCCCGGAACTGAGCCGCGCGCGACACGTTCCCCTGTGCGACGAATCTGACCGCGGCTTGTAACGCCGCGTGCAAGCCCATAGGTTTGTCGGCGCGGGGCGCAGGAGCAGGTCATGGGTCTACTCGATATCCTCAACGGCATGCAGAACGGCCCGAGCGGGCCGAGTCATCCGACCACGCAGAAGAACGGCGGCATGTCGCCGATGACGATGGCGATCCTCGCTTTGCTGGCGTGGAAAGCGGTGAAGCATTTCTCGCAGAATGGACAGCAGCCGAACGCGGCGCCTGCGCCAGTCCCGCCGCCCCAGCCGACCGGGAATCAAGGCGGACCGCTCGGCGGTGCGCTTGGTGGCGGCCTCGGCAACATCATCGCCGGCGGCCTGGGCGGCCTGCTTGCGGGCGGCGCGGCCGGCAGCGTGTTGTCGGGCGGGCTCGGCGATCTCCTGCGCCAGTTCCAGGACAAAGGCCATGGCGACACCGCGAACTCCTGGGTCTCCCCCGGCGAGAACAAGCCGATCTCGCCCGGCGATCTCGCCAATGCGCTCGGCGCCGATCAGATCGATCAGCTCACCGCGCAGAGCGGGCTGTCGCGCGACGAGCTGTTGAACGGGCTGAGCCAGTACCTGCCGAAAGTGATCGATCAGCTCACGCCGGACGGTCGGCTGCCGACCGAGCATGAGTTGGCGGGCCGGATCTGACGCTCCGCGATCGTTGACGGGAAGGACGAGACTCATGCTGCACATTCTGATCGTCGGGCTGGTCGCCGGCTTCCTGGCGCGGCTTCTATCGCCGGGTCCCAACAATCCCTCCGGCTTCATCCTGACCATCGTGCTCGGAATCGTCGGCGCGTTCATCGCCACCGCCATCGGGCAGGCCATCGGCCATTACAGCCCCGACCAGGGCGCGGGCTACGTGACCGCAACCCTCGGCGCGATCGTGGTGCTGTTCATCTGGAACAGGCTGGTCGCGAGCGGCACGATCCGCGATTTCAATCGGTAACGGCCTCGCGCCACTCATCGCGAGCGACCACAGCGGCCGCTCGCCATGACGATTTCACCCCAACAGATGCATCCCCGCATCCATGCGCACGACCTCGCCGGTCATGTGGCCTGACGCCGGGCTCGCCAGGAACGCCACGAGCTGCGCGATGTCCTCAGCGGATGAAGCCGCGCGCAACGGCACCCGCGCGACCACCGCATCGCGCACCTGCTTGGCACCGGCCTCGCCGCGGCCCTTGGTGAACCAGGGCGTATCGATGTAGCCGGGGCAGACGGTGTTGACGCGGATCGCAGGCGCCAGGGCGCGCGCCAGCGATAGCGTCATCGTGTTCAGCGCGCCCTTGCTGGCGGCGTAGGCGACCGACGAGCCGATGCCGCTGATGCCGGCTACCGACGAGACGTTGACGACCGCGGACGCACGCGCCGTCGCCTTGGCCGCCGCTTCCAGCAGCGGCCGCGCGGCGCGCACCATCTGGAAGGGGCCGATGGTGTTGACTGCGAAGATGCGCTGGAAATCCTCCGCCGAAAGGCCATCGAGCTGATCGTGCGGCACGTGCTTGGTGGTGCCGGCATTGTTGACGAGGGCATCCAGCCGGCCCCAAGCCGCAGCGGCGGCGACGATCTTGCGGCAATCCTCATCGCGCGACACGTCGCCTTGAATGACGACGACCTCGACTCCTTCCTTGCGGCAGAGATCAGCGGTCTGCTCGGCTTCACTCTTGCTGTTCGAATAGTTCACGACGATGCGCATGCCGGCCTTCGCCAGCAGCAACGCGGTCGCGGCTCCGAGGCCGGACGCCGACCCCGTCACGACCGCGCACAGACCTTCAGCCATTCCGCACCTCCCTGTTTGCCTTGCTTCTTCTTAGCCAACATCGCTGCATCTGCAAAATCGGCACAATCTCCGCAGCGCGGAAATCGCTCGCCTCCATGCGGCGAGCGGACGGGGCCCTGCAGCGGGCTACGCTTGTCAGGGCCGTCGCTTGCGCTCATCATGCCGGCAAAACATCGCCGGCGCGCGCAGGACATGGCGCGCCGAGACCGACGACAACGAGGGCGAGGAGCGCTGTGGCGGAAGCTGAGAACATCGTCGTTGCGACCGCGGAAAGGATCTTCGCCGATCTCGCCGACCCGCAGACGATCAACCACGACAAGGACGGCCGCTGGACGGCACCGCTGTGGCGGGCGCTGAGCGAGGCCGGCCTGACGCTCGCCTGGGTGGGCGAGGAGTTCGGCGGCGCCGGCACTGACCTCGCCGATGGCTTTGAGATCATCAATGCCGCCGGCCGTTTTGCGATTGCGGTGCCGCTGGCCGAGACGCTGCTCGCGGGCTGGCTGCTGCAACAAGGCGGCATTGCCTCCCCCGACGGCGCCATGACGATCGCGCCGGCTCATCCGAGAGACCGGATCACGCTCGACACTGACGGCACCTTGTCCGGCCGTGCCCGCGGCGTGCCGTTCGCAAGGACGGCGCAGCACGTTGCCGTGCTCGCCGAGGGCGGAGACGGCGTGTCGATCGCGCTGGTCGAGACCGCGCGGCTGCGCATCGACGCGGGCCTCAACCTCGCCAACGATCCCAGCGACACGGTGACGTTCGACAAGATCATGCCGCTGGCATGCCGGCCGGCACCGGCCGGCTTCGACGCCACCACCTTGATGCTGATGGGCGGCGTCGCCCGCGGACTGCAGATCGCCGGCGCGCTGGATCGGCTGCTCGCGATCAGCGTCAACTATGCGGGTGAGCGCGTCGCCTTCGAGAAGCCGATCGGCAAATTCCAGGCGGTGCAGCACAACCTGGCACGGCTGGCCGGTGAGAGCGCCGCCGCGAGCGCGGCCGCGACATCCGCCGCGGATGCGATCGCGCGGGCCGCCGCATTCGACGAGGCGGTGTTTCTCGAAGCCGCCGCGGCCAAGATCCGCTGCGCCGAGGCCGCCGAGAAGGGCGCGGCGATCGCGCATCAGGTCCACGGAGCCATCGGCTTCACCACCGAGCACATCCTGCACCGCTTCTCGCTGCGCGCGCTCGCCTGGCGCGACGATTTCGGCTCCGAGAGTCATTGGGCCGTCGAGCTCGGCAAGCGCGTCGCTGCGCGCGGCGCCGATGAGCTGTGGCCGCTGGTCGCCTCGCGCTGACCACGAAGAGGATTGTTGCATGAGCGCACTTCGTTTCGATCCGATCCGGCTGCCGAGGGAATGCGAGGAGCTGCGCAAGGAGGTGCGCGCCTTCCTCGCTGATGAGATCGCGGCCGGCACCTTCAACCCGTACCAGCCCAAGCGCGAGGACGCCGACGCGCGCGAGTTTGCAGCCCGCGTCGGCGCGCGCGGCTGGATCGGCATGACCTGGCCGAAGCAATATGGCGGCCACGAGCGCTCGTTCCTGGAGCGCTACGTCGTGACCGAGGAAATGCGCGTCGCCAACGCGCCGGTCAGGCGCTTCTTCGTCGCCGACCGGCAGAGCGGGCCGATCCTGCTGCGCTACGCGCCCGAGCATATCAAGATGGACATCCTGCCGCGCATCTGCCGCGGCGAGCTGTGCTTCGCGATCGGCATGAGCGAGCCGAACTCGGGCTCCGACCTGTTCGCCGCCAAGACACGCGCGACGAAGACCGAGGGCGGCTGGCTGATCAACGGCTCGAAGATCTGGACCACGTCGGCGCACATGGCCGACTACATGATCGCGATCTTCCGCACCTCGCCGTCGACCAAGGAGAACAGGCGTCATGGCTTGACGCAGTTCCTGGTGAACATGAAAACGCCCGGCATCAAAGTGAACCCGATTGGGCAGATCACCGGGCAGAAGGAGTTCAACGAGGTCGTCTTCACCGACGCCTTCGTGCCGGACGATCATCAGCTCGGCGAGATCGACGGCGCCTGGAAGCAAGCGACCTCCGAGCTCGCCTATGAGCGCTCGGGACCGGAGCGCTTCCTCGAAACCTATTACGTGCTGACCGAGCTGGTGCGCGCGGTCGGTCCCAACCCCGACACGCGCAGCGCGGAGGGCATCGGCCGGCTGGTGGCTCAGCTGCACACGATGCGGCGGATGTCGGTGTCGGTCGCCGGCATGCTGCAGGCCGGCAAGGAGCCGGTGGTCGAGGCCTCGATCGTCAAGGACGTCGGCACGATCTGGGAGCAGCAGCTGCCGCACCGCGTCCGCGACCTCGCCGCGTTCGTCGAGGAGAACGCAGGAAATCGCGAAACCTTGGAGAACCAGCTGACCTTTGCGATGCAGACCGCGCCGAAGCTGACGATCCAGGGCGGCACCACCGAGGTGCTGCGCGGCATCATCGCGCGCGGGCTGGGATTAAGGTGAGGGTCGACGACACGCCGCGATCGTCGCAGCCGCGCCCACGGGCAAGTAGCTCCGTCATCGCGAGCGCAGCGAAGCGATCCAGGACCGCACCAACAGTCTGGATTGCTTCGCTACGCTCGCAATGACGCTGGAGAAGCAGAATCGGAGACCCACCATGACCCACTTCCCTGACATCGGCGTCGAGATCCACGGCCATGTCGGCCTGATCGAGATTCGCCGGCCGCCGCTCAATTTCTTCGACATTGCGCTGATCAACCAGATCGCCGACGCGCTCGAAGGCTTCGACCGCGACATCGAGATCCGCGCCTCGGTGCTGGCGGCGCAGGGCAAGGCGTTCTGCGCCGGCGCCAATTTCACCGATCCGGCGCGCCAGGCGCAGGAAGCGGCCGGCGCCAAAGGCGATCCGGCCGACAGCCTCGGGGCGATCAACCATCTCTACATGCAGGCGGTGCGGATCTTCCGCTGCAAGAAACCGGTGGTCGCCGCCGTGCACGGCGCCGCAATCGGCGGCGGGCTCGGCCTCGCCGTCTCGGCCGACTTCCGCGTCACCTGTCCGGAAGCGCGCTTCTCCGCCAATTTCACCAAGCTCGGCTTCCATCCCGGCTTCGGGCTGACGGTGACGCTGCCGGAACTGGTCGGCAAGAACAACGCCGAGCTGATGTTCTACACCAGCCGCCGCGTCACCGGCGAGGAAGCGCTGAGGATGGGCCTCGCCAATGAATGCGTGCCGCAGGACCAGGTGCGGACGGCTGCGATGAAGCTCGCCGCGGAAATCGCCGAATGCTCGCCGCTCGGCCTGTTGTCGACCCGCGCCACGATGCGCGCCAATCTCGCCGACCGTGTGATGGCAGCAACCGAGCACGAGCTCGCCGAACAGACCCGGCTGCGCGCGACCGAGGATTTCAAGGAAGGCGTCAAGGCAACGGAGGAGCGGCGCTTCGCGAACTTCAGGGGGCGGTGACGAACCGCGAGCTTCGATCGACGTCATGGCCGGGCTCGTCCCGGCCATGACGTCTTGATACGAGGAAAGACGAACGTGGATGCCCGGTCAAGCTCGGGCATGCCGATCGACTATTTGGCGACCGCCCCCTGCAACGCGAAGGCAACGCCGCCAGTTGTGAAGCGACCGCCTGAAACCGCATAGCCACGGGCGCGCGCAGCGTCGGCCACACGTGCAGCATCGGCGACGCGGAACGTCAGGCCGCTCATGAGTTCGCGCTCGGCGGGTTCGACACGGATACGGGCGTTCGGCAAGTACAACTGCTCAACACCATCGCTGCCGGCCGCCGGCACCACATCGAGAATGCGCCCCCAATGTGCGGCAAGTGAAGCCGGCGCGGGGCTCTGCAGCACCACCTCGGTCAGCGCCGACGTCACGTCGCCGCGGATCGCTCGCGTCCAATCCGGCCCGGCGGGCGGATACGGGCCGAGCACATCGTCGCTGCCCTCGGTGTGATTGAGCTCGATGAAGGCGGCGCGGCAGTCGCGGGGATGCAGTTGCACCCCGTGATAGGGCGGATGATCGATGACGTTGGCGGTCCGCACACCCATCTCGTTGGCACGGGCGGCACGGCCATCGGGATCATCGCAGGCGAAGATCGCCATGTAGCCGCCGCGGCCGCCGGTCTTGTCCAGGAAGCGTCCCGCCGCGGTGTCCTCGCGGGTCGGCGCGATCACCTCGAGCAGGATCGGCCCGACCGGCAGCAGCGCATTCTCCAGCCCGTATTTGCCGACATGCGGATCGCGGTAGCAGACCTCCAGCCCCATGATCGCGGCGATGTCCGAGACCACCGGCTCGAGCCGGGGCGCGACCAGGCAGATCTGACGGAGGTGGAGGTAAGCCATCGCAGCCCTCTTTGCGGAATCCCCTGTTCACACGAGCCCGCGGCGTCATTGCGAGCGACGCGAAGCAATCCAGAGCTCAGGCCATAACCCTGGATTGCTGCGCTCGCAATGACGGAGAACGCGGAGCTATCGGCCCTGAAACACCGGCGCGCGCTTCTCGACGAACGCCCTGGCCGCCTCTCTGTGATCCTCGGTGTCGCTGCAGCGCGAGTGATGCATCGCCTCGGCGTCGAAGCAGGCCTCCAGAGCCATCGTCTCGGCATTGTTGATGTTGCGCTTGATGTAGCCGAGCGTCACGCTCGGCCCCTGCGCCAGCGACATCGCCAGCGCGCGCGTGGCCGCTTCGACCTGGGCGTCGGGCACAACCTTGGTGACCATGCCCAGGGTGAGCGCCTCCTGCGCCGTCAGGACCGGCGAGGTCAGATACAGCTCCCGCGCCTTGGCGCTGCCGAGCAGTTGGGTGAGGAAATAGGTGCCGCCGAAATCGCCCGACAGCCCGACCTTGGCGAAGGCCGTCGTGATCTTGGCCGACTCGCCGGCCACCCGCAGATCGCAGGCCAGCGCGATCGACAGGCCGGCGCCGGCGGCCGCGCCGTCGATCTGCGCCACCACCGGCTTCTGCATCTGGTGCAGCAGCCGCGACACCTCCATGCGCTCGCGCAAGGTCGTCACCTTGGTCTCGAACGAGGGCGCGGTCTTGGCTTCGGCCATCGCCTTGACGTCGCCGCCGACGCAGAACGTGCCGCCGGCGCCCTTGAGCAGCACCGCGCGCACCTCCGGATCATTGGCCGCACGATGCGCCGCCTCGACCAGGCCCTTGGTCAGGTCGCTGTTGAGCGCGTTGCGCCGCTCCGGCCGGTTCATCGTGATCGTGAGCAGGCCGGAGTCGAGGTGCTGCAGAACTGTGGTGTTGGTGGTCATGGCCGGCGCTCCTTGTTGTTTCCCGGTGTTATGTCTCCGTCATTCCAGGGCGACGCGTCAGGGTCGAACCCGGAATCCCGAGCTGATGGACTCACATCGAGGTTCCGGGTTCAACGCTGCGCGTTGCCCCGGAACGACGGATGTCGCGGCAGAGTTTGCGCCTTGCGCAGGCGCGCCCCGGAATGCCGTCGCCCCGGCCGTCACTTCTTCACCAGCGGGCAGCGCGACGCTTCCAGCGGCTGGAACGCCTCGTTGCCAGACACGGTCGCGAGCAGCTTGTAGTCGTCGGACCTGGTCTTCGATTCCGATGGCTTCTTGACCTCGAACAGATACATGTCGTGCACCATGCGGCCGTCCTCGCGGATGCGGCCGCCCTTGGCGAACATGTCGTTGATCGGGGTCGCCCGCATCAGCTTCATGACGGCGTCCGCGTCCGTGGTGCCCGCGGCCTTCACGGCTTTCAGATAGTGCGTGACGGAGGAATACACGCCGGCCTGGGCCGAGGTCGGCACGCGCTTGGTGCGCTCCATGAAGCGCTTGGTGAAGGCGCGGGTGTCGTCGTTGAGATCCCAGTAGAACGCTTCCGCGACCAGCAGCCCCTGCGCCGTCTCGAGCCCGACGCTGTCGATGTCGGAGACGAAGGCGAGCAGCGGCGACAGCTTCTGGCCGCCCTTGGTGAGGCCGAATTCGGCGGCCTGCTTGATCGCGTTGATGGTGTCGCCGCCGGCATTGGCGAGCCCGATCACCTTGGCCTTGGAGGCCTGCGCCTGCAGCAGAAAGGAGGAGAAGTCCGAGGTGTTGAGCGGATGACGCACGCTGCCGAGCACCTTGCCGCCCGACTTCACCACCACGGCGGTGGTGTCCTTTTCCAGATCCTGGCCGAACGCGTAGTCCGCGGTCAGGAAGAACCAGCTGTCGAGGCCAGACTTCACCGCCGCCAGGCCCGTGACGTTGGCCTGCGCAAAAGTGTCGAACACGTAGTGCACGGTGTACGGGCCGCAGGCCTCGTTGGAGAGCCTGACAGAGCCGGGACCATTGAAGATGATGATCTTGTTGCGCGCCTTGGCGATCTCGCCGGCGGCCAGCGCGGTGGCGGAGGCTGCGACATCCCAGATCATCTCGACGCCCTGGTTGTCGAGCATGTCGCGCGCGATGTTGGCGGCGAGATCAGCCTTGTTGAGATGGTCGGCCGCGATCACCTCGATCTTGCGGCCCAGCACCTCGCCGCCGAAATCCTCCACCGCCATCTTCGCCGCGGTCTCGCTGCCGGGACCGGTGATGTCGGCGTAGAGGCTCGACATGTCGAGAATGCCGCCGATCTTCAGCGGCGGCTTGCTCTGCGCATGCGCCACGCCTGCGGACAACGTCAGCGCCGACGCCAGCATGAACAACGACGCCGCCGCGCCGCGGATGGTTCTGCTCATCGATATCCTCCCTGCCGGGCGCATCGCTACATGGCGACGGCCTCTTTGATAGTTCGCATCATGGCGCAGGCTTTCGCATGCGGCAAGCGCTCAGCACGCTCATCAAAAGCGTCGCCGGTCGCCGCTTTCCGCTCAGTGGAATGGAAATTTCGTGCGATGATGCAGCATGACGAGAGAGCGCAGGATGCGGAGCAGACGGAGGCTGATTGCGCTCGGCGCGAGCGTCGCGACCATCGCGATGATGTCGGCGAGTCACGCCACACCGTGCATGTTCGCGGAGCTCGGCGAAGGCCACGTCAGCGAGATCATCGATGCACGCAGCTTCCGTCTCGACGACGGTCGCGAGGTCAGGCTCGCCGGCATCGAGGTGCCGCCGGAGGAGCAGCGCGCGACGTCGATGGATGCGTTGGGCGTGCTGCTGCGCGGCCGCGACGTCGTGCTGCGCGGAGAGGACGACACCCCTGACCGCTATGGCCGGCAGCGGGCCTTCGCGTTCGTGGCCGGCGCAGACCAGCCAGTGCAGAGCGAGCTGCTCCGGCAGGGCGCCGTGCTGCGCGGGGTCGACCTGCCCGACCGGGATTGCGCCCTCAGCCTGGGCGCGGCGGAAGCCGAGGCACGCAGCGCCGGGCGCGGCCTCTGGAAGATTGGGACCGTCATAAAAAACACGGAAAGTCCAGACGATATTTTGTCTCGCGTAGGGCTATTTACGGTTGTCGAAGGGAAGGTGTTGTCCGTACGACAGACGGGGACAACAACTTATCTGAACTTCGCTCGTAGCTGGACACGGGGCTTCGCGGTGATTATTCCAAAGCGTATGATGGCGGTATTGGAAGGTGCCGGTATCGACGTCAAATCACTTGCGAATCGGCAGGTTCGCGTGCGCGGTTGGGTTGAGGCGCATGCGGGTCCGAGACTGGAACTGACACAGACTGCCCAGATCGAGATTTTGAGCGGGAATTGACCGCTGAGGTACGTGAGTAGCGACGTGAACCTGTCTGTTCGAAAGCGCATGACGGTGATGAACTGCGGTTCGCGGATCGCACCGGCGCTGCTGTGCCTGGGACTGGCGTTGGCCGGTTGCAGCGACATGGGCAAGTTGCAGCAGGCGACGGCGCCGATGCCGACGCCGCGGCCGAAGCCGGCGATGGTGCAGACGACGCCGGCGAGTGATCGCGAGCACGAGCGCATTCTCGCAACCTATGGCGGCGCCTATGAGGATCCCCAGCTCGAGGGCCTGATCGGCAAGATCGTCGACCGGCTCGTGGCCGTGTCCGATCGCCCCGACCAGGGCTACAAGGTCACGATCCTGAATTCCGGTGCGGTCAACGCCTTCGCGCTGCCGACCGGCCAACTCTACGTGACACGCGGCTTGATTGCGCTCGCCAACGACACCTCCGAATTGTCGTCGGTGCTGAGCCACGAGATGGCGCACGTGCTGGCGCGCCATGCCGCGATCCGCGAGGACCAGGCGCGGCAGGCCGCCGTGGTGACCCGCGTCGTCTCAGATATGGGCAACGATCCGGACCTGACGGCGCTGGCGCTCGCCAAGACCAAGCTGACGATGGCGAGCTTCTCGCGCACCCAGGAGTTCGAGGCCGACGGCATCGGCGTCGGCATCTCCGCCAAGGCGAAGTTCGATCCCTACGGCGCGGCGCGCTTCCTGAGCTCGATGGAGCGCAACGCCGAGTTGAAGGCCGGTAAAGTCGCAATCGACCCGCGCGCGCAGGACTTCCTGTCGTCGCATCCGGCGACGCCGGAGCGGGTGCAGAACGCCGCCGCCATCGCCAAGCAATACGTCTCCCCCGAGGCCAGGGAGCATGACCGCGAGACCTACTTGGCTGCAGTCGACAACATCGTCTACGGCGAGGACCCGAGCGAGGGCTTCGTGCGCGGCCGGCGCTTCCTGCATCCGAAGCTCGGCTTCACCTTCCAGGCGCCGGAGAACTTCACGCTCGACAACACCGCGCAGGCGGTGATCGGCGTGCGCGAAGGCGGCGCGCAGGCGATGCGCTTCGACGTGGTGCGCGTGCCGGCCCAGCAGACGCTCGGCGACTATCTGAATTCCGGCTGGATGGAGAACGTCGACAAGTCGGCGACCGAGGAGCTGACGATCAACGGCTTCCCGGCGGCCTCGACCACGGCGAGCGGCGATCCCTGGCAGTTCAAGGTCTACGCGTTGCGCGTCGGCAGCGACGTCTACCGTTTCATCTTCGCCTCGCGGCAGAAATCCACCGAGAGCGAGCGCAATGCGCGGGAGACGGTGAACTCGTTCCGCCGGCTCAGCCTGGAGGAGATCCAGTCGGCCCGGCCGCTGCGCATCAAGGTGATCACCGTGCAGCCGGGCGATACCGTCGAATCGCTTGCGCACCGCATGACCGGCGTCGACCGCCCGGTCGAGCGCTTCCGCGTTCTCAACGGCCTCGACGCCCGCGCCCAGGTCAAGGTCCGCGACCGCGTCAAGATCGTGGTGGAGTGACGGGGCTGCGGCGGCTCAGCTCGGCCAGCTTTCCGGAGGACGTCGTTCCAGCTGGGAAGTAGGAAAAACCGGCTCACGGCGCCGAATGTAGCCTATCATCTTTACGAGACGAGCAAGCGCGCCGACATCGCAGCCGGAGCCGTGGCCGACCACGAATTCGTCGAGGCGATGTAGAACATCCTGCTCTTCCGCACTGCCTATGGCCACCGGCTGGAGATCGTCCGGGTCCTGCTGTCCGTCGTGGACGAACAGCTCCCGGTGGTGCAGCCCCTCAGCATCGGGCATCCTCGATCGCTGCAGCCAGAGCGCGATCGGCTGACCGTCCACGGTCTCGAAACGGGCATCGTATGAACCGCCGTCGCGATACACGTCGACGAATACGAGCTCAGCAAGAGGGCTGGATGCCAGTCCAAACACCGGATTTGACATGGCGTCCCCCTATGTCGAGGCAAAGCATGGGACGCCCGCTGCGCAGACACCCCCGCAGCTGACGATCCAAGAACAGTAGCGGGACGTCGTCAAGGCGACACGCCCAAACAAAAAAGCCCGACCTTGCGGCCGGGCTTTCGTAAGCAACTAATTCGAAAACGCAAACGGTCGATCAGGCGGCCTCGTCGGCCACGGCGGTGTCGTCGCCATCGATGTCGTCACCCTCGCCTTCCGCATCACCTTCGGCGACCGCATCGGCTTCGGTCTTGGCACCCCGGCGCGGGCTCTTGGCGAGCTGCGTCTCGATCTCCTTGACAGCCTCGGTCTCGGTCGAGTGCTGCACGACGGCGATCTCGCGCGACAGACGGTCGAGCGCCGCTTCGTAGAGCTGGCGTTCGCTGTAGGACTGCTCGGGCTGCGACTCCGAACGGTAGAGATCGCGCACGACCTCCGCGATCGCGACGATGTCGCCCGAATTGATCTTCGCTTCGTATTCCTGGGCGCGACGCGACCACATGGTGCGCTTGACGCGGGCACGGCCCTTCAGGGTCTCCAGCGCCTTCTTCACCAGCGCCGGGTCGGACAGCTTGCGCATGCCGACATTGGCGACCTTGGCGGTCGGCACCCGCAGCGTCATCTTGTCCTTGATGAAGTTGATGACGAACAGCTCGAGCTTGGCGCCCGCGATCTCCTGCTCCTCGATGGCCAGGATCTGGCCGACGCCGTGAGCCGGATAGACGACGAATTCGTTGGTCTTGAAGCCCTGGCGCTGGGTCGGCAGCTTCTTTTCCTCGACGCGCGGCGCGGCCGCGGCGGGAACAGCCGGCTTGGCGGCGACGGCAGGCTTGGCAACAGGGGCAGCGGCCGCGGGAACGGCGGTCTTGGTGGCAGCCTTGGGCGCAGCGGCGGCCTTGGCAGGCGCAGCCTTGGCAACAGAGTCCTTTGCAAGAGTGGTCTTCGCGGCGGATGCTTTCGCGGCAGTCTTGGCAGTCTTTTCAGGCATTGCGCTTCTTTTGTTCTTGGTGGACTTGGCAGCCGAGGCCTTCGCGGCAGCCCGAATCTCCTTTACAGGAGCCCGGGCACGGCCCTTGGAAACGCTGCGGCTGGCCGCGGCGGCTTTTTTTGTACTCTTGGAAGCACTCTTTTTACGCGTTTTCTGTGACACAGCCTGCGCGCGGAACTGCCACGCCCCTGTTTGATGTTGCGGGAACCTAAAAGGGCGGCCAAAAAAGGTTACGCATGGCCGGGTTCGGCTCTGAGAATGTGCTATATATAGCACATTTGCCGCAAAAATCAATGATTTAGAGGCCGCAGGGGCGGTATTGTGACGGATCCACGAAGTTAGGGTTAAGTGCAACGTGCCGGAATAGAACAACTCATGCAGCGGTTCCCGCTCACCGCATGAGGTGTTCTAGGCCATTGTTTCCGCGCAACGATTTCGATCGGCGCGATGGCGCCCCGCAGGACGGGGCGCGCTGGTGCCGCGCAGGTAGCGAGACGACCGTCAGTCTCCGGCGCCGGGCTTCGACGAAAAATATTTCTGGAACTTTCCATCCTCGCCGTCGTGCTCCTTGGCGTCGGCCGGCGGGTCCTTCTTCTGGGTGATGTTGGGCCAGGACTTGGCATATTCGGCGTTCACGCCCAGCCACTTCTCCAGCCCCGGCTCGGTATCCGGCTTGATCGCGTCGGCCGGGCATTCCGGCTCGCACACGCCGCAATCGATGCATTCGTCCGGATGAATGACCAGCATGTTGTCGCCCTCGTAGAAGCAGTCTACCGGGCAGACCTCGACGCAATCGGTGTATTTGCACTTGATACAGTTTTCGGTGACGACGTAAGTCATCCAAGGCTCCGGAACGGATCGACAATTCGGCTGGCTTGGACTAGCGCAGGACGTGGTGTGCCGCAAGTGAAGCGGGGCGAAGAACTGAACCGGACATTGCTCTGGCGCAATCGATCAGGATCGTCCGCCATCCAGATCATCGTACAGTCCGCGCACCGAGGCGGCATCGCCGCGACGCTCGGCAAAGCCGGTCACCTTGAGCACGCGCACGCTGCGATCGAGCGCGATGGTCAGCACATCACCGGTCTTCACCCCATGGCCCGGCGAGGTCTCGCGCACACCATTAACCCGGACATGCCCCGACGACACCAGCGCCGCGGCGCTGGTGCGCGCCTTCACCAGCCGCGCATGCCACAGCCATTTGTCGAGGCGCTGGCGCTCTGACGGGGTGTCGGACGTCGGCGTTGTCCTTCCAACCAATCTTGCCAACCGATCTTGCCGCTCAGTCCTTGCGGTTGTTCCCCGCGAGTTGCTCCTTGAGCGCGGCGAGCTTGGCGAACGGCGAATTGGGATCGACCGGACGGTCGCGATCCCGGCCGCCGCCGCTGCTCGATGCGTAGGGCCGCAGCGCCGGGCCGCTGTCGCGCTTGTCGCGGCCGCCCTTGCCGAAGTCGCGGCCGCCGCGCCCCTCGCGGTCACCGCCGAACTTGCCACCCTTGTTGCGATCCCGGTTCTGGTCGCGCCCCTTGGCATCATGATCGCGGCGCGGCCCGCGATCCTCGCGCGCCGGCGCCGATGCGCCCTCGGCTGGTGGAGCCGCACCAGCCTCCGGCGGGCCCTTGCGGAAGTCCTTGCCGAACTCCTTCATCCGGTCGCGCCGGCCATGGCCGCGGTGATGGCGCTCGCGCGCCTCGCCGCCCTCGGCCGGAGCGGTCCCGGCCGGTGCCTGGCCGCCGCCGGCGGCCTGCCCGCGCTCATGCTGCGGACGGTTGGGCCGGCCGCGATGATGATGGTCGTGGCGCGGCCGGCGCTCCTCCGAACGCCCGCCCGGCCGCCAGACCTCGACCAGGACGGGCTCGGCAGCAGGCGCGGCCTCGGCGGGAGAAGCCTCGGTAGCGTTCGATCCAGCAGCAGTTTCCGCCGCGGCGGCTTCAGCCGAAGCGTCGCCGATGCTCGTTGCCTCGTTCGCGACGGCCTCAGCGGCTTCGGGCTGCGGCGCATCCGCAGCGACGGCGGTTTCCGCCTCGGCGACGACGCTTTCGGTAGCCGTCTCGGCCACGGACGCCTCGTCCGCCACATCCGGCGTGACGAAATCGACGGTCGGCAGCGATGCCAAGGCCGACACCGACGCGGCTTCCGCCTGCTCCTCACCGACCACCGCGGGCACGGCGACGGCCTGCTCGGTCACCGGAGCGACGGCGGCCTCCGCGACGGTGGGAACCTGCTCGTCGGCCGGCTCGCCGGCGACAACTGCGAGGTCCTCGGCCGGCACGGCCTGCGCATCTGCCGGCTCAGCCGGAGCGGCTTCCGCAGCGGCAGCCTCTGCGACGGCAGCAGCCTCGACGGGCTTCTCAATCGGCTTGGGCGGCAGCGGCGGGCGCTTCTCCATGCGATAGCCGAGCGCGCGCAGGATCGAGGCGAAGTCCTCGCCGGCCGAGCCGGTGAGCGAGGTCATCGCCTGCGTCACCACGAAGCCGCGGCCGTCGAAGGCGCCGGCCGGCTTTTCGCCCGGTGCATTGTCGCGCCAGGCCAGGGCGGGACGAATCAGGTCGGCCAGCCGCTCCAGGATGTCGACGCGCACGGCGCGCTCGCCCGCCTGCTTGTAGCCGAGCACGCGATAGGCATCGCGCGGCAGCGCCTTGTCGACCGGGAACGAGGTCCGGCCCGAGCTCGCCAGATGCTGCGCGCCGGTCAGCGCGGACATGTCGACATTGCCCTGCTTCTCGGCCCACAGCAGCGCAGCGAGCGCGCGCGCGGCGGGCTTGAGCAGCGCCGGGACGTAGATGTGGTAGGCACCGAAGCGCACGCCGTACTTGCGCAAGGTGGCGCGCGACGGCTGGTCCAGATCCTTCATCTCGGCGGCGATCTTGGCGCGCTCGATGACGCCGAGCGCCTCCACCAGCTGGAACGCGATGCCGCGGCCGATGCCGGTGATGTCCTCGGCCTTGGACAACTCGAACAGCGGGCCGAGCAGCTTCTCGATATGCGTCTTCAGCCACAGATCGAGTCGCGCCTGGACCTTGTCGCGCGCAGCACCGGTCAGCCGCTCGTCGGCGATGATGCGCAGGCGCGGATGCAGCGCGTCGTCGGCCGCGACCAGCTTGGCGACCGCGTCGCCGGTCCAGCGCACCGTGCCGTCGGCGGTGAGCACGATGTGCTCGTCAGGCGCGCTGGACAGCTTCTCGGCGCGCGCCTCGATCTCGCCGGCCAGCGCCTTCTGGGCAGCAGCCTGCAAGGCCTTGGCCTCCGAGCCGGCTTCGGCGGCGTCGGGCGCGAAGGTGAATCCATCCAGGCGGCCGATCGCGTGCCCTTCAACGATCACTTCGCCAGTCTTGCCGATTTCCGTATTCAAAACACTGTTCTCCCGCAGGCGCCGCATCAATACACTGGTACGACGATCAACGAAACGCTCCGTGAGCCGTTCATGAAGGGCGTCTGACAATTTATTTTCGAGTTCGCGGGTAATCCCCTGCCAATAATCAGGGTCGCGCAGCCAGTCGGGCCGGTTGGCCACGAAGGTCCAGGTACGGATCTGTGCAATCCGCCCCGACAGCGTATCGATGTCGCCATCGACGCGGTCGGCCTGATCGACCTGGGCCGCGTACCAGGCGTCCGGAATACGCCCCTTCTGCATCAGGAAGCCGAACACGGTGGTCACCAGCTCCGCATGGGCGGCCGGCGACAGCCTGCGATAGTCGGGAATCTGGCAGGTTTCCCACAGACGCTCGACCGCGGCCGCGCCGTGAGCGATGTCGCGCACCTCGGCATCGCGCGCGGCGTGATCGAGCACGCGCAGGTCCTCCGCAATCGGCGCGCGCGTCAGCGCCTCATGCGCCGGCGCGACCGCCAGCGAGACCTGAAGCGCGCTCAAGGACGCGAAATCAAGCCGGGAGTTGCGCCATTGCAGCACCTTCACGGTATCGAAGGCATGGTTCTGGAGCGCATTGACCAGCTCGGGCTCGAATGGCGCACAACGTCCGGTGGTGCCGAACGTGCCATTGCGCGTCGCGCGTCCGGCACGGCCGGCGATCTGGGCAAATTCCGACGGCGTGAGCCGGCGGAACTGATAGCCGTCATATTTGCGGTCGGACGCGAAGGCGACGTGATCGACGTCGAGATTGAGCCCCATGCCGACCGCATCGGTGGCGACGAGATAGTCGACGTCACCGTTCTGGAACATCGCCACCTGCGCGTTGCGGGTTCGCGGCGACAGCGATCCCAGCACGACAGCGGCGCCGCCATGCTGGCGGCGGATCAGCTCGGCGATGGCGTAGACCTCGTCGGCCGAGAACGCCACGATAGCGGTCCGGCGCGGCTGTCGCGTGATCTTGCGATCACCGGCGAATTCGAGTTGCGACAATCGTGGCCGCGTCACCATCGACGCGCCCGGCAGCAGACGCTCGATGATGGGGCGCATCGTCGCAGCACCCAGCAGCAGCGTCTCGTCGCGACCGCGGCGATTGAGGATGCGGTCGGTGAAGACGTGGCCGCGCTCCAGATCGGACGCGATCTGGATCTCGTCGACGGCCAGGAACGACACGTCGAGATCCCTGGGCATCGCTTCGACGGTCGACACCCAGTAGCGCGGATTTTTCGGCTTGATCTTCTCCTCGCCGGTGATCAGCGCGACGGCCTCGCTGCCGACGCGATCGGCGATCTTGTTGTAGACCTCACGCGCGAGCAGCCGCAGCGGCAGTCCGATGATGCCGGAGGAATGCGCGAGCATGCGCTCGATCGCCAGATGCGTCTTGCCGGTGTTGGTGGGGCCGAGCACGGCGGTGACGCCGCTTCCGGGAGCGCGGTCGGACGTGCGCTCGAAAGGCGAGGCAGCCGAAGAGGACGGAAAAGCCATTCGTTAAATGTGGGTCTCGAAGCCGGCGTTGGAAGCGCGCCGTTCACGCGCGACGGATGCGGAATAATCGTGTGTCTGGAGAGGCTGCGATGCTGACCCCTGTCTCACATTGTGACGCATATAGTGACGCAGCTTAAGCTTCGGAACGCCTTGAGAACGAATCGCGAAGGAATCGCTGACTCCGTCGGCTTTCCGGCTTCGTTCACCGCAACATCTCGCGCTCTGCCATCAAGCCAGCACTAGATCAAGTTTTCGCGGGCTCCACAAGCAACGCTTTCGCGATGGAACTGGCGCGCGTTCAGCGCGTCCCGAGTCGAATCAGAATCAGGGAAGAGTCAAACGGATTCACGCGCAGCAGACAGCATCCATAGGGGGTACCGACAAATCGGAGCTCATGAGCCCGTCAGTCCGGAGATCATGCAGCGCGAACCCGGAATCTCCATCGGATTCAAGCGATAGCGGACGGCATGCCGTCAGACCATCACGCCACGGCCGCTGACGGGGCTGTGCCGCAACGACGAGATTCCGATGTGGAGGAGCAGAGAAACGACGCACTACTGGGTCTTGGCGACGTGCGGCGCCGCCTGGGTGATGAACGACGTCGCTTCCAGCATCGCGGTCCCCAACGGGGTCGGGATCACCATCTTGAACGGCACCAGCACACGGGTGCCGGCGATCGGCACGAAGAAGATCTCCATGTTGCGGGCCTGAGCCAGATATTTGATCACCGGCCGGTCCGGGATGTAGCCCGCGACTGGCGTGAAGTAGATCGCGCAGACCAGCGCCGGGCCACGATAACCCTTGTCTGCCTTGACGTTCTCCATGCGCTTGTAGTCGAGCTTGAGCTCGTAGCGCATGCGGCCGTCGAACACGGGCGCAGCGCCGCGGCACGAGTCCGGCGACAGCAGCTCGCCGTTGCCCGGCACGCGCACCAGAGAGGCCGTCATCGGATCGAGCACGCCACGCTTGTGGGCATCCGTCACCGGAATGCGGTCGGGATCGACCGGAGGCGCCGGCTCGATGGCGAAGTCCTTCACAGTACCGTTCTGCAGATTGATGCGGATCTGCTCGGATTTCTTTCCCGTCGTGGTCGAGGCCTGGTAGCTCTGGCCGACCAGGGCGCCGTTGACGACGCGCCCCTGCACCGAGCCGGTGCCTGATCCTTGCGAGAAGCTCTTGAGCAGGCCGGCGGTGCCGCCCTGAGCCGCGGCACCATACTGATCATCCCCGATCTCGACCGCCCAGGTACCCTTGCCGACGGGGATGCCAGCCAGGGAAGCCTCGTATTGAGCGTCCAACCGAGCCTGCGCCTGGGCGTTTTGCGCCAGCAACAACAGGCAGAGCGCTGCCCCGGCCGCGGCCAGGCGACAGCAGAGAAATGAGGGAACCGAGATGATGGTCACGTGACGAATGATCCTACCGATCCGCCTGCCTGAGCGCCGGACCGATCCGACGCGCCGTCCCTGCTACTTAAGCCAAAAACGCCTTCAAACAACGCGAACCGTCCGACAATGGCGGTTTGTCCAGCGCTTTGCAGCTGAACAGCACTCAGACCGTCATCCGCAGCTCTGCCGGAACCGAGCCGCGAACCTCCGACCGCGCCAGCATGCCGCCATTCCGGCATTTCGGACTGTTCGCGGGATATCCATCCATCACGTCCGAATGCGCCCTTTATATGGTCTAAACTATCGGCTATGCTATTGATTATACGCCTGCTTTTCTGCTGGTTGGCGATTTCGGCCCGACCAGGAGGATGCACGGGTCGCGCCCTTCGGGTTCGCCGGCCCGGCTCCCTCTATTCGCTGCGGCCTTCAAAACCTTGACGAAAAGCCGCATCCCCCCTATACGACCGCATCTCCCAGAGACGAGCTGGACGAGTTTTGGACCCCCGCGGCCCGCCGACACAGGCGGACGAAGGGTGCGGGGATGAGAGAGGATTTATTGCCATGTCGCGGCGCTGTGAACTGACGGCCAAGGGTCCCCAGGTTGGCCACAAGGTCAGCCACTCCAACATCAAGACCAAGCGGCGCTTCCTGCCGAACCTGTGCAACGTGACCTTCATCTCGGATGCACTCGGCCGCAACGTGCGCCTGCGCGTCTCCACCAACGCGCTCAAGAGCGTCGACCACAATGGCGGCCTCGATGCCTATCTGCTCAAGGCCAACGCCGCGACCCTGTCGCCGCGCGCGCTGGAGCTGAAGCGCGCCATCGAGAAGAAGGCGGCGGACGCTGCCCCGGTCGCCAAGGCGAGCTGAGAGAGCGCGCCGAAATTCAGGATTGATGCAGAAGCCGGACGCGTCACGGGCGCGGCTTCAAGCTGAACGAGATGTCGAAACGGCCGGGTCGAGAGATCCGGCCGTTTTGCTTGCGGATGCCGTGACCAACTGACAACTCTGGACACGGGCAGCAGGCGTGGGGCGGCAGGACTGGTCGGGTGACCATCCGTTCGTACAACGGCGCCCCGCAGTCACTTCGCGATGTCCGCCGCGCCGCGCGCAACAGCGACCCAGACGAAGTGCCATAGGGAACCGACCTCCCCAACACCAGCCGGATGCTCTACACTCGTTGCGGTAGCATTATTGCGGACATTCCTTTGCCATGAAGAATATTGTCATCTGCTGCGACGGCACCGGCAACGAGATCAGCGAGAACATCTCGAACGTGCTCAAGCTTTATCGGTGCCTGCGCAAGACCGACAAGACGACACCGCATCAGGTCGTGTTCTACGATCCCGGCGTCGGCACGTTGACGCAGCCCGACAGCTGGCATCGCTTCAAGGCCAATTTCAACATGGTGCTGGGGCTCGCGACGGGCTACGGCCTCGACGACAACGTCATCAACGCCTACTCTTTCCTGGCCACGCAGTACCAGGACGGCGATCGCATCTTCCTGTTCGGCTTCTCGCGGGGCGCCTACACCGTGCGCGTGCTGGCCGGGCTGATCCACAAGATCGGGCTGATCTCGCCGGGTCAGATCAATCTCGTCGGCCCGGGCGTGATTGCCTACAAGAAGTACTCCTCCGACAATCCGAAGGCCGGGCGCGGCATCACCAAGGAGCTCGAGAGCACCGAGGAGGACGGGCCGATCCCGGAGAGCCGCGCCGACCAGGCCGCGCAGTTCGCGCGGATCACCTCGACGCGCTGGCCGACGATCCATTTCGTCGGCGTGTGGGACACGGTGGCGAGCGTGATCGTGCCGCGCACCGACCGGCTGTTTGCGCTGCCGAGCCTTGAGGAGCTCGCCTTCACGATCGAGAACCCGAGCGTGAAGATCTTCCGTCAGGCTGCGGCGATCGACGAGCGCCGCTGCATGTTCCGGCTGAAGCCGTGGGGGATGCCGCAGACCTTCACGCCGAACCGCTTCAACAAGGCGCAGGCGCGACCGCAGGACGCCAAACAGGTGTGGTTCGCCGGCGTGCATTCCGACGTCGGCGGCGGCTATCCCGAGGTGCGGTCGGCGGCTTCGAAATATCCGCTGCTGTGGATGATCGACGAGGCGGTCGAGGCCGGGCTGACGGTCAATCCGCGCACGGTGAATCAGCTCGCCTGGGGCGTGCAGCGCAAGAACAGTCCGTTCTCCTATGTGGCGCCGAGCGTCCAGGGCCCCCTGCACGATTCGATGACGCCGGCCTGGCGGCTGCTGGAATGGCTGCCGAAGAGCGCGACGTACAAGGAGTGGCCGGAGCGCAAGGCGCATTTCGGATTGTACGTTCCGAATTGCGAGCCGCGCTTCATTCCCGAGGGCGCGTTCATCCACGAGAGCGTGCTGATGCGGATCGCAGAATCGCAGGACTACCGGCCCGTCAATCTGCCCGCGTCCTATGAGCGCGTCCCGCTTCCGGTCAAACAGAAGGCGGAGTAGCAACGGCGCGTTGCGCGTCGGGCAGCGTCTTCAGAGGCCCGCGTGTGGCGGATCGCCTCAGATCATGCGCAGATGGATGACGCCGTCGGTCACCTCGCCACGGGCGAACTGCTCGCGCGCCATCTGCTCGAACGCCGTGCGGTTTCGCTGCAGATAGGCGAACGCCTGGTTGCGGGTGCAAAAGCAGGTCTCGAGATGACAGACCTGCCGCGTGGCGCCGATTGCGAGCGCGAATGCGATCGTCTGGCCTCCACGCTGCGTCTCGTCCTTGGCGATGCGAACGTCTGTAGCTGTCGACTTGGCCACGTCAGCCTCCTCGGTACGAAGGTCGGGTCTGTACGCGGGACGCGGTTGAGACGTAATGATCAGGCATGGATCGCCCGTCTGTTCGAGCACCGGCAACGGATCTGAAGTTCCGATAGTTCCACCGGGCAGCCGACGTCGGAAGGCGAGACGAAACCGCCCTAGCGAGCGACCTTCTTCCGCCGCTTCGGCGCAGGCGCCGCGTCAGAACCCGCTTGCGCAGCTTCCGCTTCCTTGGCGAGCCGCAACACGCGCAGCCGCTCCATGTTCTTGCGGACCGCGGTCGCGCGCTGATCCCATTCGGCGCGCGCCTTCGCCCCGTCCTCGGCGGCGACGCGCTGGCGCTCCGACCGCGCAATGCTTTCGGGGGAGCGTTCTGACATCTTCTTGGTGGCCATCGACCGATCCTTCCGGAAATGCGGGTTACCGTCGAGACGCAGAAAGCCCGCTCAATACAGGATCGAGCGGGCAAACCGGCCATTTCAGTACATCCGTGAAATGGCCCAAGACGTCAGAGACGTCAGATCAGTGCGATCAGACCAGCGCGAGATTTTCTGCGCTGGTTTTACCGCGCATCTTGTCCGTCTTGACCTCAAAACTGACTTTCTGGCCTTCAGCCAGACCGGCGAGACCAGCGCGTTCAACAGCGCTGATGTGAACGAACACGTCGTTCCCGCCATCCTGCGGCTGAATGAAACCAAAGCCCTTCTGGCCATTGAACCACTTGACCGTACCCTGCATGTCTATCTCCAAATCATTCACCGCGCGACCATCACGCGATCTCATTCAACTGAGCGATGACTTTTGGAAATAGCCCACAGGCACATTCAGAAAGGCACAGCGGCTAATCGAACTACCTCAAGGTAGAGATTTTCTGGGGGATTACAAGGCCGCGCAGCAAATATAGTTTGCCGAGGGCCGGAACCGTTGAGTCGGCTCGCGCTGGCAATATCAGCAGATTGCCCCTATCTTCACAGCACCATCGGTAACGGCATGGCCATCGATGGCTGAGAGACACTCGTGCTCCCGCCTTCCGACGAAGGGGATCACCGTGTCTCGCACGTATCGTGACTCATAACATTGTGAGCAACACGTTTCATTGACGCCGCTCTGCTGAGCGCGCCGTTCGCCCCGCCGCAGCGCCGCTCGGCTTTGCCAACCGAATTTCATCGATAGAGATGAAGACAAGGAGGACACTTTTGCAGGTTCTTGTTCGTGACAACGACGTCGAGAAGGCGTTGCGCATCCTGAAGCGGAAGATGCAGCGCGAAGGCGTATTCCGCGAGATGAAGCGCCGCAGATCCTATGAGAAGCCATCGGAGCGCAAGACGCGCGAGAAATCCGATGCGATCAGGCGCCATCGCAAAGTCGCGCGCAAGCAGGCCATCCGCGAAGGGTTGCTGCCGGCGCCGGTCAAGAAGGTACCCGCAGCGCGGCCGGGCGCGCTCCCCTCAACGACCTCGACGCACACCGATCGTGAACGGCCGCGGGACCAGCTTACCGCTACGCCCCCGCGCAGCTGAGCAAGCGACGGCATGCCCGCCGAAATCGACGGGAAGAGGCTGGCGGTTCACGCCAGCTTCTTCGGCTGTTTGCCGGCGCCGTCAGCCGCTTCACGCGCCAATCGCTCGGCCTTCAGTCGCTCGCGGTTCTGATCGAAGGCGCTCTGCGCCTTTTCATAATCGCTTCTCGTCGGCTCGGCCGGCTTGAAGGCTTTTTGAGCCTCGCGCACGGCGGCCGTTGGCTTGCGCTCCGACATGATGAGAGTCCTCGTTGGGATGGTGAACGCCGCTGCGACATCCTGTCGAGACTGGCGCAGCACGGCACGGTTCAATGAAGGCCGCGGGTAGAGGGAGCACGAGCCCGCTGTCTTGGCGCGTACCAGCTCGGGCGACCACCCTGCGGCCCCATCGGGGTCCAGTCTTATTATAATCCAAATACGCCGAAGATGTTGCAAGCATTTGAACCCGACCCGGCACGATGCTCCATGGTTCCGACCGGCGGCCGGCTTACGCAAATCACGCCGTACCGTGCTTGCGGCCGGGAACGGCAGCGAGCAGCTCGCGCGTATAGGCGTGTTCGGGATTGGCGAACAGCGCCGCGGTCGGCTTCAGCTCGACGATCTCGCCCTTTTGCATGACGGCGATCCGATCGCAGATCTGCGCGGCCACCCGCAGGTCATGCGTGATGAACAGCATCGACAGACCAAGGCGCGCCTTCAAATCTTCCAGGAGCCGCAACACCTGCGCCTGGACTGACACATCGAGCGCCGACACTGCTTCGTCCGCTACGATGATCTCCGGATCCAGCGCGAGCGCGCGCGCAATGCCGATGCGCTGACGCTGGCCGCCGGAGAACTCGTGCGGATAGCGGCCGATGGCGCCGGCGTCGAGCCCGACCATGCCGAGCAGCTCCTGGGCGCGCTTCAGCGCCGCGTCGAGCGGCGTGCCGCGCGCGACCATGCCGTCGGCAATGATGCGGCCGACCTTGCGGCGCGGGTTGAGCGAGGCGAACGGATCCTGGAAAATCATCTGGATGCGATGACGCTGCGCGCGCAAGGCGCGCCCCTCCAGCGCCGTGAGATCGACATCGCCGATCCGCACCGTGCCGCGATCGGCCTCCATCAGCCGCATCACCAGACGCGCAACGGATGACTTCCCCGAGCCGGACTCGCCGACGAGTCCGAGCGTCTCGCCCTGGTGGATCGCGAAATTGACCGCATGCGCGGCGCGCGTCTCGCGCTTCGGGCGGAACCAGCCGGTCGGCGTCACATAGGTCTTGTCGAGGCCGATCACCTCCACCGCCCGAGGAGCAGCCTCGCGTGATTGACGCGGTGGCGGGTCGAACGACGGCACGGCCGCGAGCAGCGCCTTGGTGTAGTCGTGCTGCGGCTGGCCGAGCACGGCGGCGGCCGTGCCCTCCTCCACCACCTTGCCATGGCGCAGAACAACGACCTGGTCGGCGATGTCGGCGACGACGCCGAAATCATGGGTGATGAACATCACCGCCATGTTGTGGCTGGCCTGCAGGTTGCGGATCAGCTTGAGGATCTGCGCCTGCGTCGTGACGTCGAGCGCGGTGGTCGGCTCGTCCGCGACGAGCACCGCAGGCTCGAGCGCGAGCGCCATCGCGATCATCGCACGCTGGCGCTGGCCGCCGGAGAGCTGATGAGGATAGGCGCGGATGATCCGTTCGGGATCGGGCAGGCCGACCTCGCGCGCCAGCGCCAGCGCCTTGGCGCGGCGCTCGCGGGGGCTCAGCAGATCATGCGCCTCGAACACCTCCATCAGTTGCTCGCCGATCCGCATCAAGGGATTGAGCGCGGTCATCGGCTCCTGGAACACCATCGCGATGCGGCGGCCGCGCAGATCGCGCCAGCCGTCCTCATCGACGGCAAGCAGGTCGCGCCCCTCGAAGCGCATCTCGCCGCTCTCCACTTTCACCGTATCGGGCAGCAGCCCGAGCAGCGCATGCGCGCACATCGACTTGCCCGAGCCGGATTCGCCGACCACGCAGACGATCCTGCCCGCGGTAAGATCGAAGGAGACGCCGTCGACGGCGTGGGCGCGCTCGGCGCCCGGCGGCAAAGCGATACGGAGGTTGCGGATGGCAACGACGGGATCAGCCACGGCTCACCTGCCCTCGCGCGACAGGCGCGGGTTGAGCGCATCGTTCAGGCCCTCGCCGATCAAATTGAGGCCAAGCACCGACAACAGGATCGCGACGCCGGGAAACACGGTGATCCACCACGCCTGACGAATGACGGTGCGGCCGGCGCCGACCATATAGCCCCAGGAGATCAGGTTGGGATCGCCGAGGCCGAGGAACGACAGCGAGGACTCCAGGAGGATCGCGGTCGCGACCATCAGCGAGGCCAGCACGATGACAGGCGACAGCGCGTTGGGCAGGATCTCGCGCCAGATGATCCAGGCATTGCTCTGGCCGGTGACGACCGCAGCCTGGACATATTCGCGGGTCCGCAGGCTCAGCACCTCGCCGCGGACCAGGCGCGCCACCGGCGGCCAGCTGACGAGGCCGATCGCGGCGATGATCGAATAGATCGACGGCTGCAGGATCGCGACCAGCACGATCGCGAGCGCAAAGCTCGGGATGGTCTGGAAGAACTCGGTGAAGCGCATCAGCGCGTCATCGACCCGGCCGCCGAAATAGCCGGCGATGGCGCCGAGCGGCACGCCGACGATCAACGCCACCAATGTCGAGACGAGGCCGACCAGCAGCGAGACGCGCGCGCCGAAGATCAGGCCGGCGAGCACGTCGCGGCCGAGCGCATCGGTGCCGAGCGGGACCTTCGACAGCGTGAACGGCGGAACGAACGGCCGCTGCGCCATGCGCCACGGCGAGTTGGGAAAGTAGAACGGGCCGGCCACCGCGACGACGATCGCCAGTGCGAGAATGATCAGCCCGATGATGCCGCTCGGGCTGCGCAGCATGGTTCGCCAGAACTGCCTCATGACGCGTACTCGATGCGCGGATCGACCAGGCGATAGACGAGGTCGGTGACGAGGTTGAAGATCAGCACCATCGCCGAGGAGACCACGAACACACCGAGCAGGAGATTGTAGTCGCGCTGGATCAGCGCGTCATACGTCAGCCGGCCGATGCCGGGCCACGCGAACACGGTCTCGGTCAATACCGCGCCGCCGACCAGCGTGCCGGCGTGGACGCCGGCCAAGGTCACCACCGGCAGCAGCGCGTTGCGCAGCACGTGGCGGCGCAGGATGACGCCGTCACGCAGGCCCTTGGCGCGCGCGGTCTTGACGAAGTCGAGCCGCTTGACCTCGAGCATCGAAGCGCGGGTCATGCGGGTGTAGGTCGCCATGAAGAACAGGCCGAGCGTCGCGGCCGGCATCGCGAGATGTGCGACGACGTCGAGCGCGTGGCGGACTCCCGTATAGCCGGCACCGACCGTTTCATAGCCGAAGCTCGGCAACCAATCGACCCAGACCGAGAACAGCAGGATCGCGATCAGCGCGATCCAGAACAGCGGCGTCGCGTAGAAGATCAACGCGAGCACGGTAATTGCAATATCGAGGATCGTGCCGGCGAAGCGCGCGGCGAGCGCGCCGAACAGGATGCCGAGACCGAGCGAGATCGCGAACGCCGTGAGCGTCAGCAGCAGGGTCGCCGGCAATCGTTCGGCGATCAGCCTGGCGACCGGCGCCTGCTGACGGAACGAGAAGCCGAGATCCAGGCTGGCGATACCCTTGACGTAGATGAGGAGCTGCTCCGGCAGCGGACGGTCGAGGCCGAATTTTTCGCGCAACTGCGCCACGAAGATCTGGTCCGAGGCACCGGCCTCGCCGGCCATGACCACGGCCGGATCGCCCGGCGCCAGCCGGATCAGGAAGAAATTCAGCACGATGATGGCGAGAAGGACGATGACGCCTTTCACGACGCGCTGGGCGATGAGGGAGAGCATGAAAGGTCCGTGAAGGTCAGCTCGGCGGGACAGCGAAACACCGGAGCGGGGGTCATGGCCGCGCCCCGGAGTGCACCACTATTTGTCGAGCCAAGCGTCTCGGAAGCCGTCGTTGACGCCGATGCCGGTGGTGATCAGGTTCTTCACCTTGCACTTGGTGATGGTCGGGAACTGGAGCTCGAGCAGCCAGGCCACCGGCACGTCCTCAGCCAGGATCTTCTGCACCTTGTCATAGGCCTCCTTGCGTTTGGCGTCGGTCGGCGCCGTGGCGCCCTCCGCGAACAGCTTGTCGACCTCCGGGTTCGAATAGCCCTCGACATTGTTGAAGAGCTGGCCCTTGGCGATCGCCGAGGTGATGTAGTTGCGGGACACGCCGAGCGCGGGATCGCCGTACTGATACAGATAGGTGAAGGCGATGTCGTAGTCCCACTCCATGATCTTCTGGTTGCCGCCGGGCACGTCGGTCGCGATCGTCTCGATGTTCATGCCGACGTCCTGAAGGTTCTGCTTCACCGCCTCGCCCCAGCGCTGCCAGGTCTCGCCATAGGCGAGCGGCAGCATGCGAATCTTCTCGCCCTTGTAGCCGGCCTCCTTGAGCAGCGCCTTGGCCTTGGCCGGGTCGTACGGATATCTCGGCACGTCGTCGGAATAGAACTTGATGGTCGATGCCGAAGGTCCGGTTGCGACCTTGCCGAGGCCGTTCCAGATCACGTCCTTGGCGAAGTCGCGATCGATGGCATACATGATGGCCTGGCGCACCTTCTTGTTGGCCAGGATCGGGTGGCGGTTGTTGAGCCACATCCACGACAGCGGCGAGAAGAACTCCCAGCCGGCCCCGGTGACGCAGGCGCCCGACAGCTTGGAGACGCGCGGCACGTCGAAATTCTCGATCGAGCCGCCCGGCAGCACGTCGACCTTGCCGGTCTCGAAGGCAACCGCGCGCGCGGCGGCGTCGGGAATGATCTGCCAGTAGACCTCGTCGAGATAGGGCTTGCCCTTCTCATGGTAGTTCGGATTTTTCACCATCCGGATGAAGGATCCCTTCTGCCATTCCTTGAACATGAAGGGGCCGGTGCCAACAGGCGCGTTGTTGTTCGGATTGGTCTTGTAGTCGGTGCCTTCATACAGGTGCTTCGGCACCATCGGCATCGAGCCGACCTCGAAGATGCCGATGAAGGGACCGAACGGCTCCTTCAGCCTGAACACCACCGTGAGATCATCCGGCGCCTCGACCTTCTCGACAATTGCGAGGTTGTTGCGAGCGCGCGCATGCGTCTGCTTCAGCATGTCGATCGAGAACAGCACGTCGGCCGACGTGAACGGCTTGCCGTCGTGCCAGGTCACGCCCTTCTTGAGCTTGAAGGTGTAGACCTTGGCATCCGGGCTGATGGTCCAGCTCTCGGCGAGGCCGGGCAGCGGCTCCAGCTTGGGACTGTAGCGCAGCAGGCCTTCGAAGATGTTGCCGGACACCATCTGCGTCGGGCCGTTCTGGACCATCGCCAGCATCAGGCCGGGCGGCTCGGGCTGGATCACCGCGTTGACCACGCCGCCGACCTTCGGCTCCTCCGCTTGCGCCGCGGACAGTCCGCAGCCAATGACCACACCCAGCAGCACCCGTTTCAACATGATGAACTTCCCAAATGTCATTGCCGGCCGCGATGCATCAAGCGCGCCAAGGTGCGCGATATCGCCATGCAGCTTCTGATGTGATGCCTGCTCTGGGCGCATGGACTGTTGGATCGTCCGCGCGCAGCGCTGTAGAACGGCTCCAATACGACTGCGGGCAACGCTTTGGAAACGTCGCCAGGACCTGTGTCGGTCGCGCAATGCGCCCACGAACGACGTGGCATCACAGGTCGAGCCCCTGATGCAGGAGCTCACACGACCGCGATCGCCGCCGCAAGATGAAACTCGCGACAGCGTTAGCCCAAAAATTGAACAGGGAAAATCAGCGCCGCAGACGGGCGATCGCGCCGGAAACGATCTGCATGATCACGCCGATGATCCAGCCGACCATGATCAGCGACGTCCAGACGATGTGCGGATCCTCGCGCAGGATGATGATGGCAACGGCGAAGAACGCCGTGAGGGTTGCGAGGAAGGTCCCGAAGGCGCTCAGAAATTCGGCCGTATCGATCTTCGCCTCCGGCGAGTTCTCCTCATGAGGATGAAAAGGCAGTTGCGGCGTGTCGATGCCGAGATAGAAGCCCAGTGCCCCAGACAGCATCATCACGATCAGGAAGCCCTGCGTGGTCAGCAACGGAACGCTGGAGCCGACATGGGCCCCGACGAAGACGCCGCAGGCGGCGCCCGCCAGAGCCAGACCCGAGCGTTCGAGGATATGGGCAAACTTCCTGACGCGAAACCGCATGACCTGCCCCCAATGTCAGACCGCCACACGCATGCGGCGGATTCGGCGCCTGGATCCGTCCTAACGGCAAGACCGTCACCCAAACGTCAAATCTGAAGCTGCACTCGCGCGAAAATTTTAGCTACATTTCTTTTGACGCCAGCATTGCCCGAAAGGGAGGGTCAATGCTGGCGCCAAGAGACTAGGCGGCCTTGGTGAGGCCGGCATTGAGGTGGCTCAATCTCGGCATCACCTCCTGCTTCAACAGGCGCAGCGAGTTGTGCCAGGCTTCCGGCTTGTGCTTGTAGTCGAAGCCGAACACGCACAGGGTGCCGAAGCCGCCGACCTCATGCCAGATCTTCTCGATCTTCTCGGTCACCGTCGCCGGCGAGCCGACGATCCAGTTGCGCCTGGCGCAATAGTCCACCGTCACGTCGGAATCGGGCACGTCGGGTGAGTGCTTCAGATAGTCCTTGAAGCCGAAATGACCGAGCAGGGGCAGGAAGTACTCGCCCATCATCCGTCCCATCATGTCGCCGGAGGACAAACGCCAGGCTTCCTCGTCCGTATCGGCGACGAACACCTCGCGCACCAGCCGCCAATCGCTGCGGCTGGGCTTGCGACCGGACTTGGCGGCGCCGGCCTCGACCGAGTCCCAGTGCGACGACACATAGGCGGGGTTGAGGTTGAGGCTCATCGGGATGAAGCCACGCTCACCGGCGAGCTTCAGCGTATCGGAGTTCTTCGACAGGCCGGCGACGCCGATCGGCGGATGCGGCGCCTGCACCGGCTTGATGTGCGGCTTGAGGAAGTCGAACATCACGTCGGGCTTGGTCACCGTCCAGTACTTGCCCTTGTACGTCCATGGCGCGTCCTCGGACCACATCTTCAGGATGATCTCCAGCGCCTCGCGCGTCATCTCGCGGTTCTGGCCGCTCATGCCGTCGACGTTGAACATCGCCCAGTCGCTCGGCAGGCCGGATGCGGCAATGCCGAAATTGAGCCGGCCGTCGGAGAGGTGATCGAGCATCGCGACGCGATTGGCGAGCTCGGCCGGGTGACGATAGGGCAGCAGGAAACCGCCGGGCCCGAGCCGGATGTTCTTGGTTTCACGGAAGGCCTGCGCCAGAATCAGGTCGGGCGCCGGATGCGGCTCCCAGGGCGCGGTGTGATGCTCGCCGATCCAGGCTTCCTGATAGCCGAGCTCGTCGAGCCACCGCAGGACCTGCAGATCCCATTCCTGCCCCTCCTTCAATCCGCACTCCGGCGGATGCGAGGGCATCGTGAAATATCCGATTTCCATGGCGCTTTCCTCTCGCGTTTGTATTGCGGCGCATCTTCGTGATGCGCTCATCGTCACGCGAGACGAAACACGACCAGACGAGTCGGCATCGCCGCACGTGGTCTGCGAAGTCTAGCACGTCATGAGACGCCGACAATCACCGACTGTTTGAGGGGCGAGCACACGTCAGCGCAGCTCGCGGCTATTTGAGGCCCGTCATGGGTGATGGAAAGCGACCGGGAGGTTTCTCCGACTGGAGTCGCTGCACGAGGTCCGGCGGCAGGTAAACCGTGGGCCGCGGCGGGGCAGGTGCGGCCGACTGCTCGCTGTTCGGGGCGGCGCCATCCACCGCGATGGTTCGAACCTTCGTTGCCGACGCAGCCGCGGCAGTTGCGGTCGCAGGCACGAGGCGGGTCGCGACATGCTCCCTGAGCAGTTCGGCATGGTCAGGAAACCACATCGAGCTCGGCTCCGCCATATTGGCGCGTTCGGCAAAGGCGCGGGACAGCCCCAGGTTCTGCAGCCGCTCCTCCTCGATCGCTATGGTCCGGCTGCGCTCGGCAGCGGTGATTCCGCGATAGGAGGGCTGATGGAAACCGAGCCGTGCATCTGACACGACGATGCGGTCCTTGCCGCCCAAGAAGACAATGGTGCAGGCCGACAGGCATTGCTTCTCGACCAGGGTCGACAATCCGCGCGCCTTGATCAGGTCGGACATCCGTTGCGCCTCGCGGATGCGGCCGCCGGCTGAATCGAGCCGCACCGTCTTGACCTCCGACATCGCGTTCAGGAAACCTTCGAGCTCCTTGGCCGTGCCGTACTTGATGCCACCGGTGAATTCCAGCATTTCGCCAGAGGCGAGGACCTTGAATTGGTGCGGTCCCAGAGAGCTGTCGCCGGCGACGATTTCGGCAATGCCTGCGATCCGCGGCAGGCCTTGCGTGAAGAAATGCCAAACCGAGATTCCGACGCCGAGCGCGACCATGATCTTCGCCAGGCCGCCCCACGCGCCGTTGTCGCCACCGCTATAGCGCGTCGACGAGCGCCAGATGCCAACGGTCTGCCAAAGCGTGAACAACAAGATGCAGAGCCATATCACGCACATCAGGACGAGCGCCGGCAGCGGCTGCGCATCGAATCCCTGCTGCGCGACCAGCGCGGTCACGACTTCGATCGCGAGCGTCGCAATCACCCCGAGCAGTGCTCCGTTGACCCAGTACGACACGGGCAAGGACAGCTCACCGCGCCAGTGCCGGGCGAGGTAGCTCCGCTGCGGGCTCAACGGCGCGGGCGAGAGCGGAGTTGACGGCTCGGCACTTGCCCACCCGCGATCAACGCAATAGACGGCAGTGGTTGCGAACTGGTCGTACCAGCTGTCCCTTCGCATGTAGACTTGCCGCCATGCAGCGAGGCCGACGATCAGCAGCGGACAATACGATGCGAGCGTCACGCCAATGAGCAAGGATGCCGGCAACGCGGCGATGTCCAGGAATGATACCACGACCGACCAGATCAGCGCTGGACTCACGACCAAGAGCAGCAGGCCGTAACGCCGCCCGGCCGCGGCATTCGTCACTGCACTGCAATCGGCGCTCGCCAGACGAATACGACAAATCCTTCGGCCGGGCGTGCCGGCGGCCGTGTCGAATATGGCGCGCAGAACCAGCAACAGCGGCAGCAGGAAAATCCCGAGCGAGAGTCCCTTGACCGGAGTGCCCTCCGCATCGAGCATGCTGTCGACGTGGACTTCCTTGGTGAACGGACCGTCCCGCGTGACCTGCGCGACCCGCACCATGCGGGCAGAGGGCAGGCCGAACACGCTGTTTGTGCAATCGACGATCCGGTTGGGCTTGAGATCGGCGGGCACGGGGACCCCGGGCGGGATCGCGTCAAGCTTCCTGCAGCTGATGGCATAGATGCCGTCGGCAAACTGAACGCGGCCGTGGCTCAGCGGAAAAAGGACCAACGCGCAGACCTGCAGAATGGCCGCGATGGCCACCATGTCGATCAGCAACGCGCCAAGCCGGCGCCAGACTCCGGCGCTTGGAGGTGCTACTGAGATCCTGGTCTGTCGCTAACCGCTCGGCGAACATTGCTTGCCATGACCCGCCACACGCGGCACCGCCTTCGCACGCTACCTGGAATTGACCGCCGGGGCAAGCGATCACACCCGGAAGCGAGCGGTCAGCGTGCACCGAACGTCGTCTTGCCGAACAGCTCCTTCTGCGTCGACGGCTGCGAGCGCCAATATTGCGGAGGTGCGGCGACTTGTCCGCCGAGCTCCGCTGCCGCGTGCCAGCCCCAGCGCGGGTCATAGAGCATGCCGCGGGCCAGCGCGACCATGTCAGCCTTGCCCGAGGCCACGATCTCCTCGGCCTGCTGCGCCTGCGTGATGAGACCGACCGCAATGGTGGGAAGCCCCGTCGCCTGTTTCACGGCCGCGGCGAACGGCACCTGATATCCGGGTCCGAGCGTGATCTTCTGCAACGGCGACACGCCGCCCGAGGAGACGTCGATCCAATCGGCGCCGCGGTGCTTCAGCGCTTGCGCAAATATGATGGTCTGATCGAGATCCCAGCCGCCGTCGACCCAGTCGGTGGCCGAGACACGCATGCCGACCGGCTTGTCCGCAGGGAAGACGGCGCGCACCGCATCGTAAACTTCGAGCGGAAAGCGCATGCGATTCTCCAGAGACCCGCCGTAGCTGTCGGTGCGCTGGTTGGCGATCGGCGACAGAAACTGATGCAACAGATAGCCATGCGCGCCGTGGAGCTCGATCGCGTCGATGCCGAGGCGCGCCGCCCGTTGCGATGCGGAAACGAACGCATCGCGGATGCGGGCCAGGCCCGCGAGATCGAGCGCCTCCGGCGCGAGCTCGCCCTCCTTGTGCGGCAAGGCCGACGGCGCGACCGTCTGCCATCCGCCGTCCGCGAGCGGAATCTGCTGTCCGCCATCCCACGGCTTGTGGCTGGAGCCCTTGCGGCCGGCATGGGCGAGCTGCATCGCAACCGCAGCCTTCGCATGTTTGCGAACCGAGGCCAGGATCGGCTTCAGCGCAGCTTCCGTCACGTCGTCCCACAACCCGAGACAGCCGGGAGTGATGCGCCCGATCGGCTCGACATGCGTCGCCTCGATGCAGAACATCGCCGCGCCCGACAGCGCCAGCGTGTTGACGTGGGTGAAGTGCCAGTCATTGGCCGCGCCATTCTCGGCCGAGTACTGGCACATCGGCGACACCATGATGCGGTTGGCGAGTTCGAGACTGCGCAGCTTGATCGGAGTGAACAGGGCGCTCATGCTGAGTTCCAGGTTGTGACGGTTGACGCGATGATCTGATGGCCGCGAGTGTCGATCATGGACGAGCCGCGGTCAACGCGAGCCGCCGCAGCGGCGTCGCAGCTCACTCCATCAGCGTGAACTGCAGCAGGAGCGTGCGCTGGATCATCGAGAAGTTGTCGTCGGACACCAGCGTCAGCACGGTCTCGCCCTCCGGCGTCACATGCGCATCGATGCCCTCGAGATTGTCGATCTCCTGGCCGAGATCGGCGGAGAAGATCGCCGGACCATCGACCAGCGCGCCCGGCGCGATCTGCGCCAGCGTCAGCCGGCGGATTCGAATGCCGACCCCGTTGAACAGCGAGAACTTGCGTTCGAGTACCAGAAGATCGCCCGACGGCAGCAGCACGGCATCGCTGACGTCGAAGTCGTTGCTGCGAACGATGCTGAACTGTCCCGCGGCCGGTCCGCCGATCAGGAAGGCCAGCAGATTGCCGTTCGGGTCCAGACCGCGCTCGGAGAGCGCGATCAGGGTGCCGGCGAGCGGCAGGCCCTTCGGCACGACCACCAACGCCTCCAGTCCCTTGTTGTGGGGCAGCCGCTTGGCGGCTGGCGGCAGCGGCACGATCTCGCCGCGCGCGCCGGTTCCACCCTTGGCGAAGTCGTAGCGCAAGAGCTGGTTGACGCGTTCGAGGCCGACATAGACGATGTCTCCGTCGCGCGCGAGCGACTCGGAATCATACCAACCGCGATCGGTGATGGGACGTCCGTCCAGACCAAGCAGCGGCGCCGCTTCGACATCGGCGAGCCCCGCGATCTCGCGGCCGGAATAGGCAATGCGGCCAGTGAACCAGCCGCCCTTGTCGCTGACCGCGAGGAAGCGTTCACCCTTGGCATCGAGCCGGATGCCGGACAGGCCGCCGAAGCCGGGAAAAGACGAGGTCAGCGCCACGCCGCTGCGATATTGCAGCATCCCGAAGCGCAGATGCGTCCGATCGCGGAGGTCGAACGAGGGCAGCGGTCGCGCGTTGACCTCGATCTTGACCGCCGATGTGACGGAGTGCTCGTCGATGGTGACGCGTCTGCGAACCGGCGCCGGCGCAAGCTGCGCAAAAGCCGCCCTGGACCATGCGAATGCCGACACTCCGCCGATGGTCAGCGCGAGAAAGCGCCTGCGGTCGGCAATCGCCTGCAGCGACATCGTTAGCGGAGCCCCCTCCCCCACCTCCTCCGAGCCGGAGGAGGGACGCAGCCGGCCGACGGCCGCTTACGAATGCAGCCTGCGCTTTTGCCCCGGCGCAGGCTGCGGCGCCGCGTGGGTCTCGGTGAACAATTCGGCGAGCTTCTCGGTGATGGCGCCACCGAGCTCCTCGGCATCGACGATGGTCACCGCGCGCCGGTAGTAACGCGTGACGTCGTGGCCGATGCCGATCGCGATCAGCTCGACCGGCGAGCGGGTCTCGATCTCCTCGATGATGTGGCGCAGATGCCGCTCGAGATAGTTACCGGGATTGACCGACAGCGTGGAGTCATCGACCGGCGCACCGTCCGAGATCATCATCAGGATCTTGCGCTGCTCGGCACGCCCGAGCAGGCGCTTGTGCGCCCAGTCGAGCGCCTCGCCGTCGATGTTCTCTTTCAACAACCCCTCGCGCATCATCAGACCGAGATTCTTGCGCGCCCGCCGCCACGGCGCATCGGCCGATTTGTAGATGATGTGGCGGAGGTCGTTGAGGCGGCCGGGATTGGCCGGCTTGCCGGCGGCAAGCCACGCCTCGCGCGACTGTCCGCCCTTCCACGCCCGCGTCGTGAAGCCGAGGATCTCGACCTTGACGCCGCAGCGCTCCAGCGTGCGCGCGAGAATGTCGGCGCAGGTCGCGGCCACCGTGATCGGCCGCCCACGCATCGAGCCGGAATTGTCGAGCAGCAGCGTCACCACGGTGTCGCGGAAGGTCGCTTCCTTCTCACGCATGAACGACAACGGCTGATAGGGGTCGATGACGACGCGCGACAGCCGCGCCGGATCGAGGATGCCCTCCTCGAGATCAAACTCCCAGGCGCGGTTCTGCTGCGCCATCAGCCGGCGCTGCAGCCGGTTGGCGAGCCGCGCCACGATGCCCTGCAGATGCGCGAGCTGCTTGTCGAGATAGGAGCGCAACCGCTCCAGCTCGTCATGGTCGCACAGGTCTTCCGCGGCAATGACCTCGTCGAATTTCGGCGCGAAGGCGTGATATTCGGGGCCGCGCGGCTCATTGGCGCCGCCGCGGTTCGGACGCGTCGCCTCGCCCGGCGTCTCGTCGTCGCCGAGTTCGCCGTCGTCGAGCGTGTCAGACGCCGAGGCCTGGGCCGCCTCCATCGCGCTCTCCGACATCTCGTCCGACGTCGTCTGCGCCTGGTCGGCGCTCATCTCCTGGGCAGCGTCGGAATCCGGCGAGCCCTCGGCGCCGGACTGCTCATTGTCGCTATCGCGATTGTCGTCGTTGTCCTCGTCCTCTTCCGAATCCGCGTTGCGCTCGTCGCCGAGATCCAGCGCCGAGAGCAGATCGTGAACCAGGTCGCCGAACTTGGCCTGGTCCTCGGTGAAACGGCCGAGCTCATCGAGGCGCTGGCCGATCCTGTCCTCGAGGAACGGACGCCAGAGATCGACCACCTTGCGCGCCGCGTTCGGCGGCGCCATGCCGGTCAGCCGCTCGCGCACCAGCATCGCCAGCGCATCCGACAGCGGTGCGTCGGCGCGGTCGGTGATCTCGTCATACTTGCCGCGATGGAAGTGGTCATCGAGCATCGCCGTGAGATTCTTGGCGACGCCGGCCATGCGTTTTGCACCGATCGCCTCGACACGCGCCTGCTCGACCGCCTCGAACACGCCACGCGCCTGCGGATTGCCCGGGATCAGCTTGCGATGAATCTTCGGATCATGGCAGGCGAGCTTCAGTGCGATCGAGTCGGCATGGCCGCGCACGACGGCGGCGTCGCGCTTGGTCATCTTGCGCGCCGGCTCCGGCAGCCGGGCCTTGCCCGGCGCGAGGCCGGGACGCTCGGCCGCGAAGGAGACTTCGAGCTCAGGCGCCCTGGCGATCGCGCGCAGGCACCCCGTGACCGACCTCTTGAAAGGTTCGGTCGGTGCTTCCTTGACGCCAGGACGGGGCTTGTTGCTCGGTGTGGTCATCTGATTCCTGCGGCTATCGTCCCGGCGAACGCCAGGCCCGATAACCACCGGCGTTCGTTTGTTCGCACTCGCTCTCCCGCATCACCCGACGAGAGAGGCCGCGGCGTATGGGTCCCGGCCCGAGGCCAGAACGACGCCGGTGTGTCAGCTCAGCGCCACGTTGATGGAGGATTCCGGCAGCTCCGCATTGAAGCAGCGCTGATAGAATTCCGCGACCAGCGGACGCTCGAGCTCGTCGCACTTGTTGAGGAACGTCACACGGAAGGCGAAGCCGATGTCACTGAAGATCTCGGCGTTCTCGGCCCAGGTGATCACCGTGCGCGGGCTCATCACCGTCGACAGATCGCCATTGGCGAAGGCGTTGCGCGTGAGGTCGGCGAGCCGCACCATCTTGTTGACGGTGTCGCGACCCTGCGGGTTCTGATAGTGCTTGGCCTTGGCCAGCACGATCTCGACCTCCTCGTCATGGGCGAGGTAGTTGAGCGTGGTGACGATCGACCAGCGGTCCATCTGGCCCTGGTTGATCTGCTGGGTGCCGTGATAGAGGCCCGAAGTGTCGCCGAGCCCGATGGTGTTGGCGGTCGCGAACAGACGGAACGCCGGGTGCGGCTTGATGACCTTGTTCTGGTCGAGCAGGGTCAGGCGGCCCGACACTTCGAGCACGCGCTGGATCACGAACATCACGTCGGGGCGGCCGGCATCATATTCGTCGAACACCAGCGCGACGTTGTGCTGCAGCGCCCAGGGCAGGATGCCGTCGCGAAATTCGGTGACCTGCTTGCCGTCCTTCACCACGATCGCGTCCTTGCCGACGAGGTCGATGCGGCTGATGTGGCTGTCGAGGTTGACGCGCACGCAGGGCCAGTTGAGTCGCGCCGCGACCTGCTCGATATGGGTCGACTTGCCCGTCCCGTGGTAACCAGTCACCATCACGCGGCGGTTCTTGGCGAAGCCAGCCAGGATCGCAAGGGTGGTGGCGCGGTCGAAGCGGTAGTCGGCGTCGACTTCGGGAACATGCGGGTCGCTTGCGGAAAAGGCCGGCACCTCAAGGTCGCTGTCGATCCCGAACACCTGCCGCACCGACACCTTCATGTCGGGCACACCGGTCATCTCCTGCGCATTGGTCGTAGCGGCGGTCGTCATTCATCCTCCGAGGTCCCGGGCATTCCCGAAACCAGATTTCATGTTTGGCTGCGGTTGAAGGGCTTCGACGCCAGCCTAGCAGAGAGCACGCGCGGGCAGAAGCCTAAGCCTTGATCAAAGTTCCGTCGTTATATCATCGAGATAGGCATGAGTGGCCGTTTTCGAAAGGCTGCCCTGCGAATCGTGCCACCTTTTCGCCCACCGGCTCTTCCCAGGATCTCGACGTGGCACCCCGAGCCGGGGTTCCTACTTATCGAGGAGCTCCCCGCCCACCCTCTGCACCAACAGGAACCGCGTGGCCCATCTGCTCGATCCCCTCATTGCCTTCGTCTCAGCGCATGCGGGACTGGCTTATCTCACCCTGTTTCTGGCCGCCCTGCTGGAGGCGATCCCGATCGTGGGCTCGGTGGTTCCAGGCACGACCATCATCCTGGCGCTGAGCGCATTGATTCCGGGCGGCGAGCTGACCCTGCAATGGGTGCTGGCGGCGGCGATCCTGGGCGCGGTGCTGGGGGACGGCGGGGCGTTCTGGGTCGGCCATCGCAGGCAGCGCGAGATCTTGACGAGCCGGCCGTTCTCGAACTATCCGCGCCTGGTGGCGCAGAGCGAGGCCCTGTTCCACCGTTTCGGCACCCTGGCGATCTTCTTCGCCCGCTTTATCGCGCCGATCCGCGCCGTCGTACCGATCACGGCCGGCGCGCTCGACATCCCTCCGCCCCGCTTCTACGCCGTGAACATCCCTGCCATCGTGCTGTGGGCCTGCGCCCATGTCCTGCCCGGAGTATTCGCCGTGCAGCTGTTGCACCGTTATGGCGGCATTCCGCATCATAGCCATATCGCCAAGTCCACCTGGATCATCGCGACTGTCGCGGGCACGATCGTGGTCTGGCTCGTGCTGTGGCTCGTGCGGAAGCGACGCGAAACGCAGCTGGCGGCCGGCACGGCGGAATAGGCGGACGGCGGTCGCTAGAGCGTCTCCAGGGTAGCGCCGCGCCCCGGGATGGGTCCGGTGTAGCGGGCGCGCGGCCGGATCAGGCGGCCGAACTGCAGCTGCTCGCAGGCATGGGCGATCCAGCCGACGCAGCGCGCCATCGCGAACAGCGCCAGCTCGCTTCCCGGGGGCAGCCGCAGGCTGTGAACCAGCACGGCCAGCGCGTAATCGATGTTCACGAATTCGCCGGTCGCTTCCGCGATCCGCTCGGGCACCTCGCGGGTGAATTTGCGCGGCGCACCGGCGCGCGTCAGGGCCTCCAGCAGCGAGATGGCGCGAGGGTCGCCGTGCTTGTAAACGCCGTGGCCGAAACCGGCGAAACGCTCGCCGAGCGCCACCCGCTCGCGGATCAGCGGCGCGACATCGCGATCGATGAGTGCCTTCACCAGTTGCGACGCCAGCACGCCGGCGCCGCCGTGCTGCGGTCCCTTGAGCGCCGCCAGACCCGCGATGACGGCATCGTAGAGGCTGAGGCCCGTCGACGCCGCACAGCGGACGGTGAAGGTCGACGCGTTCAGCTCATGATCGGCCAGCAGCACCAGGGTGCGGCGGATCAGGTCCGGCGCATGTTCATGTCCGGGCGCCCAGCTCCGCGCGACCTGAACATGGAGCGGGTCGGCTGACGCTGGCTGGTTCAACATGGTTGCAACCACAAGCCGAACGATGCGCGCGCCGACAAGCGCCCGCCCGTCGGGAGCGCGGTTGAAAGCCGCGGGATCAGCATGTGTCGCCAGCGCCAGCACCGCGATGGCGCGGTCGATCGGCGCCGCGCGCCGCGCAGCATCGGCGATGAAACCCATCTCCTCCGACACGGCCGGAAGGTTGCCCGGCGCAAACGGATCGAGCGCGGTCACGTCCCACAGCAGCGTCGCAGCATGTTCCAGCGTGCCGCGCACGGCCAGGTCGACGCAATTGACGCCGCGATAGATCGGACCGGCTTCGGTGATCGTCGACACGGCGGAATCGAACACGGGGAGGTCCGCATCGAAGCTGCGGAAGGCGCGCGGCTCGGGGGCCGGTGCGCGCCTTTCCTTCAGGGCTCGGATGTCCTCGGCGCGATAGCGGTTGCTGCGCGAATTCGGAGACGGCTCGGAGCGGACCAGTCCGCGGCTGACATAGGCGTAGAGGGTGGCCGGCGAGATCGCGAGTTCCGCCGAAGCTTCACGGGCAGATAGGTAAAGTCCACTGTCTTTTTTCATATTGATCAGCTTAATCAAGATTGATCAAGTTGTCGACTGGGCGGATCTTGTCAGCGTGATCATTCTCGAAGGAGACCCTCGCCATGACCATCCAGCTCGGCAAGACCCCGATCGGCCTCGACGGCATCGCCGCCGCCGAGACCGTGCTCAGCCACGTCGACGGCCAGCAGGGGGAGCTCATCATCGCCGGAGCGCACGTGGCCGATCTCGCCGCCGCCAGCGGCTTCGAGGGCGTGACCGCCCGGCTATGGAGCGCGGCGACGAAGCGCACCGTCGGCGAGGCCGAGGTCCGCGCCAGCCTTGGCCGTGCCCGCGAGCGTGCCTTTGCCCGGCTGCCCGAGCTGCTCGCCGCGACCTCCGGCCTGTCGATCATCGACGGCTTCCGCGCCGCCGTCGCGGCGCTGCGGTCCGAACCCGGGCTCGACGACGAAGCCACGATCGTCGGCGCCTGCCCGGTGATCGCCGGCGCCCTGGTCCAGCGCGCCCAGGGAACACAGCCGATCGCGCCCGACCCTGACGCCGGTCACGCCGCAGACACGTTGCGGATGGTCCGCGGCGACACGCCCGAGAGCGGCGAGGTGGCGGCGCTGGACACGTATCTCGTCACCGTCAGCGATCACGGCATGAACGCCTCGACCTTCGCCGCGCGCGTCGTCGCCTCGACCCAGGCCGACCTGTTCGCGTCAGTCACCGCCGGCTATTGCGCGCTCACCGGCCCGCTGCACGGCGGCGCGCCGGAGCCGGTGCTGGAGATGCTCAACGCGATCGGCACGCGCGACAACATCAGGCCGTGGGTCGACGCGGCGCTTGGCCGTGGCGAGCGGCTGATGGGGTTCGGGCACCGGATCTATCGCGTGCGCGATCCGCGGGCCGACGTGCTCAAGAGCGCGATCGAGCGGCTGGCGGGCAGCGGGGCCGACCTGCCGTTTGCGAGCGAGGTGGAGGCCTACATCCGCCAAGCGCTGCGGCGGAAGAATCCCGAGCGCGTGCTCGACACCAATGTCGAGTTCTTCACCGCCATCCTGCTCGATGCGCTGAAGATTCCGCGCCAGGCGTTCACGCCGATCTTCGCGGTGGCGCGTGCCGCCGGCTGGACGGCGCATGCCCGCGAGCAACAGCGCACCGGGCGGTTGATCCGGCCGAGCTCGGCCTATATCGGGCCGAAGCCCTGATACCTTCAACGCGACGTGCGGCAGCCTCGCGCGCTGCCGCGCGTCAGCCCTTCACCACCGTCTTCAGGTAGTTGTAGGCCTTGATGATCTCGATCAGGCGATCCTCGGTGGAGCGGTCGCCGCCATTGGCATCGGGATGGTGCTGCTTCACCAGCGCCTTGTACTTGACCTTGACATCCTCGAGCGTCGCGTCGGGACCGAGGCCCATCACCTGCAGCGCCTTGCGCTCGGCGTTGAAGACCTTGCGCGTCTCGGCCTTGGGAGCCGAGCGGGGATCCGGACGCCAACTGCCGCGGCCGTTGATCTCGGCGAATACGCTGAACGGATCGGCGGCATCGCCGAGATCGCCCTCGGCGCTGCCGGTGCCGCGCTTGGCCGACGTGTTGGCACCCATCTTCCAGGTCGGGCGGTGTCCGGTCAGCGCATCCTTCTGATAGCGCGCGACCGCTTCGGCGTTCATCCCCGAGAAGAAATTGTAGGACTGGTTGTACTCGCGCACGTGATCGAGACAGAAGTGCCAATACTCGCGCGCGTTCTCGCGTCCCTTGGGCGCGCGATGCGAGCCCTTGTTCTTGCAGTCCGGCCACTGACAGGGCTGGGCCTCCTCGCGCACCACCGGCTGCCGCGCAGCCTGTTTCTTGGGCTTGATGCGGATGGAGTCGAAGAATTTGTTTGAATCGATCGGCATGGCGGACTTTGACTACGCAACGCGAAAAGCTTCAAGTCTTGACATTGCGAATACCTCAGGCGGGGACCGCCGATTGACGAAAAATAATTTGATGCGTATTTCCAGAGACCATGCGGACCCGAGATGCTATCATCGATAAGTTGCGCGAAGCTTTCTCGCCCGAAAGCCTCGATGTTCAAGACGAATCACATCTGCATGAAGGCCATGTGGGCCATCAGCCGAGCGGTGAGACCCATTTCCGCGTGTATATTGTGTCGCAGGCCTTCGCCGGCAAGAGCCGTGTCGATCGCCACCGCCTGATCAACGCCGCATTGGCAGCGGAACTTGCCGGCTCGGTGCACGCGCTCGCGCTGCATGCGAAGGCGCCGGGCGAGGCTTGATCCCCAATTAGAACGCCGTGCCCGCACGGCGCGGCCGCGCCTCCTCGGTTTCGCCGCGCGGCACCGGTACGATGCGCAGCGCGGTGATGCGATTGCGCTCCCGGCGCAGCACGCGAAAGCGGAAGCCGTGGAACGTGAAGCTCTGGCCGCGCTCGGGGATCGAACGCGCCTCGTGAATGACGAGACCGGCAACTGTCGTTGCTTCCTCATCGGGCAGCGTCCAGTCCATCGCGCGATTGAGATCGCGGATCGGCACTGAGCCATCGACGACGACGGACCCGTCCGGCTGCAGGCGCACACCCGCGACCTGCACATCTTGCTCGTCGGAGATGTCGCCGACGATCTCCTCCAGAATATCCTCCAGCGTGACGATGCCTTCGACCTCGCCATACTCGTCGACCACGAGCGCGAAATGCGTCTTGCGCCGGCGGAACGCCTTCAGCTGTTCCGACACGGAGCGCATCTCCGGTACGAACCACGGCGGCAGCGCCAGTGAAGCAACGTCGATGTGCGACACATCGCCCTCGGCGGCGCGGATCGCACGCAGCAGGTCCTTCGCATGCAGCACGCCGATGATGTTCTCCGGCGTGCCGCGCCACAGCGGGATGCGTGTGTACTCGGTGGCGAGCACCTCGCGCACCAGTTCCTCCTGCGGCAGGTCCGCATTCACCATCACCATTTCGGTGCGGTGGACCATCACGTCGGACACCTGCAATTCGCGCAGATCGAGCAGGCCGCCGAGCATGTCGCGGTCCTGCTTCTCGACCTTGCCTTCATGATGCAACAGATCGACGGCACCGCGCAGGCGTTCGGTCGGCGACAGGATCGGCTGATTGGCCCCGACCTTGAAGCCGATCAGCCGCATCAGCCCGCGCACGATCGCCTCGATCACGGCAAGCACCGGACCGAGCACGAACACAGTCGCGCGCATCGGCCTGGCGACCGCGAGCGAGACGCGATCCGGCGCATTGATCGCGATCGTCTTCGGCAGCACCTCGGCAAAGATCACGACCAGCGCGGTCATCACGCCGGTCGCGTAGAGCACGCCGACCTCACCGAACCAGGCGGTAAAAATACCGGTCGCCAGCGCGGAGGCGCCGATATTGGCGATGTTGTTGCCGAGCAGCAGGGCGCCGATCAGCCGTTCGCGCATGTCGAACAGGCTCGACACCACATCGGCATCGCGATTGCCCTGCTTCGACAGCCGCAGCATCGAGGCGCGGGAGGCACCGGTCAGCGCGGTCTCGCTCAGCGCAAAGAAGGCCGAGGCGGCGAGGAGGAGGATGACGACGGAGAGTGTGAACCAGTCCATGACGCCGATGTCGCTCTGTAGGGAGGCCGCCGATGATCCGTTGGCACTGCTCAATACGGCGTAAAGCCCGGGATCAGCTTCTGCTGCGCAATTTGGCCTGGAGAAAGTCGCGGACGCGCGCCGGATCGACGTCCTTCGCGATGACGGCGCGGCCGATGGCTTCCATCAGGATGAAGGTGAGCTTGCCGCGCTTGACCTTCTTGTCCTGCGCCATCAAGGCCAAGAGCCGATCGGCGTCGCCGATCCCCTCCTGGGCGAATCCGGCGATGTCCTGCAGATGGGTCGGCAGACCGACCGCGGCAAGGTGACGCTCGATCCTGACGACGTCGTCGGGCGGCAGCATGCCGAGCTCGGCCGAGAACTGCGCCGCCAGCACCATGCCGACCGCGACGCCCTCGCCGTGGAACAGCCGGTCGGAGAAGCCGGTCACGGCCTCCAGCGCATGGCCGAAGGTGTGGCCGAGATTGAGCAGCGCCCGGTCGCCGGTCTCGCGCTCGTCGCGGGCGACGATCGCCGCCTTGGCGCGACAGGAGGTCGCGACCGCGTGCTCACGCGCCGCACCGCCCTTGACGATGTCGGCATGGTTGGCCTCGAGCCAGGCGAAGAAGCTGGCATCGCCGAGCAGGCCGTATTTGGCGACCTCGGCATAGCCGGCGCGGAACTGGCGCGGCGACAGGGTGTCGAGCACGGCCGTGTCGGCGATCACCAGCACCGGTTGGTGGAAGGCGCCGAGCAGGTTCTTGCCCTGGGGCGAATTGATGCCGGTCTTGCCGCCGACGGAGGAATCGACCTGCGCCAGCAGCGAGGTCGGCACCTGCACGAAATCGACGCCGCGGCGCAGGATGGCGGCCGCGAAGCCGGCGAGATCCCCGACCACCCCGCCGCCGAGCGCGATGACGAGATCGTTGCGCTCGATCCTGGCAGCGATCAGCGCCTCGCTGACCTTCTCCAGGCCGGCATAGGTCTTGGAGCCCTCGCCCTCATCGACCACGATCGTGGACGCCGGGATGCCCGCCTCCGCCAGGATCGCCTCGGCCGGCTTCAGCCAATGCGCGGCCACGGTACGGTCGGTGACGATGGCGGTGCGCACGCCGGGCCGCAGTGCCGCGATCCGCTGGCCGAGTGAAGCCACCACGCCGCGGCCGATGACGATGTCATAGGCGCGCTCGCCGAGCGCGACGTCGACGATGATCGGATCGGAATGCTTCAGTGGTGCTGTCATCGGAGCGCGCCCATCGCCTGCGGAGGATCGGGTTGAACTGGATCGGGTTGTGGTCCGGCCGGCCCCGCCTCGGTCTCCGGTGGCGAGAAGAACGCCTGCAGCGCCTCCATGCAGTCCTCGACAACGCGATCATGCGGCACATCGCGCGAGCAGATCGTGAGATCGGCAAGCTGGTAGACCGGCTCGCGCTCGACGAGCAGGCGAGCGACCGTGCCTTCCGGATCGGCGGTCTGCAGCAGCGGCCGGTCGGCCCGCCGCCGGACGCGGCGCATGATCACGTCGGCATCGGCCTTGAGCCACACCGAGACCGCCTTCTCCTGGATGCGCCGCCGCGTCTCCTCGCGCATGAAGGCGCCGCCACCGGTTGCCAGCACCGCCGGACCATTTTCGAGCAGACGGGCGATCACCCTGGCCTCGCCGTTGCGGAAATAGTCCTCGCCGCGCGACTCGAAGATTTCCGGTATGGTCATGCCGGCCGCGGTCTCGATCTCGGTGTCCGCATCGACGAAGGGCAGCCGCAACCGCGCCGCGAGCCGCCGGCCCACGGTCGACTTGCCGACACCCATCATGCCGACCAGCACGATCAGTCGCTTGCCGAGGCCTGCGAGAATCGCGGCCTCCGGAGCGGCTGGGCTGGGTGCGGGTTGCGTCGTGTCGGTCATCTCCAGGCTTCTAACCCAGCCCCTGCTGCTTTCAAAGGCATCCTGTTCCGTCCCCCCGAGCCAAGGCGAGCTGCCCGGTCTGCCCGACGGGCTTGCAAGGCCGATGCGAACATGTTGGATGAAACCGTTCCCTTTCTGGTGGCCTGCGCGACCGACATGCCCAGCCTGTTCCGCTTCCTGACCGTCATCGCCGTCATCGTCGGCGTGGTCTATGGCGCGATCTACGCGCTGGCGAATTTCGTCAATCCGAAGCCGCGCGAGATGACGGTGACGATCCCGCCCGACAGGTTCCAGAAGAGATGAACGGCGCCGCGGCGACGAACCGAAAAGCCACAGGGCATTGATTAAGAATTTTGCGGTTGTCTGAGGCGGCCGGGCGCCGCGATATCGGCCAGATTTGCAGTCACCGCTCGCCGTGCCGGCACGAATACCTCGTAGTGATTCGATCGCCTCGGACGCAGCGGATTTCACGACATGAAGGTCAAGGCCTCCGACGCCGGGCTGATGAGCCTCTTCCTCGACATGATGGCCGCCGAGCAGGGCGCCGGTCAGAACACGCTGGACGCCTATCGCCGCGACCTCACCGATCTCTCCGAATTTCTCGGCGGCAAGGCCAACGGCTTCGCCACGGCCGACACCCAGGCCTTGCGCGACTATCTCGCCGATCTCGACACCAGGGGTTTCAAATCCTCCAGCGTGGCGCGGCGGCTGTCGGCGATGCGGCACCTGTTTCGCTTCCTGCTGAGCGAGCGCATCCGCAGCGACGATCCCGCCGCCATCCTGTCGGGCCCGAAACGCGGCCGGCCGCTGCCCAAGGTGCTGTCGATCGGCGATGTCGACCGGATGCTGACCCGCGCCAAGGAGCTGAGCGAGGGCGGGGACGCTTCGCCGGCGCAGCGGCTGCGCGCGCTGCGGCTGTATTGCCTGCTCGAGGTGCTCTACGCGACCGGCCTGCGCGTCTCCGAGCTGGTGGCGCTGCCGCGCACCGCGGCGCGCAACGACGCCCGCATGATCGTGGTGCGCGGCAAGGGCAACAAGGAGCGGCTGGTGCCGCTGAACCAGGCCTCGCGCCAGGCGATGGCCGACTATCTCGCCGCCCTGGATGCGCTGAAGCCCGAGAAGAAGGCCAGTGCGACATTCGGCAAATGGCTGTTTCCGTCGTTCGGCGAGAGCGGCCACCTCACCCGCCAGCACTTCGCCCGCGACCTCAAGGAGCTCGCGGTGGCGAGCGGCCTGCCGGCCCGGCTGGTGTCGCCGCACGTGCTGCGCCACGCCTTCGCCAGCCATCTGCTGCACAACGGCGCCGACCTGCGCATCGTCCAGACCCTGCTCGGCCACACCGACATCTCGACCACCCAGATCTACACCCACGTGGTCGAGGAGCGGCTCAAGAGCCTGGTGCGCGACCTGCACCCGCTGGCCGAGACCTGACCTCGCTTCACACCTTCCCGAAACCAAATCCGCCGGCGTGACGCCCGGCCGGCTTGACTTCGCGCCCGTCTGCCCCGAAAGAGCGCCATCCTGCCCGCGATCCCGGCGCGATGCCTGGAGGCTGGGCACCGATCGTACCCTAAGCTCCTGAAGTCCTTCGGCTTCAGGTCCGAAGGCCGAACCGATTTCGTCTCCCAGCGCTCTTCCTTCAGCTCTTCCATGCCGGATCCCATGCGCAGCTACCTCGATTTCGAAAAGCCCGTTGCCGAGCTCGATTCCAAGGTCGACGAACTCCGTGCGATGGCCGCCTCCGGCACCGACATCGGCGAGGAGGTCAGCCGGATCGAGGAGAAGGCCGGCCAGGCGTTGGCCGAGCTCTATGCCAACCTGACCCCGTGGCAGAAGACGATGGTCGCACGTCATCCGCAGCGGCCGCACTTCACCGACTTCGTGGGTGGCCTGATCACCGAGTTCACCCCGCTCGCAGGCGACCGCAAGTTCGGCGAGGACGCCGCGTTGCTGGGCGGCTTCGGCCGCTTCCGCGGCGAGCCGATCTGCGTGATGGGCCAGGAAAAGGGCGCCACCACCGAATCCCGCCTCAAGCACAATTTCGGCATGGCCCGCCCGGAGGGCTATCGAAAGGCTGTCAGGCTGATGGAGATGGCCGAACGGTTCGGCATCCCCGTGCTGTCGCTGGTCGATTCCGCCGGCGCCTATCCCGGCATCGGCGCCGAGGAGCGCGGCCAGGCCGAGGCGATCGCCCGCTCCACCGATGCCTGCCTGGCGCTCGGCGTGCCGAACGTGGCGATCATCACCGGCGAGGGCATGTCGGGCGGCGCCATCGCGCTGACCACCGCCAACCGGGTGCTGATGCTGGAGCACGCGATCTACAGCGTCATTTCGCCGGAGGCCGCCTCCTCGATCCTGTGGCGCGACGGCACCAAGGCGCAGGAAGCCGCCAACAGCATGAAGATCACCGCCCAGGACATGCTGCGCTTCGGCGTGGTCGACACCATCCTCAAGGAGCCGGTCGGCGGCGCCCATCGCGATCCCGCGGCGATGATCGCCGCCACCGGCGAGGCGATCGCCCAGGCGCTCGACGAGCTGAAGGGGCTCGACGCCGACGCCATCCGCAAGCAGCGCCGGCAGAAGTTCATCGAGATCGGCCGCAAGCTCGGCTGACCGGGCCGGAGCCGAGCTCCCGGCGCTCGCGGTTTTGTGAGTCTTTCCAGCCGTTTGGCCGCATTTCGGCCCCGCCGGCGGGGTCTGCTGTTTAGGAGTTGTTGACCAAAGTGGCCGGGGCCTTTCGGCATCGCCGGAGCGCGGGTTGCGAGGCTTGGGGTCAAAGGCTACAATTTTAATCAATGGTTTGACGGCATGACGCAGGGTCGACCCGTGATTTATCCAGCTTTCGGGCCGATCGCGTGAGATGAGACTGGGGTGTTGCGGCATGCCGGGTTTGCGGGGAGCTTTGCTTTGATCAACCGCGCTTTCGTCCGGGTTCTGATGACCTCGGCGGTGTTGGCCGCCGGCGCGCTGCTGACGGGTTGCAACAGCGATCAGGTCGCGCTCGCCACCAACGCCAAGGCCAACCAGCCGGTGCCGCCGAAGCTCGTCGCGACGATGGGCGAGAAGGACATGGATCTGCAGTCGCCGATCCTGGTCCGCGTGTTCAAGCAGGAAGCCGAGCTCGAGGTCTGGAAGCAGGACCGCTCGGGCAAGTTCGCGCTGCTCAAGACCTATCCGATCTGCCGCTGGTCCGGCGATCTCGGACCGAAGGTGCGCGAGGGCGACCGCCAGGCGCCGGAGGGCTTCTACTCGATCAATCCGAGCCAGATGAACCCGCAATCGGCCTACTATCTGTCCTTCAACACCGGCTATCCGAACGCGTTCGACAAGGCGCTCGGCCGCACCGGCTCGCAGCTGATGGTGCATGGCGACTGCTCCTCGCGCGGCTGCTTCGCGATGACCGACGAGCAGATCGCCGAGATCTATGCGCTCGGGCGCGAGTCCTTCTTCGGCGGCCAGCGCGCCTTCCAGTTCCAGGCCTATCCGTTCCGGATGACGCCGGTGAACATGGCCAGGCACCGCAACAATCCGAACATGCCGTTCTGGCGCATGATCAAGGAAGGCTACGACCATTTCGAAGTCACCCGGCAGGAGCCGAAGGTCGACTTCTGCGAGAAGAAGTACGTCTTCGACGCCCAGAAGCCGCCAGGCGCGACGCACGATCCGGTGTTCGACGCCTCCGCCAAGTGCCCGACCTACGTCGTGCCCGACGAGATCACCGCCGCCGTGCGCGACAAGCAGCAGGCGGACGAGGCGGAATATGCCAAGCTCGTCTCCAAGGGCACGCCGGTCGCCAAGCTCAACACCGGCATCGATGGCGGCATGAACCCCATCTTCGCCAGCCGCGTGCCGGGCGCCTCCACCGGCCTGTCCGACGCCGGCGAAGCGCCGGGCCTGTCGCTCGCCAATTTCACGCCGGCGCCAGGCACGATCCCCGGTCATGTCAACCCGCCCCGCGCGCCCGGCGCCGACGAGGTCGCCGCGATGCCGGCCAGTGCGGCTCCGGCTCCCGCAGCGGCGCCCTCCACCCGGGTGGCGGCCGTCAGTGCGCCGGAGAAGCCGAGCTTCATGTCGAGCCTCGCCCGCAAGGTCGGGATCGGCGGCAATGCCGCGGCCGACACCAAGGCTGCGACCGCGAAGCCCGAGAGCAAGACCGCGGACGCCAGGCCCTCGGAGATCAAGCCCGCCGAGATCAAGCCTGCGCCCAAGCCGGTCGCGGCGAAGCCCGCCGAGACCCGGCAGGCCGCCGCGCGGCCGCCGTTCAAGCCCGCCGCCGGCGACGCGCCCGCCACCACGGCCTCGGCCCCCGCGCAGACCCAGACCGCGCTGGTCTCCGGCGCCGTACCAGTGCTGCAGTCGAACTCGTTCGACAGCCGGTTCGCAGGATTCAAATAGTAAGCCGTCCATCGAGCGCCGCTTTTTTTGGCGAGATACCGAGGGCCGCCGGACGCTAGCCGCGCGCTCGGGTGCCACCCTCCCCTGGAGGGGGAGGGTCGATCGCACGCGAAGCGGGCGAGCGGGGTGGGATGATCTCTCCACGCATGCTTTTGCGCGCGGAGACATCACCCACCCCGCCTCACGTTTCGCTTCGCTCCTCGTGAGGCGACCCTCCCCCTCCAGGGGAGGGTGAGCATCGCGTTTGTGGTGCCGTCGTGGTCAGCAATCTCAAACTGCATTTGGGGACGCGCGTCATTGTCCTCGCGACGCTCTTGGCGTCCGAGTGATGCATCGATCTCACCCTCTTCCGAAGCGAGGGTGCAGGGAAGGCCGGACCTCGACTGAGGCCCGTGGCCCGCCTGCGAAAAAAATGCAGGCGGCAGGTACCACAGGTCCAGCCGGACGACCCGGCCCTCCCTGCGCGATAGTTTTAACGGCTGCTTCGCGATCTCCCTGGGGACCGGGCTGTGTTGCCCCCATCACCGGCGAGATGCGCGGGGCATCAACAGCCGGCTTGACCTCAGCATCGGGAGGTCAGGACCACGCGACTTGACCGTGCGAGCCGATGTTGTTCGTCCGCGCGAATGATCACGCTGCAAACCGGCCCGCCCATCACATCCCGCACTCCACGCTTCGTGACGACCGCGCAGCGCCCCTCGTCGATGAGGCGGGACGGACGGAATAATTCACGAAATTCCGAAATTGAGAAGCGGCATATTTTTACTGATGGGACTGGACAGCCCAAATCAGCTTGAACGCGCGGGCAAATTCAGTTTTTCCGCGCAGCGCGTTTCTCATCGTTGGGAGGCATGGACCCGCCCGCCGCACGCGGGATGCAGGACCGAATCGCCCGACGGGCAGAGGCGCCAGCGTCGGCGCCCAAGCCTTCATGGCCGGGCCGGCCGGTTGACGGCTGGAATATCATGTCATATTAAAAGTTACATGAGACCCAACAGCCAGTTGTCCGGCATCCTGCACGTCCTGCTCCACATGGCGGAGCACGACGGTCCGGTCACGTCCGAGGCCCTCGCAGCGATGATGCAGACCAATCCGGTCGTGATCCGCAGAATCATGGCGGGCCTCCGGGACAGCGGCTATGTGCGCTCCGAGAAAGGCCATGGCGGCGGCTGGACGCTCGCCTGCGATCTGGCGACCGTCACCCTGCGCGACGTCTACGATTCACTCGGGCGTCCATCGCTGTTCGCCATCGGCCATCGGAGCGAGACTCCCGACTGCCTCGTCGAGCAGGCGGTCAATGCGGCGCTCGACACCTCCATCCGGGCCGCCGAGACCTTGCTGCTGTCCCGTCTCGGCGCCATCACGCTGGCGGCGCTGAGCGCTGATTTCCACGACCGCCTCGAACGACGCAAGCGACCTCGCAAAGGAGACATTTGTCATGCCGGCTGACATTGCCGACGGCGCTCAGCAGTTCATCCGCGCGTTTTCCGATCCCGAATTCGTCGCGCGCTACACGGATGGTCCACGGCGCTTCGTGCCCGGTCTCGACGGGCTGCACCGGATGACGGCGGTCCTGCTGGCCGAGCGGGCGCCCGAACATGCGAGGGTGCTCGTGCTGGGCGCGGGCGGCGGGCTCGAGCTCACCGCGTTGGCGGAAGCGCAACCATCGTGGACCTTCGTCGGCGTCGATCCGGCGCCGCAGATGCTGCGACTCGCCGAACGCACGCTCGGCGCGCGGACGAGCCGGGTCGAACTGATCGAGGGCACCATCGACGATGCGCCGGCCGGCCCGTTTGACGCGGCGACATGCCTGCTGACGCTGCATTTTCTGGCAGCATCGGAACGGTTGCGGACAGTCCGCGCCGTGCACGACCGGCTCCACCCTGGAGCGCCTTTCGTGGTGGCCCATAGCTGCCTGCCCAACGAGCCCGTCGAGAGATCGCTGTGGCTGGATCGGTACGCGGCCTATGCCGTTGCGTCCGGCACAGACCCCGAGCAGGCCAGGACGATGCGCGCGACCGTCGATGCCAGCGTCAACATGCTGAGCCCAGGGGAGGATGAAGCCATCCTGCGTGACGGCGGCTTTCGCGATGCCCGTCCATTCTTCACAGCGCTGACCTGGCATGGCTGGATCGGCCACGCCTGAACCGCCGCCGAGCATCACACCGATGCGCCCTGAACGATCGCGATCAGAGCCTGCTAATTAGTTGCCCGGCCTGCGCCGGCATCCACGCATGTCCCTCCCCGCGGCCCCCGAAGAGGTGGATGACGCGGCTCGCGGACAGGCTTCGCGCCGGAGCCGTGCCACGTCTCAGCCTGCGTGATGTCGCGCACGGAGCGCCGGGACGCGATCTGCGACAAACGGCGCGTCACCCGAGGCGAGGTGACGCAACCGAGAGGAGCAGGTCATGAGCTTTTGGGATGATATCGGAGATGCCGTCAGTTCCGCCGTGGACGACGTGAAGGACGTCGCGAAGGATGTGGCGGGTGCGGTCGGCGGTGCGGCGGGCGCCGTGGTCGATACGGTCGAGCACGTCGCCGGCGATGCGGCCCATGCCGTGGGCAGCGTGGTGCATGGCATCGGCGCGCTCGGCGGCGAGGCCATCCATACCGTGGGCGGCGTACTCGGCGCGATCGGGCACGGTGCCGAGGCGATCGGCGGCGGCCTGCTTCACACCGTAGGCGACGTCGCGTCGACCGTGGTCCATGTCGGCGGCGACGTCCTCCATACCGGGATCAACGTCGCCGGCGACGTGGCGTCCGGGGTCGGCCACCTGGTGCATGGCGACATCGACGGCGTCATCAACGACGTCAAGCATATCGGCGGCGACATCGTCGACGGCGGGCTCAAGGTCGGTGGCGACGTGGCGCATGGCGCCCTCGACGTCGCCGGCGACCTCGCACACACCGCGGTCGGCCTCGGCGAGGCCGGGCTGGAGGCCGCCGGCGCAGTCGGCCACGGCGCGCTCGGCATGGCCGGCACCATCGTCGGAACGGCCGGCGAGGTCGGCATGGACGCGCTCGACGCTGCAGGCGCCGTGGTGAAGGGCGGCTTCGACGCCGGCGTAGCGGTGGCCGACGGCGCCATCGGCGTGGTCACCGACACGGCGTCGGCCGCGGGCCACCTGATCGGCGGACCGATCGGCGAGGCGATCTCCGGCATCGCCCACGGCGCCGATGCGGTCGGCACCGGCATCGTCGATGGCGTCGGCCATTTCGTCGGCGAGGGTCTCAACGGGCTGGCACAGACCGCCGGCGAGTTGAGCCACTCTCTGGGGCAGCAGCTCGACGCGATCGGCCACGACCTGGGCTCGCTGGTCAACGACCTCAGCCATGGCGATCTCGGCGCGGCGATCGGCGACGTCTTCAAGCTGGCCCAGGACGGCCTGCGCAGCGACGGCAGCATCCAGATCGCTCATGCGGGACAGGACGGCGGCAGCCATGGCGGGTTCTGGGACTCGATCGCGCAGGCGATCCATCAGTCCGCCGACAACGCCCAGGGCGGCCAGGGCCCCGGCCCCGGCTTCCCCGGCCCGTTGCACGGCGAGGGCTCGTCGCACAACCCGATCATCGTCGACAATTTCGGCGACCATGGCCATGCGGGCAACACCGGCATCGTACCGCCGAATTTCGACCACGCGCCGGTGGCCGTGCACGACGCGCCGCACGCCGACTACAGCCACATCGTCCAGATGGACGACGCGCATCACTTCGCGATGCATGGCTGAGGCAACGCCGCTCGGCCGGCAGGCATCCCGCCGTGATCGTCACGGCGGGATGTCGCGTCAGGATCGATCGGCGTCGTGCTGGACGATGGCCGGCGGTGCACCGGTGGCCTGCGCGCGATCTCGCGGCAGGGGATCGTTCATCGCCGAGAGCGCGCATAGCGCCAGCGAGCCCCAGACGGCGGCGCTGAAATACAGCGACATCCAGGCGATCTCTTCCTTCCAGTGCTCGAACTCGTGGGTGACGGTCCAACGCGTGGCGGAGTCGCGCAGACCGGCGAGCGGATGCAGGAGTGGCGTGCCGGCGGCGCGCTCGATGCGCCAGCGCTTCACATACATCGGGACGTCGATCACGACCAGGAAGGCGAGATAGCAGGCGATGCCGACGAGGCCCGCGATCAGAAGGCCGCGCACCAGGCCGTCGAACTCCGGCAGCAGCCGGCCGAGGCCGATGCCGACGAACAGGAAGGCCACCGCCCACAGCGAGTTCTCGATCGCGTTGTAGAGGAAATTCCGGGTGACGACGGCGTACCAGGAACAGATCTCCGCGACGACGATCAGCGGCACGATGATGCGGGCCATGTTGACCGCGGTCTCGGCATCGGCGATCGCGCCGAGCTGCGCGAGGATGATGGCCCACTGCGCCGCGAAGGCGATCTCGGCGATGGTCGCGACGGTGCGGCCGATGAACACGCTCGACAGCCAGCTGTCGACCAGGCAGATACGCTGCACGTCGGCGCGCGGCAGCACCGAGCGGAAGGCGCAGCCGAACACATAGGCCGCCGACAGCGCCAGCATCGAACTGGTCTGGGACGCCTGACCCGACGAACTGCTGCCGCCGTTGAGCTGGCGGTACAGGATGAACCAGAACACGATGTTGGCGAGGCTGACGAGCGTCAGCATCGCCCACCACAGGGCGACCGGGTTCGACAGGGCTCGCGACTGCGCACGCATCCGGGCACTCCAAATTTCATGTGAACGACATCGGATCGTATTAATTCCGTCATGGAGCGGCAACCCATTCCGGCCACGGAGGATCGCAAAAGGCCGTGTGCCGGCGAGCCCTGCGGCCTGCACTGGGAGTTTCGTCACGATGTCCCGAGTTCCCTGCAGCGGGGCGGCCCTTGCGCCTCGATGGTCGGATTCCAAACCCCTTGCATGGATCGGCACGGGCGGAGGTGCTGCCCGCGTTGACGCTTCGCTAACCGCGAATCGCGCGTGCCAAAACCGGTCCCGCCGCGGACCGTAGCTCGGCTGAGCGAGGGTACATTGCCGATGTTGACGATCCTGTCCTGCCTGCCCGCCGATCATGATCTGCGCTACGTCGCCGCCGCACTGCTCGTCTGCGTGCTCGGCTCGATTCTGTCCATGCGGCTGCTCGCGCGGGTCCGTCGCAACGCCGGCCTCCGCCGCTTCCATCTGCTGTTTCTGGCCGGCCTCGTGGCCGGTGGCACGGTCTGGACCACGCACTTCGCCGCGGTCCTCGGCTACGACACGCCAGGATACCGCTCGTTCGAGCCGGCGATGACCTTCGCCTCGCTCGGACTGGCGGTGGCCTTTGCGTGGCTCGGCTTCTTCATCACGACACGCACCCAGCGCGGCCCGCTGATCGAGGCCGGCGGCGCGGTGTTCGGCTTCGGCATCGCCGCCATGCATTACAGCGGCATGAGCGCGCTCAAGCTCGACGGCGTGCTGACCTGGAACGTGCCGATGGTTTGGCTCTCGATCGCGCTCGCGATGGGCTTCGGTGCCGTCGCGGCGAACCGCATCGCGCGTCCCGTCACCCGCTTCTGCAAATATGGCAGCTCGCTCGCGATGGTGCTTGCGATCCTGAGCCTGCACTTCACCGGCATGCTCGCGTTGACCCTGGCCCCCATGGCGGCCAGCAGCGCGCCGGTGCAGTCGCTGTCGGACAGCCTGATGCTGGTCACGGTCGTCACCGGCATCGGCCTGATCATGGCGATGGCCGCCTCGGCCTACATGATCGACATGCAGGCGACGCAGGAAGCGGTCGAAGGCTATCGGCAATTGGCGCTGCAGGACCCGCTGACCGGCCTGCCGAACCGCAGCGGCCTCGGCCAGCGGCTCGCGCCGCTGCTGACCGAGGGCGACGAGACCGCGCATCTGGCGGTGCTCGCGATCGACCTCGATCGCTTCAAGGACGTCAACGACGCGCACGGCCATGCCGCGGGCGATGCGGTGCTGACGGTGATCGCACAGCGTATTGCATCGACGCTGCAGCCGGGCGAGTTCCTGGCGCGAATCGGCGGCGACGAGTTCGTCGCCGTCAAGAGCGAGATCTTCGCGCGCACCGAGGCGGCGAAGTTCGCCGAGCGGATGCGCGCGCTGGTGCTGGCGCCCGTCGAGTGGGAGGAGCGCAGCCTCTCGGTCGGCTGCAGCATCGGCATCGCGCTGCATCCCGACCACGGGCTGACCTCGGACGAGCTTCTTACCCGCGCCGATCTCGCGATGTACCGCGCCAAGAGTCTCGGCCAGGGCAAGATCTGCACCTATGAGCCGTCGATGGACGAGGCCAGCCGGCGCCGCGCCGAGCTCGCGATCGACCTCAAGCGCGCGCTGGTGCGCAACGAGTTCGAGCTGCACTACCAGGTGCAGAACGACACGCAGAGCGGCGGCATCGTCGGCTTCGAGGCGCTGCTGCGGTGGAACCATCCGGTGAAGGGCCGCGTGCCGCCGAACGATTTCATTCCGATGGCCGAACAAACGGGGCTGATCGTCGACATCGGCGACTGGGTGCTGCGCACCGCCTGCGCCACCGCCGCGACCTGGAGCCAGCCGTTCAAGGTCGCCGTCAACGTCGCGCCGATGCAGCTCAACCACGACCTGCCGAAGCGTGTCGCCGAGGTGCTGCGCGAGACTGGATTGGCGCCGGAGCGGCTGGAGATCGAGCTGACCGAGACCGGTATCATCGCCGACCGCCAGCACGCGCTGCAGGTGATGCAGGCCTTGAAGGCGATCGGCGTCACCGTGGCGATGGACGATTTCGGCACCGGCTATTCGTCGCTGTCGACCCTGCAGGTGTTTCCATTCGACAAGATCAAGGTCGACAAGAGCTTCATCCAGTCGGTCGAGACCAGCGTGCACGCCGCGGCCATCGTCAAGGCGACCCTGCTGCTCGGGCGCAGCCTCAACATTCCCGTGCTCGCCGAAGGCGTCGAGACCGAACAGCATCTCGCCTTCCTGCGCGAGGAAGGCTGCAGCAGCGTACAGGGCTTCCTGTTCGGCAAGCCGATGCCGCAGGAGGCGATCAGCCGGATGATTCGTGAGGTCGGAGGTACGCCGGCGGCTGCCGTCGGCGTGCATGCCAAGAAGGCTGCGGCCGCGTGACGGCAGATCTTGTCATCGTGATTGCCTTGCGGCTGAACTGAACAGGCGGCCGCGAATGTGACGGCTCACCCTCCCCTGGAGGGGGAGGGTCGATCGCACGCGAAGCGGGCGAGCGGGGTGGGGTGATGTCTCCACGCGCCGGCTCCAGAGGAGAGATCACCCCACCCCGCCTCACGCGCCGCTTCGCGCCCCGTGAGGCGACCCTCCCCTCCAGGGGAGGGTGACCGCGGCACGCAGCCCGGCCAAGCTCGGCGCAGCGTTACTCAGAACGTTCGGATGATCTTGAAGTCGAGCCCGTCGGCCGCGGCGAGATGCATCGCCATGCCGGCGCGGCCCTGCCGGATCGTCACCTCGCCGCGCGCGCCGGAATAGACGATGTTGCGGCCGGCGGCAGCGAGCGGTCGCAGGGACAGCGAGCCGGCGCGCTCGGCGGCCGCCTTGAGAAAGCGCAGGCCCTCGTAGTTCGACTGGCCGACCGATCCGACCGGCGGCGCATCGGCGCCGAACATCGCGGTGTAGCGGCTCATGAACGCGTCATTGGCCTTGGAGCCGATGCAACTGAAATAGCCGGAGGCCGAATACAGGTTCTCGGTGTTGTCGGCGCCGATGCCGAGCAGCACCGTTTCGTCCACCGCGCCGGCGAGACGCAGGGTGGTCGCGGCGAGGCCCGACTCGCCGAAGGCGCGATTGAAGGTAATGCTGTCGGTGCCGATCAGCGAGATCAGCACGACGTCGGGCCTGGCGGCGCGGATCCGCGCCAGATGCGCCTCGTGGTCATCCTCGCCCACCGGCACGAACTCCTCGCCGACCACCTGGCCGCCGGCCTCGGTGATGAAGGTCTTGGTCTGGAGGTGCGACTGCCACGGCCAGACATAGTCGCTGCCGATCAGATACCAGCGCCGGGCGCGCTTGTTCTCCGCCAGCCAGTGGATGGCGGGGCGCGTCTGGCTGTGCGGCGTCTCGCCGATCGCCATCACGCCGGGCGTGCGCTCGCCGCCTTCATAGACCGGCGTATACACATACGGGATGCGCCCGCGGGTGAGCCGGCGCAGCGCCAGCCTCACCGCGCTGATATGCGAGCCCATGACCACGTCGATGTCGTCGAATTCGAGCGCGTCCCTCGCGCGCTCGGCCACCTCGTCCGCCGGCCCGCCGGAATCGTAGAACGACAACTCGATCTCGCGCCCGAGAATGCCACCGTGGCGGTTGATGTCGGACACCGCGAGCAGCGCGCTGTTGGTCGCGGCCGGCCCCCAGATGCCGGGTGACCCGGAGAAGGTGAGGAAGTTGCCGATGCGCAGCCTGTTCTGGGAGCCGCGCCGCTGGATACGGTCAGGATCGAAGGGGGCGAGTGCAGGAAGGCCGGCCCGCCGGGGCGGGCTCCTGAACAGCAGGGATGGCGGCAGACGGAGACGCCCGGCCGTGACAGATCCTGTCGAGAGCACACCCACTCCTTGGCCGCAACCGTGCCTGGCCCATTGTGGGCCGGCGGTCATACGCCGTCAAAATCAGCACGCGTTCGGCAAATATCCTATTCGAAAATGTTGAATGTTCAAGAATTGGGATGCATATAGATCGGGCAGCTACTGCCGGACATTCATTCAAGTCGGGACCGCAAGCGAAGTTCACCGTGGCCAAACCGCCCCATCCCAACAGCCCCCTCACCGAACATCTCGCCTACCTGCTCGCGCAGGCCAACCGGGAGATCAACCGGCAGCTGGAGTCGCGCCTGAGCACCGAGGGCGTGCCCGTCGAGCAGTGGCGCATCCTCAAGGTGCTCTCCGACGGCGAGGGGCACTCGATGGGCGATCTCGCCGACGCGGTCCTGCTGAACCACCCGACCCTGACCAAGATGATCGACCGCATGGTCTCCGACTCGCTGGTCTACCGCCGCCAGGACGCCCACGACCGGCGCAAGGTGCTGATGTTCATCAGCGATCATGGCAAGGCGCTATGCAAGCGGCTGAACTCGCTGGCCGCCAGCCAGGAGGCGCACATCCTGGAGAACTACGGCGACAAGGCCACCGGCGAGCTGAAGCGGCTCTTGGAAAATCTGATCGACGCGGCGAGCTGAGGCACGCTGCGCGGCCGACATCAGGGCTAAGCTGTATCCTCCCGTCATTGCGAGCGCAGCGAAGCAATCCAGAGCCCCGCCCACCACCCTGGATTGCTTCGCTGCGCTCGCAATGACGCGGAAATCGGAGCGGTCTTCGCGTCGCATCAAGACGACTTGACCACGCCTCGTCTCCTCGCCTGCGGCAAATCGGGCGGTCCGCCCGGCAACGCCGGGATAGACGCAAGACGAATCCTCCCTCATCCTGTCCTGTGACGATCGCGACGAACGGGCCGCATAGAGCCCGCGCGCAGTCGCCGGCCGCAATCGACCGGACGAGGACACGACACAGGGAGGACAGGCCATGGGCATTCACCTGCTCGATCGCGCCATCGGCAGCGATTATCCGACATTCGCAAGCACCGCTGACATCCGCGCCGTCGAGCAGACGCCGTATGGCGAACGGATCGCCGCGCAGAGCACCTATGAGGCGTTGAAGTGCGGCGCCTCGGTCAACCCGGATGCGCCGGCGATCCAGTTTCTGCCCAACGCCGATCCGGCCGACACGCCGGTCGTGATCTCCTATCGCGACTTCATCGCCCGGGTGACGCAGGCGGCGAACATGTTTCATGCGCTCGGCGTCGGCCCCGACGACGTCGTCAGCTTCATGCTGCCTTTGGTGCCCGACGCCTTCGTCACGCTGTTCGGCGCCGAGGCCGCCGGCATCGCCAACCCGGTCAATCCGCTGCTCGAGCCGCACCAGATCGCCGAGATTCTCGATGCCGCCAGGACCAAGGTGCTGGTGGCGCTCGGCCCCCTGCCCGGCACCGACATCTGGCAGAAGGTCGAGAAGGTGCGCGGCGGCCTCAAGCACCTCAAGGCGATCGTGCAGGTGCATGGCGGCGGCGGGGACCCCGCCAACGGCATTCACGCGTTCAATGACCTGATCGGAGCGCAGCCGAGCGACCATCTCGTCAGCGGCCGGCAGATCAAGGCCAGCGACACTGCCGCCTATTTCCACACCGGCGGCACGACCGGCACGCCGAAGCTGGTGCGCCACAGCCATGGCAACCAAGTCTATCAGGCCTGGGGGATCAACCTGGTCCTGAAGGCCAAGCCCGGCGGCACCTTGCTGTTCGGCATGCCGCTATTCCATGTCGGGGGATCGCTGACCCAGGCGCTGCAGACGCTGTCGGCGGGCGGGTCCCTCGTCGTGCTGTCGGGCGCCGGCTGGCGCAATCCGAATGCGGTGCGCAACATCTGGGGTCTGGTGCAGCGCTTCAAGCCGGAGACGCTGTCGAGCGTGCCGACGGTGCTGGCGGCGACGCTCGCGGTGCCGCAAGGCGCCGCCGACATCTCCAGTCTGCGCTATGCCGCGGGCGGCGGCTCGGCGATTCCGGTCGCCGTGGGGCAGGCGATCATGGACAAGCTCAAGCTGCCGGTGATCGAGGTCTACGGCATGACCGAGACCGCGAGCGTGCACACCATGGCCTATCCGGACCAGCCGATCCGGCTCGGCTCGGTCGGCCTGCCGCTGCCTTACGCGAAGGTGCGGATCGTCAAGCTCGATGCCGACGGGCGCTATGAGCGCGACTGCGCAACGGATGAGATCGGCGTCGTCATCATGGCCGGGCCCGGCGTGTTCTCCGGCTATCTCGACGACGCCCACAACAAGGGCGCCTTCGTCCAGGGACATTGGGTCAATTCCGGCGATCTCGGCCGGCTCGATGCCGACGGCTTCCTGTGGATCACTGGCCGCGCCAAGGACCTCGTGATCCGCGGCGGCCACAACATCGATCCGGCGCCGATCGAGGAGATCCTGTTCCAGCATCCGGCCGTGGGCTTCGCCGCGGTGGTCGGTCAGCCCGACGCCTATGCGGGCGAGCTGCCGATCGGCTATGTGCAGCTCAAGCCCGGCGCGAGCGTGCAGCCGGGCGAGCTGGAGGACTGGGTGCGCGCCCGCACTCCGGAGCGCGCCGCGGTGCCGGTGCAGATCATCCCGATCGATCCGATGCCGGTGACCGGCGTCGGCAAGGTGTTCAAGCCGCAACTGCGCTGGGACGCCGCGACGCGGGTGTTCGCCAAGGTGTTGTCGCAACTGACCGACCGCGGCATCGATTGCAGCGTCAAGGTCGGCCCGCACGGCAGCCACGGCAGCATCGCCACGGTGACGTTGCGCAACGTGCCGGCGGAAAGCCGCGAGGCGATCGCAAACGAGGTGCATACGCTGCTCGCGCCGTTCGTGATCCGGCACGAGGTGGTGATGGAGTGAGCTGCCCCGAGTCGCCAGCAAAGTTCCCGTATTTTTGCGGCATGTTGCTGGCGGACAACATACAGAACTACCATCAGGTGCTACCACCTCAGCGCGAATGTGCTGAGGTGTCTTGGAATGCTCAAGGTTCTGCTGACTTCAACGGCGATCGCTTTGTCCGGTGCAGCGGCGGCTGCTGCCGATCTGCCGATCACGGCCAAAGCTCCAATTCCGGTCAGGTTCAGCTGGACCGGTTGCTACATCGGCGGTCACGTCGGAGGAGTCGTCAGCACCGACACCACGATCAACGATTTGGGAGCCGTCAGAGACTACAGCGGGGCCGGCGTTGTTGGCGGCGGCCAAATCGGTTGCGATTATCAGTTCGCACCGGCCTGGGTGATCGGCGCCGAGGCCCGCGCTGCCTGGAGCAGCCTGCGAACCAGCCATGGCGGCACGGTCCGAAATCGCATCACCGGTGTGATTCGCCCGTCGCAGTTCATCACGACGAACGATTTCCTGGGCTCTGCAACGGCCCGGCTCGGCTATGTCTACGCCGAACGCTGGCTGGTCTATGCCCGCGGCGGCGCGGCCTGGACGCGCGAGCGCAACGAGGATCCGTTCATCCTTCCGTCTGGAGTCGCCGTCGATCCGAGCACGACCTCAATGCGAACCGGATGGACGGCGGGCGCAGGTGTGGAGTGGGCCTTTGCCCCGCACTGGTCCGTGAATGCCGAGTACAACTATTACGATTTCGGCAAAAGCGGCATCGTAATGACCAACACGGTGCCGGTCGTCAACATCACGGGCTTCGAGGTCAAGGACCGCATTCACGCCGCGACCCTCGGCGTCAACTATCGGTTCTGAGACGCGCTCTACCTCTCCGGGCGTTGAAGGCAACGGACAGGCCTCCGCCGTTCATTGCTAGTTTGGTCCGGTTGCTGATGCGACGGGCAAGGCGATGCCCTTCTCCGCCAAGGCCTTGCGCAACAGATCCGGCCGATCGGAAATGATGCCATCGACGCCGGTGTCGATCAGCCGCGCCATGTCCTCCAGCTTGTTCACGGTCCAGACCACGACCTGCAGCCCGAGCGCATGCGCTTCGGCGACCAACTCCGGCGTGACGTCGGCGAAATAGGGCGACCACACCTTGCCCCCGGCCGCTTTGATCGTGCGCGGCAGCGAGCCGCCGTGATCGGCAGGATTGAAGCCGGCGGTCCAGCGGGTGGCCGCGGTCAACGACACCGTCGGCGCCTTGCCCCGCTGCAGTGACAAATAGACGGTTGGAATCCGAGGTGCGCGTTGCTGTACCAACTGCAGGGTGCGCCAGTCGAACGACTGGATCATGACGCGATCCGCGAACTGCTCAGCATCGATCAGGCCGAGCAGCAGGCTGACGAACCGCGCCGGGTCAGGCGCTTCGTTGGGAAACGCCGGATCGAGCTTGGTCTCGATGTTGAGACGCACATGGTCGTCTCCGGAGCGCCTGACGAGATCGAACACCTGCTTCAGGGGCGGAATGCGCGGCGACACGTCGCCCGCGAGCGGCTGCTGCTCCGGAAACTGCCTGGCATAGTCGCTGCCGGGGCGAATCCGGCCGACATCGTAGGACTGCACCTCGGCCAGCGGCAGGTCGATCAGCAGCGGTCCGGGCGGCGCGACGTAGTTGCCGGAAGCGTCGCGGGCGAGATCGGGATTGAGCCGCCGCTCGTGCGAGACGACCAGCACGCCGTCGGCCGTGGCGCCGACATCGAGCTCCAGCGTATCGACGCCCAACGCGAGCGCTGCGGCGAAGGCCTGCAGCGTGTTCTCCGGATGCAGTGCCCGCCCGCCGCGATGAGCCTCGACGTCGAAGGCTGTCGCGGGACTCGCCAGACCGGCCAGCAACAGGGCCGCACAGAGGGAGAGAGTTGGACGGTGCATGGCACCAGCCTACCATGACGGCGCGGATTGCCCATTCCCCTTGTTTCGGCTGGCCTTCTGAATTAGGCCTTTGCCACAGACCGGCGGATAACGCTGGCCACGGATGGATCGAGGGAGGCGATCCGCGCGCTGCACGCGTCGTGCCAGCATCCCTATCGACCCTCCTTTCGAGCTTTGTTTCCCGAGTTCAGGCGCGACGGACCCATGCCCATGACCGACCTTCCTGTCATCATCGCCGGCGGCGGCATCGGCGGCCTCGCGACCGCACTCACCCTGCAGCAGATCGGCGTGCCCTGCGTGGTCTACGAGAGCGTGCGCGAGATGCGGCCGCTCGGGGTCGGCATCAACCTGCAGCCCAATGCCGTGCGCGAGCTGTATGATCTGGGAATTGGCGCCGACGATCTCGATCAGGTCGGCGTGCCCGCGAAGGAATGGGCGCTGGTCGGGCTGAACGGCAACGACATCTATTCCGAGCCGCGCGGGCTGCTTGCCGGCTACAACTGGCCGCAATATGCGGTTCACCGCGGCAAGCTGCACATGCTGCTGTACAGCCGGCTGGTGCAGCGCGCCGGCGCTGATTGCGTGCGGCTCGGCAGCCGCGTCAGCGGCTACGAGAAGCATGCGGACGGCTCCGTGACCGCACGCGTCGAGTATGCCGATGGGTCGCGCTCCGAGCAGCGCGGGCGGCTCCTGATCGGCGCCGACGGCATCCACTCGGCGGTGCGCGCGCAGATGCACCCGGCGCAGCCGCCGATCCATTGGGGCGGCGCGGTGATGTGGCGCGGCGTCACCTGGGCGAAGCCGATGCGCACCGGATCGTCCTTCGTCGGCCTCGGCACCCATCGCCACCGCGTCGTCGTCTATCCAATCTCGCATCCCGATCCGAAGTCGGGGCTGGCGCTGATCAACTGGATCGCGGAAGTGACGATGGACAACACCGAGGGCTGGAAGCAGACCGGCTGGTTCCGCCAGGTCCCGGTCAAGGAGTTCGCCCATCACTTCGCCGGCTGGACCTATGACTGGCTCGACGTGCCCGCGCTGATCGCCGGCGCCGACGGCGCCTATGAGAACCCGATGATCGACCGCGATCCGGTGCCGACCTGGGTCGATGGTCCCGTCGCGCTGATGGGCGACGCCGCGCATGCGATGTATCCGACCGGCAGCAATGGCGCGAGCCAGGCGATCGTCGACGCCCGCGTGCTCGGCACCTGCCTGCTGGCGCACGGCGTGACGCCGGCGGCGCTCGCGGCTTACGACGACAAGCTGTGCGGCCCGATCTCGCAGGTCATCCTGCGCAACCGCGGCGCCGGCCCGTTCGGCCTGCTCAACCTGGTCGACGAGCGCTGCGGCGGGACCTTCACCAATATTGACGAGGTCATCCCACCGGCCGAGCGCGACGCGTTCATGGCCGGCTACAAGAAGGCGGCAGGGTTTGCCATCGAGCAGCTCAATGCCGCGCCGCGGACCATTGCCGAGGGGGCGACGGTCGCGAGCCTGTCAACAACCTGAGATTTGCCTTCGCGGCGATCTGACCCCGTGCATATGAGCGAGTCACCTCCACAGCCGCGAGGCGTGATCGCAATGCTGCGACGACTGGGCCGACTGTCCCTCGCCCTCGCACTCCTGATGCACTCGGGGCACGCCGGCCTTGCCGCCGGCTGCCGCAACACAGCGGCAACGTCGCGGCTCGTGGGCCCGATGATCATGGCCGGCTTCTTCGGGACCAAGGCATCGGATGCCGGATTTCAGCAGATTCTGTCCGATCTCGAGGAGGGGCTGATCGGCGGTGTCGTGATCCTCGGCCGCAATGTCGGAACGTCAGATGATCTCGCCGCGATGATCGATCGACTCCGGTCCTGCAAATGCGCGGCTCCTCCGTTCATCGCCATCGACGATGAAGGCGGAACGGTCGAGCGGCTCGGATCGAATGTCGGCCTTGCGGAAACGCCGTCGGCCGCGGAGATCGCCCGCGGCTCCGTCCCGGCGGCGCGCCGCGCTTACGCGGCACTCGCCGAGAAGCTCGCGACGCTGCACATCAACATGAATCTCGCGCCGGTGGTCGATCTCAACACCAACCCGTCGAACCCGATCATCGGTCAGCGGCAACGCAGCTATGGCCGCGACGCCGACACGGTGGTGCGCTACGCGGCAGCCTTCATCCGGGCGCACCGAAGGCAGGGCATCCTGACGGTGCTCAAGCATTTCCCGGGGCATGGATCGTCCACCGCCGACAGCCACGCCGGCATCGCCGACGTCACGACCACCTGGTCATCGGCGGAGCTGAAGCCGTACAGGCGCCTGATCAGGCGGGGACTGGCTGGCGCGATCATGGCCGGGCATCTCGCGCATTCAAGCCGATGGGGCGGCGTCGCCACCCAGAGCGGCGGCCGTGCGATCGATCGGCTGCTGCGCCGCGAGCTCGGCTATGACGGCGTGGTGATGACGGACGATCTCGCCATGAAGGCCATCCTCGATGCCAAGCCGCCGGCCGCCGCCGCCATCGCCGCCGTCAAGGCGGGCGCTGATATCATCATGTTCACCAAATTCAGCGACGAGGACCAGACCTCCGATGTCGGCCGCGAGATCAACGGTGCGCTGACGGCTGCTGTGTGCGCGGGCGAGCTCAAGGCCGGTGCGATGCAACGCTCCGTCGCGCGGATTCGAAGCTGGAGATCAGGCTGGCTTCAGCACAGCCGCAGGCAAGCACAGCAATAGCCTCGTTGTGCGCGGACCTTGGCCCATGGTTTCAGCCGGACGCAGCGCGACATGCTGGAGTTATCAAAGTGTCGCTGCAGGTAAGCCGGTGGCTATGGATCCCGGCGTACGCCGGGATGACGGCGGTGTGTTCGGCGCGGCTCGATCAACAAGCGTCATTGCGAGCCGCCCGGTCCCCGCAAAGCGCGGCCGGATGACAGGCTCCGCGAAGCAATCCAGAGTCGTGGGCGGATCTCTGGATTGCTTCGCTTGCGCTCGCCATCACGGAAGAGAGACCTCGACCCGAGCTTACGCGTACCTGCCGTGGCAGTGCTTGTACTTCTTGCCGGAGCCGCAGGGGCAGTCCTCGTTGCGGCCAATCTTGCCCCAGGTCGAGGGATCGTTCGGGTTGCGCGCTTCGGCCGGGACCGGGGCGGCGCCCGAAGAGGGCACGAGTGACACGTTGGCGAAGGCCATCTCGTCCTCGCCGGTGCTGGGATCGGCGTGGTGCGCCTGCATCGGCGGCAGCACCGGCTGCTGCTCCTCCGGTGGCACGATCTCGACCCGCATCAGCTGCGCGGTGACGGCCTCGCGCAGATGCGCGATCATCGCCTCGAACAGCGTGAAGGCTTCCGACTTGTACTCCTGCAGCGGATCGCGCTGGCCGTAGCCGCGCAGGCCGATGACCTGGCGCAAATGGTCGAGCATCACCAGGTGCTCGCGCCAGAGGTGGTCGAGCGTCTGCAGCAGGATGGTCTTCTCGACGTAGCGCATCACGTCGGGGCCCCATTGCGCGACCTTGGCGGCCATGCGCTCGTCGGCGTGGGTCTCGATGCGCTTGAGCAACTCCTCGTCGGCGATGCCCTCTTCCTTCGCCCATTCGTCGACCGGCAGGTCGATGTCGAGCACGCGCTTCAGCTCTTCTTTCAGGCCGGCGACGTCCCACTGCTCGGCATAGGCGTGCTCGGGAACGTGCTTGGCGACGAGATCGTCGATGAAGGCGTGACGCATGTCGGTGATCGTCTCGACCACGCTCTCGTCCTGCATCAGCTCGACGCGCTGGTCGAAGATCACCTTGCGCTGGTCGTTCTGGACGTTGTCGAACTTCAGGAGGTTCTTGCGGATGTCGAAGTTGCGCGCCTCGACCTTCTGCTGCGCCTTCTCCAGCGCCTTGTTGATCCAGGGATGGATGATGGCCTCGCCTTCCTTCAGGCCGAGCCGGGTCAGCATGCTGTCAAGCCGGTCGGAGCCGAAGATGCGCATCAGGTCGTCTTCCAGCGACAGGAAGAATTTCGACCGGCCGGGGTCGCCCTGACGGCCGGAGCGGCCGCGCAGCTGGTTGTCGATGCGGCGGGATTCGTGGCGCTCGGAGCCGATGATGTAGAGGCCGCCGGGCTTGGTCACGGTCTTGGCCGGCTTGGAGCCCTTGGCGGGCTCGATCTCGACCGTCTCCTCGGCCTTCAGCACGATCTCGCGGAAGCGGGCGATGTCGGCCTTGATCTGTTCGATCTTGGCGGCCTTCTCGGCCTCGTCGGTGATCCCGGCGGTCTCCTGCTGCAGGCGCATCTCGAGCGAGCCGCCGAGCTTGATGTCGGTGCCGCGGCCGGCCATGTTGGTCGCGATCGTGATCGCGCCGGGCACGCCGGCTTCGGCCACGATATAGGCTTCCTGCTCGTGGAAGCGCGCATTGAGCACCGCGAACAGTTTCGCGGGCTTGCCGGCGCGGGCCGCCGCATAGAGCTTGTCGAGCGCGCGCTCGCTGCCGAAATCGATCTGCTTGTAGCCATGCTGCTTGAGATAGGCGGCCAGCACCTCGGACTTCTCGATCGAGGCGGTGCCGACCAGCACCGGCTGCAGGCGCGAATTCGCCCGCTCGATCTCGGCGAGGATCGCGGCGTATTTCTCCTGCTGGGTGCGATAGACCTCGTCGTCCTCGTCGAGACGCGCGACCGGCAGGTTGGTCGGGATCTCCAGCACCTCGAGCTTGTAGATGTCGAACAGCTCGTCGGCCTCGGTGGCCGCCGTGCCGGTCATGCCGGCGAGCTTCTCGTACATCCGGAAGTAGTTCTGGAAGGTGATCGAGGCCAGCGTCTGGTTCTCGGGCTGCACCGGCTGGTGCTCCTTGGCCTCGAGCGCCTGGTGCAGGCCTTCCGAATAGCGCCGGCCCGGCATCATGCGGCCGGTGAATTCGTCGATGATCACGACCTCGCCGTCGCGGACGATGTAGTCCTTGTCGCGGGTGAACAGCGTGTGCGCGCGCAGCGCCTGGTTGATGTGGTGCACGACGGAGACGTTCTCGACGTCGTAGAGCGACTCGCCCTTGAGTTGGCCGGCATCGCGCAGCAGGGTCTCGATCTTCTCCATGCCGGCTTCGGTGAGCGTCACCGTGCGCTGCTTCTCGTCGACCTCGTAGTCGGTCTTGTCGAGCTTCGGCACGAAGGTGTCGATGGTGTTGTAGAACTCCGAGCGATCGTCGAGCGGGCCGGAGATGATCAGCGGCGTGCGCGCTTCATCGATGAGAATGGAGTCCACCTCGTCGACGATGGCGAAGAAGTGCCCGCGCTGGACCATGTCCTCCAGCCGGTACTTCATGTTGTCGCGCAGATAGTCGAAGCCGTATTCGTTGTTGGTGCCGTAGGTGATGTCGCAGGCATAGGCCGCCTTGCGCTCGGCATCGTCGAGGCCGTGCACGATCACACCCGTGGTCAGGCCGAGGAAGCCGTAGATCTGGCTCATCCAGCCGGCGTCGCGGCGGGCGAGGTAGTCGTTCACCGTCACGACGTGGACGCCCTTGCCGGCGAGCGCGTTGAGGTAGACCGCGAGGGTCGCCACCAGCGTCTTGCCTTCGCCGGTCTTCATCTCGGCGATGTCGCCCTCGTGCAGCACCATGCCGCCGATCAGCTGGACGTCGAAATGGCGCTGGCCGAGGGTGCGCTTGGAGGCCTCGCGGACGGTGGCGAAGGCCGGGACCAGGATGTCGTCGAGCGTCTTGCCGTCGGCGAGCTGCTTCTTGAACTCCTCGGTGCGAGCCTTGAGCTGCTCGTCGGTCAGCTTGGCGAGCTCCGGCTCCAGCGCATTGATGGCATTGACACGGGACTGGTAACCCTTGACGCGACGGTCGTTGGCGGAGCCGAATAGCTTACGGGCGAGCGCGCCGATCATTGCTGAAATCCTGCCTCTATGGGTCTGCGTTGCAGCCGTAACTCATGGTTTGGGTTTGCTGTTCCCGACGTGATGCACCGCAGCACCCGCGCCAGCCTCGACCTTCGGCGCCGGGCGGCGTCCGCCAGATGAGTGGGAGACAGGCAAACCAGGGTTCAACGGCCAAAAACGCAGCAAAATAAGCGCCATCGCCCTTGAAGCGACCGGGCAGAGATATGGCTGGGGGGGAACGTTGTCAACGGCGCCCGACAGCGGGGCCGTCGTTGCCAACCTGTCGCCGATTTCACGAAATTGACAGACTTTTCGCGTTGCCAAGGCACGGCGATTGGGCGAGTGTCCCGGCCGCCCTGAGGCCTCCCCCTCGAGCCCCCTCTTCTCAACAAGGATTTTCCATGACCACGTCGTTCCCGGTTACGAAAACCGGCCTGCGCCTCGGCCTTGCCACCGCTCTCGCCGGAAGTCTCGCGTTGTCCCTGCTTGCCGCGCCCGCACGCGCCGCCGACGATGCCAACCCGGTGCTGGCCAAGGTGAACGGCGCCGAGATCCGCAAGAGCGACGTGACGCTCGCCGAGGAGGAGCTCGGACAGAGCCTCGCGCAGATGGATCCGGCGACCAAGGACGAGAACGTGCTGTCGTTCCTGATCGACATGAAGCTGGTCGCCAAGGCGGCCGAGGACAAGAAGGTCGCCGACAGCGAGGAGTTCAAGAAGCGCCTCGCCTTCACCCGCAACCGGCTGCTGATGGACAGCCTGCTGGCCAGCGAGGGCAAGGCCGCGACCACGCCGGACGCGATGAAGAAGGTCTATGAGGAGGCCGCCAAGCAGATCGGTGGCGAGCAGGAGGTCCACGCCCGCCATATTCTGGTGGAGACCGAGGACGACGCCAAGGCCGTCAAGGCCGAGCTCGCCAAGGGCGCCGATTTCGCCGAACTCGCCAAGAAGAAGTCCAAGGATCCCGGCGCCTCGGACGGCGGCGACCTCGGCTTCTTTACCAAGGAGCAGATGGTGCCGGAATTCGCCAACGTCGCCTTCTCGCTGGAGCCGGGCAAGATCTCCGATCCGGTGAAGACCCAGTTCGGCTGGCACGTCATCAAGGTCGAGGAAAAGCGCAGCCGCAAGCCGCCGGAGTTCGACCAGGTCAAGGGCCAGATCGAGACCTACGTCACCCGCAAGGCCCAGGCCGACTACGTCGGCAAGCTGCGCGAGGCCGCCAAGATCGAGCGCCTGGACAAGCCGGCCGCCGACGCCGCCAAGCCGGCGGACGCGAAGCCGGCCGACGCGAAGCCGGCCGACGCGAAGCCGGCCGAGCCGGCGAAGAAGTAAGCGGCTCGGCTACTTGGCTTGAGACGGGACATGGTCGCGTCATAAATGGTGTCGTCCCGGCGAAAGCCGGCAACTGTTATGTTGATGGAGTGATCGCATAAGGTTTTCGGTCGCGCATCATGGCATTCAGGATGGTTAGAAGCTTCCTGGCGACGGCGATGAGGGCGAGCTTGGCGGGTTTACCGGCTTGGCGCAGACGGTTGTAAAAGATCTTGAAGCGATCGGCGCGGCGGACGGCGTTGAGGGCGGCCATGTAGAGGGCGTCGCGGACACGCTTCCGGCCGCCGCCGATCTTGCGCTTGCCACGATACGCCCCGCTATCGCGATTGAAGGGAGCCAGGCCCGCAAGAGCGGCTACCTCCTTTGGCCCGAGATGGCCGAGTTCCGGCATCTGGGTGATGAGTTGCATGCAGGCGACGGGTCCCACACCGGGCACGGAGCGCATCAGCTGTGCCTGCTCCGCAAGCACCGGCTCGGCTTTGATGAGCGCGTTGATCTCGGCCTCGATCTCGACGATCTCGTCATTGAGGACCTCGATCAGGCGGCTGATGCGTTCGGCCATGGCGCGGTCCTCGGCCTCGCTGCGGCGGTTCTTTTCCTGGGCGCGCATGGCAACCAGTTGATCCCGCCGTTTTGCAAGCCTGGCGAGGGCGCTTTGGGCAGGCGTCATGGCCTGCTCGGTGGCTGGCTGCATGGCGCGCCCAAAGGCTGCCAGCGTTCGCGCGTCGATCGGATCGGTCTTGGCGAGTTGGCCGCTGGCGCGGGCGAAATCGCGAGCTCGAGCCGGGTTGATCCGCGCAAAGCGGATGCCCGCCCGACGCAGGGCCTCGCGCAGTTCGAGGTCGTAGACACCCGTGGCCTCAAAGACCACCAGAACATCGCATCCCCAACGCGCCACCAGCTGTGTGATGGCCTGTGGCCCGTTGGCGATGCGCTCCGGCGCCCCCACGGCTTCATCAAAAATATCGAGATAGGGTTTGCAAACGTCGATTCCGACGCAACGAAAAGGTACGATCACGGTGCCTGTCCCTGTGATGCGAGGTCTGTTGGCGCAGCCTCGTGCAACTGTTCAGGTTGATAAATGGAACGGGCGGGAGACCGAGCCGGCTCACGGCGTCTAGCGCCAAGGACCCAACGGCTTCCCGCCCACCATCATCATGGCAGACTTTCCAGACACAGGGACCCATACCGCGTGATGTTTGAAACAGGCACGCGGCCGATACCGGGGCTCCCAACTGGACCCTGTGGTTATGGATCCCGGCGTTCGCCGGGATGACAGCAGTGGGTGCAGTGACATCCACTCCCACAACGACGACCGAGATGATACAGAGCGCTTCCCGCTCATTCCTGCCGGAAGCCTCTCCGATGTCCTCAGCCGTCTCCCCGCTCGCCCCCACCGATGTCCCCGACATGCCCGCCGTTGCGGGCGTCAAGCTCGCGACTGCGGCGGCCGGCATCCGCTACAAGAACCGCACCGACGTGCTGCTGGCGCTGCTCGATCCCGGCACCACCGTGGCCGGCGTGTTCACCCTGTCGAAATGCCCGTCGGCGCCGGTCGAATGGTGCCGGGCCAAGCTGAAGGGCGGCAAGGCACGCGCGCTGGTGGTCAACTCCGGCAACGCCAACGCCTTCACCGGCAAGACCGGCAAGCAGTCGACGGCCCTGACGGCGGCGATCGCCGCCAAGGCGGTCGGCTGCAAGCAGGACGAGATCTTCCTCGCCTCGACCGGCGTGATCGGCGAGCCGCTGGATGCGACCAAGTTCGACGGCGTGCTCGAAGGGTTGGCGGGCACCGCGGCCCCTGAGGACTGGATGGGCGCAGCGCGCGCCATCATGACCACCGACACCTTCCCCAAGGTCGCCACCGCCACCGTCAAGCTCGGAAAGGCCAAGGTGACGATCAACGGCATGGCCAAGGGCGCCGGCATGATCGCGCCCGACATGGCGACGATGTTGTCGTTCATCTTCACCGATGCGCCGATTTCGGCCCCCGCGCTGCAGGCCCTGCTCAAGGCCGGCGTCGAGGACACCTTCAACGCGGTGACGATCGACGGCGACACCTCGACATCCGACACGCTGCTCGCCTTCGCCACCGGGGCCGCCGCGGCGAAGGGCGCACCGAAGATCAGCCGCGCCAGCGATCCGCGCGCGAAAGCGTTCGTGAAGGCGTTCAATGCCGTGCTGGCCGACCTCGCCGAGCAGGTCGCGCGCGACGGCGAGGGCGCCCGCAAGCTGGTCGAGATCATCGTCGAGGGCGCCAAGAGCAAGCCGTCGGCGCGCAGAATCGCGATGTCGATCGCCAACTCGCCGCTGGTCAAGACCGCGATCGCCGGCGAGGACGCCAATTGGGGCCGCGTCGTGATGGCCGTCGGCAAGGCCGGCGAGCCGGCCGACCGCGACAAGCTCTCGATCTCCTTCAACGGCATCCGCGTCGCATCGAAGGGCGCGCGCGATCCGTCCTATGACGAGACGGAAGTCTCCGAGGCGATGAAGGCGCAGAAGGTGCAGATCAAGGTGGCGCTCGGCCTCGGCAAGGGCCGCGACCGCGTGCTGACCTGCGACCTGACCAAGGAGTATGTCGCGATCAACGGCGACTACCGCTCGTAGCCGCCGGGATCAGAGCTGCTGGCTGACATGGACGGTGACCTCGACGCCCTTGGTCACCGGCCGATTGAGCATATCGGCCCCGTGCCGGACGTAGGCAAAGTGGTCTTCGCCGACGAAGCCCGGCTTCGAGACGTACACGACCTGCGCCCCCTGCACGGAGACCACGCCGTGGCTCGCAGCAGACAGCACGCGGACGCCGAAAATCGGTCCGCGCGAGTGCAGGACTGCGATGCTGCAGCGCTTGCCGGTTTTAGCGTACATGTGCCCTTGAGCCGTCTGGTTTTCCAGCGTCGAGAACGGCGGTACGATGCAATTGGCGGCCGAAGCCCCCGCCGAGAACGCGACAGCCAGCACACACGCCAGCGCAGCAGCCTTGATCACGCGAACCTCCCATCGGGTCGAGCACCCGATGGGATTTCACCTCAGGTCGTGACGGCGATCAACGCCATTTTTGATTGCAATCCGCGCCAACTCAACCCGCGATCCGTGCGTCGGCGACCGCCCTGTCGAACAATTTCTGCATCGCATCCGAGATGCCCTGGGTCGGCGACACCTCGAAATAGAACCCATCGGACGCGCACGCCTGCATGTTCTGCGCAATCTCGCTGTTCGGCGAGGGGCCGAACGGCCCCTTGTTGAACGGATCGATCCAGTTCATGTACCAGTTGTTCGTCGGCAGCTGCAGGTAGGTCGTGTAGAGCACGGCGATCTTGATGCCGCGGCTCTTCAGCGCCGTGCACAGCGCCGGATTGATCGGCGACTGGCAGCGGTTGCCGCCGGCCTTGGGCTTCAGGCACGCGGCATTGCTCTCGTCGGCGACGCCATCGGAGACGAAGAACAGGTATTTCAGCGGCGAACCCGACGTGCCGTCGCCCGGTGTCGCAATCTCGTTGTTGATCGCCGGCAACACGCTGGTGAACGGCGTATCCTTGTCTGCCGTATAGGAATCGTTGTTGCCATACACGCCCATCAGGTCGATGTTCCCGGCGGCACTCTTGGCGCTGGAGAGGCTCGACGAGAGCGAGAACAGCGACCGCAACCCGATCGTCTTCGACGCCGCACCGAAATCATAGATCGCCATGCGGAACTGGTTCGGATAGGTCTGGGTCTGCTGCGCCTTGTCCATCAGCTGCTGGGTGGCGCTGCGCAGCACGTCGATCCGGGTGGTGACGCCGATGCTCTTTGCGAGGTTATAGAAGTTGTTCGAATCGTTGTAGTCGTGGCAGGCAAAGGCGCAATAGCGGTTGCTGCCGTATCTTGCGTCCGATGTCGCATTGACCATCTTGGTCACGTCCGCCGGCGTCGCCGCCACGCCCATCGACGGCGAGTTGTCGAGCAGCAGGTAGAAGTCGATGTATTTCGGCATCGAGGCCTTGGCCGTCGACGAGCCCTGCAGGGTCATGGTCTTGAACCCGACGATGTTCATGAACATCATCGGCACGGTGGCCGTGAACGACACGGTGGCGCTCAGCACCGAGCCGGCCTTCTTCACCTCCGGCGTCAGGCTGGTCAGCGTATAGCCTGAGGTGCCCGACATGTTGCCGTTGAAGATCTTCGCCGCGTCGTCATTGCCGGCGGCGATCACGCCGTCCGAGGTCATCGTGCCTGCGGCGATGAAGGCCGGCGAGGTCCGGGACACCGCGCCGACCGAGGCGGCGTCGACCGCCGCCTGCAGCTTGGCGCGCATCTGGTTGGCGCGGCTGTAGTCGACGCCGCAGCCGACCGCGGTGATCAGCGGGACGCAGACGATCGCGAACGTCACCGCGACGTTGCCGCTGACGTCGTGCCGCAGGCGGCCGAGCAGGCTGGATAAAATTCGCATGAATGATGCCTAACAAACCATGAGGGGGCCATGGCGTTCACCCGTGAAAATACGCGGCCGGCCATTAAGGTTGGCTTATTTCGACCGTGGAAACCGGGCTCGAAACGGCCTAGGTTAAGATTCCCTCAACAGGCGCACCTGGTTCTCGGACCGGCGCATCCCTCTCAAACCGATCGGACCATGCCCGACCTGAAACTCACGCTCGTGGTCGCCTGCGCGCTCGTCGACGCCGACAATCGTGTGCTGCTGGCGCAGCGGCCGCCCGGCAAGACGCTCGCGGGACTCTGGGAGTTTCCCGGCGGCAAGCTCGAGCCCGGCGAGCGCCCCGAAGCCAGCCTGATCCGCGAGCTCGACGAGGAGCTCGGCATCACCGTGCGCGAGGCCTGTCTCGCGCCGCTGACGTTTGCCAGCCACGCCTATGAGACGTTCCATCTGTTGATGCCGCTCTACATCTGCCGGCGCTGGGAAGGCGTGGTCACCGCGCGCGAGGGACAGCAACTGGCCTGGGTGCGGCCGAACAAGCTGCGCGACTATCCGATGCCACCGGCGGACATTCCGCTGCTGCCGCATCTGATCGATCTGCTGACGTGAGGCGCCGCGATAGCCTCACGCTCACTCGTCATGCGCGGGCTTGACCCGCGCATCCATCGACATTCGGACTCTTCGAGAGGGATGGATCGCCGGGTCAAGCCCGGCGATGACGAGCGGTTTTATTCCTCGCGCGGGCTCCGCTTCACCGCCGCCTCCAGGCTCGCCGTCGCCGAACCCGGCTTCAGCGGCTTCTGCTGGCTCTCGTGCGGGGCCCAGCCTGACAGCCAGATGATATCGAAGGTGGCGCGGATACGGCCGTCGGGATCGGCGAAGCGCTCGGCATAGATCTGGGCCATGCGCAGCAGGGTGGCGCGGCGCAGCGGCGTGCGGCGGCGCTCGCCCAGGCTGTTGGTCGCGCCCATGCGGCGGAGATCCTGCATCAGGCCGAGCGCGCTGGCATAGCGGACCACGACGCGGTCGACGTCGGTGACGGGCAGCGCGAAGCCGGCACGCTGCAGCAGACCGCCGATGTCGCGCAGATCGGCGAACGGCGCGACACGCGGCGAGACGCCGCCCTCGCATTCGGCTTCGGCGGCGGCGAAGCTCTGCCGGAGCTCGGTCAGCGTATCGCCGCCGATCAGCGCCGCCAGCAGCAGACCATCGGGACGCAAGGCCCGGCGAATCTGCACCAGCAGTCCGGGCAGATCGTTGACGAATTGAAACGCCAGCGCCGACAGCGCGAGATCGAGCGATTGCGCGGCCAACGGCAGCCGCTCGTCCGCGGTGGCGGGCGCGGCGATATGCGCGAGCTGCGAGAGGCGTCCCGAAAGATACGGCTTCAAGCCGGCGGCCGGCGTCCAGACGTCGGCAGCCGCGGTGAAGGACCGGTTCACCGCGGCAAGGCGATCCGCGATATCCTCGGCGACGCGCTCCAGCAGGAAGGTCTCGGGCGCGCGCGCAGCCCGCCGCAGCCTGAGCGCGAGCAAGCTGCGATCGAACAGAACGGGAGCGGTGCCGGGCGGGGTCATGGGGGCTGGTTACGCCGATCCTGGTGGCCGGGCAATGCACCGCTTGAGCCGCGTCCGAGGCCACGCTAACCTACGATGGCCCGAGCCAAAAAATAGCGGCGTTCTCCGATCGAGTTCATTGCGATCATGCTCACGGTCCACCTTCGCGACATCAGCATCGAGGTGGTCGAGGCCTGGCGGTCCGCGTTCGCGGGCGTCGGCGAGGTTCAGGTCTCTCACGGAAGCATTCTGGAACAGCAGGCCGATGCCATCGTCAGCCCGGCGAACAGCTTCGGCTTCATGGATGGCGGCATCGACTTGCACTATGCGCGCTTCTTCGGTTGGCAGGTCGAGACAGAGTTGCGCGAGCTGCTGGCCGCGCAACATTATGGCGAGCTTCCGGTCGGACAGGCCGTGATCCTCCCGACCGGACATCCGGAGCTTCGCTATCTCGTTTGCGCTCCGACCATGCGCGTGCCATCGCGCATCGACGGAACACCGAACGTCTATCTCGCCTTCCGGGCCGCTCTGATTGCGGTCCAGGCGCACAACACGAGCGAAGCCGGGCCGATCACCTCCCTGCTGGCACCGGGCATGGGCACCGGCATCGGGGCCGTGCCGCCTCGTCAAGCCGCACGCCAGATGCGAGCTGCATATGATGCGATCGTCGGCGGGCACGGACGCAGGAGCAGGACGGCGCGCGCCATCCTGGGCGAGCATCATGATCTCCTTGCCTGATCCCGTTCGCTCCGTTGTTGGTTCGGTTTGCAGCGTGATGGCCCACGCAGCCAAGCTCGCGCTCGACATTGCACTGCCGACCTTGTGCATCTGCTGCCGCGAGCCGGTCGACGGCGAGGGCGTGTGTGCGGCCTGCTGGGGCAAATTGTCGTTCATCGAGCGGCCGTATTGCCCGAAGCTCGGCATCCCCTTCGTCTACGATCCGGGCCCCGAGCTGCTGTCGATGGAAGCCATCGCGGCGCCACCGGCCTATGCCCGCGCCCGCGCCGCCGTGCGCTATGACGAGGTCGCCCGCGCGCTGGTGCATCAGCTGAAATATCAGGACCGCACTGATCTGGCGCCGATCATGGGCCGCTGGATGGCGCGCGCCGGCCGCGAGCTGCTGGCCGAGGCCGACCTCGTGGTGCCCGTGCCGCTGCACTGGCGGCGCGGCTTCAGCCGCCGCTACAACCAGTCCGGCGCGCTGGCGCGGGTGATCGCCCGGTCCAGCGGCGTCCGACTGCACGGCGATGCGCTGCGCCGCGTGCGGGCAACCGAGCAGCAGGTCGGGCTGTCGCGCGCCCAGCGCACCAGCAATGTGCAGGGCGCATTCCAGGTATCTTCAGACCGCCTGCATGACGTGCAGGGGCGCCGCATCGTGATCGTCGACGACGTGCTGACCACCGGCGCGACGGTGGATGCCTGCGCCCGCGCTCTGCTGCGCGCCAAGGCGGCCGAGGTCAGCGTGCTGGTTTTCGCCCGGGTTGTCGATGCGCCCCGCGCTCCCATATAATCTATCGTTCTGAAACAGCTGAGCGCGACATGACCGCTGCGATCGAAATCTATACCCGTCCGGGGTGCGGCTACTGCACGGCCGCCAAATCGCTTCTGACCCGCAAGAACGTTGCCTTCACCGAGCATGACGCGGGCAAGGATCCGACGATTCGGCAGAAGATGTATGATCGTGTCGGCCCGGGCTCGACCTTTCCGCAGATCTTCATCGGCCACACCCATGTCGGCGGCTGCGACGACCTCTATGCGCTCGATCGCGAGGGCAGGCTCGACGCCATGCTGGCGGGAGACAAGGCGACATCATGAGCAACGACCGCAGCTTTACCGCCGCCATGGTGCAGATGCGCACCTCGCTCCTGCCCGAGCCGAGCCTCGAGCAGGGCATCAGGCTGATCCGGGAAGCGGTCGCGCAGGGCGCGGAGTACGTCCAGACGCCGGAAGTGAGCAACATGATGCAGCTCAACCGGACGGCGCTGTTCGAGCAGCTCAAGAGCGAGGCGGACGATCCCTCTCTCAAAGCCTATCAGGCGCTCGCCAAGGAGCTGGGCATCCATCTGCACATCGGATCGCTGGCGCTGCGCTTCTCGGCAGACAAGGCCGTGAACCGCTCGTTCCTGATCGGGCCCGAGGGCAACGTGCTGGCGAGCTACGACAAGATCCACATGTTCGACATCGACCTGCCGGGCGGTGAGAGCTATCGCGAGTCCGCCAACTATCAGCCGGGCGAGACGGCCGTGATCTCGGATCTGCCCTGGGGTCGTCTGGGGCTGACGATCTGCTACGACGTGCGCTTCCCGGCGCTGTATCGCGCGCTGGCCGAGAGCGGCGCCTCCTTCATCAGCGTGCCCTCCGCCTTCACCCGCAAGACCGGCGAGGCGCACTGGCACACGCTGCTGCGCGCCCGCGCCATCGAGACGGGATGCTTCGTGTTCGCCGCCGCCCAGTGCGGCCTGCACGAGAACAAGCGCGAGACCTTCGGCCACTCGCTGATCATCGATCCATGGGGCGAGATTCTCGCCGAGGGCGGCGTCGAGCCCGGCGTGATCATGGCGCGCATCGATCCGTCGCGGGTCGAGAGCGTGCGCCAGACCATTCCTTCGCTGCAGCACGGCCGCCGGTTCGGCATCGCCGACCCCAACGCGGGTCCGGACTATCTGCACCTGGTGCGGGGCTCGGCATGATCCGCTATGCGCTGCGCTGCGAGCGTGACCATACGTTCGAAAGCTGGTTCCAGAGCTCCTCGGCCTACGATTCGCAGGTGAAGCGCAAGCTGGTGGAATGCCCGACCTGCGGCTCGACCAAGGTCGAGAAGGCGATCATGGCGCCGCGCATCGTCAACAAGAAGGGCCGCGAGGCCGTGCCGGTACCGGCCTCACCGACGCCAGCGCAGGAAGTGATTCCGCCGGGATCGACCGCGCTGATGATGGCGCAGGAGCGCGAGCTGCGCGCCAAGCTCAAGGAGCTGCGCGACCACATCGTCAAGAACGCCGACGATGTCGGCGAACGATTCCCGACCGAAGCCCGCAAGATGCATTACGGCGAGACCGAGCACCGGCCGATCTATGGCGAGGCCTCGCTCGACGAGGCCCGCGAACTGATCGAGGAAGGCATCGAGGTCGCGCCGATCCCGGTGCTGCCGGACGACCGGAATTGAGCAATAGAGACGCCCTCTCCGTCATTGCGAGCGAAGCGAAGCAATCCAGCGCCGGGCAAAGATTCTGGATTGCTTCGCTTCGCTCGCAATGACGGTTGAAATACCTTGTCTCGAACTGCCTTCTTGGTCTGAGCGATAGCGATGTCCCCCCTCTCCTCCTCCTGGCAGCTCTGGGCTCTCCTCTCCGCGCTGTTTGCGGCCCTCACCGCCATCTTCGCCAAGGTTGGCGTCGAGGGGCTCAACTCCGACCTCGCTACGCTCATCCGCACGGCGATCGTGCTGGTGACGCTAGCGCTGATCCTGTTTTCGACAGGCCAGCTGACGAGCCCCGGCCCGATCTCGATGAAGAGCTGGGTCTTCCTCACACTGTCGGCGCTCGGCACCGGCGCCTCGTGGCTGTGCTACTTCCGCGCCCTGAAGCTCGGACCAGCGACGCTGGTCGCGCCGATCGACAAACTCAGCGTCGTGCTGGTCGCCTTGTTCGGCGTCGTGTTTCTCGGCGAACGACCGAGCCTGCAGGGCTGGATCGGCATCGCCCTGATCGCGACCGGCGCCGTGCTGATCGCGATCAAGGGCTGACTACACGGCGACCAGCAGCGCCACGCCGGCGACGATCAGCGTGATGCCGCCGATCTCGCGCAGCGAAACCGGCTGCTTGAACGAATAGTACGACACGCCCTGCGCGAACAGTACCTCGATCAGCGCGAGCGTGCGGACGTTGGCGGCCGCGGTCAGCGCGAACGCCAGGAACCAGAACTGCGACGCGAAGGCGCCGACGAAGCCGGCCATCATCGATGGCCGCCACAGCGACAGGATTCCGCGCAGGATGTCGGGCGCGCGCGCCAGCAGATAGACGGTGAGGAGCGCCGTCTGCACGAATAGGCCCCAGACCAGCGTGTACGACGCGGCGGTGACGAAGGACACGCCGTCGACGGTGATGATGGCGCCGCGGAAGCCGACGGCCGACAAGGCGAACGACGCCGCGGCAACCAGGCCGGTTACGGTCGGCCTCAACTCGGCAAAGCTTTTCTCACCGCCGGGCCTGAGCGCGGTGATGACGACGCCGATGGTGGCGATCAGGATCGCGATCATCTTTGGAAGCGAGAGCGGATCGCCGAGAAAGATGAAGCCGAAGATCGCGGTCTGGATCGCTTCGGTCTTCAGATAGGCCGTGGTGACGACGAAGGAGCGGTCGGTCATCGCCAATAGCATCAGCCCGGTGGCGATGATCTGGCTGAGCGCACCGAGCAGCAGCCACGGCCAGAACACCGCCGGCGGCCACGGCAGGTGGTCGCCGGTGGCCAGCAGCACCGCGGTCAGGAACACCAGCGAGAACGGAAAGCCGAACAGGAAGCGGATATTGGTCGCCCCCCAGGTGCCGAGCTTCGCCGTCAGCGACCGCTGCATCGCATTGCGCGCGACCTGGCCGGCGGCGGCAACCAACGTGAACGGAATCCAGAGCGAGGTGATGGGGAGCATGCGGCACAATGCAGTAGTGAGATTGGCACCGTGACGACCACGGGGCGCTGGGTCAACAGCGGTGAGGCGGTTCAGCCGCATGTCAGGATTGCAGCTCTCGCCGGAAGGGCCAGGACGGATTGCGTCTTGTGGTAACCTCGCGCCACACATCCGGTGTCGTCCCTGCGAACGCAGGGACCCATAACCACCGGCTTCAATTGGGTTAGGCGATCCATCCACGCGATGGTGCGGCGATGTACTATGTCTATATTCTCGCCAGCGGCCGTCACGGTACGCTGTACATCGGTGTGACCAACTCGTTACGGACGCGGCTCGAGCAGCATCGCAAGGGCGAAGGCTCGGAGTTCGTGAAGAAGTACGGGGTGTTTCGGCTGGTCTACGTCGAAATCTACACTGTTGCTGCGGAAGCGGTCACCCGCGAGAAGCAGCTCAAGCGCTGGAAGCGTGATTGGAAAATCGAACTGATCGAGCGCGACAATCTTGAATGGCGCGATCTCAGCGACCTGATCTCCTAGCGTGCCTCAAACCCCTCCCTGTGGTTATGGGTCCCTGCGTTCGCAGGGACGACACCGGTTATGGAGCGGCAGACGGGTCAAGCCGATGAATGGCCGCGCGCGCTACACCATCTGCTCGGCGACCATCATGTAGTTCACGTCCATGTCGGTCGACAGGCTCCAGCGGTCGGCGAACGGGCTGTAGACCACGCCGCTCTGCTCGGTGATGACCAGACGGTTGTCGAGCAGGTATTTGGTCAGCTCGTCCGGCGTGACGAACTTGCTCCACTCATGCGTGCCGCGCGGCAGCCAGCGCAGCACGTATTCGGCGCCGACGATGGCGAGCGCAAAGCTCTTCCAGTTGCGGTTGAGGGTCGAGACCACCATCATGCCGCCCGGCTTCAGCACCGCGGCACAGCGGCCGAGGAAGGCGCTGACGTCGGTGACGTGCTCGACGACCTCCATCGCCAGCACGATGTCGAAGCGCTCGCGCGGGTCCATCTCCTCGATCGTGGTGCAGCGGTAGTCGATCGACAGATGACCCTTCTCGGCATGCAGCCTGGCGGCGGCAATGTTGCTGGCCGAGGGGTCGACGCCGACGACCTGCGCGCCCAGCCGCGTGAACGGCTCGCACAGCAGTCCCGCGCCGCAGCCGATGTCGAGCATGCGCAGCCCCGACAGGCAGTTGAGGCTCTTGGCGTTGCGCTCGAATTTCCGGCAGGCGGCATCGCGGATATAGGTCAGGCGCAGCGGGTTGATCTTGTGCAGGGGCGCCATCTTGCCCTTGGGGTCCCACCACGTCTCGGACAGTTTCGAGAACTTCGCGATCTCGGCCGGATCGACGGTCGAGCCGGAGGGAACAGAAGTGCTGCGGGAATCCTGAGGCATTGTCATCGCTGAATACTCAATGATCGAAGCTGCGGCGCCGTACCGGGCTAACGCGCCGTGATGGCGTTCCGGAACGCCAGCGGCTCCGCGATGGTCGAAATGGTTTCCTTGCCCTCGCCCACACCCAAGATGGTGACATCGCCGTAATTGAGAACCCGTCCCATGATGGTCTGGTTGACGTCGACGCTCTCGACCTTGTCGAGAGCCATCTCGAAGGTACGGCGCTTGATGAAACCGGTTTTGTGCACGACACGGCGATTGGTGACGTCCGTCTCGGTGGTCAGGCGATGGAACCAGGCTCGGACCGTCCAATACAGGGCAACAATGGCGATGACGGCGGCGGTGGCCAGGCACAGCAGAACCAGATTGTCGTTCACGGTCATGCGGGAGAGGACGAGCAATCCAAACACGACGATCCAGGCCCCGATCGCCGGCAGGTAGAACATCCAATGTGCATTGGTCGAATACAGCACCTTCTCGCCGGGTTGCAGGATTTCGTCGATGTAACGCGCCATTCCAAAGCCTCTACCTGACCCTGTCACCACAAGGAACCGTCTTGCCCCCAGCCGCGGCGCTATGTATACGCGCGTTTCGGCTGGCGCGCCTCCGGTTTCGCGCCCAGCCGGTCAACTTATCCTCCTGATGGGAATGAGCGCGTCGTCATGGGTCGCCTCGTGCTGAAATTCGGCGGCACATCCGTCGCCAACATCGACCGCATCCGCAACGTCGCGCGCCACGTCAAGCGCGAGGTCGACGCCGGTCATGAGGTCGCCGTCGTGGTCTCGGCCATGTCCGGCAAGACCAACGAACTGGTCGCCTGGTGCACCGAGGCGTCGCCGATGCACGATGCGCGTGAATACGATGCCGTCGTGGCCTCGGGCGAGCAGGTCACGTCCGGCCTGCTGGCGATCGTGCTGCAGAGCATGGGCATCCAGGCCCGCTCGTGGCAGGGCTGGCAGATCCCGATCAAGACCAGCGATGCCCATGCCTCGGCGCGAATCGTCGATATCGACGGCTCCGAGCTGATCCAGCGCTTTCGCGACCGCAAGGAGGTCGCGGTCATCGCCGGCTTCCAGGGCATCAACGCCGAAACCGGGCGAATCACCACGCTCGGCCGCGGCGGCTCGGACACCTCGGCGGTGGCGATCGCGGCCGCCATCAAGGCCGACCGCTGCGACATCTATACCGACGTCGACGGCGTCTATACCACCGACCCCCGGGTGGTGCCGAAGGCCAAGCGGCTCGACAAGATCGCCTTCGAGGACATGCTGGAGCTGGCGTCGCAGGGCGCCAAGGTGCTGCAGGTCCGTTCGGTGGAACTGGGCATGGTGCACAACATGCCGATCTTCGTCCGCTCCTCATTCGACAAGCCCGAGGATATCGACCCGCACGCCAACCAGCCGCCGGGGACGCTGATCTGCAGCGAGGAACAAATCATGGAAAATCACGTCGTGACCGGCATCGCCTTCTCCAAGGACGAGGCCCAGATCTCGGTGCGCCAGATCGAGGACAAGCCGGGCGTCGCCGCCTCGATCTTCGGACCACTGGCGGATGCCAATATCAACGTCGACATGATCGTCCAGAACGTCTCCGAAGACGGCAAGACCACCGATCTCACCTTCACGGTGCCGGCCACCGATTACAATCGCGCGCGCGAGACCATCACCGCGGCCAAGGACAGGATCGGCTATCAGCGCCTGGATACCGCGACCGACGTCGCCAAGGTTTCGGTGATCGGATCGGGCATGCGCAGCCATGCCGGCGTCGCCGCCAAGGGATTCGCCGCGCTCGCCGCCCGCAACATCAACATTCGCGCGATCACGACCTCCGAGATCAAGTTCTCGGTGCTGATCGACGCCGCCTACACCGAGCTCGCCGTCCGCACGCTGCATACGCTCTACGGACTGGACCAGGCCTAGAAAATCCTCCTCCGCGACCACACCTGTCCCGTTCTGTGACAGCGGGACGGGCCGGAGATCGTTCGAAAGCCGTTGACGCCGCCCGCGGTGGCAGGCGTTTTGCTTGGCAAAACAAGCCCTAATTCGCTATACGCCATCGCAGGATGGCAGCCGCAAACTGTGCTCCAGTGAAGGTTGTTCTGGTTCGGGCCGGCACTCTGAGCGTGCGATAGTGCCGAATCGAGAAAGCTGTTCGATGCCGCGAGTTTAGCGCCAGATCCGGCCGCGTGCCGGGCTGGCCCCAGGAAGGGGGATTGTGCCACATGCGAAGCGCGTCGGGAGGCCCCCGCGTCCTGCTCAGACGGCTTCGCGAGACCATGGCGGAGCAGGTCTCGGCACAGGAGCGGCTCGACAAGATCGTGGTGCTGATCGCGGCCAACATGGTCGCGGAGGTCTGCTCGGTCTATGTGCTGCGCGTCGACAACACGCTCGAGCTCTATGCCACCGAAGGTCTGAACCGCGACGCCGTGCACATGACCGTGCTGAGCGCGCATGAAGGCCTCGTCGGCCTCGTCGCCAGCGAAGCGACGCCGCTCAACCTGAACGACGCGCAGAGCCATCCCGCCTTCTCGTATCGGCCGGAGACCGGCGAAGAGATCTACCACTCCTTCCTTGGCGTGCCGATCCTGCGCGCCGGCAACACGCTCGGCGTGCTGGTGGTGCAGAACCGCGCCAAGCGCACCTATGTCGAGGAAGAGGTCGAGGCGCTGCAGACCACCGCGATGGTGCTCGCCGAGATGATCGCCTCCGGCGAGCTCGCAGCGCTGGCGCAGCCCGGCGCCGAGCCGGCGGCGCGGCACTCGATCCACAAGACCGGCACGGTGCTGTCCGATGGCATCGCGCTCGGCCATGTCGTGCTGCACGAGCCGCGCGTCGTCATCAACAACTACATCGCCGAGGACCTGCCCAAGGAGATCAAGCGGCTCGACGCCGCGCTGCTCAAGCTGCGCGCCGACCTCGACCGCATGCTGGAGCGCGGCGACGTCGCCGATGGCGGCGAGCACCGCGAGGTGCTCGAAGCCTATCGCATGTTCGCCAACGACCAGGGCTGGTCGCACAAGCTGCACGAGGCGGTGGCGACCGGCCTCACGGCGGAAGCCGCCGTCGAGCGCGTGCAGTCCGACACCCGCGCCCGCATGCTGCGCTCGACCGATCCGTATCTGCGCGAGCGGCTGCACGATCTCGAGGATCTCGGCTACCGTCTGCTGCGTCAGCTCGTCGGCCAGGACCACGCGCCGCGGCGCGAGCACCTGCCGGACAACGCCATCCTGATCGCACGCGCGATGGGTCCGGCGGCGCTGCTCGACTACGACCGCAAGCGGCTGCGCGGCCTCGTGCTCGAGGAAGGCACCGCCAATTCGCATGTCGCGATCGTGGCGCGCGCACTGGGCATTCCCGCCGTCGGCGAGGTGCCGAACGCGCCGGGCATCGCCGATCCCGGCGACGCCATCATCGTCGATGGCACCTCAGGCTCGATCTATGTGCGCCCGTCGTCGGAGATCGAATCCGCCTATGCCGAGCGGGTGCGCTTCCGCGCCCGCCGTCAGGCGCAATATGGCGAGCTGCGCAACAAGCCCTGCGTGACCAAGGACGGCCAGCCGGTCGAGCTGATGATCAATGCCGGCCTGGTCATCGACCTGCCGCATATCGAGGACACCGGCAGCGCCGGCATCGGCCTATTCCGCACCGAGCTGCAATTCATGGTGTCCGCCAGCCTGCCGCGCTCGAGCGACCAGCTGGCGCTGTATCGCACGGTTCTCGACGCCGCCGGCCACAAGCCGGTCACGTTCCGCACCTTGGACATCGGCGGCGACAAGGCGCTGCCGTACATGGAGACCGTGATCGAGGAGAATCCGGCGCTCGGCTGGCGCGCGATCCGCCTCGGCCTCGACCGTCCGGGCCTGCTGCGCGGCCAGATCCGGGCGCTGCTGCGCGCCGGCGGCGGCCGCTCGCTGCGCATCATGTTCCCGATGATCTCGGAAGTCGCCGAGTTCGACACGGCCAAGGCGATCGTCGAGCGCGAGCTGACCTATCTGCGCCAGCACGGCCATACGCTGCCGGAACGCGTCGACGTCGGCACCATGCTCGAGGTCCCGGCGCTGCTGTATCAGCTCGACGAGCTGCTTTCGAAGGTCGACTTCATCTCGGTCGGCTCGAACGACCTGTTCCAGTTCCTGTTCGCGGTCGATCGCGGCAATGCCAAGGTCTCCGAGCGCTTCGACACGCTGTCGACGCCGATCCTGCGGGCGTTGCAGCAGATCGTGCACAAGGCCAAGGCCGCCAAGCGGTCGGTGTCACTGTGCGGCGAGATGGCCTCCAAGCCGATCGGCGCATTGGCACTGATCGCGCTCGGCTACCGCTCGCTGTCGTTGTCGGCCACTGCGCACGGCCCTGTGAAGGCGATGATCCTCGAACTCGACGCCGGCAAGGCGGCGACGAAGATGGCCGAATGGCTGGCCGCGCCGGCCGGCAGCTTCTCGATGCGGCAGAAGCTGACCGAGTTCGCCGAGAGCGAAGGCCTCGCGCTGTAGCGGGTCTGTCGCGGCCTGCGCGTCTTCCGTTCGTATCGTTTGCTCCTAGAACAGATTGCATCATGTCGTCGCTTCCCCAAGCCAAACTGGATATCCTGCTCGCGCATCACGCCTCGCTCGAGGCGGAGCTGCTCGGCCAGGTCAATTCCGACCGCTACGTGCAGATCACCCGTGAGCTGGCCGAGCTCAATCCGCTGATCGACGCGGTCAAGGCCTATCGCGCCGGCGTCAAGGAGCTCGCCGACACTGAGGCGCTGATCGCCGATCCCGCCACCGATGCCGAAATGCGCGCGATGGCCGAGGCCGAGCGCGACGAGCTGATCGCGCGCCGCGGCGAGCTTGAGCAGAAGATCCGCGTCGCGCTGCTGCCGAAGGATGCGATGGACGACCGCAACGTCGTGCTCGAAATCCGCGCCGGCACCGGCGGCGACGAGGCCTCGTTGTTCGCCGGCGACCTGTTCCGGATGTATGAGCGCTTCGCCGCCCTGCAGGGCTGGAAGGTCGAGGTGGTCTCGGCCTCCGAAGGCACCGTCGGCGGCTACAAGGAGATCATCGCCGAGGTGCAGGGCCGCGGCGCCTTCGCCAAGCTGAAATTCGAATCCGGCGTGCACCGCGTGCAGCGCGTGCCCGACACCGAGACGCAAGGCCGCATCCACACCTCGGCGGCGACAGTCGCCGTGCTGCCCGAGGTCGAGGATGTCGACGTCGACATCAAGCCGGACGACCTGCGCATCGAGACCATGCGCGCGCAAGGCGCCGGCGGCCAGCACGTCAACAAGACGGAATCGGCGATCCGCATCACCCATATCCCGACCGGGATCGTCGTGATGATGCAGGACAGCCGCTCGCAGCACAAGAACCGCGCCTCCGCGATGAACATCCTGCGCTCGCGCATCTACGACGCCGAGCGGCAGAAGGTCGACGCGGCCCGCTCGGCCGAGCGCAAGGAGAAAGTCGGCTCGGGCGACCGCTCGGAGCGCATCCGCACCTATAATTTTCCGCAAGGGCGCGTCACCGACCACCGCATCAACCTGACGCTCTACAAGCTGCCGCAGGTGATCGCCGGCGAAGCGCTGGGCGAACTCATCGACGCGCTGACGACCGAGCACCAGGCCGCGCAGCTCGCCGCGCAAGGTGCTGCGGCGTGATGCGCACCGGCGCATTGCAGGAGGCGATGCGACGCTGCCCCGACACAAACGGTGTCGTCCCGGCGAACGCAGGGACCCCTAACCACCGGCCTTCGTGGCTGTCACAGAAGGCAACTCCGACCGCCCGTCCCGCCACGGCACGGCGTATGGCTCCCCGCGTTCGCGGGGATGACGCGTGGAGGGAGTTTGCGCGATGACCGGCCTCATCGCCGGCGTGACGATCGATGCCGCCCGCCGTGCCCTGGCCGCGCGCTTTGCAGATGCGGGCCTCGACTCGCCCGAGCTCGATGCGCGGCTGCTGGTCGGCCATGCGCTGCAGCTCGACCTCACCGGGCTCGTGATGCACGGGAGACGACAGCTCTCCCATGACGACGCGCAGCGCCTGGAAACGCTGGTGCAGCGCCGGCTGGCCGGCGAACCGGTCGCCCGCATCCTCGGCACCAAAGAGTTCTGGGGCCTGGACCTGCGATTGTCGGCCGACACGCTGGTGCCGCGGCCGGACACAGAGACTGTCGTCGAGCTGGCACTGGAACATCTCGCGGCCGGCGGCGACCTGAAGCGTCGCTTGCGCATCGCCGATCTCGGCACGGGCTCCGGCGCGATCCTGCTGGCGCTGCTGTCCGAGCTGCCGCGGGCCTTTGGACTCGGTACCGACATCAGCTTGGCCGCGCTGACCACCGCGCGGGATAATGCGCGCGCGCTCGGATTAGCCGACCGCGCCGGCTTCGTCGCCTGCTCCTACGCCGCAGCGCTGTCTGCGGGTTTCGACCTGATCGTGTCGAACCCGCCCTACATCCCATCGTCCGAGATCGGTGCGCTCGACGTCGAGGTGCGCACTCATGATCCGCTGCGCGCCCTGGACGGGGGCAAGGACGGGCTCGACGCCTACCGCGCGCTGATCCCGCAGGCGGCGGCCCTGCTGCGGCCGGACGGCGCTGTCATCGTGGAGGTCGGGCTTGGCCAGAGTGACGAGGTCGCTGCATTGATGGTGAGGGGTGGCCTGACGGCCGATTCCTCGACGATCCGGGCCGATCTGGCCGGTATTCCCCGAACCGTCATGGGCCTAAAAAAGCTCCGGTAAAGGTCGGGGAATGCAGAAAAAGCTCTTGGAATATCCCCCGGGAGCGACTACGTTCCATCCATAGCACCGGTGCAGGCCACGACGAGCGGTATTCACGGAACACCGCCGCGGTCAGATGCCAGAGAGCCGCGCCGGGCGATAGGTTCCAGAACGCAGATCTGCTGAGCGCGAGAGCCCGGATGGCTGCGCAGCCCGCGACTGCAAAGCGAACGAAAGCCTGACTTTGCACTTGAGGTCTTACGCTAAGCAAACTGGGTCGGTCGTGGCGCATGTCGCCTTGGCTGGCTGAATGACGTGGTTCGCCGGTCCCAGGGGCTGGCGGGTGGGGAACGCGTTTTGAACGCGCTTTTGTCGAGAGAATCGGCTGTCGATCACATCGGCATGGGTCAAACCGGCATGTCGGAACCGACATGGGTCGGATGGGACCATTTGGACCGCGCGCGAGGCGTCCGAGCCCGGCGAAGGTATTTCAATACACTCTCGGTATTCCGATAACAATCAGTGCTCAGACAATCGGTGCTCCTAACGCAGGGTTGGAATAAAGGCAGGACATGAGAAACGGTCAGAACAACAAGCGGATGCGCAACCGGAACAGCGGCGGTAACAACAACAATAACCGGCGCGGCCAGAATCCGCTGACCCGGGTGTTCGAGTCCAATGGACCGGACATCAAGATCCGCGGCACTGCCTCTCATGTCGCCGAGAAATATGTCCAGCTTGCCCGCGACGCCCGCTCTTCGGGTGACCCCGTAGCCGCCGAGAACTACTACCAGCACGCCGAGCACTATTTCCGCCTGATTGCCGCCGCGCAGGAGCAGTTCCGCCAGAATCAGCCGCAGCAGCCGCGCAACACCGAGGACCTGACCGTCGACGACCTCGACGATGACGGTGAGAGCTTCTCGCATTTCGGCCAGGAGCCCGGCTTTGTTCCGGCCCAGCCGCAGCCTCAGCCCCAACCCTTCATGCGCGACCGCGAAGGCGGCCAGCGCGAGCGCGGCGACAACCAGCCCTATCAGCGCGAGCAGCAGCCGCGCGAGCACCGCGAAGCGCGTGAGCATCGCGAGCCGCGCGAACACCGCGAGCCGCGGGAACACCGTGAACCCCGCGAACATCGCGAGCGGGAGCCGCGCGAGCACCGGGAGCGGCCGCAGCCCGTCCAGTACCAGCCGCAGCCGCAACCCCAGCCCGTCATCGCCGACAGCGGCGTCGATCGGCTGCCGTCCTTCATCACCGGTCCGCAGCCGCAGATCGCCAATCCCCCGGCCGCCTTCGAGGGCGCTGCCGAGCGCTATCCGCGGCGCCGCCGGCGTCCGCATGGTCCGCGCGCTGAAGCAGCCGCTGCTGCACCGGCGCCGAGCGAGGACCTCAATCCGGGCGAATAGCGATTACCCTCCATCATGACGAAACGGGTGGGCTCTTGAGCCCACCCGTTTTTTTGCGCGGGAAGCGCGCAGGAAAACGGCCCGGGATCATGCTTCGCGCGACGGCGGACCGACCTCGCGGCGACCGGCGCCACCGGATCCGGGGGCCGACGGTGACGGCGCCAGCACCGGTTCGAGCCGCGGGATCAGCCGAATGCGCTCGCGGCGCGCCGGGATCACCCGGTAGACCTGCTTGGTCGCCTCCACGATGTGGACACCGGCGAACGGCAGCGACAGCGCCGCGCCGACGCGCTCCCAGGCCATCGCCGATTTCAGGAACCAGCCGCCGACCGGAGGCATGAACAGCGCCTCGCCCCAGCCGGTCGGCGTGAACCAGGTCTGCCGCAGCAGTTGCGTGATCTGCGAGCGCGAATAGGGCCGGCCATGGCCGAACGGCGTGTTGTCGGTCCGCGTCCAGACGCCGCGCCGGTTCGGGATCACGATGATCATGCGTCCCGCCGGCGCCAGCACCCGCCACATCTCGCGCAGCAGCCCGGCCGGGTCGTCCGACATCTCCAGCGCATGCACGATCAGGATGCGGTCGATCGCCGCATCGGGCAGCGGCAGCGAGAACTCGTCCACCAGCGAGGCCAGCGTCGGCCGCGCCGTCGGCCATTTCAGCACCCCCTGCGCCGCCGGCATGAAGGCGATGCAGCGTTCGGAATCCTCGCGGAACAGGCCAAGATAGGGCGTGGGATAGCCGACGCCGAGCACCCGCTGCCCGGCCGCGCTCGGCCAGCGCGCGCGGATACCGCGGTTGATCAAGAGCCGCGCGACGATCCCGAGGCGACCCGAATAGAAATTTCGCAGATCGATCACGTCCATGACGTCAATGTATCATGCGAGCGCGCGCTGCCGCGCGCCGAATATTGCGTTGCGCCTCCAGCGTTAACGCCATATCTCTGCGCGGGACATCGGAGGCCGCCCCGCAGCGCTGCGCCCGGGCTCCGCTTCCACGACCTTCTGGCATCGCGAGCGCGACCATCGTGCCTCGCCCGGTCCCGCCGACGGAGACATCATGGCCGCCGACATCCGCGCCTTCACCTGCCTGTCCGACAATTTCGGCTATCTGATCCATGACCCCGCGACCGGTGCGACTGCCTCGATCGACGCCCCCGAGGCCGGACCGATCGTCCGGCAATTGGACGCCGAAGGCTGGAGGCTCACCGACATCCTGATCACGCATCATCATCACGACCATGTCGGCGGCGTCGCCGAGCTCAAGCAGAAATATGGCTGCCGGGTGGTCGCGCCCCACGACAAGACGACGGCGATCGCCAACGTCGATCTGCGAGTCGCCCATGGCGATGTCGTGAAGATCGGCGAGTTGCTCGCGCGCGTGCTGGAAACGCCGGGCCATACGCTCGACCACGTCTCCTACGTGTTCGATGCCGACAAGGCGCTGTTTGCGGCCGACACGCTGTTCTCGGTCGGCTGCGGCCGCGTGTTCGAGGGCACCTATCCGATGATGTGGGACTCGCTTCTCAAGCTGCGCGCGCTGCCGGACGACTTCCGGCTCTATTGCGGCCACGAATACACAGCCTCGAACGTCAAATTCGCCCTCACCGTCGACGGCGACAACGCGGCGCTGAAGGCTCGCGCCGAGGAGGTCACGCGGCTGCGTGCCGCCAACCGGCCGACCATTCCGTCGCTGCTGGGCGACGAGAAGACCGCCAACGTGTTCCTGCGCGCCGACGATCCGGCCGTCGCAGTGCGGCTGCGCATGAAGGGCGCCAGCGCCGAGCAGGTATTCGGCGAGTTGCGCGAGCGCAAGAACAAGTCGTAACGGCGAGGACGACGATGGCCACGCTCTCGGCTGCCGACATCATCGCGCGTCTCGGCCTGCAGCCTCATCCGGAGGGCGGACATTTTCGCGAGACCTTCCGCGATCCGGCCGTCGACGCCTCCGGCCGCGCCGCATCGACCTTGATCTATTTCCTGCTCGCGCGCGGCGAGCGTTCGCATTGGCACAGGGTCGACGCGGTCGAGACCTGGCACTTCTATGCCGGTGCGCCGCTGACCTTGCGGATCGCCGCCGAAGGCCAGGCGCCGCAAACGACGACGCTGGGCATCGACCTCGCAGCCGGCCAGCAGCCGCAGGCGGTGGTGCCCGCCCATGCCTGGCAGGCCGCCGAGAGCGCCGGCGATTGGACGCTCGTCGGCTGCACGGTGGCGCCGGGCTTCATGTTCGAAGGATTCGAGCTTGCGCCGCCCGGCTGGGAGCCGGAGGTCTGAGTCAGGCGCTCGCGCCGGCGACCTTCGCGGCCGGCTCGGCGAAGCGCTGGCGCTCCTGGGCGAGGAAGCCGGAAATCGCGTCGGCCGGCATCGGCTTCGCGAAGTAGTAGCCCTGGATGTAGTCCGCGCCCAGACGTCGCAGGCTGTCGAGCTGCTCCTTGGTCTCGACACCCTCGACGACGCACGAAATTTCCATGTCGGCGCAGAGGCCGGTCAGCGACTTGATGATCTTGTGGCTGATCGGGTTGGCGTTGACGTCGCTCACGAAACTGCGGTCGACCTTGAGCTTGTCGAGCGGCAGCCGGTGGACGTGACTGAGCGACGAGTAGCCGGTGCCGAAATCGTCCAGCGAGATGCCGCAACCGATCGCCTTCAATGCCGCGATCGACTGCTCGGCGCGGGCGAAGTCGAAGGTGACGGCGGTCTCGGTGATCTCGAACTCGATGCGGCGCGGCGGCACGCCGCTGGCATGGATGACCGCCAGCAGCGGCAGGACGCCATCCGGCGAACAGATGTCGTGCGCGGAGAGATTGAACGACACGCGAATGTCGTCCGGCCAGGTCCGCGCGGCGGCGAGCGCCTTGACCAGCAGACAACGCGTCAGGCTGCGGATGACGCCGATCCGCTCGGCGGCCGGGATGAAGCTTGCGGGCGACACCGTACCCAGCTTGGGGCTGTGCCAGCGCGCCAGGACCTCGAATCCGGTGGTGCGCGAATTCATCGCGTCCATGATCGGCTGAAACGCCAGGTCCATCTCGGCGTCGAAATCGGCCGTGCGCAACAGGTGCTCGATCACGCTGCGGCTACGGATCTCCGCCTCGAGCTCGGTCGAGAAGATGATGGCCTGGCCGCGGGCGCGGCGCTTGGCGTGGTAGAGCGCATAGTCGGCGCATTCGTACAGCGCATCCGCAACCATGGCCGAGCGCGGATACAACGCAAAGCCGGTCGAGCACGACAGGCCGGTATGGGTCGTGTCGAACTGATAGGGCAGCTTGATGAGGTCGGTGATCTGCCGTCCGAGGTTGAGCAGATCGTCGTCCGTGGGATTGCCGGCGACCACCAGTCCGAACTCGTCGCCGCCGAGCCGGGCGAGATGGACCTGGCCGCCATGGCCGGCACAGGCGTCGCGGATGCGGCGCGCGGCCTCGATCAGCACGCGGTCGCCGACCGTGTGCCCATAGGTGTCGTTGATCGGCTTGAAGCCGTCGAGATCGATGATGCCGACGGCGAGCCGCGTGCCGTCCCGGTCGGCCTCGGCGAAAGCTTGCGTGAGCTCCGAGAAGAAGCGACGGCGATTGGGCAGATCGGTCAGCGAATCCAGATTGGCGAGGCGGAAGTTTTCATCCGACAGCGCTTGCGTCGCCGCCTGCTCCGCGAGCAGCGATTTGCGGCTGGCGACGAGCGCGGCGAAATCCCGATAATAGATGAACAGCACCGTGACCATCGCGCCGGACACGAGCAGCTGATTGACTGCGATCGCCCGCAGCGCGTGAACGCCCGTGGACATGAAGAAGATGACATAGGGCACGATGACCACGAGGGTCACGATCAGGGCTGCGGAGCGCAGGTGCATCAGGCAGAAGATGATGCCGATGACCGTGACCGCCATGTAGAACGCGACCTGCCCTTTGGCGAATGGGTCGCCGTAGGGGAACAACGCGAAGGACCAGACGACGAACAGCGCCCCGATCGGGCCGGCAATCCGGTTGGTGACACGCAGGTTGCGCAGCACCTCGGCGTCGCTGCTGGCGGCCTCGCCCTGCCGCAGCCACCACAGCATGCGCGCGCCGGTAATCGTCGATAGCAACGCCGGCACCGAAATCGTGAGCCACGTCGGCGCCAGCGGCAGGAATGTGTAGGCGAGCGCCAGGCTGTTGGTGATGAGAATGAAATAGAGCAGCGGCACCTGCTTGGAGAACGCCTGGAACTGCGCGCGCGTCAGCTCGGGACTGTCGGCGGGAACGCGAAACAGCTCCCCTGCGCGGGCCATGTAACGTCTCACGTCCGGCATTGCCGCCCCGTTGTCAGCACCATTTCGCAGGGACTATCGCTCAGCACGGGTAAAGGGCGGGTTAGGTGCAGACCGCGCCAAACTGTAATCGGCGGTTGTAAGCTACCGGCCGGCGTGCCGGTTTTGCGCACGGTTAAGTGCGCAGCAAGGATAACCGGCGGATTCGGACCGCCGTGCCGAGTCCGCATGCGAGCCGGCCCCGCCTGACGTCGCTCGACCTGACGCGGTCAGCGCTTGCGCAGGAGGAACATGTCCTTGGCCGCGACCAGACCGCCGCCGGCAATCAGCAGTGCGGCCACCGCCAGGGCGGCGCTCGGGCGGGCATAGCCGGCAACGATCAGGAAAGCCGTCGACAGCAGCGGCGTCGCATAGGATGCGGCACCGAGCACGCGAATGTCTCCGCGCTTCATCCCGATGTCCCAGGCATAGAACGCGGCGCCAACCGGGCCGATGCCGAGACCGGCAACAGCGAGCCACTGCGTCGGGCCGTCGGGCCAGACCGTTCGCTCGACCGCAACATGGACCAGGGCCGCGAGCGCGGACGTCGCCATGCAGAAGCCGGCGACGGCATCGGTCGGCACCGCCTTCAGACGGCGCGAGAGCACCGAATAGATCGCCCACACGAACGCCGCGACGAAGGCGGCCGCGAGCCCCGGCAACTGGCTCGCAGCGAAGCTCGCACCGTTGCCGAGCAACAGCAGCGCGGTGCCGACAAGCCCGATCACGGCGCCGGTCACGTGATGAACCGCGAGCCGCTCCCCCGGCAGAAAGGCCGAAAATAGCACGATCAGCAGCGGCCAAAGATAGTTCAGCAGCCCGGCTTCTGCCGGCGGCGCGAAGCGCAGCGCCAGGAAGTACAGCGCGTGATAACCGAACAGCCCACCGACGCCCACGGCCCACGCCGTCAGCGGCTGCCGCAGCACCCGTAGCCCGTCCGGTCGGCGGACCAGACTGAGCAGGCCGACCGCGCCGCCGATCGCGAAGGTCATCGCCGCAAGCTGGAAGGCGGGGATCGTGCCAGTTGCCACCGTCAACAAGGCGAGCAGCGACCACATCAGGATCGCGGTCAGACCGATCAGGGTCGCATTGCGCTGGGACATCAGGCGGCAGGCTCCGTCACGGCCGGCTCATGCCGGCCACCCACGCCTGCGTCCGTGCGGGGAGCGTCCAAGACGTGAATGCCCGCGGCGAGCGCGGGCATCAGGTTTTCCTTAACCGCAGATGGTGGCCGGAGGCAACGCCGCCGGCGAGGCTCACACCATGTACTGGCCGCCATTGACCGACAGCGTCGAGCCGGTGATGGCTCCGGCCTCATCAGCCGCGAGGAACACCACGGCGCGCGCGATCTCCTCGGGCTCGCCGAGGCGCCCCACCGGAATCAGCGGCAGGATGGCTTTCTCGAGCACGTCCTTCGGCACCGCCTGCACCATCTCGGTGTTGATGTAGCCCGGGCAGATCACGTTGACGGTGATGCCGGCCTTGGCCGTCTCCAGCGCGAGCGCCTTGGTGAAGCCGATGTCGCCGGCCTTCGCCGCGGAGTAGTTGACCTGGCCGAACTGGCCCTTCTGGCCGTTGATCGAGGAGATGTTGATGATGCGGCCGAACTTGCGCGCGCGCATGCCCTCGATGACCGGGCGGGTCATGTTGAACAGCGAGCCGAGATTGGTGTTGATCACCGCGCTCCACTGCTCGAGCGTCATCTTGTGGAAGGCCGTATCACGGGTGATGCCGGCATTGTTGATCAGCACATCGATGGGACCGAGATCGGCTTCGACCTTCTTGATGCCTTCGCCGCAGGCCTCGAACGAGCTGACGTCCCATTTGTAGACGGGGATCTCGGTCTCGCTCTTGAACTTCTCCGCCGCGGCATCGTTGCCGCCGTAATTCGCCGCGACCTTGTATCCAGCCGCCTTCAGCGCCTTGCTGATCGCCGCTCCGATACCGCGCGTTCCCCCCGTCACCAACGCTACACGTGCCATGTCGAATCCTTCCCTCGATGACTGATCGCACAGGACAACCTCTGGCTGTCGCCGCGCTTGCCGTTGTTATTGGATCATGAACCTCCGCGCGACGATCAACTTGCCGCACGACCGTCCATGCTCGCTCAACTCCATTTTTTTAGTGGTCGATTATGCGACGTGTTTGACGGACATCAAGAACAAAACGCCCGGCGAGATCGCCGGGCGTTGATCTTTAGTTGAGCTGGACGCGATTGCGAAGGCTGAACGGTTCGCAGTCACTGCCGGCTTTTTAGTCGCGTGCAACGCACAGCGCGATGCCCATGCCGCCGCCGATGCACAGCGTGGCAAGACCCTTCTTCGCGTCGCGCTTCTGCATCTCGTGCAGCAGAGTCACGAGCACGCGCGCGCCGGACGCACCGATCGGATGGCCGATCGCGATCGCGCCGCCGTTGACGTTGACCTTGGCCGGATCCCAGCCGAGATCCTTGTTCACCGCGCAAGCCTGCGCGGCGAACGCCTCGTTGGCTTCGATCAGGTCGAGGTCGGCGATGTTCCAGCCGGCCTTCTTCAGCGCCGAACGCGACGCCGGGATCGGGCCGGTGCCCATGATCTTCGGGTCGACGCCGGCCTGGCCCCAGGACACGATCCGCGCCAGCGGGGTCTTGCCCTCCTTGGCCGCCTGCTTGGCGGTCATCAGCACCACGGCAGCCGCGCCGTCATTGATGCCCGACGCGTTGCCGGCCGTGACCGTGCCGTCCTTCTCGAACGCCGCACGCAGCTTGGCCATGGCCTCGATCGTCGCGCCATGACGCGGATATTCATCGGTGTCGACCACGGTGTCACCCTTGCGGCTCTTGACCGTCACGGGTGCGATCTCGTCCTTGAACCTGCCGGCCTTCTGAGCCGCCTCGGCCTTGTTCTGCGATGCAACGGCGAACTCGTCCTGCTGCGCGCGCGTGATCTGATATTGCTTCGCAACGTTCTCGGCGGTGTTGCCCATGTGATAGCCGTTGAAGGCGTCCCACAAGCCGTCCTTGATCATCGTGTCGACCAGATCGAGCGAGCCCATCTTCACGCCGGCGCGCAGATATTGCGCGTGCGCCGCCATGCTCATCGACTCCTGGCCGCCGGCGACCACGATGTCGGAGTCGCCATTGACGAGCGCCTGGTAGCCGAGCGCCACGGAGCGCAGGCCGGAGCCGCACAGTTGGTTGATGCCCCAGGCCGGGCTCTCGACTGGAATGCCGGCGGCGATCGAAGCCTGGCGCGCCGGGTTCTGGCCCTGCGCCGCAGTCAGGATCTGGCCCATAATGACCTCCGAGACGCGGCCCGGCTCGACGCCGGCGCGCTCCAGCGCGGCCTTGATGGCCACCGCCCCCAATTCGTGGGCCGGGACACTGGCGAAGGCACCGTTGAAACTTCCAACCGCGGTGCGGGCGGCGCTGACGATGACGACATCGTCTGACATGAGCATCTCCTGGGGTTCTTGATCTTGGACGTGAAAGCGAGGGCTTGAGACTCGAGGGTATTTGAAATGAAAATGATCTTTTCAGTTCACGGTCGTGCCGGCCCTCCGCAAGCCCTGGATTGGCGAGTGCGCAACCTTCGTCCTTCATCCTGTTAACGTCGTTGCGACATGTCAATTGGCGGCGTCAGCAATTCCTGTTGCAGCGCATTCAAATTGGGATGCTTGGCCGTTTCGTGGGCAAGATTTCTGCTGCGGGATTAACCGTTCCGCACAAAACCGTAGCCGAACTCGCTCGAAAGTGATTACGTTATTGCATTGCGTAGCTCTTCGCCCTGCGGCGACGCCGCCGGGTTCCCTGTTCTCGGTTTGCATGTGTGAGCTCATGGCGAAATCTGACCAACCCACCACAATCAAGAAATACGCGAACCGGCGGCTCTACAATACCGGGACGAGTACCTACGTGACCCTCGAAGATCTGGCCTCGATGGTTAAGAACGGGGAGGATTTCCTGGTCTACGACGCCAAGACTGGCGACGACATCACGCGGTCGGTCCTCGCGCAGATCATCTTCGAGCAGGAGAACAAGGCCGGCCAGAACCTGCTGCCGACCACGTTCCTGCGCCAGCTGATCCGCTTCTACGGCGACAGCATGCAGATGGTGGTGCCAAAGTACCTTGAGCAGTCGATCGATACCCTGACCCGGGAGCAGGAGAAATTCCGCAAGCAGATCGCCGACACCTTCAGCGGGACGCCGTTCGCGCCGCTCGAGGAGCAGGTGCGCCGCAACATGGAGCTGTTCCAGCAGACCTTCTCGATGTTCAAGCCGTTCACGCCGCCGGTGCGCACCGACGAGAAGGCCGCCGAGCCGGCCCCGGCCGCCGACGACAACATCGACGAGCTGCGCCGTCAGATGAAGGAAATGCAGGACCGGCTCGATCGCATGTCGGAGCCGAAGAAGGACGAGCAGCAAGGCTGACGCCGAAGGGCCGGCGGCTGATCAACCCGCCGCCGGCAGCTCCACCCTGCCGTTACCGATCCACGGCCGATCGACCGAGGCGAGGCCAATCACCCGGCCCTGGATGTAATCGCAGCCCCAGTCGCGCAGCAGCGCGACCGACGCCTCGTCCTGCACCCATTCCGCGACCGTCTTGATCTGCAGCCGTCGCGCCAGCTCGACCAGCGTCTGCACAAAGGCGCGGTCGTCAGCCGAGCGCACGAGATTCTGCACGAAGGCGCCGTCGATCTTGACGATGTCGACGCCGAGCTTGCGCAGATTGCGGAACGAGGTGTGCCCGGCGCCGAAATCATCGATGGCGATTCGGCTGCCGAGATCTTTCAGCCGCGTCACGAAGCCGCGGAGATCGTCGACGTCCTGGATCTCGACCGTCTCGGTGATCTCGACGATCAGCCGTTCGGCGACCCCAGGATGGGCGCGCATCATGGACTCGATCGAGGCCCACCAGTCCGGATCCATGGTGGTCTCGGGCGAGATGTTGAGGCTCAGGGTGACGTCGGGCGTGCTCGCGAGCTCCGCCACCACCAGCTCCAGAATGCGGTGATCGACCAGACGGATCAAACCGAGCCGTTCGGCGACTGGGACGACGTCCGGCGCCAGCAAGGCCCGGCCGTCATCCTGGCGCATCCGCACCAGGCATTCATAGAAGGCGGGCGCAAGCGTGTTGGCATTCACGACCGGCTCGAACGCTGTGACGATGCGCCGCTCATTGAGCGCGGTCACGATCTCGTCGGTGACGCGGATGTTGACCTTGCGCTGTGCGTCGCGCTCCACGTTCGGCCGCCAGGTCGAGAACGATCCGATGCGGCGGCGCTTGGCGGCGTCGAGCGTCTCATGGGCGCGGTTGACCGCTTCCTCGACCGAGCGGGCGTGACGGGGAACGCTCACGGCGCCGATCGTCGCGGTGACGGCGACCGGACCTGACTTGGTCGGCACTACCTCGTCGCGCACCGTCGCGAGAAAGCGCTCGGCCGCGGTGGTCATGTCGTCCATCGTACAGTTCTTCAGGATCAACCCGAACTTGTTGCCCGAGAACCGACCGAGCGTGTCGCCACCGCGGAGCCGGCCCCGGATGCGCTGGGCGATCTCCAGCACGACGCCGTCGGCGACGTCGAAGCCGAAGGCGTCGTTGATGCGCGCGAGATGATCGATGCCAACCAGCATGAAGGCGCAGGAGAAGCGGAACCGCTGCGACTCCTCGATCACCTCGGCAAGCGTCGCCAGCAGATGCGTCCGGTTCAGCTCGCCGGTCAGCGGATCGTGCCGTGACAGCTTGAGCAGCTGCTCCTCGCGGGCGTGGCGCTCGTTGTTGATCCGCACGATGCCCTGGGCACGCAAGGGCCGCCCCTCGGGGCCGGCGAACCAGCAGCCGGTCTCCTCGACCCAGATCAATGGCGCACCGGCGTGGGTGCGCACGCCATATTCGATCCGATACGGCGTGCCGGCGGCGCCATGCAGCGGCGTCGCCTGGAGCATGATCTCGGAGCGGATGCTGCGGTCCGGCTCGATCAGCTTGCTGAATTCGGCGCCGTTGCAGAGTTGTGGCAGCGGAACCTCGGCAAACACCGCCCCGACGTGATCGCTCCAGACGATCACGTCGCTCGCCAGATCCCAGACGAAGGCGGCTTGGCCCAGGGACGCCAGGATCATCGCGGTCTGTGGCAATTCGGATGTCAAGGTCGCCTCGTTTCGGCACAGGCCGGCAGGACCGGCGCTGATTTGGGAACGGCCAGCGCGCATCCGCGCGAGCGGCGGCGGCCGAGTTCGCGAATCAGACTACGCATCTCTGGTTAACGGAGAGCATGCCGAGGCGACGAGCGCGTGTCCGAGACGCGTCAACCATGTTTGGAACATGCAGCGCTCCAGAGCGCTTGGAACGGCATTGCTCTTGCGAGATCGAGGAGCGAAAGGCTCCGGCGTCCCAGAACGCGACAATCGCGCCGGCGGTGGTTGGACAATGTTAACGATTGATCAGGACGGCGATCGCCTGGATGGGTCGGAGGAGACCTCCCGCTCCGTGACGCTGCTGCCGAGCGATGCGAGCCATGACCGTCGCGCGCGGATCGTTCGCGCAGCACGCCCCGACGCCGGCTTCGTGACCCATCTGATCGCGACCGCCGAGCAGCTGCCGCAAACCCGCACGCTCAGGCGCGCGGCGGCTGCCGACGTCCACAGTGCCTATGCGGCGAGGCTTCAGCCGGTCACGCGTGCCGGCGGCCGGACCCGAGAAATGATCTGAGCGGCGCGCTCCTGCGCCTCAGGGCTTCGGCGTGTCGGGTTTGGGCGGCTCTGGCGCGCCCGGAGCAGCGGTCTCGGTCTCCTTTGCCTCCGCGACCCAGCCGGTCGTCGGCGCGGGAGCCGGCCGGGGGACCGAGCGGTCGAGCAGCACGGACTCGGCGACCGAAGCAGCAGCCGGCACGGCATCGATCGGCTCTTCAACGACGGGCGCGGCAGCATCCGCCTTCTGAACCTCCGCCTGCTCAACCTCCGCCTTGGCCGGTTCTTTGACCGATTCTCTGGCCGGCTCCTCGATCGGCTGAGGTTCCGAATCAGGCACGGTCGCTTCGGCCGGCGCCGGCACGGAAGCGGGAGCTGCGACGACTGAGCGGGCGGCGCGCTTGGTGCGCAGCGAGACTCCGCCGAAGAAATCGACCATCGCCAGCAGGGTCAGCAGCAGGAAGGTCGAATTCCCGAACTTCTGCCACATCGCGAATTCCGCCGCGGCGCCGCCGAAGACCAGCAGCGACAGCAGATGATCGGTCAGATATTTCCCGTTCGGCTTCGCCGCCTTGATGATTTCGAGCAGCAGCAGCAGCACGCCCAGGGCCAGCAGCATGTCGCCGAGCGAGATCGTCCAGACCTCGCCGGACGGAAGCTGAAGGCGCAGCAGCGTCTCGCTGAACGCGACCCCCGGCATCAGGAAGACGATCATGTTGTAGATCGCCAGCGGGATCAGCAGCAGCGGGAAACCGACCATGGACATCGGTTGAAGCCTTGGATGGCGCGGGCGGCGGCCCGGCGCAAAGTCAATCGGTGCGAAGATGAGACAGCGAGACGGGATCACGCGACACAGATACGCAACGGTCCCGGCGAATCACGTCGCACGGGACCGCTTTCAACCCCATCGATGGCCGAATTCGGGCAGCTTGGAAAACGGCCCGCGCGGACAATCAGGCGTCTTTCTTCTTCAGGACCTGGCGGCCCTTGTACATGCCGGTCTTCAGGTCCAGGTGGTGCGGACGACGCAGCTCGCCGGAATCCTTGTCCTCGACATAGGTCGGCTTCTTGATGGCGTCAGCCGAGCGGCGCATGCCGCGGCGCGACGGCGAAGTTTTTCTTCTGGGGACGGCCATATCGGTATCCTCTAGGGTATTTTTGCAAGGCATCGTCCGCAAAGGACGGCTGCAGCCATGAAGCTGGCGAGCCCGGATGCCGATCAAGGCCGCGCTTATAGAGGAAGGGGTGCGGCATGGCTAGGGCTCTCCGAGGCATTTTTGGCCAAAATTGCGCCCGCTCGGACCTCACCGCCGCTCCCCCCAGCAGGCCTGCAGGCTGGAGGCCTGGGCCCGCACCATGTAGGTCGCCGACAGCCGCCGCACACCCGGCCCCGGGGCCCGGGCGCTGCGCCGGACGGGGTTCGGCAGGATCGAGGCCATCAGCGCCGCCTCGCGCGGCCCTAAGCCAGCTGCCGAGCGGTTGAACGCGTAATTGGCGCCCGCCTCCACCCCGAACTGGCCGCTGGGACCGAGCTCGGCGATGTTGAGGTAGATTTCGAGGATGCGCCGCTTGCCGAGGACGAGGTCGATCCACAGCGCCAGCGGCAGTTCCAGCGCCTTGCGAACATAGCTGCGGCCCTGCCACAGGAACAGGTTCTTGGCGACCTGCTGGGTGATGGTCGAGCCGCCCCGCGAGACCTCGCCGTCCTCGGCATCGTCCATGACCTCGCGCAGCGCGCCCCAGTCGATGCCGTGATGGCTGCAGAATTTGGCATCCTCCGCGGCCACCACCGAGCGCGGCAAATACGGCGACATCGCCGAGAGGTCGATCCAGTGCCGCGTCACCGGCTGCCCCGTCACCGACCGCCACAGCATCAGGGTCGAGACGGGGTGACCCACGGCATAGAACGGCGTCAGCGCATAGGGCACGAGCAGCACCAGCACGGCGATCACGAGGATGGTTCTGACGGTACGCAAGGGCAGGCGTCGCTCGGTTGGGACCGCCGCAGGGGCAGACAATTGGCCGGGATTATCCGACATCTCGATGTGGTTTCCTGCTTTTTTCCGCCGTTACGGCCGAAAGCCGCCACCGCTCCGGCAATTGACGAAGTCGCCGCCATCAACGATTGTCCGGCGAATTTTGCCCCTGGAGCTCTTGTTAAATGACTGCGACGGCCCTCACCGACTTCACCCAACGCCTGGACAAGACCGCGGAAGAGACCGAAGCCCTGCTCGGCGAGCTCCTCGGCGATGCGCCGCTGGCGGACGAGATCATCAGGCCGAAGCGGCTGATCGAGTCGATGCGCTATTCGAGCCTGAACGGCGGCAAGCGGCTACGCCCGTTCCTGGTGGTCGAGAGCGCCGCCGTGTTCGGCGTCCCGCGCAAGGGCGCGCTGCTGACCGGCGCGGCGCTCGAATGCATCCACTGCTACTCGCTCATCCACGACGATCTGCCGGCGATGGACAATTCCGACCTGCGGCGCGGGCGTCCGACCCTGCACAAGGTCTATGACGACGCCACCGCGATCCTGGCCGGCGACGCACTGCTGACCATCGCCTTCGACATCATCACCCGCGACGAGATCCATCCCGATGCCGGCGTCCGCCTCGCTTTGACCCGGGCGCTGGCCCGCTGCGCCGGTGTCGGCGGCATGGCCGGCGGCCAGATCCTCGACCTCGCCGGCGAGGGCCGGTTCGGCGACAGCGGCCCGGTCGACGTCGCCCGCGTCCAGCAGATGAAGACCGGCGCCCTGCTCCGCTTCGGCTGCATCGCCGGCGCCCTGCTCGGCCAGGCCTCGGCGGCCGAGTACCAGGCGCTCGACGACTACGGCCGCGCTCTCGGCGAAGCCTTCCAGATCGCCGACGACCTGCTCGACGTCGAGGGCGATGCCGCCACCCTCGGCAAGCCGGCCGGTGCCGACGCCGAGCTCGGCAAGACCACCTTCGTCACCCAGCTCGGCGTCGAGGGCGCCAGGCAGCGCGTCCGCGACCTGCTCGCCCGCGGCGATGCCGCGCTATCGGTCTTCGGCGCCAAGGGCGACGTGCTGCGGGCCGCCGCGCACTTCGTCGCCGAACGCAAGAGCTGAGGCGAGGCATTGGGCGGAGTCCATCCCGACGATCCGGACCTCGCCCGCTTCACGCGGCTGCCGGCTGCGCTGCGCGTCATCTATGCCCGGCCGCGCACCTTCATATCGCTGGGCCTCGCGATCGTTGCGTTCTTCCTGCTGTCGCCGGCGCTGCGGCTGATCACGCGGCTCCTGATCAGCTGGGACATCTTCACCGCGCTCTACCTCGTGCTGGTCGCGGCGATGATGCTGCGCAGCGAGCATCATCACATCCGCCGCAAGGCGGTCATGCAGGACGACGGCCGTTTCGTGATCCTGCTGGTCACGGCGCTCGGCGCCTTCGCCAGCATCGCCGCGATCGTGCTCGAGCTCGGCGCTTCCAAGCGCGACGCTCCGGCGCTGACGCTGGCGCTGCTCACCGTCTCGCTGTCCTGGGCCGCGGTGCATGCGACCTTCGCCCTGCACTACGCCCATGACTACTACCGCGGCGCCAAGCCTGGGGGCCTGCAATTCCCGAGCGGCGACACGGACGAGCACGCCGACTACTGGGACTTCGTCTACTTCTCCTTCATCATCGGCATGACCGCCCAGGTCTCCGACGTCGGCATCACCGACAAGATCATCCGCCGCACCGCGACCGTGCACGGCATCATCTCGTTCGTCTACAACACCGCGCTGGTCGCCCTGATGGTCAACATCGCCGCCAGCGTAATCTCGTCCTGATCAGTTGCACACCTCGACGCTGGCATTATTGGCGGGTCCGCCGCCGCCGCGATATTCCAGCCGGCAGCCGGGCCTGACGGCGCGGCACAGATAGGCGTCGCAATAGATCTGCCCGCCCGACTTCGGCGGCCGGGCGGCTTGCGTCTGCGGCCTGGTGTAGCCCGGGGCCGTCCCGACGCCGAGACCGCCACCACCTCCGATCCCAACCCCGACGCCCGCACCAGGAGCCGGCATCGGCAGGCCGGCCTCCGGCGCCGCACGGGCGCGGCGGCGCGACGGCACATCTTCGTCGCTGCCATCGCGCTTGGCGACCGGCTTCCTGTCGCGCCGCTTCTCGCATTCATTGTCGTCGTTGACGAACGAACCCTCGGCGCAAACGATGCGGGCGCAGCGGTCGCCGTCCGGCTTGGTGCCATGCTGGCAGACCAGCGGGCAGACGCGCGCCTGCTTGAGCTTGATCGCCTGCAGCGCATCGGCCGAGGCGGCCTGGGTATCGAGCTTGGTGCCGGCATAGCGGTTGAACTGCGACAGCGAGCGGCGCGAGGCCGAGCCCCAATCGCCATCGGCATCCTCGGTGAGGCAGCCGACGCGGCGCAGCTCGAGCTGCACCGACTTGGCGAGATCGGCGGGCTGCGCGGCCGGGGTGAGCGAGGCGACCTGGCCCTGCTGCGGTGCTGCGGGCGTGGGCGCGCCGGGCGAGGTCGCCGCGCGCGGATTGTCGAGCGCCGCGAGCTGCTGCTCACCGCGCTTCTTCTCGGCTTCGGCCGCCTGCTGCTGCGCCACCTGATTGGCCTTCTCAGCGACAATCCGAGCCTGCTCCGCCGCCCTGGCCTCGGCCTCCGCCTTGGCGAGCGTCTCCTTGCGCGCGCCCTCGGCGGCGAGCCGCGCCCGCTCGGCCTCGGTGGCGCGGGCCTTTTCGGAAGCGGCGGCGCGATTCTCCTCGGCGGCGAGCTTGTCGAGCTGCAACTTGGCAAGGCTGGCGTAGAATCCGTCGGGATATTGCGCCAGGAAGGCGTTCAGCGCGCCCTTGTTGCCGACCTGCATCGCGAGCTCGTAATCGCGCCGGATGTCGGCCTGCGGGCTCGGCGGCGGCGTCACCGGCATCTGTGTCACGACGCGCGGCACGCCGGGAACCAACGGCACGTCCTCGCCGCCGAGCGAGCCGTACACGAACGGCTCCTGGCGGTTGGCGGTCGCTTTCAGCACCTCGTCGCGGACGAAGCCGAACGCCTTGCGGACGTCGAGGCCGGGGGTCGCGATGTGCCGCGACAGCGCCAGGGTGAACGGCGAGTTCTTGCCGTCGCCGTCCTGCGCGGTCGAGCCGGCCTTGGCGGAATAGGCGATCAGCGTATTCGGGCTGGTCGGCTCGACCTTGGCGAGGCCGCGGCCGAGGCTGCGGGTCGCCACCGTCCGCTGCATGTTGCGCGTGAACGGGTTGTCGCGGCAGGCGTCGAGAATGACCAGGCGCAGCTTCTTCGCTGGCTCGACGGCGACCAGAATACGGTCGAGCGACAGCGTCTCGTCATAGACGTCGGTGTCACGCTCGAGCCGGGCGTCGATCGGGATCAGATAGTTCGCCCCTTCGACCTCCATGCCGTGGCCGGCGTAGTAGACCACCGCAATATCGGCATCGCGGGCGGCGTCGGCGAAATCGCGCAAGGCCCGCCTGGTCTCCCGCGCGGTCAGATCGCGCCGGTAATCGACGACATCGAAGCCCGCGCTCTTGAAGGTCGCCGTCATCACCGCGCCGTCATTGGCGGGGTTCGTCAGTTGCGGCACGTTCTGATAGGCGGAATTGCCGATGACGAGCGCCACCCGCTTGTCGGCGAGCGCGGGGTGGCCGACCAGCAGCAGCGCTGCCGCCAGGATGTAACCGCCCAATCGAAGTGACCAAGACATCGTACCTACCCCCTACCGCTGGGAGACCTGCTGGGACCTGCCTATCAGAGTGCAGCCCATTAGGCTTGTGACCGGGATCACGCAGATTTATTCCCGATCGACCTGGCCTCGGCCATTATAGTCTGTCGCTGGCGCAATGACGCCAGTTCATGCCTTGCCAAGCGCCGTTTTGCATCGAAAATGCGATCCTTGTTTGTCCAGGTTCCCAGGGAGTTGGCCGTGAGCACAGACCGTTCCACCGTCGAGGCCGTCGTTCAGGGCTATTTCGATGCGCTCTACGAGGGCGACGCCGACAAGCTCGGTGCCGTGTTCCACCCCACCGCTGACCTGCGCTGGGTCGAGAATGGCGAACTCAAGATCCTGACCGTGCCGGACTGGCTGGCCTGGGTGCGCAAGCGCCCATCGGCCAAGGCTGAGGGCAAGCCGCGCGAGGACTTCATCGTCACCATCGATCGTTCGGACGACAAGACGGCCTTCATCAAGGTGCGATGCCAGCTGCCGCCGCGCTTTTTCACCGATTATCTCGTGGCGATGAAACTGAAGGACGGCTGGCAGATCGTGTCGAAGTCCTACCGCTACGACCTCCGGGATTGACGCCGGCGCGACGACGCCAAGCCCCCAGCCATGGAAGCTCACTTTCAGATATTCCTGATCCTGCTGGCCGTGTTGGCGGGAACCGCACTTCTTGCACGGCGGGCCAACCTGGCGCCGGCGATCCTCCTGATGCTCGCCGGCATCGCGCTCGCCTTCGTGCCGACGATGCCGGCGTTCGCGCTGCCGCCCGAGCTCGTGCTGCTGGTGGTGCTGCCGCCGCTGATCTATTCGTCGAGCGTCGCGATGAGCTGGCGCGAGTTCAAGGGCAATCTGCGGCCGATCGTGCTGCTCGCGGTCGGCTGCGTGATCTTCACCGCCTCCATGGTGGCCACCGCGACCCACTATCTTCTCGGCCTGCCCTGGAGCCTCGGCTTCCTGCTCGGCGCCATCGTTGCGCCGCCCGACGTGGTGGCGCCGCTCGCCATCGCCCGCCGGCTGCACCTGCCGCGCCGGGTCATGGTCATTCTCGAAGGCGAGGGCCTCGCCAATGACGCGACCGCGCTGATCCTCTATCGCTTCGCGGTGGCCGCCATCACCACCGGCGCCTTCTCCTTTCCGGTCGCGGCCGGCGAGTTCGGCCTGATCGTGGTCGGCGAGATCGCGTTCGGCATCGGCGTCGGCTGGCTGATGCTGCGCGCCCGGCACTATGCGCGCGACCCGCAGGTCGAGATCACCCTGTCCGTGCTGACGCCCTACCTCGCGTTCTGGATCCCCGAGCATGTCGGCGGCTCCGGCGTGATCGCGACGGTGGCCTGCGGCCTCTACATGAGCTGGAACGGACCGCTGTGGATCTCCTCGGCGACCCGCCTGCAGGGCATCTTCTTCTGGGACCTGATGATCTACCTCATCGAGGGCATGCTGTTCCTGCTGACCGGCTTCCAGATGCGGCTGATCTACGAGAAGTCGAAGGTCTTTCCGCTCGACGACATCATGATCGCGACCGCGCTGGTGCTCGCCATCGTCGTGATCGCGCGCTTCGCCTGGACCTTCCCGGCGACCATCCTGCCGCGCCTCCTGAGCAGTTCGCTGCGCGCGCGCGATCCGCTGCCACCGTGGCGGCAGACCTTCATCATCGGCTTCACCGGCGTGCGCGGCACGGTCTCGCTCGCCACCGCGCTGGCGCTTCCGCTGACGCTGTCGACTGGCGACGCGTTTCCCTATCGCGACCAGATCCTGTTCATCGCCTTCGGCGTGATCTTCTTCACCCTGATCGGCCTCGGCCTGACCCTGCCGGCCGTCGTGCAGTGGCTCGGGGTCGGCAACCAGGGTCGCGCCGAGCATCAGCGCGAGCATGAGCAGGAGATCGCGGCCCGGCGCGAGGCGCTCGACGGCGCCTTGCGGTCGCTGGAGACGATGACCAGCGATCGCGAGCTGTCGGACGAGGTGGTGCGGCTGCTGCGGGCGCGCCACGAGGTCCGGACCAACCAGCTCCCGGAAGGTCTGAAGCCCGAGGACAACGACGCATCCGCGCTCGGCATCGAGCTGACCCGCGAGCTGATCACGGCGGAACGCAAATTCATCCATGTGATGCTGCGCGACGGCAAGATCACCGACGAAACCCGCCGCCGCATCGAGCGCGATCTCGATCTGGAGGAAGCGAGCCTCGCCAACCGGTCGTATGGCGAGCTGCCGTTGTAGGCAGGTGAGTTGCAGAGCGCGGTCTTGCAGCATGCATGCCGTCATTGCGAGCGCAGCGAAGCAATCCAGGGCCGCGCAAGGATTCTGGATTGCTTCGCTGCGCTCGCAATGACGGCTATGGCCCGAGCCGTTTCCCAAACCACCACTGTCATCCCGGCGAACGCCGGGATTCATAACCACAAGCGCTTGGTGGGTCGCACATCTCGCAGGGCCAGCGTGGCTCACATCGGCTTCGGTGTGAATGGATCCCAGGTCGGCGCCGCACCAACGCATGCGCGTTGGCCCGCTTGCCCGGGACGACAGCGGAGGTTGTCGAACATGGCGCCTCATCCTCGCGCCCGCTTTTCGCGTCCGAGCGTTGATCAGTTTCGCCCTCTCTCGTCGGAGGGCGCAGGGAAGGCCGGGCCCCGACTGAGGCCCGTGGCCCGCCTGCGAAAAGAATGCAGGCGGCAGGTACCACAGGTTCAGCCGGACAAGACCCGGCCTTCCCCGCGCGATGGTTTTAACGGCTGCTTCGCATTCTCCCCGGGGACCGGGCTTGTTTGCCCCCGTCACCAGCGGATCATCACCGCCAGCTTGGCATCAGCATCGGGATGTCAGGACCATGCGACTTGACCGTCCGCGCCATGACGTTCGTCCGCAAGCACTGAAGCTCGCTGCGCCACGTCGCGTCCACCGCATCCCGCCTCCACGTTCGTGACGACCGCGAAGCGCCCCTCGTGAGTGAGGCGGGACGGGCGGAAGCATCGATCTGATTTGCCCGACGGCACAAGGCCCGGAGGTGCGACATGGTAACGCGACGGGCACATCAGCGCTGGCTGCGCCTGCACCGGCGCAGAAGGAAGCAGGCGCTCTCCACGCGTCATTCCGGAGCGCGCGGAGCGCGAGCCCGGAATCCATAGCCACAAGCGGTTACGAGGAGGCGGGATGCCTGTGGCGCCCATCTTCGACCAACGACCGCCTGTGGTTATGGATTCCGGGCTCATTCGCGCTGCTTCAAAATGGCTTCGCCATTTTGCGCGCGAATGCCCCGGAATGACGGCGCGGAGAGAGCCGGGCATAATTTCATCGATGTCAGGTGCTGCACGCGAATGACACGTGCGCAACGCACATCCTCACCGCTCGATCATCCAGCGCGTCACCGCCTGATGGTAGTTCATCGGACCCGGCACGGTCTTGTAGGTCTTCAGGTAACGGAAGCCGGCCTTTTGCAGCGCGCGGTTGGGGGCGGTGTTGTAGGCGTGCGGCTCGCAGAACAGCTGCTTGAGCCGCAACCTCTCGAAATAGAAATCGATGCTGCGGCGGACGCATGCGGTGCCGAGGCCGCGGCCGCGCAGCTCCGGTTCGGTGACGTGCAGGTGCATGTGGGCGCGGTTGCCGTAGACGATGCGGTCGCAGCTGGAAAAGCCGATGGCGCGGCCGTCGAGCCGCCAGATCACCAGCAGCGCCGCGCGCTCAGCCAACGGCGTCTCGTACAGGGTCTGGAAGAGTCCGGCCCACACCGGCCTGGTCGGCATCCGCGTCGGGTCGATGCCCATCAGGTCGAGTTGCTCGATGCTCGACGAATAGAAGTAGTCGATGACCAGCGAGGTCTCGGCAAGTTCCATTTCGCGGATATCGAGATTCATCGAGGCGTCCTCTTCAGCAGGCCTCAAGGTGCTGATCATGCGGGCAGCAGTGGGGCGGCGCCGGCGCGTCCGATTACGTCGGCTGCAGCCGATCCGCGCGCGAAAATTTCAGACCGCGGCGCGCGGCACAAGCAGCCGTCGGTTGCAGGTCGGCTGTCGCTCTCACGGCAGGCCGATTGGACATGGAATCTAGCTGCGGACTCGTTCTCAAGCTCCCCGCCTGCGACAGAGCGATCGCATATGACGATCGGAGTTGTGCGCCCGTCTGCTGCCACATCGTCATGGCCGGGCTCGTCCCGGCCATCCACGCCGCTCGGCATCCCCGGAATGACGTGGATGCCCGGGACAAGCCCGGGCATGACGGAGTAACGAATGGTCAGGCCTTCTCGCCGCAAGCAACCGCGCGATCAACCCAGCGGACAGGAGGCGCCGCTGGCTGAGCCGGGACCAGCGTGCCGCCCTACTCCGCCGCGGTCACGTTCTCCGGCGCTTTCGCGCCGCTGCCGTATCGCTGGTCGATGTAGTCGATCACCAGCGCCTTGAAGTCGGCGGCGATGGTGGGCCCGCGCAGGGTGCGGAACTTCTTGCCGTCAACGAAGACCGGCGCGGCCGGGGCCTCGCCGGTGCCCGGCAGGGAGATGCCGATATTGGCATGCTTGGATTCGCCGGGGCCGTTGACGATGCAGCCCATGACGGCGACGTTGAGCGCCTCGACGCCGGGATATTGCGTCTTCCAGGCCGGCATCTCCTCGCGGATGAAGTCCTGGATCGAGCGCGCCAGCTCCTGGAACGTGGTCGAGGTGGTGCGGCCGCAGCCGGGGCAGGCCGCGACCAGCGGCACGAAGGTGCGGAAGCCCATGGTCTGCAACAGCTCCTGCGCGACCTGCACCTCGAGCGTGCGGTCGCCGCCGGGCTCGGGCGTCAGCGAAATGCGGATGGTGTCGCCGATGCCCTGCTGCAGCAGGATGCCGAGCGCCGCCGAGGAGGCGACGATGCCCTTCGAGCCCATGCCGGCCTCGGTGAGGCCGAGATGGATGGCGTAGTCGGAGCGTGCGGCGAGGTCCTGATAGACCGCGATCAGGTCCTGCACGGCCGAGACCTTGGCCGACAGGATGATGCGGTCCTTCGGCATGCCGAGCTCCTGGGCCCGGGCGGCCGACAGCAATGCCGACTGCACCATGGCTTCGCGCATCACCGCGCGCGCATCGCGCGGGTTCGCGGAGGCGGCGTTCTCGTCCATCAGCTTGCTGAGCAGCTCCTGATCGAGCGAGCCCCAATTGGCGCCGATGCGCACCGGCTTGCCGTATTTGTTGGCGAGCTCGATGATGGTCGAGAACTGCGTGTCCCGCTTGTCCTTGAAGCCGACATTGCCGGGATTGATGCGGTATTTCGCCAGCGCCTCGGCGCAGGCCGGATAGTCGGTCAGCAGCTTGTGGCCGATATAGTGGAAGTCGCCGATCAGGGGCGTGGTGATGCCGCGCTTGTCGAGCTGCTCGCGGATCTGCGGGACGGCCGCGGCGGCCTCCTCGCGGTCGACCGTGATGCGGACCATCTCGGACCCGGCGCGCGCCAGCGCTGCAACCTGGGCCACCGTCTGGTCGACGTCGGCGGTGTCGGTGTTGGTCATCGACTGCACCACGATCGGGGCGCCGCCGCCGACGGCGACGTTGCCGACCATGACGCGGGTGGTCCGATGCCGGGGAGCGGGTCCGGCGACATCGGACGCTGAGGTGTTCTCGGTCAGGATCTCGGGCTTGTTCATGGGCGCTCGGATATCAGGTTTTGGTGACATTCAGCAATGGATCAGTCGCGGCCAGGACCACGCGGTTCGGGCGGTTTACGAGAAAAAGCCCAACGATCACAAGCACGGCAGCCAGGCCAAAGGCCAGCGTCAGGGCGTCATGCAGGATGAAATAGCTCGCCACCACCCCGAATAAAGGGGTGATGAAGGTAAATGCCGACAATTTGCTGGCCGAGTAGGCCTTGATCAGGGCGAACCAGATCGTGAACGTGGTCCCGACCACCCAGATCGACTGGTAGGCCATCAGGCCGATCACGAACGGGCTGGGAACCTGGGTCAACCGCTCCCCGGCAATGAGGGCCGCCAGCGCCATGATCGGGACGGAGACCGCCACCTGGTACCCCAATGCCCGCTCGGGCGCGATGAAGCGCAGCCGGGTGCCTTTGACGAACACCGTGGTCACACCCCAGAGCAGGCCGCCGCCGACCACCAGGAGATCGCCGAGCAGCACGCGGCCGTCGACATCGGCCTGGGGAATGCCGATCGCCAGCGCCACACCGGTGAAGCTGAGCGCCAGCCCGCCCCATTGCGCCGGCCCCATCCGTTCGCCGAGGAAGCGGAACGAGCCGAGCGCGACGAAGAACGGCGCGGTATACAGGAACACGATGGCGCGCGACGCCGAGGTCAGCAGCAGGCCCTGATAGATCAGCACGAATTCCAAGCCGAACAACAGGCCTGCCACCAGGCCGAGCCCCAGCGTGCCGTCGCGCTCGAACATCTTCACGCCGCGCACCCGCGCGAACACCAGCAGCACCGGCAGCGCACCGAGCGAACGGAAGGTGGCCTGCAGCAGCGGCGGAATTTCAGGCAGCGCGAGCTTCACGGCGATCTGGTTGAACGCCCAGGACAGGCACAGCACGAGGATGACGGCGATCGCGCCCAGGCCGAGCGGCCGGGTCGCGGCGGATGAGGTTGACGTTGCGGACACGAGGACGTTGGCTCCCTGGCGCGTTTCGTTTTCTGGACCGCCATCAAGGTGTGGTCAGCTTTGTCTTGGTCGGTCGGAGATGATGCGGACGTAGAGCGGCGGTGCTGGCCTCTGACTGCGCGCGCACCGGTCTCGCGCAGAAACTCGAATACGACGGTCATTCACACGTGTACAGCTTGCGCCGCAGTGAGCGTTCTCACGCCGCCTTCTGGCAATGGGCGCACAGCCCGGTGATCTCGACGACCGACAGTTTCGGCGTGAAGCCCGATGCCGCGGCGGCCAGCTTCAGGCTTTCGGCGATCGGCGCCGCCGGAACCTCGCCGACGGCGCCGCAGCTCTCGCAGATCAGGAACGCCACCAGCGCGGTCTGCTCGTGGTCATGGGCGCAGGCGAGGAAGGCGTTGCGGCTCTCGATGCGGTGCACCAGGCCGTTCGCCATCAGGAACTCGAGCGCGCGATAGACTGTGATCGGCGCCGGCCGCGCGGCGACCTTGGCAAGTTCCTCGATGATCTCGTAGGCGCCGAGCGGCCGGTGGCTCGACAGCAGCGCCTCCAACACCTGGCGGCGCTGCGGCGTGAACTTCTGGCCGCGCTGGGCGCAGATGCGCTCGGCATGGTCCAGGGCATCGGCCGCGCAGCGGCCATGGTCGTGATCCGGCGCCGGGAAGGTGGGCTTTGCGAGGGTCATTGCCGACAATCTAGCATCTCGGGCCGGTCTCGCCAAAGGCCGCGGCCGAGCCATGCATCTGCGGCGGGGCGGGTGCGCTCGGCAGGGCCATCAAATATTCATAAGCTTGCTTATCATATCCGAGGCTCATTACAGCCAAAGCTTAGTTCCCCCTCTTGGAATCGAGATCAGCCATGACCCGCACGTCGGTGGACGTGAACTTCCTGTTTACGCTCGGCGAGCTGCAGCGCCTGGTGCGCGCCTATGCCGACAAGGAGGCGGCGCGCTTCGGCATGACCCGCGCGCAATGGGCCGTGCTGGCGAAGGTCGAGCGCTACGAGGGGATGAAGCAGTCCGAGCTCGCCGAGCAGATGGAGATGCAGCCGATCACGCTGACACGGCTGATCGACAAGCTCGCCGAGGCCGGGCTGATCGAGCGGCGCGGCGACGACAGCGACCGTCGCGTCAACCGGCTCTATCTGAAGAAGACCGCGCGCCCGCTGCTCGCGAAGCTCGCGGTGCTGCGCAGCGATCTGACCGACACCGCCCTCCAGGGCATCAGCGCCGGTGATGCCGAGCGGCTGATGACCCATCTCGAAGCCATCAAGGAAAACGTGAGAAACGCCCTGCAGTCGCTGTGCGACGAGCAGCGAAAGGAGCAGCGCTATGGCTGAGCCCGCCCTGAAACTCGCCCCCGACCAGAAGGCCAGCCCGGATGCGGCGCCGCCCGCGGCCGCCGACGCGAAGCCGGCGCGCCCCGGATTGCTGCGCCGCTACCGTCGCACGCTGCTGCTGGTCGTGCTGCCCCTTGTCGCCGCCATCGGCGGCCTCGTGCTGTATCTCAATGGCGGCCGCTACGTGACGACCGACGACGCCTATGTCGGCGCCCAGAAGGTGCTCATCACCCCCGACATCTCCGGCAAGATCGTCAAGGTCGTCGTCAAGGAAGGCCAGCAGGTGCAGAAGGGCGACGAGCTGTTCGAGATCGACCCCGTGCCCTATCGCCTGGCGGTCGACCAGGCCAAGGCGGCGCTGGAGCAGGCGCGCATCAGCTATGACAACCTCACCGCCAACATCAAGATCTACGGCCAGATGCTCGATCTCGCCCAGCAGGGCATCGACCTGAAGCAGAAGGACGTCGAGCGCAAGCAGACGCTCGCCAAGAGCAATTTCGGCTCGCAGCTCGACCTCGACAATGCCGCGAATGCGCTGGTGACCGCCGGCGCACAGGCGCAGTACATCAAGCAGCAGCTGTCGAACGCGAAAACGCAGCTGCTCGGCAATCCCGATCTGCCGCTGGAGCAGTTCCCGCCTTACGTCCAGGCAAAGGCCAAGCTGGACGACGCGCAGCGCGACCTCGACCACACCACCTTGCGCGCGCCGATGCCGGGCATCGCGACGCAGGTCGACCAGATCCAGCTCGGCCGCTTCGTGGCCGCGGGCACGCCGGTGTTCTCGGTGATCGACATCAGCAATCCCTGGGTCGACGCCAACCCGAAGGAGAGCGACTTCACCTATGTCGCGGTCGGCCAGCCGGTCGAGCTCGACGTCGATGCCTTCCCCAACCACCGCTTCAAGGGCACGGTCGGCTCGCTGTCGCCGGGCACCGGCGCGCAGTTCGCGATCCTGCCGCCGCAAAATGCAAGCGGCAATTTCGTCAAGGTCGTGCAGCGCGTGCCGGTCCGGATCTATTTCGACAAGGCCGACAGGTTCGTCGCGAAGCTCAAGGCCGGCATGAGCGTCAACGTGTCGATCGATACCGGCCACGAGCGCACGCTGGCCGGGCTGTTCGGATCGGCGCACGCGGCGGACAAGGACGAGTAGCGTCATGACCGCGCCTGCGGCCTCATCCGCAGTTCCGGGCCTCCGCCGGAACATGGTGACGATCTGCGCCATGACGGCGACGATCATGCAGGCGCTCGACACCACCATCGCCAACGTCGCGCTGCCCTACATGCAGGGCACGCTGTCGGCCTCGCAGGACCAGATCAACTGGGTGCTGACGTCCTACATCGTCGCGGCCGCGATCATGACCGCTCCGGTGGGATGGATCGCCAACCGCTTCGGCCGCAAGCGCACCTTCATCGTCTGCTCGGCCGGCTTCACCATCGCCTCCGTGATGTGCGGGCTCGCCCAGGACATCACCCAGATGGTGCTGTTCCGCCTCCTGCAGGGCGTGTTCGGCGCCTCGCTGGTGCCGCTGTCGCAGGCGGTCATGCTCGACTCCTACGCGCTGCATGAGCGCGCCAAGGCGATGGCGATCTGGGGCATGGGCGTGATGCTCGGCCCGATCATGGGGCCGTCGCTCGGCGCCTGGCTGACCGAGACCTATTCCTGGCATTGGGTGTTCTTCGTCAACCTGCCGTTCGGCGCCGTGACCGTGCTCGGCCTGATGGCGTTCATGGAGGAGACCAAGCCGAACGCGGAGCTGACCTTCGACTGGTTCGGTTTCGCGGCGCTCGCCATCGGCATCGGCTCGCTGCAGATCGCGCTCGACCGCGGCGAGGATCAGGGCTGGCTGGAGAGCAACGAGATCATCATCGAGTTCATCATCGCCGCCGTCGGCTTCTATTACTTCCTGGCGCATTCGCTGACGACGCAGCGGCCGTTCATCCAGTTCGCGCTGTTCAAGGACCGCAATTTCGTCGGCGGCTGCGTGTTCATGACGGTGATGGGCCTCGTGCTGTTCTCGACCATGGCGCTGTCCTCGCCGTTCCTGCAGAACGTCATCGGCTATCCCATCATCACCGCCGGCGTGCTGCTCGCGACCCGCGGCTGCGGCACCTTCGTCGCGATGATGCTGGTCGGGCGGATGCTGCGCTATATCGAGGCGCGCACGCTGATCATCGTCGGCCTGGCGCTGACCGCAGCGTCGCTGTTCCAGATGACGGCGTGGACCGACCAGACTGGCGTGCCCGAGATCATCACCATCAGCATCATGCAGGGGTTCGGCTTCGGCCTCGTGTTCGTGCCGCTTTCGACCGTGGCATTCCTGACCTTGCCGGGCGAGTTGCGGACTGATGGAACCTCGATGCTGACCCTGGTGCGAAATGTCGCAAGCTCGATCGGCATCTCGATCGCGATCGCGCAGCTCACCGAGGGAACACGGCGCAACCACGCGATCCTGGTCGAGCACATCAACCCGTTCAATCACGCGCTGCAGATGCCCAATGTTGCCGGCCTCCTGAACCTGTCCACCGATGCCGGGCGCGCGATGGCCGACGCGATGGTGACCGTGCAGGCGCAGATCCTGGCATTCTCGCACGACTACCAGCTGGTCATGACGTTCATCCTGGTCTCGATCCCGCTCGCGGTCATGATCGGCTCGACGCGCACCGCGTTGCGCGCGCAGTCCGCCCCGGCCGACCACGCCGTGATGGAGTGACTGCTTCCCCGCGACGGAAAATGCGCGCGCTGTCGAGACAGGGTGGGGGCGGGATAGCAAAAAGGTGACCGCGACGTGATGGATTTGTAACTTCAATCCGGCGCGTTTCCGGCTATCTTCTGCTCACCCCACTCGGTTCTCTGCGTATGAGTTGCGCGCAGGGACTGCACCTCATGAGCGCCCCACTCGTGATGTGCCGGGCGGGGGCGGTGGCTCCTCCAGCGCCGCCCCCAGCCCCGGGGCCTCCCTTTTCACATTTTGGCCTACGGCTTCTGCAGCGGCTCGATCTTCGCCGGTGCGGCAGCGGGCCTGGCCTCGGCCGTCGGCAGGATCACGCCGGCCAGCGCCTGCACCGGATCGTCGCCGGGCTTGAAGCCGGACTGCACCAGGATCTCGTCGATCAACGGCTTCAGCGCGTGCACGCGCAGCAGTTCGCCGGCGAGGCCTTCGCCGAAGCCGACATTGCCGCCGGCACCGCCGTTGCCGCCGAACGCGCCGCCGGTGTGCAGGATGCGCACGTCCTTCAGATTGGCGATCGGCTTGACCATCTCGCCGAGCGCGGCCGGCATGGTCGCGATGCGCTGCTTGGCGAGCTCGAAATCGATCACGTTGCTGCCGAGCTTGTTCTGGGCTTCGTTCTTCATCAGGATGACCGCGGCTTCCGCCTCGCCGATCTGGCGCACGCCGACGGCCTTGATCTTGTTGGCCTCGGCCTCCGCTTCGGCCAGGGTCTTGGCCGCCGCGCCGCGATCGACCGCGGCGCGCTTTTCTGCCTCGGCGGCAACGGTAATGCCGGTCGAGCGCTGCTCGGCCTCTTTCCGCGCCGCCATGACCGCGGTCTGACGCTCGCGGTCGGCGATCTCGATGGCGCGCGCCGTCGTCACCTTTTCCTCCGCAGAGACCGCGAGCGCCTCGGCCGCCTTGGCGACCGCGCGCGCCTCCGAGGTTTCCTTGCTCTTGGTCGCGATCTGGATGTCGTTGTCCTGCGTTGCGATCTGGATCTCGCGGTCGGCGTCGGTCTTGCGGCGGTTGATCGCGAGATTGCTTTCGATCGCCGCGGTCTCGCGCACCTTCAAGGCTTCCGCCTCGCGCTGCGCGATCTTCTGCTGCGCCTCGATGCGCGCATTCTCCTCGGTCTGCCACGCCGTCTGCGTCGCGCTTGCGACCTCGGCGCGGGTGCTCGCGGTCTTGTTGGCGATGTCGCGCTCCTGGCTGAGCTCGGCCTCCTTCTTGGTGCGCTCGATCTGGAGCGTGAGCTGGCGCGCCTCGAGGTCCTTCTGCGCGATCGCGACCTCGTTGTCGCGTACGATCGCGTTGCGGTCGCGGCGCCGCGTCTCGGTGACCGTCTTCAACAGCGTCAGGCCTTCGGCGTCGAAGAAGTTCTCGGCGTTGAAGAACGAGATGTCGGTCTGGTCGAGCTTGGTCAGCGAGACCGATTCCAGCTCCAGGCCGTTGGACTGCACGTCGGCCTCGACTGCGGCCTGGACGTGCTTGACGAAATCCGAGCGCTTCTCCTGCAGGTCCAACAGCTCCATCGTCGCCGCGACCGAGCGCAGGCCGTCGACGAACTTGGCCTCGACCTGGTCGCGCAGCAATTCGGCATTGTTGGTGACGGCGCCGAGCGTCTGCGCCGCCAGTGCGATCGAATCCACGTCGGGCTTCACGCGCACGTAGAACTCGGCGTCGATGTCGACGCGCATGCGGTCCTTGGTGATCAGCGAATCCTTCTTCGAGCGCTCGACGCGGAGCCGCAAGGTCTTGAGGTTGACGCGCGCGATGGAGTGGAAGATCGGCAGCACCACGGCGCCGCCGTCGAGCACCACCTTCTTGCCGCCCAGGCCGGTACGCACGAACGCCTCGTCGCGGGTGGACCGATGGTAGAGAACGGCAAAGACAGTGCCGAGAACGACCAGCAGCACAACGCCGATCGACGCAGGCAGAACCAGATCAAACATGGGATTTACTTTCGGGTTGAGGAAAGTGTCTTGGAACTAAGGTGTCTTGGAGTTCGTGAGCTCGTCGGCTGCGGCGATCGCGATGAAGCGGCCATCCTTGCGGTCGACGAGGAGAACCGACGCGCCCACCGGCAAGGACGGCGAGCCCGGCGCGGCCGAGGCCGTCACCATGTGCCAGTTGCCGTGGACGTCCTTGACGCGGACGCGGCCGGGCAGCCCGCCATCGAGCGGGCCGACCGCCACCTCGCCGGTGCGGCCGACGAGATCGGACAGCCCGACCGCATAGCTCTCATCCTGCGGCACCAGCCGCGCCGCGTAGCGCGTCGAGCGCCGCAGCAGCGGCACCGTGACGACGGCGGCGAGCACGCCCGCGGCCGTTGGCGGCAACGCCACCGCCACCAGCCGCGCGGCATCCTGGATCAGAAAGCCCGTGATCGAGAAGATGCCGAGCGCGAGCAGGATGCAGATCATCAGCGGCACGCCGCCGACATTGATCCAGGACAGCACGTGGCCGACGCTGGTGCTGTGGCCGTCGTGACCGAGATCGACGGTCTGGCCGAGCAGCTCGCTGATCGACAGGCCGATCAGCATCGAGCCGATCTCGACGCCGCCGACCAGAACGATCATCACGGCGGCAATCGCGAACGGCCGCACCTCGGGTTGCATGAAATGGTCGACGATGGTCATGGGACGACGCGCCCCCGCCCGCTCAATTCTGCGATTTCAGCCGCGCCAGCCGCTCGGCGATGTCCTTGTCACGCTTCAGCTTCGACAATTCGTCGATGTCGGGCGACGGCGGGATGCCTTCCGGCACGCCGGTGGCGCGGGCGATGACGCGGGAGGCGCGCGCGGCCTTGGCGAGGCCGGCATCCGGCCCTTTGCGCGATGTGGCCTTCGGCTGGTCGGCGAGCGCCTCGCTGCGTTCGAGTTCGGCGAGACGCGCCTGCGCGTCCTGCAGGCTCGACAGAATCGCACGCAGGGTCGTCAGCACCGCATCGATGCGCTCGGCATTCTCGTCGATCGCCTTCGACAGCACCTCGAACTGGGCTTCGAGATCCATCTGCCGGGCGATGCCGGCGCGGGCGAGATCGTCGCGGTGCTCGACGATGGCGACGCGGATCTGCTCGGCCAGCACGGTCGTCTCGCGCTCGATCTCGGCGCGGCGTGCATTGAGCCGATATTCCTCCGCGCGCGCATGCGACAGGCTCTCGCGCGATTCGCGCTCGGCCTGCTCGATCTCGCGGATCGCCTGGCTGACCAGCGCGACCCGGTTCTTGTCCTCGGCCTTTTCGATCGCTCCATAGGCGATCCCGGCGATGAGGCGCCCGGCGCGTGACAGGAGCGTGTCGGGAGCCGGCGCGTGTTCGGCGAGCATGACGTGGTCCTTTCGTGGGCTGACTGTTGGGCTGAGACGAGCGTGTGACGTTGCGGTAACGCCGAAATGGACTTCGAAGTCATCTTGGTCCGTGCGCACGAGCTGCGCCGGCGTCGCGTGCGGCCAGCCCGCGACGTAGCCGGTCACCTCGAACGGGATCGCGAAGCGACCGCGCGCGGTGCCGAGCGACAACATGCCGGCATTCCTGACATTCACCAGACGGTCGTCGAGCGGCAGCCGCGGGTTCGAGGCGGCGCGATAGGCGGCACGGTCGCGCAAGCCGAGCGTGACGAGGCGCGACGGCAGCCGCGTGGCCTTGCGGATCGGGTCGTAGGCATGGCCGTGCAGCGTGACGAGATTGGCGCCGATGCCTTTGCCAGCAGCGATCTCGTCGAGCATGTCCATCATCCGGGCATAGTCGGCGAAGGTCGCCTCGATCGCGTCCCGCGCCTCGGGGGAGAGGAGCAGACGGTAGCGAACAGCCTGATCGTAAGTGCTTCCGGCCATCGGGAACGATAAAGCACAATATCCGTGCTTTAGCAAGCCAGCTCCCGATCCAAGAACGCCGCTCCCGTCCGTGACCATGTCGAACGCCATGCCCATGCCGATATGTCGCGCCGATGCTGGCCGGCGGTTTAAGGCCGGCGAACAATCTCTGGTGATCGTTAAGGGGGCTGCTAGCGACGCCGGCAAATGCACCGCAGTGACGTGTAGCGACAAAGACCTCGCCGCGCGCGTGCGGCCCTGTCGCGAGGGAAGCGCCGTCAGTCCAGCAATTCGCGGCAGCCGAGATCGTCGAACGCAAGGAAGATGCGCTCGAGATTATTCCACCAGATCACCGGCGGGAGCTGGATCGCCCATTGCCAGACCGGCTGGGCGATGTGCCAGAGCACGGCGAGACGATAGTCCTGATCCAGCGCCGCCCTATCGTAGCCGGTCACACCGCCTGCGACCAATGTCTGATGATAGCTGTCGAGCAACGGCCGCTCGATCCGCGCCCGACGGTCGGGATAGATTTGCAGCGCGATCATGTAGGCGAGATCGTTCGCGGGCACGCCGATCCGCCACTGGTCGAAATCAAAGGCGCGCACGTCGTCGCTGTCGGCGGCCTTCGGCACCAGAAAATTCCAGACATGCGCGTCGCCATGCGCCATGCTGAGGTTTCGCCGCGACAGATAGCGTTCCGAGAGCCGCGGCGTCGCCGCCATCAGGCGTTCGTAGACCGCGCGGCGGTCCGCGCTCAGGCGGTCTCCCAACTGATCGGCGAAGCGCTGATAGTGGCCGGCAAAGGTCCTGCTGCGCTCGGCGCGCTCGTCCGCGGTCGCGAAGCTGCCGATGGACACGCCGAGCCGCGGATCGTCCCACCACGCCGCATGCAGCCGCGCCAGCGCCCGCACGATCCCCTCGGCCTGGGGCAGCGCGGGCGGCAGCGGCCATGGCGTCGCCGTCTGGTGCGTGTCGGTGAGATCCTCGAGCAGCAAGTGCCAGGTGAGCGCGGCTTCGTCCCACGCGCCGCCGTAAGAGCCGGGCACCAGGCCCGTCGGCATGAGCCGCGCCAGTCCGCGATAAAAATTGACCTCGTGGCGCCCGCCCCGCCACAGCGTCTTGGCGAAGGCCGGCATCGGGATTTTCAGGATCAGCGTCTTCGGCGCGTCCGGGGCCGCGCCGCTATACGACAAGCCAAGGCGGATGATGCGCGACAACAGCATCGGCCGGTCGCTGATCACGGCGACGTCCGAGACCGCGCCGGACTCGAGCACACCCGCTCACGCATCGTCGCCGTCAACGCGGCGGGCTTGGCAACGGACGGCAAGTCGGTGGAGGACATGTGGGCGCCGTCCCTTCAGGGTTGCAGCTTGCCCACACTAGCATGGATATTCCGAATCGCTACTTGATCGGCGCGCGCGGCAGCACGGTGTCGCCGATCTCCAACCGGTAGACGTGATCGAGCGAATACCAGGGCGTGGTGACGTCGGCGTCCGTCGGATGCGGCTCGTCGTGGCGGACGAAATTGCCGAGCAGCGCCTTCGTGACGCCGAACTGCACGTCGCTGTCGATGTGCGGGTCGTTGGGGTCGTAGACCTGCGAGATCAGGACCTTGAATCCCGGCTTGACGATCAGCGCATGCAGATGCGCCGGGCGATAGGGATGGCGGCCCTGCGCCTTCAGCAGGCGGCCGACGACCCCGTCGGTCGGGATGGGATAGCCGACCATCATCACCGAGCGAAACCAGAAGCGGCCATCGGCATCGGTCACGAGCTTGCCGCGCAGGTTCATGTCGGCCTGATCGGGATCCTGGTTCTCGTAGTAGCCGACCGGCGAGGCGTGCCAGACGTCGACCTCGGCGCCGGCGACCGGCGCGCCGTTCGGATCGACCACGCGACCGTGCACGAACAGCGCCGGGCCTGATGTCGCCGAGCGCACGATCGAGCCGCCGTTATCAGTGCGCGGCGAGTTCAACCGCCAGAACGGGCCGAGCAGCGACTGCGCGGTCTCGGTGTTGCCGCCATCGCCATTGTTGAGCAGGCAGACCAGCGGCGAGACGCCGAGCGAGCCGGCCATCAGCACGACTTCGTTGTGGCTGTCGTTGGTGCGCTGACCGAGTTCGGCGATGATGGCGGCGGCTTCGCGAAATTCGACCTCGGTAAGCCTGACATCGCGGACGAAGCCGTGCAGGTGCTTGATCAGCGACACCATGATCTCGCGCAGCCGCGGGTTCTCGGTGCGCTCCATCACCGCCAGCACCGCCGGCGTGACGTCCTGTTCGCGGGAGATGGTCATCGTCAGGACTCCGTCATTCCGGGGGCGACGCGCCAGCGTCGAACCCGGAATCTCGATATTGCAGGACTCATCTCCAGATTCCGGGTTCAGCCCTGCGGGCTGCCCGGAATGACGAAGCGCTCAGCGCGTCGTCAGTTGATCGTCTCGATCGCCAGCGCGACGCCCTGGCCGACGCCGACGCACATCGTGGCGAGCGCACGCTTGCCGCCGCGGACCTCGAGGCCGTGCACCGCGGTCATCGCGATGCGCGCGCCGCTCATGCCGAGCGGATGACCGAGCGCGATGGCGCCGCCATGCGGGTTGACGAAATCGGCGTCCTCGGCGACGCCGAGCTGGCGCAGGCAGGCGATGCCCTGGGACGCGAACGCCTCGTTCAGCTCGATCAGGTCGAAATCGGTGATCTTGAGGCCGAGCCGCTCCATCAGCTTGCGCACCGCCGGCACCGGGCCGATGCCCATGATGCGGGGCGGCACGCCGGCCGAGGCGAGGCCGAGAACGCGCGCGCGCGGCGTGAGGCCGTGCTTCTTCACGGCGGCTTCGGAAGCGAGGATCATGGCGGCGGCGCCGTCATTGACGCCCGACGCATTGCCGGCGGTGACCGTGCCCGGATTGCGCACGATCGGCTTCAGTTTGGCCAGACCTTCGAGCGTGGTCTCGGGGCGCGGATGCTCGTCCTTGTCCACCGTCACAGGGCCGGCCTTGCCGCCGGGCACCATGACCGGCGTGATCTCGGCGGCGAAATAGCCCGAGGCGATGGCCTTTCCGGCGCGCTGCTGGGAGCGGATCGCGAACGCGTCCTGGTCGGCGCGCGAGACCTGGAATTCCTCGGCGACGTTCTCGCCGGTCTCCGGCATCGAATCGACGCCATACTGCTGCTTCATCAGCGGATTGATGAAGCGCCAGCCGATCGTGGTGTCGAAGATCTCGGCCGAGCGCGAGAACGCCTCCGTCGCCTTGCCCTGCACGAACGGCGCGCGCGTCATGGATTCGACGCCGCCCGCGATCGCGAGATCGACCTCGCCGGCGCGGATCGCACGTCCCGCCGCGCCGACCGCGTCGAGACCGGAGGCGCAGAGACGGTTCAAGGTCTGGCCCGGAATTGAATCCGGCAGGCCCGCGAGCAGCAGCGCCATGCGCGCGACGTTGCGGTTGTCCTCGCCGGCCTGGTTGGCGCAGCCGAAGAACACCTCGTCGACGGCAGCCCAGTCGAGATTGGGATGCTTCGCCTTGAGCGCCTTGAGCGGGGTGGCCGCGAGATCGTCGGTGCGCACCTTGGCCAGCGCGCCGCCGAACCGGCCGATCGGAGTCCGCACCGCATCACAAATGAACACGTCTCGCATCGCTCTCTCCCGAACTTTCGTGTTTCTGGTCAGAATTGACGGCGGTTTTAGGAGTGCGAACGGGGCAGGTCAAATGACGGGAGCGCGGGGTGGCATGCGCGGCGCTGTCGTATGCGACGCTCTCTCAACGCGAGCGGTGCGCCCCTCCCCCGCTTGCGGGGGAGGGTTGGGGTGGGGGCCACCCCAAGCGAGAATCCCCGTGAGGAGAGACTTCCCCCACCCGTATCGCATCTCCGATGCGATACGACCTCCCCCGCAAGCGGGGGAGGTGCAACAGCAGGCACCGCTCATCGTGGAAAACCGGGACATCGCCTGCAAAGCGGTAGGACCGTCCGGGCAAATTGGCTAGTTTCCGCGCCATGACGATCCAGCAGCCGATCTCCGCCCCGGTTCCGCAAGAATCAGTGCCTGCGGCCGCGCCCGCCGAGGCGCCGGCCAAGCTCACGCCGATGATGGAGCAGTATCTCGACATCAAGGCAGCGCATCCGGGGCTGATGCTGTTCTACCGGATGGGCGACTTCTACGAGCTGTTCTTCGAGGATGCGGAAGCCGCCTCGAAAGCGCTCGGCATCGTGCTGACCAAGCGCGGCAAGCACCTGGGCCAGGACATCCCGATGTGCGGCGTGCCGGTGGAGCGCTCCGAGGACTATCTGCATCGCTTGATCGCGCAAGGCATCCGCGTCGCCGTCTGCGAGCAGATGGAGGATCCGGCGGCGGCGCGGGCGCGCGGCAACAAGAGCGTGGTCAAGCGCGGCGTGGTGCGCGTGGTCACGCCGGGCACGCTGACGGAAGACAATCTGCTCGATGCGCGCGCCAACAACTATCTGCTGTCGATCGCGCGCAGCCGCGGCTCCTCCGGCGGCGACCGGCTCGGGCTTGCCTGGATCGATATCTCGACGTCGGACTTCATCGTCACCGAATGCGCGTTCGCCGAGCTGACGGCGACCTTGGCACGGATCAATCCCAACGAAGTCATCGTCTCCGACGCGCTGTACTCGGACGAAGCGTTCGAGCCGGTGCTGCGCGAGCTCGCCGCGGTGACGCCGCTCACGCGCGACGTGTTCGACGGGGCCACCGCCGAACGGCGGCTGTGCGACTATTTCGCCGTCGCCACCATGGACGGCCTCGCGGTGCTGTCGCGTTTGGAAGCGACCGCGGCGGCCGCCTGCGTCACCTATGTCGAACGTACGCAAGTGGGGCAGCGCCCGCCGCTGGCGCCGCCGGCGCGCGAGGCGACCGGCAGCACGATGGCGATCGATCCGGCGACGCGCGCCAATCTCGAGCTGACGCGCACGCTCGCCGGCGAGCGCCGCGGCTCGCTGCTCGACGCGATCGACTGCACGGTGACCTCGGCCGGCTCGCGCCTGCTGGCGCAGCGGCTCGCCGCGCCGCTGACGGAGCCGGTGCAGATCGGCCGGCGGCTCGATGCCGTCAACGTCTTCGTCGCCGACAGCGCCGCGCGCGAGGACATCCGCTCGATCCTGCGCGGCGCGCCCGACATGACCCGTGCTATGGCGCGGCTGTCCGTCGGCCGCGGCGGTCCGCGCGATCTCGCCGCTCTGCGCGACGGTATCGTTGCGGCCGACCAGGCGCTGGCGCGGCTGTCGGCGCTCGACCAGCCGCCGCAGGAGGTGGCGTCGGTCATGTCCGCGCTGGCGCGGCCGGCGCGCGCGCTGGCGGAAGAATTTGCGCGCGCGCTCGACGAGCAGCTGCCGCTGATCAAGCGCGATGGCGGCTTCGTGCGCGCCGGTTACGACGCGACGCTGGACGAGACGCGCAATCTGCGCGACGCCTCGCGGCTCGTCGTCGCCTCGATGCAGGCGCGCTATGCCGACCAGACCGGCGTCAAGGCGCTGAAGATCCGGCACAACAACGTGCTCGGCTATTTCGTCGAGGTCACCGCGCAGCACGGCGACAAGCTGATGTCGGCGCCGTTGAACGCGACCTTCATCCACCGCCAGACGCTGGCGGGCCAGGTGCGCTTCACGACATCAGAGCTCGGCGAGATCGAGGCCAAGATTGCGAATGCCGGCGAGCGCGCGCTCAATCTCGAGCTCGAGATCTTCGACCGGCTGTGCGCACAGGCCCTCGCGATCGGCGACGATCTGCGCGCCGCCGCGCACGGCTTTGCGATGCTCGATGTCGCCACTGCGCTGGCGAAGCTCGCGGTCGACGACAATTATGTGCGCCCGGAGGTCGACGGCTCGCTGGGCTTCGCCATCGAGGGCGGCCGTCATCCGGTGGTGGAGCAGGCGCTGAAGCGTGAGGGGCAGCCGTTCATCGCCAATTCCTGCGACCTGTCGCCGACGCCGGGGCACAAGAGCGGTCAGCTCTGGCTGCTCACCGGGCCGAACATGGCGGGCAAGTCGACCTTCCTGCGCCAGAACGCGCTGATTGCGCTGCTGGCGCAGATCGGCTCGTTCGTGCCGGCGAGCCGGGCCCGCATCGGCATCGTCGACCGGCTGTTCTCGCGCGTCGGCGCCGCCGACGATCTGGCGCGCGGACGCTCGACCTTCATGGTCGAGATGGTCGAGACCGCGGCGATCCTCAACCAGGCCGGCGAGCGCGCGCTGGTGATCCTCGACGAGATCGGGCGCGGCACCGCGACCTTCGACGGCCTCTCCATCGCCTGGGCTGCGATCGAGCACCTGCACGAGAGCAACCGCTGCCGCACGCTGTTCGCCACGCATTATCACGAGCTGACGGCGCTCGCCGCCAAGCTGCCGCGGCTGTTCAACGCCACGGTGCGGGTCAAGGAATGGCAGGGCGACGTCGTGTTCCTGCACGAGGTGCTGCCCGGCTCCGCCGACCGCTCCTACGGCATCCAGGTGGCGAAGCTCGCCGGCCTGCCGCCGGCCGTGATCAGCCGCGCCAAATCGGTGCTGGCGAAACTGGAGGCCGCCGACCGCGGCCAAAACGCCCGCGCGCTGGTCGATGATCTGCCGCTGTTCGCGGTGCCCTCGCGCGCAGCCGTGGAGCCCGCGATGTCGAAGGAGGCAGAGGAACTGATCGCCGCCGTGAAGGCGCTGCATCCGGACGAGATGACCCCGCGCGAGGCGATGGACGCGCTGTATCAACTGAAGTCGAAACTGCCGAACAAGTAGTTGCCGTCATTCCGGGGCGCGCGTAGCGCGAACCTGGAATCCATCCTTCGTCAGCGCATGCAGCCAGATGGATTCCGGGCTCGCCGCCTTCGGCGTCGCCCCGGAATGACAGAGAGATGAGTTCACGGTGCCGTAGGGTGGGCAAAGACGCGAGGCGTCGTGCCCACCATTTGCAGCGTGACATGCAACTCGGTGGGCACGCTTCGCTTTGCCCACCCTACGCAAGCTGACGAGCTGCCTTCCGTCGCCCCAGCCACCACAGGCCGAGATTCCAGCCGACGCAGGTCGCCAGCGCGCCGCTGAGGCCGACCGCCGCGCCGAGATGCAGGCTGCCGAGATGCAGCACGACGACGGCCAGCGAGAAGCCGATCAGGCCCCAGGCGCCGTTGGCCAGCACGGCCGCCGTCGCCGGCCCGCCGATGCGCGGCTGCAGGATCAGCATCATCGAGGTGAAGACGATCGGAAAAAGCGCCAGGATGCCGGACACGCTGGCGCCGGCCCAGCCGGACACCGAGGTGACGGTGGCAACGAGCGTTGCCACCAGCGAGGCGCGCAAGGGCACGTCGTACCAGCGCCGGGTGATCAGCGGCATCTTCGCATGGCGATAGCGCTGCAACAACGGCAGGCAGATCGCGAAAGTGACGATGTTGGCGACGATGCCCATCAAGAGCGTCCATTGCACGCTCTTGATCAGCGCGGCGAGACCGAGCCACACCGCGACCGCGGTGGCGCTTGCCACCAGCACGCTGCGGCGCTGCGCCAGCACGGCATAGGCAAGGCTGAGGAAGATCGTCGCGGCATTGATCGGCAGGCTGGTCAGCGCGCCCTGCGCGATGAAGGCGGCATCGTGATCCAGCGCCAGGAAGACGTAGGTCGGGCCGGCCGAGATCGGGAGGGTCGCGACCAGCGCGCCGATCACCGGGCCGGTGCGCTCGGCGATCATCGACGCCGACACCACGAACGACGCCGCGATCGCCATGCGCAGAGCCAGCAGCAGCAGGAAGGAGGGATCGAGGGACATCAGTTCATGCTGCGCAGGCAGTGGGCTCCCTCCCCCGCCTGCGGGGGAGGGCTGGGGTGGGGGCGCGGCTCGGGTGGCGATGATGGGGTGTGCCGTGTGGAGAGAAGTCCCCCACCCGCCTCGCATCGGCGATGCGAGGCGACCTCCCCCGCAGGCGGGGGAGGCGCAGACCGAGCGAGCCTCAACAGCTTGTCTCCTCAGAGGCAGCGCCGCCGCGCACTACACCCGCTTCAAGCTGACAGACACCTTCGGGCCGTTCTTGATGGTCTGATAGACCACGCAATAGCGCTCGGTGAGCTTGAGCAGGAGGTCGAGCTTGTCCTGCGGCGCGTCGGTGTCGACCTCGAAGCGCAGACGGATTTCCTGGAAGCCGACCGGCGCCTCCTTGTCGACGCCGAGCGTGCCGCGGAAATCGAGATCGCCTTCGGCGAACACGTGGCCGCTCTTGAGCGGCACCTGGACGGCGGTCGCGACCGATTTCAAGGTGACGCCGGCGCAGGCCACCAGAGCCTCCAGCAACATGTCGCCGGAGCACAGCTCGAGCCCCGAGCCGCCAGTTCCGGGATGCAGGCCGGCCACCGCCATCGCGCGCCCGGTCTCGAGCTTGCAGGTCAGCCCCTCCTGCCCGACCTCGCCCTTGGCCTTCAAGGTGATCACGGCGGCGGACGGGTCGGCCTTGTAGCGTTCCTTGATCGGCGCCTGCATGGCGCGCAGCTCGGCAGCATCCATTTGTCGTTCTCTCCCGGATTTATTTCAGACGAGATTTACCGGGCCGGGCCGCCAAAGTCACCACCACAGGCCGCCGCCGGGCTCACGCCTGCCCTGCGTGTCCGGCATCGTCCGGTCGAGCGAGCGGTCCAGCGCGGTCAAGACATGCCGCTTGAACTGCTCGAACAAGGGCGCGTTGCGGTCGCGCGGCCGCGACAGATTGATGGTGATCTCCTCGAACAGCCGGCCCGGATGCGGCCGCATCACCAGCACGCGGTCGGCCAGCACCACGGCTTCCTCCACGTCGTGGGTCACGAGCACCAGCGTCGGGCGCGTATCGGCCCAGAGATCGAGCAGATGATCCTGCAGATCCTTGCGGGTGAAGGCATCGAGCGCAGAGAACGGCTCGTCGAGCAGGAGCACCTCCGGCTGCGCCACCAATGCGCGGGCGATCGCGACGCGTTGCGCCTGGCCGCCGGACAGTTCGCGCGGCCAGACCTTGGCCTTGTCGGCGAGGCCCACACGTTGCAGCGCGCGGGCGACACGGTCGCGACGCTCGGCTGCCGGCAGCTCGGACAGGCCGAAGCCAATGTTGTCGGCGACCGTGAGCCACGGCAGCAGCCGCGGCTCCTGGAAGATGATGCCGACCTTGGGATGCGGCGCAATGATCGCCTCGCCGTCGAGCGTCACGGTGCCGGCGCTGGCGCGGTCGAGCCCGGCGATGGTGCGCAACAACGTCGACTTGCCGCAGCCGGAGCCGCCGATGATGGCGATGATCTCGCCGAGCTGGATCCCGGCCGAGAACCGCTCCAGCGCGTGGACACCGTTGGGATAGACCTTGGTGACGGATGCGAGCTGCAGCATCAGGCCGCCCCGCTCTGGCGCGCGAAACTGTCCTGCCAGCGCAACAGCGGCGCGGTTGATATCTCCAGGAGCCAGTCGGTGACCTTGCCGATGATCGCGAAGATGACGATGGCCGCCACGATCTGCGCCGGCTTGCCGAGCTGCTGGCCGTCGATCAGGAGGTAGCCGAGCCCTTCGGAGGCGCCCATGAACTCGGCGGCAACGACGAACATCCACCCCAGGCCGAGGCCGACGCGCAGCGCCACCACATAGGCCGGCAGCACCGCCGGCAGCAGGATGCGGCGGATCATGGCCGGTCCGGACAGGCGGAAAACGCGGCCGACCTCGACGATCTTGCGGTCGACCGAAAGAATGGCACCGGTCAGGCCGAGATAGACCGGGAAGAACACGCCGACTGCGATCAGCGCCACCTTGGAGGTCTCGAAGATGCCGAGCCACAGAATGAACAACGGCACCCAGGCGATCGACGGAATCGCACGCAGCGCCTGGATCGTCGGATCGACCAGCCGGCGCGCGAAACCCCAATAGCCGCAGATGCCGCCGAGCAGCGTGCCGGCGGCGACGCCGAGGCCGAAGCCGATGCCGACGCGGGTCAAGGTCATCGTGATGTGGCGGGAGAGTTCGCCGGAGCGGGCGAGCTCGGCGATGGTGGTGAAGACCTTCGAGGGCGGCGGCACCAGCCGGCCGTTGGACCAGCCGGCCCGGACGGCAAGCTCCCAGGCGAGTGCGAGCGATAGCGGCAGCAGCAGGCCCACCAGCGGCCGCGCGAAGCGTGCGAGCCGCGGCGTGGTAGCGGTCTGGGATGTCGGGGCGGCCGAAGCGGGTGCCTGCAATTCGACGGTCATGGTCATAGTGAGAACAGTGTCTCGCGCGGGAATGCAAGGCGTGGCGTTGGCGGATAGTCGTGGTGGCCGATCAGCATGGTGACCAAGGACGGCGCCCAGCAATCGCTGTCGTCCCGGCCTTGGGCCGGGACCCATACTCCGCGGCCGTCGTATTGAAGCGAGATGCCGCTCCAGCTTTGCCTCACAACAGGCGTCACGGATTATGGGTCCCGGATCTGCGCCCGCCAACGCTATCGCGTTGGCGAGCTTGTCCGGGACGACACCGGTTTTTGATCGCCGGCTCTTGGCATAGGCGATTTGGCGCAGCGGCCTATTGCCCGAGCCGTGCAAGTCCTAATTCGTCGGCAACGGGACCTGGTCGTCGATCAGGGCGTCCAGCGTGGCCTTCACATCCACCTTGGCATCGACGACACCGGCCTGCTGCAGCGCCAGGCCCGCAGCCAGAATCGACTCGCGCTGGGGTGCGCCGATGCGGCTATGGGTCAGCTCGGTGCGCTCCTTGAGCTGCTTGTCGACCACCGTCTCAGGCAGCTTCGTGACGGCGATGAAGGTCTTCTTGAGGTCGTCGTAGTTGGCCAGCGCGTCCTTGCGCGCGACCTCGTAGGTGGCGAGCACGCGGCGGACGATCTCCGGATTATCCTTCAGGAACTGCTCGCGCACGTTCAGGATGCCCCAGGTGTTGGCGTCGGCCTTGCGGTAGAACAGCCTGGCGCCCTCCTCGACCTCGGCCTGCGCCATCATCGGATCGAGCCCGGCCCAGGCGTCGACGTCGCCGCGGATCAGCGCCGCCTTGCCGTCGGCGTGCTGCAGCAATACCGGCGTGATGTCCTTGTCGGTGAGGCCCGCCGACAGCAGCGCGCGCACCAGGAAGATGTGCGGATCGGTGCCGCGGGTCACCGCGACCCGCTTGCCCTTGAGGTCGGCCACAGAGGCAATCTTGGAATCCTTGGCCGTGACCAGCGCGGTCCATTCGGGCCGCGAATAGACGTAGACCGACTTGATCGGGTTGCCGTTGATCCGGGCGACAAGCGCGGCGGAGCCGGCGGTCGAGCCGAAATCGAGCGAGCCGGCGTTGAGGAATTCGAGCGCCTTGTTGGAGCCGGCCGACTGCACCCAGACGATGCTGATGCCGTCCTTGGCGAACTCCTTCTCCAGAAGTCCTTTCTGCTTCAGCACCAGCGACACCGGATTGTAGGTCGCCCAATCCAAGCGGATCTCCTTCACCGGCTCGGCCGCGCGTGCAGCGCCGCATCCCAGTAGAACCACGGCCGCAACCGCAGCAAATCCGCGCCTCGACAATCCACCCATCGTCACCCCTCCAACCCTCAAGAAACATTGCTGTTGTTTCAATGAGTTATGCCAGGGGCGCGCGAGAATTGCTTTTCCTTTCGACGGCGCCGTTCAGAACGATCATCATCCCGTGAGCGATGACAGCATGGATCGATTGTTGCATTGGAAGTTTCGTGACAGCACAGGCCTTGTTCGATATCCGGTTGCATCCATGGACAGCGTCGCCCCCCATTCCCACCCTGATAGCCTTTCCGATTTCGACAGCGCCGGCATCGCGGCTGCGGTCGACGCGTTGGCCGCGCAGCATTCGGGACGCGAGGACATGTTCCGCGCCGCCGTGGTGCAATTCCTCAAGGCCGAGCTGGTCAAGGCGCGCGCGGCGGCCCAGGCGCAACTGTTGAAGGACCGCCACGGCCGGCGCTGCGCCGAGCAGCTCTGCTTCGTGCAGGACGAGATCATTCGCATCCTCTACGCCGCCGCCACCCAGCACCTCTATCGCTCGCAGGTGCCGAGCGGCGCCGAGCGCATGGCGGTGGTCGCCACCGGCGGCTATGGCCGCGGCCTGATGGCGCCGGAGTCCGACATCGATCTCCTGTTCATCCTGCCCTACAAGCAGACCGCCTGGGGCGAGCAGGTCGCCGAAGCCATTCTGTACTCGCTGTGGGACATGGGATTGAAGGTCGGCCACGCGACCCGCTCGGTCGACGAGTCGATCCGCCAAGCGCGCGGCGACATGACCATCCGCACCGCCATCCTGGAGACGCGCTATCTCGCGGGCGACCGGCCGCTCTATGACGAGCTGGTCGCGCGCTTCGACACCGAGGTCGTGCAGGGCACCGCAGCCGAGTTCGTCGCCGCCAAGCTCGCCGAGCGCGAGGAGCGGCACCGCCGCGGCGGCCAGTCGCGCTATCTGGTCGAGCCCAACGTCAAGGACGGCAAGGGCGGCCTGCGCGACCTGCACACGCTGTTCTGGATCGCCAAATACGTCTACCGCGTGCGCGAGACCGCCGAATTGGTCGAGCGCGGCGTGTTCGACGCGCATGAATACCGCACCTTCCGGCGCTGCGCGGACTTCCTGTGGTCGGTGCGCTGCAACCTGCATTTCGTCAGCGGCCGTCCGGAAGAACGGCTGTCGTTCGACCTGCAGCGCGAGATCGCGGTGCGGCTGGGCTACACCAGCCATCCCGGCATGCAGGATGTCGAGCGCTTCATGAAGCACTACTTCCTGGTCGCCAAGGAGGTCGGCAATCTCACCGCCATCCTGTGCGCCAAGCTCGAGGACCAGCAGGCCAAGCCGGCGCCGGTGCTGAGCCGGATGATCTCGCGCCTGACCACCGGCGCCACCTGGCGGCGCGTGCCGGAGAGCGACGACTTCATCGTCGACAACAACCGCATCAACCTCGCCGCGCCCGACGTCTTCAAGCACGATCCGGTCAATCTGATCCGCATCTTCCGGCTGGCGCAGAAGCACAACCTCGCCTTCCATCCCGACGCGATGCGCGCGGTCACGCGCTCCTTGAACCTGATCAACACCGAGCTGCGCGACGATCCCGAGGCCAACCGGCTGTTCATGGAGATCCTGACCTCCAACGATGCCGAGGTCGTGCTGCGGCGGATGAACGAGACCGGCGTGCTCGGCCACTTCATTCGCGCCTTCGGCCGCATCGTCTCGATGATGCAGTTCAACATGTATCATCACTACACGGTCGACGAGCACCTGATCCGCTGCATCGGGTTCCTGCAGGAGATCGAGCGCGGCGGCATCGACGAGTTCACCCTGGCCTCCGACCTGATGCGCAAGATCCGGCCCGAGCACCGCGCTGTCATCTACATCACCGTGCTGCTGCACGACGTCGCCAAGGGACGGCCCGAGGACCATTCCATCGCCGGCGCCAAGATCGCGCGCCGGCTGTGCCCGCGGCTCGGCTTCAACAATGCCGACACCGAACTGGTCGCCTGGCTGATCGAGGAGCATCTGACGATGTCGACGGTGGCGCAGTCGCGCGACCTGTCGGACCGCAAGACGATCGAGAATTTTGCCGCCGTGGTGCAGTCCGTCGAGCAGATGAAGCTGCTGACCATCCTGACCACCGCCGACATCCGCGGAGTCGGCCCCGGCGTCTGGAACGGCTGGAAGGCGCAGCTGCTGCGTACGCTGTATTACGAGACCGAGCCGGTGCTGACCGGCGGCTTCTCCGAGGTCAACCGCGCCAAGCGGATCACCGCGGCGCAGGCCGAATTCCGCAACGCCTTCACCGACTGGCCCGAGGACGAGCTCAACACCTATATCGGCCGGCACTATCCGGCCTACTGGCTCAAGGTCGAGCTGCCGCGCAAGATCCGCCATGCCCGCTTCGTGCGATCGAGCGAGAATGCCGGCCACAAGCTCGCGATCAACGTCGGCTTCGATCCGGCGCGGGGCGTGACCGAGCTGACGATCTTCGCGATGGACCATCCGTGGCTGCTGTCGATCATCGCCGGCGCCTGCGCCTCCGCCGGGGCCAACATCGTCGACGCCCAGATCTACACCACGACCGACGGCCGCGCGCTCGACACCATCGCGATCTCCCGCGAATATGAGCGCGACGAGGACGAAGGCCGCCGCGCGACGCGGATCGGCGAGACCATCGAGCAGGTGCTGGAGGGCAAGCTGCGGCTGCCGGACGCCGTGGCGCGGCGGACGACGCGGGGCAAACAGCACAAGGCGTTCTCGGTCGAGCCGGAGGTCACCATCAACAATCAATGGTCGGAGCTCTACACCGTCATCGAGGTCTCCGGCCTCGACCGCCCCGGCCTGCTGTACGAGCTGACCACCGCGATTTCGAAGCTGAATCTCAACATCGCCTCGGCCCATGTCGCCACCTTCGGCGAACGCGCCCGCGACGTGTTCTACGTCACCGACCTGCTGGGCGCGCAGATCAACGCGCCGACCCGGCAGGCCGCGATCAAGAGCGCGCTGCTGCATCTGCTGGCGAACGACGACGCGGCCGCTCAACCGGCGGCATGAGCGACCATCGCGCGGCCCTGAGCCGCTCGGAGCTCGATTTGAACGAGGGGACCGGCACCAGCGCCGGCCCACGCAGGCTTGGGGGAGCCGAACCATGGCATTGATTGCAGACATCGTCGTCGGGCTGATCGGCCTGCTGCACGTCTACATTCTGGTACTCGAGATGTTTCTCTGGACCAAACCGGCCGGCTTGAGAGCGTTCAACAACACGCCGGAGCGCGCGGAGCAGACCAAGGTGCTCGGCGCCAATCAGGGCCTCTACAACGGCTTCCTCGCCGCCGGCCTGTTCTGGGGCCTGGCGCACCCGACGCCGGCCTTCGCGTTCCAGATCAAGATCTTCTTCCTGCTCTGCGTGCTCGTCGCCGGGCTCTATGGCGCCGCCACCGCCAGCCGCAAGATCCTGTTCATCCAGAGCGTGCCGGCCACGATCGGCCTGGTGCTGGTTTGGCTCGCGGGCTGAGCCGGGCTGTATCTCCATCCTCTGTGTCGTCCCGGACAAGCCGTGACGCGCACAAGCGCGTCGCGGCGCCGATCCGGGGCCCATAATCCCAGGCAGCGTTTTGGGGCAGGATCGCCACTCCGAGCCGTAGCCATACGACGGCCTGTGGCCATGGATCCCGGCTCTGCGCCCGACGTCGCTGCGCGACGCCGGGCTTGGCCGGGACGACACCGAACTTGTTGAGCCAGTTGGGCTCATCATAGCGACATCGACGGAACCGCCGCACCCGTGCTCCCCTCGCCTTGCGTCCGCCCAGCCCTTCCTCCACACTCCCTCCCAGCGATGGCGCCCCGGTCGGGCAGACCAGCCGCATAACAAATCAGGAGGAACGATAGACCCCATGCGACAGGGATATTTCCGTCTTGCAGGGGCGGCCGCTTTGGCCGTCACCCTCTCCGTCACGTCAGCCTCGGCCCAGAAGAAGTACGACCCCGGCGCCTCCGACACCGAGATCAAGATCGGCCAGACCGTGCCGTTCTCGGGTCCCGCCTCGGCCTATGCCTCGATCGGCAAGACCCAGGCCGCCTATTTCAACATGATCAACGAGCAGGGCGGCATCAACGGCCGCAAGATCAAGCTGATCCAGTATGACGACGCCTATTCGCCGCCCAAGGCCGTCGAGCAGGTCCGCAAGCTGGTCGAGGACGACGGAGTTCTGCTGACCTTCCAGATCATCGGCACGCCGTCCAACGCCGCGGTCCAGAAATACCTCAACGCCAAGAAGGTGCCGCAGTTGTTCGCCGCCACCGGCGCCACCAAGTTCACGGACCCCAAGAACTTCCCGTGGACCATGGGGTACAATCCCAACTACTTCACCGAGGGCCGCATCTACGGCCAGTATATTCTGAAGGAGCATCCCAACGCCAAGATCGGCGTGCTCTATCAGAATGACGATCTCGGCAAGGACTACCTGAACGGCATCAAGGCCGGCCTCGGCGACAAGGCGTCGACGATGATCGTGTCCGAAGCCTCCTATGAGGTTTCCGATCCGACCATCGACTCGCAGATCCTGAAGGTCAAGTCGGCGGGAGCCGACCTGTTGTTCTCGGCCGCGACGCCGAAACAAGCCGCGCAGGCGATCAAGAAGCTCCATGAGCTCGATTGGCACCCCGTGCACATTGTCGACATCAACGCGACCTCGGTCGGCGCGGTCATGCAGCCTGCGGGCCTCGACGCTGCCAAGGGCGTCATCTCCGTCAACTACGGCAAGGATCCGCTCGACCCGCAGTGGAAGGACGATCCGGGCCTGAAGCGCTATTTCGATTTCATGGCCAAGTATTATCCCGAGGGTGACAAGAACTCGAACTTCAATACCTACGGCTATTCGACCGCGCAGCTCCTGGTCACCGTGCTGCAGATGTGCGGCGACAACCTGACGCACGAGAACGTCATGAAGCAGGCGGCGTCGCTGAAGGATGTAACCGGCGACTTCTCGCTACCGGGAATGAAGATCAACACCTCGCCGACCGACTATCGCGTCAACAAGCAACTGCAGATGATGAAGTTCAACGGCGAGCGCTGGGAGCTGTTCGGCCCGATCCTGGAGGACAAGGGCGCGGCGGGCTAGCTGCACTCGACGTCGTTCCAGGGCGTCGCGACAGCGACGAACCAACCTCGAGATTCCGGGTTCGATGCTGCGCTTCGCCCCGGAATGACGCGGTCAACATCGATGGTACGGGGCTGCGCGATGGCGCGGCCCCGTTCTGCATTGCGGCACGGGTTGCGCCCGTTCGCCGCTGCGTGCGCTCGCCGACGGTCATTCGACCGCATCGCGGGGGACGACGGCTGTTGCGGCAGGATCCGCCGTCGCGTCGAGGGAGTATCAGTCGTTGATGACGTCACCCAGGTCGCGTTGCTTGACGACGCGGTCGATCAAGCCCCACTGCAAGGCTTCGTCCGCGGTCATGAAGTGATCGCGATCCAGGGTGCGCTCGACGTCCTCATAGCTGCGCCCGCAATGCTCGGCGTAGAGCCTGATCATGCGGTGCTTGGTCTGCTCCATCTCCCTCGCGTGAATCAGGATGTCGGACGCCTGGCCCTGAAAGCCGCCGAGCGGCTGATGGACGTGAAGGCTTGCATTGGGCAGCGCCGTCCGCTCGCCCGGCTCTCCCGCCATCAGAAGAAACGAGCCCATCGAACGCGCCGTTCCCATGCAGAGCGTGTGCACCGGTGCTTTGACGAATTGCATCGTGTCATACATCGCCAGGCCGCTGGTGATCACGCCGCCGGGTGAATTGATGTAGAGATGGATCGGCCGCTTTGGGTTCTCCGCCTCGAGGAAAAGCAGTTGCGCGCAGACCAGGGCGGAGACCGTATCGTTGACCTCGCCGTTGAGGAAGACGATCCGCTCGCGCAGCAGCCGCGAATAGATGTCGAAGGATCGCTCTCCCCGGCTCGACTGCTCGATGACCATAGGGACGAGTTGCATCGTGTCGCGCATGCGCGAGCTCCCGGTTTCAGTGAGGTGTCGGTGACTTGGAGAATCAGGCCGCGCGCATCAGGCTGCGCCTGTTGCTGTTCGCCGCCGACGGCGTCCGCCGCATCAGCGTCGTGGCGACCAACCCGTGAATGATTCTGAGCCTGGTGCCGCCCTCGGCATTGGGCATGACCTGGAACGTCACGATGCTCTCCAGGAACGGCGGTTCGTGGTCGCGCATCCGGTAGCGGACTTCTTCGCCGGGCGTCGCGGAGATTGGCGCAGCATCGGCGAGGTCGCCGCGCGGCAGCCAGTTCTCGCGCAGCGCAGGAATGCTGATGGCACGCCAGACCTTCTCCGGCGGCGCGTCCAGTTCGTAGTCGAGCACCAGATCGTCGCTCTGCAGGTCAGCCTTGATATCGGTCATTGGTCCATGTCCTTCAGCACGGCCTTCAACGCATCGACCCGCGACGGCCAGTAGGCACGGTACTTCGCCAGCCAGCGCGCGATCTGCGCCAAGCCCTCCGGATCGACCTCATAGTTGACGAAGCGACCCTGCCGTTCTTCCCTCACCAATCCCGCGCTTCGGAGAACCGCGAGGTGCTGGGACATCGCCGGCTGGCTGATCGTCAGACCCTCGCGAAGCGCGCTGGCATTCATGCTGCCGTTCGCCAGCTTCTCGAAGATCGCGTATCGCGTCGGATCAGCCAGGGCCCTGAAGATGTCACTCTCGATCATGCCGACACATAAGCATAAACTTATGTGTCGTGCAAGCGTCGACGACGTGGATGTTGGCGTTCCCTATCGCCGTCCACCGCCGCGCTCCCTCCCCCCTTGTGGGGGAGGGTTGGGGAGGGGGGTAGCTCCGGGCGACCGTCTTCGTGGCCACCCCCCTCCCTAGCCCTCCCCCACAAGGGGGGAGGGAACGTACCTTTCGTGTGGCAACACCGTACTACCAGTCTCGCAAATGCAATGAGACGCGAAATGCAATGAGACCTACCCCGCCGGCACCTCGCCAAAGTTCTTGCCCACCGGCAGCACGGCGTGGCGGATCAGGCGCGAGTCTTCGACCGCCGCCTGGCGATGCTTCACCGCCTCGCGATAGACGGGATCGCGGATCATCTCGACGAAGGCTTGCACGCTCGGATATTCGGCGATGAAACAGTGGTCCCAACGTTCGTCCTGCGGACCGATCAGCATCAGCTCGAAGCGGCCCTGCCAGACGATGCGGCCGCCGAGGCGCTCGAACACCGGGCCGCTCTCGCGGCCATAGGCGGCATAGGCTTCCGCGCCGCTGACCTTGCGTCCATCGGGATAGGCTGCCTCCCTGCGCAGCCGCACCAGGTTCAGCATGTGGATCGGCCCCGGGCGGTCGTTCTCCCGAAACTGCGCGAACACCTCCTTGGTGGGATCGATATGGCCCATGAACTCCCTCGCCTGTTGTTGTTTACCTTGGCTTAACCATAACGCGGCGTTAGCGGCGCGAAACTCCTAATCGCGCGTTAAGGTCTTTCTAACTGCCCCTTAAACTCCGGACGTTACCGTGGTCGGACGGCGGGGTCGCGGGCTCGGGTTGCGTATGGCGCGGGGACGGAAACAGGGCGGCGGACGCAAGGAGCCGCGATTCGGTCTTGCGGCCGCGATGGCCGATCTGCGCCTCGACCCCAAGGATCGCATTCCCTCCGACGACACGCCCAAGAAGTCAGTTGCAAAGACTGCAAAGAAAAGGCCGGTCGAGCCCGACGACGAGGACGATGTGCCGGCGCGCGAGCCGAAGGCCTCGACACCGAAACCAAAGCCGAGACGCGGCAAGTCGCGCTGGGGAATGTCGATCGGGCGCATGTTCTACTGGGCGCTGGTCTGCGGCCTGTGGGGCGTGATCGCGCTGGTCGGCGTCGTGATCTGGGCCGGCGCGCATCTGCCGCCGATCCAATCGCTGGAGATCCCCAAGCGGCCGCCGACGATCGAGATCGTGGGCTATGACGGCACCATGCTGGCGCAGCGCGGCGAGATGGCCGGCGCCAACGTCGCGCTGAAGGATCTGCCGCCCTATCTGCCGAAGGCGTTCATCGCCATCGAGGACCGCCGCTTCTACCAGCATTTCGGCATCGACCCGATCGGCATCGCCCGCGCCGTCGTCGCCAACATCCTGCATCGCGGCGTGTCGCAGGGCGGCTCGACCCTGACGCAGCAGCTCGCCAAGAACCTGTTCCTGACCCAGGAGCGCACGCTGGCGCGCAAGCTGCAGGAGGCGGAGCTGGCGCTGTGGCTGGAGCGCAAATATTCCAAGCGCGAGATCCTCGAGCTGTATCTCAACCGGGTCTATTTCGGCTCGGGCGCCTACGGCGTCGAGGCCGCGGCGCAGCGCTATTTCGGCAAGTCGGCGCGGCAGGTGACGATCGGCGAAGCCGCGATGCTGGCAGGTCTCGTCAAGTCGCCGTCGCGGCTGGCGCCGAACCGCAACCCGGAGGGCGCGGCCAAGCGCGCCCAGACCGTGCTGGCGGCGATGGCGGAGGCCAAGTTCATCACCGAGGCCCAGGCGCAGGCCCAGATCGCGCATCCATCCGTCGCGGTGAAGCCGGCCGGCGCCGGCACCATCAACTACGTCGCCGACTGGATCGGCGAGGTGCTCGACGACCTCGTCGGCCAAGTCGAGGAGTCGATCGTGGTGGAGACCACGATCGATCCGAAGCTGCAGAGCGTGGCGGAAGCGGCCATCATCGACGAGCTCGCGGCGAAGAGCGTCAAGTTCAACGTCAGCCAGGGCGCGCTGGTGGCGATGACCCCCGACGGCGCCGTGCGCGCCATGGTCGGCGGCCGCAACTATGCCGACAACCAGTTCAACCGCGCCGTAACCGCCAAACGCCAGCCCGGCTCGGCGTTCAAGCCGTTCGTCTATCTCACCGCGATCGAGCAGGGCCTGACGCCGGACACGGTCCGCCAGGACGCGCCGCTCGATCTGAAGGGCTGGAGGCCGGAGAACTACACCCGCGAATATTTCGGCCCGGTGACGCTGACCCAGGCACTGGCGATGTCGCTCAACACGGTCGCCGTGCGCGTCGGCCTCGAGGTCGGACCGAAGAACGTGGTGCGGACCGCACACCGGCTCGGCATCGCCTCCAAGCTCGATCCCAACCCGTCGATCGCGCTCGGCACCTCCGAGGTGTCGATGATCGAGCTGGTCGGCGCCTACGCGCCGTTCTCCAATGGCGGCCTCACCGTCTCGCCGCATGTGGTGACGCGGATCAGGACGCTCGACGGCAAGCTGCTCTACATGCGCCAGACCGAGCAGCCGGCGCAGGTGATCGAGCCGCGCAACGCGGCGATGATGAATCAGATGATGCAGGAGACGCTGATCTCCGGCACCGCGAAGAAGGCGGAGATCCCGGGCTGGATCGCTGCCGGCAAGACCGGCACCAGCCAGGATTTCCGCGACGCCTGGTTCATCGGCTACACCGCGCATCTCGTCACCGGCGTCTGGCTCGGCAATGACGACAACTCGCCGACCAAGAAGGCGACCGGCGGCGGCCTGCCCGTCGAGGTCTGGACCCGCTTCATGCGATCAGCGCATCAGGGCGTGCCGGTCGCGGCGCTGCCGAACGCGCAGGGCTCGGGCCTGGTCCCGACCCTGGCGCAGATCGCCTCGCAGATCACGGCGCCATCCGCGCCGGCACCGAGCGCACGCTCGGCGCCGCCGAGCCGCGGCAACGCGCGGCCGGAAGCCGCCGCGGGTCTCGACGGCTGGCTGGTGGATCGATTGTTCGGTGGAAGGCGCTGAGCCGGCGAAGATGAGGTGAGAGGCGCATCCGCGAGGGGATGCGCCCTTCTCAGCTCGCGGCTGCGGCGATGGGACGCGCTGCCGGCTCGGCGGTTGCCGCGCCGGACGCTCGGGCCAGTTTGCGCCCGATCTGCCGCAGCATCAGGCTCGCCCGCAGCGCGCTGTAGTCCAGCAGCCAGCGGCTGAAGGCACTGGCGGCCATCGGCCGCGCGAACAGGAAGCCCTGCATTGCATCGCAACCGAGCTCGGCCAGCAGCTTGCGCTGCGGCTCGGTCTCGACACCTTCGGCGACCACCGCCACGTCGAGGCTTTGGCCGACGCGCACGACCGCGGTCACGATCGCCCGCGTGCCGCTGTCGTTCTCGAAATCGCGCATGAAGCTGCGATCGATCTTCAGCTCGTCGATCGGCAGCTGGGCCAGTCGGCTCAGGCTCGAATAGCCGGTGCCGAAATCGTCCAGCGACAGGCCGACGCCCATGTTGCGCAGCTCGTTCATGGTCGCGATCACGGTGGCGCGCTCGTTGAGGATGACGCCCTCGGTGATCTCCAGCATCAGCATCTTCGCCGGCAGGTCGTTGGCGGCCAGGATCTGCGCCACCATCGCCGCCAGGTTGACGTTCTGGAAGTTGATCGGCGACAGGTTCACCGAGATGCAGGGGATGTCGAGACCGGCGCGGCGCCACGACGCCATCTGCTGGCAGGCCAGCTTGATCGACCACACGCCGATCTGCTCGATCAGGCCGCATTCCTCGGCGAGCGGAATGAACTTGGCGGGCGAGACCTCGCCGAGCACCGGATCGTGCCAGCGCGCCAGCGCTTCCACGCCGTGGATCGCGCCGTCGCGGGTGCGGATCTGCGGCTGATAGTGCAATGTCAGGGCCTCGCTGGCGATCGCCTCGCGCAGCGCGGTCGAATGCATCAGCCGTTCTTCGGCGAGCTTGTCGATGTCGGCGCTGAAGAAGCGGTAGGTCGCCCGGCCGCCGCGCTTGGCCTTGTACATCGCCGCGTCGGCCTGCTTGATCAGGGTCTCGATGTCCTTGGCATTATCAGGATAGAGGCTGAGTCCCATGCTCGCCGACATCGGCACCTGGCGCTTGCCGATCGTCAGCGGCATCGCCAGCGCGGCGGTGATGCGCGCCGCCGCGAGCGAGGCTTCCAGGGCATCGCGGTTCTGCAGCACGATCACGAACTCGTCGCCGCCGAGCCGGCCCAGCATGTCGCCGGGGCGGATCTGCGCTCGCAGGCGGTTGGCGAAGCCGACCAGGAACTCGTCTCCGGCGGCATGGCCCAGCGTGTCGTTGACGTCCTTGAAATTGTCGGCGTCGAGGAAGGCCACGGCGACGTGTCCGCCGTCCGGACACGCCTTGATGGCTTCGGCGATCAGCGACGGGATGCGAGCCCGGTTCGGCAGGCCCGTCAGCATGTCGTGATAGGCGACCTGTGAGATCGTCGAGCGGACCTCCTGGCGCTCGATGGCGAGCGCACCGAGCTGGACGCAGGCGGCGACGATCTGCTCGTGCCAGGGACTGGGGCCGCGGCATTCACGGAAGTAGAAGGCAAAGGTGCCGATGACGCGGCCATCCTTACCCTTGATGGGCGACGACCAGCAGGCACGCAGGCCGGCGGCGAGCGGGCCGGCCTTGTAGGGTTGCCAACGCGGATCATTATCGATGTCGTGCGACAGCACCGGCTCGCAGAGATAGGCGGCGGTGCCGCAGGAGCCGACGTCCGGCCCGATCGCGACGCCGTCGAGGCTGGCCGAATAAGCGGGCGGCAGGCTGGGGCCGCCGAGCGGATGTACGTGCCCGTCGGAATCGACGTGCAGGATCGAGCAGACGGCGTCCGGAGCGAGCTCTTCGACCCGGCGGCACAGCTGATCGGCGATGGTCGTGATCGAAACGTCGGACGCCAGCGACGCCATGATCAACTGCTGCAGCGAGCGCAACTGCTTGGTCTCCCGGATGTCCGTGAGCAGCCCGAACAGATATCTGACCTTGCCCCGCTTGGTCCGGTGCGCCTTGACATAGGCGGTCGTCCAGATCTCGCGGCCGTCCTTGTCGTAGACCAGCACGTCCTCTTCGATGCCACGGTCGTCCTCGAGGCATTGTCTCAGCCGGTCGACGATGGCGGGATCGGTGCAGGGGCCGATCAGCAGCTCCTCGGCGCGGCGCCCGATCGCCTGTTCAGGCGTGTAGCCGAACAGGCTGGCAAAGGCGGCGTTGGTGTAGAGGACGTTGAGATCGCGATCGGTGACGATGACGGCCCGGTTGGTCCGGTCGGCGACCGACGTCAGCAGCGCATTGCGCTCGCGCATGTCGACTTCGGTGGTCACGTCACGAATGAACAGCAGCGAACGGACCGGCTGGTCCTCCCGGCCCGGCGGGAGCGCGCACAGCGACAGGCGGAGGCGGGTCCACCCGCCGTCGGCATGGCGCATCGTCATTTCGCGGGCGTCGGACTGGTCCGCCTCCTGCTGCGCGTCGGTCGTCTCGTCGCACGCGATCGCCGGGATCAGATCCGCGGGCAGACCCAGACTTTCGAGGTCGACGCCGACCAGAGCGGCCGGCTCACGCCGCAGCAGCACCGACGCCGCCCGATTGGCGTGCTGGACGTGGCCCTGCGCGTCGAGAAAGAGAATCGCCTCGGAAACACCGTCGAGCGCGGCCGAGAGCAATTGTGTGGATGCGGCCGGTTGGAACTCGCTTGCAAGCATCGTTTGATTCGAGGCGCGCTGCACGTTTCGAGAGAAACGATCTGCGCTTTGGTTGCAGCGAACGACCCGGCAGCTCGCTGGGACGTCACCTTGGGTTTGATTGCGGTAAATCTGGCGAGCGCAGCGTTACAGCCACGTTAAAGCGCCGCCGAATTGGGCAATATCCTCCGACTGCAGGCGAGAAGGCTTAAGAATTCGATAGTCCGCAGGCGGGTTCTGAGCTCATCGTTGCAGATTGGAACCCGACGAAGAAATGGCCCGGACCAGAAGGCCGGGCCATTGGGATTCACATCGTCGAGCGGTCCGTCGTCGATACCTCAATCGTCGATGCCGTAGCGATGCAGGTCGTTGCCGCAGGTGTCGAGCCACTTCTTGGCGCGCTCGACCGAGGCGCAGATCCGGCCACACACCTTCCAGAACCGCGGCGAGTGGTTCATCTCGATCAGATGCGCGACCTCGTGCGCGGCGAGATAATCGAGCACGAAGGGCGGCGCCAGGATCAGGCGCCACGAGAACGACAGCGAGCCGGCCGAGGTGCACGAGCCCCAGCGGCTGGACTGGTCGCGGATCGACAGCCGCTTGACCTTGACGCCAAGCTGCTCGGCATAGGCGTCGGCCGCCTTCTGCAGGTCACGGCGCGCCTCGCGCTTCAGGAAGTCGAGCACGCGGCGTTCAGTGTGCTCGATCCCGCCGGCCACGCACAGGATCTTCTCGCCACTGTCTCGCGTCTCGGTCCACACCGTGCCGCGCTCGCCCGCGCGATGCACGATCTTGTGCGGCACGCCGCGAAGCGGCACCAACGTGCCCGGCAGGAACGGCGCCGCCTTCGGCAGACGTCCTAGACGGGCTGCGATCCAGGCGCCGTGACGCTGCGCGAAGTCTTTCGCCTCGATGATGGTGCCGCGCGGCGGCATCGTGAGGATCGCCTCGCGATCCGACGGATGAATTCTCAGGGTATAACGTCGCGCACGACGGTGACGCCGCAATCTAATCGAGTAGATTTGCGAGCCATGCTTGACGAGAAGACGCGAGGGTTCGGCGGGCCGCCGATAGAGTAGCGCGCGAGTGGCCATTTCTGTCAGTCCGGGGGGTAAGAGCTCGCCCGGATTTTGCCATATCCACCGCCAGGGAAAGCGCTCGGCGCAAAAACAAATCATTTGCCCAACATACAGGGGTTCAGGAGGTTCCGCACCCTAGCAGTTGGGCCTCGCGCGCCCCCGAAAACATGAATTCAAATTCAAAAGCATCGCTCAAGAAGCGACGCCACATTCACTGCTTGAGTCACTCCTGAGTTTCGGTTTCGACCGTCCCTTCAAAGGGTTACCGCGCAGCCGGATTCGGAGGCGCGGTGACCATCGTCTTCGCTCATTCAGCCGCAATGGCGAGCAGTGACTTCGGATCGGCTGCCGACAACATGAAATCGTTGATGCGCGGCACGATCTCCGACTTGAATCGCGAGCCGTTGAACACGCCGTAGTGACCGACACCCGGCTGCACGTAGTGAACCCGGCGGTGATCCGGGATCGACGAGCAGAGTCCGTGCGTCGCCTCGGTCTGACCGAGACCGGAGATATCGTCCTTCTCGCCTTCGACCGTCATCAACGCCACACGCGTAACCTTCGACGGATCGACCAGGGTGCCGCGATGGGTCATCTCGCCCTTCGGCAGCGCGTGCTTGATGAACACCGTCTCCACCGTCTGCAAATAATATTCCGCAGCCAGGTCCATGACGGCGAGATACTCGTCGTAGAAGTCGCGATGCTTGTCGACCTGATCGCCATCGCCCTTCACCAGGTTGGCGAACAGCGCCTTGTGGGCGTCGACATGGCGGTCGAGATTCATGCTGATGAAGCCGTTCAGCTGCAGGAAGCCCGGATAGACGTCGCGCATCACGCCCGGATGCGGGAACGGCACCTTGGTGATGACGTGGTTGCGGAACCAGTCGATGCCGCGCTCCTGGGCGAGATTGTTCACGCCGGTGGGGTTGCGCCTGGTGTCGATGGGGCCGCCCATCAAGGTCATCGAGATCGGCGCAAACGGGTCACGCTCGGCCTCCATGACCGAGACCGCCGCCAGCACCGGCACCGCCGGCTGGCACACCGCCATGACGTGCATGTTGGTGCCGAGAAAGCGCAGCATCTCGATGACATAGTCGATGTAGTCGTCGAGATCGAAGCGGCCTTCGGCCAGCGGGACCATCCGCGCATCGGACCAATCGGTGATATAGACCTCGTGGGTCGGCAGGAACGCTTCCACCGTGCCGCGCAACAGGGTGGCGTAATGGCCGGACATCGGCGCCACGATCAGCAGCCGGGGCTGCGGCGCGCGCAAGGGGCGGGTCAGCTTGCGGTCGAAATAGAGCAGCCTGCAGAACGGCTTTTCCCAGATCGAGCGGACCTCGACCGGGGTCCGGATGCCGTTGACCTCGGTCTCGTCGAGTCCCCATTCGGGCTTGCCGTAGCGGCGTGTGGTGCGCTCGAACAGTTCGCAGGCCGCCGCGACCGATTTGCCCATCTGGGTGTGGGCCCAGGGATTGAGCGGATTCTGAAACAGGATCTTGGTGGCGTCGGTGACGGCGCGCGCCGGATTGAGCGAGGCATGCGCCATTTCGTACATCCAGTACATCGGCGTCGTCAGGACCGGACTGCCTTCCGACGCCAGGGGCGGTGCACCGCCAAACTCACCTATCGGCATTCTCGTTCAACCTCTCTGCAGCGCAGCATACTGCCGAATGCGCAATTATGCGTCAATGCGGTGGTGTACGAGAAGGTGCCTCAAAGCGACGAAAAAGCCCGGAAATCCACGGGAAAAGCGCAATTATTCCCCTGCCGCCAGCAGCGAGCCGGCGCGGCGTGCGCTGCGCAAGAGAGCAATGAATGCCGCAAACGACGCCAGCAGCAGGGCGGCATTGAGCCCGAGCGCGGTCAGCATCAGGTCGGACCGGAAGACGTGATCCGCCAGCAGCGCGCGCATGCCCTCGAACACGTAGGTCGGCGGCAGGGACCAGGCAACCAGTTGCAGCCAGTGCGGCAGCACCTGAACGGGATAGTACACGCAGGCCAGCGGCATCAGCGCGAACATCAGTGTCCAGACGATGCTTTCGGCGCCGAGCCCGTTGCGCAGCACCAGCCCCGACACGAAGATGCCGACCGCCCAGGAGGTGAAGATCAGGTTGCAGAAGAAGGCGATCAGCGGCAGGCCGATGCTGTAGAAGTTGAAGTCGAAGAACCAGACCGCGATCAGGGTCATCGGAATGATGCCGATGGCCAGCCGGATCAGGCTCATCGTCATCAGCGCCAGCAGGAATTCGATCGGGGTCAGCGGACTCATCATCAGGTTGCCGATGTTGCGCGCCCACATCTCCTCCAGGAAGGAGATCGAGAAGCCGAGCTGTCCGCGGAACAGGATGTCCCACAGGATCACCGCGCCGATCAGGGTGCCGCCGGCGCGGGCGAAGAAGCCGGCATTGGCGGCGATGTAGGTCTGCAGAAACCCCCAGGTGATGATCTGCAAGGTCGGCCAGTACATCAGCTCCAGCAGCCGCGGCCAGGACGACAGCAGCAGATACCAGTAGCGCAGGATCATCGCGCCGATCCGGTGCGGGGCGATGCGGAGCGAAAGATCGTTCATTGCGCCGCCTCCCGGTCGCGGCCGCGGGCGACGTCGAGAAAGACCTCCTCGAGCGTCGAGCGGTTGTAGCGCGCCATGATCTGCGCCGGGCTGTCGTCGTCCTCGATGCGGCCGCGCTTCATGATGATGACGCGGTCGCATAGACGCTCGACCTCGAGCATGTTGTGGGAGGCGAGCAGGATGGTGGCGCCGCGGCGCTGTCGGTATCGCTCAAGATGGCCGCGCACCCAGTCGGCGGTGTCGGGATCGAGCGAGGCCGTCGGCTCATCCAGCAGCAGCAGCTCGGGATCGTTGATCAGCGCCTTCGCCAGCGCCACGCGGGTCTTCTGCCCGGCCGAGAGCTTGCCATTGGCGCGATCGATGAAGTCGCTCAGGTCGAGCTGCGCCGCGAGCTCGGCGATCCGCTCCTTGAGGTGGTCCACCGCATAGAGTCGGCCGAAGATGGTGAGGTTCTGCCGCACCGTGAGCCGCATCGGCATGTCGACATAGGGGCTCTCGAAATTCATCCGCCCCAGCACGGCCGCAGCCTCGTCCGGCATCCTGTGGCCGAGCACGGCGACCTCGCCCGAGGTCGGCTGCACCAGCCCCATGATCATCGCAATCGTCGTGGTCTTGCCGGCACCGTTGCCGCCGAGCAGCCCGGTGATGCTGCCCCGGCGGATCGCAAACGAGACGCCGTCGACAGCGGTCGTCGTCTTGTAGACCTTGGTCAGCCGCGACACGGCAATCGCGGGGGAAACCGAGCTGGAATCGGATGAGAGGGTCGGCACTGCGTCATCTTGCGTCATGGGAGGGGTTCATTGAGGCATTGTGCCGCAAACCGCAACAGGCCACCAACGGCGGGCCAGATTTGTCGCCGTGCTTGCGCGGCATTAGGTTCCCGTCATGACCGACGACGCCCTGATCATCGACACGCCCGACACCGACTATCGCCATCCGCGACAGCGCGTCCGGCTCGACACCATCCTGCGGCTGCGCTGGCTGGCCGCGCTCGGTCAATTGAGCGCGATCTTCATCGTGGTGCAGGGCCTGGAGTTCGACCTGCCAGTGGTGCCCTGTCTCGCGGTGATCAGCATCTCGGCGCTGCTCAATCTCGGCCTGCAGATCGCCTTCAACCCGATGCAGTTGCTGGAGCCGGCCCACGCCGGCGGCCTGCTCGCGCTCAACATCATCGAGCTGACGGTGCTGCTCTATCTCACCGGCGGGCTGGAGAATCCCTTCTCCTACATGTTCCTCGCCCCGGTGCTGATCTCGGCGACCGCCCTCCCCGTCCGCCTGACGATCATGCTCGGCCTGCTCGCCGTCACCTGCGCCACCGCCTTGTTCTTCATGCATCTGCCGCTGCCGTGGGAAGGCGAGGAGCCGCTGATCTTCCCGCCGATCTATCTGTTCGGTGTCTGGCTCTCGATCGCGCTCGCGATCGGGGTCACCAGCCTCTATGCGTTCCAGGTGACCGAGGAGGCGCGCAAGCTGTCGGACGCGTTGGCGGCGACCGAGCTGGTGCTGGCGCGCGAGCAGCACCTCACCCAGCTCGACGGCCTCGCGGCGGCCGCCGCGCACGAGCTGGGCACCCCGCTCGCGACCATCGTGCTGATCTCGCGCGAGTTGGAGCGCGCCCTGCAGGACAACAGCCAGGTCACCTCCGACATCAAGACCCTGCGCGAGCAGGCGCAGCGCTGCCGCGACATTCTCGGCAAGATCACCCAGCTGTCCTCGATCGGGTCGATGTACGACCGGATGAAGCTGTCGACCTTGATCGAGGAGACGGTCGCACCGCATCGCGACTTTGGCGTCGACATCAAGGTGCGCGTCGCGGTCACCGCGGCCAAGGAGCCGGTCGGCTCGCGCAACCCCGCAATCCTCTATGGCGTCGGCAACATCCTGGAGAACGCCGTCGATTTCGCGCGCAACGCCGTCGAGGTGAACGCCTGGTGGAACAACGAGACGGTCGAGATCGTGGTGTCCGACGACGGCCCCGGCTTTGCGCCTGATATCCTGAAGCGGATCGGCGAGCCCTATCTGTCACGCCGGCCCAGCGTCGAGGACGGCCCGGGAGGTAACCAGGGCGGCGGCCTCGGGCTCGGCGTGTTCATCGCCCGCACCCTGCTGGAGCGGACCGGAGCCAAGGTCTCGTTCAGCAACCGCACCTTCCCCGACCATGGCGCCGTGGTCCAGATCGTCTGGCCGCGGCGGCGCTTCGAGGCCAGCGAGGACGATGATGGCGAGGCGGAGCCGGAATGAAACCTCCGGGGCAGCCGCCGCTGGCGCGGTCCTGGCATACAGCAAACCGGCCCCGCGCGGCGTCACGCCGCAGACTGCGGCAACCCGCGATCTTGGCAGCGGCGACTCGGCAGACCATATGAGGATGGACCAGATCGTCTCGCAACCATCGAGCCTTCTTCTCAAGGATATGACCGTGGGCGCCATCGCCGAACTGACGAACCATCCGGACCGCTCTCTCCTCATCGTGGAGGACGACAAGCCGTTCCTGGAGCGCCTGTCGCGCGCCATGGAGACCCGCGGTTTCACGGTGACCTCCTGCGAGAGCGTCGCCGAAGGTATTTCACAGATCGGCAAGGCGGCGCCGGCCTTCGCCGTGGTCGACCTCCGGCTGGGCGACGGCAACGGCCTCGACGTGGTGTCGGCGCTGAAGCGCAAGCGTCCCGAAGCGCGCGCCATCGTGCTGACCGGCTACGGCAACATCGCCACCGCCGTGACGGCGGTGAAGATGGGCGCCGTCGACTATCTCGCCAAACCGGCCGATGCCGATGACGTCGTTGCAGCGCTGCTGTCGACCACCAGCGAAAAATCCGAGCTGCCGCAGAATCCGATGTCGGCCGACCGTGTCCGCTGGGAGCATATCCAGCGCATCTATGAGATGTGCAACCGTAACGTCTCGGAAACGGCGCGCCGGCTCAACATGCACCGCCGCACCCTGCAGCGCATCCTCGCCAAGCGCGCACCGAAATAGGCGGATTTTTTGTTCGCCGCGGGTCAATGCGACTTCACGAACGCCTGCAACGCATGGAAGACGGTGCGCCGCGGGTTGCGGCTGCACCAATTGCGCATCCAGCTGTCGACCTCGGTCAGATCGAGCTTGATCTGCCGGCCCTCATCGCCGCGATCCGCGTTGATGGCGGACACGTAGCCCATCATCCACTGCTGATATTTTGAGATGGCGTTGACGTAGGGGCCGTCGCCACTGGTGATGGCCTTGTAGGTGCCGGGTGGCTGCTCCTCGGCGGCGGCGATGAAGCGCTCGCAGGAATCGGCGCCCACGCCCAGGACGTAGAACGCCATTTCCTCCGCGCGGACTCCGGTCGCGAAGAGCAGTGTCAACGCCAAGACCACCCGTCGCATCTGTCGTCCCTGTCCGCACCCCTGGGCTGGATACCGCTCGAGCCTTAAAAATGTTCCGGCATGTTGCGCCCCATGCGGGGCAATTGTCGGGCAGAGCCGGGGAAATTGCCAGGAGGCCGGGACGAGCGGATGTTGTCGCGCGCTGGCAACGGTCCTGAATCGGGCGCGGGCGGATTCACAGGTGGATCTGGAAGGCGCCACGATGCGCCGGCCCGACGTCAGCTCTCCCCCGTCAGCCGGGAGAAATCGGCCAGGACAGCAGCGATCAGCTCCCGATGCCTGGTATCCTGTTCCGCAAGGCTCGCGGCGTAGATGTTCAGGAGATAGCGCGCCTTCGCGGCGGCTTCCGGCCACGACTCGGCCGCGTTGGCGAGCAGGTGCTGCTCGAGAACAGCCTGCCGATCGCGCAGCTCCCGCGCATGACTTTCGGCCTCTGCCAACGCGCGACGGAGGTCCACGGCCTTCTGCGCGCTCATCCCGCGGTGCCTGTCGAGATCGAGCGGCTCGTCAGTCATCCGACGCACTCGCGTCGACACGCTGCGCGTCTGCAAGATCGACCGAGCTGATGGACAGCATCTCGACGGCAGCGGAGCGCGAACCGGCGACCGGGACCATCATCATTGTCGCAACCCGGCGGTAGGCAGCAAAGGACAATCCCTCGATCAGTTCCTCGTCCGTGACCACCTCGTAGGTGCCCTCGGGCAAGAGACGCTCGATGCTCCTGATCCGGAACGGGTGTTTGAATGTGACGAATTCGCGCCGCGAGCGGATGCTCATCTGCGCCTACCTTTCGCAACGGCTGTCGCTGTCGCGACTTCGAAGTCTTTCGAAGCATGCGCCTTGCGGCCGGCAATAGCCACCGCTTTCTCATCAGCACGACGTGATGAGCGGCGTGGCGTCATCGGACCGTGTCGCTGCGCTTTGGTGCTCGCTATTGCAGGAGCCAGGGTGTATCAATGGCGATCACCGCCATTCCGACGGCATTCACCGGTGACTGAGGGTCACGAGCGCTCCCGCCGCAAACCACGCGAGGGGTAGCCAATGCCGCAGTTTCGTCTGAGCGAGTGGATCGTTCCACCCATTATCGTGCCGCTTCTGCTGATCCTTCTCGCGCTCGCAGTTGCCGCACTGCATTCGTAGATCCGACCACCGCGGCGCCCGCATCGGCAACCGGTGGACGACGGCCGCCCGGCCGACCGGCAGTGACGCTGCGCACGCAGGATCGACGGGGCGCTCGTCCGATGCGTTGAACCAGCTCCAACCCGAGTCGAGGAGACCGACATGGCCAAAGGTCAGCAAAAAGGCAATCGCGAAGCCAAGAAACCCAAGAAGGAAAAGCCCAAGAGCATTGCCGCAGCGCCGAGCCAGAAGGCCGGAGCATGGCAGCCGGATTTTTCCAGCGACAAGAAGAAGCGCTAGGGGATTTCCGGTCCTCATCAGTCTGGATGGTCTCCCGCACGCAAGGCCGTGCGCAATCAAGGCCGCGCGCAAGCAGCGACGACGCGGCCGACCGGTAGACAGCCCAAAGGACAGAACATGGCGCGCGAAACGATCTATGTCGTTCAGGCGTTCAGCGCCGGCCGGGGCGGACGCGCGAAAGCCGAGACGCCGATCGCCTGCAAGACGGAAGCGAGCGCGCTCCGGACTGCGGAACGGCTGGTGTCCAGCAAGGCAGGCGTCGTCGCGTTCTCATCCTCGGGCGATCCCGACATGGGCGACTATGACGATGAGCCGACGATCTTCTTCCGCCACGGTGAGTTGCCGTCGGCCTTCGATTGAGATGCGCGCAACCCCTTTGTCGCCGGCGACCATTGCCGAACGACGCCCCTTGGATGACGTCCGCCCTCACCGCGGTGTCCTCCGAACCTGATCGGTCACACACATGATTGAGTTTCCAAATCACAGCCGCTCCTATGACCGCACGCGACGTGCCGTACGGTTCTGGGGCTATGACAGCGCGATGGAAGCGTCGTTCTTCGTCGACGAGGGTGCGTTGAGACGCCTTCAGCCCGACGCCCGCCCCGACGAGTCGGGCTTTCTGACCGCATTCGATTCCAACCGCGAGCGGATCTGCGCCGCCGCCGCCCGGCTCTATGTCCGCGGCAGCCGGGGCTCCTACGATCTCGTCGCCGCCAATTTCTGAAGGCGATGCCTGCCGGCGATCGGCCAGGCCGGCGGTGATGCGGATCGGTTCTCAGCGATGCTGATGTCTCTCATCTCGAGACTCGTGACCTGACGGAGCCTCTGTCACCTACCTAGGCGGGGAAACCCCGTCCAGTGGAGCGCATTTGAGGATTGTCTAGCGGTCCGCGTGGCCCTGCGGGTCGATCAGCCGGTTGATCCGCTGCGCCGCCGCGAGCCCGAAGCGTACCGTCATCAACTTGCGCGTCGGTGCCGGCAATCTGTGCTCAGGCGCCTCGCAGTGCAGGTGGGCGCCATAGGCATCGGCGACGATCAGGCCGGTGTCCTGCGGAAAGATCTCGCACGGCAGATCCTGCGTGAAGGCGAAGAACAGCCGGTCGCAATGGGCACGGTAGTCCTCCCATTTGTGATCCGCGCGCAGATCCTCGACCGACGACTTGATCTCGACGATCCAGATCTCGCCGCGCTCGTTCAGCGCCACCAGGTCGGCGCGACGGCCCGACGGCAGCGGCAGCTCGCTGATGGTGGCAAAGCCGAGCGAGCGCAGCAGGCGCGAGGTGCCGCGCGCGATCGCCAGCGCCGTCTCCGACTGGCGGCGGTCGGTGGGAACGAGGCTGATCCTGGCGGCGGACGATTCCATTGCCGCAGCATAACCGATTCCAGGCGTCGCCCAAGCCCGCCGATCACCCGGGAACCGGAACCTGACGCCGGCCTTCCGCTTAACAAGCCGGCCGCCGGCCGGGCGGCGCAGCGAGGCGCCGTCCATGATCGACGATCTCTGGTACAAGAACGCGGTGTTCTACTGTCTGTCGGTCGGCACCTATATGGACGCCGACGGCGATGGCATCGGCGATTTCAAGGGGCTGACGCGCCGGCTCGACTATCTGCACGGGCTCGGCATCACCGCGATCTGGCTGATGCCGTTCCAGCCCTCGCCGCAGCACGACGACGGCTACGACGTCGCCGACTATTACGGCGTCGACCCGCGCTACGGCACGCTCGGTGATTTCGTCCAGTTCACGCATGGCTGCAAGCAGCGCGGCATCCGGGTGATCATCGACCTCGTCGTCAACCACACCTCCGACCGGCATCCCTGGTTCGTCGACGCCCGCAGCTCGAAGCAATCGCGCTATCGCGACTGGTATGTCTGGTCGGACAAGAAGCCGGCCAATGCCGACAAGGGGATGGTGTTTCCCGGCGTGCAGAAGTCGACCTGGACCCGCGACAAGGAGTCGGGCGGCTGGTACTTCCACCGCTTCTACGACTTCCAGCCCGATCTCAACACCTCCAATCCGGAGGTGCAGGCAGAGATCCTGAAGATCATGGGCTTCTGGATCCAGCTCGGCGTCTCCGGCTTCCGCATGGACGCGGTACCGTTCGTGATCGCGGCCAAGGGCGCCGATGTCAGGAAGCCGGTCGAGCAGTACGACATGCTCAGGACCTTCCGCGAATTCCTGCAATGGCGCCAGGGCGAAGCGATCATCCTGGCCGAAGCCAACGTGCTGCCGGAAACCGACATGGAGTATTTCGGCGACGACGGCGACCGCATGCACATGATGTTCAACTTCCACGTCAACCAGCATCTGTTCTACGCGCTCGCGGCCTCCGACACGCGGCCGCTGGCCGAGGCGCTTTATCAGACGAAGGCGCGGCCGGCCTCGGCGCAATGGGGCCTGTTCCTGCGCAATCACGACGAGCTCGATCTGGGACGCCTGACCAAGCCGCAGCGCGCGGCGGTGTTCGCGGCGTTCGGCCCGGACAAGAACATGCAGTTGTACGATCGCGGCATTCGGCGGCGGCTGGCGCCGATGCTCGGCGGCGACCGCCGCCGCATCGAGCTCGCCTACAGCCTGATGTTCACCTTGCCCGGCACGCCCGTGATCCGCTATGGCGACGAGCTCGCGATGGGCGACGATCTCAGCCTGGCCGAGCGCAATTGCGCGCGCACCCCGATGCAATGGTCGACCGAGCCGCATGGCGGCTTCACCAAGAGCGACGCGCCGGCGTCTCCGGTGATCGATCACGGCCCCTATGGCTATGATCACATCAACGCCGCCCGGCAGCGGCGTGATCCGAATTCCATGCTGAACTGGACCGAGCGCATCATCCGCATGCGCAAGGAGGTGCCGGAGGTCGGCTGGGGCGATTTCGAGGTGATCGCGACCAGGGATCCGGCCGTGCTGATCATGCGCTACGACTGGCGCAACAACTCGGTGCTGTTCGTGCACAATCTCGACGAGAAGCCGCGGGAGATCAGCTTCGATGCCGGACTGCCGGACGATGGCGGGAAGCTGCTGATCAATCTGCTGTCGGAGGATCACAGCCAGGCCGACGACCGCGGCCGCCACACCCTGGTGCTCGAGCCCTACGGCTACCGCTGGTACCGCGTCGGCGGATTGGACTATCTGCTGCGGCGAAGCGATATCGAGACGAAGAGCCCGGTGAAAAAACGGCGGAAGGCGCGGCGGCGATCGACGACCAACTGATGACGGGCGTCTTCAAGGAGAACGGCTTCAGCCGCTCGGCTGCGCATCTCGTTCGTGAACGAGGCGCTGAATTTCGACCAGCGCCTCCAACGCCATTTCGCAGGAGGTGTCGACGAACTGCTCTCCGCGAGCCGTCAAATTGATGAGGTCGCGCATTTCCGCCTGGAACTGATATCTTGCCAGGCTCAAACGATTGTGTGCGGCCGATACGACATCGCGGGTCATTGCCGGAGATTGCGCGATCTCGCCGAGCGCCGGACGATCATAGAGATAGACCGCGGCAAGGTCGAACGTGTCGCGCGCCGTGTAGGTCGATGCACGATAGATCAACTTTTTCGTCGCAATCTCTGCCGGTCGCTCCGCCGGTATAATCCGGCCGCCGAAGCTCAACGGATACGTCGGATGATCCGTAAAGGTGGGCGCATTCAAGAAATCGATTTCACCCACGTCCCGGAGAATCAGCTTCAGATATTTGCCCGGCCATTGCCACGTATCGCAAAGGGCCTTCGTGACAGGATTCATGTTCGGCGCGAGCCGCTTCAGGGCCGCGCTCGAATCCAGAAAGATGTCGACGTCGTAGCTGATGCGATGATCGAAGCTCTGCGCCAGGGCCGTGCCGCCCCCGAACGTCCACGCCCCAGGGCCGCCCTCCAGGCTATCGAGGGACAGCAGCGCCTTCTGCATGAGGTCTTGCCACCTCGAAGGCCGCCATTTCCCTGACCCATCTCTCATTTTCGGACCCCGCAACCTGCCAAGTGTCGATCGCCTTCGATAGTTCTTCGAACGTCACAGCCTTGTCGAGGACGAGATGATGGATCACAGAGGCATCAATTTCGTCAAAGAACGCCTGCACGTGGACACGCCATTTCGGCTCCAGTTTCTCGGCTTTGAGGCAGGCCAGCAACGTCGCCTCGCCAATGCGGACCGGCAGCGGCGTATTGATCGTGGTCACGGCCGCGGTGAGACTGTCAGACGTCGTCGGCGGCAGCGTATTCATCCGTTCGAACTCCCGCGAAGTACCGGTTTCGGAGACCAGTACACGTCATCTCCTTGAAGGCCGAAGATTCCCCGGCATCTGTCGCGCAATATGGCGCCGTTCAGTGGGAACCTCAACAATTCCGAGGACACGGCGGCGCGGAAGACCCGAGCAATACGGCTGAAGGCGTCCAGCGAAGCCCTGCGATCGGGCCTCAACGACATCGATTGCGACGCGCCGCCGCCTCGCCAGGGACGTGGCTACGTCCTCCTGCCGACGACCACGCCCTCATTGCCGCGCAAATCCAGCGTGCCGTCGATGCGTTCGCCGCCGCGGTCGAGCCAAGTCGAGAGCAGGATCTCGCCGGTAAGGCCGCCTGCTTCGATCGCGATGGAAACCGGCTCGCCGCCGAGATTGAGCGCGATGGTCAGCACCTCGCCGTCGTCTTCGCGGCGGTAGAGCAGGAGATCGCCTTGCGCCGCGACCGACCGATAGGACCCGGTGACGAGCACGCGGTGCTGCTTCCGCAGACGAATCAGCGCACGGGTGAGATTGAGGATCGAGCGCCGGTCGGCGGTCAGATTGACGACATTCTCATGCATGTAGTCATCGGCAACCGGCAGCCACGGCGCGGCTTGGCTGAAGCCGGCCTGCGGCAGCGCGCTCCATTGCATCGGGGTGCGGCAGCCGTCGCGGCCGACGCCGATGCCGGGCACGTTCTTCTCGAAGGGATCGCGCACCTGCTCCGGGCTGATGGCGACCTGATGCATCCCGATCTCGTCGCCGTAATACAGCGTCGGCGTGCCGCGCAAGGTCAGCAGCAGCATCGCCGCTACCCGCGCCTGCTCGGGTCCGACACGGCTCGCCACCCGGGGCCGGTCGTGGTTGCCGAGCACCCAGTTGGGCCAGGCGCCCGGTGGCAGCGCGGCTTCGTAGTCGGCGATGATCCTCTCGATCTCGCGGGCATGCCAGGGCGCGGACAGCAGCGCGAAATTGAACGGCAGATGCGCGCCGCCGAGATCCTTGCCGTAATAGGTCATCAGCCGCTCCAGCGGCAGGTAGATCTCGCCGATCAGCACGCGGTCGTCGAATTCGTCGATCACCTGCCGCATCTCGGCGACGACCTCATGCACTTCCGGTTGGTCGGCGGAGTAGCGCGACAGGATCTGCTCATGCGGCGGCCTTCCGCCGTGATATTCGGGATTGGCCGGGTTGTCGCGAAACTCGGCGTCCTTGATGAGGTGCCAGATCACGTCCACGCGAAAGCCGTCGACGCCCTTGCGCAGCCAGAACCGCATGACGTCATAGATCGCCGCCCGCACCTGCGGATTGCGCCAGTTCAGGTCCGGCTGCTGCGCCAGGAAGGCGTGATAGTAGTACTGCCCGGTCTGGGACTCGAACTGCCAGGCGCTGCCGCCGAACTCGGACAGCCAGTTGTTCGGCGGCCCGCCATCGGCGGCGGGATCGCGCCAGATGTACCAGTCGCGGTGCGGGTCGTCGTGCGAGTGGCACGCCTGCAGAAACCAGGGATGCTGATCGGAGGTGTGGTTCGGCACGAGATCGAGAATGAGCTTGAGGCCGCCGTCATGCGCGGCCTTCACCAGCGCGTCGAAATCCTCCATCGTCCCGAACAGCGGATCGATACCGGTGTAGTCGGCGATGTCGTAGCCGAAATCGGCCATCGGCGAGGTGAAGATCGGCGACAGCCAGATCGCATCGACACCGAGCGTCAAGAGATAGGGCAGGCGATGGATGATGCCGGTGAGGTCGCCGACCCCGTCGCCGTCGCTGTCCTGGAACGAGCGCGGATAGATCTGGTAGAAAATCCCCTCGCGCCACCAGGCGCCCTGCTCCGCCATGTCGACCGCTTTCTGCTCGCAACCTGCGGCCCAACGCAGGAACCGGCGGCAGGTTCACAAGCCCCCGCCTTGGTCACCCTGGCCGGAACGTCGAGCCGCCGCCCGCAGGTGTTTTTCACTTGGCGCATTGCGAAAAATCGGCATGCTGGCGCCATGACCGAGCAGAACCAGACCAGGGCGAAGGCCGGCGCGATGATCGTGCCCGTGACGCCGTTCGAGCAGAACTGCACCATCCTGTGGTGCGAGGCGACGAAGAAGGCGATCGTGATCGATCCCGGCGGCGACGTGCCGAACATCCAGGCGGCGATCGCGCAGGCCAATGTCACCGTGGAGAAGATCTGGCTGACGCATGGCCATATCGATCACGTCGGCGGCGCGGCCGATCTGCGCGATCAGCTGAACGTGCCGATCGAGGGGCCGCATGTCGCCGACAAATTCCTGCTCGACAACGTCGTCGCCAGTGGCGCGCGCTTCGGCATCACGGGCGTGCGCGACGTGACGCCCGACCGCTGGCTCGAGGAAGGCGATACGGTCGAGATCGGCGAGCTCGTCTTCGATATCCTGCACTGCCCCGGCCATTCGCCGGGCAGTGTCGTGTTCTTCAACAAGGAAATGCGCTTCGCCCATGTCGGCGACGTCTTGTTCAACGGCTCGGTCGGCCGCACCGACCTGCCCGGCGGCAGCCACGACACGCTGATCCGCTCGATCAAGGACAAGCTGCTGCCGCTCGGCGACGACGTCGGCTTCATCTGCGGCCATGGCGCCGGATCGAGCTTCGGCCAGGAGCGGATGACGAACCCGTTCCTGACGGGGACCGTCTGACCCGCACGTCCCTCGCGCGCGAGCCCTGAACGGCTGCGGAGCGTCTACTTCAGGCCGGCCGCTTGCAGGGCACGGTCGATCACGGCGGCGACGTTGATGGTCCGGCGCCGCGGCTTGGCGGTCACGCCACTGCCGTTGATCGAAGATTCGCCGGTCGACGACTCCAGCCGTTTCGGCTCTGGGGGCTTGGAGACGGCCACGGGCTTGGACTCCGGCTTCTGGTCCGGCCTGGGCTTGGCCGCTTTCCGCGACTCGGATGCCGGCGACTCCGACGCGACCTTGGGCTGCGGGACAGCAGCGGATCCCGGTGCAGAGAGCAACATGCCGGTCGGCGACATTCGGGGCTCGACCACTTTGATCTCGGCTGGCTTGACGTCGACCGGCTCCGCAGCGGGGGATGGGGCGTCCGCCGCGCGTCGCAAGATCTTGGTCAAGGCCGGCACCGCCGAGATCGGCGACACCTGCGGGATCAGCTTCGTGCTCGGCGACGTCGTGGCCGCCTTGAGCGGACGAATCCAATCGGTGACGCCGAAGAATTTCGCGATGTGATAGGACGAGGAAATGCCGGCCTCGAGCAGGAACGGTCCGGCCTTGCCATAGCGCTTGTCGTTGGCCGCGAGCCCGATCGGCGTGCCATGCGCCATGTTGGAAATCGTGAACGATTCCACGACGGTCTCGCCGTCGGCATTCCACCATTGCTCATGCGGATAGCCGTTCACCTCGGCTGCGGCCATTGGCGCCAACGGCAGATGGTGCAGGTCCAGCCACTGCTTGACGATCTCGCCCGCATTGTCGGGATGCACCGTGTAGTCCGCTGTGCCGTGCCACACCGACAGCTTCGGCCACTTGCCGCGGTGGTTCGAGGCACGGCGAACGAGATCGCCGAGCTCGCCGGCGGGGCGCGCCGGCGGCATCCGCATCTGCAGGATCGCGTCGCGCATGCTGCGCGCGGTGCCGAACGGCAGCCCGGCGATGACGGCGCCGGCAGCGAACAATTCGGGATGCGCGGAGAGCAGCGCCATGGTCATCGCGCCGCCCGCCGACAGGCCGGTGACGTAGATGCGCCTGGGATCGATGGCATAGTCCGCCACCATGCGCGCGATCATCTCACGGATCGAGGCGACCTCGCCCTGGCCACGTGTGATGTCCTCCGACTGAAACCAGTTGAAGCAGCGCTGCGGATTGTTGACCCGCTGCTGCTCCGGCAACAGCAGCGCGAAGCCGAAATGCTTGGCGAGCGTCGACCAGCCGGCGCCGAGATCGTACTCGGCGGCGCCCTGCCCGCAGCCATGCAGCACGACGACCAGCGGCGCCAGCGGCTGACGCTGCGCCGGCACATGGGCGAACATCTTCAGGCGCCCAGGATTGGTGCCGAAATGCTCGATCTCGATCAGCGGAGTCTCCGGGGCGCGACGCGGCTGACGATGAAAATCGGCAAATCCGGTGATGCTGTTCAGCTCGCGCAGCCGTCGCAAGTACTCAACATTTTCAGCGAGGGACAACGGCAAGCTCCTTAGGCATTCACGTATTCACGTCAGCGGGTAGACAATCCACCATCACCCAGATGGTTGCTGCAGTGCAAAAGAAAAAGCCCGCGAGACTGCGGACCTCAGCAATTTGATTGCGAATTTCGTTCTTGCTGCGATCTAAATGCCACGCCGAGGCGGCACTTCACGCAGCAATCACCGAAACGCGAACCGCGGGGCACGTCAATCGCCGCGAACGTGAGAGCGAGGCGCGCCGCAACCAGCAAGACCCGCACCACGCGCTCGACGGCATCATTCTTCATCACATGGCGAATCGCTCCGCGCGAATGAAGTGTGAGCACCGATCGGCGATCAGTAAACAAACAAATGGCAGCCATGCACCGGTCGCCGTGCGCGGCAAGATGATTGCCTCACACCGAGGCGCCAACTAGCCTGATCGGCAAGCAACAACGAATTCCGCTTGGGAGAAAACACACATGGCGCGGCTCAAATTTGGCGCTTTCCTCGCTCCGCATCATCCGATCGGCGAGCATCCGATGCTGCAATTCCGCCGCGACCTCGATCTGGTTTCTCAGCTCGACGAGCTCGGCTATGACGAGTTCTGGTGCGGCGAGCATCATTCCAGCGGCTGGGAAATGATTGCCTCGCCCGAGATGTTTCTCGCCGCAGCCGGCGAGCGCACCAAGCGCATCAGACTCGGCACCGGCGTCATCTCGCTGCCCTATCATCATCCCTACAACGTCGCGCAGCGGATGGTGCAGCTCGATCACATGACCGGCGGCCGCGCCATCTTCGGCTCGGGCCCGGGCGCGCTCGCCTCCGATGCCCACACGCTCGGCATCGATCCGATGACGCAGCGCGACCGTCAGGACGAGGCGATCGCGATCATCCGTCGCCTGTTCAACGGCGAGCGCGTCACCGCCAAGAGCGACTGGTTCACGATGAATGACGCAGCGCTGCAGATCCTCCCCTTGCAGGAGGAGATGCCGTTCGTCGTGGCATCGCAGATCTCGCCGTCCGGCATGACGCTCGCGGGCAAATACGGCATCGGCATCATCTCGCTCGGCTCGATGTCGACGCAGGGCCTGATGGCGCTGCCGCAGCAATGGGAGTTCGCCGAGGATGCTGCGAAGAAGCACGGCACGAGCGTGAGCCGCGCGAACTGGCGCGTGCTTTTGTCCTGGCACATTGCCGAGACGCGCGAGCAGGCGCGCCGCGAGGCCGGCCCCGGGCTGATGCGCTGGCACAACGAGTATACCGTGGGCACCCTGATGCGGCCGGGCCTGAAGCCGTTCTCTTCGCCCGATGAAGCCGTCGACAAGACCGCCTTCGTCGACGGCGCGGCGTCGACGATCGGCACGCCCGACGACCTCGTCAAGACGATCAAGAACCTGATGCAAGTGTCCGGCGGTGTCGGCGCCATCATCGGCTTCGTGCACGACTGGGCCAATCCGGAGAACACGCGCCGCAGCTGGGACATGGTCGCGCGCTACGTCGTGCCGGAGATCAACGGCTACATCGACGGGCTGCGCCGCTCGCAGAAATTCGTCATCGAGAACCGCGCCATCTTCGAGCGCGCCGGCCAGGCCGTGATGGCCAAGATCATGGACAACGACAAGGCCGCCGCGGCGCTGTCGCAGACGGGACCCGGCCGCGTCGCGATTCCCGCGGTGAATGCGCCGGACCTGCAGCAGGCCGCGGCGAAGCAGCGCGGGTGACGTCCGCGCTCCGCGTAGCACGGTCATTCCGGGGCAATCGTCAATGCGCCGTTGCGAAGCGGCGGCGCGTTGGCGATTGAACCCGGAATCCCGAGATTGTTGAAATGCCCGCAAGACGACAGCGAGATTCCGGGTTCAAGGCCTGCGGCCTTGCCCCGGAATGACGGTGTGCGGGGCAACGAGGAGGAAGCGCCGTTCGCCGCCCGCCGCGCCTACCTCACCGCCGCGACCAGCTTCCCGCAGTCGGCGATGGTCGCGATCTGCTTCAGTGTCTCGCGGAGCGCCGGCAGGTCGACGGGCTTCTGGAATTGCGGATAGACGACGAGCCCGAGCACGGTCGCGAGCCGGACGTGCTCCTCGCGCGTGGCGTCCTCGGCGCCGCTGATGAAGATCACCGGCGTGCGCGATTTCAGCTCGTTGAGCAGCAGCAGGATATCGGCGCCGCAGCGATCGCCGAGCGACAGATCCAGGGTGATGCAGTCGAAGGTCCGCTGGCGCAGCACCTCCGCCGCAGCCCCGACCGAGGTCACGCAGGTCGCCTCGTAGCCGCACTGCGCGGCGATCTTGCGCAGGATCGACAGATGCACCTCGGCATCCTCGATCACCAGCAACTGATTGCTCATGCCCTTGCCCTCGTTGTCTGCTGACCAGACGTCAGGTCTGGCCGTTGCTAGATGAGGCCGATGGCCGGGTGGTAAACATTTGGCTCCGTGGATTTACGGGTCAAGAGGACGCGGGGGCCGACCTCGGGCGGGGTGGACCGTCCAACGTCGCTTCGGCCAAGTCGACGTATCCCACCAGCAACACCGCGAACTTTTTGGCTCAGCCGATCGCGATGCAATTGCCGCGTTCGATGCAACCGGCGATGGTGCCGCAACCATGTCGAATCGACGTCGCGCGCTAGGGCAAAGCATGACGAAATCTGGAGTAGCGGCGATTGCGTTCGCGTTCGCGAGCATCGCGCTGGCGGGAGCGGCGAAGGCGGCCGACCTGCCGGTGAAGGCACCGCCGGTTGTCGCCGCGCCGTCGTGGACCGGCGTCTATGCCGGCGTGTCGGTCGGCGCCCGCTGGGCGGACAATGATTGGCGGACCAGCGACATCTCCCCGAACTTCGGTGCCGGCGTGTTCGTGCCGACGGCCGGCACCGGCGGGGCGATGGACAGCGTCGCCGCCAGGATCGGTGGCTATCTCGGCGTCAACTGGCAGTTCGCTCCGTCATGGGTGGCTGGCGTCGAGGGCGACTTCGGCTGGGCCGACAACACCAAGCGGGCGAGTGCGCTGCCGGGCACGGCCGGGCTGTTCTTCGGCATCCCGCTGGTCGGCCTTCCGTCCGGCTCGGTGAAGGAAACATGGGACGGCAGCGTGCGCGCCCGTCTGGGTTATCTGATCGCGCCATCTACGCTGGTCTATGGCAGCGGCGGCGTGGCATGGCAGCGCCTCGAGCTGAACGCCAGTTGCACCATCGTTCCCGGCAACCCGTTCTGCTTCGGCAGTCCGCACGATGAGACCTACGCCTCGACCCGGGTCGGATGGACCGTCGGCGGCGGCATCGAGCACATGATCGGCGGCCGCTGGCTGGTGCGGGCCGACTACCGCTACGCCGATTTCGGCACCTGGACTCAGCCCTTCTTCGTCGCCGGCGGCGTCGGGGTCGGGTTCGACGACCGCTTCACCGCGCACGTGACGACGCGAACTCATACGGCGACGATCGGCCTCGCCTACAAGTTCTGAGGCGCGGCTGGTCCTGACGCGCACTGTCATGCGCTCGCCGATGAGCGTGAGCACCGTCAAACCATAGGGCCGGCGAGGCTTGGCTCCAAACTGCCCGGGCGCTACTTTGAGCGGCATGCCTGCTGCCAAACCTCAATGCTTTCCACGGCCGCCCGCCCCCGTGTCTGCTGATGAAATCATTTTCATCAAGGACACGATCAAGCGATTCTATGGCGACGACGCGATCGTGCGCAACTTCGGCCCAGACCCGGCTCGCCTACAGCTCCACGTCGAAACCAGCCGCGACATTGGAGCGGCGAGATATGACTGCCTCGGCGTCTTGATGACCCGAATCGACCGCGATCAGATCGCCCTTGAGGTGACGCGGCGGGGCACACGGATATACGGCCACGCGAAACTCGCCTACCGTCATGGCGTCGCACTTTGAAAATAGCCGCCTTGGGACGAACGGACGCGTGCGCGACGCGGCTACGCGCGCAGCCGAGGACGCATCGGCGATCGGGCGTCACGAGGATTTTCTTAACCCCGGCCTGCCATGTTCGCCGCCAATCGCGCACGGTCTGCGGGGGACCGCTCGCGCGTAGGATGCGCCAGGCAGCCCGCCGTCTCGACCCGGCAGGTTTTTCCGCGAGAAAGGTCGCAAATGTCGCTCTCCTCAGCCAAGAACTACGCGCTGCGCGCCGAACGTTCGCAGGACCCCAAGGAGGCCGCCGACCTCCTGGCGAAGGCGATCCTGGAGCTGGCGGCCTCGATCGAGGCAACCGACGCCAAGGTGAAGAAGATCAACAAATCGGGCGGCTGATGGACTTGGCTCCAGGTCGGAACGCGTGGCGGCTTCTGCCTGCGGCGAGGCTTGCCCGCCTCGAAAGATGATCCGCTGACCCTGCGCGGATTGACCGCCGAAATCGCGGCATCACCGGCGAGCGACAGCAGGACGTATTGGCGACCGTCGGGGCCGACGGGCAAATCGCTTCCAGCAAAGCGCCTTTGAGAAGGCGAAACCGCACCGCGCCGGCCTGTCGATCACAGGCTCATCACCATGAAGCGGTGCGCGCCGAAAAACTCATTTCACGAAACACCTCAATCACATCATCCCTGTCCAGTCCTGCGCGCAAAAATATTCTGCTTTCGTTTTTCCGAATCAAGCATACCTTAACGCAGTCCCGTCTCGATTAAGAGGGGCGCTTCGCGGGTCGTCACGAACGTTGAGGCGGGATGCGGTGGGCGTGTCGATGTCGCAGCGTGGTTGTCCCGCGCGGACGAACGGCGGCGATGCGCACGGTCAAGTCGCGTGGTCCTGGCACCCCGATGCTGGTGTTACGCTTGCAGCGGCGCTCACGCGTCGCGCAGGCAACGGTGGCCAAAAAGCCCGGCGCACCGGGGAGAACGCGAAGCAGCCGTGAAAACCATCGCGCGGGGAATGCCGGGATGCCTCGGCTGAACCTGTGGTACCTGCCGCCTGCATTTTTTTCTGCAGGCGGGCCATGGGTGCGGCCAGCGCCCGGCATTCCCCGTGCCCTCTGCTTGGGGGGCAGCAAGTCCAGCAGGACTCGGACGCATGAAGCGCGTCGCGAGATCGCCAACGCGTGCGATGCAGCACAACTACACCGAGACGAAATAACGCAGCGTATTGCATGATGGCTGCAACCGCCCTTCAATGATGTGCCGGCGCGTCGCCGCGCCCCGCCGCCTCGAAAACGGAGCCTCCTTGATGTCGATGCAAAGTGTGGCCACGCCATCGTTCCGCCTGACCTCGCCGCGGCGCAACTCACTGACCCATATCCCCGGCGACGAAGGCTGGCCGATCATCGGCAAGACATTCGAGACCCTCGCCGACCCCAAGGGTCACGTCGAGCGCAACGCCAGGAAGTATGGCCCCGTCTACCGCACCCACATGTTCGGCGAGGTCAACGTCGTGCTGCTCGGCCCCGAGGCCAACGAGCTGGTGCTGTTCGACCAGGCCAAGCTGTTCTCCTCCGCGCATGGCTGGGGCCACATCCTCAACCTGCTGTTTCCGCGCGGCCTGATGCTGCTGGACTTCGACGAGCATCGCATGCACCGCAAGGCGCTGTCCGTCGCCTTCAAGGCCGGGCCGATGAAGTCCTATCTCGCCGGCCTCGACCGCGGCATCGCCGCGCGCATCGCGCAGTGGAAGGCAAATCCGGGCGAGATGCTGTTCTATCCGGCGATCAAGCAGCTCACGCTCGACCTCGCCGCGACGTCCTTCCTCGGCACCGAGATCGGGCCGGAGGTCGACGCCATCAACCGCGCCTTCGTCGACATGGTCGCGGCCTCGGTGGCGCCGATCCGCAGGCCGCTGCCAGGCACGCAGATGGCGCGCGGGGTCAAGGGCCGGCAGCGCATCGTCGCCTATTTCTCCGAGCAGATCCCGTTGCGACGTGCGAAAGGCGATGGCGACGATCTGTTCTCGCATCTGTGCCGCGCCACCGATGACCACGGCGCGTTGCTGTCGACGCAGGACATCGTCGACCACATGAGCTTCCTGATGATGGCGGCGCACGACACGCTGACCTCGTCGCTGACCTCCTTCGTCGCCCAGCTCGCCGCGCATCCACAGTGGCAGCAGAAGCTGCGCGACGAGGTGACGAGCCTCGGCCTCGCCAAGGACGAACCGATGAACTCGGAGCATCTGGAGAAGATGAAGCTGACCGAGATGGCGTTCCAGGAGACCCTGCGGCTGATGCCGCCGGTGCCGTCGCTGCCGCGCCGGCCGATCCGGGATTTCACCTTCAAGGGCTACGCGATTCCCGCCGGCACCGGCGTCGGCATCAACCCGATGTACACCCATCACATGCCGGAGATCTGGCCGGAGCCGGAGCGGTTCGACCCGATGCGCTTCACCGACGAGGCCCAGCGCGGCCGCCACCGCTTCGCCTGGGTGCCGTTCGGCGGCGGCGCGCACATGTGCCTCGGCCTGCACTTCGCCTACATGCAGGTGAAGTGCTTCGCGCGGCACTTCCTCGCCAACCTCGAGGTCTCCTTCGCCCCCGGCTATCAGCCCAACTGGCAGGTCTGGCCGATCCCGAAACCGCGCGACGGGCTGAAGGTGATGCTGAAGGCGGTATGACCCGCGCGCATTGATGCAGCGAGGGCGCCAAGGATCTTGGTTTGTTGCGGACTCTTTCCCCCTCGTCTTCCTCCTCGTCATGGCCGGGCTTGACCCGGCCATCCATCCTGCTGCAACGCGCGGATGAGCGACGTGGATGTCCGGGCATGACGAAATGTATACTTCGCCGTCCCCTACTCCACCGCATCCCCCAGCAGCTTGCGCATCGCCTGATAGCCCTGCTGCTGCTGGCTCCAGTTGCGGCCGCCGGTGATGGCGCCGTCGATGACGAGATCATGGCCGTTGATGAAGCTCGATTCGTCGCTGGCGAGAAACACCGCAGCGTAGGCGATGTCGTCGGGCAGGCCGGCACGCGGAATCGGCTGCGCCGTGGCATAGGCGTTGCGGATCGTCTCCGGCGTCTTCTCGGCCGCCTCGGTCGACAGGCCCAGCGCCTTGCCGAAGATGCCGGTGGCGATCAGTCCGGGCGAGATCGAGTTGACGCGCACGCCGGATTCGCCGAGCTCCATCGCCACGCATTTCGTCAGATGGATCACCGCCGCCTTCGCCGTGCTGTAGACCACCGAGGTGGAGAAGCCGGCGTGCCGGCCGGCGATCGAGCCGTTGTTGATGATGCTGCCGGAGCCTTGCCGCTTCATGTGGGGCGCGGCGTATTTCATGCCGAGCATGACGCTGCGCACCAGCACCGCCATGGCCTGATCGAACCGATCGGCGTCGAGGCCTTCGATGCCGCCGGTCTGCGCCGGACCGCCGGCATTGTTGAACACGCAATCGAGCCGGCCGAAGCGCTCGACCGCGCCATCGATCAATGCCCGCATCTGCCCGTCGACCGTGACGTCGGTCTGCCGGAACACGCAGCTCGCCCCGAGCCTGCTCGCCAGCGCCTCGCCCTCGGCGCTGCGCCGGCCCGCGACGACGACCTTCGCCCCCTCGGCTACGAAGATTTCCGCCGTCCGCAGGCCGATGCCGCTGGTCGCGCCCGTGATCACGGCGACCTTGCCCTCCAACCGTCCCATTCCCTGCTCCTTCCTTTGCTGCTGCGTGCTCGTTCTGGGCGGCGGAATAACAAGCGCCTGAGTTCCGCCGCGGAACCATCATCCTGCGCGCCAGGTTGCAACACACGCAAGACGGCCTCCATCAACCGGACAAATTACCGCCACGTCGGCCTTAATTTGGTTGCGCAGTTGAGGCTCATGGATGTCCATGACGCGACTCATCGACGACATCAAGCGGATCTGGCGCGGCGAGCAGCAGCCTTCCCTGACATGGAGTTGCATGTTTGCAGCGATGTGCCTGCTCGCAGCCACGGCGATCCGCTACGGCATGGCGCATCTGCGGCCCGACGTGTTCTTCACGCCCTACCTGCCGGCCGTCTTCTTCGCCACCGCGATGGGCGGATCGGGCGTCGGCCTGGCGACGGCGATCGCAGGCGCGGCGCTCGGCCTGACGCTCGATTTTGGCGGCGGTCCGGCCGATGGCGCCCGGCTCGCGCTGATGGCGATGTATATGGTCGTGGCGCTGCTGGTGATCTGGGGCGTCGATCACTACCGGCGCCTGGCCGCCAAGCAGCGCGAGATCGCCCGGCGGCTCACCCAGGAGGAGCAGTATCGCAAGCTCCTGGTCGACGAGCTGCACCACCGGCTCAAGAACAAGACATCCACCATTCACGCCGTGCTGCATCAAGTGCTGTACGACCAGCCGCAGGTGTGGAGCCGCATCGACCAGCGCATCCGCGCGCTCGCGACCGCGGACGACCTGATCGCGCGCGCCGACGGACAGGGCTGCGACCTGAAGGATCTGCTGGTCTCGGAGCTCGGGCCATATGGCCATGTCCGCTTCGAGCTCCACGGCCCGCCGCTGTTCCTGCCTGCCAAGCTCGCCGTCAGCCTCGCTTTGATCTTTCACGAGCTTGCGACCAATGCCGGCAAATACGGCGCCTTTGCCTCGCCGCGCGGCTTCCTTCAGGTGTCATGGACGATGCAGGAGGACCGCCTCCGTCTGACCTGGGACGAGGCCGCGGGTCCGCCGATCGGTCCGATCGGCAAGCCCGGTTTCGGAAGCAAATTGCTGAAGTCCGTGCTGTCGTCGTTCGATGGCAGGACCGAGACCAGATTTCTCGAATCCGGCCTTCACTGCACCTTGCAGTGTCGCGTGCCACCAAGCTGAACCGGCTGCCGGGCGGCCATTCCTGCCTACCACTTTCGCCGCATGCGCGCGGCCGCGTCGCTGCTCCGATTCAGGAACGGTTAATGACGCCGCGGCACAAAGCTCCGTCATTCCCGAGACTTGGCTCGCGCGTTCCGGGTTTCTACGTAGCGCTTAACTAAAATGAAGCGGGAACTTTGCACAATCGGCGCATGTACAGCAGCGACCGATTCAACTTTTCCCCCGGGCCGAACGAGGGGCTGGGCTCGACCGAGGCCGAGCTGCGCTTCCTGCGCAGCGTCCTCAGCCAGCTGCCGTCGGGCGTCACGGTCCAGGACGAGCATGGTCGCTTTCTGCTGGTCAACGATACGGCCGCCGTCCAGCTCGGCGCCGCCGCCAACAGCATCGACGGCCTCTCGGCGCCGCATCTCCATAACCGGCGCACGGCCTGCCGCGAGATCCTCGGCCGGGGTCGGACGGTGATCGGCGAGGAAAAAGTGGCAGGCGAGCGCGGCGCGCAGACCTTGCTGACCGCGCATCGGCCGGTTCGCATCGGCGACCAGACCGTCCTCATCTCCAGCTCGGCCGATATCAGCGAGCAGAAGGAGTTCGAGGACCAGTTGTTTCGCGCCGCCTATTACGACGAGTTGACCGGCCTGCCGATGCGCCGCGTGGTCGAGCATCGCGCCGACCTGCTGGTCCGGCGCGGCCGCGTCGACGGGCGCTTCGCACTCGCCTTTCTCGACCTCGACAATTTCAAGTACATCAACGACTATTACGGCCACGCCACCGGCGACGCGCTGCTGGTCGAGCTCGCCAAGCGCATCAGCCGCGACCTGCGCGAATCGGACCTGCTGTCGCGCATCAGCGGCGACGAGTTCCTGCTGCTGCTGCATCCGATCGAGCGCGCCGAGGAGGTCGCCGAATTCCTGCACGCGATGCTGGAACGCCTGAACGCGCCCTTCTTCATCGACGGCGCCGAGGTGTTCGCCTCCGCGTCCGTCGGAGTGAGCCTGTTTCCCGAACACGGCGCAAGCTACGACGTGCTGCGCCAGAACGCGGATCTGGCGATGTACCGCGTCAAGAACGGCGGCAAGGGCACGCTGGCCTTCTTCTCCAGCGCGATGGAGCACGAGGCGCTGGCGCGCATGAAGGTCGAGCAGTCGCTGCGGCTCGCGATCCTCGAAAAGCGCTTCTGCTGCGCGTTCCAGGCCAAGGTCGACATCCGCACCGAGGAGATCAAGGGCATCGAGGCGCTGGTGCGGCTGCGCGACAATGAAGGCGTGATCCAGGCACCCGGATCGTTCATCAACCTCGCGGTCGAGCTCGGTCTCATCGACGAGCTCGCCCATCTCGTGCTCGACGAGATCATCAAGTCGATCGATCTGATCAACGACGCGTTTGGGCCGGAAGCGACGATCAGCATCAACGTCGCGGCGAAACAGGCGTCGAATCCGGAATTTATGCAGCCCTTCGCCCGGGCGATCGCAGCGACCGGCTTTCCCAAGCGGTTCATGATCGAGGTCACCGAGGACGCGTTCGTGACCCGCAGCCATTTCCAGGACGAGATCGTGCCGCTGCTGCGCGGGATCGGCGTCGGCATCTCGATCGATGATTTCGGCATCGGCTATTCGTCGCTGTCGGCACTCGCCGACATCACGGCGGACGAGATCAAGATCGACCGCTCCTTCATCACCGACATTCATAAGCGACCGCGCAGCCAGGGCATCCTGCGTGCGATCGAATCCCTGAGCGAGGCGCTGGGCATGACGGTGATCGCGGAGGGCATCGAGTCGTTCGAGGAGCTCGCCTATCTGCAGGCCGCGACCAAGATCCGCTATGCGCAGGGCTACTACTTCTCGCGTCCGATCTTCCTGGAGGAGCTGAAGCCGGCGGCCCCGCTTGCAAGCGAAGCGCGCATCAGTCTCGCCAGTCGCCCTGTGCAGGAAAATCGCCAGGTCTATGCGCGCAGCAGCCGCTATCGGCGCTGAGCTTTTGGAGGACGACACCCTTCGACCCAAGGTATGAGCCGTCACGGGCTGCCGCCGAAAGCGCCTTGACCCAGGCCGAGCCTGCACACTATCAGTTGCAGGCAACAGCCGCCAGTAGCTGGGAGGAAGGCTCGTGAAGACGTCACATATTCTCAAAGGTATTGTTTCATCATTGACCGCCGCCCTGCTGGCGACCGCCGCCCAGGCCGATGATCTGAAAATCGCTCTCATCTACGGCAAGACCGGCCCGCTCGAGGCCTATGCCAAGCAGACCGAAGCCGGCCTCCGCCTCGGCTTCGAATATGCCACCAAGGGCACCAACATGATCGAGGGTCGCAAGATCGTCATCATCACCAAGGACGACCAGGGCAAGCCCGACCTGTCGAAGGCCGCGCTCTCCGAAGCCTATCAGGATGACGGCGCCGACATCGCGATCGGCACGACCTCTTCGGCCGCAGCGCTGGCCGATCTGCCGGTCGCCGAGGAGAACAAGAAGATCCTCATCGTCGAGCCTGCGGTCGCCGACCAGATCACGGGCGAGAAGTGGAACCGCTACATCTTCCGCACCGGCCGCAACTCCTCACAGGACGCGATCTCAAACGCGGTCGCGATCGGCAAGCCCGGCGTCACGGTCGCCACCCTTGCGCAGGACTATGCCTTCGGCCGCGACGGCGTCGCTGCCTTCAAGGAGGCGCTGGCCAAGACCGGCGCGACGCTGGGCGCCGAGGAATATGTGCCGACCAGCACCACCGACTTCACCGCCGTCGGCCAGCGCCTGTTCGACGCGCTGAAGGACAAGCCCGGCAAGAAGATCATCTGGGTGATCTGGGCCGGCGCCGGCGATCCACTGACGAAGCTGCAGGACATGGATCCGAAGCGCTACGGCATAGAGCTGTCGACCGGCGGCAACATCCTGCCGGCGCTTGCCGCCTACAAGCGTCTGCCCGGCATGGAAGGCGCCACCTACTACTATTATGACATTCCCAAGAACCCGGTGAACGACTGGCTGGTGGCCGAGCACCAGAAGCGCTTCAACGCGCCGCCGGACTTCTTCACCGCCGGCGGCTTCTCGGCCGCGATGGCCGTCGTCACCGCCGTAACCAAGGCCAAGTCGACCGACACCGAGAAGCTGATCGCGGCGATGGAGGGCATGGAGTTCGACACGCCGAAGGGCAAGATGATCTTCCGGAAAGAGGATCACCAGGCGCTGCAAAGCATGTATCACTTCCGCGTCAAGGTCGATCCGAACCTTGCCTGGGCCGTCAACGAGCCGGTGCGCGAGATCAAGATCGACGAGATGGCGGTGCCGATCCGCAACAAGCGGTGAGATAATGGATCGCGTGCCCGGCCCTCGCGCCGGGCACATTCTTACTGGCAGTGACAAGCTGGCGACATGGCCCTTACCCTCGAAACCCGCGACCTCACCATCCGTTTCGGCGGTCATGTCGCGGTCAACAGCGTCAGTTGCAGCTTCAGGCCCGGTGAGCTGACCGCCATCGTCGGCCCCAACGGCGCCGGCAAGACCACCTATTTCAATCTGATCTCCGGCCAGCTGACGGCCTCCTCGGGCTCCATCCTGTTCGACGGCCGCGACATCACCGGTCTCTCGGCGCCGCTGCGCACCCGCGCCGGCTTGGGACGCGCGTTCCAGCTCACCAACCTGTTTCCCAATCTCAGCGTCGAGGAGAACGTGCGGCTCGCTGTGCAGGCGCAGAGCGGCGTGCACTATGACCTGCTCCGCCCCTGGATGGCGCGGCGCGACCTGATTGCGCGCGCGGACGCGATCCTCGACCAGGTCGCGCTTGGCGGCCGCCGCAGCGTCACCGCGACGACGCTGTCGCATGGCGACCAGCGCAAGCTCGAAGTCGCGCTGATGATGGCGCTGGAGCCGAAGGTCTTCATGTTCGACGAGCCCACCGCCGGCATGAGCATCGACGAGGTGCCGGTCGTGCTCGACCTCATCGGCAGGCTCAAGCAGGACACGAGCAAGATCATCCTGCTGGTCGAGCACAAGATGGACGTCGTGCGCTCGCTCGCCGACCGCATCATCGTGCTGCACAACGGACAGCTGGTCGCCGACGGTCCGCCCGCGGAGGTCATCGCCTCGCCAATCGTGCAGGAAGCCTACCTTGGCGTGGCGCCGCGGAGCGCGGCATGAGCACGCTACTGAAGCTTGCGGGCGTCGAGACCTATATCGGACGCTATCACATTCTGCAGCGCGTCGACTTCGAGGTGCCCGAGGGCCAAACCACGATGCTGCTCGGCCGCAACGGCGCCGGCAAGACCACGACCTTGCGCACCATCATGGGCCTCTGGCAGGCCAGGAACGGCACCATCTCACTCGCCGGCGAGCCGATCGAGAGGTTGGCAACGCCCGACATCGCGCAGCGCGGCGTCGGCTACGTGCCCGAGAGCATGGCCGTGTTCTCCGACCTCACGGTCAAGGAGAACCTGATCCTGGCGGCGCGCAATGGGCCGCTCGACGATGCCCAGCTCGCCTGGATCTTCGGCTTCTTTCCCGCCTTGAAGAAGTTCTGGCTGTCGCGCGCCGGCAGCCTGTCCGGCGGCCAGAAGCAGATGCTGTCGATCGCCCGCGCGATCGTCGAGCCGCGCAAGCTGCTCCTCATCGACGAGCCCACCAAGGGCCTGGCACCGGCGATCGTGGTGTCGCTGATCGAATGCCTCAAGGAGATCAAGCGCCGTGGCGCAACCATTCTCCTCGTTGAACAGAATTTCCACGCCGCGCGCGAGCTCGGCGACCAGGTGCTTGTGATGGACAACGGCACCATCGTCCATCGCGGCGAGATGGCCGCGCTCGCGGCCGACGTGCCGTTGCAGGAGCACCTGCTCGGCCTCAGCCTGGAGGCGCATCAATGAGCGAGATCGCTGCGACCGAGGCACTGCCGAAACCGAAGCGCGACATCGCGCCGCTGCTGCTGCCGGTCGTGCTGGCGCTCCTGATGATCCCGCTGGTCGGGTCAGCGAGCTCCTGGGTGACCCTGACGGTCGCGAGCCTCGCGATGGGCATGATGATCTTCATCATGGCCTCGGGCCTGACGCTCGTCTTCGGCCTGATGGACGTGCTCAATTTCGGCCACGGTGCCTTCATCGCCGTCGGCGCCTACGTTGCGACGCTGGTGCTGCTGCCACTGGCGGGCTGGGCCCAGTCCGACTCGCTGCTGACCAACCTTGCCGTCCTCGTTCCGGCGGCGCTGCTGTCGATGGGCGTGACCGGCGCACTCGGCCTCGTGGTCGAGCGCGTGCTGGTGCTGCCGGTCTACGGCCAGCACCTCAAGCAGATCCTGATGACCACCGGCGGACTCATCGTCGCCGAGCAGACGCTGTATGCGCTGTTCGGTCCGCAGATCATTCCCATGCCGCTGCCCGCGGCGCTGCGCGGGTCTTTCATCATCGGCGACGTCGCGATCTCGAAATACCGGCTGCTGGCCATGCTCGTCGGCTTCGCGATCTTCGTCGCCATCGAGCTGGTGCTGAACCGGACCAAGATCGGCCTGTTAATCCGCGCCGGTGTCGAAAACCGCGAGATGGTCGAGGCGCTCGGCTATCGCATCCGCCGGCTGTTCCTCGGCGTGTTCATGACCGGCTCGGCGCTGGCCGGCCTCGGCGGCGTGATGTGGGGGCTGTATCGCGAGCAGGTGCATGCCTCGATCGGCGACGAGCTCACCGTGCTGGTGTTCATCGTCGTGATCATCGGCGGGCTCGGCTCGATCACCGGCTGCTTCATCGGCGCGGTCCTGGTTGCGATGGTCGCCAACTATGGCGGCTTCCTGGTGCCCAAGCTCGCCCTCGTCTCCAACATCCTGCTGATGGTCGCCGTGCTGATGTGGCGGCCGCGCGGTCTCTATGCGGTGACCAGCCGATGATGATCCTGTCCGGCGATCCGCCCCGCAGCCGCGCGCTGTCCATCCTGCTCACCGTCATCATCCTGGCGCTGCTGGCGACGCCCTTCATCTTCCCCGGCGCCAAGGCGCTCAACGTCGCCGCCAAGATCTGCATCTTTGCCGCGCTGGTCGCCTCCTACGATCTGCTGCTCGGCTATACCGGCTCGGTGTCGTTCGCGCATACGATGTTCTACGGCATTGGCTCCTACGCGGTCGCGATCGCGCTCTATGGCCTCGGTCCCAACTGGTCATCGGTGGCAATTGCCGCCGCCGCCGGGTTGCCGCTCGCGCTGCTGCTGGCGCTCGCGATCGGCCTGTTCTCGCTGCGGGTCGAGGCGATCTTCTTTGCCATGATCACGCTCGCGGTCGCCTCGGCCTTCCTGGTGCTGGCATCGCAATTGTCGTGGCTGACGGGCGGCGAGGACGGCCGCAGCTTCCAGCTGCCCGAGCTGTTGCGCCCGGGCACGGTGTTCATCGGCAAGGACTGGTTCGGCTTCCCGATCAACGGTCGCATCCTGACCTATTACCTGGTGCTGTCGGCCTGCGCGCTGATGATCCTGGCCCTGCTGCGCGTCGTCAACTCGCCGTTCGGCCGCGTGCTGCAGGCGATCCGCGAGAACCGCTTCCGCGCCGAGGCGCTCGGCTATCGCACGGTCTTTCATCTCACCTATGCCAACTGCATCGCAGCCATGATCGCGGCCTGCGCGGGGATGCTGAACGCACTCTGGCTGCGCTATGCCGGCCCCGACACGTCGCTCAGCTTCTCGATCATGCTCGACATCCTGCTGATGGTCGTGATCGGCGGCATGGGCACGATCTACGGCGCCATCATTGGGGCTGCCATCTTCATCCTGGCGCAGAATTATCTGCAGGCCCTGATGGGGATCGCTTCGACCGCGGCGGCGGACGCCGGACTGCCGCTGCTGCCCGGCCTGCTGCACCCCGACCGCTGGCTGCTGTGGCTCGGCCTCCTGTTCATCGCCAGCGTCTATTTCTTTCCGACCGGCGTCGTCGGCCGCCTTCGCAACAAGCCGGGCGCGGCGCGCTGAGCTGCAAGTACCCCCGAAATTCTGCGCGGCGGCGCCGGAGCAGCCTAGGCCGCACGGTATCCACATGCGGAAATTATCGTTTGCCGCGAAGTTTCGACGCGCGCTTAAGCGACGGCTAACCGCATTTCCTAACCGGACCGGCACCAGTGCCTTGTTATCAAGCGAGCTTGCAACAAGTCATTTCCTCCCGGGTCGATCAAGGCATGCAAGGCGCAGCAGACACGTCAGGGACCGGCGGTAGCGAGCCGGAATGGATTGGCACGTCCCTCTGGCGCGGTCCGGTGCCATGGCTGATCGCGTGCGGAGCGCTTCTGATCGCAGCCATCGTCATCGGGACGATCGTCATGGCCAGCGGTTTTCGGGCGCGTGCGATCGCCAACAACGAGCGCGAACTCGAAAACACCGTGCTGCTGTTGAGCCGGCATTTCGCGCAGCAGTTCGAAGACGCCGAGACCGCGGTGTCGCATGCGATCCGCCGCATGCAGCTCGAGTCGATCGGTTCGCCGGAGGCGTTCCGGTCCGAGATGGCAAGACCCGAGATCAGCGAGATGCTGCGCTCTCAGGTCAGCGGCCTGTCCTATATGGGAGACCTCACGATCGTCGACGTCGACGGCAATTTCGTGAACTGGTCGTCCAGCGACCCACTGCCGCCCATCAACGTCGCGGACCGCTCCTACTTCAAGGACCTGCAATCGGCATCGCGGCCGGACAGCTTCGTGATCCTGCCGGTCATGAGCCGCGTCACCGGCGGCTGGGCGACCATCGTCGCGCATCGCCTGAACGGCGCCAACGGGGAATTCCTCGGCTTGCTGACCCGCCGGGTGGATCCGCACACCTACGAGACGTTCCTGGAATCGATGGCTCTCGGGAAGGGCTCGTCGATCATGCTGGTCCATTCCGACGGCGCCGTGCTGGCGCGCTACCCGCACGCCGAATCCCTGATGGGCGCCAGGATAGGGAACGACGAGTTGCTGAAGGGGGTCGCCGAGAGCGGCCTGCGCACGACCCTGCTCACGAGCTCCGTCGGCAACCTGGAGAAGATCGCGTCGGCTTCCAGGATCGGGCGCTTCCCGCTCGTCATCTCGGCCAATAGGCCGGTCGACGATGCGCTCGCGGACTGGCGATCGCAGATGGTGCTGATCGTGGGTGCGGCGGTGCTTGCGATCGCGGTCATCGCCGTGACGTTCAGCCTGATGATCCGGCAGATCGTGCGACAGGGGCGTGCGGCAACGCGTCAACTGGAGACCGAGAAGCAAAGGGTCGAGACTGCGCTGGACAACATGACGCAGGGGCTGATCTCGTTCGACGCGAACGCATGCGTCGTGATGTTCAATCAGCGCTTCATCGACCTGCTCGGCCTGTCCACGGACGTGATCAGGCCCGGCGCCCACCTCAGCGAGGTCATCGCGCACTGCAAGGCGCGCGGATCCTTCAACGGCGACGTGACCGACTTCTGCGCCGACATCATCGACAGAGCCGCGGCAGGCGGCACGTCGCAGATGATCGCGGAGGGCGGAGCCGGCCGCTTCTTCAACATCATCGACAAGCCGCTGGCCTCGGGCGGATGGGTCACGACGATCGAGGACATCAGCGAGCATCGCAGGCTCGAGCAGGAGCGCGACCGCAACTACGCATTCCTGCGCGAGATCATCGACCACATCCCGTCGCACATCATGGTCAAGGACGTCCGCGACCGGCGCTATGTACTGGTCAACCAGTCGACCGAGCAGCGCTTCGGCGTGCCGCGCGAGGAGATCGTCGGCAAGACGGCGTTCGACCTGCTGCCGCGACCGGTCGCGGAAAAGGTGACCGCGGACGACGACCGGGCTCTGGAGCAGTCGGACGGGCTGTTTCTCGCCGAACATCCCTGGCAGAGTCCGGGGCTGGGATTGCGTTACATCACGTCACGGCGCATCGCCATCGCGGATGATGCGCAGCGGCCGCGCTATCTGATCAACGTGATCGAGGACACCACGGAGCGGCGGCTGGCCGACGAGAAGATCGCCCATCTCGCGCATTTCGACGCGTTGACCGAGCTGCCGAACCGCGTGCTGTTCCAGGAACGCATCGATGAGGAGCTGGAACGCGCGCGCCACGGCACCTTCTTCGCGCTGCTCTATATCGATGTCGACGAGTTCAAGGGCATCAACGATTCGCTCGGCCATCATGTCGGCGACGAGCTGTTGAAGACGATCGCGCGGCGCATCGAGAGCTGTCTCGCGCCGGAGGATATGGTGGCCCGGCTCGGCGGCGACGAATTCGCGGTGCTGCTGACCACCGTTGCGGACCGGGACGAGGTCATCGTGGTCGTGAAGGAGATCCTCGACGCGATCCGCAAGCCCTATAAATGCCTGGGCCACCAATTGTCGACCGACGCCAGCATCGGCATCGCGCTGGCGCCCCATGACGGCGTCGAGCGCGACCAGCTGACCAAGAATGCCGACCTCGCAATGTATGCCGCCAAGGCCGGCGGCCGCCGCACTTTCCGTTTCTTCGAGCCCGCGATGGATGAAACCGCGCGCGCGCGGCTGCAGTTGCAGCAGGACCTGCGCCGGGCGATCACCGAAGGCCAGTTCGAGCTGCACTACCAGCCGCTGCTCGGCTTCAGCGAGAACGTCATGACCGGCTGCGAGGCGCTGTTGCGCTGGCGTCATCCGGAGCGAGGGATGGTGCCGCCGCTCGACTTCATTCCGCTCGCCGAGGACACCGGGCTCATCAACGAGATCGGCGACTGGGTGTTGCGCACCGCCTGCGCCGAGGCCGCGCATTGGCCCGCCGGCATCCGCATCGCCGTGAACGTCTCGCCGGTGCAGCTCAAATCGCCGACCCTGGCGCTGCGGATCGCAGGCGCGCTGTCGGCGGCCGGCCTTGCGCCCGAACGGCTCGAGGTCGAGATCACCGAGGCGGTGCTGATCAGCGACGACGACGTCGCGCTCGGCATCCTGCACCAGTTGCACGACATGGGCGTGCGTATCGCACTCGACGATTTCGGCACCGGCTATTCGTCGCTGAGTTATCTGAAGCGGTTTCCGTTCGACAAGATCAAGATCGACCGCTGCTTCGTCAGCGACATCGGCGCCGGCAGCTCGTCGGCGATCGTCCAGGCGGTGGTGAGCATCGCCACCGCCAGCAACATGACGACCACGGCCGAGGGCGTCGAGACCGGGGCGCAGCAGACGGCGCTGCGCCAGCTCGGCTGCACGGAGATGCAGGGCTACCTGTTCAGCGCCCCGAAGCCGGCGGCCGAGCTGCGCAAGCTGTTCGGTCCGGAAGCGGCGGCAGGGAGCTTGCAGGCCGCCGGCTGAGCCCCGCTTTGCGGCGCCGTCAACGCCTGGCCGCCCCGGCCGAGCCTGCGGCGCGAGGCCACGCAGATTTCGACGACCGGCCCGCTACCGGCCTTGGCGCCGCGTTCCTATATCCGGAGCGGCAACAACGGAGTTGGCAGGTCGTCATGCAGCCGGTTTCCATGCTTCTGAACATCCTCTGGATCCTGTGCGGCGGCGCCTACATGGCGTTCGGCTGGCTGGTCGCCGCGGTCGTCATGGCGATCACGATCGTCGGGCTGCCCTGGTCCCGCGCCGCATTCAACATCGCCGCCTATACGCTGCTGCCGTTCGGCTCGCGCGCCGTCCGCCGCGACCAGCTCACCGGCATGGAAGACGTCGGAACCGGCGTTCTCGGGCTGCTCGGCAACATCATCTGGTTCGTGCTGGCCGGCTGGTGGCTGGCGCTCGGCCACCTCCTGACCGCAATCGTGCTCGCGGTAAGCATCGTCGGCCTGCCCTTCGCCTGGGCCCATCTGAAGCTCGCCGGGCTGGCGTTGTGGCCGATCGGCAAGACCATCGTGCCGGCGTAAGGCGGGTCGGCGGGAGCGGTCCGGCCGCGCACCCCGCCGAACTGCCGCCTCGCGGCGCGAGCGGCCCGTCCGCCTGGTCCGGGGAGCATCCAAGGCCGTTGCCGTCGCCCAGGCAATCGGCTAAACGATTTGCCGTACGCACCCGTAGCTCAGCTGGATAGAGCGTTGCCCTCCGAAGGCAGATGTCAAGCTGTTTTCCGGGAGCGTAAGACAGAAAAGAGACGCCAATTTCAAAGACTTAAGGAAACGGCGCGGATCGCTTCACAGCCTCGAAGTTTCCGCGTAAGCACTGCGTAAGCAGCGTAGGCACCCGTAGCTCAGCTGGATAGAGCGTCGCCCTCCGAAGGCGAAGGCCACACGTTCGAATCGTGTCGGGTGCGCCACCCAATCAAAGCTCAATTGCGGGCTCGGGAGGAGCTCGCTACCCATTCCCCGCGCCGCCAATCAGATTTGCGTTCAGCGCCTTAGATGCCTTCGGCCAATTGGATTTGGTCGTCAGAAGCTAACGCGATGGGCTCGAATTGCGCCGCCGTTGATGGGGCAAGGGCTCCTTAGATCTGGGGGCTGGTTAGGCCTTCGGGCTCTTGAGCCTCACGCCTTCGCCTTTTTGGTCCGCGTCTAGAAATTCTATGCCGGCTTTGACCAAAGCTTCCTGAACGGCCTGTACCGTACTTATCCGCGAATCCACAACGCCACCCTCGAGCCTTGCAACGGCGTTCAGGGACACGATCGCCTTGTCCGCGAGTTGCTGCTGGGACCAGCCAAGCAACGCTCTAGCAGCCCGAATTTGTCGAGAGGTGATCATGTGATCACCATCGACAGCCCTAGCAAAAGCGCCACTATAAGGTTATAAATCCACCTCTTAAGGGTATTATCTACCCGTACGGGTGCGAAATCTCATGTGGATAGCCTTGGGAATTCCGAGCTGACCGTCTGCGCAATTTCGGGTGCATGTTGCCGTTCGTTGAGGATGCCTGAGCAATGAAGCCCTTTTCGTCCCAACTGTCTTTCGAGTCTCAGACCAAAGTCGGTTCGCACTCTGGCCACCGCGACGGCGACAATCCGAACAATGCCTCTGGACGATCAACTTCAGACCTCGCCAAAAATCGAAGGGCAACCGACAACGATTTAGGCCTGATCGTATTGGGCAAGCAGCTCGAAGAGGCTTTGGCCAATATACGAGCCTCGCACGATCCGGCATCACCAGAAGATCTCGATCGACTTGAAACCATGCTCGCCGATCTAGCGCCCGTAGAACAGGCCATCATGGGCACACCGGCACGAACGATAGCCGGCTTGGGCGTAAAAGCTCGCCATGCAGCCTACGTCGTTTCAGAATATTGGGATGCGCCGCTTGATCAGATCGACTGGCATTCTCGGGCTGTCCGTTCCTTGATTGAAGCGGTTTGCGAGGTGGCATCCGTACCTTATTCCTTCGAGCCGAGTCCTACAGAAGAGAACTAATCACGCTGTACAAACTTTTGCTGTCAACTTTCGATGGAAGGATTGGAGCGAATGAGCATCGTATCCATCATGGCCGCGATCCTCGAAGAGGAGTTGCGAGAACATGGCATTCGCGGACTAACCAAACTCGACCGCGAAACGATTGTTCACAGCATGATTGAACGCACGGTCGAACTCGAAGCACACATTAAACAGCGTCATCTGGGATCACGCCTCGATGATCAAAACTGAGGGACTGTTGACGTGTTGCGGACCGCTTCCGAGGATGGAGGAGAGAGCGGACCGATAATGGACTGCGAAAGACTGCCGGCTGGAGTCAGCCTGTTTCGAAGGTTTCCGCAGCCGCAAAAACCGACGGCGGAGAGGGAGCCCGCGAATTGGGGCAGAATATCTCGTTATCATCAAATAGTTGGGTGATTAGGCCCTCAGAATCGTTCGCAACCAAGAAATGCCGAGCGCTGATCGTCGACTATAACTTCCTGCGGCAAGTCGACTGAACGGAACGAAGTGTAGCGACAGTGACTCTCGTTCAACCTGTCTAAATCTCTCAAGACATGGATAAACGACATCAGCCCGATTCGATCTGAGATATTTCTGTCCATATATCGAGTCCAAAAGTGTGGAGGTCACCATGACAGTCTACGGATATGCCCAAGCGCCGCGGGAGACCACTGCATTCGACGAATTTTCCATATACCCCTGCATCCCAAGGGAGCGGGCTGCCAGTATCTCCGGATGTTGCGGCGCTTGGAGAGGCTTCGGCCAGCCAAGCTTGCCCAAACTGGCCATGGCTCGCCCGGCTGATGTCTCCGATAGGATGAGGGATGAGGCAAAGGATCGTGTCCCCGTACGTGGTGTAGGTTGGTCGGGCCGTCCGAACGCGCGCTCCCCAATAGCGCTGTAGGGGGCGGACGGCTTTGCGCTGGTCACCGCCGATTGCCCGCTAGGGTCGGGTTGCTGTCACCAACCCGATTCGAGGAAGCACCGACTCCCGACGAGATGATGAACCTTCGCGCGCGCTCCTGGAGAAGGCGCCTGATGCCAGTCTGATACGCGCAACGATCGGCATCAGCCCTCGACCGGAATGCCCAATACCTTTTACTCAATTCCGGCTAAGGCGGACGTATGTAAGAGTGCATTTAGGCACCGATTCTCGGGAAGGTTGGAATGGTCTGTCGGGTCAGATACCTTAGCAGCGCCGGAATTCACCGACGTGAGATTCCAGGCATATCGGCCTTGGAAAGGACCTATCCTTCGCAATGGCTGCTTTACGCCTCCCTACAGTGCTTCCCTCGCGGCGAGCCGCCCATCGAAATGGATGCGTTGGTGGTAATGGACGACCGCGTCCTCATCCTAGAACTCAAGGATTTCAACGGCAGACTGACCCAAACCGGCGACCTTTGGTTCCTGAAGGGTCGACGATTTCGTTCGCCGATCCAGGCGTTGAGCATGAAGGCTCGCAAGGTAAAGACCTTCCTTCAGAACGGCATTCCCGGCTTCGACCATTACGTTGATTTCCGCCTCGTTCTGACGGGCACCGCAGATAAGGCCGGCCTTACTAAGCCCGATCGGGATCATGTGCTGACGCTCCGCGAAGCGGAATCGCTCGCTACACCTACCGGCAAGCGACTGCTGATGCCCACCACCCTACGAAACAGAAGGACGTTTTCGTTTGAGCCCGACTTCGAGCGGATCACGCAGAACACGAGGATGTTCGGCCCGCTAGAAGTGGAATGGGACGGTCACCGCGTGATCGAGGAAGACTTTGTCGTCCATCCAGATCGGATTTGGCGCGAACATCGGGCCGAGCAGATAAGCGACGCTCGTTACAAGGCGTTGCTCCGGGTGTGGGCGTTCGACAAGCTACCCTCTGGCCTGAATAGTCCCGATCGACGGCAGCTCATTGCAAATCGCGAGAGACGGGCCATAGGTCGGTTGTACGACTTGGGAAGTCCCCTCGTTGACCGAAATGCTATTCTGATGCCGATCGGAGAGGACAAAGACGAAATCCTGACGCAGCATTTCGAGCTTCGTCGGCTAGTGGCCGGGCAAACGACCCTCGATCGCTACCTGACCAGGTCGGGAGACGATCTGACCATCGAAGACCGCGTTACGATGGTAGCCTCTCTCCTCGAGATTCTCGCGGAACTGCATTCGCTAGAAATCGCTCACCGCGACCTCGGCCCACGCTCCCTTTGGGCATCGTCCCCGACGCGGCTCGCCCTTGGCGGGCTGATGACCTGCCAACTTCCCGACGAAGAATCTCTGGGCGATTGGTCTGCAATTCTTCGCGGACATGCCGAGCCTATTCCGGAAGACGCCGACAAGCAAAAGGCGGGTAGCGGAAAGCAACGGGACGTATATGCCCTTGGTCGACTCGCATTTAGAATACTGACCGGCGACGAATCTCTCTCCGATCTACGATCCGCTATCGCTCGCCTGCCGATTACGATGCCGGGCCTTTCCGACTGGCTGACTAAAGCCACCGAAGCCGAAGCCAAGAACCGGTATCGTGACGCACGCACGATGGCGGACGAATTCGCAGGTCTCGTGGAACGATCCTCTTCCGCAGAGATCGATCAAGTCCTTCTGGATAGGTACGAGACGTCCGATATCCCTTACGTCATATGGCCCGTGGGCAGAATGCTGAAGGGCTCAGACGTGTACGTCAGCAAGGATGCGGACGGGAACGAGATCGTCGTAAAGAGTTGGCCCCGTATCAGGCGCGGCATGAGTACCGCGGGCGACATCGCAATGAGCCGGCTCTTCGACGGTGCTGGCAGGCTGATCAGCACCCCTCTACCGGGCTTGCCTCGTTTCTTGCGAACTGGAATCGCGCCGACCGGGCCGTTTGTCGCATACCACTTTGAATCCGGCACACTGCTCTCGGACTCCCAGCCCTCGAGCTTCGAAAGCTCACTCCGGATTTCGGCGCAATTGGCGCAATGCGTCTCCGCCATCCATGACATGGGGTACTCCCATGGAGACGTCGCCCCGAAGAACATCCTGGTCCGGCAAGACGGGGATATCCGTCTGCTCGATCTGTTTGATATATCGGAGGTCGGCGACGGGCGGTTGAGGACGCCCGCCTTGTGTCCAGAAGCCTGGGAGAGCCTCACCGATGTACAACTCGACCGTTTTGCTACTACCAAGATCATTAGGCACATGATCGCCGCCTCGGGCGACGGACAGGTCGGAAGCGTTGTGGCCGAGCTCGACCGCGAACTGGCTCGACCACGGATCGAAACGTTCGAGCCAATAGTCATAGCCCTGCGCGAAGCGTTGAAGAAGCTCGAGGACGCGAAGCCACCGACGCTGCGCATATCGTTCGTCGGGGCGAGAGGTCCTTTCGTTTCCGACGGCGGCCGCTTCTATGTTCGCGCCGAGAGGACCGGTCCGGCCACGTTCGAATACAGCGTCGCCGGTATCGAGCGCATTCTCAAGGTGGAGCTGCGTGAAAAGGAAATCATCGGAGCTCGCATGGAAATCGCTTCGTTTCCGAGCCTCGCACATGCTTCGCAGCATGGGGTGCCTATCGAGTTCGCCATCGAACTCGCCGACGGCCCCGATGCAGGGCTCGACGAACTCCTCGCCAAGATCGCTCCTCTGGTCGAGCCACCGCCCCCGGAGACGGACGCCCCTCAAAAAACCACGACAAGACCGCTGGATGTCCCTAGATATTGGCGCAAGCTCCTGGATCTTGAGGCGGCGCTCCTGCCGGAGGTCGAGATCCTGAAAGACATAAGTCCCGACAGAGGACCCACGGCGATTTACACCTACGAGCGGATCGGCCGCGACTTCGACTTCGACGCGGGATCGTCCGTGGACGTCAAGTTGACCAACCGCAAGAAGATCGGCGAGCTCGACCTCGAGCAGACCGACGGTCAAAGACTGACGGTGAACTTTTCAGACCGCCGCCTGGTGCCTGGCGAGCGCGTCAACCTCGTGGACCGAAGATCCCGGACGTCATTCGACCGCAGGACGAAAGCGGTCGAGCGAATACTCGAGGACGAAGCAGCGGTCGACGGTCTCGTCGGCTATTTCCAGCCCGACTTGTCGCTGGAGGCGATCGACTACGGCCAGAGCGTCTCCGACGAAGTGCTGAACCGATACGGCCTCAATGAGGGCCAACGAGCCGCCTTCCGCCACGTCGTTCGATACGGTCCTGTAGGACTGTTGCAGGGCCCCCCGGGAACGGGCAAGACGCATTTCATTGCGTCGATCGTCCATTGGCTGACCACCGAACGGGGCGCTGGACGAATTCTCATCGCCAGCCAATCCCATGAGGCGGTGAATAATGCGATCGAGGCCATGCTCGACTTGCACAAGAAACACGGAGGCAAGAAGCCAAGCCTGCTCCGTATCGGCTCGAAGGGCATCACCGACAAGATCAGGCCCTATCACACCGCGTCCTTGCAACAGAGCTTTCAATCCCGCTTCGAAAACGCCTTTGCGTATCGCGTTATGGGACTTGCGGCCGCGGTCGGTCTCAAGCGCGGATTGGTCATGGATGCGGTGGAAATCGACCGGTCCGTCGGCGAGACCGCGCGGCGGCTCGAACTGCTGGCACAAGCCGAAAGCGGTCCATCGCGCTCGCCAAGAAGCGAACTTGGGCGTCGCGACGTAAACATCAGAGCCGCCGCTTCGGCGTTCGGGAGGGCTGCCGAACGCGTGTTGGGAAGACCCGCCGATACGGCGCGCCCGTCTGCTGAGGTCGATGCAGCCTACGGGACCCTGCTTTCACGCCATCCCGACGCTTCGCCTTCCGACCTCGTTCTCGCAAGGCAAATCATCGCACTCTCCCGCGAGTGGTCGGCGTCTCTTGCGACGCCCTACCGCAATTTCGAGGAATTTCTCGCCAAGACGCGCGGGATAGTGACGGCGACCTGCGTGGGAGTGGGACAGACAAAGATCAAGGTGGAGAAAAACACCTTCGATTGGGTGATCGTCGACGAGGCAGCTCGCTGCACGCCCGGCGAGCTCGCGGTGCCCATTCAGCTCGGCCGGCGTGTCCTTCTCGTCGGGGACCATCGACAGCTGCTTCCCATGACCGAACGCGTCGTCTTGGACGGTTTGCGGTCCCAGATGCCGGAAACATCCCGTTCGGAATTCGAACGTAGCGACTTCGAGCGCGCCTATCTGTCTCGCTATGGCTTAGAGAATGGCCGGACACTGACCGAACAGTACCGGATGACGCCCGCCATCTGCGATATGATATCCAAGATCTTCTACGAGCCTTATGGCACGAAGCTTGTCACGTCCAAGGATCGGGAAGCAGACCCTGCTTTTGCAGCCGACCTACGCTCTCCCCTCAGCCATCCAATCACGTGGATCGATACGTCCGACGAGCGCTCGTGTCACGAGACGCCGGCGAGCTGGGACGAAACCACCTTCAGTAATCGGGCCGAAACCGAGGCCGTGATGAGGCTTCTGGAGCGGATAGCCGAGGAAAAGCTGCTCGTCGACGCACTGGCAGCCGGTAAAAGCGAGACGCCGATCGGCATCATTTGCATGTACAGCGCCCAAAAGATGAAGGTCGAGGAAGCGTTCTCCCGAAGGCCTTGGGGAGCAAAATTTAGGAACATGATCCGGATCGACACCGTGGATTCCTACCAGGGTAAGGAAAACACGATCGTCATCGTGTCGCTCGTTCGGTGCAACGATAGGCGCGATCAGGGGCATGTAAGAATACCCAATCGATGCAACGTGGCCCTTTCGCGTGCGAAAGAACGTCTGTTCGTGGTAGGTGCCAAAAGCATGTGGAGCCACGTCGGAAAGCGAGCGCCAATGCGCAAAGTGCTTGAAGAGATCCTGTCAGGAAGCCCCGGCATGACGTTGGTGCAGGCAGGAACGCTGTCATGACGATCTCGCTGAGCGGCCCCATAACGATCCGCACGCTCGGGTTCAACGTTCCCTGCCGGCGCTTCCTGCTTCGCGCGAACGTGATGCGCGACAAGAGGCTTCCGGTCGTCGACGAGTTCGTGCTTCGCGCTCTTAAGATCTGCGAAGATCTTCCCGTACGACGGATCGCGTCCTACTTCGGTTTCACTCCATTCGAGACCGAGAAGGTGATGTCCGATCTCGTCGGAAGCGGCTTGGTCGTCGTGGAGGCAGATCGAGTTCGGTTGCACCCGTCGGCCCACGAACACTTTCGTGGTTCGGCCGACGGGTTGCCTCACGTAGTCGAAGTCGAGAGTTGGCCGATCAGGATATGGTTCGACCTCGTCAGTAAGAACATGGCCTCGCCGGGCACGCGAGCGGCCAGAAACCTGATCGATGTGCGTCCGGCGAGCCTGGCAAGGGATATTCCCGCCTCTTATGCGAAGGCGGCGTTCGAAGCCAATTTTCCCGACTATCTGCGCAGAGTGCGGCGGATGCCGAATCCAGATCGTTTCTCGCTCTACTCGGTGCCCGAGGCGGTTGCCGAACGGTTCGGTTCGTTGGTGTTTCTGGTTGACCAGAATCTCGTATTCGATCCGGATCCTCGCCTTGAACCTGACCTTCTCGCGATCCACTCCGATGACATGCCGAGACTGCGGAAGCTTGCCGACGCTGTGCTCGATACCTATCGGGGTCTGATCTATCCGAATTCGTCGCGTGCGGCTCTCGCCGAGTTCGCGAGCCTCTCCGGCGATCCCGGTGTGACGGACAGCTACGGAGGAACGGCGACATTCGATCTCCCGCGATGGATGTCACGCAATCCCGACGTCGAAGGTAAAGAGCGGCGGCCTATCGTCGGCGCGTCGTACATCAAGCGCAACATCGAGGGATTTACGGCACTGATCGACCTTATCCCTGCTCCACCGACGTCCATCGAAACTGCGCCGAAGGAGATCATCTGGTATCGCCCCGGGGGAACAGCTTGGGGATGCTCGCCGGACCTGCGGGATGCGATAAGGTCGATAAAGTCCGCCCTTCGCCGGAAATTCGGTAGATCGGCCATCCGCACGACTCTAATCTTTCCCGATGGATCGCGAGGAAGAGAATTACCGCGGCGCTTCGAGGGCCTCTTCGATGCAGGCTACATCGCCCCTCCCGGATTTCTCAGTCCGGCGATCGAGGTCATTCATATACCGAATGTTGCGTGTCTCCTATCGGTCGCGGTCGACGTCTCGTCTGCAGTGCAAATTCCGGTCGGGTTCGCGTCGATCTTGCCCGAACATCGCGATCGCATCAGAGACAAGCTATCGAGCCTACATTCGCGTTTGAGCGAGCTGTGGCGCGCGGATAGACAAGAGGAGGAAGAGCCCGTCGAGATGGAGCCGGAGGATGCAGACAACGAATGATCCGCTCTCCCTCCCGGACAGCAAAGATGCTTTGGAAGCGGCCACCTGTTTGCCGCACAGCTGCTGGCGCCAGCGAAACACCTGACAGGCATGCTCACCGAACGCGCGGCCACACCCAGGATCGTCGCTCCCGGCTCCAGCGCCGCCGCAATGACGCGCCCCTTCTCCGCATGCGACCAATGCCGCGTCGCCGCTCCGACGTGATCCGATGCTATTTATCACGGTTCAACGAACTAGGCCTATTTGCGGTGCCGCGTCCATGTCGAACGCTTGCCTTCCCTTTGCGGCCCAGAACGCGCGAGCCTGTTCACGCTGATCGCTTTTTAGTTTCTCGGCGATCCATATTAGCGCGCCGAGGATCGTGGTGCGGTCATCACCAGTCAGATCCACGATACCGGCTTTGAAGACGAGACCGCCCAGTTCGATGAGATGCCTCGTGCGCTTGCGGCGTTCGACCTGCCACGCGCGCATGTCATGTCGCGCCCTTGCGGCTTGATCCCGGTTGCGCGCCGCTCGGTTGCGCAGCAGCGCCGTGCATGTCGCGGTCAATTGTTGGCGCATTTCGCCGCGACCGACCTTGAAAGAACGCGGCCCCGCGCCTGGCCCATGCCTCCCTCTTTCCGGCCTCTGTTGTCTCGGCCAGTACAATCAGTGCACCGGCTAGTTCGTCGGGGGTGAGTGTATCCGCCCCGATGGCGATGACCAATTCGCCGAGCTGGCGCACTTTGCGGGTTTTCAGCGCGCGCGCCTTTTCTTCGAGTGCCTTCAGGTCCGCATCAAAGTCCCTCGGTTTACGCATCCTCGTCTCCATGAGTGTCGATGGAGAAATGATAGTCGAGCACCCGGCACAGTACAGTAAGGTCATCAGGACGGCCTGGGACGCAGTAGTCCCTCCCGAGAATTTTTCGAGGGAGGGCGCGCTTATACGTCGTTCCGACGTACGCTTCGCTGTGTCAGTGATCTGATCGCGATGGCGATCTATCATCTTCACGTCAAGGTCATTGGCCGTAAGGCCGGGAGCAGCGCGGTGGCATCGGCGGCTTACCGCTCGGGCTCGCGGCTGCGCGATGAGCGGCTCGGCCGTGATCAGGACTTTTCTGAGAAGCGCGGCGTCGTTCATTCCGAGGTGATGCTGCCGGAGAACGCGCCGCAAGCCTGGAGCGACCGCGAGCGGCTCTGGAACGATGTCGAAGCGTTCGAAGTTCGTAGGGACGCCCAGCTGGCCCGTGAGGTGGAGTTCGCCCTTCCGCAAGAACTGACTGAGGCGCAGGGCATCGAGCTGGCTCGTGACTTCGTTCGCGGCGAGTTCGTCGACGTCGGTATGGTTGCTGATCTCAATGTGCATTGGGACAGGGGTGAGGACGGCATGCCCAAGCCCCATGCCCATGTGATGCTGACCATGCGCGCGGTCGACGAGAACGGCTTTAGCCGGAAGGTCCGGGACTGGAACCGCACGGAGATGGTCGAGCGCTGGCGCGAACGCTGGGCAGAACTTGCCAACGAACGGCTGGCCGAGCTCGACATCGACGCGCGGATTGATCACCGCAGCCTGGAAGACCAGGGCATTGCGCTGGAGCCGCAAAGCCAGATCGGCGCGTCCGCCAAACGGATCGAGATCCGAAGCATTGCGGGCGAAGGGGCTGAGGCTGACCGGGCCGAGATGCACCGCGAGATCGCCCGCGATAATGGCGCGCGGATCGTTGCTGATCCCTCCGTTGGACTGGACGCGATTACTCAGCAGCAATCGACATTCACACGCCGCGACCTGGCAAAGTTCGCGCACCGGCACAGCGACGGGCTCGACCAGTTCAACGAGGTGGTGGGCGCAATGCAGGGAGCGCCCGATCTGGTCGAACTCGGCAAGGACGCCCGCGGCGAGGACCGGTTCACCAGCCGCAGAATGATCGAGGCAGAACAGCGCCTGCACCGAACCGCGGAACTGATGGCGGGACGGGATCGCCATGACGTGCCCGATGCGGACCGCTTAGCCGCTTTGGCGCGGGCGGAAGCGCTCGGCCTGGTGCTTTCGTCCGAGCAGGCCGAGGCGCTGGCGCATGTCACGGATGGAGGCGATCTCGGCGTCGTGGTCGGCCACGCCGGGACGGGAAAGAGCGCAATGCTGGGTGTGGCACGTGAGGCGTGGGAAGCGGCCGGCTTCGAGGTCCGGGGCGTGGCGCTGTCCGGAATTGCGGCAGAAAATCTCGAAAGCGGATCGGGCATCTCGTCGCGCACGATCGCCAGCCTGGAGCATGGCTGGGAACAGGGTCGTGATCTGCTCAAATCGAGCGATGTGCTTGTCATCGATGAGGCCGGCATGGTCGGTACGCGCCAGCTCGAGCGCGTGCTGTCGCATGCGGCCGAGGCCGGAGCCAAGGTGGTGCTGGTCGGCGATCCGCAACAGCTGCAGGCGATCGAGGCGGGTGCTGCCTTCCGCTCGATCCATGAACGTCACGGCGGGGCGGAGATCGGTGAAGTGCGCCGCCAGCGCGAGGACTGGCAACGCGACGCCACGCACGATCTGGCGACCGGCAAAGTGGGCCAGGCGCTCGAGGCCTACCGCTCCCGCGACATGGTGCATGAGGCCGAGACCCGCGAGCAGGCGCGCGGCGATCTGATCGAGCGCTGGGATCGTGATCGGCAGGCATCCCCGGATCGAGGCCGGATCATCCTCACCCACACCAATGACGAGGTCCAACTCCTGAACGAGGCTGCACGCGAACGGATGCGCGCCGCCGGTGATCTCGGTGACGAGGTGCGTGTGACGGCCGAGCGCGGCGCGAGGGGCTTTGCTAGCGGAGATCGTGTCGTGTTCCTGCAGAACGAGCGCGGCCTCGGCGTCAAGAACGGCACGCTCGGGACCATCGAGGAGGTCAGCGCGCAATCCATCACCGTGCAGACCGACGATGGCCGGTCCGTGCGCTTCGAGTTCAAGGATTACAACCGGATCGACCATGGTTATGCCGCGACGATCCACAAGGCGCAGGGCATGACGGTCGATCGCGCCTATGTGCTGGCGACGCCCGGCATGGATGCTCACAGCAGCTACGTCGCCCTTTCGCGGCACCGCGATGGGGTGGACCTGCATTATGGCCGTGACGATTTTGCCAATGCGGACCGACTCACCCGCGCCCTGTCGCGCCACCGCGCCAAGGATATGGCCTCGGACTACGACCGGGCCGATCCGGTCCAGAGCTACGCCGAGCGGCGCGGGATCACGTTCCGCGAGCTCGTGGCTGAGATCGTGCGCAAGATCGTGCCGGAAAAGCTGCGCGACATGTTCGATGGCCTTCGCTCGCCTGCAGATGCCCCCGAGCCGGATGGCGGACGCAAGCCGGAGCAGGCATCGCCGGAGCCGGAGATGAACGGCACGGCAGCAGACCGGCGCGCAGCCGAAATGCCGGCAAAGAGCGTGGCCCAAGATCCGGAAGCGGAAGCGCGTCGCATTCGGACCCGGGCGCTCGTGCGCCATGCCCGCGCCGTGAATGCGATCTTCGCCGCGCAAGAGACGAGCGGCAATGCCAACCCTGCGCAACTCAAAGAGCTGCAGACGGCTCGCCAAGTCTTCGAAGAGGTGCGGTCCTTTGGTCCGCACGATGCCGAAGCCGCCTACAGGAAGAACCCGGAACTGGCACGCGAAGCGGCGGGCGGCCAGGTCAGCCGAGCTGTCCGCGCGCTCCAACTCGAGACCGAAGTCCGCACGGATCCGAGCCGCCGCGCCGATCGCTTCGTGGAGCGCTGGCAGAAGCTCGAGCAGACCGGCCAGCGTCAGTATCGGGCCGGTGACATGTCCGGCTACAGGACGACGCGCGCGACTATGGGCAACATGGCCAAAAGCCTAGAACGCGATCCGCAACTCGAATCCATCCTCGCCAGCCGCAAGAATGACCTTGGCATCGCCTTCGAGTCGGGCCGCCGGCTTGGCCAGGAATTGACCTTTGCCCATGGCCTCGATCTCGGCAGGGGCCGGAGCATCGGAATTTGACCCATCCCGTTTGCCGCCAGCTCTACTCCACAGGCACCGACGTATAATGCTTTCTCTTGTCGGTCCGCGACTATTTGGTCTGTCTGGTCTCAGAAGGCGTCATATACTCTGAGCAATAGGCAGCACGGCTATGCGCGAACCAGATCGTATCATCCGTCTGAAAACTGTCCTCGCTAGGACCGGGCTGTCGCGGTCCACCATCTATCGCAAGATCGCCGAAGGCACGTTCCCGGCCCAGCTCAAAATCAGCACCAACGGGACCGGTTGGCATGAATCGGACATCAACCGCTGGATCTCAGATCCCGTCGGATGGCGCCCCGGGCGCAAGTTCGATGAAGTCCGATGAGCTTCGGACCGGCACCGCGGATTCAAGCTGCGACGCGGCACTCTCAAGGTACAGAAACTTGCGCGTCAGATTGCGCCGGTGGGCCAGCACAGCCAACCCGATAGCACGGCTCGACGCGCCGCCTACACAACGCCGAACCAAATAGCCCAGAATTGCCGCCGAAATCTCAATTTCCGCTAACCCCTGGTGTCATTCGGCCTGCAATATTGACCCCCTAAGCCGGGGGATCGGCGTCCAAAATTGCCCCCCTACAGTTAGGTCTGTTGCGCTGCCATTAGCACTGAGATCGCGGGAAAGCAGATCGTCGAGGTCTGCCCCACCCATACGTCGGCGACGAACTTGCCGCCTTCTACATATCAAGCCGTGAGAAGAAAGCTTTCGATCGCAGCCTCTGCCGCGATGTGGCTGTCTCCGTCGCCGGCGTTCGCCCAACTCCCATCATCGCCCGCGCCATCCTGGCGCGCTCGGCGATACCGGCGTCGAGGCCTGCACGCCCCTTCATGAAAGGATCTTTTCGGTCTCGGCGGCGCGGCGTCCGAGCGAGACCGCGTTCTTGTCGCTGCTCGGAGATCCTGGCAATACATGGTCAGGTAACGCTTGCTGCCCTTTCGCTGTCGGCCATTGATTGCCGCCCACGTACGGGTCGCAGCCCGCAGCCGCAGTCCGCTACCGTCGAACGCAGATTCTCGACGACGGCGAAAGAATTGATCTACCGCGCGAAACACGCGCATGCGCCAAACGTCTGTTCGAACAACGAAAAACCGCTTGAACGAGGCAGCGCTTGCAATCTACTATAGGTAGATATTTCCTCACCTCCCATTGACGATCAATTTTATGAGCCCTCGCAATCGGATCTGGACGCCATTTCTCACAGCGGTTTGCCTCTTGGTGGCCTTGTCTGCACAGCCAAAGGCGGACGAACTTGTAATGGTCGGATCGGCGAACAGTGCCGGCGGCACAGTTCAGATCGACGGGGGCGCAAAGCAGGACACGAAGAACTGGCCAGCAACGCTAAAGTATCTGGTTGCTGGAAAGTTTACTTGCACAAGCACGATTGTGGGCGAGCACTCCGTCATAACGGCCGCGCACTGTCTGCCGGACGGCACGACGGCAAGGGTTGAGATTGGCGACAAGAAGTTCAATCTGACTTGCACGCTGCATCCTCATTTTAACCGGGATACTTTGGAGTTCGACGTCGCGCTGTGTTTCAGTAAGGACCCCTTTCCCAACACAATTGGTTATGAGAACCTGGACGTTAAAGTCACCCGCGTTTCGGTGGGGTCCATACTCTTCTTGCTCGGGTACGGCTGCCGGGACGTCAATTCGCAGGTCGATTTTGGCCAGCTCTACGGCGGGAGCGCGACGGTATTCCAGTTAGCGCCCAGCCGGGGCACCCACATCAGGACTCACGATGGGGTTGTCATCTGCCCAGGCGACAGCGGGGGCTCAGCCTACGTACTCGCGAGCCAGGACCAACCAGTCAGCCCGAGATCGATCATTGGTATCAACTCGGGCTACGCCGCACTAACGCGCGTCTCAGCTATCACTCCTTTGGCCGGGGATGTAGCGGGGTTCATCCGAGATTGGGCCGACGACAGAAAGACCACGATCTGTGGCATCCACTCCAACGTTCTGTATTGCCATGACAGGTTCGTTCCCTAAAGCTCCAGCGATTTCGATTTTCGCTTCTGCCGTTTTTGCTGCCTCAACCCTACTGAGCGCGCCATGTGCGCTTGCTCAGTCGTCTCCAACAAATCTGTTGATTCAGACGAAGAAATTGACGCCCGAACTGGTTGTGGCGGTCGCAAAATGGGGACAGGAGAAGTCTATACGCGCCAAGGCCGGGACAGACATCATTCAATTGATCTCCCAGCAATGCGGCACGGCGAACGCCCGTCGTTATTACCTTCCACTCTTCCTCTCAGCCAACGCCAGCAATCCGGAAATTAAGAGCGGAAAGCTCGTCCTCACAAAAGAGGCTACGCTTGTATTACCCGCCTGCCTTTATGCAAACGAAAAGCTGGCGTTGGTGCCCGTATCAGAAACGGGAGTTGATTGGACGAAGCCCACGCCCGTACCTAGCAGCACTCTCCAAGATGTGCTGCGGACGTATCAAGAGTCTATAAAATCTAAGCCGCAGTCGACGAAATCAAAGCCTTCATCGCTGAACAAATGGATACCGATCCTGGGCTCTTCTAACAGCCTGATTTTTGACCCTGCAGAAAGTTCAAATTCCTCAACTTGGGCGGCTCAAACCATCGACTACGATTTCCTTGTTAAAGGTAAGCCCACGACTAAAGCCGCGCCGAACACCGGACCCATCTTGGTCGCTCGTGCAGACAGTGACCATCTTTCGAACATTTCTATCAATGATCAGTATCATAAGGTATTGAAGGACGCATTGAAGTACGACGTGAGTTCGGTCGAGCCTCGCCTCGTTCAGGGCTCGGCTGGGCTCGAGAAAATGCTTCGGGCTCAGGATGTGCTCGACTTCAACGACATCAAAAGCTTCAAAAATATCCCTACAGGAGCAAGTCTCGTGACGTCCGATTTTGCTCCGGGCGCTTACCCCATCACATTGAAAGAAGGCGCTGACGTCAAAGTGGCAGCAAGAGAGATATTTACGTCTGCGCCGCGAGCAACTGCTGCAATCGGGCAACTTAACAACATTAGTACATATTTTGCGGAACCTCTAGGAGGCGATGACAAGGAGTGCAAGCCAGGTCCATCGGATACTTGGCCAGTGAACCTTAAGGAATTGCAGACCGTGCTCCGGCTCCGCAAGGCGATAGGTGCTATGCCCACGACCGGCTTACTTCTGGTGCTCGATACAGGCTTTCCGCGAGGGCAGACCGATACGGCTCCTTTTGCCAAAATGTTCTTCTATCCAAGCCCTCAAGACGACGATCCCGCGCGCGAGCGTTATCTGTGGTCTGTGACCCGCCCGCCTGAGTATTTCAACGACAATTCGGAGAATGCTAGCCACGGCGTCGGCGTACTTGCGTTGGCGCTAGGAGGCTTGGGGGTCCTGAAGCAGAACATGCTCGCCTCGAATGTTGAGACCCAGGGAAAGCTCGTCCTAGACTTGATGGCCTACCAACGGCTGCCTGGCAATAAGCTCGGCGTAGCCCCCGAAGCAGTGACAAGAAGTCTATCCGGAACAGGCTGGGGACGGGCCGACATCCTGACTGTCAATCTGAGCCTCAAGTTTGAGCTGGAAAATCTCGAAGAAGCTCCAGACTTTAACGGCTATCTCGCGCTCCAGAACCAGGTCCTGTTTGTCTTGGCAGCAGGCAATGATGGCGAAGACGCGGCAGACGTGGTCCCAGCTCGCTGGGGAGGCATTGCTAACAAAAATGTCATTACGGTGGGCGCAATCGGAGCGGATAACAAGCTTTGGAAAAAATCGAACAAGAGCAGCGCATTCGTCGACATCGCAGCGCCCGGATGTGCAGTTCCGACCACCTACTGGAATCCTTCTACGAAGAAGTTCGATGAAGTTGTGCTGAGCGGCACGTCCTTCGCAGCACCTCTTGTCTCCTTTGCTTCCAATCTACTTCGCGAGTACGGGACCGGCGCTCGACGAAAGGCGCGTATTCTTGCCAGCGGACGCTATTTTCCGGATCTCCAGACGGTCACGCGCTCATCGCGCGCGTTGGACATCCCGACCGCCTTAGCGACACCCTTTGATGTTGTGCGCACCAGCGCCGGAACATTGCGATTTGGGCGCGTTAAATGGCTGCCGGGAAAGACCTTGTGCGGGATCCCCTTCACGCAAGGGACGTTTGCACAGGTTCATCGTATGAGCGATCAGCCAAACAAAGTGAGCGTGGTCAAAATGCAGGGAGCTCAAGCGTTAGGAGCGCTCGATCTCAAAACGTGTGATCTTGCAAATGGGCAATTGGACGCCATTCCATTCGAAGAAGCACAGCTTGGGGATAACGGTTTTAGCTATGCCCAAGCAGAACCAATAGACATTAGAAGCGTAGAGAGCATCACGTTCTGCGAGAGCTGTGAGCTTAGACCACAGTAATTACATCACTGGCTCGGAGATGGTGGGAATACCGCATTAGGAGCCAGAAGATAAGGTCGCTCGCGACCAATGGAAGGAACTCTTGTTGCCCCTGGCTCACGAGCTGCGGGTTTGATTTTATCCTTGCCCTCAGGCTCCTTCTTTGGCTCAGCTATATGGATCGGATTCTCCGCGCTTCCAAGCTCCGGCTTGGGTGTTGCGAAGCCCGACGACCCGGATTTGGCAGCATTGGCATATGCCGAGCTTGGGCCGTTGATGTACAGTTGTAGGTTGCTGTTTTGCTGCAGGGAGCCAGTCCCCTGGACCGCCAGCGGATTCCAGGAAACGGTTACGAGGGAATATTTCGCCTCGATGCCGCCGATGACCTGGACCGCGAAAGAGTAGTACATCTGTGCTGGCTCGGCCTTTTCTGAGCCTTTTGCGGGATATAGGAAGTTTTCGCTCATGAGAGAGCCGTTGTCGCGCAACCAGGCGGCCAAGGGCTTCTGACCGTTCACATTGATTCTCGTAAAGTTAATAGTATCGCTTTGCGAAGTTTCAGCTAACGCCTCGAGATCCTCAAGCGTCCTTATCGGAGCAGAAAAACACCTTGCTCGGTCGTTCTGGTTCGACAACTCGTCCGGTGAAATCGCCAGAGGCGCGGCGTCTTGCCTCAAGAGGAAGGACCAAATGAGATCATACGTCCCCTGCCCCGACAGCGTCGGCCCGACATGCACCGTCTCGCTTGATGACGGGCTCAGGATTCGTTTGAAGTCTTCGGATGTTCCGGCTCCTATGCCAGCAGAATCTGTGACCTTAAGTTCGACCGTGAAGGCACCATAGAGCTTCGGCGCGACTTCAAAATAGGAATAGCGAGTGAAGGCCTCCTCCGGGGCCGTCTTAGCCAATAGAAGATAGGCTGCCTTTCGTCTGCGCTCGATCTCATAGAAGGTCACCAGTTCACAACGGACAGCCTTCAGAAATCCAGGTAGCTGACCAGCAGAAATCACGCCCGCTTGAGGATCGTGAACGTAGTAGAGGCTCGTACAACTCGTTATCGCCGGCAAAATGAGGCCAATGCTCAACGCACGTGCAGCAGTCTTCATGAGGCACCGACTCAAGGCAATTTGCTAATCTGACAATTACTTCTTCGGTCTGGCCCGAAACAGCGACCAGACGAAATCAAGCTGGGCGTATCGGCCCGTCTGCTTGGAGTTGGCATCCCTGATGATGAACCAGTTTGGATCGGGTGACCCGTTAAAGCTTTGCCCATCAGGCCGGAAGATATCCAGCCTATCGTTCCCAGTGGGACCGATGGTGGATCGTGCATGACAAGTTATGCATGAGGACGTTGCCTGGAATCCCTCCTCAGGCTCCGAGTTTGCAAGCAAAGTAGCGCTTCCCCTAGAGTCAATGAAGTCGACCTGGGTACCTCTCAGTCTGTAGTTCGCCCACTTAGTGCCCTCAAGCCCGATCCCCTTGGGCGCGAGATTGCAATTAAAGGGCTTGGTCGGACAAGCGAATGTGTCGCGAGATTCGAGCTTCCAAGCCTCGTTGCCAGGACGCGTCGGATTGTCCACGTGTTCGAACGTTGCCCAGAGCCAATTGGGCAGGTCTTTCGTGGTTATGTGAAGAGCCGTAAGGCCATAAATGCGCTCTTGGCCATCAGGCGTCTTTAGCGCGGTCCAATGATATCTCGGCTTGTCGGCCTCGGAAATCTGTCGCCACTGCGCCTTGATTTCTTTCGCTCGGCTTGGGAACGAAATAGTCAATTGTCCTTGCTTCGCAAGCGCATTCTGGCCATCGAGATTATAGAGGGTATTCGAACGGACAAACTCGTACGCATCCTTATTCAAACGTGTTTCGTTAGTAAGCGTCAGAGCAGCCTGCGGGTCGAAGGCGGGGCGCGCAATGCCCAATTGAGCGTCGCGAGCGATCTGCTGCAGCGGCCTCGTCTCAAAGTCTGCCAATTCCCTTACAGCGGGCTTGACTTGATCCAGCCAAGCTCCCGGATCGCTGCCGTCTGGTTTGAATACGTCGTGAGCTATCTTCCAAGTTTCCCAGACGACGGGCCCGTCAGCTCCGAATTTTGCGGAGGGGTTTGCTGCTCGCTTTGCGATGTCAGCTGGCCAGTTAATCGACACAAACAGCTTCCACGCATATTCATCCGGCCGGCTTAGTGCCGCCGCGGTATCTTGCAAATCGTCCCACGGTTCAGCGCCAGCAGGTCCGATAGTGAGAACGCCCGCCGCTGTAGCGGCGAATGCGAAGGTTCTAAAGAACGAGAATACTGTTGAATGAAATGATCTTGTGGCCATTGGTGCCCCCCATTGGCTCAGTCAATTCTGGACCTCTCTACTAGCGCGTGTCAATATCTTTAACACAATCCAGATCTATCTGCCGGTTGGATGGTGTCTTTAGGTGCCCTACGGTTCGAGCGGTAAGGCAATCAGTTCTCGGGCGTTGCGTCCGGTGTCCGCAAGCGCGCTCAATGATCTGAGTGGCCCGGCGAGTTGGCGAACTAGCCAACACCCATTCGCAGGCTCAATTATGAGCAGTGAAATTCATAGTGGAGAGGAAGGTATGGGATTTGATCGCATCAAAACAATACTCGACCAAGGATTGGCAGCCTGGGAGCAGCAAAATGGCCCCGCGGCCCTGCATGGACACGGCCCGACCTTCAAGTGGGATACAAAGGAAAACCTCTTGGCTGCAATCGGACATGGTAAGCAACTGATACAGCCCGACCTGGTCGGAAAGGACGGCGCCAGCGCAAACCTGGTGATCGACTTGAGAACAGGAATTGCTAGTCCAGCATTCAGAATGCCGAAAGGTGGCCCCTTCATTCCGGACGCGGAAGTACAGGAAATCGTTGACTGGATAAATCAGGGATGTCCCGACTAGGAGCGATGCCGAAGCTTCGCGCCAAGTCCGCCCGCTTTCCACTCGCCCTCACTTAGAAGGATGAGAGGGCCACTGCGGCCGCTAGCATGCCGTTCTTTCTTGGAGCGGCTGATGAACAGGGCCGATTCTGAACGCGGATCGTTCAGCAACCCAAGTTTCTAACGTGCCAGATCTCATCTTAAGCCGGGGTGAAATTGAGACGTCATCTGTGGCTATGCGTTCAATGATGAAGCGGTCGATGCGCGCCGCGCAAGCTTCCGAGGACTGCCGATCTATCGCGATGATCGAGAAATGAAGCCGGGTGGCGCCTTGGCAGCGGCCCGGCTCACTACCTCACCACTGCCTTAGCTAGTTGAGGTTGCAGAAAAATTGCTCTGCGCCTAAGATCGCCTAGTCTGGATCGTCCAATTTGTGGCAATTCTTTTTGCGGAGCGCGTATGTTTCGCCAAGCTTGTTTCCTTCTCATTGCATTCGTTTGCGCTTGTGCTGGAGCCGCCCACGCGGCTGAATCGGTCAGGCGGCCTCTCGTCGTCGTTGCAGGCATATTGGGTAGTAAGCTCTGTACTTCTTCCGGCGAGGTGGTCTGGGGTACGGGAAGCTCCTTGCAGAATTTTGCCCGCCTAGAACTGGGAGGCCCTTCAAAGGAAGCCCTCTCCCCATGCGGCTTGATCGACAAAGTCGAGGTCTTTGGCCCATTTTATTCCATCAAAGCCTATGCTGCTCTTTTGACAAATCTCAAATCTCTTGGATTTGATCAATCCAATCTACATCTGTTTGATTACGATTGGAGGCAGAGCAATTTCGAGACGGCGGCGAAATTCAAAACCTTTATCGAAGAGCGACAGAAGGACGGCAGACTGCCGGGCCAGTTCGACATACTTGCTCACAGCATGGGCGGGATTGTTACGCGGATTTACCTGGACAAGAACCCAGACAATTCCGTGAATAAGGTGATCTACTTCGGCACGCCGTTTCTCGGGTCCGCAGACACGCTCGGTACGCTTTCGGAAGGCTGGGGACGGTTCGCAAACATTCTCGCGGGTGGGATGAACACGATCCGTCGCGTTGCGATCTCCTTCCCGGGATTCATGGAGCTCCTCCCGCGTTACAAGGAATGTTGTTATGTGCGCCTAACGAATAACGGCAAAAAACCCATCGACGTATTCGACGTCGAGCAGTGGCGATCGCTTCACTGGCTTCCTGATGAAATTAGCTCAAGCCCCGAGCGCCTTGCCGCGTTCAACACTAACCTCAATAACGCGAGGACCCTGAGCGATCTGCTCCGAGCTCCACCACCGAAGGTAAGCGAAGTCATCTTTGCGGGCGATGCCAAGCCCACGAATGTTTATTTTGCCGTCAAAGAGGGGGCTACCGCCCCCGATGCAAGTCGGTGGTACTTTTCGAAGGATCTCGGTGACGGGACAGTTCCCGCCTGGAGTGCGGCGCGAAACCCAGGTTTTGATGACCTTTCCGGAACCATGGTGTCGTTCTCTGAACATGCGACTTTGTTCGATGATAATTGGGCCGAAAGTGAGCTAAAACGTGAGCTACTCTCAATCACGCCCGTTGTGAGAGAGCCGATAAATGGCCGAGGCCATCCGATCATAAGCGCTCGATCCGGCGGGACCCAAATCAATTGGACAATCAGAACACTGGACGTGACTTGCGAACAGCCTACCTATGCCAACACTGATACCCTTCGCGCAACGGCGGCGATCAACGTGGATGGACCTACCGAGTCGCTGAAGACTGGATTGGTGATAGCCAAGGCCATCCTTCGCAATGGATCTCAGGAGATTGAGATCCCGGTGAATGAGACTAGCGGCACGGCAGATTTTTCGCGGGGGAGGCTGACATTTTCAATCACTGCCGATCTGAGTTCTTTCCAAAAAGGAACGTTCGAGCTCGAGTTTTCCTTGCCTACCGTCCGAGACGACGCCAAGTCTGCGTACCGTTTTGCCATCGTTGAGGACTGAACAGTGAAACGGCACCTTATTTGCGTGCTCAGCGCAACGCTCCTCAATTGTGCTTGGCCTAACCAAGTCTCTGCCATTGATGCAGGGCAGGTCCTGACAAAGATGGAAGGTAAAATCGTCCATCTGCGAGTAGCCGGCCAAGAAGCACCTGGGGAAACATTTGTACAGCCCATACATGGGTCGGGCGTAATCGTTAAGACGGGAGCGTCCGACCCAAAGCTCAAGTTTCGTATCCTCACGGCAGGACATGTCGTAAAATCCGACGCGTCCTGGGCTCCTCTTGGCAGCAGGGTGAATCGAGACGTCTACATCATCGCCGAATACGGCCCTGGTAGCATCGAGTTTCGACCCGTAACAGGGGTGTTAGTGAATGGTCAGAGCGACATCGCACAAGTTGTCACGGGACCAACGACAGCCCTCGCAGCCGATTTAAATCCCACACCCTTGATCTCCGGCAACAAGTACGTGGTCGTGAGTTGGGGCATGAGTGGGGATCGTGTTGCCGAGAGCGCCGGCGCGAAAGTCGTGAGGGTGATGGGTGCAGACGATGTAGATCCTGAGCTCGTACAGCTCGAGGGCGAGCTCGTGCCAACCGAAAGCGGATCTCCCGTCCTCGACGAGACGGGAGCGGTTGTAGCCATTGTCGTCATGAGGGAAGTTACAGGAGGCATTTCAAATAAGGCGCTGGCTCTTCCGATTCAAAAATTTATCGAATGGATAAGGGGCGATCAAGGAGGGCCCGTGACCGAAGCCGCTCGCGCCGATCTAGCAACACTTGTTGGACAGACAGCCGGGCTCTGCATCTTCCTTGGTAAGCGCTCCGCATTGGCGAGGAAGCAACTGAGATATCCGGATGCTCCGTTTGGCCGAGAAATCCTTTCGCAAGTTCAGCAAAGGGCGTCCGGGCAAGCTGAACCAAATTTCACGATTTTCGATCAGCCATTGCGTATTGCCCCCCAGGCAGAAGCTATAAATGTTCGGTCTCGATGCCCGGAAATCGAAGACGGCAAGGCATATTATGGCTCCGTGGTTTCTCAGCTCACGCCGAAAACCAAAATTAAAGTCGGCGCTATTCAAGCAATGCGCTACCTTGATGACGTCTTTTACTGGGCGAGAGTTACCGATGTCACCTCGAGCGAATAACGCTCTGTTTCTGCATTCCAAACGGTCAGCTTATGAAATGATGTTACAAGTGCGAGTGGCACCTTCTGAGCCATTTTGGGAGCGGAAGCGCGCCAAGTCTGACAAACTGCTCAAGACGCCGGTGCATCTTTCGTTGAGGACGATTGGAAGGTGTAACTCTACACTTGGCGTCCGTGGCACTTCTTGAACTTCTTGCCAGACCCGCAAAAACACTTTGCGTTGACTGGATACTTTCCAGTCGGCCGAGGAAATTGCCACTGCGGAGGCGGTGCCTTCAATTTGAGGCCGGCGATTATTTCGCGCTGCATTTGCAGCTCCTTGCGTCCTTGTGGCGAGAGACCCTGCTCGTAGGGGGTAAGACGAGCCATCTCAATGTCAGCTGCTGTGAACTTGCCGGCATATGCAAGCGCAACCGCGTAGTGGCTCCGAACCGGAATGACATGGCTCATCAGGTTCTTGCTGTGGATGGCAGGAAGCAAATTGCGTTCAAATACGTCCAGGGCGCCATCGTAATCAAAACGACCCAGAAATTCGTCAGCGAGATCCTGTCCGACGCGAACAAAGGAATCTAATGCATTCGCCATGGAATAGAACTTCATGGCGTGAATGCGACAAAACCCAGAAGACGTTCCCATCCGATTGAGGGCCATAGCATGAAGATCGAGCGTGTCCGCCAAGTGCTTGAGGTCGTCAGCTTGGCTTTCCCCGTCCTTCAGCACTTGCATTAATTTGTCCGGGTTGGCCCCGATTACCATCTCCGGAGATAGACCGAGCAGATCAAAATACTCGGGAATTAGCGCGCTGGTGATGCTCGAACAATCCGAATACTCTTTGAGAGAAAAGAGGGCGCGTGCGAAATTGTATTTGGCAATACGCAAGTAGTCTGGCTCATGCGGGACAGCGTCAATGACGTGTTCCATGGCCTCGTGAGCTCGTTTTGAATCACCCTTCCTCGCATAGTTGTTGACACGTTTCATCGCGAGCGAAAGCCGCTCCCGCGATCCCAGGTCGTTGGCTTCGATGAGCTCCTCCATCAGTGCGAGGCGCCGGTCGAGAAGCGCGAGGTCTCCTTTCTTGAAATCTGCGAAGGCCAGACCGTCCAGCGCCCAAAAGCGGTCGATGGCTTTTGTCTCTGCGGATCCAGCGAGATTTTCGAGATAAGTGGCAACTTCCGTCATATAGCCGAGCTCATGAAATAGCTCGTCCGTCGCCATGTCGATCAGCGGCTCTGTCTCTCCAAGAGCAACGAACATACGCAGCATTAGAGAAACGCGCTGCATCGAGTGCTTCTTAGGAAGCTGATCGACAAGCAAGTTCTTGATAGCCAACTGGGCTCGATGACGTTCATCGGATCCGAGATCGTCCAAGTATGCGCGCCCAAGCAGCCGCATCGCATCGTGAACTTTGAAGTTGTCGACGCCAAAAACTTGCGCGGCACCTGCTGCCTGCAGCTTCCGCAAGAGCGTTGCCGTGTTCCGCTCACTGACGTTGTAGGCGTCGCTCAATACTGTTACTGCTTCGGATCGGCTCAGAGGCACGTCAACTAGGCTAAGAGCAGCGATCGCGCGACGATCGCTATCTCGAAACTGCTCAAAGACACGCGACAAAATCAGCTCTTGGGCAGTTTCCACGGCATGCGTCCGTCCCTCTAGCTCGTCGCAAAACCGAGCTACATCTCCCTCGTAATGATTTGCGGAAATTTGGAGAGCGTTTTGGACGTACAGTGGTAGGCCCGCCGTCAGCACCTGCAATCTTTGGTATGCGGAGTAGTCGCCCTTACATCCAAGAAACGATCCTTCCGCGGCGATGGTTTCATTCGTCCACCCACCCAGACTTTCGGGAACGATATTGAGGATCGCCTGCAATAGTCCCACCGCGGGCCCAGGTTGGGCGAGCAGGACAAAATGGAGGTGGGGCGCAAGCGCGATCAAAGAGCGAACATCTTCATGGGAGACGCGATGGACATTGTCGATCACGACAGTTGCGCGCACATCACTGTCGGTCAGATATTTGCCGATCGCGAATAATATCTGCGGGCTAGTTGCGCCCGGAAACAGTATTTCGCCAAGCTTTCCGCCGGATTTGGAGAACAGGCGCGCTGCAAGCTCCCGGGCAACGGTCGAGACGAGAGCCGTGCTGGGGACTTCACTTAGGTTGAAATACGACAAGGCATCTGTGGCATGAAGTGCGGTCTGAGAAACCCACGAGGTCTTCCCCGCGCCGGAAAACCCGGTGATGAGCCGAACGCGAGCGGAAGAAATCAGTGGCGGCTCATTGTCCTGCGGACGATAGCGCAGTGGGGGCGCGGGAAAGTCCTGCAGCTGAATGACCAGTTGCTCGAAAATGCCCGGCAGCTCTGCCGTCTCGAAGCTATGATCGGCGTGCGGGGCGAGCCCCGCCGCTGCGTGCATCACTCTCCCAGCAAGTTTCCAAACAAGCGTCTCCGGAGCCAGCATCGCAAATGGCAGCGATCGAGCGAGGTCACAGCAGGCCGCAAACATGGAATTGACATCGGCTTGCGGAACCGGAATCCCGCTGCCAGCCGTTGAGGGACCTCCAGGCCAAAGGACCGCAACATCCGTCGGCCAATCTGGCTCGGTAAGTCGCTCTTTTAACTTAGGGCCGGGTGAGACGTTTGCAACAATTGCAAAGATGGGACGTCCTTTACGGCGTCCGGCTTCATGTTCTTTCCGTACCGCAGCGAAGCGATCCATCGCCTCGTCGATGTCGCTGAAAACGAGCGAGGCTTGTCGGGTCTTAACCTGAAGATAGACCTGTCGATCGACACTTAAGAGTTCGACATCCTCGTCATGCTCCACTACGACTTTAGTTGCACCAGCATTTGCTGCACCGAACAAACAAGCTGCGGTGTAGAGATGCTGATAGAGGAAGCCGCGATGGACTGACTCTATTCGCACGACCTGACAGCTATCGAGAGCTGCGACGATACTATTGGCGGCTATCGGCATGGACAATCTCTGTCTGGAGCAGACGATGATCGGTCACGATTCGGGTGGGCCGTCAAGTTGCGTGCAATGTAACAATCAACAGCTTCCTCGCATTGCGGTCGTTCCGACTCTGAAGAATTTTCGGAGCGCGTTATGTGCGATAGCGAAATCATTGAATCCTTGATCCGGGCATCAAACTTCTCTTGACGCGAATCCTTCCACGACGTTTTGTCCATGGATTCCATAGCCGGGTTGCCAAAGCGACCCGACGCAACTTATCGTGTTTAGATGCCGAATATCAAATTGCTAGAAGCACAATGGCTTTCGGACGTAAAGCAGGCCGTCGCTTTTGCTGAAAGGTCGTTCGGACAAGACGTCGTCTCGACGCGAAACGCCCATTACGCGCTATGGCTGACGGTCGATCAGTCCCCGGGATCAATCCGTGACCTGTTCCGACAGTTCAAGGAAGAGGACCTTGTAAAGGCCGCCGAGGACATCACTGCTAAAGAGCTCTTTACCAACCTCCCGCTAGGAGTTGGGTCGGTCGCCGAGCGAACAAAGCCACCGCCTTGCGGACGCCAAGGTCGCCGGCTTTGGGGTCTATGAAGATATAGCCGCTCTTTGAGTTCTCGTAGAACTCCAAGAAGCCTTCCTCAATGATTTGCTGGTGCAGTATGACGTCTCTGGCTTCGTCCGTCTTCACGGGGCCAGCCTCGGGCGTCACGTGCACGACCCAATCTTTGCCCTCGCGCCGAACATCCTCCTTGCGAAGCTCAAGCAGCTCGCCAATCCACATTTCCTCTCGCAAGCGTCGCACCGATAGATGTGGACCGATCTGTCTCGTTTCACATCCAGGCGCTCACAGAGTGAGTATAGGAATTTTCGACAGTTCTCTAAGCATGGCTTCCGGCGGAAACTCACCATAGGTATCTGCCACCGTCTTGCGACCGTGGCCGGTCATCGCATCAAGGATGTCCAAGGCTAGCCCATTACGACGACCGGCGTTTTGAGACGATGACGCCACGAATGGTTTGGTGAAATCCGTTTGTCGGTGACACCGAGTGACCTGATCCATCGGCTTAGAATCTTCGTGCCCGTCCTACCGCGGCTGCCGAAACGATCCGGCGCGAGATCAGCAAACAATGGTCCCTTGCGGACCGACGCCGCAAATTTCAGAAAGCCTTCGTTCTGTAAGGCCGAGCGAACCGGCACCACGCGCTCTGCATTCACATTCTTCAGCGAGCCCGCCTCACCTGCGAACGCAATGCACCAGATGCCATCGATCTGCTTGATGTCTTCCGAGCGCAGTTGGCAGATTTCCGAGATGCGCGCGCCAGTGTAGGAGCAAACCCACGGCACCCATCGCTTGTGCGCTTCCGTCTCGGTGCGTGCAGCTCGTAGAATGATCTTGGCCTCATCGTCGGTGTATCCACGTCTTTTCTCGGAAGATCTGGCCTTGAGATCGATGTTGATGCGCGCAGCAGGATTGGCATCGAGCTTTCGGTTGTCCACGGCCCATTGGAAAATTGCACGCACCGGCGCGAGCTTGCAGTCACGAATAGTCTTGGCCTTCAGGCCTTTGGCTAGAAGATCGGCTTTCCAGGACACGAGATCGTCTGGACCAACGCGGCGCGCATCATCGTGTTCGAGAAAGTCGGACAGCTGCGTCATAACTTTACGCTAGGTGTACTCGGTCTTCTGGTTCGGCTTTTTCTCGACAAGCCAACCTTCAATGATGGCATTAAAGGTTAGAGGTGCCGCTGGCAGGCGGGTCGCCGACAGAGAGCTCCCGACCGGTCGGACTTCCGTCCTGCCGAGCAGATAAGCCTGGTGCTCGTGCACACTCCTCTGCAGTTCCAGAGAGACCGCGCGGGCTAGTCGTTCGCGATCGTCATCCTGTAGAGCGAGTCCTCTCGCAGCCAAGCGGTCATCCACGAGGGCACAACACCTTGCTCTTTGTGCAAGTCGCCTCTCATCCGCCGCACTCAGCGGCTGCATGATGTCCGTGTAGTAGCCGCAATCGCTTTTATCCGTAGCCCAAAGGCCCGCGCCGATTTCAACGTCCCAGCGCAGTGGTTGGTAGGATCTGCCTCGAGTTGTCGTCGCACCTGATCGCCGATCGCCGCCGCTTCTCGAGCGATATCTTCTGGCGACAGCGGACGCTGGCCGGCGCGCAAGTTCGCCCAACGCTCCTCGACTTCAGCCAGCTTGATCGCGTGGAGCCGCTTCGCCTCAGTCGGGTCTCGCGTACCTAAGCTGAAGCGCTCCTCGCGCTTCCCAAGCAGGTTGCGAAGATCATCCGGAACACGCTTCCGGAACCAGTATTAGCCGCTTTCGGGATGCTTCCAGGGACGAGTCATCGAAAGAGTCACGTGCACCATCCGTGTGTACCAACTTCGGGCGGAAAAGCCTATGCCAATCAATAACCTAATGATTTTATTGGGCTTCTGCGTGTGCTGGCGGAGAGGGAGGGACTTTCCTCCGGAATGTCGAAGGTCTGATCCACAATTAACACTCCGCTCATCTGTCGTCTCTCTAGGCGGCAAGACTCTGAACGTCCTCAGCGCCACTGAGACGCTCGCCAATTGCCGACTTAAGAAATTGCGCCAACGCCGCTTTACGAGACTTGCGATCCAACGCGTATTCGGTCTGCTTAAACTTTACGCCGTCCAGGAGGCCTTGGATGTAGCCGGAAATTGTGTCGGCCGCCATGATGAGCGCTGTGTCAAGCGTATGGATGTACTTGCTGGTAACGGATCCCTTCGAATGACCGACCAGAGCTGCAATCGTCACTTCGGTAAAACCGAGATCGTTCGCGATGCTGGCGAAGCTATGACGTAGGACGTGCGGGGTTACGTCAGGGAGGGGCGATTTTCTGAAGAGCTGCTCCCAATGGTTCGGGAAGCTACCGAACGCATTGTCGTCCCCATACCCAGGAAAGACATAGGAGCCAACCTTCTGGTTTCGCCGAGCTTCCATGAATTCGACAACGGGGAGTCCGATTGGACGGATAGAAGCGCCCTCTTTGCTGTCTGCCAAACGCAGACAACTTGTTTCCGTGTCTACCTCCGACCACTTAAGACCGATAATCTCGCTGCGGCGGCAGCCGGTCAGCGCGATCTGGCGAATAATATCGACGCTGATGGCGTACTTCTCGTCCCGGACGGCTACCCGCAACATTTCCCCGAGCGTTCGATACTCCGCTTCGGTGAGCCGACGCGTGCGCACATTGTCCTTGGGCTTGCGGATCCCGTGGGCCGGATTGCTCTCTATAATGCCTGTTTCAACCGCATAGGTGAGGATGCCACCGAGAAGGCCCACGGTCCGCGTTGCCGTGCCGGCGCCTCCGCGCACGTTCGCCTTTCCACGGAGTTTCTTGGTTTTGACGCTGACGCGGGTCTTACCGGCCATGATATCCTTCAGGACCTTGTTGATATCGGCTTTGACAAGGTCCTTGACGCGACGAGTGCCGATCAAGGGCACAATATGGCGATTGATGCGACCCGTGTCCGTCACCATGGTCGTCGCCTTCTTCGGGCGTCCGCCCTTACCAAGAAGAAGACCCGCTTCGAAGTCTCTGAGGTACAACTCGCAGAGTTCTTTGACAGTCACCGCCTTGTGGTCGAGCTGCCGCTCTTCGGCAGGGTTGTCCCCCTGTGCCACTCGACCCAATTGGATCTTGGCTTCCTTTCTCGCGAGCTCCGGCGTCCAGACGCCGTGAACACCAATCGTATAGCGGCGGGAGCGCCCAGCCGAGCGGTACTGGATCAAATAGCTACGCTTGCCGGACTTGAATACACGTAAGCCGAAACCGGGCAGTTCATCGTCCCAAATGACGTAGTCTTTGCCCTGGGCTTCAGCGCTGTCGACAACGCGTTTGGTGAGCTTGGTCACAGGATTTCTCCGGTCCGAAGCCCTTCTCCCGCGTAAGCACCACGTAAGCAGTTGGAAGAAAATCGGGGCGTATCCCAGGATACGGGTCGCCAGGCCGAATTCCAGATTTGCGGAGCGATTTCAGTGCGATATCGAAACATCGGATGCCCTGGCGTTTTTTGGCGTAGGGCAAGTTAAAAAGCTCCGAAGGCAAAGGTCACACGTTCGAATCGTGTCGGGTGCGCCAGTCCTGGCTTGGTCCCGTGACGCGGTTGGACAGCCTGCTGGCTTTTGCCTCGCCTGCGCATCGGTCCGCAGCGCATTCTCTCCCGGCCCTGCTCAATATCCCCGGCGAGCATTCTGATCGTCGCGTGCCACCGTCGCAGCAGCCCTAGCTAGCTGGTCCAATCGGGTTGCTGGTATGAGGACGACCTCGCCGAAGCGGTGCGTTCCTATTTTCCGGTTACGCACAACGTTGCCGATGGCGCGGGTGGCGCTCCGCTTGCCGGGCTTTTGCAAGAGCGCGCCCGCTTGGCCGGAAAGAAGGTCGGGGTGATTTTGTCGGGCGGCAATATCGATGCGTCGGGATCGTGTCCCATTGCGTGGTGTAGCTAGCGGTGGGGCAGCGCGTTCGCCGGGGAGAGCTGGGCAGGTCAGCTGGCGATCGCCGGAAGGCTGACGGTGGGATCATCGCTCAACGGCGCGATTGTTTCCAGTGTCATGTAGCGGGCGTGCTGGACGGCCCATTCATCGTTTTGCTCAAGCAGGATCGCGCTGATGAGGCGGACGATGGCGTCTTCATTGGGGAAGATGCCGACAACCTCGGTCCGGCGCTTCATCTCGCCGTTGAGGCGCTCGATCGGATTGGTCGAGTGCAGCTTGGTCCGGTGCTGCGGTGGGAACGTCATATAGGCCAGCACATCGGTCTCGACCTCGTCGAGGAAGCCAGCAAGCTTAGGCAGTTTGGGGCGGAGTTGATCGGCGACCTTCCGCCACTGCGCTTGTGCAGCCTCGGCATCGTCCTGGGCAAAGGCGGTGGCGATGAAGGCGGAGACCACGCGCCGGCCGCTCTTGCCGGCATGCGCCAGCGCGTTGCGCATGAAGTGCACGCAGCACCGCTGCCAGCTGGCGTTGAGCACCTTGGCGACGGTGGCCTTGATACCTTCATGGGCGTCGGACACGACCAGCTTGACACCGCGCAGGCCGCGGCGGGCGAGCTTGCGCAGGAAAGCGGTCCAGAACGTCTCGGCTTCAAAGGGACCGATGTCCATCCCGAGCACCTCGCGTCGGCCATCGCTATTGACGCCGACCGCAACAATCACCGCGACCGACACGATGCGCCCGTTCTGACGCACCTTCACGTAGGTGGCGTCGATCCACAGATACGGCCAGTCGCCTTCGATCGGACGGGCGAGGAACGCCTTCACCTTGTCGTCGATCTCCGCGCAGAGCCGGCTCACTTGGCTCTTCGAAATACCGGTCATGCCCATGGCCTGCACCAGATCGTCCACCGAACGGGTCGAGACGCCCTGCACATAGGCTTCCTGAACCACGGCGGTGAGCGCCTTCTCGGCCATCCGGCGCGGCTCCAGGAAGCCGGGGAAGTAGGAGCCCTTGCGCAGCTTGGGGATGCGAAGCTCGACCGTGCCGGCACGAGTCTCCCAGGTCCGGTCGCGATAGCCGTTGCGCTGGGCCAGGCGCTCGGGGGTCTTCTCGCCGTAGGCCGCCCCGGTCTGGCCTTCGACTTCCATCTTCATCAGCCGCTGAGCAGCAAAGCCGATCATCTCGCGCAACAGATCGGCATCAGGGGTCTTCTCCACGAGCGTGCGCAGGTTCATCATTTCGTCGGTCATCGGTGGTTCCTCGGTTGCGTTGGCGTGTCGCAACCCGATCCTACCGGAGAACTGCCGGTGACCACCGCAAAGCCGCCCGCCCGCTACGGCGCTATCGGAGGCGCGCGTCCGAGCGGCTTTGCTCTACCGAGCTACACCACCACCGGGGACACGACCACGCGCCCCAGCCCATCGCTCAATCGCCGGGTGGTCAAATATGGCATAATGGTCAATCAAACTGCACTTTAGTGAGGCTTACATCTGCGGATTGTTCGCGGCGCCTAACGCCGGTCTCGGCCAGGGCGCCGGCGTCCTGCGAGACGCTCAGCACCCTGCCGTAGACAAGGCCGTAATGGGTGAAGTTGAAGGTGTCGATCTTTATCTCGGCCGCCTCGCCGAAATTGACGAAGCCGAAGTCCCAATGAGATCATGGCTGCGGAATAGCCGTGCGTCTCATGGAGCGTGTACCTGTCGGCGAGGAGGACGGCTTGGCGCTGGCTGGCTCACGATCGCTCCGTGGAATTACTGGCTGACCCCGCAGAGAGCTCCACTTCAACGTCCCATTAAGCATGAAGCGCTTAGGTCGTTGGGCTGAAAGAAGTGCGCGCGCCTCGGACAACACCGTTGGCTCGCGGAGTGACATGAGTCGAAGCGGCATATGGCGAAGCCTGTCAGCTCCCTTCTATGTGCCGCAGCCAGTATCGGGGCGCTGATGTACTCCTCGTCCGCGCTATCCCAGATCGCAGCTCCCAGTCAGGTGACTCCGCCGAGCCTGCGACCTCAATTCCCGGCGGGCGAGCAGCCGTTGCGACTACCGGGGCCGCTGGAAACGGCCGTGCCGCCCGGCAACGCAGCCATGGCCGTCGTGGTCGGCGAGGCGCAGCTCGATGGCGCGTTTCCCGAGCTTCGCACGCTCACCGACCCCCTGATCGCTCGCGTCAAGGGCCAACGTGTCAGCGTTGCCCAGATCTATGCGCTCGCGACCAACCTCGAAGGCCTCTATTCGCGCGCCGGCTATCCGCTGGTGCGGGTCAGCGTGCCGCCGCAACAGCTGGTCGACGGCGGGACACTTCGCCTTGTTGTCATCGACGGCTTCATCGAAGCGATCGACGTCAATACGCTTCCTGAGCGCGTGCGAAACGTGGTCGCCGGCCGGACCAACTTGCTGCTGGGGCGGCCGCATCTCACGACCGAACAAATCGAGCGTGCGCTGCTGATCGCGGGCGACGTTCCCGGCTTGAGGCTGCGCAGCACCCTGGTGCGCGGCACGCGCGAAGGCGGGGTACGGCTCGTGCTCGAGGGCGAGCATCGGCTGATCTCGGGCTCGGCCGGAGCCGACGATCGCCTGTCGCGTTCGCTCGGCACTTGGCAGCTGCGCGGCACGCTGGCGCTCAACAGCGCGCTCGGCGCTGGCGAGCAGATCTACGGCACGGCCGGACTCAGCACGGATTTGCGTGCGGCCTCGGCAGGCGACGCGCCGTTCTCGCTCTACGGCGGCGGGGCCGTCGTGCCGATCGGAGCGGACGGCATCACGGTCAATCCGGAATACACGCATTCGCGGACGGTCACGAAGCAGACGCCCGGCGCCCCCGCTTCGCTCGGCAGCTTCGACCGGTTCGCGCTACGCCTGCGCGGGCCGATCGGGCTGTCGCGAAAGGCGTCGCTCTACGCCAACCTCGCCGTCGAGGATGTCGAGCAGCAGATCTCGGCGCCGGATTTCGGGGTGGCGCTCAGCCACGATCATTACCGCGTGCTTCGCGGCGGCATCGACTACGCCACGACGTTGCCGTCGCAGGCAGGGCTGCAGCTCGGAGCGCAGCTCTCGAAGGGGCTCGGCGGACGCAATGCCGAGGACGCGATCACCTCGCGCGTGCCGTTGTCGCGGATCGGCGCGACGCCCGACTTCGTCAAGCTTGCGGCCACCGCGCGCCTGTCGCAACCTTTGCCCGCCGGCTTCCGCTTCGATGTCATCGGCACCAGCCAGATCACCGGCGGCAAGGCCATGCTGCGCTCCGAGCAGCTGTCGCTCGACGGAAGCGACGCGCTGTCTGCCTTCGCGTCCGGCACGTTGAATGCCGATGAGGGCTTCACCTTGCGCGGAGAGCTGGCCTACCCGTTCGTGTTCAATGCGTTCGGCACGGGGGCCGCCGCATCGCCCTATCTGTTTGCAGCCGGCGGCCGGGGCTGGATCGCGAGTCCCTCGGCCGTCGAACAAGCCGCCCTCAACGCGGGAGCCGTGGGGACCGGCGTCCGCAGCAGCGTCAGCATTCCCGGCAGCTCCGCCGATGCGAGCCTTGCAGTCGAGATCGCGCGCGGCTTCACCGACGTCAGCGGCGTGCGGCAGGGCTGGCGGGCCAATGTCCTGGGCACGGTGAGCTTCTGATGCGCGCGTTCGACCACGCACGAAACGCGCGAGCGGCGAGCGGATGGCGCAGACGCGCTGCCCTCTTGCTCGGCTGCACCTCTCTGCTCGCCATATCATCGCGCGCGCTGGCGCAAGCCGGTCTGCCGCAGGGCGGCAGCGTCGTGTCAGGTCAGGCCACGATCGGCGCGCCGGCGGGCAATACCCTCACGATCAACCAGACATCCTCCAGGGCGATCGTCGACTGGAACAGCTTCTCTGTCAGTGCCGGAAACAGCGTCAACTTCGTCCAGCCGAACTCGAGCGCAGCCATCCTCAACCGGGTCACGGGGACGACGACCTCGACCATTGCCGGCCAGGTCAGCGCAAACGGGCAGGTGTTCCTGGTCAATCCCAACGGCATCGCGATCACGCCAACTGGGTCGGTGCAGGTTGGCGGCGGCTTCGTGGCCTCGACGCTCGACATCGGCAATGCCGATTTCAACGCCGGCCGCCTGATCTTCACCGGCAAGGGCGCTTCGGCCGCCGTCAGCAATGCCGGCGCGATTTCCGGCGCGAGCGGTGCATTTGTCGGGCTGATCGGCGGGACCGTGTCCAACAGCGGCACGATCACCGTGCCGCTCGGCCGCGTCGGGCTCGGCGCCGGAGAGGCGATCACGCTCAATCCGACAGGCGACGGCTTCCTGCAGGTCGCGCTTCCCACCAAGTCCACCACCGCCGATGGCAAGGCGATCATCGACATCGCCGGCAGGATCAAGGCGGCGGGCGGCGCGATCGAGATCAAGGCGGCGGCGGCCCAGCAGGCCGTGCGCGACGTGGTCAACGTGTCCGGCGTGCTCAGCGCCCGCTCGCTGTCGGGCCGCTCCGGCCGCATCGTGCTCGGCGGCGGAAGCGGCGCGGTGACCATATCAGGACGGCTTGCGGCCAATGGCGGCCGCAGCAATGCCGGCGGCACCATCGTGGTGACCGGGAAGAAGGTTGCGCTGACCGCGACAGCGAAGGTGAGCGCCGACGGCAAGAGCGGCGGCAAGGTGCTGATCGGCGGCGATATGCGCGGCGGCCGGGATCCGTCCGCGAAGCTGGTCGCCGATGACGTGCCGACGGCCGAGACCACTTCGGTCGCGCAGGGCGCGACCATCTCGGCGAAAGGCAGTGCCGGCGATGGCGGCAAGGTCGTGCTGTGGTCGGAGCAGACGACCGACTTCCGCGGCAGCGTCGTTGCGACCGGCGCTGATGGCGGCAATGGCGGCGGCGCCGAGGTCTCGAGCCACGGCCTGCTGGACTTCCGCGGCAGTGTCGACCTGACCGCCACGGGCGGCAAGACCGGCACGCTGCTGCTCGACCCCTATGACGTGACCATCTCGACCGCGGCCGATAGCAACATGTCGAGCAGCGGCAACACCTACTCGCCGACCGGCAACAGCTCGGTGCTGTCGGTCGCCACGCTGCAAGGCGCGCTGGCGACGGCAAATGTCACCGTCGACACCGGAAGCGGCGGGTCACAGAGCGGCGACATCACCGTGGCGAACGCAGTGACCTGGGCCAGCGGCCACTCGCTGACGTTGAACGCCGCGCGTGACGTCAACGTCAATGCGGGCATCAGCACCAGCGGCGGCGGGACATTCTCGGTGTCGGCCGGCCGCGACGTGAATGTCAGCAGCAGCATCACGGCCACCGGCGGAGCCCTCAACGTCAATCTGGCTGCGTCCGGAAGCTCGGGCTCGCTCGTTATCAACGGCGCAACCATCGACACGAATGGCGGCGCGCTGACCGGGTCCGCAGTTCAGGCGGGGAGCAACGCGGCTGTCTGGCTGGCCAATAGCACCCTCAACGTCGGCGCTCTGACGCTCACGGGCACCTCGGCCTCCGGCAACGGGGTCGTATTCGCCGGATCGAACGCCATCACCAACACCAGCGGCGGCACGTTGAGCATCAGCGGAAGCAGCCCCACGTTGCCGGCATTCGTGCTGCAGGCCGGTGCGAGTCTGGATACCGCCGGCGCAGTCAGCATCACCGGAACGTCGAACAGCAGTGTCGGCGTCTATCTGCTGGGCAACAACACCATCACCGATCATTCCGGCGGTCTGACCCTGAGCGGGACGACGTCATCCAACGTCGGATTCTGGATCAACAGTGGCAACAACACCTTCACCAACTCTGGTGGCGGCACGCTCGCGCTGAACGGCACGGTCACGACCTCATCCGGATCCCAGGGCATCGCATTTAACTCAGGCGTGGGCCTGACCACGTCGGGCACGGTCACGCTCACCGGCACATCGATCACCTCCAACGGTGTCGAATTCCAAGGCTCGAACCTCGTCACCGACACTGCCGGAAACCTTACCGTCAGCGGAGCCAGTACCACCGGCATCGGCGTCTTCTTTACCGCCACACCAACAACGCTGACCAATTCCGGGACGGGAGCTCTTTCGATCTCAGGCAGTTCGGTTGCGGGCGCGGGAGGGGGATTTGGCGCGGCCATCAATTCCGACCTGACGACGTCGGGCAACATCTCGATCTCCGGCACCGACACCGGCACCTCCTACGGCCTGTACCTGAACGGCTCCGCGATCACCAGCAACTCGGGCAATCTCACGCTGAGCGGCTCCTCGACGGGTTCGAATGGCGTCTGGGATCAGGGCAACGGCACCTTGGCGCTGACCAACGCGGGGGCCGGCACATTCCAGCTGATCGGCAGCACACCCAGCGCCAGTCGTGGCATCCGCTTCAATACCGGCAGCAATCTGACCACCCTGGGCTCCGTCTCACTGAACGGGTCGTCGGGAAGCGGTGAAGGCCTGTCGTTCAAAGGCAGCAACATCGTCACGATTCTGAACGGCACGCCGAGCTTTGCAGGCAGCTCGACCTCCGGCAGCGGCGTCTTCTTCCAGGGCGCCACGACCATCGATAACCAGGGGACCGGCACGGCGACGTTCTCGGGCACGTCAAACAGCGGCTTTGGCGTGAACTTCACCGGGACGAACACTGTGTCCGGCAACGTATCGTTCGCGGGCATCTCGACGGCGAGCGACGGCGTCAGCTTTGGATCAGCCTCGAGCCTCGCCGTAACGGGCGGGAACGTCGCCGTCAGCGGCATCTCCACCGCCACGAGCGGGTCGGGCTCGACGGTCGGCACTTACTTCTCCGGTACGACGGTCAGTAACTCGGGCAGCGGATCGCTGACCATCACTGGAACCTCCAACGACACGGGGCCGACGAACAGCGGGAGCGCCGGCGTGCTCTTTGCCGGCACCGACGCCATCAGCAATTCCGGCGCTGGCACGCTGGCCATTTCGGGATTCAATCCGTCCGGCTACGGACTCCAGTTCCGGAATTTCTCTGCTGTAACTACATCTGGCACCATGTCGCTGGCTGGAACGTCGAGCACGGGTTATGGCGTGTTGGCATCGCTCGCCAGCTTCACCGCAACGGGAAGTGTGACGCTGACCGGCACCTCGAACAGCAATGTCGGCATGGTCGCCAACGGAGGCAACACGCTGACCGCGACGAGCGGCGCTTTGATCCTGCAAGGCACTTCGGTGTCCGCTGATGGCCTGCAACTGCGCGGGACGCTCGCCACCAGCGGCTCGGGGCTTGTGTCGATCAGCGGAACGAGTAGCGGCGGAAGCGGCATCGCGGTCAACGCCAATGTGACCTCCTCCGGCACCACGTCGATCTCAGGCAGCTCGACCAGCGGCAACGGCATCTATTTGCGGGGCAGCACCACGATCGACAATCTGAGCGGAACCGCCGTGACGTTCGCCGGCACGAGCACCAGCGGGGCCGGAGTGACGATCGATCAAGGCAGCACGCTCACGACCTCAGGCGACCTGCAGCTGAGGGGGACGAGCAGCACCGGATCCGGCCTCGTCGCCAGCGGTAGCAACGCCATTACGGCCAACTCGGGCGCGGTCACCCTTGCAGGCAGCACCTCGTCCGCCTCGGCTGTCGGAATCGACACGTCTGCAGCCGGGGTTGCGATCACCAACAACGGCACCGGCACCCTCATCCTCGACGGTCGCGGCGGCGACCGGCTCGGCGCCACGATCACCTCAGGCGCGGCGCCGGTGGTGATCAGTGACACTGGTGCGGTGAGCCAGATCGGCGGCGCCATCGCTGCTACGGCGCTGCGGCTGTCGGGCGGAACGAGCTACGTGCTTGGCGCCGACAACACTGTCGGCACGCTTGCCGCCAGCGGCATCGGCGCGCTCACCTTCAACAACGCACAGAGTTTGACCATCGGTGCGGTACAGGGGATCAGCGGAATCAGCGCCAGCGCCAACGCGACGATCCTCTCGGCCGGCGACCTGACGATCGCAAGCGGCAGCGCGGTGGTCGCCGCAAGCCCGGTCCTATCGGCAGCTCGTGCCTTCATCAACAATGCCGGCAGCGGCGCGGTGAGCGCGACATCCGGCCGCTGGCTGATCTATTCGGCCGCACCCGGCGCCGACAGTTTCGGCGGATTGGACAGCGGCAATCCTGCGATCTGGAACGCGACCTACCAGTCGGGGCCGACGGGGAGCGTGAGTGCGCCGGGCAATCGTTACCTGTTTGCGGCTGCCGCGCCCGGAACGGCCGGCAATGGCTCATCGTCCGCGAACACGGATCTCATTCCGGCCCCATCGACGCCCGCTCTGATTCCCCCCTCGCCGTCCTCCACGCCCGATTCCGGCGTCTTGAACGGCTTTGGAGCCGCAGCTGAGTCAGTGAACAATGGAAGGACCAGCGGCGGTGCTGGGCGTGGCCATGGCGGCTTGGGCGGTGCGGCCTCTGCCTCGAGCGCTTCCCAGGGTTCGGCAGGCCAAGGCCCTGCAGCCGGCCCGGCAAAGTCCGCAGCCGAGCATGCCGCTGCGGCTCCGCCGGCCGCCGCACCCGTGCCGCCGCCGAGCCAACCCGCCCAAGCTGCCCCCGAGCCACCGATCTTATCCGCGCCGCCCACCACGATCGCGCCTGCGCCAGCCCGAAGCATGGTCGATCTTGCGCTGTCGCGCCTCAATCGCGAAGCGCTCGCGACCACCATTGCCGAGGAAATTTCGCGTGTGGCCCGCTCCGCCGCGAGGTCATTGAGGGCCGCCGAATTCACCATTGCGGCCGCAAGCTCGGTCCTGACCGTCGGCTTCATCGCTTGGCTGCTGCGCGGCGGGACGCTGCTCGCCGCGTTCCTGGCCTCGGTCCCGCTGTGGCGCGGCTTCGATCCTTTGATGGTGGTGCTGCGGCCGCGGAGGACGGAAAGGACCCGCGCCACGTCCGAGGTTGATGCGATGTTCGAGGGCGGCCAGGGAGCCAGTCGATCGCTCGCGGACGTCACGTGATGAAGCGATGGCTGTCCCCCAAACTCCAGCTCAGCCTCGGTCTGGTATCCTTGACCGTCAGCCTAATTCTCGTCGCCGCCTCGCTTGGCTTGCTGCCAAACGAGGAGAGAGCCGAGCTGGAGCAGCGCGGCGTCACCGCAACCGCGATGGCGGTGCAACTCGCCGTCCTCGCCAGCCGCAATGACACGGCCGCGATCAAGGACACGATCGACGTCGTGGTCAGCCGCAGCCCAGCCATCCTCTCCATTGCCATCCGCGACGCGCATGGCAATATCCTCGCCGGATCCGATCGCCACCTGACCCACTGGCGCGAGCTGCCTGACGGCAAGTCGACCGCGACGCATATCCAGGTGCCGCTGTTCAATGATGACACGCCTGCCGGTCGGATCGAGATCGCCTTCAGGCCGCTCACCAGCGGAGCGAACCCGCTCGATCTGGGGCCGGCCCTGTTCGCGTTCGTGGGATTCATGGCGGTTACGGGCTTTGCCGGCTTCTACCTGGTGCTTGGCCGCGCCCTGCGCGAGCTCGATCCGAGTCGCACGATTCCGAAGCGGATCGAGGCGGCGTTCGATACCCTCGCTGAGGGCGTGCTGATCATTGACGACGACGAGCGCGTGCTGCTCGCAAACCGGGCCTTCAAACACAACGTTCTGACCGGTGGCGAACTTGAGCTCGGCTCTCCGGCCAGCGGATTGCCGTGGCTTTCGTCGGTGGCGGCTCCGGTTGCGCCAAGCGATCTGCCGTGGCGTGTCGCCCTGGAGCATGAGCATCCGGTGCTCGGCGCGGAGCTGAGCATTCGCGATGCCGGCGGCGGCATGCACCGGCTCGTCGTCAACGCGACGCGCATCCTCGACGGCAGCGGGACGGCACGCGGCGCCATCGTCACGTTCACCGACGTGACGGCCTTGCATGAAACCAATATGCGGCTGAGCGCCTCGGTCGAGGAGCTGCGCAAGGCACAGCGGCATATCTCCGATCAGAATCTCGAGTTGCAATATCTTGCCTCGCGCGACCCACTGACCGGCTGTCTCAACCGTCGCACCTTTTTCGAACAGGCGGAAGCACTGCTGACCGAAGCAATCCGCACTCGGCGTCCGTTTGTCTTCATGATGGTCGACGCCGACCACTTCAAGCGGATCAACGATCGGTTCGGCCATGCCTTCGGCGACAAGGTGCTGGTCGGGCTCTCCGACCAGTTGCAGACATTCTGCGGCGCGCCGCATCTGGTCGGCCGTTACGGCGGTGAAGAGTTTTGCGTCGCGCTGATCGGCCTGAGCAAGACCTCGGCCGAACACGTGGCCGAGCAGGTGAGACGGTCGGTGTCGAACGTCGGGACTTGGCTGCCGGGCAGCGAACGCGTGACCGTCAGCATCGGGCTCGCGCCTCTCGACGATCCGCGCGACAAGCTCCTCGATCTGGTCAACCGCGCAGACAAGGCGCTTTACGCAGCCAAGACGGCGGGCCGAAATCGCGTGGTCGTGGAACGCACTAAGGATGCGGCGCCCACGTCGACCGTTGCGAGAGCGGCTTCCCGGGCCGGTTGGCGCTGTGATCCCTAACGAACGCCGCAGGCGGTCGGCCTTAGATGCCCTACCGTATCGGGGCGGACGCCGTCGCAGCGCTCGGCCAGCGGGCTCGCCGGACGACGGAATGCCAGCAATGGCTGATACGCAAGCCCTCGCGATCGCCGGTTTGTAGGTCGTGGGCCATGCTGCGCTCATCGGTACCCTTGATGGTGGTGACGCTCGGCGAAACGCCGACGCAGCGGGTCGGCATGGTCGACACCTCAACGACCCGATTTGCGAAATCAAGGTCGTCTTGGATGTTGCACGACGAGCAGTGACCGATGATCGTTCAGATCAAAGCGCTGGTTCTCAAAGAGCCGGGCCCGTCATGGATTAGGACGTTCCGGGATAACGTTCCCGTCCCGATACTACTTTCACATCCCGAGCGCACCAAGCAGGCGCGGCGGGGTCGCCGAAGAATATGCGAGCATGAGCGAGAACTACAGCGCAAGCTTCGTCGTAAGGCGGACTGAGGTTGCCTCGACTGAAGGACCCTTGCGCCGGAGAGCTCCGTGCAAGCCTACGCCGCGCTTGCCACAACGACTCTCGGTCGAAGGAGTCGACGTAGTTAGTTCGGGTGGAGTTCTTGTAAGATGGCGTTACAGGGTCGTTGGTCAACATTGAACGGCACCAAGTTACGGTGGCCAGGACAGATTCTAGAAACACCGTCCCAACGGCGTTGGGGCGGCCCTGGAGCGCCTGGACCATCCCGAGATCGGCGGACGGCTCCTGAGCATCGTCTGCGCGAGGCGGCGCGCAGACGACTTGCCGATCTCAGCTCAGCCCGATCATCCGTGCGAAGCGGGTTGCTGTCCTCACCTCCGGCTGCTGTTCAATCTCCGGCTGTTCCGACCGGTTCAGCTCCGCCAGGGAGATCAGGACGATCTGGGCGACATATTCGATCACCATCGAGAACAGCTCACCGTCCGGGCTGTGATAGTCGATCCGCGTTGCCTGGCCATCCTGCACGGTCTTGACGACCGTCCAGCCCAGCGGATTGCTGGTATGTCGGATCAGTTCGCCGATGGTGTGAATCTGAAAACGTGATGGGTCCTGCCGCAGGATCTCGCGCGCCTTTGCGTTCATCGTCAGGATGCGCGCGCTCTCGACCCTGTTCTGACCATCCATGACCGGCACGGCCGCGATGATCCCGAGCGGCGATCGGTCCGCGATCATCGCCGGTCAAGTCCACGACACGAGCCTTGACGACGAGGCCGCCGAGTTCAATGAGATGCCGCGTGCGCTTGCGGCGCACGACCTGCCGCATATCATGCCGCACCCTTGCTGCCTGTTGACGATTGCGCGCCGCCCGGTTGCGCCCGAGAGCCGCCAGCGAAGCGGTCGGCGCGGCGGCCCGAATCGATGCGCAGTTCGGTCTCGAGCTGGAGCGCGCGGCTGGCGCGGTTGACCCGGCTGCCAGCCGCTTCGCGGGCAAGCTCAGCGTTCTTGTAGGCGGCTTCGGCATCGAGCGAGCCATAAGGCCGCACCTCCTCGAATACCCGGCGGATCTTTTGTAGTTCATCAATACCGGCTTAGCTCCACTTCCTCATAGCGCTCCAGGGCCTGGATGCCCGGGATGCTGAGGTAGCCCTCAAAGCGCGGCCGCTGCTCGTCGACCGTGAACGGTTCGAGCGCAACTATCAGGAGCGGCTCCTTGCGGTCGGCCGCACACGTCCGCAAACGTCGAGTAAGGTCGGCACGAGACTGCAGCTAAAGACCAGTTTGCCAGTCCACACGAACGCAAACGACCCACCAGCTCGATCGATGGCAACGATCGACCGTCGAACTTCGCGGGCGCCGTGAGTGCGAGACCACCAGGTGGGATGGTTCAGCCTGCAGCGGCGGCAATGGCCCAGCGCGATCTGGCCTCCCGTATCAATTCTGGCAAATTTGCGATCGTTCGGTGCATGTGGGCTTCCAGGCGCGCGCACGCGCGCGCGGCGTTCTGGCTGCGGACGCCGTCCGCGATATCAAGACAGTCACGGAGCTCGGAGTCCGGATCGGCGTCTTGGGAGATGACGAGGCATCGAATATACCGGCTGCGGTCGTTGAAGTTTTTTATCATTCGCAGCATCTCCTCGTTCCTCGATATCTGCGCGATCTGCTCGAACACACCCTCGATGGCGGCAGCATAATGCTTGGCGCGATTCCTTGCCGAATTCGCGGGCGGAAGCGCCGCCACTCTCATCGCGCTTCGGCCAAAGCGTACGGCCGACGACGACTCCAAAGCCTTCCTGAGATTATACGCGAGTACCAGCCGAGCAAACTCATAGAGGTCCTGCAGCTCCGCTGCGTCCGGGACCCTCGAGAAGAAGCCTCGCTTCGGAACGATATCAATCAGCCCCTCGCCATGAAGACGCTCGAGAGCTTGTCTCACCGGTGTCGCGCTCGCCCTGACGTAGTCAGCAAGCTCGTCGATGCGCAGGTGCTCGCCTGGCAAAATGATCTTCGACTCCGACGTCAACTCGTAATGTGTGACCAATTCCTTGATTCGGGCGTAGGCAACATCGACTCGATTGAATTCGCTGTCCATATCGATACCTGCTGCGCGAGGATTGCTGATCCGGCGGGCTTGAGCCGAAGGCTGCGCGGCGCGTCGCGCGCTCATGCGACGCGCCGCTCATCTCGCTTTCTGCTCACGATCGATCGCCGAGTGCCGCCGGGTGTCGCGCATGGCGAGATAGACGACAAGAGAGGTCGCAATGCAGCCGGTGAGGTAGAAATAGAACCAGCTTTCGTGACCGATCGACTTGAACCAAAGCGCGATCGACTCTGCCGTGCCGCCGAAGATCGAAACGGTCAACGCATATGGCAGTGCTACGCCCGTTGCTCGAATTGCAGTTGGGAAAAGCTCGGCTTTGACCACCGCATTGATCGAGGTATAGCCGGATACGATCAGCCACGCCGCCGCGATCAGGAGGAATGCGGTGAACGGATCGTGGACTCCCTGCAGCGTGTTCAGAAGCGGAATCGTGAACAGGGTTCCGCCCAGTCCGAACCCGATCAACAGCCATTTGCGTCCGATGCGATCGGAAAGGGCGCCATAGAGCGGCTGCAGCGCCATCGCGAAGATAAGGCTACAGGCGGTGACCATGGTCGTTTGATCATCGGTCAGCTTGACGGAGAGCTTCAGGTATTTCTGCATGTAGGTGGTATAGGTGTAGAAGGCCGCAGTCCCGCCCATGGTTAGTCCAACAACGAGCAGGACTTCACGTCGGAAGTGACCCAGCGCACGCAGCGAACTCCCCTGTCTTGCCGACTTCGCGCGGGTGAATACATCCGTTTCGTGCAGATTGCGGCGCATGACGGCGGCCACGACGGCCAGCAGCGCGCCGATCACGAACGGAATACGCCAGCCCCATCCCCGAAGCTGCTCCTCCGTCAGAAGCACCTTCTGCAAGACCAGGAGAACGACGATCGCGCAGAGCTGGCCGCCAATCAAAGTCACATACTGGAAGCTGGAATAGAATCCGCGGTTCTTTTCGTCCGCGACCTCGCTCAGGTAAGTTGCGCTGGCGCCATATTCACCGCCAAGGCTGATTCCCTGCACGATTCGCGCGAAACCGAGCAGGACCGGCGCCGCAAAGCCGATCGACGCATAGGTGGGCGTCACGGCGATGATCAGAGAGCCGAAGCACATCATCAAGACCGACAAGGTCAGGGCATTGCGGCGGCCATGATGATCGGCAAAATGGCCGAATAGCCAGCCTCCGAGCGGGCGGACAAGAAAGCCGGCGGCAAACAGCAGCGCGGCGTTCAACTGCTGCACGACCTCGTCGCCCTCAGGAAAGAACGATTTGGCGAAATACAACGCAAACGCAGCATAGGCGTAGAAGTCATACCATTCCACCAGATTTCCGATCGAGCCCACGAAGATCGCGCGCAAGCGGCTACCCATCCTAAGGCCGTCACGGCGTGCTTCATCGGCGGCCGCAACGAAGGTGGGGTTGATAGCTCGCTCAAAATTCATGGCGTCCTCCGAGTGCACGTTTTCTTAGGCTCTAAGGCCAATCGTGCTCATGCCTGAGCAACCCGCGTGCCAGCCGGCCGCGGCCGCCGACCGCGCCGGCAAACAAAGCCATTTCAGATGGTTGCATTGCGCCCCGCGTGAAACGGGCTCGCGGCGCTCAGCGGAATTCCGCCGATCCGCGTCGGCGTGTGAGCGGGAATCCGCCTCGTGCCTAGCAGGAGGTTCGGCTGGGTCGCAGCAAGCCGTACCTTGCCATTTTTTCGTTGAGCGTCCGCCGTGGCACGCCGAGACTTTCCATAACCGCCACAACCGACCAGTTGTGCTCCAGCAAAGACGCCTCGATCAGCATGCGCTCATAAGCTGCGACACGCTCGGAGAGCGAGCGTCTTGCGCCCGCTCCCTCGGCCCGCCGCAGAATTTCCGCGACGCGGCGACCCGTTGCGGCCAGGCCGAGCGCGTAGCGTTCAGCCACGTTCTTCAATTCCCGAACGTTGCCTGGCCAGTCATGGGTCAGCAGCGCATCGAAATCCTCGGCTCCGAGTGGGGTCAAGTCACGGCCGCTGCGCCGGGCGGCTTCCGCGGCGAAATGCTGGAATAGCAGCAGCACGTCGTTGCCCCGTTCGCGCAGCGGCGGCAGACGGATCTCCGCCGCGGCCAGGCGGAAGTAGAGATCGGCACGAAAGCGGCCGCTGCGGCTGTCGGCCGCGAGATCGGCCTTCGCGGCGGCGATCACACGGACGTCGATCGGGATCAGCCGGTTCGATCCCACCCGCTCGACCACGCGCTCCTGGAGAACGCGCAGGATCTTGACCTGAAACGCGTGTGGCATGCTTTCAATTTCATCGAGCAGGAGGGTTCCGCCGCTGGCATGTTCGAACTTCCCGATGCGAGCCCCGCGTGCGCCGGTGAACGCTCCCGCCTCGTGACCCAGCAACTCGCTCTCGAACAGCTCGGCGGGGACGGCCGCGCAATTCACCGCAACGAAAGGAGCTCGTGCCCGCGGACCAAGGTCGTGCAGTGCGCGAGCGACGACCTCCTTTCCCGTGCCGCTCTCGCCGAAGAGGATCACATCCCTGTCGTGCTCGGCGAGCTCGCCAACGGACTTTCGCAGCGTGGCCATCGCGGGCGATGTCCCGAGGAGACGTCGCTCCAGCTCACCTTCGGCGCCGAGCCGGCTCGTGAGTTGCCTGAGTTGACGCTTCAATCCTGACTGTTCTGCCGCCCGCGCCAGCACGGCAGACATATGATCCGGGTTGGCAGGCTTCTGCAAAAAGTCGTAGACGCCCTCGCGCATGGCCGCAACCGCGAGTGCAACGTCGCCGTGCGCAGTCAGCAGTATGACCGGAATGTCGGGATCGATGCGCTGCACGTCGCGCATCAGTTCGATGCCGGATCGATGCGGCATCCGGAAGTCGGTCAGTACCACGTCGGGCAGCTCGGCCTGAAGCATCGACAGCGCCTCGTCCGCATTTCGGGCGGTGCGCACGTCGAAGCCGCCCAGCTCCAGCCATTGTCTGATCGAGCTGCGAACGATCTCCTCGTCGTCGACGACAAGAATCGATTTGCTCATCCACATACCCCGATAGGTCTAGGTCGGCGCGGGCGGCGCCGGCAGGGTCACCCGAAACCGGCTTCCGATTTGCAGTTCACTCTCAACCGAAATCGTGCCTCCGAGCTCCCTCACGATTCCATAGCTGATTGAAAGACCGAGGCCGAGCCCTTCACCGATTTCCTTGGTGGTGAAGAACGGATCGAACAGCGACTTCATGTGATCCGCCGAGATTCCGCTGCCGGTGTCTGCGACCTCGATCGTAACCGTGCTCTCCGCACGCCGGATGCAAACGCTGAGAACTCGGCGCGGGCGGTCGCGCATCGACTGGACCGCGTTGGAGAGCAGGTTGACGAAGACCTGCTCGAGACGGATCGGGTTCGCTTCGACGTGAGCCGGCTCCGCGGGCAAGTCCAGGACAACCTCGATACCTTCATTTCTGATCCGGTACTGCAGAAGCCGCATCGCATTGCCAAGTGTCACACCGACATCGACTCTGCTGGTTGCCCCGGTCTCCTTGCGCGCGAACATGCGCAAGTGACCGATCAATGCCATCATTCGCTCGGCTATGGATGACATCAAGTCGAGGTTCAAGGCCGTTCGTTCGATCTCGTTGCGTTGCAACAAGACTCGGCTGCTTGCGATGTAAGTGGTGAGTGCCGCGAGTGGCTGGTTGATTTCATGCGCCACCCCCGCCAGCGCCTGTCCAAGACTGGCAAGCTTCGCACTCTGCACCAGGCTCTCGTGGGTTTGTCGCAGCTCCTGTTCGGTGCGCGTCCGTTCCAGGACTTCACTCGTCAGCTGACGATTGGCTTCGCGCAGCTCCATCGTGCGCTCCGCAACACTTCGTTCCAGCAGCTCGTTCGCTTCGCCCTTGGCTTTCATCGATTGCCGCCATTGATAGGCTACAAGTCCAAGCAGCTGTATTGTGAGAACGGCAAAACCGGCTGTGGCGGCGACCGTCATTGCATGCCGTCGCGCGTCTCCGATATCCGAGAAGATCAGGAGCTGCCACCCATGCGCCGGCAGATGCCGCGCACGCAGCGCATATTCGTGAACGTCATTGTCGTCGCCCAGTCCGACCGATACGTTGCCTGATGCCGCCGAGGAATGCAGGATCGGGGCATTCTCGATCGTGTCGCCGAACTGCCGGGACTTGTTGAGACGCGCGACCGCGCTCGAGGGCAGCGTTCGCAGCGGGTGATATTTCCACCGCGCGCGGCTGGCCAGGATCACCACACCTCCTTCATCTTCCATGGCCACCAGATCACCGGCCCTGACCCAATCGGCTTCCAGCGGCGTCAAATCGATCTTCACGACGGCGACCCCGATCGTAAGCTCGCCTTCCGTGATCCGTTGCGACAAGAAGTAACCAGGCAGGCCGGTCGTCACCCCGACGGCATAGAGCTGCCCTTCCCCGTCACGGATTGCGCTCTGGAAATAGGGGCGAAAGTCGTACGCATGCCCGACGAAGCTCTTTGCTCCATCATAATTGCTTGCTGCCAGCGCCACCCCTGCCGTGTCCAGCACGTAGAGCTCGGCCGATCCCGCGGCCTGATTTAGCGACTTGAGATAGCGGTTGGCTGCTTCGACGACTGCCTCGTCGCCCGGTGTCCGGAACAGCCGGCGCACCGGGTCGGCGAGTGAAAGAACCGTGGGCAGATATCGGAAGCGGGCAACGGTTGCATCGAACGTGCTGCCGATCAACGTGAGCCGATCATCGGAATCGCGGCTCATCTGCGCGAGCCCAGCGCTCAGGGCCAATCGGTAGGACAGCAGCGCGACTCCCACGATTGCCAGGATGGCAATGGCCGCGATAACCGGCCAAGCCCTTGAGAGCTCACGCGGCAGTTCCAGTCGGCTCGAAAACCACGCCGACATTGATACACTCCCGCTCACGCCAGGGCTCGAATGATGGACCTGACCTACGCTTCGGTCACCTCGCGAATTCTCCCCGCGCATGCCGGATCCAGAGCTTCACCCGCAACCGGAGTCTTGGACCCTCTTACAGGTCGAAGGTCGATGTGCCCCAGGCATTACGGTCAAAATGAGATCTATATGGCCGCGGCCATCGTCCAGCGTGACCTGGCCTCCCTGATGAGCTCAGGCAGATCGACGATCATCCGGCACATGTGCGTTTCCAATTTGGCACACGCACCTTTCGGATCTTGATCGCGGAGCAATTCAATCAACTCGAGACATTCGCGTACCTGGGCGCCTTGATCCGGGCTTTGCAGGATCGAGAGGCATCGGACATACCGGCTGCGATCATTGAAGTTCCGCATCATTCTTAGCATCTGCTCGTTTCGCGACAGCTGCGTGATCTGCTCGAAAACGCTTTCGATGGTCATCGCATGATGTTTGACGCACTTCGTTGCCGAGTGGCCCACTGCAACGGCTTCCACTTTCATCAAACCCCGGCCGAGACGCGCGACCGAGGACGGATCGAGTGGCCTCGTGATATTGTGCTCAAGAACCAGCCGGGCAAATTCATACAGGTCCTGCAGCTCGGACGCGTTCGGAACCTTGGAAAAGAAGCCTCGCTTCGCGATGCTGTCGATCAGTCCCTCGCCTTGCAGGCGCTCCAGCGCTTGGCGCACAGGCGTTGCGCTCGCATTGACGCGATCCGCCAGATCGTCAATGTGCAGATGCTCTCCCGGAAGCACCCGGACCTTGCTGTCAGGGACCAGATCATAGTGGATGACGAGGTCCTTGAGCTTAGTGTAAGCGGTGTCTACCTTGCTGATATCCCCGTCTGTATCACGCATGCCACGTCCCCTTGAACCACCCTAGGCGGACGCAACTTGCCGGCCGCGGACGTAGCACCGGAGAGGCGTATGCCTTGTTCCCGGATTGCTCCGACCGCGCCGACGAGCACGCATGAACGGGTTCGGCGACGCCCGACGTCGAACCCTTGCCCTGCTACTCGTTGTCCGCCCATGACTGTCATTTTTTTACACACTGTAAGCTTACGCACTCATTGCAGCCGTCACCATCATAAAAACTATGCAATCGATGTGTACTGGTTCACTGGAGCATGCTGAGACGGTGTCTCATCGCGTAAGCGGTTGCAGCGGCGCGTGAGCTCACGCCGATCTTCATATATATGTTCGCAATGTGTCTGTTGACGGTCGGCACACTAAGGCGTAGTTCCGCGGCAATGGCCTTGGAGCGGCTGCCGGCAGCGAGCTTGCTGAGGATCTCCATTTCTCGCGGCGAAAGATCATCAGGGCCTCGCGCGTATAAGTTGCGCGGCCCGACCTCGACTCCCTCTATCCGTGCTCGATCGACACGCTCCTGCCAGCTTCGCATGCCGAGTGCTACGAACTGCTCGCGTCCCCGCTGCAGCAGCGCATGCGAGGACGGCTTGTCGCCTGAGGTTCCCGTCACGATCGCCTCGTCAAGATCGACGAGCGCTCGGAGGCAGACCTGGCCTGCCCGCTCAAGGTCGCCGCGGGCCTTTGCGAAGTGTGTGCATGCCGCAACCGTGTGACCCTGAAGGGCGGCCAGACGTCCGAGGATGAATTCACGGCATTCACCGGCTGCACCGATCGTGCTTCCGTGTTTTGGAGCGCGGACCAACGCTTCGAACCGGCGCGCGCGCTTGACGTCCTCACGCTGCCAGGCGGCGCAGACCCCGAGCCCAAGTGCATCATCCGACAGTTGTCTGTCGCAATTTGTGTTCTCCAAGGATCGGAGCAGCGCCTCGATGCGAACGTCATATTCGTTTTCGCCAGGCAAGAACGCTTCAGTCAGAGCGGCGAAGCCGAGCACGATCTGTCCAAGGCGCACCGGATGATCCTTGACGATCTGCAGCGCACGCGAAGCGATTCTGCCGATTGCCGTCCAGTCGCCACCATACAAATAGGCCCGCCATGCGACCGCGGAAAGCTCCAGGGCGAGATGCAACCGGTGCCACGGTCCCAGTCGGACAGCCAGCGCACGCGCGTCGCGCAGCGCCGCGTCGGAGCTTGTCAAATGGCCCAGGCTCGCCTCGGCAATCGCGAGAGAGGTTAAGGCCTCGATCTGGCCAGGAAGCGACCCGAAACACTTGGCATCCCGCAACAGGTCGTGCGCAGTTTCGACCCCCATGGCGAGTTGTCCATGGCGATAGATCCAATCATGGGTGACGACCTCTCGAGCCCGGATGATGGCCGCCGGACTCTGCCATTCGGCGGCCCAACGTTGCACCTGCTCTGTCTGTTCGATTGATCGAGGAGCATACAGGTCGAGCGCCGAGGCACGGTCCTCTTCGTCTCCAAGCTGATGAACGAGATCGAGCGCACGCGGATCCGGCGCGTGGTAGATCGTCTCAAACGTCCCGTCATTCCATCGGCATCGCCAGTGCTGTCGGAGCACCTCCAATCGGGCCCAGTGCAAATCTCGGCGAGCACCGCAGGCCTCCAGTCCGCGCTCCACCAGAGGCTGCCACATCTCGGTGGGAGCGCCGGCGTCGCGCAGCCTGCGGGCAATCGTCACCAAGAAACTCATGATCCATGATGGCTGCCGCTCCCAGCATCGGCCGAACAGAAGGCGCGACGTCGCGTCGGCGGCTTCGACGTCGAGTGATGCGGCCTGGGCAAGCGCGAGATCACGAAGCATCTCGTCCGAGACAGCATCGCCTGCGAGATCGCAAGCGATCCGAAGGAATGCAGCTTCGTGCTCGCTGATATAGTTCGCTCGCGCGCGCTCGGCTGCCTTCAGTGCGAAGACCCGGCCGATCTCGGCACCCGCGATGCGCTGTGAAGCGTGATACTGATGTGCAATCTCTCCGGGATCGGCATCGAGCTCGGCGAGACGCGTCGCCGCGCGCCGATGCAAGATCGCTCGCCGGTCGGGGTTCAGTTCGTCGTACATGGCACGCCGCAGCAACGCATGCGCAAAGACGTAGCCATCACCTCGCACGACGAGGACCCCGGCCCTCATCGCCTCGTCGATATGGTCGAGAATCGTCTCTTCGGAATCCGATATCAGAAGCTGCAATCGGCCGAGATCGAAGCCTTCCGGAAATATCGCAGCGATCCGTAGCATCCCCAGGGTCGGCCCCGAGAGCCGCGCGAACCGTCGCGACAGCAGCGGACGCAATCCGGCCGGGATGCCGACACCGTTGGTCACGAGATCGGCGGGCCATTGGCCCTGGCGCCCCGGAAATCTTCCCTCCTCGACGAGGTGGTTGAAGAGCTCGCGCACATAGAACGGATTGCCGCCAGTCTCACGATGAATTGCCGTCGCAAGCGATGCGGGAAGCCGCTCGCCAGCCAACGACTCAAGCATGCGCATCGTGTCCGCAGGCTCGAGCGGCCGAACCGCGATCCGGTGAAGTTCGCTCTCACGCGCCATCGCACTGAGTTCCAGCGGCTCGCCACCGGTCTCGTCGGGACGGAGGGTCATGACGGTTAGCAAGGGGAGAGATCGCGTCGAGCGTAAGCAATGCAGCAACATCGACCAGGATTCGCGATCGGCCCAGTGCAAGTCCTCCAGCACGAGCAACAGTGGAGATTCGACTGCAACCGCATGAAGCAGATGAACGGCGGATTCGAACAGCCGAAACCGCTCGTCCGGTCCGGAGAGTCCTTTGAGAGCAGGAAGATCCGCAGCGGCCGCGAACGCCGGCACCAGGCGAGACAGCGGCCGAATCATATCATTGCGAGCATGGTTGAGGAGTGTCGGCTGCTCGCGAGCCCATTGGGAGAACGTGTCGGCGAACAATCCATAGGGCAGAGGTTCGGCCATCTCGTAGGCGGCCCCCCTCGCGACACAGAAACCGCGCTGCTTCGCAGTTAGGGCCAGTGCCTCGACCAGACGGCTCTTGCCGATACCAGCCTCTCCTATCAGGACCGCGCCGACAGCGCGTCCATTCGTGCTCGGGAGAAGCTCGCGAAGCCGGTTCGACTCCTGGTCCCTTCCTATAAGCGGAACACCGCTATCCTTCATGCGCTAACCAATGGCCAACCTACACGATACTCTTTCATGGCTGCGGCACGACGCACTGCCGCCCGTGCGATTCAACCGTCTCCGACAACTTAAGATTGCTTTGAGAAAATATCAGCTCGGCACGATAATACCAAGCGTCAAATCAATGTTGCGCTGCGCATATGGGACTCATCTCGCGAAGACTGTCGCGCAATCGCGACCGGCGAGACCCGAAGGACTCAGATCGATCACGATCTCCATGGCCAGTTCAGCCAATGATTGCTTGCCCTAAAAGACACACAACCATCATGAGGTGCAACTACAAAACTCAACCGAAGCATGAAACATCATTGAGTCGTTTTCTTGACGAAATTCCCCTGGCCCAACGAGCTGGCGATCGAGGAATCGCGGCGACGCCGTTCTCGACTACTCGGCGTCGGAGGCGACGCACACATGGGCCAAGCATCTGCTGCAACGCCGGAGAGAACCATGCGTTCGCATACAGGCTCAGGAGATAGCGATGGCCTCAGGAGATCGCGGGTCCTTCATATCGTCCAACAACGCACCTTCAGCGTTCGGCGGCTTGGTGCCGAACCCCGACGCGCGAATCATTTCGGAGCGTCGGATTGCGCGCATCGGAGCCGCGGCAAACCAGTGACGAGTGCTGCTTGGCACATGACATCCGGCACGCAGATCTACTGAACCGAATGTCAGAACCGTTCCTTAGGGCCGGAACGATTCGATGTACTTGATCAAACCCTTGGCGCCGAAAGAAAGTCCGGAGGTCCACGCGTCGCGGGGACGGGCCCTCGCCCATTTCTTTGCTGCACCACTCTTCGCAACGGACCCGACCGCTGAACGCGTTGCAGCAAGGCCGACCCCGACAGCGACACCGACATCGGGACCAATGAGCGCCCAGTTCCCCGCGTGAGCGTGTACATCAGCCGCTACCAGATTGCCCGGAACGAGCCCAATCGCGCCGACAAATTGAAGGCCTTTTCCGGATTTGGTTGATGTTTCCCAACTTGACTTGGTGGGAATATTTACAGTTGGAGGAGCCAAGTCCTTCTTGTTTGCAGAGATGGCCTTATTGTAGCTCATCAATTCTTTCGTCGTGCGCCCCGTTCTCCGCGCCACCTGCACCCATGTCAGCCTGCCCTTCGACGGATCTTGGACGTCACGATTATCGTAGACGCGGTCGACCGAGAGCTTGTCACCGACCCAAGCCCCGGCCCGCGGAAGCTCGTAAGTCTGGGGGATCCAAGTCCGGTTCTCGGACACGATCTTTCTGACTGTTGTGCCATGCTCCTTTGCGAGATCCCTCAGAGATTGTCCCGGCTGGAGATCGACGGCTTGCTTTTGCCCGGGAACGTGCAGATTCTGGCCGCTCATCGACAACAGACGTCGGAGAGGCACACCGGTTTTTTTGGCGATCTGTTCCCATGTCACGGCTGTTGGGTTGCTGGCCGACGAGGCTTGGCCCGGAACGTCAATCCGCAAAGGTGCACGACTGTCCTTGTTTGCCGTGATCAGCTTCTTGATCCCGACACCATGCCTGCGAGCGAAACTCTCCAGTGACTCGCCTGGTTGCAAGCGATCGGTCGTTGCCCCGCGAAGCACGCGGCCACCGCTCGCTGCATCATAAACCCGTCGTGGTGGGATGGACAAACCACGGTGCCCGTTCGCCTCCAACAGCCGCTTCAGGCTGAGTCCCTGATCGGTTGCAAATTCCCCGTAGGTCACGCCATTCGTGACCTGACGAAGCCGCTGAGGAACCAGGATCTCGGCGGGCGCTACATTCTTGGCGTTGGCCTTGGCGATCGATCGCAGCGAGGTGCTGTGGCTGTCGAGAAACTCCTGCGGGCTTTGACCGGCTTGCACGCGTGCGTCATCGACTGCCGGAACGGATGCGCCTGCGGAATCCTTCCGAGCGGGGATCGACCATCCATGCCGATCCAGGTTCAGCGCCACGAGCGTCTTGACATCGACCCCCTCGCGCTTCGCAATCTCGGCCCATGTCGCACCAGAACTGTTGAGAGCGGTAACTGTCGGATTGATGTCTTGAACGCTAGGATTGCTTCGCGTGAGGTCGCGCGGTATGAGGCCAAGCCTTTGGGCAATGCTGACCATCGTATCGCCTGGCAGAACGTCGACTTTCGTCCCGCGCGAGCGCATCAGCGCTTGGGAGCTCACACCATTGCGCAAGGCGAAAGCTGCCTGCCCAAGACCGAGCAAACCGTCCGATATGGCGGCGGCCCTGTCTGTATGCCATCCACTCGCAGCCTTCATGAAATTGATCGAGGCGTTGGTCCCGAAACTCGAGGCGACGACGGCGCGAGCCGCCGCTTCACGAGACGACCCGAGCCACGTCCTAACCCGCGCATGCGCCAGGGGACTGTTGAAAAACGCGCGACCTACTGGATTAAGATCAGCGATGGCCTCGCCCAATGCCGGCGCACCATGCGTGGCCAACACCAGTTCGCCGGCAACGGCTGCCGATGCTGCGGCGGGCGGAGCGGCAGCGACCCATTCTCTCAATCGATTCGCGATGCGCTTGGCGCCGCCTCCCGCCTGAGGTGTCGTCGAGGCGGCCAGAGCCCAATCGGCCGCGTGATCTTGGCTGATTGGCGTATCCTGCAACCCCAAAGCGGTCTGCCGGAACGATGCGAGTGCCGCTGGATCGCCTCCGAAAACCGCCTTGTGGAAGTCGGTCTCCCCCATCCGGTCGCGAATGGCCTCCGCGATCTTTGCCTCCGTCGCATAGGGCGATGTGCCGCGGCGCGGCACGACCTGCGAGGCGAGAAACTCGGTCACACCTTCGTTCAAGTTCGAATGCGGCCGGCTTGAATCAACGACCAAGGTGCTTGCGAGCTTCTTGAACGATTCCGAGGTCAGTGCATGCACGGCCTCGTGTGCGACCACGTCCGGGCTCAATCTGTCGGTCCGCACATAGACGCGATGCCCCTGATCCGATGCGATGCTGAAAGCATCGACGGCCGCCGGATCGTGCTGGCCGCCGGCTTTTTGATATGCACGGGCGAAATCGGCAGGATCCATGGCCTGCAGCCGGATGCCATTCGGCGCTGAGCCGCTCGTCCGACCTTGATAGGCGTCAAACACCTTCCTTCCCGCGTCGAGCGCAGCGGGCTGTCCGGCAAGGCCCGCTTCGGTCGCGGTGCGGGATCTGCTCTGCTGATAGTGATGAGAAGCCACACCGGAAACTGTATTGAGTCCGATGGACAGATAGTCTTGCGTGGTCGGCGCCTTGCCTGACAGGAGGCCGGGACCCGCAGTCAGCATGGTGTTCGCGCCCAGCTGGGAGGCTGTCTGATAAAGCGGGTTCGACACGAGGCCATTCGGCCGTGCCGCGCTTGAGGTCCGCACGGCGACCTTGCCGTCGACGAACTTCGTCAGACCGCCAGTCACGCCGGCCATCGCGACATTCTTGAAGTACCCCGAGAACGCGTCCTTCATCTGCGCGTTGGCTTCGTCCTGCGTGAGCCGTCCCTCGGAGAGCTGATACTGGGACTCGACGTAGGTCCCCGCGACGTTGCCGAGGCCCATGACCCCCTGATTGGCGACCATGACCGTTGATCCGGTTGCCAGCTTCGAGACGACCGAGCTTGCAGCCTGGTCGAGGCCGCGCGTAACGAAGGCCTCCGTCGCTCCGCCCGTCAACGCCCCGCCTGCTGCGCCCAGGGACTGCACGCCCGATACGGTCGCATCGACGCCCGCCTGCTTCACTTCATCCCAGCTGCCGCCACCTTGGAAGAAGTTGTTGGTCAGCGCCGCATCGAGGGAGACGTGAGAGCTGCTGTGAATGTCGCCGCCACCGAACACAGTCGCTGCATTCTGGGCCGTGTCGATGGCTTCTGCCGTTCCCGTTCCTACCAAGGTGCCCGCTGCGAGGGCGGCCAAGACAGGCGCGCCGGCTCCGGCCGTGGCCATGGTGACAGCGGTCGCAGCCGCGGCGATCGCGACGTCGCGCACGACTTCCTGTGCACTCGACCAATTGGCGTCGGTCTTGCGCTCGTTCTCGAACATCCGGTCATTCTGGGTGGCCAGATTACCCATGATGTTCAGATACTCGCCGTTGACCTCCTGGGCAGTCATCCCTCTCTGATTTTTCTGCAGGGCCGTGAGCGCCTCTTTCTTGTCCTGCAGATCCGACTCGAGCTCAGACCGGTTGGCACCGAACAGCCCCCCGACCCAATCGCCGCCCTTCTGCAGAAGGCTGCGGTTGCCGAGCGCTTTGTCTTCCCTGCCGATGGCATCCTGCAGCTCATGCAGCCCTTGACCGATATCCACTCGCGCGTTCGCGTCCTTGAGGCTCGCAAGCTGCTCAGCGACCGCGCCATCGCTCAAGGCACCCGGATGCTGCGCAAAGAATGTATTGTACGCATGCGAGAGCGCGCTCTGGTCAGCGGCCGTTTGCGGATCAAGTAGATTTTGCGGCAACGTCAGCCGAAACTGGGAATCCAGCAGCTGATATTGAGCCAGCTTCTGTTGAAGTTGTGCATATTGAAGCGATTGCTGAGCCGTCGTCAGGGCGCTGCCCGCTTTGGTGAAACCCACAGCCTGTACATTGCCAGCTTGTACCAAATCAGTGTTGGCGGACTGCCGCGCGGTTGCGACCGCCGCCTCGCTCTGTGTGACACGATAATCCTGAACCAGCCTGTTGGTCGTTGCAGCCAGCTCTTTCGTGATCAGGCCGGCCGATGCCGCATCAGTTCTTGCCTGCGCTATCTGCTGCAACACCGGCGAGTTTGAGGGCAAGGGAACATGGCTATAGGTCTGCTCCAGATTAGCCAATGTCGTATTGCGCCGGTCGGCGTAGGCAAGCCCGGTTGCCGACTTGAAGCCCGCCGTCGCAATGTCGGACATTGTCGAGAGCTCGCGCAACTGATGCTGCGCTTGGTTCAGCTTGAGCTCCGTGGCGGCCGTCGGATTCTTGATATAGGCGGCCTGCGCATCCGAGACGGCCTGGTGGCCCTTGATCAGGGCGAGGTCGGTCCCGACTTTGTTCTGATAGGCGCTTGCCTGATCGTAGTCGATCTTCGCCGTGGTAGCGGTCTGCCGGGCTTGCGGGGACAATTTGGCAAGATCGGAGTCCTGCGCTGCCTCAAGATCGGTCTGCGCTGCCGCCGCAAATGCCACTCGGTGCTGAGCCGCGGCCCAGCCTGCATTCTGGTAATCAGCGTTCCCGTTCGCGAGCTTGAGATCGAGCGATGCCTGCTGCGGATCGCTGCCGCGCGTTGCACGTACGGTGTACCCCAATGGATGCAGAGCGTCGTTCACCCGATCCTGGGCATCCTTCGCAACCGTCCCGTATTTCTCGGAATTCGAAGCATAATACTGGAGCTGGGCCTTGCCCTGCGCGACCATGCCGACATCGGCGTTGAGCTTGCTCCGCGCGACGGTGAAGTCGTCATAGGCGCGCAGCTGCGATGGCGTCAAATCCGCCTGGGTCGGATTTTCGTTCTGGTCGATCGTGACCCCGGCTTTCTTCAGCGCTGTGGAAGCGCTCTCGAGCTCTTTCTTGTCCGCCGCGGCCTGCTGCCCGTAGACGACGCTTTTCCCTGCCGCAAGGTCGGCGCCCGCGGCATCAAGCTTGCGCTGGTCCGTCGCCAGCTTGTGTTGCTGCGCATCCTGCTGCTGATTCAGCAACGACAGACGGTGCAATGTTCCGGCGCTGATCCCCCGGTCCATCTCGGTGTCCAGACGGCCGAGCTGCGATTTGGTCTGCTCGAGAGCAGCCGTATCGGCGGTGACCTTGGCCTTTCCCTCGGAAACCTGGGCCGAGGCCGCGTCGACGAGCGGGGCACCTTTCCGCGCGACTGGATCTTTCACGGTGACCGGCGGCGGTGCCGGCTTGTAGTTCGCTGCGGCGGCGTCGATGCGTTGTGCAGCACTCAGATTGCTCTTGGCCGAACTCAACACCGCCTGGTCGGCGGTGACTTGCTGCTGAGCGGCCGCAACCTGCTTCTTCAGATCGTTGATATGGGTTTGATGGGCAGCCGCCGCGGCGCCGGCGCCGCGACCGTACCCGATCGGAGCCTTCGTGCCCTGCGCATCAGTCAGCTCGCTCTGCAGTTTATGCAGCTTTCCAGCATCACCATCGAGTGTCGTCTGCGCCTTTGTCTGAACCGCTTTTGCCTGCGAAACGGCGTCTGGGACCGGCGCCGCCGACGCCGGGGCGGGAACTCCCGGACATGTTGCCGCCGCTTTCGGCGGAGCAGGCGGGCCAAGCAACACAGGCGTCGGCTGCAGAACCGGACCTATGAAAGGCCGAAGGGGCTGAAAGAGCGGCGAAGGTGCGGTCGATGATGATCCAACGCTGCGCGCCGAATTGCGATCGAGCATGCCCGACGATGATGCCGCGGACTTCGGCCGCGGAGGTGGCGGGGGTGGGGGTGGGGGCGGAGGAGGAGGCGGACTGGCGACAACCGAGCCACCTGCGTCATCTATCCGCATTCGTGCGTCTCCCCGTTAGCGGCGGCGGCTCTGCTCTGGCAGACGCAGTTCGTCAGCCATGCAGCCCGCTCGGCGATCATGTCCGAGCGACAGTTTAGGGCATCAGCCGGCGGCCGATCCGAAATATATTGTGAAAATACTGTCGGGCAGCACGGCTACACTCAGGATATGCCGCTCGCGCGCAAGGCCGACACCACCGGCTGGAAAAACTCCTCGGTGATGTAATGGTCCTGAGCGATGCGGCGATCGAGTTCCTCTGCGAGGTCTGGATTGCGGAAACGAGGAATGCCAAGCTCAGCCGCAGCTTCGGTGAGATTGTGCGCACGGACGGAACGTCCTTTGCACACGAGCCTTGGGACCTGTGTCTCACCCGGAACATAGCGCAACCCGACCATCACATCGTCGCCCTCAATGACCAGTGTTGCGCTTTCGATTCCTCCCCGCCCTCCCCCGTGCGCCAGCGATTGACGCTGACGGCGTTGTGCGGAGCGCACCTCCGGCAGGCCCTCCTGGTCTCTCCGCTCGCGCTTCGCCTCGCTTCGTGTCATCCGCATCTCGCGCATGAACAGTCCGCGCTGCAAGAGAACGTCGATAAGGCCGCCCACCATCAGCACGACGATTGCCGCGACGACGAGCGGTGCCATCACCGCCCCGATCACCGGCGCGAGGCACGAAAGGCCGCATCCTGGCGTGTGAACCAAGGAGTTGAGCGACATCTCGAGGACGAAAACCGAGATCGTGACGAGCAGGGTCGTCTTGACCAGACTCTTCACCAGCTCGATCAGGCTCTTGAGCGCGAAAATTCGCTTCAAACCCTTTGCGGGATGCAAGCGCTCTGCGCGGGGCTTGATAGGGTCAAGGCTGAAGACGATCCCCTTGGTGACGGCGACGTTGACGACGAGGGACATTAGGACGACGATGGCCGCCCCCCTTGCAAGGTATGGCACGGCGGCTTCGTACATCATCGTTCCGATCGTGCCCGCAGCTTCCCGAAACGGTTGCCCGCCCGCATCGCCCACGAGCATCATGGCTCCCCGTAGCCGCGCGAAAAGCTCCGGCAAGATCAGCCAGAGATAGAGCAGCATGGACGACAGGCATGCACCGGCGACCATATCGGTGCTGCGAAAGACCTGTCCCTTTTCGCGCGCCTTACGTAACTTCCGCTCGCTCGGAGGCAGCGTCCGCTCCTCAGTGCCGCCATCCTCGCTCATCGCAGGAACTGCCCTAGCTGGTCCAGGATTCCGGTCAACTCTCCAAGCTGAGTACCGAAGTGATCGAGCAGAAAGGCCGCATAGAGCGGCAGAACCAGGAAATAGACCAAGTTGCGCGCCGCCATCGAAAGATCGAACACATTCAACTGCGGTGCGAAACGGGCAATCACCATCAGCGCGAACATCGCAACGAACATGGCCGCCAGCACTGGGAATGCCAGGATCAATGCCAACTGCAGCACGCGGACGAGCATTTCCAGCGCCAATAGGCCGCTCTCCGCGCGTAGCAACGGCGCGAGCTCAATGACCGGCCAGAGCCTGTAGCTGCCATAAAGGGCTTCGACGACGCTATGAAAGCCGTCGGCTGCGACGAACAGAACCACCGCAGCGAGCATAAAAAGCGTGCCAGACGCGGTGGACTCGGTCATGGCGTTGGGATCCTGAAGCTGGGCATCGGGGGCCTGACGTTCGTAGTCGAGCAGGTCGCCCGCGACCTCGGCGGCCCAGAACGGGATCCCAAGCAGCAGACCAAGGAGCCCTCCGATGATCGCTTCCTTGAACCCGACCGCGACCAATCGCAATGTTTGCGTGCCGATCGGAGGAAGCACCTCAACAAGTCCGGTCATGACCGGTAGCGAGATCGCGACCACGAAGGCACCACGAATCAAGCCGGTCAGCCCGAGGCGAACAAACACCGGAAAGGTCATGACGAAGGCGCTGGGACGCGCGATGGCGAGCGCCAACGAAAGAAGATGACGGAAGACGAGATTGGCCCCCGCCTCGATGCTGTCCAACGGCATGAGGTCAAGCCCCATCGCCACTCCGCGTCGCCCATGTCCCTCCGAGCACGATGAAGGGAAGGCCCGTCAACGCGTCAGTGCAGGAAAATCCGCAAGGATCTGATCGGCATATTGGATCAGCGGTGCCGCCAACACTGCGCCGAACACCGCCAGCGTGGCCACGACGGCAATCAGTTTGATCGTCTGCGGCAGCACCTGATCCTGAATCTGGGTTGCGGCCTGAAGAATTGAGACGAAGAGGCCAACAACCATCGCCACACCCAGGGGAGGCATGGCAAATATGAGAACGACCGTCAGACCCCTGACCAGATGATCGACGATTGTCGCTTGGCCCATTGCTTCCCCTCCCCATCTCGCAGGCTATCCGTAACTCAACACCAGGCCATGCATCAGCTTCGACCAGCCCTCGACCATCACGAACAAGAACAACTTGAATGGGACGGAGATCGTCGATGGCGGCACCATCGACATGCCAAGGGACATCAAAACCGCGGACACCACGAGATCAATCGCGATGAAGGGCAGATAGAGCAGGAAGCCGATCTCGAAGGCGCGCTTGAGCTCCGAGCTCATGAAGGAGGGGACGAGGATAACGAGATCTTCGCTCGATAGCTTGGCCCTGCTGCTATCGGGCCATAAGCTGCCGGTGGCGGTGACGAAAAACTCCCGCTCCGCGACCGTCGTGAACCGGCTCAGATGTTCGCGAATTGGCTGGCCTGCCCGCTCAGCAGCATCTTTCCAGTCGGTAAAGGTTTGAAACTCGCTGGGACGATCATTGACGCGCTCATACACGGTCTCCACTAGCGGCGCGCTGACATAGGCCGTCAGAACCAGCGCAATGGCATAGAGCACGAGGTTTGGAGGCGTCTGCTGCACTCCCAGCGCGTTCCGGATCAGGAACAGGACCACGGCGATCTTGACGAACGATGTCATCGTCACGACGACAAAGATGATAAGGCCAAGTCCGGCGATGACCGCGAGAACAGCGAACAAATTGAACTGGGTCACGGCTTCAGCTCATTCGTGATTGAACAATCTGTTGATCCGCACGCCGAGTGCCTCGCCGATCCTGACGATCTCGCCCTGCCCGATCCGCCGATTCCCCGCGTGAATCTCAATTGCATGTCGCGGATCCCGACCGAGATTGAAGACATAGCCGGGCGCGATCATGCGCAACTCGCCGAGAGGTATCTCGAGCTGGCCGATCTCAAATAGGAGCTTGATCTGGAGGTCGTCCAGGCTCACATCGTCTGCGCCTGTATCGACGCTTTCATGTGCCGTCATGTCCACAGCCGTCCAATGATGATGAAGATCGCCTCTGATCTGGTGCAACGTGTCCACCACTGTCGCGTCGCTTCCCTCGAAGCGGCATGAGGTGAGACGACGCTCGCCGAAGACGGCGGCGACGCGTCCATCCGGCATCGCGTGTTCGATGATCACGATGTCTCCCGGCCGTAAGCTCGCAAGCAAGCGGGCGCTAACGCGCGTAACACCAAGCCGGAAGGCCGCGCAGATCGGAACTCCGGCGGCGGCAGCCGGACCCAATGCTTGAACTTGATTTGCCAAACGGGATTCGTATGGCTCTGGTAAAGACAGGTAAGCACTGAACGATCGTTCGCCAAACCTGCCGCGACACAGGATTCCAATCGAGTCCGGAACGCTGCCATCGAAGGAAGCATGCGTGAGGATGACGGGGAGGCCGAGCGTCTCCTCGATTGCATCAAGTATGGCGGCGCAGGCGAACTCGATCAGAAGCAGCAGATCGGGCTCGGCGAGCGTAGTTCGAGGCGGACCATCAATCGCCTGCAGCGTTGCATCGATCACCTCGACAGGCAGACTTACGGCGCATGGATCACCGCCGATCGTAAAATGCAGACGACACGCCGGCCGGCTCCAAACGCCCGAGGAGGCGCCCGAGAAGGAAATCCGCAGCGGCAGACCCGCCAACTCGCAGGTGAGTTCAGCCAGTCGCCGACACCAACGACGGGCACGTAGAACATCAGCGATGGATAGCACGTCCGGATGAAATTCGGTGATCTCACCGTCAGGCGCTCCGCGCCTGCGAGCGGGGAATGGCGCGTTCATGCTTGCCGCCCCGCCGCCCTGCCGTCCGAATTAGCCATCTCCTCTAGCAACGTCTCACGGCCCTCGCGACGGCGACGTGATTGCTGCGATAACTCATCCCACTTGCGACGCCTCCGATGAGCCTTCACGAATTCGAGGCGTAGACCCTGAACTTCGTTACGCGCATGGTCGAGCGTACGGATGCTCGCAAGGCGCTGCTCGGCAAGCGCCATTGCCAGCGACTCGAGGCGCCTGAGTTGCGCGTCAAGTTGGGTGATCTCCCGCGCGGAAATTGGACGCCCTACCATCTGCTGGTAGATCTGACGTTCGCGTGCGCCACGCGCCGCTGCTTGCAACGCGAGCGCATGATTGATCTGCGTCAGTTCTGCAGCCGCTTCGACCTGTGCCTCCACGCCGCGCTGAAGCGCGGAATTCGCCCGCCGCTCCCTCTCTCCGAGAACGATCCGCATCCTGCGTATGCGCGTGAGCAGTGGATCGTACCTCATGACGCGAGCTGCTCGAGTTGATGGATCGTGCGATCCCACGGAACGACCTCGCCGAGGCCCTGCCGCAGAAAGGACTTGATAGCATCCTGCTTGGCGATCGCCTCATCGGCGATCGGATCGGATCCGGCCTTGTACTCCCCAACCTGCAGCAGGAACTCAAGCTCTGCATAGCGAGCTATGAGTTCACGCACCCTCCTGGCTGCAGAGCGATGACGGCTCGTCACGACCTGATCCATGACGCGGCTGAGGCTGGACACGACGTCAATCGCAGGGAAATGCGCCGACTGTGCGAGCTTAGGTGACAACGCGATGTGCCCGTCCAGAATGCTGCGCGTCTCCTCCGCGATCGGATCCGCGGTACCATCCCCCTCAACCAGCACGGTGTAAAATGCAGTGATTGAGCCGGCGACTCCGGGACCGGACCGCTCGAGCAACTCGGGCAATGCCGCAAACACCGACGGCGGAAAGCCCCGGCGCGTCGGCGGCTCGCCCGCGGCCAGTCCGATCTCACGCAATGCCCTCGCAAAGCGAGTGACACTGTCCTGCACCAGGAGCACGCGTGCGTTGCAATCCCGGAAGTACTCCGCGATCGTCACGGCGACATAGGCAGCCGTGACGCGCTCCGTCGGCGGCCGGTCGGCGGTTGCGACAATCACGACTGATCGCGCCCGAGCCGCTCCGGCCAGGCAGCGCTCGACCATTTCTCGAACTTCGCGCCCACGCTCGCCAATCAGTGCGACAACGCAGACGTCGACGTCCGCGTTCTGGACGATCTGGGCGACAAGCGACGATTTGCCCGCGCCGGGTTCGCCATAGATGCCGATCCGCTGCCCCTCGCCGCAGCTGAGCAGACCATCGATCGCCCGGATACCAAGTGACAAAGGGCCGTCAACGAGCCGCCGTGCCAAGGGCGCCGGCGCAGCTCCGCGGACTCGTCGAATCTGGTCGAACTCGGGCCATCCTCGTTCCTGAACGTCGAGAGGGCGCCCGAGCCCGTCGACGACGCGGCCGAGCAGCGCTGGCCCAACCATGATGCCGAGGGCCTGCCTTGTCGAGACGACTTCCGTTCTTGTTGAGAGACCCGCCACGTCTCCGAGAGGCGTCAGCAACGCGACTCCGCCTTCGATGCCCACGATCTCGGCCCGCAGATCAGGCGAGGCATGGGCAGAACGGAGCAAACAGATATCGCCAACACGCGCATCGGGAACGATCGCCCTGATGAGGGTCCCCGACACCTGAATCACGCGCCCGCGGATCGGGCGCAGTTGCGAACGGCCTGCAGCTTCACGCAACTGCGGCAGGATTCGCGCGAGTCGGTGCGTGGCAGAGCCTGCCGGCATCATGGCTCCACGCCCTCGAAACCGGCACGCAGCGCCAAGGCGAGCTGCTCCAGTTGGGCGTCAACGGAAACATCGATCTGCCCGAACTCGCTCCAAAGCATACAGCGCCCCGGCGCAAACTGCGGGTCCGACACGATGGTGAGCTGGTCGGCACCATCCTCCAGCAGCGTCGCCACTCGTACACGGATGGACTCCATCTCCTGCGGCGCAGTCATCAGCACGAGGGCCGTACCGGAACGCATCTCTTCGAGTGCTCTGGTGATGGCGCGCGCGGCGAGATCGTCCGGCTCAAAACTTCCGAGGATCTCCCTGATGATCTCGACGACGAGCGTGATAAGTTCGTCTTGCAGATCGGCGACGAAATCATCAACCGTGACCTTCGTTTCCGCAATCAGGCGGGCCGCCTCCTCAACTCCCGCGAGACGACCATCCTCGAAGCCTCTCATGCGCTGCTCTTCGAACGCGAGCCGGGCCTGCGCGGCGATCTGCTCGCATTGCCGCCGGGCGTCGGCAAGAGAGGCAGCCGCGGAAAACCAGGTCTCCGCCTCTTCGGCTCGAACCACGGGTCCGAGCGGATGGAACGTGCCGACAGGCTTGTCACTCTCGGGGGCTTTCACGGCACCATCCCATCGGCTAGAACGCGATCAACAATCTCCGGACCAAGCTGTTGGTGTCGCCGCGAGACCGAGGAGCCCAGCGGCGAGTTAATCGGAAATCGAAGAAGGATGCGGCTGCGCAAGGTGGCGGGGAGTCGCCAGATTGCGGCATTGAGACATTGCATCCCATCACCTCGGATGAGGTCCGCAAGCGCAGATGGATTCGGGGGGCGATCGGGTTTGGGCGACAGATCGATATTGGCGAGCGCGACCTTGTGGAGTCGGGAATCGAATTCTCCGAGATGCTCCCGGAGCGTAGTCTTGAGGACCGTGGAACGAATTGCGTGGGCATGCCAAACACCGCCGGCCAGCTCACCGACGCGGCATAGCTGCTCACAGTCGAGAAGCGCAATGCGACTGCGCGTGTCAGCGACGTCGGCTGCCGTGCAGCAATCAAGCTCATAATGCACAACGATCCGCTCTGAGATATCTCGGTGGAGTCGGTCGCAGGCGAGAATCCGTGCGGCAAGCCCGGGCGAAACGCCCGGTACGCACGCGAGAAATCGTTCAACGTGGATGTAGCGTGCCGGTAATCGACAAAACGTGTCCATATCGATCACCGGCCAATGCCCCACCGGCGCGCCGGGTTCGCAGCCACCGCCGACCTTCGGAGCACGCAAGCCAAGGGATGCTCCAGGTTGCACAAGCCTACTCATTTGCCGGCCAAGCCCACTTCAATCGCACTAGGATACGACACGCAGCCGATCACGCGCCGGCCTTCGCGCCTCCCGACGCGGCGCGTTGCGTTGCGCATATCCCACGCGTGCCCGGCGCCAGAGCTGGAAGATTCCGATCGATCCCAGCAGCCCCACCCCTACAGCGGCTGACACCTGCAGGATGAGCGGACCGTCACGCAGGGCAGATCCGTCGTGAGATAGAACGGATGCCGTCGTCTCGATCGACGTGGAGGGGCTGACTTCGACGGGATCCGAACTGCCACGCACGAAAACCACGGCCACCCTGTCGTACGTCAGTCCTTCGACACTGTTGGCAATGAGGGTCTTGATCTGCGGTAGGAGCACGGCGATTTCGGCGCGCGCGTCGTGCTTGATGAACACCGATGCCGCCGACGACGGAACCTGATCGTGACGCAACGGGTCTATCTTAGGCAGCACCACGTGGACTCGGGCAGAGATGACTCCGTCGATCTCCATGATCGTCCTTGCCAACTCTTGATTGAGCGCGTGAATCAACCTGACTCGCTCCTCTGTGGGTGACGACACCAGACCATTGCTTGAGAATATGCTGCCCATGTCTTCGAACTTCGCATGCGGCAACCCGGACGCATTCAGCAGCGTCACAGCGTCGGCAAATCGCTCCTGCTCGACCCTGACAGTATTGCTACCGTCCTTTGCCTGGAGTCGGTCGGCGGCGATGCCGTGGTGCAGCAGAAGGGCCACCATCAGATTAGCCTCCTTCTCGCTCAAGCGGCTATAGAGCTCACCCTTGCAACCGCTCAGCATGAACGCCAAGCCCAGCACCAGCGTCAAATTCAATCCGCGCCCTCGAGCGGCCAGCCATTGTTTGCCGCAACCGGCCATTCTCATTGTCCCTTCAAGAACGTGTTGAAGATCCGGGTCGACTCGGTCGAGATTTTCGACATCAGCGTCGCCTCAATGGCAAACGAGAATGCGTGCTCCAGCATTTGCAGGGCCTGACGGCCCGCGTCTGGCTTGTCCGCTCCCAGGGCCGTTCCGCCAATGTTGGAAGACGCTGGACCGGATGCTGCCGGCTCCGGCATGAGATTGAGCTCGGGCGCGACATTGCGCTGGACCCGCTCGTACGAACTCTCCATCCACTCCATCACCTTGCCGCCGAGTTGGTCGACGGCGTGCTCAGGCTCCATAGGCAGTTTAGTGACCGATCTATGCAGAGCGTCCTGAAACGACTGCTGGGCGGCCGCTCCGGGCTCAACGGCTCCGAAACTGACACCAACTGTTCCGGAAGCTGTGACGCCACCCAACGGCGCAATCGTCGTCATGTCACCGCTCCATGCCGTCTCAGGACCCCTCGTGCTCTCGCCATTGCTCACTCCAAACAAATAATGACTCACAAGGACAGCCGGACCATGGCTTACACAACGGATCAGACAGAGCTTTGCACGGCGCCCAGCGGGGCAGAGCATAATATTTTCCTAATATATTCTCCAACGCACCCGCGACCGCTGTGATTGAATGAGATGAGCTGATAGCAACAAGTACATGTGAGTCTGCTCGTGGGTACGCGCGATCAACTACACGATTGCCACGATTGTTCCGCGACAAGGCCGCACGAAGGCCACGTTTTCCCATGCGACCCTTTGGCATCTCGGGTTCTGGTCCCATTGCGCAGCGGGGCTGCGATCGCGACCGTCTGCCTGACGCTCTCGGCGGCTGCAATCCACACCACGTCCGCAGACGCGGGTGAACCTGCTTGGCCGACCGAGTCCTACAGGTACACCATCGTCGACCAAGACCTTGGCAACGTTCTTCAGGAATTCGGACGAAATACCGGCCTGCGGTTAGAGGTGAGCCCGGAAGTACGGGGACGTGTGCGCGGGCCTCTGCCTGAACTCAAGGCAAGAGAATTCATCGAGCATCTATCCCGGAACTACGGACTCGACTGGTATTTCGACGGCTTCCGGATTTATGTCACTAGCAACAAGGAAGCTTCGAGCAGGCTCGTTCAACTCGGTGCCGTGCCGCTCCAGCGTCTCGAAGCCGCACTTCGCGATCTCGCGCTCTCCGACGCGCGATTCTCACTCAGATCCATCAAGCAGGCCGACATGGCCCTGGTCTCGGGTCCCCCGCAATACATCCAAGCGGTGGAGCGTACGCTCGCAGCACTGAAGCCTCGAGCTGACCAGCCATCGTCCGTCACCGTCTATCGCGGGGAGCACGTCCAAGTGGTCAAGCTCAACGCCCCAGGCGACGTGCCATGACGCAGATCAACGGGTTCGCAAGTCCTGCCAGATCGACCGGACGGATCAAAGGAGGGTCAGAATGGCCGTAGAAGCATCGAGCATGACGACCGCGATGGCAAGCGCCTCGAGCAGCAGCGAGGCAGTCTCGGCTGAGGATCAAGCAAAGTTCGAGGAGGCGTTTCTCAGCGCAATGCCGCAGGCGGCCGCGTTCATGCTCATGACTGTTGCTCAGGACGGCATTCAGGAGATGGCATCCGTTGGCGACGAGAATAGTGCAACCCCGGATCCGTGACGGAGCATGCCGACTGACGCCTCGTTAGACCCTTTGCTCAGAACAAGACAGATAAGACATCGGATCGCAAACAAGGAGAGAGTTGCATGTCTAGGGTCAGCTCCCACGCGTCATCCTCACGTGAAGCTCACACCGGTCACATGATGGGTCCGCACGGACACGCGTCGTCCTGGCCCGGCTTTGCAGGATTTCAGCCCACGCCCGGCGGGTCGTCAGCTCATCCGGCTCATCGCTGTGATGCGGGGGATTGGTGGCAGTCGTCGATGCCGCCCGCTTCGCAGCAGCAAGATCCGCGGACGTTTTCCATAGCATCGGACGTTCTTGGATTGGTCGCGGACGCAAAGACACCTGCAGACAAGGCGGCTCTGATCTCGGCGGCCATCAGCATCCTGAGGGGCGGACCGAGCCAGTGCGACGCGCGGAACAACGGCCGCGTTGCCAAGATCCTTGGTGACCTGACCCATCAGATCACGAATTCCACTGGGCCCAGCGATCCCGCCAAAGGTCAGCTGCTCGACGGGATCGCGAAGATCCTGAAGCAACTCGTGTCCGGCCCATCCCATCAACCCGGCGCGAACAGCTCGATACTCAAGACGCTGAATCAGCTCGTCAGCCAAGTCTCAGAGGCAAAGGGACTTGACCAAGCGACGAAGAACAACATCCTCGACAAGCTTTCCTCGATCATTCTGCAACTCGCGGATTCAAGCTCGGGATCGCCATGCGACCGCTCCGCGGGACACCTCTCGGCCGACAACCATATCACCGACAGAGCTGAGTAAAGCAACGAGGCCACATTCTCGCAACGCGACGAGGGCGATGAGACCAGGACGTTGAAGGAAGCTGCGAGAGGTGCACCTCGCAAGGTGCGCCTCGGGACGGGATCCAAGCCGCCGCTTCAGCCGAGAGGTGATCAGCGTGGACAACGCTAACGATCACTTCCCGGCTGGAGGGCATTCCCCGACAGCCCAATCCTCAACGCAACACGAACATAGAGAGATAAAGCGATGTCCCATTCAACAGGCTCCGTTTCTTCGACGACGTCATCGAACTCGAGCATCGATAGCGCGATCGCGAAGATGAAGAGTGCCTTCGACGAAGCGATCAAGACGAATGCCGAGATCACGACCAAGAAGACGCACTGGGGATCGATCGAGACGGTCGCGCAGCAGCGCCCGAACGTCGGCTGATCCAGCGATCGCCCTCGGACAGCTACCAACCGCTTACGGCACGGGGCGTTCGTACCGAGCGCTCCGCTGCCAACATGGCTGCTAGGCCCTGATGGAGAGGCAGAGAATGCCGGCATCACCGTCCCCATTCGAACTCACAATCCGATCGGGCCTTCATGCCGGGGTCCGGCAAGAACTCGACGCCGGGACCTATCTGGTGGGTCACTCGATGGACGCCGATGTCGTTCTCATGGATGACTGTCTGGCTCCTTTGCACGCGCGGTTCGCGCTAGAGGCGGACTGTTGCGAAATCGAAGGCACCGCAGATAGTGTTCTGCTGAACGGCACCCTGCTCGGTGCCGGAGAAGCACGGATCAGTCGTTATCCGGCCGATGTCGTTCTGAATGGAATTCAGCTCCGCTTCACCCGCAAGCGCAGAACGACCCGCTATACCTTCTTGAGGTATGGACTCGGCACCGCCGCGATCCTGGTCTGTCTAGCCCTGCTTCTGCAGGGATTTCCCGCTGGTGCGGACAAGGTGCCCGGCGATGGCGGCTATGCCACAGCTGAGCGGCTGAGATCCCCCCGCTGCGACTCCGACTGTTCGACGAAATATCCGAGCAGGCACGCGCCCAATTCGCCCGCCCCCACCCTTACCCCCGCACGACTGCCCGGCCAGGACAGAACGGGACGGGCCGGCGCGGAGCCCGGCGCGCCGGTGGCGGATTTGAACAGCGCGGCGGACGCGCTGCGCCAGCGATTGCTGACTGCGGGCCTCACGACCGTCGAGATTGTCAGCGACTCAAACGCCATCACGGCGAGAGGAAACATCGAACCCGCGGCGTTAGGCAGGTGGCGCGACATTGAGCGATGGTTCGACGGCACGTTCGGCATTGCCATCGTGTTGACGAGCCAGGTCGAGGCGAAATCTGTAAAGCGTAGCGCCCCTTTGACCGTTCAGGCGATTTGGGCCGGAAATGGGCCGTATGTCATTGATGGACGCGGTCAGAAGCTGTTCGCAGGCGCCGTTATCAGCGAAGGGTGGATCGTCGATCGAATTGAACAAGATCGGGTCGTATTGCGTCGCGGCGCAGACCTGCTCGCCGTGAGCTTGTAAGACCATGCCGCTCTGCGTTTCGATCAATGTGACGAAGGTTTCGATCCCGCTTGGATGGAACCGCAGATTATGACGGCCATTGTCGAGAGCTTGACCCGCTGGTCGAACGACAAGCGCGAGCTTCTCGTCGTCATCCTGATCGTCAGCACGATCATGGCGATGATCCTGCCGATTCCGACGGCGCTCGTCGACGTCATGGTGTCCGTCAACATCGGCGCGTCGATTCTGCTGCTGATGGTGGCGTTCTACTTGAACGCCGCGGTCGAATTCTCCGCACTTCCGGCAATCATTCTCATATCCACGGTGTTCCGGCTCTCGATTTCCATCACCATTACGCGCCTAGTGCTCAGCCAGGCCGATGCCGGGTCCATCGTTCAGACCTTTGGCGAGTTCGTCGTTTCCAGCAATGTCGTGGTTGGGCTCGTGGTGTTCCTGATCATCACGATCGTCCAGTTCGTCGTCATCACCAAAGGATCTGAACGGGTCGCCGAAGTTGCTGCCCGATTCACGCTCGATGCGCTGCCGGGCAAGCAGATGAGCATCGATGCCGACCTTCGCAACGGCGACATCAACCAGGCCGAGGCCCGGCGCCGCCGACGCCGGCTGGAGCGCGAGAGCCAGCTCTACGGAGCGATGGACGGCGCCATGAAGTTCGTCAAAGGTGATGCGATCGCCGGTCTCATTATCATCGCCGTCAACCTCGTTGGCGGCATCGTTGTCGGCACCGTGCAGCACAGACTGCGTATCAGCGAAGCGATCCAGCTCTACTCGTTGTTGACGATCGGCGACGGCTTGGTCTCCCAAGTCCCGGCGCTGTTCGTGTCGATGGCGGCGGGAACGGTCGTGACCCGGGTTGCGACAGAAGCGCCGAGCAATCTTGGTTCCGAGATCATGGAGCAGATCACGTCGCAGCCGCAATCCCTGCAGCTGGCCGGTCTCATGATGCTCGGGCTGGCGTTCGTACCGGGTTTTCCGGCGCCGATTTTCCTTTTTATGGCCACCGTGTTCGGCGGCTCCGGCGTTGCGATGCTCTTGGCTCGACGGCGAGCCCAACGAACCTCCGGCACGGCGCAACCGTCCGACCCGTCAGAGCCCACGAGAAGTTCGCGGATCGCTATCCCGGCGGCCAAGTCTGCACCGATCATGATCCTCGCGGAAGCCGCCTTGTGCGATGAACTGCGGAGAGCCGGCATTCACGATCGGATCAGGCGGACGCGACAGGACGTGGCAGACTGGCTCGGATGCGCCTGTCCAGGGGCGGCAGTCGACCAAAGCAGCGCCCTGGCGCCCGGTCATTTCAGGATCGAGCTGCATGGCGTGCCTCTTCTGCTCTCGTCCGGTGAACTGGATCAGCCGGCAACCCGAACGGCGGGGGGACCGGCCATCTCCGCAGTCGATGCCGAGCTGCGGCGCGTTCTTGTCCGCTATGCGCCGGAGTTCCTCGGCATACAGGAGACCAAGCGCCTGCTCAACCAGTTAGAGGCTGACTACGCCGACTTGGTGCGCGAGGCCTTGCGTGTGGTCCCTACACAGCGCATCACCGATGTCCTTCGCCGGCTGCTCGACGAGCGGGTCTCCATCCGCAATCTGCGGCTGATTCTTGAGACGCTGGCCGAGTGGGGAATGCGGGAGCAGAGCAGCGTCATGCTGGTCGAGCACGTGCGGCTGGCGCTGCGCCGGCAGATCTGCTTCGAAAGCTCAGGCTTTGATCGGACCTTGCGCTGCTTCGTGCTTGATCGACGGACAGAGGAAGCGATCCGAACGGCCGTGCACGCCCTCGATGAAAACGCTCAGACGTCTCTCGATCCTGCCGTCAGCACGCGCCTGCTTGATGCGTTGACCCGGCAGCTTGCCGACGTCGATCATCTTGCCGCATCGCCGAGTATTGTACTGGCCTCCGCCGACCTGCGCCGGGTGGTCTGGACGCTGCTTGCGCCGTCCGGTCTCGATGTGGTCGTGCTCTCCTATCAGGAAATCTCAAAGGACTTTCGGGTCGAGCCGATCGCCGTCCTTGGATTGGATGAATCACGCGAGCAGGCTGAACCTTCCCCGATCCCGGCGATGCAATGAACCAGTCAACCCGCGACGACACCTGCGAGGTTTCGAGACCTGAACTATAAGACAGTGCAATATCCGTAGGAAGTACATGCGTAGCTCTGAAGGCCGGGAAACCGCGTTCAACAACCATCTGACACCGACTGCCGGTGTTTGCAGGCGAATGGCGCTGGCTGGCAGCATCGCCGGTCTGCTCTGCGCCTGTTCGTCGCTGAGCCCAGACATTGGCGGGCCGGTGCCGACGCCCACGAGCGCACGCGCCTCGGTCGAGGGTCGCAATCTCCCGGCCTCCACGGCAACCGCAGCAGCTCCCGCCAACCAAGTCGCCGGGATGGAAGACAAGGACGATCGAATCAGAAAAGCGCGAAGCGAGCTCGCCAGACATCAAGCCGAGCCCGCCCTGGCAATCTTCACCAGCGTGCTCACCTCGGACCCCGAGAACATTCCGGCGCTCAACGGCCTCGGAGTGGCTCTCGACATGCTCGGCCGCCATGACGAAGCTCAGACAGCCTATCGTCAGGTGCTCGCAATCGCTCCCGCCGACATGATCGCAAGCAACAATCTGGGCCTGTCGCTTACCTTGACGGGCCGGTACGCCGACGCGATGACGGTTCTGCGGCCGATCGCGCTCGGTGAGAGCGCCTCGCCTCGTGCACGCCAGAACCTCGTGATCGCTATGGCGCTGAGCGGAGATCGCGATGGCGCCGCCAAGCTTGCGCGGGTCGACCTTCGGGAAGAGGACGTGAGGCTCAATCTCGAGATGCTCTCGGCGATGCGGCGCTGACGATGGGACCGTTTCGAATTTCGCCATCCGCCTGGCTGACCTCGATCGTGGTGATCCTTACGATGCTGGTTCATTGCGCGCCGGCATCATCCAACGCGCGGCAACAGGTGCGAATCTACGCGTCTCAGGGCGAGATGCTGACCTTGCCCCGTCCGGCTTCCAAGGTCTTCGTCGCCGAGCCGGCTGTTGCGGACGTCCAGGTCGCGGCCGCCAACCGCGTCTTCGTTTTCGGCAAAAAGCCCGGCCGTACGACGCTCTTCGCGCTCGACGATTCCGGCGCGACCGTCGCGACGTTCCGGATTGCGATTGCCTATGACGAGAGTGATCTACGGCAGCTGCTGCGAGCTCAATTCGCAGACCTCGACGTCAGGCTGTCGCGGACGCCGCGCGGCGCGGTGCTGAGCGGGCTGGTGCCCAACGCCGACATCGCCGAGAAGGTCCGCTCCACCTGCGCGCAGTTCCTCGGCGAGGACGAGGTGCTGCTCAATCAGTTGAAGATCGGCGGTAGCACGCAGGTGAACCTGCGGGTCCGTATTGCCGAAGTCTCGCGCAACGCGGTGAAGCAACTCGGCGTCAACTGGGAGGCCGCAGGCTCGGCCGGTGGCTTCAGCTTTGGGCTCTCGTCGGCGGCCTCAGGGAGGATCAATACGCCGGCAAACGGCAGCTACAGTGTGACTGCCATCGTGGATGCGCTCGCTCAGGAGGGACTGGTTTCAATCCTGGCAGAACCGACGCTCACCGCTGTTTCGGGTCAGAAGGCGAACTTCCTGGCAGGCGGCGAATTTCCGATCCCCGTCGCCCAAGGGCTGGACCGCATCTCGATCGACTTTCGTCGCTACGGCGTGGGACTGGAGTTCACACCGACGGTACTCTCCGATCGTCTGGTCAACCTGCAGGTCAAGCCCGAGGTCAGCGAGCTCTCGAACGAAGGCGCCCTGATCATGAACGGCGCCCGCGTCCCGAGCCTGATTACCCGGCGGGCGGAGACCACAGTCGAGCTCGGCAGCGGGGAGAGCTTCGTAATCGCCGGACTGCTGCAGAACAAGTTCAACACCGGCCTGGACATGTTGCCGGGGCTGGGCGACCTGCCGGTACTGGGCGCTCTGTTCAGGTCGACACAGTTCCGGAAGAACGAATCCGAACTGATCATCATCGTCACGCCGACAATCGTTCGCCCGATCAGCGAATCGGCACGCATACCGGTCCCGACCGACTTCGTCGGGCCGCCTTCCGAGCTTGAGCGCATCATATTCGGCCGTCTTGGAACGACTCGCCCCGGGGCAGGCCCGATCGAGGTGCCGGTGCCGGGCCGGAGATTGCGTGGCGATGCCGGCTTCCTGATCGAATGACGGTCCTCCAAGGAGCGATAAACATGGCACCGATCAGAAGCGGCCTCGCCATTGCCCTCGCGGTGCTGGCTGCAGGCTGCGCTGTGGACCGGACGGCACCGCCACCGCAGCTCGCAGGTGAGACCGTTCATTACGTCTACGATGTACCTGCAGGACGCTGTTCTGCGGCGAGCTCCGGCGTCGAACACTTCGTGGCCGCGACGGCGAATGGCCGCCCTGAAAGCGTCCGTGCCTGGATCGAAGGACCGCCGGGGCCATGCACGGCGGCGATCGAGCATTCCATCATCCGAGCCGGCGTGGATCGCTCCCACGTCAGGCACGACGTTGCCTCGGCAATGCACCACGCGACGCGTGTTCACATCGATCGCCTGCTCATCAGCTCCGTTCGCTGCCATCTGTCGGATGGCTTCAATCGCGGCATCTTCGCCGACAATGCTGCCGATCCGGCCCTCGGCTGCAGCACGGCTGCGGCCTTTGGCGGCATGGTTGCGGATCCGGAGGATCTTCAAGCCGGAAAAGGACGCAGCCGCGCCGAAGGGGAACCGGCCACCCGCGCGGTCGCGAATTTGCGCGGGGAGCAGCCAACCCGTGCCGAACCAACCGGCGAGGACCGCCCGCAGACCACGGCTCATCCCGCGCAATGATTGTTCAAGCCGAAGAGCTCAGCCGTCGCCATTCCGACCTGGAGAGACCTCAGCGTCGCACGTTGCTCAAGGATAAAGCGGAAGCGATGGTGCCGTTGATCCGCAGATTTCTTGATCGCAAGCCCTCGGAGAGCTCAAATATTTTCCTGCGAAAGAGGTCGGGAGCGAAGTATCCAGAGGAGGTACGCCTCCGACTTCCACTTGAAGACGCGGTCGGGTTCGAGACAGCGGATCTCGACGTCGCAGCGTCACGGCGCTGGCTCAGCTACCAAGTTGTACGTGTTGGACTACGCGGCTAAGTCACTCTCTCCCTCGGTCTCTTCGAGTTCACTGCACGAAGACGTCGCTCCCCCCCAAAGGACTCTTTTTCGAGCCTGTCCGCGGCGACATAGATGACATCGGCTTTTGCAGCGGCCTGGATCGGGCTTTGACGCAGCGACCGCCGCGCCACGACATCGTCCCTTACAATCGCATGTGTTCGGACCGCTTCTTCTCTTTTCGGCCGGACGAGAGCGGCAGCGCACTGGGCAGCGTCGAGGTGAAGGAGGCACTGGTCTACGATCAGTACATGCGCGGCGACATCGACTTCACGGGCTTCAGGGTGACCATCTCGCTACGAGAGCAGGCCTACCAAGCCTATCTGAGTCACGTCGGCATGCGGCAACCTGAGCTGCGCGATCGCGAGTCCTGGGATGGCCGCCTTCTCTTCCGCATCCCCTCGCGTCCTTTCGCGTTTCCCATGCCGCGCGGAAACTCCGATCCGTGGACGTTCGGAAAACGGGTGGTCGCCCCATTGCAGGCGATCGCTCGGTTCGCCTTCGACGAGATCGAAATCCAACTGCTGCGTGACGACCGAGGCCGCCGCGTGACCATGGGCGAGGCTGCGTGCGACTGAGATCCCGGCTGGCAGGCGCCCTTGCGTCTGCGGGCCTGACGCGCAGCGCGCCTCAGCCACGCACCACGCCGGCCCGCGCCTTCAGGAACTCGCGCGCGACGATCAGCTTCTGCACTTCGGTCGCGCCTTCATAGATGCGCAGCGCGCGGATCTCGCGGTAGAGGCTCTCCACGATCTCGCCCTTGCGGACGCCGCGGCCGCCGAACATCTGCAGGGCACGGTCGATGACGCGCTGGGCGGTCTCGGTGGCCGTGAGCTTGGCCATCGCGGCCTCGCGCGTGGTCGGCAGCTTCTGCACGTCGCGGCGCCAGGCCGCGCGGTAGGTCAGGAGCGCGGCGGCATCGGTCTCGGTCGCCATCTCGCCGAACGCCGCCTGCGTCATCTGCAAGTCCGACAACGTGGCGCCGAACATCTTGCGGCTCTGCGCATGCGCCTGCGCCTCGTCGAGCGCGCGACGGCCGAAGCCGAGGGCGGCGGCCGCCACCGAGGCGCGGAAGATGTCGAGCGTCTGCATCGCCAGCTTGAAGCCGCCGCCGGGCGCGCCGAGCCGGCGGTTGGCCGGGATGCGGCAATTCTGCAGGCGGAGCGTCGCCAGGGGATGCGGTGCGATCACCTCGATGCGCTCGGCCACGGAGAACCCCGGATCGTCGGGAAACACGACGAAGGCGGAGATGCCGCGCGCGCCGGGCGCCTCGCCGGTGCGGGCGAACAGCGTGTAGACGTCGGCGATGCCGCCGTTGGAAATCCAGGTCTTCTCGCCATCGAGCACGTAAGTATCGCCGTCCAGCCGCGCCGCGCAGGCCATCGCGGCGACATCGGAGCCCGCCTCCTTCTCCGACAGCGCGAAGGCCGCGAGCCATTCGCCGGCGCGCACCTTGGGCAGCACACTGGCGCGCAGCTCCGGCGAGCCGCCGAGCGCGATGGCGCCGGAGCCCAGTCCCTGCATGGCGAAGGCGAAATCGGCGAGGCCGTCGGCATAAGCGAGCGTTTCGCGCGACAGGCAGATCGCGCGCGAGTCGATCGCGCCGGCATCCGCATCGGGCGCCACGACGGCGCTGTCGAGCAAGCCTGCGGCACCAAGCGCGCGCACGATCTTGCGGCAGGCGGTGTCAACGTCGTCGTGATCGACGTCGTCGAGGACGCCGGAGCCGACGAAGCGATCGAGCGCCTCGCACAGCCGATGATGCCGCGGCTCGAAGAACGGCCAGTCGAGCCAGTCGCGCGGGATGACCTTGGCCGATGCACTCATGATGGATCTGTCCGCCATATTATTTTAAGTATAAAATAATTGGCGATCGATCGGCTTGTCAAGGTTCCGGCAGCGTCATCCGCGACCCGCCGCGTCCGGTGCGCTTCACTCCGCCGCCTTGCCGAGCTTGCCGAACACGCGCGTCGGCGCCGGGAAGCCGCAGGAGGTGCCGTCGGTGATCTTGACATGATCCTCCCACGGCAACCGATAAGTGCCGGCGACCATGTCGTGCATGAAGGTGTAAGGGCAGTCCATCGCGCCACCTTTCACCGCGACATAGCCGCGGTGCCAGAGCTGGTAGATGTTGTTCTCGACGCCCCAGTTGATGCGGGCCTCGCGCACGAGATCGGGGCGCACCTCGGCGGTGATGATCTCGTCGGCGCGCCCCGTCGTGCCGTGCGCGATGATGCTGCCGTCGAAATTGACGATCATGCCCTCGCCCATCGAATCGAACGAGCCGTCGGAGCCGCACATGCAGACATTGGCCGTCACCATCAGGTTCTGGAACGCATTGGCCTGATTGGTGAAGCGCCAGCTGTCGCGGATCGGCGCGGTGTAGCCGGCGGTGCGAATCATGATTTCGGCGCCCTTGTAGGCGCATTCCCGCGCCATCTCCGGGAACATGCCGTCATGGCAGATGATGAGCGCGATCTTGGCGCCGCGCGGTCCCTCGATCACGGGTATGCCGAGATCGCCGGGCTCCCACGGCTCGACCGGAATCCACGGATGCAGCTTGCGGTAATACAGCTTGATGTCGCCGTGGTCGTCGATGATCAGACCCGAATTGTAGGGGTTGCCGTCGGGGTTGTGCTCCATGATCGAGAAGCAGCCCCAGATCTTGTTGTCGATGCAGGCCTGCCTGAACGCGGCGACCTCCGGCCCGTCGAGCCGGCACATGATCTCGGGATTGGTGTCCATCGACAGCCCGTGTAGCGAGTATTCCGGGAACACCACGAGATCCATGGTGCCGAGATTCCGCCGGGCCTTGCCGACCATCCAGACGATCTTCTCGGTCTGCCGCGCGAGGTCGTCCTTGCTCACAACGACCGGCAGCTGCAGCTGCACCAGGCCGATGACCACGCCGTTGTCGGATTTATTGAGACCGCCTAACCCGTTCATGCCGGACCTCCCTGGATGTCGCCACTGCTCGAGACGTTGCCCAAGACAACCACGATTTCACGAGAGCCGCGCGCCGATATTTCAGCCCGCCATTTGCCGCTTGCTGAGGCAGCGGTCGCCGGCGCTTCGGGAGTCAGACGACGGATGATCGTTGCAGGCGCGCTTGGAACCGCGTCAGCGCGCGGCCGAAAACGGCCGCCTCACCGGTTGCGCGCGCCAGCACCAGTGCACCCTGGATGCCGAGCACCACCTCCTCGGCGCCGTCGGCGGCCTGTGCCGCCGGCCAGCCGTCGCGGATCAGCGCATCGCGCAAGGCCTCGATCCAGCGTGTGAAGTAGCTGGCGATGGCGGCGGCGAAGCGATCCCGCGTCTCGTCGAGCGCGAACGCCCCGACGAGGCAGACGCGTCGGCCGGAACGGAAGTAGTCGTCGACGCCACTCCACATCCGCGCGATCGACTGCTCCGGCGGATCATCGCGCAGCGGCGCATAGATCTCGCGCTCGAACCAGGCGTCGACATGCGCCAGCACCGCCCGCCCCATCTCGTCCTTCCCGCCTGGAAAGAAGTGATAGAGGCTGCCTTTGCCCAATCCCGTCATCTCGGTGATCCGGCTGAGCGAGGTGCCCTCGAAGCCGAACTCGCGGAACACCTCGGCAATCAGCGGGATGACGTCGGCGCGCTCGTTGAGCGTCCGCATGGCTCTCCCTGCGTCAAAGTCCCAAGTCGGTCAGTCCGGGATGATCGTCCGGCCGGCGCCCGAGAGGCCAGTGGAATTTGCGATCGACCGCCTTGATCGGCAGGTCATTGATGCAGGCGTAACGGCGCTGCATCAGCCCCTGCGCGTCGAACTCCCAATTCTCGTTGCCGTAGGAGCGAAACCAGTTGCCGCTGTCGTCGTGCCACTCATAGGCGAAGCGCACCGCGATCCGGTTGTCGCCGTGGGCCCAGATTTCCTTGATCAGGCGGTAGTCGAGCTCCTTGGCCCATTTGCGGGAGAGGAAGGCGACGATCTCGGCGCGGCCGGTGATGAACTCGGCCCGATTCCGCCACCGGCTGTCGGGCGTGTAGACCAGCGACACGCGCTCGGGGTCGCGGCTGTTCCAGCCATCCTCGGCCATGCGCACCTTCTGGGTGGCGGTCTGCAGCGTGAACGGCGGGGCGAGAGAGCTCACGGGACATCTCCTTGTGTACTATATCGTACGGACTATACCGATCGGTACACACCGTCAACCCTCAGATGTCGAGCGGAGCTCCAGGCACAGGCTCGGCCGTGCGCAATCCGCGTCGACGCGCGAGGGCCTACTATCCCTGCGGTGCCCCTCTACCAAATGTGCGCGTCGCGACAGTCAGGACCCTTGTGTGCTCAACGGAAATTCGATGATCTGCTAAGGGAACCGACCGCGCCGCGGGGGCGACACGGTCCGTCGGCCACACTTTTGGGGATATCGGACATGTCGATGCTCACGCCGCATGGCGAGTGCCTGCTGTGGACACCTGAGCTGATCTGGGTGAACACGGTGTCCGACATCCTCATCTCCTTCGCCTTCTTCACCATCGCGTTCGTGCTCGCCTTCATCGTCTATCGCCGCCGCGACTTTCAGTTCAGCTACATCTTCTGGGCCTTCGCGCTGTGGGTGTCCGTCTGCGGGCTGACACGGCTGATCGAGGTGCTCACGATCTGGGTTCCGGCCTACAGCCTGGAGGCGGCGACCAAGGGCTTCCTGGCCTTCCTGTCGGTCGGCATCGCCGCCGCGCTGTTGCTGCTGCTGCCGCGGGTGCTGACGATGCCGTCCCGCGCCGAGCTGCGGAACGCCTATGCGCAGCTCGAGGAGGAGACGCGGCAGCGGCGCAGTGCGGAAGCCATGGTCCGGCGGTTCCAGGAGATCGAGGCCACCGAAGCGCAGGTGCGGCAGGCGCAGAAGATGGAGGCGATCGGGCAGCTCACCGGCGGCGTCGCCCACGACTTCAACAACATCCTCACCGTGATCACCGGCACCATCGAGATCCTGGCCGAGGCGGTGAAGGACCGGCCGCAGCTGGTGCAGATCACCAGCCTGATCAACTCGGCGGCGGCGCGCGGCGCCGACCTGACGAAGCACCTGTTGGCGTTCGCCCGCCGCCAGCCGCTGCAGCCGCGCAGCGTCGACATCAACGGCATGGTGGTCGACACCGCGCGCCTGCTGCGCCGGACGCTCGGCGAGCAGATCGAGATCGAATCCATGCTGGCGCACGATTCGGCGCCGGCGATGATCGACCCCAGCCAGCTGTCGACCGCGATCCTGAACCTCGCGCTCAACGCGCGCGATGCCATGCCGGACGGCGGCAAGCTGACCCTGGAAACCAAGAACGTCCTGCTCGACGCCGCCTATGCGCGCATGAACCCGGAGGTGATCCCCGGCAACTACGTGATGATCGCGGTCAGCGACACCGGCGAGGGCATTCCCGCCAACCTGCTCGACAAGGTGTTCGAGCCGTTCTTCACCACCAAGGACGTCGGCAAGGGCGTCGGCCTCGGCCTCAGCATGGTCTACGGCTTCGTCAAGCAGTCCAACGGTCACATCAAGATCTACAGCGAGCCGGGGCACGGAACCTCGGTCAAGCTGTACCTGCCGCAGGCCAATGCCGATGCCGATGCGGCACTGTCGACCATCGGCGCCGAGGGCATGGAGCGCGGCGACGAGACGATCCTGATCGTCGAGGACGATTCGCTGGTGCGCGAATATGTCATCGCCCAGATCAAGCGGCTCGGTTACACGACGCTCGCGGCCAGCAAGGCCGACGAGGCGCTGGCGCTGATCGACAGCGCGACGCGGATCGATCTTTTGTTCACCGACATCATCATGCCTGGCGGAATGAACGGCCGCCAGCTCGCGATCGAGGCGCTGAAGCGGCGTCCCAGCCTCAAGGTGCTGTACACGTCGGGCTATACGGAGAACGCGATCGTTCACCACGGCCGCCTCGATGCCGGTGTGCTGCTGCTCACCAAGCCGTATCAGAGCGCCGATCTCGCACGCATGCTGCGGACCGCACTGAACTCTTGACCGTGCGATGCGCGACGCATGATCCGGCCTGCGGGCGCGCGCGTTTCCGGGCCGGTGATGCGCACCTTCTTGCGGAGCTGAGGGACTTGAATGGCTGAGATGTTTTCACGCGGGCTGGCCGCCGTGCAGGCCTATGCGTCGGCCGATGACCCGCAGTCCGACATCGCCGCCAAGGTCGCGCTGATCATCGTCTCCAACCAGCCGTTCTATCCGCTCTATCTCCATGCTATCGTGGGCGCGGCGGCGTGGCCGGCCTGGCTGACGCTGCTCACGACGCCATTGTTCGCCAGCGTGCCGATGCTCGCGCGGCGCAGTCCGTTCGCCGGCCGCGCCTTGATGGTCCTGACCGGCACGGCCAACACGGTGTTCTCCGTCAAGCTGTTCGGCGCGCAGAGCGGCGTCGAGCTGTTCCTGCTGCCTTGCGCCCTGCTCGGCGCGCTGCTGTTCCGGCCAGCGGAGCGCCTGATGTCGTTGCCTTTGCTGGGACTGCCATTCGTGTCCTATCTGCTGATCGATGCCCGCCTTGGCGCGCCGCTGATGAAGGTCGCCAACTCCAATTACGGGTCGCTCGTCGCAATCAACGCGACCAGCGTCGGCGCGCTGACGGCCCTGATCGGGATCCTCGCTGCCGGACGCATGGCGACGCAGTAAGGCGCAGCAGGCCCGCCTCGTCCCTGCTCAAGACTTCGACGCCCAGATCGGCCCTGGCGCGCCGCCGCTGCTGCGGCGGCGCCACATCTGGTCGTAGAGATCCTGCAGCGACCGGGCATAGGCGGCAGCGTCGAACAGCGGCGCGGCCGGCCGGTTGCGCCAGAGCCTGGCCTTGGCCGCCCGCAGCAGATCCGGCTCGGCGGCGAGCGTCAGCGCCACCGCCAGATAGTCGGCCTCGTCCGATGCAATGAGCTCGGGACATCCGACCGCATGTAACAGGCTGCCAGCCACCCGCGAGGCAAACGTATCCCCGGCGCAGCTCACGATCGGCACGCCGGCCCACAGCGCGTCGCTCGCCGTGGTGTGGGCGCCATAGGGCGCGGTGTCGAGCACGAGGTCGGCGAGCTGGAGTCGGCGCAGATGCTCGCCTTGCGTCGTTTCCGGCGCGAACACCAGGCGACCGGGCGCCACGCCGCGCCGAAGCGCCTCGCCGCGCAGATTGCCCTCGGCCCGATCGGACGCCAGCAGCCACAGCACGCTGTCCGGCGTCGCGTCGAGCAGGCGGCACCACAGGTCGAACACCGCGGGCGTGAACTTGTAGGCCTGGTTGAAGCAGCAGAACACGATGCCGGCGTCCGGCAGGCCGACCTCGGCACGGGTCGGCGCCGGGCCCAGCGCCGCCCGGCCGTGCGGCTGGTACGAATGCGGCATGTAGGCAAAACTCTCCGAATAATCGGCCGCAACGGCCAGCGGCGTCATGAACGGATCGGTGATGATGTAGTCGCAGATGTCGCCGCCCAGCGTCCCGGGATAGCCGAGGAAATTCACCTGGACCGGCGCCGGGTGCAGCATCAGGATTCCGGTCCGGGCGCCGCGCGTATAGCCCTTGAGGTCGACCAGAATATCGATCTGCGCGGCATGCACCGCGGCCGCAGCGGCGCTGTCGCTCAGCGCGGTCACATCATGGAAGCCGTCGAAGACGGCGTGCAGCCGGCCCCGCATGGCGCCGCGATCGTCGGCGCCGAACGAGAACGCATGCAGCTCGCAGCGATCGCGGTCATGCGCCTCGAGCGCTTCGATCAGCAGATGCGCCGTGGCGTGGTCGTGGAAGTCGTTTGAAAGGTATCCGACACGAAGCTTGTCGCGGAATGTCAGATCGAAGCCAAAATCCAGCCGCGCCCGCTCGGCGCTGCTGGCGACGATCCGGTCGCGGGTCCACAGCTCGGAGCAAAGGCGATGCTCGCCGGCGCTCATGCCGGGCACCGATAGCAGCAGGAATGGCGGAATTTGCCCCGATCGCGCCTGCGCCAGCGACAGCCGGGCATCGGTCGACGACCGGGCGAAATCGTCCCAGGCACACATGCCGCGGTCGCGCCCGAGCGATCTCATTCAGGTCCATCCATGGCGGAGCTGACATCAGACCCAGCAAGTCCTGCGCCAGACCCCGGCCTGCAGATGAAATGGAGACGCGCTGTGACAACTCCCTCACTGTCGCTCGGGCGCCGATCGCGCCGCGGGAATGACGCGCTGTGCCCGAAGAACTACGCGGCCGCCATCTGCCGGTGCGATGGCCGGTAGGAGCCCCCGTGATGGCCAATATTGTAGTTGATGTTCGCCGGCGGTTGCGACGGTGCCTGGCGAGCGACGAAATAATCCTCGAGCTCGGCGACCGCACGGCTTTCCCATTCGGCCGCCTGCGCCAGCAGCGAGTCACGCTGATGTGGGCGAAATGCCGCAGTCTGGCGGTACAAGGAGGCGATGGTCCGATAGCGCCGCACGTTCTCGAGAACCGCTTCCCCATTCATCATCATGATGCTCTCCCCTCTCCGTCCCCCAGGACGCGCCGAAGGTGCACGCGCCCGATTTGCGAAATCGTTAGCGGGCAAGACCGCGTGCCCGGATGGTTGGCGAATCCTTGACTAACGCGGTGCGGCCGATTGTCCGCTTCGTCGAAACGGCTCGGTATCAGTTGACCGCCTCGTCGGATTTACAATGACTTAAGGTTAAGACCACACGCGCGGAAAGTGACGCCGTCACAGATACTTACGCTCACGAGTGTTGTAGTTGGACTACAGCCTAATCGGCCGAATTGTGAGAAAAGCTTGTCTCAATGTTGCTGATTTTGATTGAGGATTGTGACCGATGAAAACCCTTGCCTCAGCCGTCTCTTTGCTCCTCGCCAGCTCGCTCGGCGCATTCGCCGCGGATCTGCCGGCCCGCTACACCAAGGCGCCTCCTCCGGCCGCGATCTACAATTGGACCGGCTTCTACTTCGGCGGCAGCGTCGGCTACGGCTGGGGCCGGTCGAACTTGAACACGACGCTGGACCAGACCAGCAGCTGGGCGGTCGAGGGCGCCGCCTTCCAGAATGAGTTCGTCAACATCAGCAACAACCGGCTCAATCCGGCCGGCGTGCTCGGCGGTCTCCAGGCCGGCTACAACTGGCAGAGCGGCGCCGGCGTCTTCGGCATCGAGGCCGACATCAACGGATCGGACCTCAACAAGCGGACGGTTTACACGGCGGCCAACCCGCCCACGACCCGCACCTTCAACGAGAGCATCCGGAACGACTGGTTCATGACCCTGCGCGGCCGCGCCGGTTACGCGGTCGATACGACGCTGTTCTACGTCACTGGCGGTCTCGCGGTCGGCAATGTCAAGGGCAGCTGGGATCTGACCTCGGCAAACGGCTACACCAAGACCGCCTCGGCCAACGAGACCCGGGTCGGCTGGACCGTCGGCGCGGGTGTCGAGCATGCGTTCGCACCGAACTGGACCGTCAAGGCAGAGTATCTCTACACCGACCTCGGCAGCATCAACTACACCTCGGCCTACGTCCCGGGCAGCACCTTCGCCCCGCCCGGCTCGAACTACGTCGAGCGCCTGTCCCAGGACTTCTCATTCCACACGGTCCGGGTCGGCGTGAACTACAAGTTTGGTGGCCCGGCGGCCGCGCGCTACTGATCGTCGTCATCCATAGCGACGCCATTCAAGGAAAAGCCTCGGCCCAGTGCCGAGGCTTTTTTGTTGGGGTCGATGGCGGGCTCAGGCCGCCGCGATCGCCGCCCGGAAGCGGCGCAAGGTCAACGCCAGGACCACCGCGCCGATCGCGGCCACCGCTGCGAATTGCGGCCAGACGACATCGATGCCGGCGCCTCGATAGAGGATCGACTGGGCGAACGACACGAAATGCGTCGACGGCGACGCCTTCATGATGGTGGCGAGCCACACCGGCTGGCTTTCCACCGGCGTCATCCCGCCCGACAACAGGTTCATCGGCACGGCGACGAGGATATAGAGCAGACCGAGCTGGGGCATCGACCGCGCGATGGTGCCGAGAAACAGCCCGACGGCGGTCGCGAAGAACAGATACAGCACGGTGCCCACCATGAACAGCGGGATCGAGCCCATGATGGGCACGCGCAGATACCACCGCACGACGGCGTAGAGCGCGATGGCGACAGCGACGGCGATCACCAGCGCATTGGCCCAGATCTTCGACATCGCGATCTCGAAGGGCGACAGCGGCATGACCAGCAGATGATCCATGGTGCCATGTTCGCGCTCACGCACCAGCGCCGCGCCGGCCAGGATGATCGCGAGCATCGTGACGCTGTTGATGATGCCCATCACGCCTTCGAACCAGGCCGTCGTGACGTTGGGATTGAACGCGATCCGCGTCACCAGGTTGACCGGGGCCGACGAGGATGTCTCGGAGCGGGCGACGAACCAGGCGACCTCCGTATTGATGATCTGCAGCGCATAGCCGGATCCGATTCCCGCCTGGATCATCGCGGTCGCATCGACGTTGACCTGCACCGACGGCTTCCGCCCGGCAAGGACGTCACGCTGGAAATTCGGCGGGATGTCGAGCACGAACGTGAAGCGGCCGCTGTTCATGAGCCGCTCCACCTCGCCTTGGCTGATGTAGACAGGTGGCTGGAAGTAAGGCAGCTGGAATACGCTGGCGATCCGGCGCGACAGCTCGGAGCTGTCCTCGTCGACGACGGCGATCGAGGCGCGATGCAGCTCCTGCGAACTGCTCTGCGCCTGGCTGATCACCGCCACCGTGAACGAATAGATCACGAGCCCGATCAGCACGACGTCGCCGAACAGGCTACGCAGCTCCTTGGTTCCGAGCCAGAACACGTTGGAGAGCGAGCGCATCATGGCTCACGCCTCCTGCTTCGGCAGCATCGCCAGGCTGAACCCGGTCAGGACGGGAATGAAGATCAAAAGGATCAGGATGTCGGCGCCGACATCGGCAAAGCCCAGCCCCTTGGTGAAGGTGCCGACCGCGATCGGGCGGTAGTACGTCATCGGGAAGACCATGCCGATCAGCTTGGCCACGCCGGACAGCGACGACACCGGGACCAGCATGCCCGAGAATTGCGTGGCCGGCAGCACGGTCAGGATCGCGGTTCCGAACAGGGCCGCGATCTGGGTGCGGCAGAAGGTCGAGATCAGCATGCCGAAGCCGGTCGTGGTGACGACGTAGACCAAGGTGCCGACCATCAGCGGCAGAAAGGCGCCCTTGAGCGGGACTCGGAACAGGACCATCGCCATCACGTACATCAGCGCGAAATTCACCAGCGCGACGGCGATGTAAGGCAGCTGCTTGCCAAGCAGGAATTCGAGCCGCGTCACCGGCGTGACATAGAGATTGGTGATCGACCCCAGCTCCTTCTCGCGCACGACCGCGAGCGCCATCAGGATGGCCGGAAACAGCGCGAGCAGCAGTGCGATCGTGCTTGGGGCCATCGCGTAGATGCTGTCGAAGGACTGGTTGTACTTGAACCTGATCTCGACATTGACCGGCGAGGCCGGCAACGGCTGCGTCGTCTTGACGGCGGGATCGGAGAGATAGAGCTGATGCGTGCCTTCGAGGTAGCCTCGGATGGTCTCGGCGCGGAACGGCATCGCGCCGTCGATCCAGGCCGACACGAAGGCCGGCCGGCCGCGCTTGATGTCGACACCGAAGTTCGGCGGGATCTCGATCGAGGCCTTGATGTCGCCGCTCTTCATCCGCCGTTCGAGCTCGGCATAGTTGGCGAGCGGTGGCCTTTCGACGAAATAGCGCGAGCCTCTGAGCTCCGACAGATAGGCGCGACTCTCCGGCGACTGATCGCGGTCGAGCGCGGCGAAGGTCAGGTTGTTGACGTCCGTGGAGATGCCGAAGCCGATCACGATCATCAGGAACGCCGTTCCGAACAGCGCGAACATCAGCCGGATCGGGTCACGGATCAGCTCGAGACCTTCGCGGATCGTATAGGCGAGCAGCCGCCGCAGGCTGACGGCGGCCTGCCGTTGCTCGTCCCGCGGCCGATCGGCGGGGCGTGGATCGGGTCTCGCCTGAGTCAGCGTGACCGGCGGATCGGCGACGCCGGCATCCTGCTCGAGGAAGGCGATGAAGGCCTGCTCCAGCGTCTGCGCGCCCTTGGCGCGGATCAGGCCGTCCGGCGTGTCGGTCGCCAGCACCCGCCCCTCATGCATCAGCGACAGCCGGTCGCAGCGCGCCGCCTCGTTCATGAAATGCGTGGAAACGAAGATCGTCATCTCATCCTGACGCGAAAGTTCGATCAGCAGGCGCCAGAACTGATTGCGCGCGACCGGATCGACGCCCGACGTCGGCTCGTCCAGGATCAGCAGATCGGGTCCGTGGACGATCGCCACCGCGAGCGACAGGCGCTGGCGGATGCCGAGGGGAAGATCGGCCGCGAGGCTGTCGATATGGTCGGTGAGGTCGCAGCGCTCGACCAGTTCGGCAATCCGCTTCCCGGCAGCGGCCAGCGGCAGATGGAACAGCCGCGCATGCAGCACCAGGTTCTGCCGCACGGTGAGCTCGCCATACAGCGAGAACGCCTGCGACATGTAGCCGACGCGGCTGCGCGATTCATGATTGCCGGCCTCCATGGAGCGGCCGAAGATCAGCGCCTCGCCGGCGCTGGGAGGCAGCAGCCCCGTCAGCATCTTCATCGTCGTGGTCTTGCCGCAGCCGTTGGAGCCGACGAAGCCAAAGATCTCGCCCTTGCGGATCTGGAAGTTCACGCCGTCGACCGCGGTGAAATCGCCGAAGCGGCAGGTCAGGTCGCGCGCGACGATCACGGTCTCGTGGCTGCCGTCGAGCTCGGACTTGGCCGGCATCTCGGCGCGGTCGCGCGCCGGCCGGTCGGGCAGCAGCGCGACGAACGCGTCCTCGATCGACGCCGCGTGGGTCTGCGCCTTGAGCTCCGTCGGCGTGCCGGTCGCGAGGATGCGCCCGTCGTTCATCGCGATCAGCCAGTCGAAACGCTCCGCCTCCTCCATATAGGCGGTGGCGACGATGACGCTCATGCCCGCCGCGCTGCGCGCGCGCAGACGGTCGATCAGGTCCCAGAACTGCCGGCGCGACAGCGGATCGACGCCGGTGGTCGGCTCGTCGAGGATGAGCAGATCGGGATCATGGATCAGCGAGCAGCACAGGCCGAGCTTCTGCTTCATGCCGCCGGACAGCTTTTTTGCCGGCCGGTCGGCGAAATCGGACAGCGCCGTCGCCTCCATCAGCTCGGCGATGCGCCAGTCGCGCTCGGACCTCGACTGGCCGAACAGCCGGGCAAAGAACGCGATGTTCTCGCGCACGCTGAGATCGGGATAGAGATTCTTGCCGAGACCCTGCGGCATGTAGGCGATCCGCGGACACACCTGCGTGCGGGCGCGCCGGTCCGCCATGTCGGCCCCGAGCACGCGCGCCTGCCCGTCCTGGATCGCGCGCGCGCCGGCCAGGATCGACAGCAGCGACGACTTGCCGACGCCATCGGGACCGATGAGCCCGACCACGCGGCCGGCGGGAATGTCGATCGAGACGTTGTCGAGCGCGATCACGCCGCGATAGCGCTGCGAGACGTTCCTGACCATCGCGACCGGAGACGCATCGCCGATCATGTCGGCCATCATGGCGAGACTTGCAGACGCGCCGGCCATGCGACGTCGGGATTCCACCTGACATACGCCACGCCCGGCAATCCGCTCCTGACGGCATCGGCATGCGCAGCCAGTCTGTCCGGATCGACGCGTACACGGATGCGAAACATCAGCTTGTCACGCTCGCTGCGGGTCTCGACCGTCTTCGGCGTGAACTGCGCCTGGCTCGCCACGAACGCAACTTTCGCCGGGATCGGACGATCCGGATAGGCATCGAGCACGATCCGCGCTTCGGTGCCGATCTTGACCTTGCCGACCTCCTCGGTCGGCAGGAACACGTCCATGTAGACATAGCCGATGTCCAGCATGGTGAAGACCTTGCCGCCGGCGGCGAGAACTTCGCCGACATTGGCGAGACGATATTGAATGCGGCCGGGCTTCGGCGCGATCAAGGAATTGTCGGCGATCTGAACGGTGTAGAGCGCGACGTCGTGACGAACCGCTTCGAGCCCGCGTTCGGCTTCGAAAATCCGCGCCTGCGCGCCGGCAAGGCCGGCGGTCGCATTGTCGAGCGCCTGCTGGCGCTGATCGGCGAGCTCGCGTGTGGTCCAGCCGCTCTGCAGCAGGCTGCGGGTGCGCTCCATCTCCTGCTCGGCGAGCGTCTTCTGCGCCTGCAGTTGCGCGAGATTGGCACGGGCCTGGTCGACGACGTGCTGCGCCTGCTCGGCCTGGGCTTGCGCCTTCGACAGCGATTGCTGCAGCTCCTTCGTGTCCATCCGCGCCACGATCTGCCCGGCCTCGACGCGATCGCCGATATCGGCGCGCAGCTCGGCAACGCGCCCGGCATATTTGGTCGCGATGTCGATCTCGTCAGCCTCGATGCGGCCGTTGCTGACGCTGATGCCCACCGGCAGCGGCGGATGCAGGCGCTGCCACCAGACGTAGCCGCCACCACCGGCAGCCCCGACGGCGAGCACGAGCAGCAGAAACGGCCACAACGCCCACCTGCGCCGCGGCTGATGGGACACGGGAACAGACACCGCCGACGAGGGAACGACAGCGCCGGGCGCAGCATGCGTATCCCGAACAGGCCGGATGTCACTGACAAGCTCGGATTCCTGCTGATTCATTCCAAAAACGCCTTCGTCGCTGAAGCAGGCGTACCGTGTGCCATACGCACGCAGAAATCCGTTGACGCAGCTCAATCGCCATCGGGCGGCACGTGCCGGCGGCTCAGCCAGCCGATCACGTTTCAGTTATGGCGTCGTTGGTGCTCAAACGTTCAGCACACGCTGACCGTCGCGAGCTGTGCGGCGAGCGCCTCGCGCACGCGCGCGACGACGTCGGCATAGTCACGTCGCGTGTCCTGGCGGAACAGCCGCACGCTCGGATACCAGGGACTGTCGTCACGGCCGAGCAGCCAGCGATAGTCCGGCGTGAAGGGCAGCATGATCCAGGTCGGCTTGCCCAGCGCGCCGGCCAGATGCGCCACGCTGGTATCGACGGTGATGACCAGGTCGAGATTGTCGATCAGCGCCGCCGTATCGACGAAGTCACGGATGTCGGCGGTGAGATCGAGAATGTCGTCGCGCGCGGCGAGCGCGGCCTTGTCGGACGGCCGAGGCTCCTTCTGCAGACTAACGAACCGCGCGCCGGTCTCAAGCAGCGGCGCGAGCGTCGGCAACGAAATCGAACGGTTGTGATCATTGAGATGCGCGGGGTTGCCCGACCAGACCAGGCCCACCCGCAAGCGGTCATGCGGACCGAGTCGCTGTTCCCAGATCGCCCGGCGCGCCTCGGGAGGGCGCGGCAGATAGCACGGCGCAGCAGGGATGGTGTCGAGCCGGGTGGCGAAGGCGAGCGGCAGGCTCGACAGCGGGCAGTGATAGTCGATGGCAGGCAGCGCATCGATGCCGCGGGCAAGGCACTGCGCCACGCCATCCAGGCCGGACAGAAGCGGCTGCAGCGGCGCGTCCACCTCGAGCACGACGCGCGCGCCCTGCGCGGCCACCAGGGTGGCGTAGCGCGAAAACTGGATCGTGTCGCCGAGCCCCTCGTCGCTATGGAGCAGGATCGTCTTGCCGGCGAGGGGCGCGTCCGCAAGCCACAGCGGCGCCTCGAAGCTGCGCTCGACGAAGCCGACGGCGCGACATTTTCGTCCCCATTCGCGCGCCGCCCAGCCGCGGGCGAAGTCGCCGGTCAGCAGCCGGAACAGCGCCGCGTTCCAATGCGCATCGGCCAGATCAGGCTTCAGCGCGACGGCGCGATCGAAGCTTTCGAACGCCTCTGCAAAGCGATGCAGCTCGGCCAGCGACGTGCCGCGATGATTGTGGAAATCCGCGGTCTGCGGCCGGAGCGCGATCGCCTTGTCGAACATGGCGACGGCGTCATCGTGACGGCCGAGATTCTGCAGGATGCATCCATAGCCATTGGCGAAGTCGGGATTGTCAGGCGCCAGCACCTGCGCGCGATGGCCGAGAGTCTCGGCTTCCTGGTAGCGGCGCAGCCGCCGCAGCGCGATGCCGTTCAGGTACAGCACACCCGCCTGATCCGGCATCACTGCCAGCGACTGCCCGAAGCGCGAGATGGCCTGCTCGTAATGGCCAGCATCGAAATGAAGCGCTCCGGCCTTGTTGGCCGCCTCGAGGTGATCGGGCCTGAGCTGCGCCACCTGATCGAAGGCCAGCGCCGCCTCGTCGCGCCGGCCCTGGGCTTCCAGCACCTCGCCGAGACGAAACCAGGTCGCAGCACGATCGGGCGCGAGCTGCAGCAGCCGGTCACAGGCCAGCGCCGCCTCGGCGTGTCGCTGCCTTAGTTGCAGCAGTTCGCCAAGCGCATCCCAGCTCTCGATCGCGTCCGGCTGCAGCTGCAGCGCGCGATCATAGGCCTTGATCGCTTCATCGGTGCGGCCAGCGAGCCGCAGCGCCTGCGCCAGGCCGACGAAGGACTCCGCTGCGGACATGTCCTGCCGAACGGCGCGGGCAAACCACTCGATCGCATCATCGGCGCGCTTGAGCGCCAGGCAGACCTGCCCCATCGCACGCAGCGCGTCGAGCGAGGCCCCGTCCAGCGTCAACGCGCGGCGGCACGCATCCTCGGCCTGCGCGAGCTGGCCGGCGCGCAGCAGCCGCAGGGCGGCGGCGCACAGCGCATCGGGCGTATCGGTGTGGCCCATCGATCCGGATCTGACCGGAGGCTTGCCGGCAGGCCGGCGCTGCTTGTGCTTCATCAGGGGATCTCTGCGCTCGTGCTGCAAGCGGTAGATGATTCCCCGATGTGCGGAAAGATTGGGCCGTCGTCAGGCGACCGGTGCCGGCGCCAGCGGCACCGCCTCGAGTCCTCCGAAGCGGCGCTCGCGGCCGCGGAACGAGGCGAGCGCCTGCGCCAGATCTGCGGCATCGAAATCGGGCCACATCCGCTGGGTGAAATGCAGCTCGGCATAGGCGCCCTCCCAGAGCAGGAAATCGGACAGGCGCTGCTCGCCGGAGGTGCGGATGATCAGATCGACGTCGCGCAAGCCGGCTTCGCCCGTCACGAGGTCGGAGAACGCCGAACGCGTCAGGCCGTCGATTTCGCGGGCCTTCGCCGCGGCCTCGAGGATCGCGTCGCGCGCCGAGTAGTCGACGGCGATGCGCAGGTGCAAGGTGCTGCCGTCGCGGGTTGCCGCTTCGGCCCGGCCGATCGCGTCGGCGATGCCGCCGGGCAACCGGTCGCGACGGCCGATCACGGTGAGGCGGACGCCGTTGCGTACCAGCGACTCCACCTCGCTGGCGAGATAGACCCGCAACAGCGCCATCAAGGCGGCGACCTCGGCACGCGGGCGTCGCCAATTGTCGCTGGAGAACGCATACAGCGTCAGCGTCCCAATGCCCTGGTCGGGCGCGGCTTCGACGACGCGCCGGATCGCCTCGACGCCCGCCTCGTGCCCGCGCAGCCGCGACAGGCCCTTGCGCGTCGCCCAGCGGCCGTTCCCGTCCATGATGATGCCGACATGCAGGCCATCCACCACAGCAGGCGATTTAGGTTGCAGACTACTTTGCATTGCAAAGCTCCAGGTCAAAAAGTGCGATGCGCGATTCAGATGCGGCCCGGGATCAGGCCGACCGACGATGGCGTATGTTCCTTGCCGGCAGCCGCCGCGGCGTCGCGGACGAGGCGCTCGAGCACGGCGAGGTAATCGAGGAAGCGGCGGCGTCCCGCCTTGGTCAGCCGGCAGGTGGTATGTGGGCGATTGCCCTCATAGCCCTTGGTGACCTCGACGAGACCGGCTTCCTGCAACACCTGCAGATGGCGCGACAGATTGCCGTCCGTCAGCCCGCAGAGCTGCTTGAGGTCAGCAAAAGCCAGACCCTTCGGGTGCGCCATCAGCGAGGTGAGCAGGCCGAGCCGTGCCTTCTCGTGGATGACGCGATCGAGGCCGTCATAGGAGAACGGCGCGCTGCCGTCAGTCTTCGACATCGGACTCTCCGGTCGCAAAATACAGAATGCCCGCCATCAGCCCCTGTCCGATCGCGAACGGAAGCCCCATCGTCCAGGGCGACAGCGCATGCGTGGCGCTGCCGACCAGCAGCACGGCGAAGCCGGCCATGAAATAGAACGCCCCGGCAAGCGCCACCGTGCGTGGCAGCGAGCGCACCGACGCGAACACGCCGAGCGACATCAGGATCTGCCACAGGCCCGGCAGCATCCACAGCGCCTCCGGCGCGAACTTCCACAGCAGCACCGCGAGCAGCACGCCGGCGATGCCCGCTGGCAGGAACTGCTCGACCGCCTGATGAATCATCGCGTCCGCAAGGCCGGAATGATGCCGGCGCGACCGCGCCCGCATCTCGAACCAGATCATCGTCAGCGACACGCAGGCTGCCGCCGCCCATCCGAGCAGGAACGTCCACGCGTCGGCCGTCGGGTCGCGCAGAAACAGCTGCTGAAGCAGCGCAGTGACCAGCGCGACGGCCGAGGTCGCGGCCATCGTCGCCGGCCCGTAGCCGCGAAATGCCGTGCCCGCCGCAAGCTGGCTGCGGATCGCGATGATGTCCGCCAGCGCCTTATCGAGGTCGCGCATGTCTCACCTGAGGCCCGGAACGGCTCGTTTAACTTTGCAATACAAAGTATATACGAACGCAAAGTCGATGCAAGCCCGCGCGATTCCGGAAGCGCGCCTGCGTCAGCCGCTTGGCCGCGCGTGCCGACCCGCTCCGTAGAGGCGTCAGTAATACTGATAGCGGTGCACGCGGCGCGGCGGCGGCATGTCGACATAGACCGAGGGGCCGCGGCGGCCAGGATCGAACGCGACGCGCGGATTGATGCCGCAGCCTGCATTGCGCCCGGAGGCACTCGCCCGGCATTGCTCGAAGGTCTGATAGGAGCAGTCGCCGGGGTAACCGACGCCTCGGCCCTGCACACACCAGGGATAGTCGTAACCGCCTGCGGAGGCCGGCGCGATACCGCCACCAAGTGCAACGCCGACGAGGCCGGCTGCCATCATCATAACCTTGCGCATGATCTGTTCCTCTTTTGGCCGGAGGGTTGCACCACACCGGCATGGTCAAAAAACGACAAATCGGCGGAACGGATCACCAACCAAGGCCGTGACGTGTCGCATGCGCGGCACGTCACCTTCAGCCCTCGACGCCCGTCTGGCGGGCCGGCGCCTCATCGAAGACCCGTCGCGGCACGCGGTCCAGCGATTGCGGCGTCGCCTGGTCGTCTCATTCGACCTTCAGGCCGGCGAACTCGACGACCTTCTTCCACTTCTCGGTCTCGGCGGCGATCTGGGCGCCGAACTGCTCCGGCGACTGGATCAGCGGCTCGCCGCCGAGATCGACCAGACGGGCCTTGATCTCGGGCTCGGCCAGGATGGTGTTGACCTGCTTGTTGAGCTTCTCGACGATCTCCTTTGGCGTGTTCTTCGGCGCGCCGATGCCGAACAGCGCGCTCGCCTCGTAACCGGGTACGGTCTCGGCGACGGCCTGGACGTCCGGCAATTGCGGCGAACGCTGCTGCGTGGTGACGCCGAGCGCTCGCAACGAGCCGGAGCGGATGTGCTGGATGATGGAGGGCATGTTGTCGAAGATGACCTGCACCTGGCCGCCGAGCATGTCGGTGATCGCGGGCGCCGCGCCGCGATAGGGCACGTGTTGCATCTTGGTTCCGGTCATCGCCATGAACATCTCACCCGACAGATGCACCGAGGTGCCGTTGCCGGACGAGGCCATGTTCACCTTGCCGGGGTTTGCCTTGAGATAGGCGATGAACTCGGCGACGTTCTTGGCCTCGATGTCCTTGTTGACGGTCATCACGTTGGGGACGCGGTTGAACGAGGCCACCGGCGCGATGTCGCGGACGAAGTTGAACTTGAGATTGGTGTAGAGGCTCGCATTGATGTAGTTGGCCGGATTGACCAGCAGCACGGTGTAGCCGTCGGCCGCCGCGTTCACGACGGCATCGGTGCCGATATTGTTGCCGGCCCCCGGCTTGTTCTCGACGATGAACTGCTGACCGAGCGTCTCGGACAGCCGCTGGCCGATCAGCCGCGCTAGGATGTCGGTCGCGCCGCCCGGAGGATAACCCACCACGAAGCGGACGGGACGGGTGGGATAGTCGGCCGCGGACGCCTTGCGAACGCCAGCGATGGACGGGACGGCGGAGGCGATCAGACCAAGCGCGGTACGACGTGAAATCATGCGTTTCCTCAGGCATTATCGTTGAGCGGCGGTTAACGAGCCGCCGGGATCGATTGTAGCAGAGTGCCGCGATTGCGGCGAGATCGATGCCCCATCAGGAGGGAAGAGCCCATGCCGGTCAAGGTCGATGCGCTCGATCATCTGGTCATCAATGTCGCCGACGTGGACCGCACGACGGCGTGGTACCAACAGGTGCTGGGCATGACGGTCCAGGTGTTCGATCCCGGACAAGGCAAGGCGAGGCGCACGTCGCTGCTATTCGGGAACCAGAAGATCAACGTGCGACCGAAGGACGCGGACAAGGTCGATTGGTTCACGGCCGACCATGTCGCGGCCGGCAGCGACGACCTCTGCTTCCTCACCACCAGCACCCCCGACGAGGTGGTGGCGCATCTCAGTGCGCTCGGGATCGCCATCGAGGAAGGCCCGGTCGCCAAGCAGGGCGCGCGCGGCACGCTGCGGTCGGTGTATTGCCGCGACCCCGACGGCAGCCTGATCGAGATCTCGTCGTATCAGGATTGAGCCGAGGCCGCCCTTAGGTCATTTCGTCACGGTCTCGCCGCTCTTGTCCATTTTCGCGATGATCTCGCTGCGCGACCATCCGGTCAGTTGCGCGAGATCCGTCGCCTGCGTGGCGAAACGCGCGGCGAGACTGTCCCGGTAGGTCTTCGCCGCGGCACAGGACGCCTCGCCGCGCCAGGGATGGTGCTGGACATAGCGACCCTGGAAATTGCTGCGGTCCTTGGTCTCGGCGAAGACGATGTCCTCGGGGAAGGACTTCGCATCGTAGCGCACGTGCAGCCGGGTCACGAAGGCGCTGGCTCCGGCCGTGCCCCGGCGGAGACTGAAGGCGGTGTCATCGTCGCTGCCGATCCAGCGCGCGCCGAGCTCGACCAGTTCCTTGTTGCTCATGGGATCGGCGGCGCAGGGGTCGCACCATCCCATGTCCCAGGCATATTCCACGAACACCGCCTGCATGTTCTCGCGCGCGACCGCCCGCTCGAACAGCGCCTTGTAGAACGGCCCGAACTCGTCCTTCACATAGAGCGGAACATCGATATCGGATGGGATCTTCACCGTTCGATAGTTGGCCGCCTCGATGCGGCCGCTCCTGGTGAGCGCATAGATGATCAGGTCCTGCGGTCCCCTGGCGTTGACCGTGCCGAGCCGCAGCGGCACCATGAACTTGGCGCTCCGGTAGCGCACCTGCAGGGGCCGCAGGGAGCCGTTGCCGATCCCCTTCATCCGCTCGACATTGACCTTCGCGACGAAGAACCGCATGCCCTGCCTGATGTAGCTGCCGAGCACGGCCTCGGCGCCTTGCGGGATGCGATAGTCGTTGTCGGTCAGCCAGCGCGTCAGTCCGTCGCTCTCCTGCGCCGACAGGATCAGCACGTCGTATTCGGCGACGTCGTAGCTGGCCTCGACGGTGACGCCGTAGTTCCGCCGGGTCATTTCGTAGACAGCGCCTGCCATCATCGGCGCCGCCGGCATCGCCCGCGCCGCAACGACGACCGGCGCGCATGGATCGGCATCATGATATTCGACCAGCCGCGGCGCGGTGTATTTGTCGAGATGGTCGATGGTCTTCGGCTCGACCACGCCGATCTGCTTGCGCTCGATGAAGGTCGGCACGGGGACGACCACCGCGAACTCCTTCACGTCGCCCTCGAAGTCGCTGGCCATCGTGATCGCCGTCTGCTCGCCGTCGCGGGCCAGCACGACCTTCGATGACTGGTTGAACAGCTTCGCGTCGGCCTGGGCGACATAGAAGCCGCAAAAGGCATTCGCGGGCGCCATCGCTGCGTTCGCCAGGATCGCGGCGGCCGCGACGCCGGTGCGGAAGAGCTTGCTGTAACGCAGGGTCATGTCGACACTCCTTCGGGAACGGGCGAACGCCAGGAAAAGCGGGTCTCAGGGACGAGCCGGTCGAGCAGCAGCGTGAGCGGCGACAGCGCGATCAGCGACACGTAGAGCGCCGGCCGCATCTGCATGGCGAAGGTGAGGTAGTGCGCCGCGACCGCAACGCTCAGCGCGAACAGCAGCCGGCCGACGCGCGAGTCCGGCGAGGTGCGCGGGTCGGAGATCATGAAGAAGGTGAAGATCAGCAGCGAGCCGCTCTGCAACTGATGCAGCGGAATCGCCAGGGGATCGCCGAGCCAGGCGGCGCGCAGCAGCAGCAGTGCGGCATGGCTGGCGAAAAAATAGAATGCGATGTCCGCGCGTCGAGAGGCGCCGAGCACCAGGATCGCGAAGAAGCCGGCGAGGCTCGCGAACCAGATCTCCGTCCCCCATTGGCCGGGCGAGATCCACACGCCCTTGGAGCTGAACAGCAGCACCACGATCGCCAGCCCCGCCGGGTTGAACACGTGCTTGCCGTCGACGCGCAGCACGAATTTCGAGCCGATGGCGATCACGGCTGCCGCCGCATGCAGCCACAGCGCGTCGGCGCGCAGCAGCAGGCTGAGCGACAGGCCGGTGATCAGCGGTGACTTGAGATCGAGCGGCGCGCCGGAGATGCGGCAGCAGACCACTTGCGTGAGCAGCGCCATGGCGACCGCGACGACGCTCGCTGCGGGACGCGCGCCGAAATCGATCATGGCGAAATTGATCGCCAGCAGCGTCGCCAATGCCGCGATCTGGAAATAGCGGGCATCGGGCAGCCGCCATGGTCGTGGCTCGGCCTGCATGCAAACCTCCGGGCGTGTCTTGCCGCGCCATTGGTCGCCCGCGAACGGAGACGGGTTCAATCCCGATTTGATCGCGGCGACGCAAGGTGGCAGAAGATGACGACGAGAACGAAGCGGCCGGAGACAGGCCGTACTCAAGAACGACGGGAGCGAAGATGAAGGGAACGACGATGGCAGCGGGCACGGTGACGCCGTTCGACGGCATGGACGTGCCGTGGCTGTTGAAGCTGCGCAGCGAGACCCGGCGCGATCATCCGTTCCTGATCTCGGCGCCGTTCGATGCACCGGCGCGCCGCTGGACCTATGGCGCGTTTCACGAGCGTGTCGGCGCATTGGCGGCCGGGCTGGCTAAGCGCGGCGTGCAGCCCGGCGATGCCGTGCTGATCCATCTCGACAATTGCGTCGAGGCGATGCTTGCCTGGTTTGCCTGCGTCGAGCTGGGCGCGCTCGCCGTCACGACCAACACGCGCTCGGCAGCCGCCGAAATGAGCTACTTCGCGGAGCACTGTCGCGCGGTGGCTGCGATCACGCAGCCGGCCTATGCCGAGATGATCGCAGCGCATTGCCGCGGCCTCAAATGGATGGCCGTGATCTCGCACGATCCGGGTCAGGCGGAGGCGTCGGCCGTCGAACGAGGCGAGCGCTTCGAAGCGCTGTTTGCCGACAGCGCCGATCGGCCGCGGCGGCCGGCCGATCCGCTGGCGCCGTGCAGCGTGCAATACACCTCGGGCACGACATCGCGGCCGAAGGCGGTGCTGTGGACGCATGCCAACGCGCTGTGGGGCGCCAAGGTCAACGCCGTCCATGAGGACCTGCATCAGGGTGACGTGCACCAGACCTATCTGCCGCTGTTCCACACCAACGCGCTGGCCTATTCGATGCTTGCCACACTCTGGGTCGGCGCGACCTGCGTGATCCAGCCGCGGTTCTCCGCGAGCCGGTTCTGGAGCGCGGCGCTCGAGCATGGCAGCACCTGGACCTCGACCATCCCGTTCTGCATGAAGGCGCTGCTCGACCAGGACGTGCCGAAGCATCACAAGTTCCGGCTGTGGGGCACGGCGGTGTCCGAGCCGGCCGCCTTCGCCAAGTTCGGCATCAAGATCATCGGCTGGTGGGGCATGACCGAGACCATCACCCACGGCATCGTCGGAGAGGTCGATCAGCCGAACGCGCCGATGTCGATCGGCCGCGCGGCGCCGGAATACACCATCCGCATCACCGACGATGACGGCCGGCCGACCGAGGTCGGCGCCACCGGCAATCTCGCCATCAAGGGCGTGCCCGGCCTGTCGCTGTTCGCCGAATATCTCTACAACGACGAAGCGACGCGCACGAGCTTCGATGCCGACGGCTTCTTCCTGACCGGCGACCGCGTCACGCGCCTGGCCGACGGCTTCATCAAGTTCGGCGATCGCACCAAGGACATGCTCAAGGTCGGCGGCGAGAACGTCGCGGCGTCCGAGATCGAGCAGGTGATCATCACCGTGCCCGGCGTACGCGAGACCGCCGTCGTCGCCAGGAAGCATCCGATGCTGGACGAGGTGCCGGTCGCGTTCGTGATCCCGCAGCCCGGGATCGCGCGCGACGAACTGCCCGAGAAGGTGCTGGCCGCCTGCCGCGCCGGGCTCGCCGACTTCAAGGTGCCGCGCGAGGTCAAGCTGGTCGACGAGATGCCGCGCTCGACCCTGGAGAAGGTCGCAAAGGCCGAGCTGCGCAAGCTGCTGGATTGAGCGCCGCGTCAGCCCATCGTGACGCGGATCGGCAGCTTCTTCGGTCCGTTCACGAACGTTGCCCGCGTCATCAGCACCGGCCCCGCCGGCGACAGCGACGTGAGCCGCGGCAGCAGTTCCTCGAACAGGATGCGCATCTCGAGCTTGGCGAGATGCTGGCCGAGGCAGAGATGCGTGCCATAGCCGAACGCGACGTGGCGGTTCGGCTTGCGGTCACAGCGGAACGTGTCGGGCTGCTCGAACACCGCCTCGTCGCGATTGCCTGACGCGTAGCACAGCATCAGCCAGTCGCCCTTGGCGATCCTGCGGCCGCCAAACTCGGTGTCGGCGGTGGCGCTGCGCATGAAATGCTTGACCGGCGTCATCCAGCGGATCGCCTCGTCGACGAGACCCGGGATCAGCTCGGGATTGGCTTTGACGCGCGCGAACTGCTCGGGATCTTCCGCCAGCGCCCAGATCGCGCCTGCCGTGGACGACGACGTCGTGTCGTGACCCGCGGTCGCCACGATCATGTAGTAGCTGGTGCGGTCGTGCAGCGGCATGTCCTCGCCATTGATCCTGGCGTTGGCAATGACGGTGGCGAGATCGTCGCGCGGATGAGCCTTGCGGTCTTCGGTGATGCGCTGGAAGTAGGCGGCGAAATCGGCCACCACCGCCTGCAGCATCGCCGCGAACACCTCGGCCGACAGCGCCTCCCGCACCCGCGCCGTGTCCGGATCCTGCGGGCCGAACAGCTCCTGCGTCAGCTTGAGCATGCGCGGCTCGTCCTCCTCCGGCACGCCGAGAATCTCCATGATCACGTGCAGCGGATAATGGAGCGCGACGTCGGCGACGAAATCGCAGACGCCGCCATTCGCCGCGGCCTTCGCCGCCATGCGGCCGACGGTCGCCCGCGCGATCTCGCGAATGCGCGGCTCGAACTTGGCGATGTTGGCCGGCATGAACCAGCCCTGCGTCAGCGCGCGATATTTCGGATGGTCCGGCGCATCCATCTGCACCAGCGAACGCACGAGATTGGGCTGGCCGGTAATCTTGTGAACGCGCTCCAGCACCGCCTTGTTGGTCAGCGTAGTCGCACGGTCGGCATTGTGGAACAGATCGTTCTGACGGCTGATGGCGAGAATGTCAGCGTGCCGCGTCACCACCCAGAACGGATCGAACGCATCGAGCTCGGCCCGCCCGAGCGGATTGTTGGCGCGCAGCCAGCGATAGGCATCATGGATGCGGTGGTCGGCATAACAGGCCGGATCGACCAGCGCGGCGGCGATGTGCCCGGGAATGACCTCGCCGGCCTGTTCGGCTGCGCCCATGCTGCTCCTCCCGCCTTTCACCGATTGGCGGGTAGGATAGTGCGCCTCGGCCGAGATGCACTTGCGTCGAGCGGCTACCCTCGGGCGATGGATGCGCTCTCAGGCGATCGCGTCAATGCGCGCCCATCGCGACCGGGCGGAACGCCTGTAGCAGCTGCTGGTCGAGCTTCGGGCCCATGTTCTCCATGATCTGGAACGCGCGCGCATGGGTGAAGGCCGGCCGATAGGCGCGGTGCTCGATCAGCGCGGCGTAGATGTCCACGATCGTGGTGAGGCGCACGATGTCGCTGATCTGCTCGTTGTGCAGCGCGTCGGGATAGCCGGAGCCGTCGAGGAATTCGTGGTGATGCAGGATGACGTCGAGCATCTCCGGCGGGAAGCCGCCCTGCCGCCACAGCGCCTCGTAGCCGCGGCGCGGATGCTGGCGAAGCAGCGCGATCTCTTCCGCCGTCAGCTTGCCCTGCTTGTCGAGGATCGCGACCGGGATGAACGCCTTGCCGACGTCGTGCAGCAGCGCCGCGCGGACCAGCCGGCGCTGGTCGTCGTCGCGCATGCCCAGATGAATCGAGAAGCCGACCGCAAGGCCGGTCACGAACAGGCAATGCCGATAGGTGTCGTTGTGATGACAGCCGACCACGGTCATCCATTCGCGCAGCGAGGAGTGCTTGATCGCCTTCAGGATCTTGTTCTCGGCCGCGACGATGTCCTCCATCGTCAGATGCGCGCCAGTGGGCAGCTTCTCGAAGATCTTGACCATGATGGCCTGCGCGGCCTCGACGCCGCGATTGAGCAGCTTGCCGCGATCGGTCTCGTCATAGCCGTCGTCGGCGGGAAGCGCCGAGCGGATGCGCTGCAGCACGTCGGCGGGGCTGAACGGCCGCGCGATGGTATCGGTGGCGCCGAGCGCCCATGCCTGCATGGTGGCGTGGTGCAGCGCCTCCGCGAGCACGAACAGCCGCGGCACGTCGCTATAGGCGCGTGACGACAGCTTCTTGCGCACCCGCTGCACGCTCTCGGGCGAACGCAGGTTGATGTCGACGATGACGCCGGAGAAGCGGTTGCCGGGGTTCTCGGGGATTTCGGTGGTCGGCATCATGTCGACGTCGCCGACCGAGCGCAGGATGCGCGCCAGCTCGCTGCTCTGGTCACCGCGATCCGACGCGAGCAGGAGATGGCGCCTGTTCGCGGTCTGGGTCACGGTCTGCTTGGCTGTCGCGCTCATACGTGCTCGCCCCCTGCGGTTTGCTGCCCATGCAAGTTACCGGGATACGGGTTCGTCGCGGCTTAAGCCGATCATTCAAGCTGTATCGTTTCAGGTGAGCGAGACGTTAAGAGGATCATTCAAATCGTGCCGCGCGGGAACCTGACCGCAGCGCAAAAAAGAACCGCCGGAGACGAGCTCCGGCGGTTCCCAGATACAGGAATGGTCTCGCGACGACGCTAGGCCTTCATCGCCGCCTTGACCGCTGCGGCGGTGATCGGCAGCGAGCGCAACCGCGCGCCACAGGCGTTGTAGATGGCGTTGCCGAGCGCTGGCGCGACCACGGTCACCGCGGGCTCGCCGACGCCGGTCGCCTTCTCGCCATTGGCGATCACGGCGATCGCGACCTCCGGCACCTGGCTCATCCGCAGCGGCGTGTAGCTGTCGAAGTTGGTCTGCTCGATGCCGCCGTCCTTCAGCGTCGCCTTCTCGTACATCGCCAGCGACAGCCCCCACAGCGCCGCGCCCTCGACCTGGGCGCGGATGTTGTCGGGATGCACCTGGGTGCCGACATCGGTCGCCACGGTGAGCTTCTTCACCGTGACCGCGCCCGTGGGCGCAACCGCGACATGGGCGACGCACGCCGTCCAGCTCGCCGTGGCACGCTCCTGCGATGAAACGCAGGAGACGCCCATGCCTTCGCCTTGCGGGAGCTCCCTGGCGCCGTAGCCGGACAGGCCCATCGCTGCCAGCAGCGTGTTGCGCAATCGCTGCGCGCCGCCGTCGTTCTTGCCCTTGCCGTCGAGCAGCGCAATGCGGAACTGCGCCGGGTCCTGCCCCGAGGCCACCGCGATCTCGTCGATCATGCTCTCGACCGCCCAGAACGTCCAACCCGGCGCCACCGAGCGGAGTTGTCCCGATGGCGTCGCATTATGCGCGAGTTCGTTCTTGATCGCGCGCACGTGATGGTTGGGCACGGTGTAGAAGAAGTCGGCGCCATTGACCGTGAACGAGTCGAGCGGGCCCTTCTTGTCGACCGAGGGCGACAGGAAGTCCGGGATGCCCCAGCGCGCCGTCGGCCAGGCCGAGACGACGTCATGGCTGAGCGCGATCAGCTTGCCGTTGCTGTCGAGCCCGGCCTTGACCTTCTGGTAGGTGAGCGGCCGCGAGTAGTCCATCGTCATGTCGTTTTCGCGGGAGTAGATCACCTTGACCGGCTTGCCGACCGCCTTGGCCGCCTGCACCGCCGGCACCATCATGTCGGCATCGAGCCTGCGGCCGAAGCCACCGCCGAGCCAGGCCTGGTGCATCACGACGTATTTCGGATCGATCCCGGCCGCAGCCGCCGCGATCGCGCCGGAACGGGTCGCGAACTGATTGCCGGTGTAGATGTGCAGGATGTCGCCCTTGAACTCGGCGGTCGCGTTCATCGGCTCCAGCGGCGCATGGATGTTGATGCTGGTGGTGTACTCCGCCTCCAGCACCTTGGCCGCGCCCGACATCGCTGCAACTGGATCGCCGTCCTTGACGAAGAACTGCCCGGCATCGTCCTGCGCCTGCAGCCGCATCGCCTCGGTGATGATGGTGTCGGTGCTGACATTGGCATAGGGGCCTCTGTCATAGCTGATCTTGAGCGCGTCCGCCGCCTTCCTGGCGTTGGCATAGGTGTTGGCGACCGCCACCACCCAGCCCGAGGTCGAGCCGGTCTTGTCGTCGAGCGTCACCGCCTTGATGAAGCCCGGCACCTTCTTGGCCTCGGAGTCGTCGACCGCCGTGACCGTCGCGCCGAAGCGCACCGGCGGCGTGACGACCTTGCCGTAGACCATGCCCGGCAGCATCGTATCGATGCCATATTTCGCCGTGCCGTTGGTCTTGGAGGGAATGTCGAGCTGCGGCACCGAGACGCCGATCATCGTGTACTGATCGGGCGTCTTCAGCGTCAGCGCCTTCAATTCGTCAGGCGTGAAGCTCTTGGTGATCTTGCCGCTCCTGACGATCTCGGCGTAGCTCATCTGCTTCTTGGACTTCGGATGCATCACGACGCCGTCGCGCACCACGAGTTCGTTGGCCGGCACGCCCATCGCGGTCGCAGCGGCTTCGGTGAGCGCGATGCGGCCCGCGGCGCCGGCGCGGCTCATGGCATCGAAGTTCATCATCGTGCTCCAGCTGCCGCCGGTGATCTGGGCGCCGAGCACGGGATCGTTGAACTTCGGATCGTTGGAGGCGAGCTGGACCCGCATGTCCTTCCAGGCCGCGCCGAGCTCCTCGCAGACGATCTGCGCCATGGTGGACGCAATGTGCTGGCCCATGTCGGCCTTGCCGCAGGTCACGGTGACCAGGCCATCCGGCGCGATCGCATACCAGACGCTGGGTTCGAAACTGGCCGGCGCCGCGGCCGCCAGTGCGCTGTCGGCGAGGCCGGCATAGCCGAGCACGAGGCCGGTGGCGGCGGTGCCGACCAGGAAGGAGCGGCGGCTGAGATCGGTCGCGACCGAGGAATTGGTTTGGACGTGCTGGTTCATGTCGCTCTCCGGTCGCTCGAGTTGGACGCGGTGCGCATTTCGGACGCGGCGCGCTGGATCGCCTTCTGAATCCGCGAATAGGTCATGCAGCGGCAGAGATTGCCGTCCATATGCGCGACGATCTCCTCCTTGGTCGGGCTCGTGGTCTTGGCGAGCAGCGTGGCCGCCTGCATGATCTGGCCGGACTGGCAGTAGCCGCATTGCGGCACCTGCTCGGCGATCCACGCCTTCTGCAAGGGATGATCGCCCTTCTGCGACAGCCCCTCGATGGTCGTGATCTTCTTGTTCGCGACGTCGCCGACCATGGTCTGGCACGAGCGCACGGCCTCGCCGTTGACATGCACGGTGCAGGCGCCGCACAGCCCGGCGCCGCAGCCGAACTTGGTGCCGGTCATCTGCAACTGCTCGCGGATGACCCATAGCAGCGGCGTGTCGTGCGCCGCGTCGACGGACATGGTCCGCCCGTTGATGGTGAGATTGGGCATTTGGTTTCTTCCCCGCCCGGCGTGCGACTTCGCTTACGGCGAAGTTCGGTTTTATCGATTCGCTGGGACCCACCGGATAGATGCCAGCCATCATAAGAATGATCGCGTTGCGACGGCGACGCAACGGGATTTGAACGCCGGCCTGCCACATGAAACGGCATTTGTGTTGTGCAGCGCGAACGATGCTGGGCTGGTGACGCCGGGCACGCTAAGAAGAGATGCAGCCAACGCCGACAGCGAAAGGAGATTTCGGCCCATGAGACCATCCGTACGCATGACGCTGTGCCTGGCTGCGGCCATGCTGCCGAGCCTGTCGGCCGTAAGCCCTGCTGCGGCGGGGCAGACGCTCGGCGTCGCCGACGCGCCTTTCACAGCGACGTTATCCAACGTCACGCCGCTTGCCTTCGGCATGGATGTCGGTGAGACATCGCGCGTGCTGGAGCAGCCGTTGATCTATCTGAACGGCGCGCCCGGCAACGAGACCTTTCTGGCACTGCGTAATCTCGGCGGCAGCGGACTGGTCCCGCACCATCACCGCCTCTACCTGAAGTTCCGCAGGGGACGGCTGACCGGCTGGAAAGAGGACTACGGCACCAACTGGATGTGGCGCTGACACGCGCTTGACGACCGCAAAGAGGACAGAACGTGGGACAAGATATCAAGCTGACGGCATCCGACGGCTTCCAGCTCGGCGCCTATCGCGCCGATCCGACGGGAACTGCAAAGGGCGCGCTGGTCGTCATCCAGGAGATCTTCGGTGTCAACCATCACATCCGCAACGTCTGCGACCGCCTCGCCGCCGCGGGTTACGTTGCCATCGCGCCGGCGATCTTCGACCGCGTCGAGCCCGGCTTCACCTCAGGCTATTCGCCCGACGAGATCGCGGTCGCGCGCAAGTTCGTCGCCAATCCGGATTGGGCGGCCTTTTTGCGCGACACCCAGGCCGCAATCGACGGCGTGAAGAATGTCGGGCCGGTCGGCATCATCGGCTTCTGCCTCGGCGGCAGCATCGCCTATGCGGCTGCGACCAAGCTGTCGGGCCTCCGCGCTGCCGTCGGCTATTACGGCGGCGCTGTCGCGCGGTTCGCCGACGACAAGCCGACGGTGCCGACCCAGCTACATTTCGGCGAGAAGGACGCGGGCATCCCCTTGCGCGACGTCGAGGCCATCAAGGCCAAGCGGCCGGACGTCGAGATCTTCGTCTATCCCGGCGCACAGCACGGCTTCGGTTGCGACGAGCGCGCCAGCTACGACCAGCCGAGCGCCGATCTTGCCTGGACGCGCAGGCTGGCGTTCTTTGCGCAGCACCTGCACTGAACGTCCAACCACCGTCATTGCGAGGAGCCTCGCGTCACTCAGCGTCGGGTCGACGCAGGTGCTCAGGTAGGCGTTGAGCCGCAATCACTCGTGCGGAGATCAGAACCAGCGCTCGCCGACCTGGATGGTGTCGCCCGGCTTGAGCGAGGTGCCGAGCGGCACCTCGTAGCGCGCGGCTCCGGAAGCATCGGTGTGGGTCAGGGTGACGACGTCGCGCCGCGCCCGAGGCGAGAAGCCGCCGGCGATCGCGATCGCGCTCTCCACCGTCATGTTGGGCACGTAGGGGTATTGGCCGGGCGCCTGCACCTCGCCGAGGATGAAGAACGGGCGATAGGCTTCGATCTCGACGGCCACCGAGGGCTCGCGGATGTAGCCGTTGCGCAGCTTGGCGGTGATCTCGGCAGCGAGGCCGGCGGTGGTGCGGCCGCGCGCCGGCACGCTGCCGATCAGCGGCATCGTGATCGATCCGGACGCATCGATCGCATAGGTGTTGGTCAGGCCCTCCTGGCCGTAGACGACGACGCGCAGCTTGTCGCCGGCGTCGAGATGATAGGCGGAGTCGCGGCGCGCTGGCGCATAGCCGGCGGGAACGACATAGGCGCCTGCGCCGGTGGCGGCAGCGAACGAGTTGCGCAGCGCCGGGATCGCCCCGCCCTGCCCGGTGGCGGCAACCGGGCCGGTGGAAGGCGTTCCATAGGCCATCGCGTCGAGATCGCTCTGCGGCTGGACGGCAGCGACGGGGGAGATCGTCTGCATGCAGCCCGACAACAGGATCGCGGACAGGACGGCAATGACCGGAACAAACAACGCGCGCACTCGAACAATCCTTGAATGAGGATGTGCGCTAGTCATGCGCGGTTAAGGTTAACAAACCGTTGGCGCGTGTAGTCCCCGTCGCAAGCGGGCGACGGTCAAAGCCGCCCGAAAAAATCCCCCTCCCACGGCGTGGGAGAGGGATCCGATGTTCACCGTGATCGGGCGCGCTCAGCCTGCCTATGCGCTCACGCCGACTCCGATCGGGCACGCGACGCCCGTTCCGCCCAGGCCGCAATATCCGGCCGGATTCTTGGCCAGGTACTGCTGATGATAATCCTCGGCGAAATAGAACGGCCCTGCCGGGACGATCTCCGTCGTAATCGCTCCGAGCCCCTTGGCGCGCAGCGCCGACTCGTAGGCCGTCTTCGACGCCTCGGCCGCCTCGCGCTGCGCGTCGCTGAACGTGTAGATCGCCGAGCGATATTGCGTGCCGACGTCGTTGCCCTGACGCATGCCCTGGGTCGGGTCGTGGCTCTCCCAGAACGTCTTCAGGAGGCGCTCGTAGGACATGATCTTGGGATCGAACACCACCAGCACGACCTCCGTGTGCGCCGTCTGCCCCGAGCACACCTCCTCGTAGGTCGGGTTCGGCGTATGGCCTCCGGCATAGCCGACGGCGGTGACGTGGATGCCGTCACCGAGCTGCCAGAACTTACGCTCCGCGCCCCAGAAGCAGCCGAGCCCGAACACGGCCTGCTCGAGGCCGTCCGGATAGGGCGGCAACAGGCGGCGACCGTTGACGAAATGCGTCGCGGCGGTGGGGATCGGCTGGGCGCGGCCGGGCAGCGCCTCGGCGGCAGACGGCATGACAGGGGCTTTGCGCATGAAGAACATGGGATGTCTCCGCTCATGGCCAGCGCCCGCGGGACGGCCCACGGCGCGATGACCTCTTGTCAGGGGAATATATAGGGCTCTACGGGTCCGGCAGTAGCGCTGTTACGCCGCGCCAGCGGTTCCCGCGCCGCGCTGCCAGCGGAATCCAAGACAGCTGCCGGCGCGGCGAGACGAACAGCCGCGCTCAGTCGCGCCCGTAGCCGATGAGCGGCTTGCGCGGCCGGAACAGCAGCATCAGCAGGATTCCGAGCAGGCCAAGCACCGCAAACACTGGCTGGTCCAAAAATACCTTGACGATCCACTCCCACAGGAACGGGGCCTTGGCCTCGATCCAGGCCTTGAAGGCGGCCTGGCTCGCCTGGTGGACGTCGTTCCAGAGCTGGCCGAAACGGGTGAACTGCAGGGTCTGGTCGGCCACCCAGCGCGCGCCGTCATAGACCAGGAAGATGAAGCTTCCGGCCAGCAGCAACAGCCCTACCAGACGGAAAAAACCGCGGATCATGCCTCACCTGCCCTCTCTCGCTCGCCCTTGCGGGCAGCAAGGCCATAGCGGGGGCCCCGCAGAAATTCAACCTCGTCAGGGGCTTAGAACCGGGTTTTGGTCGATTCCGGCCGCCGCGGGCCGCTCCGAGACCGTTGACGCTCGGCAGGGCTGCCCCTATAAGGTCGCCATTGGCGGTGGGCGCAATCCCGCCGCCGCTGTTCTTTGAGCAGCGCCGATCCGCCGAGCACCCGCTCCGGTCATGGCATTCTCAGAGAGGCGTCCGAACAACCCACCGCGTCGATGGGGCCGCGTCAAGCGGGCCGCGCGCGTACCCGCAAGAGCGGCGACTGCTCGCCGCCGAAGGATATTTGAGAGCATGGCCAACACGACTTCCGCGAAGAAGGCGACGCGCAAGATTGCCCGCCGCACCATCATCAACAAGTCGCGCCGCACCCAGATGCGCGGCGCGGTTCGCTCCGTCGAGGACGCGATCAAGAAGGGCGATCGTGACGCCGCGCTGAAGGCGATGGCCAATGCCGAGCCGCAGCTGATGCGCGCCGCGCAGCGCAACATCATTCACAAGAACAACGCGAGCCGCAAAGTGTCGCGCCTCACGCATCAGATCGCCAAGCTCGCGAAGTGACGCGACCGCGCGGCTGACGAACTATCAAGATGCAAACAGCCCGGCTCGCGCCGGGCTTTTCTTTTGTGCCATCTTCAATTGCGCGTTCCGCTGTCGCGCATCCCTCCATCGCTCGCCGCGCCTTCTCCATTTGATGGTCACATCTTGATGGTGATATCGCATCGCGAATACGATCTTCGCGCGTGGTGGAACCCGCGCGATGTCGTGCGCGCCTGACACATGTTCCGTCGGAACTACACGAAGTTCCGTATTTTTACGCAGTGACAATATTGTCTCATCTGAAACAGCTGCGAATCTGCGCGCCGCGCTTGCGCATCGATGTCAAGAGCGCGCGATGCGCCGCTCACTTTGCGCACCGCGCATCGCGGGAGTTACCCGCTTCGAGCAATCGCGAAAAACATCGTTTCGAAAATGACTTAAGTGCATAGCGCGACCAAGTGATTGGAAAAGCGGGTGAGGCCGGTCGAAACATAAAAAAATTATGAAGAAATTTTGGGCAGACGATGTTGTTTGTCACATCCGAGATTCCTCGCGATGATTCAAAACGTTGCTTTCTTAACGCGCAACACCGCGTCGCAACCGCTGCGAAGACTCGTAACGCGTGCTCCGATCTTATGGATTGCGAGTCCTGACGCATCGTGTATTTCTTTAATCACTCGCGGCGCCCACGATCTTGAGACCAGCGCGGTTTTAGAAACGGGGCGGACGTGCAAATCGGCGGCGGTGTGCGCGTTGGCGACGCTTTCCAAAGCGATGGCCGGATCTGTACCCATAGCAATATGGGGAACGATCGAACTTTGTCGAAATTTCTCGGGCGCAGCATCATCGTTGCGCCGCTTTGAACAAGAGAAATACGACATCGGTCGACCCGGCTGGAGCTCGTGGCGGCTTCGCTCACCGAGTGGACAAGTTGGACGGGGATGTACGGCGGTGCGGCTGAATCTTGGGGTTCGGGCGCGGCGGCATTGGGATGACAACTTGCCGTGAGCAATCACGGCAGGGCGGGGAGGTTGCATGTTTTACGGACACATTGCGGGCACACACTATAGGCTGGTTCCGGACAACGCACCCTTGGCGGTCAACACTGAAGTGATCGACATCTCCAGCCCGGCCATTGCCAGCACGGCGATCGGCCCTCCCGCGTCCATCGCGCATCTGAGTATGCGCTGACCTCGCGGAGAAGCTTCTTCCACCAGCATTGATGGCCCGACGGCGTCCACGCCGAACGGCGAGCCATGTCTGGAGTTGAGCCTCCGCTCGAGGTCTCGCTGCGGCACACGTGTCCTTTCACGGGACGTCTGCCCGGCGATCACACGACACCACCACTCAATTCGAAAAGTTGCGACTGCCATGACAAATTCGGAACAGGAACGCTGGTCTCGCGTGAAGGGTCGGCTGCGCTCGACCGTCGGCGAGGACGTCTATACGAGCTGGTTCGCGCGGATGGACCTCGAAGCCGTCCAGGACGAAAGCGTTCATCTGTCGGTGCCGACGCGTTTCCTGAAGAGCTGGATCCAGGCGCATTATGCCGAGCGCGTGCTGTCGTGCTGGCAGGCCGAGATGCCGGAGGTGCACCGTATCGATCTGTCCGTTCGCACCGCGATGCGCTGCGCGGCGCCGGTCAAGGAAGCTCCCGTCGCCGTCGAAGCCCGCCGCGCCGAACGCAACGACGCCAGGCCGGCGACCAGCGCCGACGCGCGAACGGCGTCGGCTGCCGCTTCGCTCGCCACGAGCCATGATGCGCTCGGCGGCTCGCCGCTCGATCCGCGGCTGACCTTCGCCAGCTTCGTCGTCGGCCGCGCCAACACGCTGGCCCATGCGGCGGCGCGCCAGGTCGCCGACGGTCGCCGCGGCGATCCCGTGATGTTCAACCCGCTCTACATCCATGCCGGTGTCGGGCTGGGCAAGACGCATCTGCTGCAGGCCGTGACCTGGGCCGGCAACGCCGGCGGCGAACGCAAGGTGCTGTACCTCACCGCCGAGAAATTCATGTACGGCTTCGTCGCAGCGCTGAAATCGCAGACCGCGCTGGCCTTCAAGGAGGCGCTGCGCGGCATCGACGTGCTGGTGATCGACGACCTGCAGTTCCTGCAGGGCAAATCCACCCAGGCGGAGTTCTGCCATACGCTGAATGCGCTGATCGACGCGGGGCGTCAGGTTGTGATCGCAGCCGACCGGCCGCCGTCCGACCTCGAAAGTCTCGATGATCGCGTCCGCTCGCGGCTTGCCGGCGGCCTCGTCGTCGAGATGGCAACTTTGGGCGAGGATCTCCGCCTCGGCATTCTCAAGTCGCGCGTCGCGGCGGCCCGCGCGCATCATGCGAGCTTCGACGTGCCGGAGCCGGTGCTCGACTATCTCGCCCGCTCCATCACCCATAACGGCCGCGATCTCGAGGGAGCGATCAACCGCCTGCTGGCGCATTCCAAGCTCAACAACCAGCCGGTCACGCTCGACATGGCCGAGCGCGAGGTGCGCGACCTGGTGCGGCCGCAGGAACCGAAGCGCATCAAGATCGAGGACATCCAGCGCGTCGTGGCGCGGCAGTACAACGTCAGCCGCTCCGACCTCCTGTCGTCGCGCCGCACCGCCAACGTGGTGCGCCCCCGCCAGGTCGCGATGTACCTCGCCAAGACGCTGACCCTGCGCTCGCTGCCCGAGATCGGCCGCCGCTTCGGCGGGCGCGACCACACCACCGTGCTGCATGCGGTGCGCAAGATCGAGGCGCTGGTCGGCAAGGACGTCGCGCTGAACGACGAAGTCGAGTCGCTGAAGCGCCAGTTGCAGGATTAGAGGGCACGCACGGCCAGGGGAGCGGACAGAAGGTTCGCCCCCAGCCGGGCCGTTGTCCCGGCCGTTCGACGCTGTCCTCGGACGTCATGCTCGGCCCCTGCCTCCGGGTCACGGAAGAGCCTGCCGAAACATGGGAAATCGGCTCCGCATCCCTTGCGCTTGAGCCTCATCCGCGCCACTTTACGCCTCCCCCTCACGCTCCTGGACGCTGGCCAAGCGCCGTTCGGGCGCGAGGTGCCATCGGCCGCGGCGCTGCTATAGCCCGCCGGCATTCCAGGACAAGCTCAGTTGGAACGGGCGGGTATAATACGATGAAGGTGACCGTCGAACGCGCACAGCTCCTGAAGTCGCTGGGCCACGTCCATCGTGTGGTCGAGCGCCGCAACACCATCCCGATCCTGGGCAATGTGCTGGTGCGCGCCGAGAATGCCCGGCTGTCGCTGCGCGCGACCGATCTCGATCTCGAAGTGACGGAAACCCTGGCGGCCGAGACCGCCACCGCGGGCTCGACCACAGTTCCGGCGCATATGTTCTACGACATCGTCCGCAAGCTGCCGGACGGCTCGCAGATCGTGCTGGAGAGCGACGGCGAGCGCGCGGTGCTCGCGATCCGCGCCGGCCGCTCCAAGTTCACCTTGCAGACGCTGCCGGAGAGCGACTTCCCGGATCTCGCCGCAGGCGACATGACGCACGCCTTCGCGGTTCCCGCCAAGGACATCAAGAGCCTGATCGACCGCACCCAGTTCGCGATCTCCACCGAGGAGACGCGCTATTACCTCAACGGCATCTATCTGCACGCCGGCGGCACCGCCAAGCAGCCGACCTTGCGCGCCGTCGCCACCGACGGCCACCGCCTCGCCCAGGTCGACCTGCCGCAGCCGGCCGGCGCCGCCGAGATGCCAGGCGTGATCGTGCCGCGCAAGACCGTCGGCGAGGTGCAGCGGCTGATCGAGGACAATGACAGCGAGATCAGGATCGAGCTGTCGCAGGGCAAGATCCGCTTCACCTTGGGGCAGGTGGTGCTGACTTCGAAGCTGATCGACGGCACCTTCCCGGATTACGGCCGCGTCATTCCGCAGAACAACGACAAGGAGCTGGTCGTCGACAAGGCCGATTTCGCCGCCGCCGTCGACCGCGTCTCCACCATTTCCTCCGAGCGCGGCCGCGCCGTGAAGCTGGCGCTGGCGCCCGGCAAGCTGGTGCTGTCGGTGACCAATCCGGATTCCGGCAGCGCGACCGAAGAGCTCGAGGTTGAATACGCCGCCGACGCGCTCGATATCGGCTTCAACTCGCGCTATCTGCTCGACATCGCTGCCCAGATCGAGGGCGAGGTCGCCGTGCTCCGGCTCGCCGATCCAGGCTCGCCGACGCTGATCCAGGACCGCGACAACAGGAATGCGCTGTACGTGCTGATGCCGATGCGCGTGTGACAAGTGATCCGCTGCGAGCTTTAAGTTAACTCGTCATGGCCGGGCGTGACCCGGCCATCCATCTCGATCGCGAAGGACTCGCCGAGAGCTTCACCCGACGCTACGGCATCAAGCGCCTGGTGTATTTCGAAGCGCATGAGACGATCGCCGCGGCATTGCAGCGTGAGAAGAACATCAAGCACTGGTCACGCGAATGGAAGGTCGACTTGATCGTCGCAAACAATCCGGACTGGCGCGATCTCTATGATGAAATCGTCCGCTGACGCGGACGATGGATTGCCGGGTCAAGCCCGGCAATGACAGAACTGGGCTTGCAACTCCTCCCCATGACCCCCTCCCGCATCCACCGTCTCGCGCTGACGCATTTTCGCAGCTATCGCGCTGCCAGCGTCAGCGTGCAGGCGGACATGGTCGCGCTGGTCGGGGCCAACGGCGCCGGCAAGACCAATTGCCTGGAGGCGATCTCGTTCTTCGCGCCGGGCCGCGGCCTGCGCCGTGCCACCCTGGAGGACGTCGCCGACAACCAGGGCGACGGGTCGTGGGCGGTCTCGGCGGAGGTCGAGGGCGCGCTGGGGCTGACGACCTTCGGCACCGGCATCGAGCCGCCGCGCAGCGATGCGAGCACAACACGCCGCTGCCGCATCGACCGCGAACCGGTCGGCTCGGCCGCCGCCTTCGGCGATCACATCCGCATGGTGTGGCTGACGCCTTCGATGGACGGGCTGTTCATGGGCGCGGCCTCGGAGCGGCGGCGCTTCTTCGACCGCCTGGTTCTCGCGATCGACAGCGAACATTCGAGCCGGGTGTCGGCGCTGGAGCGCTCGCTGCGCTCGCGCAACCGGCTGCTCGAGGTCCGCAATTTCGACGATCATTGGTGTGACGCGATCGAGCGCGAGACCGCGGAGCTCGCGGTCGCCGTCGCCGCGAGCCGCGGCCAGACCGCGGTGAAGCTCGCCGCGATGCTGCGGCAGCGCGGACAAGCCTCGGCGTTCCCGTCCGCCGAGATTGCGCTCGACGGCTGGATGGAGAATGCGCTGCTGAGCGAGCCGGCCATCGCCGTCGAGGACCGCTATCGCGCTGTCCTGCGCGACAATCGCGCGCGCGATGCCGCCGCCGGCCGCACGCTCGACGGTCCGCATCTCACCGATCTCCATGTCGTCTATGCGCCGAAGAACATGCCGGCGCGCGACGCGTCGACCGGCGAGCAGAAGGCGCTGCTGATCGGCCTCATCCTCGCGCATGCGACCTTGGTCGCCGAAACCACCGGCATCGTGCCGATGCTGTTGCTCGACGAGATCGTCGCCCATCTCGATCCCGGCCGCCGCACCGCTTTGTTCGCCGAGCTCGGCACGCTCGGTGCCCAGGTATGGCTGACCGGCGCCGATCCGGCGGCGTTTGCCGAACTACGCGAGCTCGGCGAGATCTTCGACGTCGAGGCGGGGCGGATCAGCGCGCGGCGGTAACTCATTCCGCCGTTGAACCTATCAGTTCGCCGGTTCGACTAGTTGTCGTTGGATGGCACGCCGGCGCCAACCGCTCTCCTCCAGCGCCCGAGGGCCCAAGCGCCCCGAACTCGAAATCCCGGAGATCGATGATGTCAGAGCTTTGGCAGCAGGCCATCGCCGCGCCGCGGCTGCGTCGGTTCGCGTGTGGGCTGTTGCTGCTCGCGAGCTGTGCCGGACCTGCGCGCGCCGACGACGCCATCGTCGACGTCCACGCGCTGCCACGGCTCGAGGGTGCGGTGGAAGACACGTCGCATCCCGACCGCTACCGCGCCATCTATCGTCTGCCGGCGCCTGTCGCAGCGGCCAATGCCGCCACGCAGCAGTTGCTCGGCGCCGACGGCTGGGTGCGCTATGTCAGGCCGCTCGAAGAGCGCAATCCGACGCTCACCTACAAGAAGGGCAAGCAGGGGCTCCTGGTCTTCTTCACGGGCAGCGCCGGCCGCGCCGGGCAGTCGGAGGTGACCTACTCGCCGCAGCGGATCTACGCCAATTTGCCGTTCCCCGATGGCGCCGCTGACATCGTGTTCGACGAGACGCGGCCTTATCTGTCATGCATCGCGCCGATGACGCTGGATGCGGCGCGGACCTTGTTCCGCAAGGAGATGTCCGCCCTCGGCTGGGAGCCGCTGACGGCCGGGGCCGCCGCGCGCTGGCCCAATGCCGATCTGAGCGAGACCGCGCCGGGCGGCGTGCGCGCCTTCTACGGCCATGACGACGGCGACGGTTATCGCCGGCAGAATCCGGTGATGCTGACGCTGACCCGGCGCGACGACGGCCGGACCCATGTCGAGATCCGGATCGCGCCGTTCGCGCTGCCCTCCACCCTCGAAGCCGGCGACGACCACGCCGGCCTGCCGATGCCGAAGCCGACCAAGTGGTCGCAAAGCCTCGGCAGCGCGGCCTCGCCGAGCCGCCAGGCCAATGGCGCCGTCATCGCCGAGCTGCCGGCCGTGCTCGCCTTCTACACGCGGGAGATCCCCGCGCGCGGCTGGCGGATCGAGACGGCCGGTCCGGGAACGCCGGACGAGGTCACGCTCAAGGTCGTCGCGCCCGAGGACAACGGGACCTTGAAGCTGTCCCGCAAGTACGATCTCACCATGGTCGAGCTGTCGATGCGCACCACCGAAGCCGCCTTGGCCGCCCGCGCCAAGGCGAAGAAGGACGCCGACGACAGGTTCATGGCGGATGCCGCCGCGATGGCCAAGCAGGTGATCGCCGCCGACGCGGCGCGCCGCGCCGTGCAGGCCGGCGCCATGTCGGATGCGCCCGTGAAGCCGCTGGCCGACAATCCGGCGCCGATCGCGCTGCCCGAGACCGCCGAGGCCGTGAGCTTCGATGGCGACCGGGGACAGCTCGCGTTCAAGTCGGCTTCGTCAGTGAAGACACTCGCCGGCTTCTTCCGTTCCACGTTGAAGACGGCCGGCTGGAAGGAGTCGCCGACCGTGATCGACAATCCGACCATGGCGCGCCTGGAGTTCTCGGCGAAGGGCAAGTCGGTGGCGTTCACGATCATGCAGATGGGCCCCAAGGTGAACGTCACGGCCGACGGCACCGGCCTGCTCGCCGCCGCCAGGCCTTCGGCCGAGGCCCGACCGGCCAAGGACGCGACGCCGCTCGAGGCTGATCCCGACTCGGCGCTGCCGGTGCCGAAGCAGCACAGCGCGACCGCGCTGTCGCGGTCCAGGGCGCCGGGAACGGACACGCCGCTGCGGCTGGAGCTGGAGGCCAGCGTCCCGGCCGAGTTCGGTGCCGTCACGGCCTTCTACCGCGCCGAGCTGACCAGGCTCGGCTGGCGGGAGAAGCCCGAGGACGCGCAGGCCAGCCCCGATCGGGTTCGGCTCACCTTTACCTCGTCGCAGGGACCCGCCGTGCTCACGCTCGGGCGCGCCAAGGGCGAGACCTCGGTCAACCTGGTGCAAAGGAACGCAGAAGCGGCGGCCAGGGCCGGCATCCTGCCGAAGCCTGGCCAGGCCAAGCTGATGCTCGGCAATATCGGCGACACCGACGCCGTGCTGACCATCAACGGGCAGACGATCAGGATCGCGGCCGGCACCGGCAGCCCGCAATCGCCCAACGGCCCGCTGCTCGACCTGCCGCCAGGCAAGCACCGCTACGAGCTGAAGATCGCCCGCCGGCCCGCCGTGATCGACACGCTGGAGCTCGCCGCCGGCGATGCCTGGGGCCTCATGGTTGGCCCGGGTGGCACCGCCCTGCCGCTCCCGCTCTACTGAGGCGGCACCTGCCGCGTCACGCGTGACTCGTGCCCTGAATCGCACGCGAAAGCGCCCCGCCGCGCGCCTCAAAACCAGCCGCGGGAATGGCCTGAATCCAGCTTTCGGAGGGGACGAAAACGACCCTCGCCAGGCCTTGAAAAACCGTTAAAAAGCGCTATCTCTTCAATGTCTTACGACGGGCCACTTTGCGCTAGGCGCGTGGCTCCTTTCGTGAGAGAAAGAGCGCTCTCGGCATGCGATCTGCAATGCCGATTCGACCACCCCTTCCGAAGGCCCCACATGACCGAACCCGCCCGGCAAACCATCGCCGACAACGAGCCTGCAACCGCGAACGAATACGGCGCAGAATCGATCCGGGTGTTGAAGGGCCTGGATGCCGTGCGCAAGCGCCCGGGCATGTATATCGGCGATACCGATGACGGCTCCGGCCTGCATCACATGGTCTACGAAGTCGTCGACAACGCGATCGACGAGGCGCTGGCTGGTCACGCCACTGCGGTCGAGGTGGTGCTCAATCCGGACAATTCGGTCACCGTGCGCGACGACGGCCGCGGCATTCCCGTGGACATTCACAAGGGCGAAGGTGTGTCCGCCGCCGAGGTCATCATGACCCAGCTGCACGCCGGCGGAAAGTTCGACCAGAACTCCTACAAGGTGTCCGGCGGACTGCACGGCGTCGGCGTCTCGGTCGTCAACGCGCTGTCGAGCAAGCTGCAGCTTCGGGTCTGGCGCGACGACAAGGAGCATCTCATCGAGTTCGCCCATGGCGACGCGATTGCGCCGCTGAAAGTGGTTGGCGAGGCCAAGGGCAAGCGCGGCACCGAGGTGACGTTCCTGGCCTCGACGGAGACCTTCAAGAACGTCGAATACGACTACGCGACGCTCGAGCATCGCCTGCGCGAGCTCGCCTTCCTCAATTCCGGCGTCAACATCGTGCTCTCCGACATGCGCCACGCGGTCGAGAAGCGCGAGGAGATGCATTACGACGGCGGCGTCGAGGAGTTCGTCAAATATCTCGACCGCAACAAGAAGGCGATCGTTCCGGCGCCGATCATGGTGCGCTCGGAGGTCAACGGCATCACGGTGGAAGCTGCGCTGTGGTGGAACGACAGCTATCATGAGAACGTGCTGTGCTTCACCAACAACATCCCGCAGCGTGACGGCGGCACCCATCTCGCCGGCTTCCGCGGCGCGCTGACGCGCCAGGTCAACGGTTACGCCGAGGCCAATGCGAAGAAGGAGAAGATCGCGCTGACCGGCGACGACTGTCGCGAGGGTCTCACCGCCGTTCTTTCCGTGAAGGTGCCGGATCCGAAATTCTCGTCGCAGACCAAGGACAAGCTGGTGTCCTCGGAAGTGCGTCCCGTGGTCGAGAACGTTCTGAACGAGGCGCTCGCGGCCTGGTTCGAGGAGCATCCGGGCGAGGCCAAGACCATCGTCGGCAAGGTGATCCAGGCCGCGGCGGCACGCGAGGCCGCGCGCAAGGCGCGCGAGCTGACCCGCAAGAGCCCGCTCAGCGTCTCCTCGCTGCCCGGCAAGCTCGCCGACTGCCAGGAGAAGGATCCGGCCAAGTCCGAGCTCTTCATCGTCGAGGGTGACTCGGCCGGCGGCAGCGCCAAGCAGGGCCGCAACCGCGAGTTCCAGGCGGTGCTGCCGCTGCGCGGCAAGATCCTCAATGTCGAGCGCGTGCGCCCCGACAAGATGCTGTCGAGCGAGCAGATCGGCACCCTGATCACCGCGCTCGGCACCGGCATCAGCGACGAGTTCTCGATCGACAAGCTGCGCTATCACAAGATCATCGTGATGACGGACGCCGACGTCGACGGCGCCCACATCCGCACGCTGCTGCTGACCTTCTTCTACCGGCAGATGCGCGAGATCATCGATCGCGGCCACCTCTACATCGCCCAGCCGCCGCTCTACAAAGTCACGCGCGGCAAGTCCGAGCAGTATTTGAAGGACGAGCGCGCGCTCGAAGACTATTTGATCGGCACCGGCCTCGACGATTGCGTGTTCAAGACGGCGGAAGGCGAGGAGCGCAAGGGGCGTGACCTCCTGGCGCTGGTCGAGGAAGCGCGTCTCGTCCGCAACATCCTGCGCAACCTGCACACGCGCTACGACCGCAAGGTCGTCGAGCAGGCCGCGATCGCCGGCGTGCTGCGCCCGGACATCACCCGCGACATCCCGACGGCGGACGCCGCGGCCGCCTACATCGCAAAACGGCTCGACGTGCTGGCCGACGAGGTCGAGCGCGGCTGGATCGGCCACTTCGTCGAGGGCCAGGGCTTCACCTTCGAGCGCACCGTGCGGGGCGTCAAGGACGTTGCCGTCATCGACGACGCATTGCTCGCGTCCGTCGATGCCCGCAAGCTGGACGAATATGCGGCCCGCCTGCAGGAGGCCTATGCGAAGCCCGGCGCCTTGCGCCGTGGCGACGTCCAGACCGTGATCCATGGCCCGGTCGATTTGTTCGAGGCGGTCACCGATGCCGGCCGCAAGGGCATCAACATGCAGCGTTACAAAGGCCTCGGCGAGATGAACCCGCAACAGCTCTGGGAGACCACGCTCGACACCGAGGCCCGTACGCTGCTCCAGGTGAAGGTCAAGGAGGTCGACGAGGCCGACGACATCTTCACCAAGCTGATGGGTGACGTGGTCGAGCCGCGCCGCGAGTTCATCCAGGACAACTCGCTGTCGGCCAACGTGGACGTGTAGTCGCGACGTCCAGCCCGAGGATACTCCGCACTGGCGCGACAGACGACCAGGCGCACCCTGAGTCTGCGGAGCAGTGGCCTGCCCGTCCCTTCCGTGTTAATTCCGTTGAAGATCGATGTTCCGCTTTCGCCGGTCCCCGGGCGAATCACCATCTCAGAACGGACTTTTCGCGCATGGCGCCCATTCAATACATCGTCGAGGGCGGTCACCGGCTCAAGGGCGCGATCGAGCCGTCCGGCAACAAGAACGCCGCGCTGCCGATCATCGCCGCCGCGCTGCTGACCGAGCATCCGGTCACGCTCGACAACGTGCCGCGCATCCGCGACACCGAGACGCTGGTCGAGCTGGTGCGCTCGGTCGGCGCCTCCGCCGAATGGCGCGGCCGGAACAGGCTCACGATCCATGCCAAGGAGATCCGCGCCGCGGACCTCGATCCGGACCTCTGCGCGCGCATCCGCGCGTCGATCCTGCTGGCAGGGCCCCTGCTCGCCCGCTGCGGCGAAGTGGCGCTGCCGCCGCCAGGCGGCGACGTCATCGGCCGCCGCCGCCTCGACACCCATTTCCTCGCCTTCGAGCAGCTCGGCGCCACCGTCACCGCAACCGACAAGATCGAGCTGCGCGCCTCCGGCCTCAAGGGCGCCGACGTCTTCCTGGACGAGCCCAGTGTCACCGCGACCGAGAACGCGCTGGTGGCCGCGGTGGCCGCCCACGGCACGACTTACTTGCGCAACGCCGCCTCGGAGCCGCATGTCCAGGACCTCGCGCATTTCCTGGTGGCGCTCGGGGCCAACATCGAGGGCATCGGCACCAACACGATGGTGATCCATGGCGCCAGCACGCTGGGCCAGGCGAGCTACTCGATCCAGCCCGATCACATCGAGGTCGGCTCGCTGATCGGCCTTGCCGCCGTGACTCGCTCTCCCTTACGCATCGTGCGCGCCGGCACCGAGCATCTCCGCTCGATCCGCATGGGCTTCGAGCGGCTCGGCATCGTCTGCGAGGTTGCCGGCGACGATCTCATCGTGCCCTCGGAGCAGACGCTGCGGATCAAGGACGATTTCGGCGGCCACGTGCCGAAGCTGGAGGACCAGCCCTGGCCGGCCTTTCCCGCCGACCTGATGTCGATCGCGCTCGTCACCGCCACGCAATGCGAGGGCGTGATCCTGATGTTCGAGAAGATGTTCGAGTCGCGGATGTTCTTCGTCGACAAGCTGATCTCGATGGGCGCGCGCATCGTGCTGTGCGACCCGCACCGCGCCATCGTCGCCGGCCCGAGCCGCCTGCGCGGCGCCCGCGTCGTGTCGCCCGACATCCGCGCCGGCATGGCCATGCTGCTCGCCGCGCTGTGCGCCGAGGGGACCTCGTATATCGACAACGCCGACCAGATCGAGCGCGGCTACGAACGCATCGACGAGCGGCTGAATGCGCTGGGCGCCAAGATCACGCGCGTGCCGGAACGCGGACGGTAGCGCCATTCACGCAGCATTTCTCCGACGTCGTTGCGAGCGAAGCGCGAAGCGAAGCAATGACGAATGACCGGCCGTAACGCTATTCCATTCGCGCGCTGGCTTCGCGAACATGAGCGTGCGATGATGCTCCGCATCGCGCACAGCGCGGGCACAACCGTGACATGTGAGGCTCATTGCACATGGCCGTCAGCCAGATCCCTCCCAACGTCGACCGTACCAGATGGCTCGCCGGCGCGGAGTTCGCTGATGCCTTTCGCATCGCGATTGACGAGCCGGCCATCAATGCCCGCACGGCGGCCGAGCGCATGCTCGGTCACGCGCCCTGGTGGATGACGGCGCTCCTGAAGCTCCGCAACCTGCTGGTCAGGCCGTTCGGTCTGAAGACCTCGGGCGCGGATCCAGGCAACCCACGTCCTCTGATCGGGATGTTTCCCGTCGTGGACGAAACGCCGCAACGAATCGTGCTCGGCTTCGACGACAAGCATCTGGATTTTCGTGTCGTGGTCGACGTCAGGTCCGACGTCAGCCCAATTGGCAAGGCCTCGCAGGTGACCGCGACCACGTTGGTGCACACGCACAACACGCTCGGCCGCTCCTATCTCGCCGCCATCATGCCGTTTCACCGGCTGGTGGTGAAGACAATGCTCCGGCAGGTCGCAGCGCCCGCCTGACCCCGCGGCCTCCTGGCGCAAATCGATCCCGAGAGCCAAGACCTGCTCGGCCGCCAGCAGCACATGTAGCACGGGTGCGATCTGGTTCAGCGAGGCCTGCACATACTCCAACTCGCCGCCCGTGACTCTCGCGAAACGCGTGCCAGCATAGCGCGATCATCTTCGCCAGAACGGCCCGCAGAAGTTCATCAATCTGTCTTTACCGAGACCCATCATGGACGATATCCATCAGCTCATCCCAAAGGGAAAGGCCGACCTCGATCGTGCGCGGGCAGCCGTGCAGGCCGGCTACCCGGCCGTCGCGCCAATCCTTCCCGAGCTGACGGCGTGGCTAAAGGACTACAATTGGCCGGTGGCGCACATTCTCGCCCCCTTCCTCGCTTCGATCGGCGCGCCGATGGCACCGCACATCTGGCATGTCTTGAATTCCGACGATGCCGTTTGGAAGTATTGGATACTCCAGCTGCTCATCCCGTTCCTTCCCGAGGACGTTGCTCTCCAGTTTCTCCCTGAGCTCAGGCGGCTTTGCAGCACGCCGAGCGAGGACGAAAGACAGGAAGGACTGGATCAGCAGGCGCGCGATGCTCTTGCGCAATTCGGCTTGCTTTGAAAAATGAAGGCACGGCGCATTGTGCGTCAGGGGGCGATCAGATGGGCCTGATACGCAGGCTGTTCAGCGAACTGATCATGAGGCGGGTTGAAATTGACGACGCGTTCTTTGGACATCTCGTCTCGATGGGATCCTACTGGGAAGCAAAGCGGCAGTTCTCACCAACGCAGACCGAGATCGAGCTCTTCATTGATGCGCCTGGCGACCGGCTGGCGCCCGACCAACGACAGCGCGAGTTCTTCGCCTGGGTTGAACGCGACTACACCGACATCATCCGCAACATCGATCATGGCGCGCGCGCGACTTACGAGCATTGGTTCGGCAAACCGCTCGAAGCTTCGTTCGACACGGAATTCGTACTCAACAGCTTTTCGGTTCCGCTGCTGAACGCGGGACCTGCTGATTGGGATATGTCGTTCGCTTCGCGAACCGACCAGGAGCACATCTTGGTCGTGGAGCTCCGCGGCTCCAAAGCGCTCCGCGCCCACATGGACGGCTGACGTGTGCGCTACACTCGGCTCGTCAGCAGAGAGCAGGCCGCGTGCAAACATTGATTTCGATAGCCACCTCAGACACATGGTCCGATCGAGATCATCTGGCCTAAACTTTCCGCTTGCTTTACTTCCGAAAATCGGAAATACTGCACCCGTCCCGTCCTCATGAGAGGGGCGCTTCGCGATCGTCACGGACCGTTGAGGGTGGGATGCGATGGATGCGGCGGCTCACAACGCGCACTCAGGTTCTCTTGAGGCTGGCGCGTGGACGAAGGGGCTGTCGCATACGGCGAAATCGTATGGTCCTGGCCTCCCGATGCTGAGGTCAAGCCGGCGAGCGATCTGCAGGTGACGGGGGCAAACAAGCCCGGTCCCCGGGGAGAGTACGTATAAGCCGTTCCAACCATGGCGCAGGGAAGGCCGGATGTGCGGCCCACCTGTGGTGACTGCCGCCTGCTACTTCTTTTGCAGGCGGGCCATGGGTGTGGTCAAGCACCCGGCCTTCCCTGCCCCTCTTCCTGTTCGAGGGGAGCAAATCGAGCATCACCCGGGCACGCCGTGTCGCGGGAACGCGTGTGGCCGTCCGATCCGATCTGGTTCGGCACGAGAGCAGTCCGCGATGGCCGACGTCGCGAACCCAAGCTCCAACGATGATGTTGCCGCGACGCTCGCATCTCGCACGGCCCATGACGACGACGGCGTGATGTGCACGACACTGCGGGGACTGCTATAGCCTCGATCATGACCTCCACAGCCGGAACCGACCACGCGCCGCCGCCGGCGGCGCCGACACCTTCTCTCGCGCTCGACCTCTGGGAGACGGTCCGCCTCGCCGCGCCGATGGCGCTGACGCAGCTGTCGCAGATCGCGATGATGTCGACCGATCTCGCCTTCATCGGCCGTCTCGGCGGCGATGCCGTTGCAGCGGCCGCGTTAGCGGGCACCGTCTACTTCGTCGGCTCGACCTTCGGCATGGGTCTGATGTCCGCGGTGGCGCCGCTCGCCGCGCAGGCGTTCGGCGCGGCCGATGCCGGGCTGGTCCGGCGCGCGCTGCGTGTCGGGCTGTGGGCCGGGCTGTTCATCGCGTTGCCGATCATGCTGATCGCGCTGAACGGCGAGATCATCCTGCTCGCACTCGGACAGGCGCCGGACGTGGCGCATCTCGCGCAGGACTATCTCGCCGGTCTCGCCTGGGGGATCGCGCCGATGCTGTGGTTCCTGGCGCTGCGCAGCTTCATGGGCGCCGTCAACCGCCCCGAGCCGGTGCTTTGGATCACCCTGGCCGCGATCCCGCTCAACGCGCTGCTGGTCTATCCGCTGCTCTACGGCCACTGGGGTTTTCCGCAGCTCGGCCTGACCGGCGTCGGCCTCGCCACCTCGACCGTCAACCTCGGAACGTTTCTCGCCGGCCTGTGGTTCGCCGCGTTGCGCCCGCCGTTCCGCGACTATCATGTCCTGGCCCGGCTCGGGCGCATCGACTGGCGGCTGATGCGGCAGCTCCTCGTCATCGGCGCTCCGATCTCGCTGTCGTTCCTGCTCGAATATGGCCTGTTCTCGGCGGCGGCGATCCTGATGGGGCTGATCAGCACGGCCGCGCTCGCCGCGCATCAGATCGCGCTGCAGATCACGGCGATCCTGTTCATGGTGCCGTTCGGCATCAGCATGGCTGCGACCGTGCGCGTCGGCCACGCCGCTGGACGTAACGATGCGGCCGGTGTCCGTCGCGCCGGACTGATGGCAATGTCGCTCGGCCTAGGTCTCGCAATGCTGTTCACGCTCGGCATCGTCATTGCCCGCCATGACATCGTGCAGCTGTTCCTCGGCGCCGGCCTCGCCGATGCGGAAGCGACGGCGGCGCTCGCCGCCATGCTGCTTCTCATCGGCACGACCTTCTTCATCACCGATGCGCTGCAAACGATCGCGGTCGGCGCGCTGCGCGGCATCAAGGACACGCGCATCCCGCTGCTGCTCGCCGTGCTCGGCTACTGGCTGATCGGCTTTCCCGCCTCCTATGCACTCGCCTTCCACACCGCGCTCGGCGCGACCGGGATCTGGATCGGCCTGTCGATCGGCACCGCCATCTATGCAGCCCTGCTGGTGCTGCGCTTCCTGCGGTTGTCGCGATGAGGAGATCAGGCGCCCGCTGTATCCGGCGTCTCGTCGCGCTCCGGTCGATGCGGTTTCCCGGTCGAAGCGCCCGCCCATTCGGCAACGACGCGCTCGAGGTCGATCAGGTTCTGCCGCATCTGCTCCAGCGAGAAGCCGAGCGCGAAGAAGCGTTCGGCGGCGTCACCCGGCAGCCCCCGCGTGAGACCGTCGCTGCGGACGGCGGCGACCTCTTCCGCATAGGCCTTCACCGCGACGTGGATCGGCCAGATCGCCGGCGGGCCGGAACCGTTGCGGATGGCCGCGGCACAGCCGCGCAGATAGCTCGCGATGGCATCGCTGACGCGCGCCACCGGTCCCGACAAGCGCGCCTGCAGCTCGGATGGCAGCGGCACCACGCTGGCACGGCCGATCATCACGACGTCGTGGCGCAGGCGCAGGATCGTCCGCAGCAGTGGGCCGGTATCGGCGCCGGAGGACAGCCGCGCCGAGCGCTCCCGCTCGGCCTCCGCTCCTGTCGCATTCAATTCGGTGAGCGCGGTACCGATGCCGTCCTGGATCCGATGCAACGCGTCGTTGTCGCGGCCGCGCGACAGGCCGGCCAGCAGCTCGGTGAAGGCGGCTGCGATCAGCTCGAGCAGACGGCCCGCCGCGCTACGCATCTGCACGTGCGCGCGCGACGGCAGCACGATGAACGAAACGGCGAGGCCGGTCAGCGCGCCGACCGCGACCTCGAACACACGGTCGATCGCCGATCCCAGCGGATCGAGATGGCCCATCGTGGGCACCAGCAGCACGATCACGGCCGTCACCGTCGCCGCGTTGAGACTTGGATTGATCGCGGCGATGAAGGCGAGCGGCGTCACCGCCAGGATCAGCATGCCGAGCAGTTGCAGCTCGCCCGAATGCGGGATGAAGACCGTGATGGCGCCGCCATAGATCGCACCGCCGATGGTACCGAACATGTAGTCGCGCGTTGCCTTCAGCGAGCGCCCGACGCTGCCTTGCGTCACAATCAGCGAGGTCAGCACCGCCCACAGCGGCAGCTTCAGGTGGAAGGCCGTGGCGATCGCGAAGGCAAGCGTCGCCGCCACCGTGCCGCGGACCGCCAGCGACATCGGCGCCTTGCGGGCGCGCAACCGGCCGAACAGCCGTTTCAAGGACACCATCAGTCGCTCACCTCGAAAAGCACCAGCGCGATCGCGGCATGGCAGCTCCCCACCGGGCCGAACCGGCTTGAAAGGCGGAATCGGCTTGCCTACGGTCATTGCAACGATGCGAGGAAACACGATGGCCCAGGAAACCGCAACGCTCGCCGCCTATGTCGCGGAGCTGAAATATGACGATATCCCGCCCGAGGTGCTCGACCGCGCCAAGGTGCTGACGCTCGACTTCCTCGGCAGCGCCATCCGGGCCCGGCGCGAGGCGGAATCGACGCCGTCGGTGGTGAAGATGCTGGCGGCGCTGAAGCTCGATGCAGCGGGCGAGGCGACCGTATTCGGCGACGACAGAACCTGGACGCCGGCGGTGGCGGCGCTGCTCAACGGCACGATGGGCCATTCGCTCGACTTCGACGATACCCACGCCGATTCCTCGCTGCATCCGAGCGGGCCGGTGGTGCCGGCCGCCTTCGCCGTCGGCGAGATGGTCGGCGCCTCGGGCCGCGAGGTCCTGACCGCGATCGTCGCCGGTTACGAGGTGTGCTGCCGGCTCGGCAACGCGCTCGATCCGACCTCGCATTATGCCCGCGGCTTCCACCCGACCGCGACCGCAGGCACCTATGGCGCGGCGGCCGCCGCCGGCAAGCTGTTCGGCCTGTCGGAGCAGCAATTGATCTACGCTTTCGGCGTGTCCGGCAGCCAGGCCGCGGGCTCGCTGCAGTTTCTCGTCAACGGCGCCTGGAACAAGCGCTATCAGGTCGGGGCGTCGGCGATGAACGGCGTGATCGCGGCGACGCTCGCCAAGAACGACTTCGTCGGCGCGATCGAATCCGTCGAGGGCAAGCACGGCCTCCTCGTCGGCTACACCGACACGCCGCATCACGACAAGGCGGTCGCGGGGCTCGGCTCCACCTACGAGACGATGAAGATCGGCGTGAAGCCGTATCCGAGCTGCCGCTATACCCATGCAGCGATCGACGCCATCATCGCCCTGCGCCGCGAGCACAATCTGACGCCGGACCAGGTCAAGCGCGTCGAGATCGGCCTGCATCGCAACGGCATCACCCTGACGGGCGATGCCGCCACCAAGCGCCATCCGACCTCGATCGTCGGCGGCCAGTTCTCGATGTTCTTCACCGGCGCGCTCGCGCTCGACCAGGGCCGCTTCGGCTGGGACGACTACACGCGCCTTGGTGACGCCGCGATCAATGCGCTGGCCGACAAGTTCGACGTCGTGCAGGACGACAAATTGGAGATCGGCCGCAGCCATCCGTTCGGCGCGCGCGTCACCATCACCACCGCGGATGGCGTGCACGAGCGGCTGCACGACGATCCCTCCGGCGAGCCGACCTCGTTCCCGACAGCACAGGCGATGAGCGACAAGTTTCTGACGCTGGCACGGCCAGTGCTGAGCAGCCGGGCACAGAGCTTCGCCGACGCGATCCTGTCGCTGGAGCGATTCGAACGTGTCGAGCAGGCCACCGCTTTGGGAAGAGCGTAACGCATGCGTCATTCTCCCTGCGTCGCCGCGATCACGTCGCTCACGAGCTGCGCCACGCCATCGGCCTCGGGCGGCCAGTTCACGGTGCGGCCGAAACGCGTGATGACGAGACGCTCCGACGGGACGACGATGACATATTGGCCGAGCGTGCCCTTGGCGAAGAACGCGTCGCGCGGCCAGCCATGGGAGGTGCGGTAGTTGGCGCCAAAGCTGTCGCCACTGTTGGTCCAGAAGCCGGCGCCGAGGCCGACGAACGCGCCGGGCGTCGGCGCGCTGACATACGCGACCCAGCCCGCGGGCATGATGCGCCGGCCGGCGACGACGCCGTCGTCGAGATAGAGCTGGCCGAGCCGCGCCCAGTCGCGCGCCGAGGCCAGCATCTGGCTCGATCCCTCCGGTGTGCCGGCGGCATCGAATTCGAGGGTGACGCTGGTCATGCCGAGCGGATCGAACAGCTCGCGATGCGCAAAGCGCAGCACATCCGCAGCGCTGCCGCCGACGGCGTCGCGGATGAGATGAGAGAGGATGACGGTGTTGCCGTCGTGATAATTGCTGACCGCGCCCGGCGTGGTTTCGAGCGGCATGGTTTCGGCGAAGGCGGCGCGGTCCGTTTCGACGAATTTCATGCGGTTGACAGGCTCGAGCACAGAGAACAGCGAGGCCTGCAGCGAGCTGCCGAGCGCGAGGCCTGCGGTGTGGCGCAAGAGGTGATCGACGGTGATGGCGTGGCGCGGATCTTTGTCGTCCCGCCACGCCGCGATGGGCGCGGGCGTATGCAGCGCGAGCTTGCCCTGGCGGACGAGAATGCCGATCAAGGTCGCGGTCATCGACTTGGTCGCAGAGAAGCCGAGCAGCGGCGTGTCGAGCGTGAAGCCCTGGGCGTAGCGCTCGGCGATCACCTTGCCGTCCTTCATCACCAGGACAGCATGGGTATGCCGGAACGGCGGCGAGTCCGGCTCGGCAAAGGCGCGATCCAGCGCTGCCGCGAGGGCCGGAGTGACCGGCGCGACGACGCGTGGCGGAGCGATGTCGGGCAGCAAGGCGGGGGTTGGCGCAGCGGGCCGGATGGCCGGCCAATCCGCCGCTTCGCCATGGTCCATGTGGCAGCCGAGCCCGTCGCGATACACGGCCCGGCTCTGCCCGATCCCGAGCAGCGTCACGGTGACGTCCTTGGCGGCGCGATCGACGCGGACGTCCATCGCCCAGCTCAGCAGGCCGGCGCCGGGCATCGCGGCCCGGGTCTCGGAGAGCGTGCGGTCCGGGTCGAGACCGGAGACGAAGGTCTCCGAGCACAGGAGGCTGGCGATGAAGCCGGTTGCCACCTTCGGCACATCGCGGGCGCGGGCGCCGCCGACCGCCAGGGCGGTCAGCGCGGTGGTGGCAACGAGGGCAAGCAGCAGGCGGCGTCTGGTCATGAGGAGCTCCGGCAGTTGGATCTGCCGGACCAGACTGCGGCTGCGGCCCGGACGCTCGCCGATTTCGGAAATCATCGCAGCCGAGAATCGCCGGGATCTCGCCGATTCTGGAATTCCTCTGCAGTTTCAAGGCTGAACAGATCACGCCGCCGACAGCCTCATGCGCCGGTATTCGGTCGGCGTCACCCCGGTCACCGCCTTGAAGGCGCGGTTGAAGGGCCCAAGCGACTGGAACCCAGCGTCCATCGCGATGGTGATCACGGGCACCTCGGCCTGGGCGGGATCGGCGAGCGCGGCCTTGGCCTCCTCGATGCGGTGGGCGTTGAGGAAGGTGTTGAAGTTGCGGTAGCCGAGCTCGCCATTGATCAGCCGCCGCAGCCGGTATTCAGGAATGGAGAGCTTCGTCGCCAGCATGCCGATCGTGACGTTCTCCTGACGATAAACCCGCTCGTCCGCCATCAGCCGCATCAGCGCGTCCACCAACCTGCGGTCGGCGGCTTTCGGAGCCACCGCTTCGAGCGCCGCGGCCGGTGGCGCCTCCGGCGCGAGCACATCGCCGGCACCGACCTTGAGCAGCATCAGCGCAACGGCGCCGACCACGGCCAAGAACATCGCCGCGTTGACCACATTGGCGAGCTCCGACGGGCCCCGGCCGGCGGACGCCATCTGCAGCAGCGCATTGACGCCACCGTAGGACAGCGCCGCGATCACGACGAAGGCGCGGATGCGCCGCCGTCCCTCGACGAGATCCGCCGCCCAGGAACGGATGGTCTGCGCCAAGGTCAGGCCGAGGAAGCCGAGAGCCAGCACATTATTGGCGACGATCACGAGCCGTCCATGTCCGGCAGGCCCCAGCACGAGACAGCTCAGCAGGCTGAAGCCGAACACCGCGAGCCAGATCAGGCCGTGCAGCCAACGCAACGCAAAGCCGTCGTCGAACAGCGCGCGGCAGAACAGCCAGAGCACGACGATATCGGCGGTCGCCACCGCAATCAGCGGCGCGGAAGCGAGCGATGGCGCGGCCGTGCCGCCGATGTTGAAGGTCGCGGCATGCGCGGCCGAGCCCAGCGCCAGCGCGATCGCGAGCCGGCCGCGCCATTGCCTGCCGAGATCGCGTCCCAGCGCGACGGCGAGCACGGCCAGCAGCGCGATGGCGGCGGCGCGAAGCGCGAGATCGAGGCTTTCGAGCGTCATCGTCACGGGTCCGTTGTCAGCGCCAGAACTCTAGGCCGGAGCTTCGCTTCGTTCAAATCGCGCGGATGCCGCGACCTCGTGCCCTGCCCTCGCCTTCGTGAAGCTGCTAAGCTCGCGCGACCACATTGCAGGAGCGCCCCATGAGCTGGCAGCCATCGATCGATCCCGAGTTCGGCGATCCCACCTCGTGCGATGCGCTGGAGCACGTCATCGTGCCGCGCACCCGCGATCTCGGCGACGGTTTTGCGGTGCGCCGCGCGCTGCCGCACGGCCGACGCCAGATGGTCGGCCCGTTCATCTTCTTCGATCATTTCGGCCCGGTGCAGTTCATGTCCGGCAAGGGCATGGACGTGCGGCCGCATCCGCATATCGGGCTTGCCACCGTCACCTATCTGTTCGACGGCGCCATCATGCATCGCGACAGCGAGGGCAACGTGCGGGAGATCCAGCCCGGCGCGATGAACCTGATGACGGCGGGCCGCGGCATCGCCCATTCCGAGCGCACGCCCGACCTGCAGCGGCAGAACGGGCAGAAGATGCTGGGCCTGCAGAGCTGGATCGCGCTGCCGGTCGAATCGGAAGAGATCGCGCCGAGCTTCCAGCACTACGCGGCGGACGCGCTGCCGACGGTCAGCGACACCGGCTTCTCCGCGCGCGTCATTGCCGGCAAGGCGTTCGGCGCGGCCTCGCCGGTCACGATGGTCTCGCCCTGGTTCTATGTCGAGGTCGCGGCGCAGGCCGGCACGGTGGTGCCGCTCGATCCCGATCACGAGGAGCGCGCCATCTACATCGTCGATGGCGAGGTCGAGATCGCGCGCGAGCGCCACGAGGGCCCGCGGCTCCTGATCTTCCGCCCGGGCGACGCCATCAGCGTGCGCACGGTGAAGCCGACCCGGATGATGTTCCTTGGCGGCGACGCCCTGGAAGGGCCGCGGCACGTGTGGTGGAATTTCGTCTCCTCCAGCAAGGAGCGCATCGAGCAGGCCAAGCAGGACTGGAAAACCGGCCGCTTCGCCGCCGTTCCGCAGGAGCACGAGTTCATTCCGCTGCCGGAATAGGCTATTGCGGTCGCAACGCTCCCGTTTCGAAGGCTCTGCACGATGACCACGCTTCTCGCCAGCAATCTGCCGCTCCCGAAGATCGGCCGCGGCAAGGTCCGCGACATCTATGCCGTCGGCGACGACCGCGTGCTGCTGCTGACCACCGACCGGATCTCGGCCTTCGACGTCGTGATGAACGAAACCATCCCGATGAAGGGCGCGGTGCTGACGCAGATCTCGGCCTACTGGTTCAACGCGCTCGAAGGCGTGGTGCATCACCACATGATCTCGGCCGACACCGACACGATCATCGCGGAGGTGCCAGCGCTGGCGCCGCATCGCGACGAGATTCTCGGGCGCGCGATGCTGTGCAAGCGCACCACCGTGTTCCCGATCGAATGCGTGATCCGCGGCTATCTCTCCGGCTCGGCCTGGAAGGAATATGCGGCCCATGGCACGCTGGCCGGCGAGCAGCTTCCCGCCGGCCTCGTCGAGAGCCAGAAGCTCGACCCCGCGATCTTCAGCCCCGCGACCAAGGCCGAGACCGGCCATGACGAGAACATCACCATTGCGCGAATGCGCGAGGTGGTCGGCGACGACACCGCGTATACGCTGGAGAGCATGACGCGCGCGGTCTACACGCTGGGTGAAAAGCTGGCGCGCGAGCAGGGCATCATCATCGCCGACACCAAGTTCGAGTTCGGCCGCGACAAGGACGGTCACATCATCCTGATCGACGAGGTGATGACGCCCGACTCGTCGCGCTTCTGGGCCGTCGATGCCTATCAGCCGGGCCAGCCGCAGCCGAGCTTCGATAAGCAGCCGCTGCGCGACTATCTCGATGCCGAGCGCCGTGCCGGCCGCTGGAACGGCGACGCCCCCCCGCCGCCCTTGCCGCAGAGCGTGGTGGATGCGACCAGCCAGCGCTATCTGGAGGCGTTCCGGCGGGTGACGGGCAGCGAGCTGAAGATCTGAGCACTGCACGTCTCTCGCCGCGATGACGGAGCCGAAGGCAGTATTTTCTTCGGAGTGGGAGTCGAACTGGTACCGTATCGGCGGTGCGCTCCCCCGCCCCGCTTGCGGGGAGAGGGCTGGGGTGAGGGGGGCTCTCCATGCACACCAGACTCGCGGAGAGCCCCCGTCACCCGGATTGCATCTTCGATGCAATCCGACCTCTCCCCGCAAGCGGGACGAGGTGAGAACTGATCGTTCTGCGAGGCGCGTGCTCACATCAGCCAAGGCATCGTTGATCATCGGAGAGTTGCTAACGAGACGCGCTGCGTCGATCTCGCGGCCATGCTTGCCCGAGCTATGCTGATCGATCTCGCCCTCTGAAAATGCGAGGGCGCAGGGAAGGCCGGGAGCTGGCCGCCCCCATGGCCCGCGTGCGAAAGAAAATGCACGCGGCGGTCACCACAGGTTCAGCCGAGACATCCCGGCCCTCCCTGCGCGATGGGTTTAACGGCTGCTCCGTACTCTCCCCGGGGACCGGCTTGTTTGCCCCCGTCGCCCGCCACGACGCACGAACGTCATCGCGAGATTGGCGCCAGCATCGGGGCGCCAGGACCACACGGCTTGACCGTCCGCGCGCTGCCGTTCGTCAGCGCAAGAGCGCCTGACAGGCACGCGGCCACCGCTCCCCGCCTCTACGTATCGTGACGACGCGTACGCCCCTCTGCATGAGGACGGGATGCGCGGACAAGAACACGACTTCGGAAAAATAGCAACAACAAAATCATGCAAGAGGAATTCGACGTCAAATTTTTCGATAGCTGACGCAAAACGTGTGCTCCTCGCCCCGATCGGCAGCGCCGAATGACGCCCTGACCAGGCTCGTTTTTTGGCCGGAGTTTCTTCTGCTAGATCTCTTTGACGCGGAGCGGCACGACCATATCGGCCGAATGACCTCGTCCGGGCCAGTTTCCCCAGACGACTTCCGCGCGGAATGTCCGCCCGCGACAGTGCACGGTCAGAACCTCTCCGACGACCGGCGAGATACCTTCGCAATAATTTTCATCGCGACGGAGCTCCTTCTCGGTAACGAGCTCTCCAGACTTGAGAAGTATCCGTCTGATCCAATAAGGCATCTGTGATTTTTCGAGCTATCGAAGCCACGACGTCTGTCGTTCCCTGCGGTCCCCGAGATGCCCGTCTAGTCCTCGAACCCCACGAACACCGTCGCTTCCTTCACCGGCTTCCGCTCCGACACCACGGCATTGGCGGGGAAATCGTGATCGGGCCAGCCCAGCGCGATGCTCTTCATGATGACCTGGTCGTCGGCGATGCCGGCGTGCTCGCGGACCACGGGCGATTGCATGATGCCCTGGCTGTTGATGACGGCGCCGAGGCCGCGCGACCAGGCGGCGTTGACCAGCGCATTGGTGACGGCGCCGCAGTCGAACGGCGTGTCGTCGCTGCCATCAAGCGCACGATCATAGGTCACGATGATGCAGACCGGTGCGTCGAACTGGCGGAAGCCGCGCAGCACCCAGTCCTGTCGCTTGTCCTTGTCGTCGCGCGCGATGCCCATGGCGGAGAACAACTGCTTGGCGACCTGCACCTGGCGCTCGCGATGCGCGCCCGCGAAGGGCTGGCCGATACGGAATTCACGCGACTGCGGGACGCCGGCGACCATCCGCTCGGTATTGCCGGCGCGGATGCGGTTCAGCGGCTCGCCGGTGATGACGTAGAAATTCCAGGGCTGGCTGTTCATCGACGACGGCGCGCGCATCGCAAGCCCGATGATCTCCTCGATCAGCGCCCGCGGCACCGGATCGGGCTTGTAGCCGCGGATGCTGCGGCGGCCGAGGATGACGTCGTCGAACTGCATGTGTGTGATAGTCCCGTGATGACAACTGACCTGCCGCGAATATTCGCGGCTTTCCGGTTCCGGTGCAAGGTTGACGCGCGAACCGATCGGGGTGTCGCGAACACAGGAGGTTGTGATCGAGCTAGACCTTCAGCATCGACAGCACGGCGCGCGCGAGATCGGCCGGACATTCCACGAGGCGGTCGGCGCCGGCCATCTCGAGCTCGTCGCGGCTGCCATAGCCCCAGAGCACGCCGAGGCTGCGCATCCTGACCGCGTGGGCGCCGGCAATGTCGTGGCGGCGGTCACCAACCATGATCGCGTCGGAGGGTGCGATATTCCGCTCGGTGAGAATATGCGCGAGCAGCTCCGGCTTGTGGTCCAGCAGACCTGACGGCACCGAGCCGTGGATGGCGTCGAACAGCGACGCGAGATCGAGATGCTCGAGGATGCGGCGCGCAAACACCTCCCGTTTGGATGTCGCGAGATAGAGCCGCACCCCCGCGCCATGCATCTCGTGCAGCGCGTCCCGGATGCCGGCATAGAGTTCACTGCCGAACAGTCCGCTCTCGCCGTAATGCTGGCGATAGGCGGTCACCGCTTCGTCGACCCGATCGTCGTCATACGCCTGCAGCAGCGCCCGCAACATGTCCTGCAGCGGCGGCCCGATGACACTGCGGATATCGAGCGTGTCGTCCGGTGCATGCCCGAGCGCGCGCAACGCCACTAGGGCGCTCGCGGCGATGCCGGGCTGGGAGTCGATGAGAGTGCCGTCGAGGTCGAGCAGGACGGAGTGACGACCGAGGCTCATCATATCAAGCCTTCGCACTGGGACGGCTCGAAACTACACCATACCACCGCGCGAGATGGTGGAGGTGATCCGGTGGATCGAGCTTGGCGCGGACCGCGAAATCCACCGTCACCATGGCGCTGATGTCGGCAATGGTGAAGTCGGGTCCGCCGACGAAGGCATGATCGGCCAGCCGCGCATCGAGCCACGCGAAGTAGTGCGCGGCGCGGAGACGCCCCCGCTCGGCAAGCGCCGGAATCTGCTCGAGCGGCAACGGGCCGGGCAGAGCGCGGCTCTCCAACCCTGGCGCACTGTTCCGGAACGCTTCCTGGATGGCGTAGATGCCATCCCATTCGATCCGCCGCATCCAGCATTCGATCAGCGCGCGTTCCTCCGCACTGCGCCCCATCAGGGCCGGCTCAGGATGCAGCTCCTCGAGGTAGCGGCAGATCGCGATGATGTCGGTGATCGCAGCGCCGCTGTCGAGCTGCAGGACCGGCACCGTGCATTGCGGGTTCAGCGCGCGAAATTCCGGCCGGAACTGCTCGCCGGCGCGCAGGTCGAGCTGAACGGTGGGAATCGTGAGGCCCTTCTCCGCAAGGAAGATACGTACGCGGCGCGGGCTTGGTGCCGTCGCGGAATCGTACAGCCTCATGAGCGTCCTCCTCTGCAGGATTTGGGCTGGAAGGTTGAAAGCTGCGCGGATGGCGCGGCTACTCCGCGCCGAAGATTTCGTCCTGGTCCATGCGCACCGCACGCAAGGCGCGGGTCCGTCGCCACGCGTCGAGCTGCACCGAGGTGGCGTAGGTGATCAGCAGCGAGCGGCGGCGGGCGCCGCTGCGGTTGCGGGTCGCGCCGTGCAGCAGGTTGACGTCGAACAGCAGGATGTCGCCGGCTTCGCCTGTCGTGACCAACGGGGCAGCCTGCGCATCATCCGTGTCGCGGCGATGCGTGCCCGGCGCCACCCGCGTCGCGCCGTTGTCGGGGCCGAACGGATCGAGAAAGGCGAGCGCCGAGACGGCGTCGGTACGGAACCGGTCGACGCCGTCGCGATGCAACGGCTGCTGGCCGCCATCGGCGAGCGGCTCGCGGCCCTCGACTTGGCCGAGGAAGAACGGCGCCTTGAGAATGTGAGACACGGCCGCGAGCATCACCGGCAGCCGGCAGGCGCGCTGCACCGTGGCATCGAGATCGACCATCGCGTGGCGCCAGTCGCGGCCGCGCGGCACCGGCCATTGCTCGGATGGCAGCGTGCCCGCCTCGAACGCATCGCGCAGCGGCGGGAGCCAGTCCGCCGGAATCGCGCCGCGCAGCAGCAGATAACCGTCCGCATCGAGGCGGCGCGCATCCGCGTCCGGAAGCTGGCCGACACCGACGCGCGTGAAGGCTGCGGTCATGGTGAGCTCGCACATTGAGAGGTCGTGGTTCGCCGCGTCATGGTCGACGATCCGGCGCGTCTGGGCAAGCGGCTCGCTTACGCCCGTGCAGCCCGGTGGCGATTCGCGCCGTCGCATTCATCCGGTGGTGATGTCCATCGCCGCAGAAGACGCTGAGACGATGGGCCGCACTGCGGAACGGGCGGCTCGTAGCCGCAGTTCACCGTTCGTTAACCCTCTCGACCTACGCCTCGTTAGCAACACTCTGCAACGATCCGACATACGGGGTAAACGAGCAGTCGAGCTCCTTGGAAGCACACATGGTCGCCATCCAAAGCACCAACCAGATCTCGCCCGCCAACGAGCGGGTCTATCGCCAGAGCAACCTGCTGGGCGAGTGGAAGGGCAGTTGGACGGCCAACGGCCAGGCCGTGAGCTTCAAGGTCGTCAACATCAGAGGCGCCGCCGCGACGGTGGAATACACCCATAACGGCCGCACCGAACGCGGCATCGGCCAGGTCAACGGCTCGACCATCGACTTCGGCTCGGTCACGCTCGGCACCAAGAACGGCAAGAACGCCGTGCTGCTGTTTTCGGCCGGCGGCGGCAAGGCCACCGCGATGCTGGAGAAACAGGCGCCTCCCGCCGACGAGAGCAATCTGGTCGGCAGCTGGGCCGGCTACTCCGGCGAAAACGGCCAGAGCGCGAGCTTTCGCGTGCTGTCCGTCAGCGGCAAGGAGGCCCAGGTCAGCGTCACGACCAACGGCGTCACGCGCCAGGGCACGGGGATCGTCTACAACAACGTCATCATGTTCGGTCAGTCGCAGATCTCGACGACCGACGGCAAGAGCGGCAAGGTCATCTTCCAGGTCGGCAACAAGTCCTATCTTGTGCCAGTGGACAAGCTGCCCAAGACTGCTTGAGCTCGGCCTGAGCCCAGGCGTCCAGAGCTCAGACGCCCGCCATCATCACGTATTTGATCTCGAGGTATTCCTCGATGCCGTGATGCGAGCCTTCGCGCCCGAGGCCGCTCTCCTTCACGCCGCCGAACGGCGCGACCTCGGTGGTGATCAGACCGGTGTTGACGCCGACCATGCCTGATTCCAGCGCCTCCGCGACGCGCCAGACCCGGCCGAGATCGCGGGCATAGAAGTAGGACGCGAGGCCGAACGGCGAGGCGTTGCACATCGCGATGACATCGGCCTCGTCCTTGAAGCGAATGACGGGCGCGAGCGGGCCGAACGTCTCCTCATGCGCGACCAGCGCGTCGGCCTTGACGTCCCGAAGTACGGTCGGCTCGAAGAAGGTGCGGCCGAGCGCATGGCGCTTGCCGCCGGTGACGACCTTCGCCCCGCCTTTGACCGCGTCGGCGATGTGGCGTTCGACCTTCTCAACCGCCTCTTCGTTGATCAGCGGCCCCTGGGTCACGCCGGCCTCGGTGCCCTCGCCGATCTTCATCGCCGCGACCTTGGCGGCGAGCTTCGCGACGAAGGCGTCGTAGATGCCGTCCTGCGCATAGAGGCGATTGGCGCAGACGCAGGTCTGGCCCATGTTGCGATATTTCGAGACCATGGCGCCTTCGACAGCCGCATCGACATCGGCATCGTCGAACACCACGAACGGCGCGTTGCCGCCGAGCTCGAGCCCGAGCTTCTTCACCGTGCCGGCCGACTGGCGATAGAGAATCTTGCCGACCTCGGTCGAGCCGGTGAAGCCTATGAAGCGCACCGACGGATGCTCGCACAGCACTTTGCCGATCGGCGGCGCGTCGCCGGTGACGATGTTGAGCGCGCCCGCCGGAATCCCGGCGCGTTCGGCCAGCACGGCGAGCGCCAGCGCCGACAGCGGCGTCTCGTTGGCCGGCTTCAGCACCACGGTGCAGCCGGCGGCGAGCGCAGGCGACACCTTGCGGGTGATCATCGAGTTCGGGAAATTCCATGGCGTGATGGCGCCGCAGACGCCGATCGGCTGCTTCAGCGCCAGCAGGCGCGCATCCGGCTTCTGGGTCGGGATGGTCTCGCCATAGACGCGACGCGCCTCCTCGGCGAAGAACTCGATATAGGCGGCGCCGATATCGACCTCGCCGAGCGCCTCCGCCAGCGGCTTGCCCTGCTCGGAGGTGAGGATCAGCGCGAGGTCCTCGCGGTTGGCCGTGATCAGCTCGAACCATTTGCGCAAGGTATTGGAGCGCTGCTTGGCGGTCAGCCGGGCCCAGGACGGGAACGCGCGCGCGGCGGCCTCGACGGCTTGCGTGGTCTCCGCCGCACCGAGCTGCGCGACCTTGGCGAGCTCGGCGCCGGTGGCCGGATTGTTGACCGGAAGCACCGGCGTACCGACCCACGCACCATCGATGTAGCACTGCTCGCGCAGCAGCGACGGATCCTTCAGGCGGTCACGCAGGCTCGGGGCGGCAGTGGAGGCACGGGCGGCGGCGGGCGGTGTCATCGGGCTACTCCTCGAAAGCGAGCGATCGTCCCCGAATATAGCCACGCCCCGGTGGCAGCGCACGGCGCGTGCGCCTCCTCAACGGTACATTCGATCCGGCGATCCGTGCCTGTACGGCACCAAATGCTGAATGCTGACGAGCCGACCCGGGATCAGGCCGCGCCGCTCATATAGGTCTCGCGCCGGCCGATCATGCGCTCCGCCGCCGCCTTGGCGTCGGCCTTGGTCGAGGTCGCGCAGGTGCGGTATTCCAGGTCCGGCAAGGCGGCGGGATCACGGCGGCCGAACCATGATTTCTGCCCCACGGGCAGCAGCGCCAGGGCCTGCGCCACATTGTCGACCGCGCCGAACGCATACAGCGCCCCGGTCGCCGCGATGCGCACTTCGTAGATGCCGGGCGTGATCGGCGCCTCGATATTGTCGCCGCGCCCCGGGCGGGGATACCGCTTCCACTCGCTCCACGTTGAAATCATATCGCCCCCAACGGCGGACATTGCCGCCAAAGCCATGCCATCGGCTCGAAAAAGCCGGTTCTTGAACCCTTTAATGCAAAAATGGTTGCAACTCACAACAGTCGCAAGGCCGTGGTGGGAACATGGCCCCCATGTGTCGGACTCGCGACTGAGTGGAACTAATCATGATTCTGGCGAGAAATTGAAGCGCTGTGGCCTCCGCAGCGCTGTTGTCCCCCGCCTGCTTCGTTCGCGCCGCATCATCACGAGATCGCGACCGGCCGTAAGACCGGCGGTCCTTGCTGCCCAGGCCGGCCCGAGAAACAATCGCCTACCGTCATCAAGAACGGAACGGAGGAGACCATGCAGAACAAGACCGACATCGACGGCGTGCTGCGGCAGAAGGCGGAGGCGGGAGAGATTCCCGGCGTCGTCGCTATCGCCGCTGACAGCAACGGCATCATCTACGAAGGCGCCTTCGGCAAGCGCGACCTCGGCCGCGACGACCCGATGACCACCGACAGCGTGTTCTGGATCGCCTCGATGACCAAGGCCATCACCTGCGCGGCCGGGATGCAGCTGGTCGAGCAGGGCCGGCTGTCACTGGATGCGCCGATCGGCACGGTGCTGCCGGACCTCGCCGCGCCCAAGGTGCTCGACGGTTTCGACGCCAATGGCGAGCCGATCCTGCGGCCGGCGAAGACCGCGATCACGCTGCGCCATCTGATGACCCACACCGCCGGCTTCTGCTACGACATGTGGAACGGCGATATGGCCACCTATGTGCAGAAGGCCGGAACGCCCGGCATCATCACCTGCAAGAACGACGCTCTCAAATTGCCGCTCGCCTCCGATCCCGGCACGCGCTGGGAATACGGCATCAACATCGATTTCGTCGGCAAGGCGGTCGAGGCCGCCAGCGGCCAGAAGCTCGACGCGTACTTGCGCGACCATCTGTTCGCACCGCTCGGCATGGACGATACCGGCTTCAAGCTCGGCCCGTCGCAGCGAGCGCGTCTGGTCGGCATGCATGCCCGCGGCGAGGACGGCAGCCTGGCGCCGATCCCGTTCGAGCTCGAGCAGGAGCCGGAATTCCACATGGGCGGCGGCGGGCTCTACGGCACGGCCGGCGACTACATCCGCTTCACCCGGATGATCCTCAACAATGGCCGCGGCAACGGCAACCAGGTGCTCAAGCCCGAGACGGTCGCGGCGATGCGCGACAACCATATCGGCGAGCTCGAGATGACGAAGATGGCCGCGGCGGTGCCCGGCGTGACCAACGACGTCGATCTCTATCCCGACATTGTCAAGAAATGGGGCTTGAGCTTCATGATCACGACGGCGCAGACCCCGGAGGGCCGCAGTGCCGGCAGCCTCGCCTGGGCCGGCCTCGCCAACACCTACTACTGGATTGATCCTGCGCGCGACGTCACCGGCGTGATCCTGATGCAGCTCCTGCCGTTCGCCGACCGGCTGTGCCTGGAGACCTTTGCCGGCTTCGAACGCGGGGTCTATGCCGGGCTCGATGCCGCGGGCGGACAGAAGGCGGCGTGATCAGATTGCCAACTGACCGGAGTGAGCTCGGAATGAGTTAGTTGGCATCATGCCCGGGCTTGGCCCGGGCATCCACGTCTTCGGTCCCGCAGCTCGATAAAACGTGGATGGCCGGGTCAAGCCCGGCCATGACGGTGGAGAGAGTTGTGTCTCCGGTGAAAAAGAACGCGTGACCTCAGCTTCGACCTACACCTTCAGTCCGTTCTGAGCCGCCAATTCCTTCAGCGACACCTGCGGCCTTGCACCAATGTGCTGGATCACTTCGGCGGCGGCGAGGCCGCCGAGGCGGCCGGCCATCTCATAGCCGGTCTTGCGCACCAGCCCGAACAGGAAGCCGGCGGCGAACAGATCGCCCGCGCCGGTGGTATCGACCAGGCTCTCGATCGGATGCGCCGGCACCGAGATCACGCCGTCATTCGACACCACGACGCAGCCTTGTTCGCTGCGGGTGACGATGCCGAGCGTGGCGTCCTCACGCAGCTGCTTCAGCGCGCCGTCGAAATCCGAGGTCTGGTACAGCGAATGCAGCTCGGCCTCGTTGGCGAAGACGAGATCGACGGTGCCGCCGCGCATCAGGTCGAGAAACTCCTCGCGATAGCGATCGACGCAGAACGAATCCGACAAGGTCAGCGCGACCTCGCGTCCGGCGTCATGCGCGATCGCCGCCGCCTTCACGAACGCATCCTTGGCGTCCTTCGGGTCCCACAGATAACCTTCGAGATAGATGATGCGCGCCGCCGCAATCTGCGCGGGATCGATGTCCGCGGCGGTGAGATTTTGCGCGGCGCCGAGATAGGTGTTCATGGTGCGCTCGCCGTCCGGCGTCACCAGGATGTAACAGCAGCCGGTCGCCGGGCCGTCGGCAGCGGGCACGGTATCGAAGGTGACGCCGGCGGCGCGGATATCATGCCGGTACATCCGGCCGATCTGGTCGTCCTTGACCTTGCCCACGTAAGCGGCACGCGCGCCCAGGCTGGCGAGGCCAGCGATGGTGTTGGCCCCCGAACCGCCGGACATCTCGGTGGCCGGACCCATATCGGCATAGATCGCGGCCGCGCGGGCCTCGTCGATCAGCGCCATGCTGCCCTTGGTCATGCCGTGCCGGGTGAGAAAGGCTTCATCGGCATGCACCAGCACGTCGAAGATCGCGTTGCCGATCCCGAGAACATCGTATTTCGCGTCAGTCATCCACTGGCCCCGTTTACGGCGTTTTGCAAACGCTGCGGCCTATCACAAGCGGCGCTGCTATAGAAGCCTGATGATCCGCTCATTCGTGACTGTGTTGTCAGGAACACTGGCCTCGCGCCTGCTCGGCTTCGTCCGGGATGCGCTGATGGCCGCGCTGCTCGGCGCCGGTCCGGTCGCGGACGCATTTCTCGCGGCGTTTCAGCTCGTCAACGTCGTCAGGCGATTGCTGACGGAGGGCGCGCTCAATGCAGCCCTGGTGCCGGCCTGGCTGCGAATATACCAGCAGTCTGGTAGGACACATGCGGCAGCTTTTGCCGGCCGCGTGCTCGGCACCGTCAGCGCCGGCCTGCTCGCCGCCACCTTGGTGCTGGCGCTGCTGATGCCGTTCGTGATGACCGTGCTCGCGCCGGGCTTCGCCGGTGAAGAGACGCTCACCCTGGCCGTCAACGATGCCAGGCTGATGCTGCCCTATCTCGCCTTTGCCGGCCCCTCGACGGTGCTGCTCGCACTGTCCAGCGCGCAACGACGCTTTGCGCTCGCGGCCTTCGCCCCGCTGCTGTTCAACGTGGCATTGATCAGCGTGACCATCGTGCTGCTGATGCAACATCCGGACCCTGGAAGCGCCGCGCTGCTGCTCGCCGCCACGATCGGTGTCGCCGGGCTGCTGCAGCTCGCGATGCTCGCGCGGCGAGGCCGCGACGGCCCCCTCGCCTCGCCGGTGCGCGTCACCTTCCATGGCGAAATGCGCGGCTTCTTCGCCAAGGCGCTGCCCGGCATGGTCGCCAGCGCCGGCCCGCAATTGCTCGCGGTCGGCGGCGCGGTCATCGCCTCCACCTCGCCTTCCGCGGTGTCGTGGCTGTATTTCGCCAACCGCCTGATCGAGCTGCCGCTCGGGCTCGTCGGCGTTGCCATGGGCACGGTGCTGGTGCCGGAGCTGACGCGCGCGCTGCACGAGGGCAACGAGGAGGCTCTGGCGGAGGTGCAATCGCGCGGCCTCGAGCTGACGATCGGGCTCGCGCTGCCTGCGACGCTCGGACTCATGATCCTGAACGAGCCGATCATTCGTTTGCTGTTCGAACATGGCGCATTCAGTTCGGACGATGCCGCCGCGACGGCGCAGGTGCTGACCTGGCTCGCGGCAGCGTTGCCGGCGCAGGTGCTGACCAAGGCGCTGCAGCCCGCCTTCTTCGCGCGCGAGGACACGCGGACGCCGCTGCGCGCGACGTTGATCGGATGCGGTGTCGCGATCGCGCTGGCGTTCCTGCTCGCACAATTGTTTGCGGCAAGTGGCATCGCGGCAGGGCTCGCGCTCGGTGCCTGGGCCAATGCGGCGGTCCTGATCCGGCGTGGCGCCACGCGCTTCGGTTTCGCGCTTCCCCCTGCCTCGCGGCGCCGGCTGCCGCGCATCACGTTGGCTGCGATGGTCATGGGCGCGGTCCTCTGGACCGTCGCCGGACGCTTCGCCGGCACGTGGAGCAGCAGCCATCTCGGCGCGGCCGCCCTGCTCGCCGCCCTGATCAGCGGCGCCATCATCCTCTACGGCGTGCTTCTGTTGTCCCTGGGCGCCGTAAGCTGGCGCGAAACCGTCCGGGCGATCCGGCAAAAGCCCGCCGGCGACTTGCACCTTTGAGGCGCACGTGCCAAACGACCCCAAATCCATTCATCCGGAACAGTGACCATGGCCTTCGTGGAACGGGTTTTCTCGGGCGTCCAGCCGACCGGCAACCTGCATCTCGGCAACTATCTCGGCGCGATCGTCAACTTCGTGAAGATGCAGCAGACCCACAACTGCATCTATTGCGTCGTCGACATGCACGCGATCACCATGCCGATCGATGTCTGGGGCGGCCCCGCCGAACTCGCGCGCAACACCCGCGAGGTCACCGCCGCCTTCATCGCCGCCGGCATCGATCCGAAGAAGCACATCGTTTTCAACCAGAGCCAGGTCTCAGGGCACGCGGAGCTCGCCTGGATCTTCAACTGCGTTGCGCGCATCGGCTGGCTGAACCGCATGACGCAGTTCAAGGAGAAGGCCGGCAAGGACCGTGAGAACGCATCGGTCGGTCTGTACGACTATCCGGTGCTGATGGCCGCCGACATCCTGCTGTACCGCGCCACCCATGTTCCGGTCGGCGAGGACCAGAAGCAGCATCTCGAGCTCTCCCGCGACATCGCGCAGAAGTTCAACAATGACTACGGCGACTCGATCCGCAGCCACGGCTTCGGCGACGGCCTGTTCTTCCCGCTTCCGGAACCCTTCATCACCGGTCCCGCGACGCGCGTGATGTCGCTGCGCGACGGTACCAAGAAGATGTCGAAGTCCGATGCCTCGGACTATTCGCGCATCAACCTGACCGACGATGCCGATACGATCGCGCAGAAGGTCCGCAAGGCCAAGACCGATCCGGAGCCGCTGCCGACCGAGGAAAAGGGGCTGGACGCGCGTCCCGAGGCCGACAACCTCGTCGGCATCTACGCGGCGCTGTCGGACCGCAGCAAGGCCGATGTGCTCAGGGATTTCGGCGGCGGCCAGTTCTCCAGCTTCAAGAACGCGCTGGTCGAGCTGTGCGTCACCAAGCTCGGGCCGATCGCCGCGGAGATGAAGCGCCTGACCGCCGATCCCGGCTACGTCGAGTCCGTGCTGGTCGACGGCGCCGACCGCGCCCAGGCCATCGCCGCGGAGACCATGAAGACGGCCAAGGACATCGTCGGCTTCATCCGCAAGCCCTAAGCAGCACGGCGCGCGCTCCGGAGTCGGCCTTGCGGCCGTAGCCAGGATGAGCGAAGCGACATCCTCGCTACTAGAAGCCGCACCACCGCTGTCGTTGCGGGCGCGATGGAACCCGCAGCCCTCTCCCCAACGGAGATGGGCTGTGGCAGCATCGCGGCCGGATCGACTCGCAGCAGCAGGCGGGAACGCGATGGCGGCGCAGCGGCAGAGCTACCAGACCGGCCATGCGCCGAAATGCCTGGTCGTGGTCGACGACAGCGAGGAGTGGGACCGCGCGGTCCGCTATGCCGGCCGCTGGGCGGTCCGTTCCGGCGGCCGTATCGTCATGCTGCACGTCATCGAAACGGAGGACCAGAACCAGCAATGGCTGGGGGTCGCCGATCTGATGCGGGCCGAGGCGCAGGAGCAGGCGCATGCCGAGCTCGACCAGGCCGCGGCGCTGCTGTCGGCGATCGGCGTGACCGCGCCGGAACGGGTGATCCGCGAGGGTGAGCCGACGGCGCAGATCCTGGAGACGATCGAGCACGACAGCGACATCGCGCTGCTGGTGCTCGCCGCCCATTCCGGCCCCGAGGGCCCCGGCCCGCTGGTCACCCATGTCACCAAGACGAGCGGTGCCTTCCCGATCCCGCTGGTGATCGTGCCGGGCGATCTCGGTGACGCCGATCTCGACGCTCTTTCATAGGCTTAGATCGGAAACGCCGGCCATGCCCCCTTGATCGTGCGCGCGTTCGCGCCATCTGCTATGAGGACACCACAGGCCGGCCTTGAACCGGCGCTGCCGGAGAAAACCATGTTCATCCAGACCGAAGCCACCCCCAATCCCGCCACCTTGAAGTTCATCCCGGGCCGCGTCGTGTTGCCCGCGGGCACGATGGAGTTCGGCAGCCGCGACGCCGCCGCACGCTCCCCGCTGGCCGAGCGCCTGTTCGCCGTCGACGGCGTCAGCGGCGTGTTCTACGGCGCCGATTTCATCACCGTCACCAAGAGCGACGGTGAGTGGCAGCACCTCAAGCCGGCGATCCTCGGCGCGATCATGGAGCACTACATGTCGGGCGCGCCGCTGCTCGCCGACGGCAGCGCCGCCAATGACGAATCCGCCGACGAGGACGACGAGTTCTACGACGAGGCCGACACCGAGACGGTCGGCATGATCAAGGACCTGATCGAGAGCCGCGTCCGTCCGGCCGTAGCCAATGACGGCGGCGACATCACCTTCCGCGGCTTCAAGGACGGCATCGTCTATCTCAACATGAAGGGCGCCTGCTCGGGCTGCCCGTCATCGACCGCGACCCTGCAGCACGGCATCCAGAACCTGCTGAAGCACTTCGTGCCCGAGGTGGTTGAAGTCCGGCCGATGTAGGAAGGCAATGGCGAATGGGGTTGGCGAACAGATCTGCGCGCTAATCAGCATTTGCCTCTGCTCACGCTGCGCCGCCGAGGGTGGCGGCCACGGCCGCCCCCACCGCATGCTCGACGGTATCTCGCTCGTCACCGCGCTCGGCGCGCCGACCGGCTTCGCCGGCGCCGCCCAGACTTGCGCCAATCGGTACTTTCGCCGGACCTGTTCGTCGCCCCCCACTGCGCTCGAACTTGACCGAGCGGAATTGGGCGTTTGAGGCTGGTCCGGATGAGGCGGCGACCCCCATGCCATCGGTGCCGAACCCGAGCACCGGCTTGCGAGCGATTGATCGCCTCGACCCGGCCCCCTCGCGCCGGGCATCGCCTTTGCCACCGGGATGGCGCGGCGGCCTGAACGTCGAACCGGACGATCAATCCAACAGCCCGGAAAGATTTGCTTGAATGAGCGCCAATTCAGTAGTTTGCGGTCGTGCGCCGTGATGCGTTTTTCCCGATCAGGATGTAAGAAAGCGGCAACCGACTTTATCGAAGCCCCAAAAAGGTATTCGGCGCTCCTTTCAATGTGAATCTGACCGGATGTTGATCCTCGCCATCGATACTGCCCTCGACCATTGCGCGGCTGCCGTTCTGGACACTGATTCGGCCGCGATGCGCGCCGAGGAAACGCTGCCGATGAAGCGCGGCCACGCCGAGGCGCTGATGCCGCTGATCGCGCGCGTGATGCGCCAGTCGGGCGTCGGCTTCCACGAGCTCGACCGCATCGCGGTGACGACGGGTCCTGGTAGTTTCACCGGGCTGCGCGTCGGCCTCTCCGCCGCGCGCGGCATTGCCTTGGCGGCGCACAAGCCGGTCGTCGGCGTGACCACGCTGTCGGCCTACGCGGCGCCGATCGTCAGCGAGGACCGCGCCAACCCGGTGATCTCGGCGATCGATGCCCGGCACGACCATGTCTACTACCAAGTCGTGAGCGGCAGCGGCGAGGAACTGGTCGCGCCCCAGGTCGCTGCGACAGACGACGTCCTGGCGGCCGCGCGGCTCGGCGCCCCGCACCTCGTCGGCAACGCCGCGGCGCTGCTGGCCGAGCGGTGGCCCAAGGACGCAGCCGCGCCAGTTGCGGTCGACTCGCAAGACGGGCCCGACATCGGCTGGGTCGCCTGGCTCGGCGCGGCCGCCGACCCGGCGCACGCGCCGGCGCGGCCGTTCTATCTGCGCGCGCCCGACGTCAAGCCGCCCGCCGGTGCGGCGCGTCAACCGGCGCAGACGGCCGTCTCGTCATGAACATGTTCTTCCGCTGGCTCGGCAGCCCCAAACCGTTGATCGAAGCGGCCGCGCCGCGCGACGCCGCCAGGCTCGCCCAGATCCACGCCGCCTCGTTTCACCGCGGCTGGGGCGAAGGCGAGTTCGAGGCGATGCTGGCCGAGCGCAACACCATGATCCATCGGCTGCGGCTCGGGCGGAAGCTCATCGGCTTCATCGTCTCGCGAATCGGCGCGGACGAAGCGGAAATATTGTCAGTTGCACTTGACCCAAATCAGCGCGGCCGCGGATTTTCTCGTGATCTGTTGCTGCAGCATCTCGGGCACCTCGCGGGGCGCGGGGTCCGGACGGTCTTTCTCGAAGTGGAGGAAAACAACCAGCCGGCCCGCCGACTCTATGAACGCGCCGGATTTGCGACCGTGGGCCGTCGGGAACGCTATTACCTTCAGCCCGGCGGGGAACAGTTGAATGCGCTTCTGATGCGCCGGGACTTGTCGTAACCTGCGCTTGGTGGCAGAAAGCGCATCCTTGAGGCGAGACACGATGACCTCCTTGAAAACCACGCCAGCGCTCAATTCCACCGGAATCGAGGCCCGCTGTGCCGCCACCGGCATGCGCATGACCGAGCAGCGCCGGGTCATTGCCCGCGTGCTCGCGGAAGCCTGCGACCATCCCGACGTCGAGGAGTTGTACCGGCGCTGCGTCGCCGTCGACGACAAGATCTCGATCTCCACGGTCTATCGCACCGTGAAGCTGTTCGAGGATGCCGGCATCATCGAACGCCATGATTTCCGCGAGGGCCGCGCCCGCTACGAGCAGATGCGCGACAGCCATCATGATCATCTGATCAATCTGCGCGACGGCAAGGTGATCGAGTTCACCTCCGAGGAGATCGAGAAGCTGCAGGCCGAGATCGCCCGCAAGCTCGGCTACAAGCTGGTCGATCACCGGCTGGAGCTGTATTGCGTGCCGCTCGACGAAGAGACGAATGGCTGACGCGGCGCCGGCTTCGAACCTCGATCTCGTCATTTTCGATTGCGATGGCGTGCTGGTCGACAGCGAGGTGATCTCCTGTCAGACGCACGCCGACGTGCTCAGCCTGTGCGGCTATCCGATCACGACCGAGCAGGTGTTCGCGCGGTTCCTGGGCCGCTCCCTGAAACAGGCGAAGCTCGAGGTCGAGGCCGAGCTCGGTCGTTCCCTGCCCGACGATTTCAACCCGAAACTGCAGGATCGCCTGTTCCGCGCCTTCGAGCAGGACCTCGCGGCCATCGACGGGATCGCGGAGGCGCTCGACACCATCGACGTGCCGGTGTGCGTCGCCTCCTCCGGCTCGCACCAGCGCATGCGCGTCAGCCTTGGCGCCACCCGGCTCTACGATCGCCTCGCCCCGCACATCTTCTCATCCTCCCAAGTCGAGAACGGCAAGCCCGCGCCCGATCTGTTCCTGTTCGCGGCAGCGCAGATGAAGGCGCGTCCCGCGGCCTGCGTGGTGGTCGAGGACAGCACGGCCGGTATCCGGGGCGGTGTCGCGGCCGGCATGACAGTGCTCGGGTTTCACGGCGGCAGCCACTGCCGGCCCGGGCACGCCGACGACCTGCGAGCGGCCGGCGCCACCGTGGTTTTCGACGACATGCGGCAGTTGCCGGCGATTCTGAGCCGGCTGGCCGAGAAAAAGCCCGCGATCGCTGGATTTTCGGCCCCCTAGCCTATATCTGAGCGCGGCGCCGAATTGGGCGCGCCTCCGACTGCATGCAAGGGTTCATGACGCCGCCGCGCAAGCTGCACATCAAGTCCTATGGCTGCCAGATGAATGTCTACGATGCCCAGCGCATGGTGGACACGCTGGGGCCTGAGGGCTTCGTCGAGACCGCCGAGGCCGGCGACGCCGATCTCGTGATCCTCAACACCTGCCACATCCGCGAGAAGGCCTCCGAGAAGGTCTATTCGGAGCTCGGGCGGCTGCGGGTCGCGAAGGAGGACGCCGCGCGGGCCGGCCGGACGATGCAGATCGCCGTGGCCGGCTGCGTGGCGCAAGCGGAAGGCGAGGAGATCATCGCCCGCGCCCCCACCGTCGACGTCGTGGTCGGCCCGCAGAGCTACCACCATCTGCCGCAGCTCCTGGCCCAGGCTCGCCGCGGCGAGCGGGCGATCGAGACCGAATTCCCGGCCCAGGACAAGTTCGACTTCCTGGCGAAACCCAGCCGCGCGGCGATCCGCGCCCGCGGCGTCTCGGCCTTCGTGACCGTGCAGGAAGGCTGCGACAAGTTCTGCACCTTCTGCGTGGTGCCGTATACGCGCGGCAGCGAGATGTCGCGTGCGGTGACACGCATCGTCGACGACGTGACGCAGCTCGTCGACAATGGCGTTCGCGAGATCACCCTGATCGGCCAGAACGTCAACGCCTATCACGGCGAAGGCCCTGACGGCCGGCCCTGGACGCTGGGGCGGCTGCTCCATGGGATCGCCGAGATTCCGGGCGTGGCGCGGATCCGCTACTCGACCAGCCATCCCAACGACGTCGACGACAGCCTGATCGCGGCGCATCGCGATCTCGAAGCGGTGATGCCGTTCGTGCATCTGCCGGTTCAGTCGGGATCTGACCGCATCCTGAACGCCATGAACCGCAAACACACGGCGACTGACTATCGCAAAGTCGTCGACCGTTTTCGCGCCGTCCGTCACGACATTGCATTCTCTTCGGATTTCATCGTCGGGTTCCCGGGCGAGACCGAGGAAGATTTTCGCGCCACCCTCGCCCTGATCGACCAAATCGGCTACGCTGCGGCGTATTCGTTCAAGTATTCGCCGCGCCCGGGAACTCCGGCAGCGGACATGCCGGAGATGGTGTCAGCGACCGAGATGGACGAGCGATTGGAGCGCCTCCAGAGCTTGATCGACAGCCAGCAAGCAGCCTTCAACAAGGCCGCGATCGGCCAGGTCGTCGACGTGTTGTTCGAGCGGCCAGCGCGCAAGCCCGGGCAACTGGTCGGACGGACCGCGTATCTGCAACCGGCCCACGTCATGGCGTCCGACGACATCATCGGCCAGGTTCTGCCGGTGCGGATCGACAGTCTCGAACGCTACAGCCTGCTCGGCGAGCTCGTCACGGCCGCGCCGGCAGTGATCTCCCCCACGCCCCTCGTGTCCATCGGAGGCTGAGCACTTGCCCAAGAGCGCATCGGATCCGTCTTCCCTCGCTCCCAGCCGCAAGTACGACCGCGACATGTCCATGCCCCCCGAGACCCAGGTCGTCATCGATTTCGACGACAACCGTGCCGCCTCCGCCCTGGTTGGGCCTTACGGCCAGAATCTGGCCCTGGTCGAACGACGGCTCGGCGTCGTCGTCGATTCCCGCGGCAACCACATCACCATCGGCGGAACACGCGACGGCTGCGATGCCGCGCGGCGCGTGCTCGAATCGCTCTATGCGCAGGCCGTGAAGGGCCACGATCTGGCGCAGGGCGACGTCGAGGGCGCGATCCGCGCCGTGGTGGCGCAGGGCTCGCTGTTCGAGTTCGACGCCAAGAACGCCAAGAACGCGTTCGAGAGCATCAACCTGCGCAAGCGCCCGGTGCGCGCCCGCACCGCCGCGCAGGATTCCTACATCCGCGCGCTGAAGCGGCACGAGCTCGTGTTCGGCATCGGCCCGGCCGGCACCGGCAAGACCTGGCTTGCGGTCGCGCATGCCGCGCAGCTGTTCGAGCGGAAGGAGGTCGACCGCATCATCCTCTCACGCCCGGCGGTCGAAGCCGGCGAGCGGCTCGGCTTCCTGCCTGGTGACCTCCGCGAGAAGGTCGATCCCTATCTGCGCCCGATCTACGACGCGCTGTACGATCTGATGGACGCGCGCATCGTCGAGCGCGCGCTGCAGGCCGGCGAGATCGAGATCGCGCCGCTCGCCTTCATGCGCGGGCGCACCTTGACCAACGCCGCGATCATCCTCGACGAGGCGCAGAACACCACATCGATGCAGATGAAGATGTTCCTCACGCGTCTCGGCGAGAACAGCCGCATGATCATCACCGGCGATCCCTCGCAGGTCGATCTGCCGAACGGCCAGACCTCCGGACTCGCCGAAGCCGCGCGCCTGCTCGACGGTGTCGAGGGGATCGCACAGGTCCGGTTCACCGGCGAGGATGTCATCCGCCACGAATTGGTGGCGCGCATCGTCGCCGCCTATGAGGGGCCGAAAGCCCGCTGACGCGAGAGCAAGCACGCCGATGGTCGCGTCGTTCCAGCGCCATCCGCACAGATATCGACCAGGATGCCACAAAGTCCCATTCCAACGACCGAGGTGATCGTCGCAGCCGATTGCTGGCAGGACCAGCCTGACGCCGAGGACGTCATACAACGCGCCATTCTCGCCGCGGCCGAGATGGTCGACGCCGACGTCGGCGACGCCGAGATCGCCGTCATGCTGACGGACGACCAGGGCATCCGCACCCTGAACAGCAATTGGCGCGGCATCGACAAGCCCACCAACGTGCTGTCGTTTCCGGCGCTGCAGCCGACCGGACCGCGCGGCGAGGATGATGCCCCGCGCATGCTCGGCGACATCGCCATCGCCTATGAGACGATGCGGCGCGAGGCCGACGACGAACAGAAGCCGTTCGAGCATCATCTCAGCCATCTCACCGTGCACGGCTTCCTGCATCTGATCGGCTACGATCACGAGACCGATGACGAGGCCGAGGAGATGGAGGCGCTGGAGACCGAGATCCTGGCCCATCTCGGCATCCCCGATCCCTATGCCGATCGGGAACGGATGAACTGACCATGGCCGATTCCGAGCCCATCCATGACAATCCGCGCCAGACGCGCAATCTGCCGGCCGTGGTGCCGCCGGCCGAGCTCGGCCGCTCGCCGGGCGAGAACTGGCTGTTTCGCGCGCTGCGCAACCTGTTCGGCTGGAAAGGCGGCGGCTCGGTTCGCGACGACCTGCAGGTCGTGCTCGATGCCTCGACGCCCGATGACATCGGCTTCTCCGCGGTCGAGCGCACGCTCCTGCGCAACATCCTCGATTTGCACGAGCGGCGCATCGCCGACGTGATGGTGCATCGTGCCGACATCGTCGCCGTCCGGCGCGACATCACGCTCGGCGAACTGATGAGCCTGTTCGAGAGCGCATCGCATTCGCGCCTCGTCGTCTACAACGACACGCTCGACGACCCCGAAGGCATGGTGCACATCCGCGACCTGCTTGCCTTCACCACGGCGCAGGCCCGGGTCTCCGACGAGGTGAAGGCGCGGCGCAAGAAGCCGCTGCCCGCCGGCCTCGATCTCAAGGCCGTCGATCTGTCGATGCCGCTGTTCGAGGCCAATATCATCCGCAAGCTGCTCTACGTGCCGCCGTCGATGCGCGCGATCGACCTGCTGGCGCAAATGCAGGCCTCGCGCATCCACCTGGCGCTGGTCGTCGACGAATATGGCGGCACCGACGGGCTGGTCTCCATCGAGGACATCGTCGAGCAGATTGTCGGCGAGATCGACGACGAGCACGACAGCGACGAGCCGCCGGCGATCGTGCGGCAGGCCGACAACGCCTTCATCGCGGACGCCCGCGCCAGCCTCGACGACGTACGCCGGGTGATCGGCGAGGAGTTCGTGACGGGAGAGGCGGGCGAAGGGGTGGAGACGCTCGGCGGCTATCTCGTCAACCATGTCGGCCGGCTGCCGGTGCGCGGCGAGCTGATCTCCGGCCCCGGCAATTTCGAGGTCGAGGTGCTCGATGCCGATCCGCGCCGGGTCAAGCGCCTGCGCATCGCGCCGCGCAAGGAACGCCCGACGCCCCGCCCGCAGCGCGAAAGCCGGCGTCGAGACGTTGCGCCGGAAGTGACCCCGGCGGACACGGACGTCCCGGCCGAGCCGCCGCCGACAGAGGCCGGCCCTGCGCCGGTCCACGACGATAGCAGCCCGCCACGGGGCGATGGAGCCAGCTCACAGTGATCCGCCCATCGACGATTCGCGGCCTCGCCATTGGCGTTGTCCTGGCCTGGGGCTGGAAGCGTGCGGCGATCGCGCTCGCCGCCGGCGCGCTCTCCTCGCTCGCGATGGCCCCGTTCAACGCCTGGCCGGTGCTTGCGATCACCTTCCCGGTTCTGGTCTGGCTGATCGATGGCGCCGCGGCGGGACGGCGGCGCGGCATCCCGGCTGCCGCCTTCACCGGCTTCTGCTTCGGCATGGGCTATTTCGTGCCCGGCCTTTACTGGATCGGCAACGCGTTCCTGGTCGATGCCGACACCTTCGCCTGGCTGATGCCGTTCGCCGTGCTGGGCCTGCCGGCCTATCTCGCGCTGTTTCCGGCCCTAGGCTTCGCCTTGGCCCGGTTGATCTGGACGCGTGATGCAACCCGCATCCTGGCGCTCGCCGTCTGCCTGACCGCGAGCGAATGGCTGCGCGGCCACGCGCTCACCGGCTTCCCCTGGGACACGTTCGGCTATGCCCTGTCGCAGCCGCTCGCGCTGGCGCAGACGGCCTCGCTGATCGGGATCTGGGGCATGACGTTCCTGGCGATCGCGATCTTTGCCAGCCCCGCGGTGCTGATCGACGGCAAGACATGGCGTGAGCGCTGGCGGGCGCCGGCCGCGGCCGCCGCCCTGCTCGTGATGATGGGCGTGTTCGGCGCCATCCGGCTCGGCCTGCATCCGACGGCCTTCGTCGCCGACCTCAAGCTGCGGATCATGCAGCCGAACCTGCAGCAGGACGTGAAGTTCAACTATGGCGCCAAGGCCGATGTCATGCGCCGCTATCTGGCGCTGTCGGACCGCGCCTCCGGCCCGAACGCCACCGGCGTCCGGGACACCAACGTCCTGATCTGGCCGGAATCGGCGTTCCCGTTCTTCCTGACCCGCGAGGCGGACGCGATGGGCCAGATCGCCGACCTGCTGTCGCCGGGCACGGTGCTGATCACCGGTTCGGTCCGCGCCCCCGACGCGCCTCGCAACACCCCCATCACCCGGGCCTACAATTCGATCTACGTGATCGATCACGACGGCACCGTGCTGTCGGTCTACGACAAGCTGCATCTGGTCCCGTTCGGCGAGTTCCTGCCGTTCCAGAATCTGCTGGAGCGGATCGGGCTCGAGCAACTCACGCGGGTGCAGGGCGGCTTCATCCCCGGCACGGCGCGACGCAACCTGGACGTGCCACACGCTCCGCGTGTTCTTCCCTTGATCTGCTACGAGGCGATCTTTCCGAGTGACAGCGTGCCGACCGAAGAACGACCGGGCTGGATCGTCAACTTGACGAACGATGGCTGGTTCGGCATTTCGACTGGGCCTCATCAGCATCTACAGCAAGCGCAGTGGCGCGCGATCGAGCAAGGACTTCCATTAGTTCGATCTGCGAACACCGGCATCTCCGCAGTGATCGATCCCGTCGGCCGTATCGTTAAGCAATTGCCTCTCGGCGCAGAGGGCGTGCTGGATTCCGCGCTGCCTGTTGCGTTGCAGCCGACAGCCTATGCAAGGCTCGGCGACATTCCGGTTGCGATCCTGTTAGTGATCGCCCTGAGCACCGTCGTTCGCAGACGTGTTGCTCAAAAGCTTCCCTGACGACAGCAAGATCTCGATTCTTTCCGGGTCCGTAAGATTTTTTTTGACAAGCAAAACCCCAAGTGTTGACAGATAGCTGCTGCAATTCGCATTCTCGCGCGGCAGCATGAGCCGTCCAGTTCGTTGCTCGGCCGTCTTCGTTAGTACGACATGCGAACATAAATTGACGGTGTGAGCGCCTGAGGCATACTGCGACCGCCTCGTTCCGAGGCCCATTCTAAGGAGTTGAGAGATGTCGACGAAAGCGCCCAACCCTGTTGACAAGCATGTCGGCAGCCGGGTGCGGATGCGCCGTATCATGTTGGGCATGAGCCAGGAAAAACTTGGCGAGGCTCTCGGACTCACGTTCCAGCAGATACAGAAGTACGAAAAAGGCACCAATCGAGTCGGCGCCAGCCGGATTCAGCAGATCTCGGAGGTTCTGCAGGTCCCGGTCTCCTTCCTGTTCGAAGGGGTCCCGAGTGGCGGGACCAACGGTGAAGCTTTCGGCGAAGGCGCTTCGCCCGCCTATGTGTCTGATTTCCTGGCAACCTCCGAAGGACTGGCGTTGACCCGCGCATTCACGCGGATCCACGATTCGAAGCTTCGTCGCAGCATCGTCGACCTGGTCGAGCAGATCGCTGATCGTGAAGCTCCGGAAGAAGGCTAGCTGATGCGCCGGCGCTGACATTCCTATCGTGATCACTCTCATAGGAATGTCAGCGCCCTCGGGGGGCCATCAGCGGGGCACGTTTGCGGACGACGCGCTGGGCACGCTGCGTTCCGCCAGACGAATGAGCCGATAGACAGGTTGGATCACGACCAATAGAGCGCGATGGCTCCCCTTCGGGAAAGGCTATCGCGCTCTAAATCTTTTTATGCACATGTGGCCTGGAACTCCGGCGTCCCAGCCGCCAACCCGCCCAGCGACGCGCCAAGCGCGTCCACCGCCTGCTACCACTTCGTAACCATCGAGAACGATTTACAAAGCTCATGACCGCCAGCAGCAGCCCGTTCGATAGTCGCACAATTCTCGAAGGCATCCGCCAATGGGTCGAGATCGAGACCCCGACCGAGGCGCCTGATCAGGTCAACAAGCTGGCTTCCCTTGTCGCGGATGGCTATCGCGGGCTCGATGCCACGATCGAACGGATCGCCGGACGCGACGGCTGCGGCGACCACCTCGTCGCACGGTCGTCGTGGGGACAGGACGAGCCGGGCATCCTGGTCCTGAGCCATCTCGACACGGTACATCCGATCGGGTTCATCGCGCGGCTGCCGTTCGCAGTCGACGGCGACGTTGCGTACGGTCCCGGGATCTACGACATGAAGGGCGGCGCCTATCTCGCCTTTCACGCCTTTCGTCAGCTCTGCGCAGAGGGTCAAAAATCGCCCCTCGGCATTACTCATTTGTTCGTCTCGGATGAAGAGATCGGCAGCCCGACCTCGCGCGCGCTGATCGAGGAGGAAGGCCGCAAGGCCAAATACGTCCTCGTCACCGAGCCGGCGCGCGACGGCGGCAAGATCGTGACCGGACGCAAGGGCGTGGCGCGGTTCGACGTGGCAATCCGCGGCGTGCCCGCGCACGCCGGCGCGCGTCCACAGGATGGACGCAGTGCGATCCGCGAACTCGCCAACGTCATCCATGCGCTCGAAGCGCTCAACGACCCCGCCCGCGGCATCACCGTGAATGTCGGCGTCGTGCGTGGGGGCACCCGTCCCAACGTGATCGCTGAGGAAGCTTATGCCGAGGTCGATGCACGGCTGCCGACGCCTGCCGATGCCGAGGAAATCCTGCCCAAGATCCTGGGGCTGACCTCGCGCAGCGATGGCGTCACGGTCGAAGTGAGCGGCGAGGTGAACCGGCCGCCTTACGTCAAGGGCAACGCCGGCGCCGCCCTGTTCGAGCATGCGAAATCCCTGGCCGACGAGATCGGCTTCGAGCTGGTCGACACCTATACCGGGGGCGGTTCGGACGGCAATTTCACCGCACCGTTCACGGCGACGCTCGATGGGCTCGGCGTCGATGGCAAGGGCGCGCATACGCATTACGAGCAGATGTACATCTCCTCGATCGAGCCGCGGACAAGGCTGCTCTACCGTCTCTATCAAACCCTGCGATGAGCCCCGCGATCAACATGCCCGTCGACGACGATCACACCGGCACCGAGGCCCTGCACGGTCAGGGCTCGTTCTTCGGCCGGCGCAAGGGCCACAAGCTGCGGGCGCATCAGGCCGGCCTGGTCGACAACCTGCTGCCGCACCTCGCACTCGATCTCGCCGCGCCCGCGGAAGCCGTGCTGCCCACGCTGTACGATCCGCCGGTCGACGCGCTGCGGCTGGAGATCGGGTTTGGCGGCGGCGAGCATCTTGCCGCCGAAGCGAAGGCGTGTCCGACCACCGGCTTCATCGGCTGCGAGCCCTATGTCAACGGCATGGCCAAGATCCTGTCGGCCATCGAGGCCGACAACATCGGCAATATCAGGCTGGTGGCGGGCGACGCCGCCGAGCTGTTGGCCTGGCTGCCGCCGCAGTCGCTGCAGCGGATCGACCTGATCCATCCCGATCCCTGGCCGAAGCGGCGGCACTGGAAGCGGCGTTTCGTGCAGGATGCGACGATCGCAGCGATGGCGCGCGTCCTAAAGCCCGGCGGCGAGTTCCGCTTCGTCAGCGACATCGCCGACTATTGCGCCTGGACGCTGTGGCATCTGCTGCGTTCGCCGGAGTTCGCCTGGACGGCCGAGCGCGCCGACGACTGGCGTCTGCCCTGGCCGGGCTACACCATGACGCGCTACGGGCGGAAGGCCACGCGCGAAGGCCGCGTCGCCAACTATCTGATCTTCAGCCGGCGCTGACCGCTGCGCCGGCGAGGTCACTCAGTGTCGTGTCTTCCAGAACGCGACGACGCGTTCGGCGGTCGATGGCAGCAGGCGCGCGTAGTTGACCCTGATCGCATCGATATCGCGCTGCGCCGGCATGCGTTTCGGTCCGAGGCGCAGCAGGATCAGTGCGTGCACGGTGCGCCAATCGAGCCCGATCATGCGCCCCAGGATCAGCAGCGGATCGTGACGATCGCCCGACACCAGCCGGTCGAGCGTCGCGATCTTCAATCCCGTCATCGCGGCGAGCGCCGCGATGACCTCCTCGTATTTGTGCTCGGATGCGAAGCCGAACAACGCCGACTGGTCCAAGGCACCGGCTTCATACAGCGACAGGATGGTCCGCTGCGCCGGCACGAAATCGCGCGTGCTATGCGCTGTACGCGCCGCATCGGCGAGTTCGGCGAGAGCCTGCCTGATCCTCGCCTGCTTGTCCGGCGGCACGACATCGAACAGCCGCCGCCTGATGACATCGAGCGAGCCGGCCAGCAGTTGTTTCAGATGATCGTCGGAAACATCTGCGCGCCGGCCGACCGTGAGCGTCAGCACGCCGTCTGAACTCGCGCGGTGGATCAGCGCGGCATAGCCGCGCGGGGAAAACGCTGCGCCGTCATTGGCAGCGGTCCGCCGCACCACGTCGCGATCCCCTCGGCGCACCAGCACATCGGTCGTATCGGCCGATAGGCGCGTCCGCTCTGCCATCGCGAGCAAATGACCCTGGCTCTTGTCGCGCGCAATAGCGATGAGCACGGGATCGTCGAGCACGAGCGAACGGCGCAACAGCGGACCCGCCACCGCAACCTCGTCGTCGCGCGCCAGCCGGCTGACGACGGCACGGGGCGCCTTGAGGAGCCGCGACAACCGCTCCGCCAGATCGATCCGCGTCGGCAGATCCGCGAACGGGACCAGATCGATCAGGAGACCGTCGAACAGATTGATGTGCTCGGGACGCAGCTTCGTCGCATCCTCGAAGAACAGGTCGGCGATGCGGCGCGTGGCCTCGAGGCCGCGTTCAGCATTGCCCTGCCTGACGATCCCGCCGAGGCCGGGGATCAGCGCGGTTGCCGGGGTCATGGACGTCTACTCGATACGCAACACGCCACGTTTCCGTGCGCTCCACTCCGTGCGGCACGACGACGGGGGCGAAAAGCACGAACTCAGCTCATTTTTAAGCGATCTTGGTGAATGAAGGGTTAGACCCTGCGGCATTCGGCCGTTCCCGGTCAGGGAAAACGATCCGATCCGCAGTCCGGGCGCGGAGCAAATTCCCAGTTCCAGGCGCCGTTTGAGGCGACACGACCCTTGCCGTCAGGCGGCAAAGCGGCTATATGAGCGCCATCAAACATCATCTCATATACGATCGCGTAGTGAGGGTGGGCCCTTCCGGACCCGCTCTTTTTTGTTACCTGGATCGCTCCGCCACGGGCGGGCTCGGTCCGGTGAGCGCGATCGAACAGGCCCGACGGCCCAACCAAGCAAGACACGCGATCGACGCCTCGATGACGGAACCTACGTTCGCAACCGCTGACACCGACCTCCTGACCGAGCCCCGTCTCGTCGTCGAGCCGGGCGTCGCGGCGCGCGTGGCGGCGGTGGCCGACCCGGTGCTGCAGGGAATGGGGTACCGCCTGGTGCGGATCCGCATTTCGGGCGAAGGTGGTTGCACGGTCCAGGTGATGGCCGAGCGTCCCGACGGCACGATGCAGATCGAGGATTGCGAGGCGGTGTCGCGGGCGCTGTCGCCGGTGCTGGACATCGCCGATCCGATCGACCGCGCCTACCGCCTCGAGATCTCCTCGCCGGGCATCGACCGGCCGCTGGTCCGCCGCTCCGATTTCGAACGTCACATCGGTCATCTCGTCAAGATCGAGATGGCGGTGGCACATCAGAACCGCAAACGCTTCCGCGGCATCATCGCCGGCGTCGAAGGCGACGGCGTGCGCATCACCCGCGATGACGTGGCCAAGGACCAGGAGCCGGATGTCGTGCTGCCGATGGCCGACATCGGCGACGCCAAGATGGTGCTGACCGACGAGCTGATCGCCGAATCCATGCGCCGCGGCAAGGCGGCCGAGCGCGAGAAGAAGCGCGAGCTTGGAATCGTCCCACCGCTGGCGCCGCACGCCAAGCCGGCGGCCCAGGCGAAACCCAAGCCGAAGCCGAAAGCAAAAGACGACAAGCCGGCCAAGAAGCCGCTGCCGACCAATACCAAGAAACATCGCCTCGCCGCCGATCGCGCGCGCAGAGGCGAGATCGATCCTGATTAGAGGAGACTTGAGCCATGGCCGTCAGCGCCAACCGGTTGGAACTGCTGCAGATCGCCGACGCCGTCGCGCGCGAGAAGTCGATCGACCGCGGCATCGTGATCGCCGCGATGGAAGACGCGATCGCCAAGGCCGCCCGCGCCCGCTACGGCAGCGAGACCGACGTTCATGCCGAGATCGATCCGAAGAAGGGTGAGCTGCGGCTGTCGCGCCACATGCTGGTGGTTGAGAAGGTCGAGAACCCCTCCAACCAGATCTCGCTGGATGATGCGCGCCGCGCCAACCCGGGCGCGCAGATCGGCGACACCATCGCCGACACCCTGCCGCCGCTGGAATATGGCCGCATCGCCGCGCAGTCGGCCAAGCAGGTCATCGTGCAGAAGGTGCGCGAGGCCGAGCGCGACCGGCAGTACCAGGAGTTCAAGGACCGCATCGGCGACATCGTCAATGGCGTCGTCAAGCGCGTCGAATATGGCAGCGTGATCCTCGACCTCGGGCGCGGCGAGGCGATCATCCGCCGCGACGAGATGCTGCCGCGCGAGGTGTTCCGCAACGGCGACCGCGTCCGCGCCTACGTCTTCGACGTCCGCCGCGAGACCCGCGGCCCGCAGATCTTCCTGTCGCGCACCCATCCGCAGTTCATGGCCAAGCTGTTCGCGCAGGAGGTGCCGGAGATTTATGACGGCATCGTCGAGATCAAGGCGGTCGCTCGCGACCCCGGCTCGCGCGCCAAGATCGGCGTTGTCTCCCGCGACTCCTCGGTCGACCCCGTCGGCGCCTGCGTCGGCATGCGCGGCTCGCGCGTGCAGGCGGTGGTGAACGAGCTGCAGGGCGAGAAGATCGACATCATTCCGTGGTCGCCCGACATCGCGACCTTCGTGGTCAACGCGCTGGCGCCGGCCGAAGTCGCCAAGGTGGTCATCGACGAGGACCGCGAGCGCATCGAGGTCGTGGTGCCCGACACCAACAACCAGCTCTCGCTGGCGATCGGCCGCCGCGGCCAGAACGTCCGCCTCGCCTCGCAGCTGACCGGCTGGGACATCGACATCCTGACCGAGCAGGAGGAATCGGAGCGCCGCCAGGCCGACTTCGAGAATTCCACCCGCGTGTTCATGGAATCGCTGAACGTCGACGAGGTCGTCGGCCAGCTGCTGGCGTCCGAAGGCTTCACCTCGGTCGAGGAGCTCGCCTTGGTCGACCTCAAGGATCTCGCCGGCATCGAAGGCTTCGACGAGGAGACCGCGACCGAGCTGCAGACCCGCGCCCGCGAATTCCTCGAGCAGCAGGAAGCCGAGCTCGAGGCCAGGCGCAAGGAGCTCGGCGTCGAGGACGCGGTGAAGGACGTGCCCGGCGTCACCACCAAGATGCTGGTCAAGTTCGGCGAGAACGACATCAAGACGGTCGAGGACCTCGCGGGCTGCGCGACCGACGATCTGGTCGGCTGGACCGAGCGCAAGGAGGGTGGCGAAGCCACCAAATTCCCCGGCATTCTCGACGGTCTCGATATCTCCCGCGACGATGCCGAGGCCATGGTCATGCAGGCCCGCGTCAAGGCCGGCTGGGTCAGTGAGGCTGACCTCGCCAAGGCCGAAGCCGAACCCGAGAATGAGGACGAAACGACCGAAGGACAGCCCGCCTGACCCGCTTGGCTCGCCCCATGGACACCACGATGACCCCCACCCTGACCCAGCTCGCTTGAGATGAGGAGCCGCATCACCGCATGCTCGCTTTGGCCGACCCCGAGCTCGACAATGGACCGCGGACCGAGAAGTCCGCGACCATGCGCATGTGCGCGGTCAGCCGCGAAGTGCGGCCGATCGGCGAGCTGATCCGCTTCGTCGTCGGCCCGTCGGGCGAGGTCGTGCCCGACATCAAGCGCAAGCTGCCCGGACGGGGCTTGTGGATCACCGCCTCGCGCCAGGCGGTTGCGGAGGCGGTGCGGCGTCACCATTTCAGCCGGGGCTTCAAGACCAACGTCCGCGTCCCGCCAACCCTTGCCGAAGACCTGGAAGCCTTGCTGGCCCGCAGCGCGATCGAAGCGCTGGGGATTGCCGCCAAGGCCGGTCAGGTCGTCTCCGGTTTCTCCAAGGTGGAAGCGGCGCTGTCGCAGCGGCCATCACGGCCGACATTGGCAGCCCTCGTCCATGCCGCGGACGGCGCAGCCGACGGGATCCGCAAGCTCGACGCGCTGGTGCGGCCGAACGACGGGGGTCAGGACCAAGCCCCGACAATTCCGATCATCTGCTGTCTCACTTCGGCAGAATTGGATTTGGCACTTGGGCGCTCAAATGTGATACATGCTGCCGTGCTCGCAGGCCCGGCGAGCAGGACATTCCTGTCGCGCAGCCAGACACTGGTCCGATACCGGTCGGCCGACGCTGACAAGATTGCCGGAACCGCGGCCACGAAATCTGCTTCGACTTCGAAGACATAGCACTTTGAAGCCATAGCTACGAAGACATCGCGACGATTGCACGAATGAGACGGTGCGGTAGCCCGCACGCTGGTAACGAGATTAGGACGACTGAATGGCCGACAACAACACTCCGGGCGACAAGAAACTGAGTGTCCCGAGCAAGACCTTGACGCTGAAGCCGCGCGTCGAGACCGGCACGGTACGCCAGAGCTTCCCACATGGCCGGAGCAAGCAGGTGGTGGTCGAGAAGCGCGGCAAGCGCCGCGTCGGCGATGGGGGGCCCGATGCTCCGCATGCACCGGAGCCGACCGTCGCCAAGGCGCCGCCGCCCCCGCCATCGCCGCGCTCATCCGGACCGCGCCCATCCGGCTCGTCGCAGCGCGGCGGGTCCGGCGTCGTGCTCCGCACCCTGACCGAGGACGAGCGCTCGGCGCGCGCCAGCGCGCTGGCCGATGCCCGCGTGCGCGACATCGAGGAACGCCGCCAGGCCGAAGAGGAAGCCCGCCGCCGCGCCGAGCGCGAAGCCGCCGAACGCGCCGAGCGCGAGGCTGCCGAGGCGCGCCGCAAGGCCGAGGAAGAGCGGCACCGTCACGAAGAGGAAGCCAAGCGCAAGGCCGAGCTCGAAGCCAAGAAGCGGTTCGGTGAAGGCGAGGCGCCCCGTCCGGCGACATCCGCGCCCCAGCCCGCCGCAGCCGCACCGGCCCGCTCGACGCCCGCCCCCGGCAGGCCCGTCGGCGCACCGGGCAGCCGGCCGCAGCAGATTGGTGGTCCGAGCTCGCGGCCCGGTGGCGCTCAGCCGGCGGGCGCACGCCCGGCCGGCGCCCGTCCTGCCGCCGGCGGTCCGCTCGGCCGCGCGCCGGCGGCGGTTGCCGCCGGTCCGGACGAGGATGAGGGTCCGCGCCAGATCCGCAGGGGTCCCGGCGGAGCCGCACGTCCCGCGCCGCCGCCGAAGACCACGCACAAGCCGGGCCCGCAGAAGCAGCGCGGCCGCCTGACGGTGGTCACGGCGCTCACGGCCGACGATGTGCGCGAGCGCTCGATCGCGTCGTTCCGCCGCCGCACGCAGCGCCTGAAGGGCCATGCCGCCAACGAGCAGAAGGAGAAGCTCGTCCGCGAGGTGACGATTCCGGAAGCCATCACCATCCAGGAGCTGGCGAACCGCATGTCGGAGCGCGCGGTCGACGTGATCCGTCTGCTGATGCGCCAGGGCGCGATGCACAAGATCACCGACGTGATCGATGCCGACACCGCGCAGCTGATCGCGGAAGAACTCGGCCACACCGTCAAGCGCGTCGCCGCCTCGGACGTGGAGGAGGGCCTGTTCGACGTCGTCGACGATTCGACCGACACCGAGCCGCGTTCGCCGGTCGTCACCGTCATGGGCCACGTCGACCACGGCAAGACCTCGCTGCTCGACGCGCTGCGCCACGCCAATGTGGTCTCGGGTGAAGCCGGCGGCATCACCCAGCACATCGGCGCCTATCAGGTGACCGCGCCGGATTCCGGCAAGAAGATCACCTTCATCGACACGCCCGGCCACGCCGCGTTCACCGCGATGCGCGCCCGCGGAGCCAAGGTCACCGACATCGTCGTGCTGGTGGTCGCGGCCGATGACGGCGTCATGCCGCAGACGATCGAGGCGATCAACCACGCCAAGGCGGCGAAGGTGCCGATGATCGTGGCGATCAACAAGATCGACAAGCCCGACGCCCGTCCCGAGCGCGTCCGCACCGAGCTGCTCCAGCACGAGGTGCAGGTCGAATCGCTGGGCGGCGAGGTCGTCGACGTCGAGGTGTCCGCCAAGAACAAGACCAATCTCGATCGTCTGCTCGAGATGATCGCGTTGCAGGCCGACATCCTCGACCTCAAGACCAATTCGGATCGCCCGGCCGAAGGCACCGTGATCGAAGCCAAGCTCGATCGCGGCCGCGGCCCGGTCGCCACCGTGCTGGTTCAGCGCGGCACCTTGCGGGTCGGCGATATCATCGTCGCCGGCGCCGAGATGGGCCGCGTCCGCGCGCTGATCTCGGACCAGGGCGAGACGTTGCAGGAGGCAGGCCCGTCGGTGCCGGTCGAGGTGCTCGGCTTCAACGGTCCGCCGGAAGCTGGCGATCGCCTCGCCGTCGTCGAGAACGAAGCCCGTGCCCGCCAGGTCACCAGCTACCGCGCGCATCAGAAGCGCGAGAACGCGGCAGCCTCGATCTCCGGCATGCGCGGTTCGCTCGAACAGATGATGTCGCAATTGAAGACTGTGGGCCGCAAGGAATTCCCGCTGATCATCAAGGCCGACGTGCAGGGCTCGCTGGAAGCCATTCTCGGCTCGCTGGAGAAGCTCGGCACCGAGGAGGTCGCCGCCCGCATCCTGCATGCCGGCGTCGGCGGCATCAGCGAGTCCGACGTCACGCTGGCCGAAGGCTTCAACGCCGCGATCATCGGCTTCTCGGTGCGAGCCAACAAGGAAGCGGCCGCACTCGCCAAGCGCAACGGCATCGAGATCCGCTACTACAACATCATCTACGACCTCGTGGATGACGTGAAGAAGGCGATGAGCGGCCTCCTGGCCCCCACGCTTCGGGAAACCATGCTCGGCAATGCGCAGATCCTGGAGGTGTTCAACATCTCCAAGGTCGGCAAGGTCGCTGGCTGCCGCGTCACCGACGGCACTGTCGAACGCGGCGCCAATGTCCGCCTGATCCGCGACAACGTCGTGGTTCACGAGGGCAAGCTGTCGACCCTGAAGCGCTTCAAGGACGAAGTGAAGGAAGTGCAGGCCGGCCAGGAATGCGGCATGGCCTTCGAGAGCTACGGCGACATGCGTGTCGGCGACGTCATCGAGTGTTATCGCGTGGAGACCATCCAGCGCTCGCTGTAAGTCCGAATCCTACAGAGCGCTGCAATTCGAGCGAGCAGCGATTCCGTGAACATGCGGAATCGCCGCGCCTCTTGAACTTAACGAAGCGTCGTTGAACTCAATCAGAATGATCCTCTCGCCCGTGCTCACGCCGGGCGACGATCCATTGGATTTTTGAAAAATGCCTCGCCATCACCAGAGGGGAAGCGCCGCTTCCGGCGGCTCGCAGCGTCAGTTGCGCGTGGCCGAAACTGTGCGTCACGCTGTCGCCGACATTCTCAGCCACGGTGACGTGCACGACCCGGACCTGGAGGGACACATCATCACGGTGCCCGAAGTCCGCATGTCGCCCGACCTGAAGCTCGCCACGATCTACATCATGCCGCTCGGCGGACAGGATACGGACGTCGTGCTCACCGCGCTGGAGCGCAACAAGAAGTTCCTGCGCGGCGACATCGCGCGGCGCGTTAACCTGAAATTTGCACCTGACATCCGCTTCCGCGTCGACGAGCGATTCGACGAAGCGGAACGGATCGAGAAATTACTGCGAACACCCGCGGTGCAGAGAGACCTCAATTCGGATTCGGAAGAGAGCTGATGACCATTCCCCCCGAAACCGGCACTGTCGACGCGCCGAGCGCCGAAGCGACCGCGGCCAAGACGATCCATTCTGCCGACGGACGCCCGCCGCGCGACAACAACGATCCGCGCAACAAGCCGCGCCAAGGGAACGGTCAGGGCAACCAGCCGCGCCGCGATCGTCGCGACGTCCATGGCTGGGTCGTGCTCGACAAGCCGATCGGCATGACCTCGACCCAGGCCGTGGCGGTGGTGAAGCGCCTGTTCCAGGCCAAGCGCGCCGGCCATGCCGGCACGCTCGATCCGCTCGCCTCCGGTGGCCTGCCGATCGCGCTGGGCGAAGCCACCAAGACGGTTCCCTTCGTGATGGACGGCCGCAAGCGCTACCGCTTCACCGTGACCTGGGGCGAGGAGCGCGATACCGACGACACCGAAGGACGGGTCGTCGAGACCAGCGACAGCCGGCCGGATGCCGCGGCGATCCGGGCGCTGCTGCCGCAATTTACCGGCCGGATCGAGCAGACGCCGCCGCGCTATTCCGCGATCAAGATCCAGGGCGAGCGCGCCTATGATCTCGCCCGCGACGGCGAGGTCGTCGAGCTCCAGCCGCGCCCGGTCGAGATCCATGAACTGACCCTCGTCGACCAGCCCGACCCCGACCATTCGGTATTCGAGGCGGAATGCGGCAAGGGAACCTATGTCCGGGCGCTGGCCCGCGACATGGGCCGCCTCCTCGGCTGTTACGGCCATATCAGCGCGCTCCGGCGGACCCTGGTGGGTCCGTTTACCGAGAACGACATGATTCCGCTGGAACAGTTGGAGGCTTTGTGCAATAGAGCCGCGTCCGGTGAGGGAAGCCTCGCCGACGCACTCCTGCCCGTTGAGACCGCGCTGGACGACATCCCGGCACTGGCCGTCACTCGGGCTGATGCGGCAAGGCTCCACAGGGGCCAGGCCGTTTTGTTGCGCGGACGGGATGCGCCCAATAGTAGCGGCACAGTCTATGTCACGGTCGCAGGCCGCCTTCTGGCGCTTGCCGAAATTGGCAATGGCGAACTCATCCCCAAGCGCGTGTTCAACCTGACCGGACTGACTGCCAGCTCCGGTCGCAACGAAAGAGACTGACGATGTCGGTGACCGCAGAGCGCAAGGCGGAAATCATCAAGGCGAACGCCACCAAGGCCGGTGATACCGGTTCTCCCGAGGTGCAGGTTGCGATCCTGTCGGAACGCATCAACAACCTGACCAGCCATTTCAAGACCCACGGCAAGGACAACCACTCCCGCCGCGGCCTCCTGAAGCTGGTGTCGACCCGCCGTTCGCTGCTGGACTATCTGAAGAAGAACGACGAGGCGCGCTACAAGGCGCTGCTCGAGAAGCACAACATCCGTCGTTGAGCTTCGCGTTGGAATGAGCGCGCGCAGTCCAGCGCGCGTTGATGGCATGATGCCGAGGACGCCGCTTCGATCGCGGCGTTCGCGAGTCCGGGATCGTGCGGTCCGGCTGGGTCTGGAAAGAGGCAGATACGCTCTTCGCCTGATCCTGCCCGGACCATGCAGTACGCCTCAGCAGCAATCCGGCCGCTGGGCGTAACGGGCAAGGTGCCCGTTATTTACGAGAAGGATGGACGCCATCCGAAATAAGAAAACCATGGCAGGATCGCAGGGCGCTGATCGTTTTCCAGCGCCCTGCAATCTTGCGCATGGTTTTTTTGTTTCCGGGGGGTCTGCCTTCGATCATCTCATGAAAGAAGATACCCATGTTTACCAAGCATTCCGTCGAGATCGACTGGGGTGGGCGTCCGCTCAGGCTGGAAACCGGCAAGATCGCCCGTCAGGCTGACGGCGCCGTCGTCGCCACCTATGGCGAGACCGTCGTGCTCGCGACCGTCGTCGCCGCCAAGGCGCCGCGCGAGGGCGTCGACTTCCTGCCCCTGACCGTCGACTATCAGGAAAAGACCTACGCCGCGGGCCGCATTCCCGGCGGCTATTTCAAGCGCGAGGGCCGTCCGACCGAGAAGGAGACGCTGGTCTCCCGCCTGATCGACCGCCCGATCCGCCCGCTGTTCGTCGATGCCTGGCGCAACGAGACCCAGGTGATCGTGACCGTGCTGTCGCACGACATGGAGAACGATCCGGACATCGTGGCGCTGGTCGGCGCGTCGGCCGCCCTGACCTTGTCGGGCGTTCCGTTCAAGGGTCCGATCGGCGCGGCCCGCGTCGGCTTCGCCAATGACGAATACATCCTCAATCCGACCCTCGACGAGATGGCCGACACCCAGCTCGACCTGGTCGTCGCCGGCACCTCGGACGCCGTGCTGATGGTGGAATCGGAGGCCAAGGAGCTCAACGAGGACATCATGCTCGGCGCGGTGATGTTCGGTCACCGTCACTTCCAGCCGGTGATCAACGCGATCATCGAGCTCGCCGAGAAGGCCGCCAAGGAGCCGCGCGACGTCGCGATCATCGACAACGGCGCGATCGAGAAGGAGATGCTCGGGATCGCCGAGCAGGACCTGCGCAACGCCTACGCGATTCCGATCAAGCAGCAGCGCTATGCTGCCGTCGGCGCCGTCAAGGAAAAGGTGATGGCCTACTTCTTCCCCGAGGGGCAGGAGCCGAAATACGACAAGCTCCGGATCGCCGCCGTGTTCAAGGAGCTCGAGGCCAAGATCGTCCGCTGGAACATCCTGGACACCGGCAAGCGCATCGACGGCCGTGACGCCAAGACGGTGCGCAACATCGTCTGCGAGGTCGGCGTGCTGCCCCGCGCCCACGGTTCGGCGCTGTTCACCCGCGGCGAAACCCAGGCGCTGGTCGTAACCACGCTCGGCACCGGCGAGGACGAGCAGTACATCGACGCGCTGTCGGGGACGTACAAGGAGACGTTCCTGCTGCACTACAACTTCCCGCCCTACTCCGTCGGTGAGAGCGGCCGTCTCGGCGGCACCAAGCGCCGTGAGATTGGCCACGGCAAGCTCGCCTGGCGCGCCATCCACCCGGTGCTGCCGCCGCATCACGAGTTCCCCTACACCACGCGCGTGGTGTCGGAGGTGACCGAGTCCAACGGTTCGTCGTCGATGGCCACCGTCTGCGGCTCCTCGCTGGCGCTGATGGATGCAGGCGTGCCGCTGAAGCGGCCGACCGCGGGCATCGCGATGGGTCTGATCCTGGAAGGCAGCCGCTTCGCCGTGCTGTCCGACATTCTCGGCGACGAGGACCATCTCGGCGACATGGACTTCAAGGTTGCGGGCACCGAGAGCGGCATCACCTCGCTGCAGATGGACATCAAGATCGAGGGCATCACCGAGGAGATCATGCGGGTTGCGCTGGGCCAGGCCCGCGAAGGCCGCATCCACATCCTGGGTGAGATGTCCAAGGCGCTGACCGCCGCGCGCGCCGAGCTCGGCGAATACGCGCCGCGCATCGAGACCTTCAAGATCCCGACCGACAAGATCCGCGAAGTGATCGGCACCGGCGGCAAGGTGATCCGCGAGATCGTCGAGAAGACCGGCGCCAAGGTCAACATCGAGGACGACGGCACCGTGAAGGTCGCCTCCAACGACGGCGAGGCGATGAAGGCCGCCATCAAGTGGATCAAGTCGATCGCCTCCGATCCGGAGGTCGGCCAGATCTATGACGGCACCGTCGTCAAGGTGATGGAGTTCGGCGCTTTCGTGAACTTCTTCGGCACCCGCGACGGCCTCGTGCACATCTCGCAGCTCGCCGACAAGCGCGTGCAGAAGACCACCGACGTCGTCAAGGAAGGCGACAAGGTCAAGGTCAAGCTGCTCGGCTTCGACGACCGCGGCAAGACCCGGCTGTCGATGAAGGCGGTCGACCAGACCACCGGCGAGGATCTCGAGGCCAAGCAGAAGGACGCGCCCGCCGAGGCGCGCGAAGCCGCCGGCGAGTAAAGCCGGGGCACCATTCGAGTGAAACACAAAGGGCGGCTTTCGAGCCGCCCTTTTTTGTTGTCCTATTGGTCGCGCACCCTCGCACGTCCCGGGTCACGGCTGCGGATGCAGAGGCCGTCACCCCGCTTAAGGTCACCCACATGCACCATCCTATCATCCGCCCTGCCCGCCCGGACGAATACGACGCCGTCGCCAGGCTCTGGATGGAGAGCTGGTGTTCGACGGGCCTGGAAACGCAGAGCGAGAGGCTGCTCGCGGTCCTCAGGGAGCGCGTGCCGCGCGAAGTCGCTGGCGGTTGGAGCCTGTATGTCGCCGACGACCGCGGCGGCCTCGCGGCGATGCTCGCGATCAACGTCCCCACGCTCTATCTCGACCAGCTGATGATCGCCCCGTCCCATCAGGGCCGCTCGCTCGGCCGCCGGCTGCTCGCCTTCACCCGCGAGCTGCTCCCCGACGAAGTGTGGCTGCGCTGCGCGAAGGGCAACGACAAGGCGTGGCGCTGGTACGAGCGCGAGGGCTTCGTGCTGGAAAAGGAGGAAGCTGACCCGCTGCACGGCCGGATCATGAAATATTATCGCTGGAAGCGTGACGGTCAGGCGGCGGCCTCCTGATCGCAGAGCGTGCAAGCGCAAATCTTGCGCGTGGCGACCGGAAACCGTTGCGTGCGCCTTCGCAGGCGAACTAAGTTCGAGTTCCCGACGACCTTGCATTCTCGAACCGTCCCCATGTCCGTGCCGCTCCTGCCGATCCGCCGCCTTGCGCTCGTCGTCCTCGCCGCTGCCTTCGCAACCGGGGCTTGGGCCCAGGCTCCGTCAGCAACGGCGCCCAAGGCCGCCCCCGCGGCCAAGAAACCCTCCGGAAAGACAAAGGCGATGGCGAAACCAGGCGCCATCGAAAGCGGTCCGTGCCGTCTTGGCGTCATTGCCGCACTCGGCGACCAGCTCGCCGTCAGCAAGTTCGGCCTCACCGTGTTTGAAATCGAAGAGGACGAAGTCACGTTGCCGGGATGGGGACTGGACGACCTCGCCATGGCGCGCGTGCGCGCGGCCACCGGCGGCGACCCGGCCGTGCACAGGATCGGCTATCCGAAAGGCGCGTTCGAGCCGTACTACCATCCGACGTCGCGCTTCCTGCCCGATCCGAAGGAGAGCCTGGCCTCGATCGTGCGCAACGTCACCACGAATGCCAACTGCGCACGCTACCTCGTCGTCACCAGGTTCGAGACGACCATTCCCAACACCACCCTGAGGCTCAGAGGCATCGGCGCCTACAATCAGGGGGTCGGATCGATCCTCAGGCACTCGCATCTGTTTGCGAACGTCAACATCACGCTCATCGACGGCCAATCCTACGAGAAGATCAGCTCGTTCTCGGCGGATACCGGCGCCAGGCTGGCCGAGACCATGAGGCTCACCGAGGATCCTCTCAATAAGCTCAACAATGCCGACTTCCCCGAGCCTCTCGCGGCTGCGGCCTCCAGCACCGTCCTGCGCGAGCGGCTGCGTACTCTGGTCGCGGCGAAGCTCGATCGCGACCTGCCGAGCTATCTGAAGATCGAATGATGCCGTCGCCCGCGTTCACACGGTTCGAACGAGCTTCATTGGCCCAATCCTCTCCCTTATGCGACGAGCTCTCCCAGTGACCATCTCTCGCCGACTGGCGCCGCTGTTCATGGCCGTGATCTGGTCATGCACCAATGCCCTGGCGCAATCGGCGCCGGCGCCGCTGAATGCCAAAACAGCGCCAAAGACCGCGGGCACCGCTGCCAAGGCAGCCAAGCCGACGACGGCCCTTCGCGAGGGCGGACCGTGCGAGGTCGGGGTGATCGCCGCGCTCGGCGATGCCTTCACGGTGCAGAAGAACGGCATGACCCGCCTGGGCAACGAGTACGCCGAAGTGCCGGTGTCCTGGGGTTTCGACGACATCGTCTACGCGCGTGTGAAGGCAGCCGCGGGTGATAGCGGGATCCGCCGCATCAGCGTCCCCAAGGGCGCATTCGATCCGTTCTATCAGTCGCCACCGGTCAAGGCCGAGAACGGGAAGCTCACGCCCATCGTCAGGAAGGTGGCCGGCACGGCAGGGTGCGCTCGCTACCTCGTGATCACCCGCCGGACCGACAGCGAACCCTCGACAAACGACGAGGTTACCGGCGTCGGTGTCATCAACCGGGGCGAGGGATTCGGCCGGATCAGCCACGTCTTCACCATGATCGATATCCAGCTCTATGACGGCGCGACGTTCGAGACGCGCGAGCCTGCCACGAGCTCCAGATCGCTGCTCTCACGGCTGACGTCCGGCGTCGGACCGCCGTCTCACGCCGGGGACGTCGACAACTCCGCATTCCCCGCTTCGCCGCCGGAGGCTGCGAACAACAATGTGCTGCGCGACATGGCGCGTTCGATGCTTAAATTCCGGCTCGACCAGCGCTTGCCGGCCTATTTCGGGCGCGAATAGAACGACGAGCTCGGCGCGTCACAGCCTGATCTTCAGCACCGCGTGGCCCGACTGCTGGACGAGACCGGACGATGTCGCGTTGATGCCATAGCGGATGCTGAGGTCGAGCCGGTCGTTGCCGGCGGCCACAAGACCAAGGCCCGCCGAATAGATCCATGGCGACAGGCCGAGGCCATGGGTGACAAAGCTCTCGCCGCCGCCCGAGAACGCCGCGCTGATCTGCAGCGGCTGATTCAGCGCGTTGTAGCCGACGCCGATATCGCTGGTCAGACGAATCTGCCTGGTGGGCGCGTAGACCGCTTTCAGCTGCGCCGTCGTCACGAGCTCCTGATAGATCTGAGGATCGACGTTGAGGCTGAAACCGCCGGCACCGTTCTCGCCGTAGGAATTGCTGCGAACCGTGCCGTAGTCCAGGCGCAGTGCTGGAACGAGCGCGAATCCGTCCTGCAGCGGAATGCGCGTCTTGATGCCTGCGCCGGCATGGCCGCTGTAGGAGCGATAGCTGCCGCCGGCGGATGCGCCCATGAAGCTCAGCGACCGGTTTTCGCCGTTATCGGTCGATCCGCCATCGAGCTGATAGTCGAAGAGGACATCACGGGTGATGGCGTAGGCTCCATAGAGCCCGAGCTGATAGGAGGCGAGACCGAGACGGTTCGGCACGGCGGCGTCGCTTCCCGTGATCGTGTGATGAGAATAACCGAGAACGCCGCCAATGATGGCGCGGGACGAGACTGCGACGTCGGCGCCGAACGCCAGACCGCCGCCGGAGGCGTCATAGCCGGGAACGCCATCGCGCCCCGTCTGCTGCGCGGTGCCGCCGAGAGGCTGCATCCAGACATTGCGACCAGCGGCCCAGCCGATGCTGCCGACATCGTCGAGCCTGTTGGTCATCGTCTGCCGGAACGCCTGCTGGCTGACATGGGTCGCCTGCGAGGCCGCCCCGGTCAACACCGGCAACGTCTGCTTCACGGCGGCGCTGAGAGATGGACCGCTGAGATTATCAAGCGCGGCAAAGCCCGAGACCATCGATCCGGTCCAGCCGGCCGACGTCATCGACAGCCGGTACAGCACGTCAGCCGCCTCCAGTCCGACGCGGCCGCCCGCAGACCGCAGCGTATCCGCATAAGGCTGGATCAGCGACATCGTCGCCAGTCCTCCAGTCAAATTCCCGGTAAGGTCGTAGGTCGACACCAGCATCTGCGCGCCCGCGGCGTTGCCGCTCGCCGTGCCATAGAGGCTGGTCAGGGTGCCGCGCGAGAGGGTGTTGAACAGCAGGCTGCCCTCGGGAGTCACCGAGCCGAGCAGCGTGAAGCCCGCCGCGGCGCTGCCGGGCGGTGCGACGCCCGCACCCCAGAAATAGCCGTTCTGATAGTTGGTGATGACGAAACGGCCCGGCGCCTGCGTGCCGAACAACGTCGGACTGACGATCCGCCAAGGCGTGCCGGCGGTCCACGCCCATTGCGGCACGGAGTTGGCCGGCACCGGTGCTGACGGCGGCGGCGTGAAGGTCGCGGGATCATAGGGCAGCATGTAGGCCCAATGCGTCACCAGCAGGCTGTCGCCGGTGATCATCTGCATTTCCATGCTGGTCACGCCGTTGACGTTGCGCATATAGCCGAGTCCGACGGTCGCAGTGCCGCCGCCGGTCGGCGTGAACAGCATGGTGATCTGGCCGCTGGTGGTGACGAAGCCCTGGATGGTCGAGGTGTCCGTCAGCAGCGCCAGCCCGATCCTGAGCTGCGCGACGCTGGTGCCGGTGAAGGCGCCGTTGCTCGCGGTGCCCAAGGTCCACAACGTCTGGTCACCGATCGGGACCGGATTGGAGAAGCCCGTCTTCGGCGACATGTAGGCGAGCAGCTGCGCCGTCGGCACATACCAGCTGGTGTTGGAGATCGTGGAGTCCCAGACGCTCGATTGCGCCTGCGCCGGCCCGACGCCCCCTGCTACAAGCGCAATGCCGGTCATCGCGCAGAGAGCGATGACACGGGCCTTCGAACGCAGCATCAATCGCCCCCACGACTTGTCTTGCTGCCGGCGCGAGCGGCTGGCTGACGGCCGCGGCCGATGCACCGGTCATGATGCATCGCAGCGTCGTCGCAACAACCAACACGAGTTGCGCCAATGCTTCCTGATTAGCCGTTCAGGAACATTGTCTTCAACTGGGAAAATTTGGGTCGATCGGGGGACGGAGTCCCGCGTTCCCCTGATACCGCCGATGCGCGCGGAGGTCAGTCCGCCTTGAGATCCTCGGGGCGCGGCATCGAGATCACGTTGTAGCCGGAATCGACGTAGTGGATCTCGCCGGTGACGCCGCCGGACAGCTCCGACAGCAGATAGAGCGCCGAGCCGCCAAGCTCCTCCAGGGTCACGCCGCGACCGAGCGGCGAGTGCTTCTGCTGGAAGGCGAACATGAAGCGGGCATCGCCGATGCCCGAGCCCGCCAGCGTGCGCACCGGGCCGGCCGAGATCGCGTTGACACGGATGCTGCGGCGGCCGTAGTCGGCGGCGAGATAGCGCACCGAGGCTTCCAACGCGGCCTTGGCGACACCCATCACGTTGTAGTTCGGCATCACGCGGTTGGAGCCGTCGAAGGTCAAGGTGATCATGCTGCCGCCGCTTTCCGGCATCAGCTCGGCGGCGCGCTTGGCGATCTCGGTGAAGGAGAAGCAGGAGATCAGCATCGTGCGCGCAAAATTCTCGCGCGAGGTCTCGGCGTAGCGGCCCTTGAGCTCGTTCTTGTCGGAGAAGGCGACCGCATGGACGACGAAGTCGAGCCCGCCCCAGGCCTCGCGCAATGTGGTGAACACGCCGTCGACGCTGGCGATGTCCTCGACGTCGCAAGGCAACACGTGCTTGACGCCGAGCTCATCGGCGAGCGGACGGACGCGCTTGCCGAGCGCGTCACCCTGATAGGTGAAGGCCATCTCGGCACCGTGCGCCGCCAGCGTCTTGGCGATGCCCCAGGCGATCGAATGGTCGTTGGCGATGCCCATGACCAGGCCGCGCTTGCCTGCCATCAGTCCCTGCATGATGTCTCTCCTTCGTCATGCCGGGATCGACCCAGCCAGGATGATCGTTCCGCCTTCGAGACGCCAATAGCCGGACATCGGTGCGAAGAATGAGCTTCGCGCTGCTGCCCGGCCATGATGCCGACGAAACCAGTGCTGTTGGAAATCTTAGGCGTCGAGCTGCTTGAACACCAGCGTCGCGTTGGTGCCGCCGAAGCCGAACGAGTTCGACAGTACGGTGCCGAGCTTGGCGTTGTCGATGCGCTTGCGCACGATCGGCATGTCGGCGAAGGCGGGATCGAGCTCGGTGATGTTGGCGCTCTCGCAGATGAAGCCGTTCTTCATCATCAGCAGCGAATAGATCGCTTCCTGGACGCCGGTGGCGCCGAGCGAGTGGCCGGTCAGCGCCTTGGTCGCCGAGATTGGCGGACATTTCTCGCCGCGGCCGAACACCTTGCGGATCGCCTCGATCTCCGGCGGATCGCCGGCGGGTGTCGAGGTCGCATGCGGATTGATGTAGTCGATCTTGGTCTTCACGGTCGACAGCGCGAGCTGCATGCAGCGCTCAGCGCCCTCGCCCGACGGCGCCACCATGTCGTAGCCGTCGGACGTCGCGCCGTAGCCCACGATCTCGCCGTAGATCTTGGCGCCGCGCGCCTTGGCGTGCTCGAGCTCTTCCAGCACGAGGACGCCGGCGCCGCCGGCGATCACGAAGCCGTCGCGCGTGACGTCATAGGGCCGCGACGCGGTGGCGGGCGTGTCGTTGTGCTTCGACGACATCGCACCCATCGCGTCGAACAGCACCGACAGCGTCCAGTCGAGCTCTTCGCAGCCGCCGGCGAACATCACGTCCTGCTTGCCGTACTGGATCATCTCGTAGGAATTGCCGATGCAATGATTGGACGTCGCACAGGCCGAGGAGATCGAGTAGTTGACGCCCTTGATCTTGAACCAGGTCGCCAACGTCGCCGAGGCCGTCGACGACATTGCCTTCGGCACGGCGAACGGACCGACGCGCTTCGGGCCCTTGGTGCGGGTGATGTCGGCCGCTTCCACCAGCGTGCGCGTCGATGGCCCGCCTGAGCCCATGATGATGCCGGTTCTGACGTTGGAGACGTCGGTCGGCTCCAGCCCGGAATCGAGGATGGCCTGCTCCATGGCGACATGATTCCACGCCGCCCCCTCGCCGAGGAAGCGCATGGCGCGGCGGTCGACCACGTCGGCGGGATTCAGCGTCGGCGCACCTTGCACCTGCGAACGAAAACCAAGCTCGGCATATTTCTCGGCGCGGGAGATACCGGACTTCGCCTCGTACAGGCTGGCGAGCACCTCCTGGGTGTTGTTGCCGATCGATGAGACGATGCCCATGCCCGTGATGACAACCCGCCTCATGATGTCCGCCTCACCTTGCTCGTGTGTTGTGTTGCAGCCGTGCCTGCTGCACTGTCTGTGGTCGCAGCCTGCCGGTTCAAGTCGGCGCGGCGCCCTGCTTGAACAGGCCGACCTTCAGGTCCTTGGCGCGATAGATAATCTCGCCATCCATCGAAAGCCACCCGTCGGCAATACCGAGCACCAGCTTTGAGCGCATCACGCGCTTGATGTCGACGTTGTACACAACCTTGCGGGCGGTCGGCAGCACCTGGCCGGAAAACTTGAGATCGCCGAGGCCCAGCGCACGGCCGCGCCCCGCGCCGCCGGTCCAGCCGAGGTAGAAGCCGACCATCTGCCACATCGCATCGAGGCCGAGACAGCCCGGCATCACCGGATCATTCTTGAAATGGCAGCCGAAGAACCAGAGATCCGGCTTCACGTCGAGCTCGGCGCGGACGACGCCCTTGCCGAACTCGCCGCCGGTCTCGGAGATCTCGACGATCCGATCGAACATCAGCATCGGCGGCAGCGGCAGTTGTGCATTGCCAGGGCCGAACAGCTCCCCGCGGCCGCAGGCCAGCAGGTCCTCGTATTCATATGCGCTGCGCCGATCCAGCATGCTTGGTGGCCTTTCTCAACGATCCCCGGTGGAATTTGTGCCGCGCGACATGGACCCTTCCCGCGCGCCGCCCCCTTCCGCGCCGCGCTGGCCGGTCATCGCGTCGGCACGAAGGCTGGGCCATCGCACTTGGCGAACATGACCGCTGTCAGCGGCGGGCCTAACGACGCCTGGATTCGCGCACATGGCCATCACGGCCGGCGGCGCTCACCATGGCAGGGCAAATCGGGTCCGGGCGCTCTCTAACATAGAGGATTGCGGCGTCAATGCGCGTATCCAGGTAAATCGACGCAGCACCAGGGCCGGCGCCCGAACCGCGCGGCAAATGCAGTTTAGGAGCGTTCTAGATACGTTAGTTGCGATAAGCTTGCATCTGAATGGGTTTCTTCCTATATCGGTTGTGGATGAGAGCGAGATTGTGCGGTGCTTGAAGTGGATGTCAGCAACAACGCCTCGATGAGTGGTCATGACCGCGGCAACCCGGATCTCGGGAACGGCCGGCAGCCAGCACTCAATGGCTGCCCATGGCACGACGTCAACGAGATGCTGCAGGCGGCCGGGCTGCGCCCGACCCGCCAGCGCATGGCCCTCGGCTGGCTGCTGTTCGGCAAGGGCGCGCGGCATCTGACCGCCGAAATGCTCTATGAGGAAGCGACGCTGGCCAAGGTTCCGGTCTCGCTCGCCACGGTGTATAATACGCTGAACCAGCTGACCGACGCCGGCCTGCTGCGCCAGGTCAGCGTTGACGGCACGAAGACGTATTTTGACACCAACGTCACCGCCCACCATCACTTCTATCTCGAGAACAACCACGAGCTGGTCGACATCCCGGACCAGCATCTGGCGCTGTCGAAGCTGCCGGAGGCGCCCGAAGGTTACGAGATCGCCCGGATCGACATGGTCGTCCGGCTGCGCAAGAAGCGCTGAGCCTCCGGAAGGTCTTCATCGAAGCACCATGCCCGCACCCGCTGCGGGCATTTTTGTGTCGGGAGCGCGTCAGGATGGAGGTCAGCGCATTGCGCTGACCTGGGCCTTCAATTGACCTGCTCGTCGGCGTAGACGCCCCACAGCCGCTGCTGCTGGATCCAGCCTTCGAAACCATTGCCGAGCACGCGGCACCAGCCATTGCCGCATTTCTTCACCTGCGCGACAACGCCGGCCTGCAGCCGCGCTGTGACCGCGCTGGTCGCGTCGGCGCTCTCGTAGATCGGGGCGAGATCGTCCTTGTTCTTCATCGTGACCACCGCCGTGCGGCGCCCCGACAGCAACGAGTGATAGACCCACCCCTCCGAGCCTTCGGAATCGCGCACGCGGCGCCAGTTCTCATATTCCGCGGTGATCTCGACCGGCAGGCCGGAGCGCGTATAGACCCAGGCCACGTCGTTGTCCTTGGTCGGACCGGCGCGAACGTTCACATGATCCGACTTCAGGCTGACATAGCGCGGCACCGGCAGGCCGCTGGTGGTGAGAACGGAGTCCTTCGCCGCAACGCCGCCCCTGCCGACGGCAACGTCGAACAGACAGACCAGCAGCACCACGACAGCACCGAAACGCCACAACGTCAATTTACTCAACTCACTCTCCCTCGAAAGGATCGACCCGCGCTCCGATCAAAGCGGATTGCGTTGCGATCCTTCGCCCGATCCCCATCGAACCGCCCGGCTGCCCCCCTTCGTGCTCGGAGAGGGCTTGCCGAAAGCGCCAGTCCCGACCTGCCGTTGGCTTCTTGTCTTGGCCGGGCCTTCTGCTAGACAGGACCGAACACAAGCGGCCAGGAAGCGCCTGAGAATCGCTCGCGAAGCCCTGTCAGGGACGGATCGGCCCACCTGCGAGATCCGACACGACCAGTCCAGGGAAGCGCCGCTCTCAGGCGACGACGGTAGTTTCGGCGAACCCGGTTAATGAGGTCTGAAGGATCTCATGAGAGCAGCACATGTCAGGTAGGAAAAAGCCCCTCGTCGTGGTGACACGCAAGCTGCCGGACTCGGTCGAGACGCGCATGCGCGAGCTGTTCGACGCCAGGCTCAATCTCGACGACGAGCCGTTGAGCCAGGAACAGCTCGCCGACGCCGTGCGCACCGCCGAGGTGCTGGTTCCGACCGTCACCGACCACATCAGCGCCGACATTCTCAATCAGCCCGATTGCAAGCTGCGCATGATCGCCAACTTCGGCAACGGCGTCGACAACATCGACGTCGCGGCGGCGGTAGCGCGCGGCATCACCGTCACCAACACGCCGAAGGTCCTCACCGAGGACACCGCCGACATGACCATGGCGCTGATCCTCGCCGTGCCGCGGCGGCTGATCGAGGGCGCCTCGATCCTCACCGAGGGCAAGAACTGGGCGGGCTGGTCGCCGACCTGGATGCTCGGCCACCGCATCGGCGGCAAGCGTCTCGGTATCATCGGCATGGGGCGCATCGGCCAGGCCGTGGCGCGGCGCGCCCGCGCCTTCGGCCTGCAGATCCACTATCACAACCGCCGCCCGGTCGCTCCCGTGATCGCCGACGAGCTCGGCGCTACCTACTGGGAGAGCCTCGACCAGATGCTGGCGCGGATGGACATCATCTCGGTCAACTGCCCGCACACGCCGGCGACGTTCCATCTGCTGTCGGCACGGCGGCTGAAGCTGATCCGCAAGGACGCCTACATCGTCAATACCGCGCGCGGCGAGGTGATCGACGAGGAGACGCTGACGCGGCTGATCGAGGCCGGCGATATCGCCGGCGCCGGTCTCGACGTGTTCGAGCACGAGCCCGCGGTCAATCCGCGCCTGGTCCGGCTCGCCAAGGCCGGCAAGGTGACGCTGCTGCCGCACATGGGCTCGGCCACCATCGAAGGCCGCGTCGAGATGGGCGAGAAGGTCATCATCAACATCAAGACCTTCCTCGACAACCACCGCCCGCCGGACCGCGTGCTGCCGAGCATGTTGTAGGCCGGTCACTCGACCCCATAATCAGCGTCGTCGCTGCGAACGCAGGGACCCGTACCGCGTAATGTCCGCGTGGGACATCGCTGGTCGTCATCGTCTCGTTCACGCTGGTGGTTATGGGTCTCGGCTCAAGGCCGGGACGGCAGCTGGTGCGGGGCGCCCGCGCGCTTCCGCCACTCCCCGACGAACGCGACGAACGCCGCCAGCGCCGGCGGCGGTTGCCGGCGGCTCGGATAATACAGATATGGTCCGGGGAACGGCGGGCACCAGTCGTCCAGCACGCTGACGAGGCGGCCAGCCGCCAACGCATCGCGCACATGTCCCTCGAATGTCGCCCAATAGCCGACCCCGTCGCAGGCGGCACGGAAGGCCAGACCGAGCTGGACCGCGATCAGCCGAGCCGGCGGCGCGATCCTGATCACCTGCCCGTCCTTCTCGAACTCCCAATCCAGCATCGCACCGGACGAGAAGCGCGTGCGAATGCAGCCATGCTGCAGCAGGTCGCGCGGATGCGCGGGACGGCCATGCTGCGCAACATATTGCGGTGAGGCGACGATGGCGTAGCGCTGCGTTTCGCCGAGCGGCACGGCGATCATGTCCTGCGCCAGGTGCTCGCCATAGCGCACGCCGGCATCGAACCCGGCCTGCACGATGTCGACGAAACCGCTGTCGGCGACGATCTCGAGCTCGATCAGCGGATAGGCCTGAAGGAACGGCGCGACCATCGGCGCCAGCACCAGATCGACCGCGGGCGGCGGCGCATTGATGCGCAGGCGCCCCGCCGCGACCTGCTGCTGGCCGCGCACCTGATGGATCGCCGCTTCGATCTCGGCCATCGCAGGCTCGAGCCGTGCCAGCAGCGCCTCGCCGGCCTGCGTCAGGCCGACGCTCCGCGTGGTCCGGTTGAGCAGCCGGACGCCGAGCCGCTGCTCCAGCTCCTTGAGCCGCTGGCTGAGGCTGGATGCCGCGAGTCCCTGCTCGCGCGCAGCGCGGCGGAAATTGCCGCTGCGAGCCACGGCAGCGAAGGCTTGAAGATCGCGGAGGTCCGGCTCGCTCATTGTTCGATATGCTGAACAGTCCATTCGGAATTGTCCAGCTTTTCGAGCCGCGAAAATGCGCCGATATCCGCGTTGTCCGGGCGGGCCACCAAGCCGCCTGCGCCAGCAAGAGGAGATTGATCATGCAAACCCGCCAACTCGGCTCGACCGGCCCCGACGTTTCGGTCATCGGACTAGGCTGCATGGGCATGTCGGACTTCTACGGCCCCACCGACCGGTCCGAGAGCATCGCCACCATCCACGCCGCGCTCGACGCCGGCATCACGCTGCTCGACACCGGCGACTTCTACGGGATGGGCCACAACGAGATGCTGATCCGCGAGGCGCTGGCCTCGGCCGGTCCGCGCAACGTGCAGATCTCCGTGAAGTTCGGCGCCCTGCGCGGCCCCGACAAGAGCTGGCTCGGCTATGACAGCCGGCCCGAAGCTGTCAGAACCTTCCTGTCCTATTCGCTGCAGCGGCTCGGCGTCGACGCCATCGACATCTACCGCCCGGCGCGGCTCGATCCCAAGGTGCCGATCGAGGACACGATCGGCGCGATGGCCGAGCTGAAACAGGCCGGCTACATCAGGCATATCGGGTTGTCGGAGGTCGGTTCAGAGACGATTCGCCGGGCGCACAAGGTGCACCCGATCTCGGATCTGCAAATCGAATATTCGCTGATCTCGCGCGGCATCGAGAGCGACATTCTGCAAACCTGCCGCGAACTCGGCATCGGCATCACCGCCTATGGCGTGCTGTCGCGCGGGCTGATCAGCGGGCACTGGTCGAAGGACCGCGCCAACGCCGCTGATTTCCGTGGCCATTCGCCGCGCTTCAGTGGCGACAATCTCGATCGCAATCTCAGCCTGGTCGACACGCTGCGCAGCCTGGCAGGCGAGGTCGGCGCCACGCCGGCGCAAGTCGCGATCGCCTGGGTGGCCGCGCAGGGCAACGACATCGTCCCGCTGGTCGGCGCCCGCCGCCGCGACCGTCTCGACGAGGCGCTCGGCGCGCTCTGCGTCAAGCTCACCGAGGTCCAACTCGCCGCGCTGGACAAGGCCTTCCCGATTGGTGTCGCCGCCGGAGAGCGCTATCCGGAGGCGCAGTTGGTGCATATGGACAGCGAGCGCGGTCAGCCGGGCTGAGCGTCATGCGAGTCCAGGTCGCGCAACAAACTCGGTGTCGTCCCCGCGAACGCGGGGACCCATACCGCGTGATGTCTGGAACAGGCAGATGACCCGTTCCGTGCGCCTCATTGCATACACGGAGTATGGTCCCGGATCGGCGCCCGACGACGCGTTGCGTCGCCGGGCTTGTCCGGGACGACAGTGAATTTGTGGCGCGCCTCTCGACTCAAGCGGCCGTCACTTCCGATGCGCGCTCAAGTCCGCAATGACAGGTCCATCACCATTCAGCGGATTGGCGGGATCGCGCCCATAGCGCAGGGTCTCGAAGCGCATCGTGCGCGCGTCCAGCATCAAGAGCCGTCCCACCAGCCCCTCGCCGAAGCCGACGATCTCGCGGATCGCCTCCAGCGCCATCATCGAGCCGAGCATGCCGGCGAGCGCACCCATGACGCCGGCTTCGGCGCAGGCGGGCACCGTGCCGGGCGGCGGCGGCTCGGGGAACAGGCAGCGATAGGTCGGATTAAACTGGCCCTTCTCATTCCGCTCATGCGCCCGGATCGTCGTCAGCGACGCATCGAAGGTGCCGAGCGCGCCGGTGATCAGCGGCCGCGCGGCCAGAAAGCAGGCATCGGAGACGAGATAGCGGGTGTCGAAATTGTCGGAGCCGTCGAGCACGAGATCATAAGCGCCGATCAGATCGAGCGCGTTGTCGGCATTGAGCCAGGTCCGATGCGCCATGACGCTCACATGCGGATTGAGCGCGTTGATGCGCTCGGCGGCGCTCTCGACTTTGGGTCTGCCGATGTCGGGGGTCGCATGGATGACCTGGCGCTGCAGATTCGACAGCGACACGACGTCGTCGTCGACCACGCCGATCGTGCCGACGCCAGCCGCGGCGAGATACATCAGCGCCGGTGCGCCGAGGCCGCCTGCGCCGACCACCAGCACCGACGCCCGCTTCAGCGCCGCCTGGCCGGGACCGCCGACGTCGCGCAGCACGATGTGACGGGCATAGCGCTCCAGTTCTTCGTCGCTCAGCATCGTTACACCGTCCTTCCGCTGCCGCACCGCTGTCAGCCCATTGTCGGCCCGTAGCGAAGACGCCGGCTCTCCGCACTGAACCCTCGCCGGATTGTGACCGACCAAGCAGATGTGCTTATTTAGCGGCGCGGCAAGAGCATCGGGATTTGTCATGAGACGGCTGGCCACGGCAACCTTCATCTGCGGGATCGCCGCATGCGCGTCGGCGCAGGCACAGACGCCGCAGGGCGCGTCGCCGGGCGCCAAGCCCAAGCCCGTCGCGACCCAGCCGGCGCGCCCGGGCGTGCAGGCTCCCGCCGACACCGCCAATGCGATGAGCCAGGCCGAGCGGCTCGCGCTGCAATCCGATCTCGCCTGGGTCGGCCAGTACAATGGCGCGATCACCGGCGACGTCAGCGAGCGCATGGTCAACGCGATCAAGGAATACCAGAAGCTCGTCGGCGGCAAGCCGACCGGCGTGCTGAACCCGCAGGAGCGCGCCGTGCTCGCCGACACCGCGCGCCGCAAGCAGGAGGGCGTCGGCTGGAAGCTCGTGACCGAGCCGGTCAGCGGCGCACGGCTCGGCATTCCCGCAAAGCTGGTGCCGCAACAGACCAGCGACGGCACCGGCTCGAAATGGACCTCGCCCACCGGCACCGTGCAGGTCGTGCTGTCACGCCGCAAGGAGGCGAACCCGACCACCGCGGCGCTCGCCGACCGCGAGAAGAAGGAGCCCGGCCGCACCGTCGACTACAGCGTGGTGAAGCCCGACTTCTTCGTGCTCTCGGGCCTGCAGAACCTGAAGAAGTTCTACATCCGCGGCACCTTTCGGGGCGACGAGGTGCGTATCCTGACCATCCTCTACGATCAGGCCACCGAGAACACGGTCGAGCCGGTCGTGATCGCGATGTCGAGCGCTTTCACCGCGTTTCCGTCGACATTGGCCGCGCAGCCCGCGCCACGGCGCCGCGTCGATTACGGCACCGGCATCATCGCTACCCAGGACGGCGCCATCATCGCCGATCGCGAGGTGACCGATGCCTGCGTGGCGATCACCATTCCCGGTTTCGGCCATGCCGAGCGCGTGGCCGAGGACAAGGAGCGCGGCCTGGCGCTGCTGCGCATCTACGGCGCGCGCGGCCTGAAGCCGCTGGCGCTGTCGGGCGGCAGTGCGAAATCGTCGGTCGACATCGTCGGCATCGCCGATCCGCAGAGCCAGGGCGGCGGTGCCGCGATCAGCACCGTCAAGGCGCAGCTCGCCGGCAATGGCGCCGGCGACGCCTCGCTGGCGCCGGCGCCCGGGCTCGGCTTTTCCGGAGCGGCGGCGCTCGACGGCGACGGCAAGTTCGCCGGCGTCACCTTGCTCAAGCCCGGCGTCCTCGCCGGCACGGCGCTGATCCCATCGACGCAGGTCGTGATGGTCAGCGCCGATGCGACGCGCGCCTTTCTCGCCACGCATGGCGTCAAGCCCGACGGAACCTCGCTCGACGCCAAGGCGGCGACGGTGCGCGTGATCTGCGTGCGGAAGTAGCGCCTGCGCCAAACCGGTCCGGCATCGCGATCATGCCGCCGCGCCCTGCGGCGCGGCGGCGTTTACGCAATGTTAAGCATGTCGTTTTAGAAAAAATTAAGGGCCCAACGGCGGCCGGCGGGGATCGGACGTGCAGCATCGCGACTGCATGGGATGATGCTCGGCGATGCCGATCGCTCGCCCGCGGCTCGCTGCCACTCAACTTCCTAGCACCTTGCTATCAACTCGGAACGGCTCCCGCCGTAGTCAACCGGTCTGTGCAGGCACAGGCCGAGCGTGAAATAGTTCGAACAGTTTTGTCGGCGTGCTGATTCGGACCACCGCGATCGCTCTTCATGAGTTGGATCGGGCCGGGACTGTCCTGAGCGAGAATAGCTCTGCACCGCGATCGCGATGCGCTCAGCTTTGGCGTTCTCATAAGTTCCGTCAACATCCGAAGGACTGTCTCCCGATGTACACGATCGTTTTGGCCACGCAGAAGGGCGGCAGCGGCAAGAGCACGCTGGCGATTGGTCTGGCCGTGGCGGCCCAGCAGGCCGGCCACAAGGTGCGCGTGATCGAGACCGACCGTCAGGGCACGCTGACCAAATGGCAGGCGCGCCGCGCCGCGAGCGAGCCGATCGTCGAAGCCGTCTACGATGCCAAGACGATCGAGCCTCGCCTCGAAGCGCTGGCCCGCGACGGCGTCACCCTCTGCGTGATCGACACCGGGGCCGGCATCACGGCATCCACGACGGCCGCGATCCGCCACTGCGATCTGTGCCTCATTCCGGCGCGTCCGAGCGTCGCCGACATCGAAGCGACGGCACCGACCTTGAGCGTCGTGCGCGCCTGGCGCAAGCCGTTTGCCTTCGTGCTCAACCAGGCCCCGATCCGCGGCGGCCATCGCGTCACCGATGCGACGACTGCACTCGACGCCGACGCGCCGCGCGACATCGCAGAAGTGCTGGCGCAGCCCTTCATCATGATGCGCAACGACCACCAGGACGCGCTCGCCGCCGGTCTCGGCGTCAGCGAATTCGATGCGGCCGGCAAGTCGGCGCAGGAGATTCGCAGCCTGTGGCGCTGGACCGCGGGCAAGCTCGCCGGCGACCACGTCATGCATGACGCTGGCGAGCTGAAGGACGCGAGCGAGCACGCCGAGGTCGAATTCCCGATCATGCTGACGCCGCCCGCCGAGGAAGCGAAGCTGCCGGTGACGCGGGCCTACCCGACCTGGGCCGACAATGGCATCAACTGGAAGGCGGGGCTGTAAAGGCGGGCTGTGGTCGTCATCGGATACGAGCTACCGCAAATGCGGTGCGCTCCCTCGCCCCGCAAGCGGAGCGAGGGAAACATCACCGACCGCGGGATCGAGTCCACCGAATCCAACCGGGCCTAGCGCTCTCCAGCCTCGCGCATCTCCAGCTGCTTGATCCGCGCATCGGCGCGACGCAGGCGGCGGCATAGCTCGCGATTGATGTTCTGCAGCACGATCACATAGGCGTGGATGTCAGCCTTGTAGAAGGCATACAGCTTTTGCGCCGTCAGCTCGTACAATACGGTCGGCGCTTCCGCGACGACGGTGGCCGATCTGTTCTGCATGTCGAGCAGGGTCATCTCGCCGAAGAAATCGCCGGGCTCGAGACGCGACATATGGATCGCAACGCCCGTCTCCAGGCGCTCGCTCACCTCCAGCGTGCCGCTGTGCACGACGAACATCGAACGACCCGCCTCGCCTTCGGCGACGACCACGGCGCCGCTCTCGAACTCACGCGCGACCAGCATCGAGACCAGCAGATCGAGGCTCGCATCGGGCAGGCCGCCGAAGAACGGCGTCGCGAGCAGGAATGCTTTCAGATCGGGCGAGCTGACAGCCATGGCGGCAGTATACCCCCACCCCCGTCCGTCACAAGCAGACTGGGGCAAGCCGGCCATGCCGGCTCGTCGGCCGCTGCATCACTTCTGGCACTTCGGGCACCAGAACGTCGACCGCCCGTTCTGCACGAAACGCTTCACCACACCCTCGCAGCCATCCGTCCGGCACGGCTCGCCCTCGCGGTCATAGACCTGGAACGAATGCTGGAAATAGCCGAGTTCGCCTGATGTCTGGCGGTGATCGCGCAGCGACGAGCCGCCGGCGCGGATGGCCTCGTTGAGCACGGTGTGGATCGCTTCCACCAGACGCCTGGCGTGATCCGTGGGCTCGCCCTTCTTCGTTGCCAACGTCGCCGCCAGCCGTCGCGGCGACAGATGGGCGCGGAACAGCGCCTCGCAGACATAGATGTTGCCGAGCCCGGCGACGACGCGCTGGTCGAGCAGCGCCGCCTTGAGGCTGGTCTTCTTGCCGGCACAGGCGCGCGCCAGCATGGCGGCATCGAATTCGTTGCCGAGCGGCTCTGGCCCGAGATCCTTCAGATGCGGCTCGGTCTCGATCTCGCCGCGGCCGATGATCTTCATGAAGCCGAAGCGGCGCGGATCGTTGAACACGATGTCGGCGCCAGACGACATGTGAAACACGACATGGTCGTGCACGCTGTCCTTGCCGCGCGGATAGTGAAACTCGCCCGGCGTCTCCTCGTGCTCCGGCTTGATCACCCGGAACGAGCCGGACATGCCCAGATGCATCAGCAGCACGTCGCCGGAGCCGAGGTCGGCCAGCAGATATTTGGCGCGCCGGCCGAGTCCCCTGACGGTCTGGCCCTGCAGGCGCTTCGCAAAATCGGGCTGGAACGGAAACCTGAGATCGCCGCGCCGGGCCTCGGCCTTGACGATGACGGCGCCTTCCATGACGGGCTGCAGCCCGCGCCGGACGGTCTCGACTTCGGGCAGCTCAGGCATGCCGGCTCATTTCACCTTTTGCATCCGCGACCATTCACCTTGTCCGGCTGACGTGATAGCGCCTTGGCCGCATCAGCGCTATGGTGCCGTATCGGAGTAAGGGTGATGGATCAGCCGGACCAAACCACTCATTTCGGCTTCAGGGACGTGCCTCTGGGCGAGAAGCAGACGCTGGTGAACGACGTGTTTCACAGCGTGGCACAGCGCTACGACCTGATGAACGACCTGATGTCGGGCGGACTGCACCGCGTCTGGAAGGACATCATGATCAACACGCTGAACCCGCCGAAGAGCGATGCGCCGTTCGCGCTGCTCGACGTGGCCGGCGGCACCGGCGACATCTCCTTCCGCGCCGCCCGGAAGGCCGGCTCAGGCTTCCATGCCACCGTGTGCGACATCAATGGCGACATGCTCGAGGTCGGCCGGCAGCGCGCGCTGAAGCAATATCTCGACGACAAGGTCTCGTTCGTCGAGGGTAATGCCGAAAAGCTCGCTTTTCCCGACCGCTCCTTCGACGCCTATACGATCGCCTTCGGCATCCGCAACGTGCCGCAGATCGAGCTCGCGCTCGCCGAGGCCTTCCGCGTGCTCAAGCATGGCGGGCGCTTCCTGTGCCTGGAATTCTCCACCGTCGAGATGCCCGGGCTCGACAAGCTCTACGACCTGTTCTCCTTCAACGTGATCCCGCAGCTCGGCCGCGCCGTCACCGGCGATGCCGAGTCCTACCGCTACCTCGTCGAATCGATCCGCCAGTTTCCGCGCCCCAGCGCCTTCGCCGAGATGATCTCGGCGGCCGGCTTCTCCCGCGTGTCCTGGCAGACTCTCTCCGGCGGCATCGTCGCGCTTCATTCCGGCTGGCGTTTGTGATCTCCGCACTCACCCACATTACGCGGCTCGCCCGGGCCGCCTTCGTGTTCGCGCGCGAGGGCGTGTTCGGCGCCGTCGATCCGAGCCTGGCGCCGCCGCCGGGCCAGCTCGCGCTGAAGCTGGCGCGCCTCGTCGAGCGCCCCGGCGCCAAGTCCGGGCCAAGATTGTCGCGGGCGCTGGAGCGCATGGGCCCGGCCTATCTCAAGCTCGGCCAGTTCCTGGCGACGCGGCCCGACGTCGTCGGCGTCATCATGGCGCGCGACCTCGAATCGCTGCAGGACCGGCTGCCGCCATTCCCGCAGGCCGAGGCCGAGGCGGTCATCGCCACCGCGCTCGAGCGCCCGATCAGCCAGCTGTTCACGCATCTCGGTCCTCCGGTCGCCGCCGCCTCGATCGCGCAGGTGCATCGCGGCGAGGTCGAGCGCGACGGCATTCGTCGTCCGGTCGCGGTGAAGGTGCTTCGGCCGAACGTCGCCTCGCGCTTCCGCCGCGACCTCTCCGATTTCTTCTTCGTCGCCGAAAAGGCCGAGGCGCATTCGTCGGAGGCGCGGCGGCTGCGGCTGGTCGAGGTCATCAACACGATGTCGCGCTCGGTCGCGATGGAGATGGACCTTCGCCTGGAGGCCGCTGCGCTCTCCGAGATGGCGGAAAACATCAAGGACGATCCGGACTTCCGCGTACCCACGGTCGACTGGGATCGCACCGCCAACACCGTGCTGACGATGGAGTGGATCGACGGCATCGCGCTGAACGATCACGCCCGGCTCGCAGAGGCCAATGTCGATCTGCCCGACGTCGGCCGCAAGGTGATCCAGAGCTTTCTCCGCCACGCGCTGCGCGACGGCTTCTTCCACGCCGACATGCACCCGGGCAACCTGTTCCTGGACCAGCAGGGACGGCTGGTCGCGGTGGATTTCGGCATCATGGGCCGGCTCGGCATGAAGGAGCGGCGCTTCCTCGCCGAGATCCTGCTCGGCTTCATCACCCGCGACTATCGCCGCGTCGCCGAAGTGCATTTCGAGGCCGGCTACGTGCCGCCGCATCATTCGGTGGAGAATTTCGCACAGGCCATCCGCGCCATCGGCGAGCCGATCCACAACCGCACGGCCGAAGAAATCTCGATGGCCAAGCTGCTGACCCTGCTGCTCGAGGTCACCGGCCTGTTCGACATGCGCACCCGGCCGGAGCTGATCCTGCTGCAGAAGACCATGGTGGTGGTCGAGGGCGTCGCGCGCGGCTTCGATCCCAAGCTCGACATCTGGAAGGTCGCCGATCCCGTGGTGCGCGAATGGATCGAGCGTAATCTCGGCCCGCTCGGCCGCATCGAAGGCGCCGTGTCCGGCGTCGGCGACCTGGTCCGGCTCAGCGCGACCCTGCCCGTGCTCGCCGCCCGCGCCGCCGCCGTGCTGGAGCACATGGAGACCATGACCCGCGACGGCTTGCGCCTGTCGCCGGAAACCATCGCCGCCATGGGCCGCACCGAAGGCAAGAAGAGCCGCTGGCGCGCCATCGCGCTGTGGGTCATCGCGCTGACTTTCATCGGCATTCTGTTCGCGGTGCTCAGGCTGTGACCTGAGAGCCCCGCTCTCTCCACTCGTCATTCCGGGGCGCGCGAAGCGCGAGCCCGGAATGACGGCGGCAAATAGCTAGGCTCACCAATCGGCATTATGTCTACTGATTGCACTGCTATCATTTTCTGCTAGCATTGCCTTCACAAGGGCAATGCTGGGGAGGCGGTCATGGCGAGCCTGACCATCCGCAAGCTGGACGAATCTCTCAAGACCTATCTGCGACTGCGCTCGGCGCAGAACGGGCGCTCCGTCGAGGAGGAAGTCCGGGTCATCCTGCGCGCGCTGATCGAGCCTGCCGATCCATCCGAGCCGCCTATGGCGCCGCCAGCTCCAGCCAACCTCTCCGCCCCGCTCGTCCCCCAGCCCGGCCAGACGCGCGAGGCCCGCGTCACCCTGATCATCGGCGGCGGCATCGCCGCCTACAAATCGCTCGACCTGATCCGGCGGCTCAAGGAGCGCCACATCCAGGTCCGCTGCGTGCTGACCAAGGCGGCGACGCAATTCGTGACCGAGCTCGCCGCATCGGCGCTGTCGGGAGATCGTGTCTTCACCGATCTGTTCGACGCGCGCAGCGAGTTCGACGTCGGCCACATCCGGCTCGCACGCGACTGCGATCTCATCGTGGTGGCACCGGCGACCGCCGACCTGATGTCGAAGATGGCGCACGGCGCCGCCGACGACCTCGCCAGCGCCATCCTGCTCGCGGCGAGCCGGCCGATCCTGCTGGCGCCGGCGATGAACCCGATGATGTGGAGCAATCCGGCGACGCGCCGCAACGCCGCGACCCTGCAGCGCGACGGCGTCCAGATGATCGGGCCGAACGCCGGCGAGATGGCGGAGAAGGGCGAGGCCGGTGTCGGCCGCATGGCCGAGCCGACCGAGATTGCGGACGCCGTCGTCGCCATGCTCAAGCCGCCTGTGCCGCGCCCGCTCGCCGGCCGCCGCGTGCTGATCACCGCGGGCCCGACCCACGAGCCGATCGACCCGGTGCGCTACATCGCCAACCGCTCCTCCGGCAAGCAGGGCTTTGCGATCGCCGCCGCCGCGCAGGCCGCCGGCGCCGACGTGCGGCTGATCGCAGGACCGGTGGAGCTCGCCGACCCCAAGGGCGTCAGCGTCACCCACGTCGAATCGGCGCGGCAGATGCTCGACGCCGTCGAGGCCGAGCTGCCCGCCGACGTCGCGATCTTCGCCGCGGCGGTGGCCGACTGGCGCGTCGCCAATGAGGGCGGCCAGAAGCTGAAGAAGACGGACAAGGCGATCCCGCCGCTGACGCTGGTCGAGAACCCCGACATCCTCGCCACGATCTCGAAGCTGAAGGAGAAGCGGCCTGGTCTCGTCATCGGCTTCGCCGCCGAGACCGAGCACCTGATCGACAACGCGAAGGCAAAGTTCGCCCGCAAGGGCTGCGACTGGATCGTCGCCAACGACGTCTCGGCCGCGACCGGTGTGATGGGCGGCGACCGCAACACCGTACATCTCTTGACGAAGGACGCCGATGGCGTCCATGTCGCGTCCTGGCCGATCATGACCAAGGACGAGGTCGCGACTGCGCTCGTCGCCGAGATCGCCAGAACCATGGGACCCGTTGCGTGACACAGACGATCGCGATCGACGTGCAGATCCTGCCGCATGGCGAGGGCCTGCCGCTGCCGGCCTATCAGACCGCACATGCCGCGGGGCTCGATCTGCTCGCCGCGGTTCCGCCCGATGCGCCGCTCGTCCTTGCGTCAGGCAGCCATGCGATGGTGCCAACGGGACTGTCGATCGCGCTGCCCGACGGCTACGAGGCCCAGGTGCGGCCGCGTTCGGGGCTCGCTGCGCGGCACGGCGTCACAGTGCTGAACTCACCGGGCACGGTGGACGCGGACTACCGCGGCGAGATCTGCGTGCTGCTGATCAACCACGGCAAGGAACCGTTTACGATCCGCCGCGGCGAGCGCATCGCGCAGATGGTGATCGCCGCCGTCGCGCGCGCCGAGCTCAGCCTCGCGACAACCTTGACGACGACCGCGCGCGGCAGCGGCGGCTTCGGGTCGACGGGCCGTTGAACTACGGGCTTGCCACTGTTCCGACTCGAAAGAGTCGATCGGCGGACGCATTTTCCTCAGGCGCAACCATCGTTCACGGTCTGGACTCTTACCGCTGGAGTCCCGAAGCGGTTATGGTTGATTGATTCGTGAGACGGCGCGGTCGACGCGATCGGCGCCCGGAACTTCGTGCGGTTTGGGGCAAATATGTCGGGCGTGATCGTGGTGATGCGTCAGACGCTGCTGTCATGCACGTCACTTGCGCGCAAGGGCCTGATGGGTCTCGCTGCGACTGCGCTTGCGCCGGCGACACCGGGCTTCGCAGGCGATGGCGTGCCGCCGGATGCGATCACGACGCTGTTCGAGCTGAGCCGTCCTGATATCGCCGAGGTCACGGCGATGCTGGCGCTGCTCGGCTTCTCCGTCGTCGCCGCGGTCGCGCTGGTGCGCACGCGTCTGGCGGCCGGCCGGAAGGAAGCGCGGCTGCGCGCCGACGTCGCCGGGCTGCAATTGCAGGCCGATCGCTACCGTGCGCTGCTGTTCGCCGAGCCGCAGATCCTGATCGCCTGGCCGGCCGGCGGCCACCGTCCGCAGATCTCCGGCGACACCTCGATGCTGGTGCCGCAGGATCAGCCGCAGCGCATTCTCGCCTTTGGAACCTGGCTGCCGCCGGAGCCCGCGCTGCAGCTCGACCGCGCCGTCGACGCGCTGCGCGAGGCGGGCGAAGGCTTCATGCTCAATCTCACCACCTCGCACGGCCATGCGATCGAGGCGATGGGCCGCGCCATCGGCGGCCAGGCCATCGTGCGCATCCGCGAATTGTCCGGCCTGCGCCGCGAGCTCGCCGAGACGCAGCTCCGCTTCAAGGCGCTCGGCGAGGAGACGGAGTCGCTGCGCGCGCTGGCAGCGGCGCTGCCGTGGCCGATCTGGGCACGGCAGGCCAATGGCGCTCTCGCTTACGTCAACGCCGCCTATGCCCGTGCCGCCGATGCCCGCGACGTGCCGGACGCGATCGGCCGCAACATCGAGCTGCTCGACTCGGCCGACCGTATCGACCTGCAGCGCGCGCTCGCCACCAACGGCCGTTTCGAGGGCCGGCTGCCGATCGTGACCGGCGGCGAGCGCCGCATGTACGACGTGCGCGCCTTCATGCTGGGAAACGGCAGCGCTGGCGTCGCCATCGACGCCAGCGAGGCGGCGGCCCTGGACGCGGCCGTGGTGCGGATGCGGGAAGCACACCGGCGCACGCTCGATCAGTTGTCCTCGGGCGTAGCCGTGTTCGACGGCCAGCGCCGGCTCGCCTTCTACAACGACTCCTATCGCCGGCTGTGGCGTCTCGATCCCGCCTTCCTGGACAGCCAGCCGGATGACTCGTCGGTGCTCGACCGTCTTCGCGCCGCGCGCAAGTTGCCCGAGCAGGCCGACTTCCGGGCCTGGAAGGCCAAGCTTCACGAGGCCTATCGCGCCGTCGAGGCCGCCAAGGACACCTGGTTCCTGCCCGACGGCCGCGCGCTGTCGGTCGTCACCACGCCGAACCCGGAAGGCGGCGTCACCTATCTGTTCGACGACGTCACCGAGAGCTTCGCGCTTGCCCGCCGCTTCGACGGCTTGATCCGGGTCCAGCGCGAGACCCTCGACAGCCTTGCCGAGGGCGTCGCGGTGTTCGGCTCGAACGGCCGGGTCGAGCTGTTCAATCCGGCCTTCGCCAAGATGTGGCGGCTGTCGCCGGATCAGTTGCGCGAGCATCCGCACATCGACACCGTGGAATCCTGGTGCCATCAGCTCTATGACGATGCGGTCGCCTGGCGCACCATCCGCGAGGCGATCACGTCGATCGAGAACCGGCTCGACGTTGCGCTGAAGCTCGAGCGCAAGGACGGCAGCGTGCTCGACTGCATGAGCCGCCCGCTGCCCGACGGCGCGACCATGCTGACCTTCCAGGACATCACCGACACCGAGAATGTCGAGCGAGCCCTGCGCGAGAGCAACGAGGCGCTCGAAGCCGCCGGCCAGATGAAGATCGACTTCGTCCACCACGTGTCCTACGAGCTGCGCGCGCCGCTGACGACGATCATCGGCTTCGCGCATTTCCTGTCCGATCCGTCGACCGGGCCGCTGACCCCGAAGCAGGCCGAGTATCTCGACTACGTCACCAAATCCACCAACGCGCTGCTGGCGCTGACCAACAACATTCTCGACCTCGCCACCATCGATGCCGGCGCCATGAAGCTTGAGCTCGGGCCTGTCGACGCCGCCAAGGCGATCGAGGCCGCCGCCGAGGGCGTGCAGGACCGGCTTGCCACGGATCGCATCCGATTGACGATCGCGGTGGACCCTGATGTCGGCTCTTTCGTCGGCGACGAGCGCCGCGTCGTGCAGGTGCTCTACAATCTGCTCGCCAACGCCGTCGGCTTCTCGCCGCCGGATTCGAGCGTCGTCGTCAGCGCCCGCCGCACCGACCACAGCGTCATCTTCGCTGTCACCGATTCCGGCCCCGGCATTCCGCCCGAGGTGAAGGACAAGGTGTTCGAATGGTTCGAGAGCCATTCGCAGGGCTCGCGCCATCGCGGCGCCGGCCTCGGCCTGTCGCTGGTGCGCTCCTTCGTCGAGCTGCACGGCGGCAGGGTGCGGATGGATTCGGTGGTCGGCAAGGGCACCACGGTCACCTGTGACTTCCCGACCGACCACGTCGCGCAACGCAACGCCGCGGAATGACGGACCAGCTGACATTCACCACCACGCTGGCGGACGAGACCGCCACCGCCGCCCTGATGGCCGATCTCGCGCTGCTGATCGGCCCGGGTGCACTGATCACGCTCACGGGCGATCTCGGCGCCGGCAAGACGGCGGCGGCGCGGGCGATGATCCGCTATCTCGCCGGCGACGACGAGCTGGAGGTGCCGAGTCCGACCTTCACTCTGGCGCAGAGCTACGACCTGCCGAGCTTCCCGCTGGTGCATACCGATCTCTATCGCATCAGCGATGCATCGGAGCTCGAGGAGATCGGCCTGTCGCCGCTGCCGGAGGCGACCGTCGTGCTGATCGAATGGCCGGAGCGCGCCGGCGGCACTCTCCCGCCGGATCGCGTCGACATCGCGCTGCGCCACGATCCATCGCAGGGCGACACCGCCCGCAGCGCCGAGATCACCGGCAGCGGCAAAGCGGCCGCGGTGGTTGCACGGCTGAAAGCCTTGCGCGAATTCCTCGCCGAGGCCGGGCACGCCAAATCGCGCCGCGAGCGCATGGCCGGCGATGCCTCGACCCGCTCCTATGCGCGGCTCCACAAGGGCGAGCGCGTCTCCATCCTGATGAACTCGCCGAAGCGGCCCGACGGCCCGGCGATCTACAACGGCAAGCCCTATAGCGGCGCCGTGCATCTCGCCGAGGACGTCCGCCCGTTCGTCGCGATCGCCGCCGCCTTGCGCGGGCGCGGCATCTCGGCGCCGAAGATCAACGACGCCGATCTCGGCCACGGCTTTCTCATCACCGAGGATCTCGGACGCGAGGGCGTGATCGAGGGCGACCCGCCACGGCCGGTCGTGGAGCGCTACGAGGCCGCGACCGATCTATTGGCCGCGCTGCACGCGCAGGACGTCCCCGCGGTGCTGCCGCTGGCGCCGCAGGTGACCTACGAGGTCCCGACCTTCGACGCCGAAGCCATGCTGATCGAGATCGGCCTGATGCTCGAATGGTACCTGCCCGACCGTGGCGTGGAGCTGTCGCAGGTGCTGCGCGCCGAATTCCTGGAAATATGGCGCGAGTTGCTGGAGGCGCCGCTCGCGGCCAAGCCCATATCTAAGCCGACATCTAAGCCGACCTGGGTGATCCGCGACTACCATTCGCCCAACCTGCTCTGGCTGCCCGCGCGCGAAGGCATCGCCCGCGTGGGCGTGATCGACTTCCAGGACGCGGTGATGGGACCGCCGGCCTACGACGTGGTCTCCCTGGCGCAGGACGCCCGGATCGACGTGTCGGCAGAACTCGAGCGGGCGCTCCGAGAGCGCTACATCGCCGCACGCCAAGCGGCGTCGACGGACTTCGACGCCGACGAATTCGGCGCGCACTACGCGATCATGTCCGTCCAGCGCAACACCCGCCTGCTCGGTACCTTCGCCCGCCTCAACCGCCGCGACGGCAAGCCGCACTACCTCAAGCACCAGCCTCGCATCTGGGACTATCTCCACCGGTCGCTGGCGCACGCGGCGCTCGACCCAGTCCGCGACTGGTACGCGGCCAACGTGCCGCCACCGGCAGGGGTGGCTTAAGGCAGCGTCTCGCAGCACCACCGGTGCGCTCCCCCTCCCCCTTGCGGGGAGGGGAGCCGATCGCCGCCGTGGAGAGAGAACGCACCAAAACCGCGCACCTCCGTGGCTTTACCGGTTCTTAGCCATCCCCCTTTACCTTGCGCCCGTGGCGCCGGTTGCGCGCCGCGCGTGAATGGAGGTTGCGATGGCAGAGCGGATGAAGGGCGAACGCGTCGTCTTCGAGCGCGGCATCCCGGCTTTCATGATGGGCATCGACGGCACCTGGCGGCGCAACTGCACCATCGAGGACGTCTCGGAGACCGGGGCGAAGCTGACGGTCGAAGGCTCGGTCGAAGGCCTTCACCTGAAGGAGTTCTTCCTGCTGTTGTCGTCGACCGGCCTGGCCTACCGGCGCTGCGAGCTGGCCTGGGTCAATGGCGACCAGATCGGCGTCACCTTCCTGAAGCAAGGCAAGAAGAAGACCAACAAGCGCGCCTCGGCCGAAGCCTGACCGAGCCACGACTGCGGCATCTTGCATCACGACGGCCGGGCAGCCGTCGCATATTCGTCATCGGCCCGGGCTATCGCAACCGGCCGAGACGATAGATGTTTTTGCGTGGTATGATTCGCACATGCCACCGTTGATCGAGATGCCCTGAAGATGCCCGTCAAGCCGCACAAAGCCATGGTCCTCGCCGCCGGTCTCGGATTGCGCATGCGCCCACTGACGGAGACGATGCCCAAACCGCTGGTGCGCGTCGCCGGTCGCCCGCTGCTCGACCATGTGCTCGACCGCCTCGCCGAAGCCGGCGTCACCGAAGCCGTCGTCAATGTCCACTATCTCGCCGACCAGATCATCGCGCACACGGCCGCGCGCAGCACGCCCCGCGTGATCATCTCCGACGAGCGCGACCAGGTGCTCGGCACCGGCGGCGGCGTCGTCAAGGCGCTGCCGCTGCTCGGCCACGAGCCGTTCTTCCACGTCAACTCCGACACGATGTGGATCGAGGGCGTGCGCCAGAACCTGTCCCGGCTCGCCGACGCGTTCGATCCCGAACGCATGGACATCATGCTGCTGATGGCGCCGACCGCGACCTCGATCGGCTACGCGGGTCAAGGCGACTACGCGATGCTCGCCGACGGTACCTTGCGCAAGCGGCGGGAGCATCAGGTGGTGCCGTTCGTCTACGCGGGCGCCGCGATCATCTCGCCGTCGATCTTCGACGGCGCGCCGAAGGGCGAGTTCTCGCTGACGAAGATGTTCGACAAGGCGAACGAGCAGGACCGCCTGTTCGGCCTCCGCCTCGAAGGCGTCTGGATGCATGTCGGCACGCCGGCCGCGGTGGCGGAAGCGGAAGAGGCTCTGATGGAGAGTGCGGCGTAGCGGACTGCCCGACGGGCGAATCAGGTCGGCGCGTTGCGCGATCTGCTCCACCTCGTCGGCGCCGACCCTGCGCTGGGATCACTCAAATCATCTGCGTCGAGAAACGATTTTCGTCCGCACATTCAACCCGATCCCGCTCGTCGCGTCCGACGCGCACAAAATTCTTCTTTCGCTTTTACAGAATTCATGTTCTCTCATGCGCATCCCGCCTCGTTGCGAGGGGCGTATCGCGGTCGTCACGAACGTTGAGCGCGGGATGCGATGGCCTGTCAGGATTGCAGCGTGCTTTCGGGTGCGCGGACGAACGGTTCGGGCAGGACGGCGAAATCGTAAGGTCCCGGCATCCCGATGCTGATGCCAAGCTCGCGCCGCTGCTGACGCCGCGCGCGGGCGACGGTGGCTACAAGCCGGCACACCGAGGAGAGGACGTATAAGCCGTCAACCCATCGCGCAGGGAAGGCCGGGTCGTTCCGGCTGAACCTGTGGTTCCTGCCCCGTGCACTCTTTCACGCACGGGGGCCACGGGCCTCAGCCGAGGCCCGGCCTTCCCTGCGCCCTTGCTTCGGATGAGGGCGAGAGCTTCGCATGACTCGGGCGCGATGGCGTCGCGAGGGCATAGGGGTTTGTCTCCGGCGCGAGATCTGTACCCACAATGGAGGACGATGCTGCGTGTCCCCGTCATTGCGAGCGGGTGGGCAGCTTGGCTTTCCAGACTCAGTCGTCCCGCGAAAGCGGGCGATGACGGCGGGGGTGAATGGGTCCAGCTGGGCTCATCCGCGCGGCGCGCTCTGAGCCCGCGACAATGGTCACGCACCTATCAACACCCGTCCACACCCCGGATATGACCTCCGCCCGATCGCTCCCTATATAGACAGCACAGCAACCCGAATCGCAGGCCATGCGCGTCTTCACCGTTCCCATCTCGGCGCCGTTCCTGCGCAGCGTGATCGCCGCGCTGGTCGGCGGCCGGCTGGTCGACGGCTTCGAGGCACGCAGCGATCCCGCCCGGCTCGCGACCGCGACGCTGTATCTGCCGACGCGGCGCTCCCTGCGGGTGGCGCGCGAGATGTTCCTCGACGAGCTGAAGACCGATGCCGCGGTGCTGCCGCGCCTGGTCGCGCTCGGCGACATCGACGAGGACGAGCTCGCCTTCGCGGAGGACCGCGACGCGTTCCTCGGGCCGGCGCCGCTGGAGATTCCGGAACGGCTCGACGACCTGCAGCGCCGGCTCACGCTGGCGCGGCTGGTCGCGGCCTGGGCCAAGACGCCGGTGTCGGCGCCGCTCGTGATCGGCGGGCCCGCCTCGACGCTTGCGCTGGCCGGCGACCTCGCGCGGCTGATCGACGACATGGTGACGCGCGGCGTGTCGTGGGATGCGCTCGATGCGCTGGTGCCGGATCAGCTCGACAAATACTGGCAGTATTCGCTCGAGTTCCTGCGCATCGCGCGGACCGCGTGGCCGGCCTATCTGCAGGAGATCGAGCGCATCGAGCCGGCGGCGCGGCGCGATCTGCTGATCGCGGCCGAAGCGGCGCGGCTGTCGGCGCATCCCGATGGTCCCGTCATTGCCGCAGGCTCCACCGGCTCGATGCCGGCGACGGCAAAATTCCTGCTCGCCGTCGCCAAGCTGCCGCATGGCGCGGTGGTGCTGCCTGGGCTCGACACCGATCTCGACGAAGCCGCGTGGAATTCGATCGGCGGTGCCAAGGACCGCGCCGGCCGCGTGTTGACGCCGCCCGCGGTCAATCATCCGCAATATGCCATGCACCTGCTGCTCAAGCGCTTCGGCCTGGAGCGGCGCGACGTGATCCGCCTCGCACCACCCGGCCGTGGCGGCCGCGAGGTGCTGATCTCAGAAGCGATGCGGCCGTCGGAAGCCACCGCCGTCTGGCACGAGCGCCTGCGCCAGTTCGACATCGCCGCCAACATTGCCGAAGCGATGGACAATCTCGCCGTCGTGGCCGCGCCCAATCCGGAAATGGAGGCGCTGGCGATTGCCATCGCGATGCGCGAGGCGCGCCATCTCGGCAAGTCCGCTGCGCTGGTGACGCCGGACCGCGCGCTGGCGCGCCGCGTGATGGCGGCGCTGACGCGCTGGCACCTGACGTTCGACGATTCCGGCGGTGACGCGCTGTTGGAGACGCCGGCCGGCATCTTCGCGCGCCTCGCCGCCGAAGCAGCCGCGCGCGGACTGGAGCCGCCGACTTTGCTGGCGCTGCTCAAGCATCCGCTGTGCCGGCTCGGGCGCGCCGCGAATGGCTGGAAGAGTGCCATCGAGACGCTGGAGCTCGCGGTGCTGCGCGGCACGCGGCCACAAGCCGGAAGCAGCGGGCTTGCGCGCGACTTCGCGCGCTTCCGCGACGAGCACACCAAGCTGCACCAGGGCGAAGCATCATCGCTGCACAAGGCCGAGCCGCGCGCGCGTCTCAGTCCCGAGCAGCTCGACCGCGCCGGCGCACTGATCGCGCAATTGCAGACGGCCCTGGCGCCGCTGGAAAACCTCGCCTCGCCGCGCCCGCAGGATTTCGCCGAGCTCGCCGCGCGGCATCGTGAGGTGTTGATCGCGCTCTCGACAGACGATGTCGGTGTCAGCACCGCGTTCACCGATCGCGACGGCGCGGCGCTGGCGCGCTGCTTCGACGACCTGCTCGCGTCCGGCGAGCGCTGCGGCCTGATGGCGCCGCTGTCGGACTATCCGGATCTGTTCCATACCGCCTTCTCCGATCGCGCGGTGCGCCGGCCCGAGCGCCACGGCGCGCAGCTGCAGATCTACGGTCCGCTCGAAGCGCGACTGATGCAGGCCGACCGCATGATCGTCGGCGGCCTGATCGAGGGCATATGGCCGCCGGCGCCGCGCATCGATCCCTGGCTCAGCCGCCCGATGCGGCATCAGCTCGGCCTCGACCTGCCCGAGCGCCGCATCGGACTATCAGCACACGATTTCGCACAACTGCTCGGCGCGCCCGAGGTGATCCTGACGCACGCCGCAAAATCGGGCGGCGCGCCGGCCGTGGCCTCGCGCTTCCTGCACCGTCTCGAAGCCGTCGCTGGCGCCGAGCGCTGGAAGGCGGCGACCGCGCGCGGCGAGACTTACGTCCGCTATGCCGAGGTGCTCGACCAGCCCGCCGCGGTGAAGCCGGTCGAACAGCCGGCGCCGAAGCCGCCGCTGGCAGCACGGCCGCTGCGCATGTCGGTGACCGCCATCGAGGACTGGCTGCGCGATCCCTACACCATCTTCGCGCGCTACATCCTGCGGCTCGATCCGCTCGATCCCGTCGACATGCCGCTGTCGGCCGCCGATCGCGGCTCGGCGATTCACGAAGCGATCGGCGAATTCACGCAGACCTATGCCGATGCCCTGCCGCTGCATCCGGCGCATGCGCTGCGCGTGATCGGCGAGAAGCACTTTGCGCCGCTGATGGAGCGGCCCGAGGCGCGGGCGCTGTGGTGGCCGCGCTTCCAGCGCATCGCCGGCTGGTTCGCGGCGTGGGAGACCGCGCGACGCGAGCAGATCGGCGCCATCACCGCGGAGATCCGCGGCGAGATCGGCATTCCCTTGGATCAGGGCCGCACCTTCATGCTGTCGGCGCGCGCCGACCGCATCGAACAGCGTGCCGAGGGCACCTACGCCATTCTCGACTACAAGACTGGCCAGCCGCCGACGGCCAAGCAGGTGCGCATGGGGCTGTCGCCGCAGCTTACGCTCGAGGCCGCGATCCTGCGCGAAGGCGGCTTCGACGGCATCCCCGCCGGCAGCCTGATCAGCCAGCTCGTCTATGTCCGCTTGTCCGGCAACAACCCGCCGGGCGAAGAGCGCATTCTCGAATTGAAGATCAACAAGAGCGACCCGCCGCAACATCCGGATCAGGCCGCGCAGGAGGCGCGCGAAAAGCTCGAGGCATTGATCCGCAGCTTCGAGGATGTCAATCAAGGCTACACCTCGCTGAACCTGTCGATGTGGGCGAACCGCTACGGTAGCTATGACGATCTCGCCCGTATCAAGGAATGGTCGGCGGCCGGCGGCCTGGGGGTGGAGGAATGGTGAAGGCGCCCCGCCCCATTCCGCAGGCCGTGCGCGAGGCGCAGACGCGCGCATCGAACCCGGCTGCCTCCGCGTTCGTGTCGGCCAATGCCGGCTCGGGCAAGACGCATGTGCTGGTCCAGCGCGTGATCCGGCTGCTGCTCGACGGCGTGCCGCCGGAGAAGATCCTCTGCATCACCTTCACCAAGGCCGCGGCCGCCAATATGGCCGAGCGCGTGTTCTCGACGCTCGGCCATTGGGTGACGCTCGACGACGACGCGCTCGACGGCGCGATCCAGTCCACCGGCATTCCCAATCCCGACAAGAAGCTGCGGGCCTCGGCGCGAAAACTGTTCGCCAGCGCGCTGGAGACGCCGGGCGGATTGAAGGTGCAGACCATTCACGCGCTGTGCACGCGGCTGCTGCAGCAGTTCCCGTTCGAAGCCAATGTGCCGGCGCGGTTCTCGGTGCTCGACGAGCGCGACCAGACCGAGATGATGGAGCGCGCCAATCTCAAGGTGCTGCTCGACGCCGCGCGGGCGCCCGACAGCGCGGTCGGCCGCGCGCTGCAGGTGGCGATGGCCAATGCGGCGGATTCGACCTTCAAGGACGTCGTCCGCGAGGCCTGTTTGAGCCGCGATCACTTCATGGCCTGGACCGATGGCGCCGGCCGCGTCGAGGTTGCCGCGCAACATCTCGGCGAGGTGCTCGGCATCAGCGCCGGCGAGACGCTGGAAGCCATCGAGCGCGACATCGTCGACGGCCCCAATCTGCCACTGAGGGATTGGACCGATATCGCCGCGCGGCTCGACGGCGGCGCCAAGACCGACCAGAAGCAGGCGGAGCAACTCCGCGCCGCACTGGCGTTCTCGGGTGCCGATCAGGTCGATGAATATCTCCGCGTATTCCTGACCGAGGACAAGGAGCCGCGGAAGTCCCTGCTGACCAAGAAGTTCGCCGACGCCAATCCCGGCATCGCCGGCCTGTTCGAATCGGAGGCGCGCCGGCTCGATCGCCTGATCGAAAAGCGCCGCGCGGCGGTCGTGCGCGACCGCACCGAGGCGCTGTTGCAGATCGCGACCGCCGCCGCCGCGAACTATCGCCGCGAAAAAGAAGAGCGCGGCCTGCTCGACTATGACGACCTGATCGACAAGACGCTGGCGATGCTGAACCGCGTCTCCGCCGGCTGGGTGCACTACAAGCTCGACCGCGGCGTCGATCACGTGCTGATCGACGAGGCGCAGGACACGAGCCCACGGCAATGGGACATTGTCGCCCACATCATCGAAGAGTTCACCGCCGGCGCCGGGGCGCGCGACGGACTCACGCGCACGATCTTCGCGGTCGGCGACGAGAAGCAGTCGATCTTCTCGTTCCAGGGCGCCGACCCGCACGAGTTCGATGCGCGCAGGCGCCAGTTGCAGAAGCGCTTCGCCGACGCCGGGCTGCTGTTCGATCCGGTGTCGTTCACCTATTCGTTCCGCTCCGGGCCGACGGTGCTGCACGCGGTCGACCACGTGTTCCGCGAGCGCGACGTCTACAGCAGCATCCACTCGCCTGACATCGGCCATCCCATCCACAACGCGCTGACCGATGCCGGACCGAGCATGGTCGAGCTCTGGAGCCTGTGCGAACGCGACGACCGCAAGGAGATCGAGGGCTGGCGCGCGCCGTTCGACGGCGTCTCCGTCACCAGCCCCGAGGTGAAGCTTTCCAGGCGCATCCAGGCAGAGATCAAGCGGCTGATCCAGACGGGCACGATGACCGGCCATGACGGCGCGCGGCGGCGGCTGAGCTATGGCGACATGCTGATCCTGGTGCGCCGGCGCGGCAACGCCTTCGATGCTGTCATCCAGGCGCTCAAGCACGCGGGCATCCCCGTGGCCGGCGCCGACCGGCTGAAGCTGACCGAGCACATCGCGATCATCGACCTGATGAACCTCGCCGACGCGCTGCTGCTGCCGCAGGACGATCTGGCGCTGGCGACCGCGCTGAAGAGCCCGCTGTTCGGGCTCGACGACGACGATCTGTTCAAGCTGGCGTGGCAGCGTCGCGGCTCGCTACGCGACGCACTGACGGCGCACGCCGCTGACGACGCGCGGCTGCAGGCGGTCGTACGGCGCTTGCAACAATGCGAGCGCCGCGCCGCGGAGGACACGCCATTCGCCTTCTATGCCTGGCTGCTCGGCGGCGATGGCGGCCGGCGCCGCATCCTGGCGCGGCTCGGCCACGAGGCCAATGATGCGCTCGACGAGTTCCTCGAGCTCGCGCTGTCCTACGAGCGCAAGGCGCCGGCCTCGCTGCAGGGCTTCGTCGCCTGGCTGCGCGCCGCCGACACCGAGGTGAAGCGCGACATGGAGATCTCGCGCGACGAGATCAGGGTGATGACCGTGCATGGCGCCAAGGGCCTCGAGGCGTCCGTCGTCTTCCTGGTCGACACCACCTCGTCGCCGGCGGATTCGCAGCGGCTGCGGCTGATCCACGTGCCGCATGGCGAGCAGGAGATCGTGGTCTGGGCCGGGCGCAAGGCCGACGATCCGCAGCCCGTCGCGGCGGCGCGCGTGGCGATGCTCAAGGAGACCGAGGACGAGTATCGCCGGCTGCTCTATGTCGCGATGACCCGCGCCGCGGATCGGCTGATCATCGGCGGCTGCATGCCGGGCAACATGAACAACGTCCGCGGCGGCAGCTGGTACGATCTGATGGCGCGCGGATTGGACGCCGCCGGCCTGCAGGTCGAGGTGATCGAAACCGAGGACGGGCCGGTCAAGCGCTATGCGCGGGCCGAGGACATCGCGGAAACCGCTGCTGACAAAACGCGGCCCATGGTCGAGACGGCCGTCGAACTGCCGGCGTGGCTGCGCACGGCGGCGGTGGAGGCGCCCGGCGAGGTCGCTGTGCTCCGGCCGTCCGATCCATCCGCCGACGAGCGGCCGGTGCGCACGGGCGAATCGCTGGCGGCGCGCAGCCTCGCGATGCAGCGCGGCACGCTGGTGCATCGCCTGCTGCAGTCGCTGCCCGACGTGGCGCCGGAGCGGCGGCGCGATGCCGCGCTGCGATATTTGATTCGCAACGCCGCCGACTGGCCGGAGGACGAGCTCGTGGGGCTTGCGGAACGCGTGCTCGCCGTGGTCGAAGACCCGCGCTTTGCCGCGGTGTTCGCGGCCGGGAGCCGGGCGGAAGTCTCGATCGTGGGCCGCCTCGCACTGGCCGGCCAGCCTCCGGCACTGGTCTCCGGCCAGATCGACCGACTGGTGGTCACCGGGATCGAGGTGCTGATCGTCGACTTCAAGACCAACCAGCAGCCGCCCTCGGGACTCGCCGACGTGCCCCCGGCCTATGTCCGGCAGCTCGCGCTGTACCGCGCAGTGCTTGGCCAATTGTACCCCGGCCGCGTCGTCCGCGCCGCGCTGCTCTGGACCGAAGCCGCTGAATTCATGGAGCTTCCCGCCTCCGCGCTGGACGCCATGCTGCCATCCCAGCACGTCTGAGTGAGCCCGCTTGACCCGGGATCACGCCATTCCTACTTTGACGTCCACGCTGAGGCGGCCCGTCCGTGCCGCTCCCTCCAACCGAACGAGGTAATTTCCATGGCCGTTGGCAAGGTTTCCGACGCCGATTTCGAAAGCGAAGTGCTCAAGGCCGACGGCCCGGTCGTGGTCGACTTCTGGGCCGAGTGGTGCGGCCCGTGCCGCATGATCGCCCCTGCCCTCGACGAGATCTCGAGCGCGATGGGCGACAAGGTCAAGATCGTCAAGCTGAACGTCGACGAGAGCCCGAAGACGGCCTCGAAGTACGGCGTGATGTCGATCCCCACCCTGATGGTGTTCAAGGGCGGCGAGATGGCCTCGCGCCAGGTCGGCGCCGCGCCGAAGGCGAAGCTGCAGCAGTGGATCTCGTCGGCGGTGTGATGCCTGCGGAACAATGATTTTTGTCGAACGGCCGGCGGAATCGCCGGCCGTTTGCGTTGAGGGGTGTGATCCAGCGTTTTCGGATGTCGCCATGCCCGCCCGCGCCCATCGCTCGCCCTCCCGCAAATCCGGCCTGCTGGCCATGGAGGCGCGCTCGGTGGGTGCAATCCCGCGCGGCGAGGACTGGCAATACGAGCCGAAATGGGACGGCTTCCGTTGCCTGCTGACGCGCGACGGCGCAACGGTGACGATGCAGTCGAAGGCCGGCGAGGACCTCGCGCGCTACTTCCCCGAGGTCGTCGCCGCGGCGCGCGAGCTCGAGGCGACGAGCTTCATCCTCGACGGCGAGCTGGTGGTGCCGCAGGCGAAGTCGTTCTCGTTCGATGCATTGCTGCAGCGGATTCATCCCGCCGCCAGCCGGGTGAAGAGGCTATCGGTGGAGACGCCGGCGCTGTTCCTGGCCTTCGATCTGCTGGCGAGTGGCAAGAAGGAGCTAGTGACGCACACGCTGCACGAGCGGCGGCCGGCGCTGGAAGCATTCGCGAAAGCGAACTTCACGGATCATCCGACGTTCCGGCTGTCGCCGGCGACGACGCGCTTCGCGACCGCGCAAGACTGGCTGGCGCATTCCGGCGGCGGCTCGGACGGGGTGATCGCCAAGCGGACCGACCTGCCCTACCAGGCCGGCAACCGCGACGGCATGCAGAAGATCAAGCGCTATCGCTCAGCCGATTGCGTCATCGGCGGCTTCCGCTACGCCACCAACAGGGGCGCGAACGGACGCAGGCTGGTCGGCTCGCTGCTGCTCGGGCTCTACGACGATGACGGTCTGCTGCATCACGTCGGCTTCACCTCCGCGCTCAAGAAGGACGAGAAGCCCTCACTGACCGACAGGCTCGAGCCGCTCATCTCGCCACCCGGCTTCACCGGCAATGCGCCGGGCGGGCCGAGCCGCTGGTCGACCGAGCGCTCGGCGGAATGGTGTCCGCTGAAGCCGAAGCTGGTGATCGAGGTCTGCTACGACCATTTCTCCGGCGAGCGCTTTCGCCACGGCACCTCGATCCTGCGCTGGCGCCCTGACAAATCGCCGAAGCAATGCACCTTCGAGCAGCTCAAGCAGAAGGTCGCCGATCCCTTGAAGCTGCTCGCGTGAGGTCAGCGGATCCAGCCGGTCGCGAGAACCGAGGCGAATTCGACATCACCATTGGCGCGGGCCAGCGCGGCCATCGCCTGATGATCATAGGGCACGTGGCGGAACGTCACGCTCCAGCCTGCGGGCTTAAGTTCAAGGATCGCATAGCGGGCGTCGGGCGTGCCGGCTTCCATCACATGCGGATGCGGTACGTTGTAGGAATAGCCGGGGCTGCCCACGCTACCGGGATTGACGATCAGCCGCCCGTCGCGAAGCCGCACGGCGCGCGCGGTGTGGGTATGGCCACAGAGGATCAGTGACTGCGGGATGCCCTCGGCCGTTGTCTCGATTGCATCGAGCGGAGCGCATGTGACCGCGCCATCCGGCGCGACGCTCTCGAGCCAGTAGACGTTATCGTCCTCAGGCGTGGCGTGACAAAGGAAGACCTCGTCGCGATAGATGGCCGTCGGCGGGATCGTGCCGAGCCAGTCGAGATGCTTGGCTACGAGCTGCGCATAAGCCGGCCGCTCCCAGGCGCCCATCCTCTCCGGCGGCCGATCGATCAGCCAGCGGTCGTGATTGCCGCGCACATGGACGGCATCGAGCGGCATCAGCAAGTCCATCGTCTTGCGCGCATCGAGCGGGCCGCTCGCCATATCGCCGAGATTGACGATGTCATCGACGCCTTGCGCGCGGATGTCGGCCAGCACGGCTTCGAGCGCGAGGTGGTTGCCGTGGACGTCTGCGATCGCGGCAAAGCGCATGCGCTATTCCCCTCAGGTCGGCGGCGTGCCGTTGAGGTCGAGCACGTGGCCCGCGAGATAGAGCGACCCCGTGATCAGGATACGCGGCGGGACCTCATAGGCAAGCCGCGCGATGCCGGCGAGCGCCGACGCGACGCCATCGGCGATCTCGACGCGCATGCCGAGCGTGCGCGCGGCGGCGGCCAGATCAGCCGGTGCCATCGCCTTGCTCTCGTTCGGAATCGGCACGACGATGATGTGGCGCGTCAGGCCGGCGAAGTTGGCCAGGAAAGCAGCGGCATCCTTGTTGCCCATCATGCCGACGATGACGACGAGCTGCCGCGACACGCGCTCCTCGAGGTCGCCGATCGCGGCCGCGACGACGCGGCCGCCTTCGGCATTGTGGCCGCCGTCGAGCCAGATCTCCGCGCCTTGCGGCGCGATCGCGGTGAGCGCGCCGTTCGACAGCCGCTGCATGCGCGCCGGCCACTCGGCGCCGACGATGCCGTCCTCGAACGCCTTGGTGGTGAGCTTGAAATGATCGACCGCCCGCAAGGTCGCGATCGCCAGGCCCGCATTGTCGAACTGATGCCGGCCGAACAGTTTGGGCGCCGGAAGATCGAGGAGACCGCGATCGTCCTGATAGACCAGCCGGTTGCGCTCGACATTGACGTGCCAGCTCTCACCGGCCGCATACAGCGGCGCGCGCTGGCGCCTGGCCTCGCGCTCGATCACGGCCATGGCATCGGGCTCCTGCGCCGCCGAGATCACCGGGCAGCCGCGCTTGATGATGGCCGCCTTCTCGGCCGCGATCAGCGCGCGGGTGTCGCCGAGGAACTCCATGTGGTCCATGCTGATCGGCGTCAGCACGGAGGCCGCGACCTGCTCGACAACATTGGTGGAATCGAGCCGGCCACCGAGACCGACTTCGAGCAGCACCACATCGGCTGGATGCCTTGCGAACAGCACGAAGGCCGCGACGGTCTTGACCTCGAAGAAGGTGATCGGCGCGCCGGCGTTGACCCGCTCGCACTCCAAGAGCGCGGAGATCAGCTCATCGTCCTCGACCAGGACACCACCGCCGACCCGGCCGAGCCGATAGCTCTCGTTGATGCGCACCAGCCAGGGCGAGGTGAAGACGTGGACGCGCAGCCCCGCGGCCTCGAGCATCGCGCGCAAATATGCGACCGTGGAGCCCTTGCCGTTGGTGCCCGCGACATGGATGACCGGCGGCAGCTTGCGCTCGGGATGACCGAGCTGCGCCAGCAGCCGGTGCATGCGCTCCAGCCCGAGCGAGATCCGGCTCGAATGCAACACAGAAAGCCGCGTGATCAGCTCGTCGAGCGACGGTCTTGGCTGGGCGGCAGAATCGTTCACGCGCTCGTTGCGACCGCCGGCGCTTCCGCGGTTTCCGCGGGCTTGGCCGGCGGCGGCAGTTGCGGCGCGGGCTTGGCGTGTTCAACGGCCGGCGCCTTGGTCAGCAATCGGCACAGCCGCGCCAGCGTCGGACGCAGGTCATGACGATGCACGACCATGTCGACCATGCCGTGGTCGAGCAGGTATTCAGCGCGCTGGAAACCTTCGGGCAGCTTCTCGCGAATGGTCTGCTCGATCACCCTGGCGCCGGCGAACCCGATCAGCGCGCCGGGCTCGGCAATGTGGACGTCGCCGAGCATCGCGTAGGACGCGGTGACGCCGCCGGTGGTCGGATTGGTCTGCACGACGATGTAGGGCAGCTTGGCCTCGCGCAGCATCTGCACGGCCACGGTCGTGCGCGGCATCTGCATCAGGGACAGGATGCCTTCCTGCATGCGTGCGCCACCGGAGGCCGCGAATACGATGAACGGCGACTTCTTCTCGACCGCGAGTTCGAGCCCGCGCACGATGGCTTCACCCGCGGCCATGCCGAGCGAACCGCCCATGAAATCGAAATCCTGCACGGCGATCACGACGCCCATGCCTTCCAGCTTGCCGAAGCCGACCTTCACCGCATCGTTCATGCCGGTCCGCGCCCGCGCATCCTTGATGCGGTCGGCATAGCGACGCTCGTCACGGAATTTCAGCGGGTCGGGCGTGACCTCGGGCAGCGCGACGTCGAACCAGGTCTCGTTGTCGAACATCGACTTCAGCCGCGCCACGGCGCCCATGCGCATGTGGTAGTTGGAGCCGGGAATGACGAACTGGTTGGCCTCGACGTCCTTGTAGAATACGAGCTGTCCGGAATCCGGACACTTGATCCAAAGGTTCTCCGGCGTCTCACGGCGCAGGATGTTGCGGATCTTCGGCCGGACCACATTGGTAAGCCAGTTCATGTGTCGCTCCGTGTTGCGGTCGCCCGGATATATGGCGGGACGGCGGGGTCACGGCAAGACGGCCGCGACGTCCGGTCGAATAGTGGTTGACGGCCTATTCCGCGACCTGTTGCGCCCCGTGCACGCCCCTTGCCAGCGCAGCGGCCAGGTCGGAAACGGCGCTCACGGTCTTGGCCGTCGCGCGTCCCTCGGCATCGAGGCTGGCGCGGAGCGCGTCGACCAGGGCGGTGCCGACCACGGCACCGTCGGCATGGGCGGCGATGGCGCGGGCGGTCTCCGGTGTCCGGATGCCGAAGCCGACGCAGACAGGCAGCGCCGTATGTCGCTTGATCCGGGCCACGGCGGCACCGACGGCGGACGAATCCGCCGCCGCCGCGCCGGTGATGCCGGTGATCGAGACGTAGTAGACGAAGCCGGAGGTGTTCGCGAGCACTGCCGGCAGCCGCTTGTCATCGGTCGTCGGCGTCGCCAGCCGGATGAAATTCAGCCCCGCCTTCAGCGCGGGAATGCACAGCTCGCTGTCTTCCTCCGGTGGCAGGTCGACGATGATCAGGCCATCGACGCCGGCGCTCTTCGCATCATCGAGGAACTTGTCGACGCCGTAGATGTAGATCGGGTTGTAGTAGCCCATCAGCACGATCGGCGTCGCCGCGTCGCCCTCGCGGAAGCTGCGCACGAGCTGCAGCGTCTTCCTCAAGGTCATGCCGGCCTTGAGCGCGCGCAGACCCGCCGCCTGGATCGACGGGCCATCGGCCATCGGATCGGTGAACGGCATGCCGATCTCGATGATGTCAGCGCCAGCCTGCGGCAGCGACTTGACGATCGCGAGCGAGGTTTCAGGATCAGGGTCGCCTGACATCACGAAGGTGACGAACGCCGAGCGGCCTTCTTGCTTCAATTGCGCGAAGCGCGCATCCATCCGGCTGGTCACGATGCCTTCGCCCTTCCTCGCAAGATGTCGCCCACCTGCGGCACGTCCTTGTCGCCGCGGCCGGACATGTTGACCACCATCAGATGGTCCTTCGACTTCTTCGGCGCGAGCTCCATCACCTTGGCGATCGCGTGCGCGGGCTCCAGCGCCGGAATGATGCCCTCGAGCCGCGACAGCAGCTGGAACGCCGCCAGCGCCTCCTCATCGGTCGCCGACAAATAGTTCACGCGACCGACCTCGTGCAGCCAGGAATGCTCCGGCCCGATGCCGGGATAATCGAGACCGGCCGAGATCGAATGCGCCTCTTCGATCTGCCCGTCCTCGTCCATGAGCAGATAGGTGCGGTTGCCGTGCAGCACGCCGGGGCGGCCGCCGGCGATCGAGGCGGCGTGCAGATGCGTCAGGCCATGGCCCGCCGCTTCCACGCCATAGATCTCGACCGAGGGATCATCGAGGAACGGATGGAACAGGCCCATCGCATTGGAGCCGCCGCCGATGCACGCGATCAGCGAGTCCGGGAGCCGGCCCTCAGCCTCTTGCATCTGCGTGCGGGTCTCGTTGCCGATCACCGACTGGAAGTCGCGCACCATCATCGGATAGGGGTGCGGACCGGCGACCGTGCCGATGCAGTAGAACGTGTTGTGGACGTTGGTGACCCAGTCACGCAACGCCTCGTTCATCGCATCCTTCAGGGTCTTGGCGCCGGACTGCACGGGCACCACCTTGGCGCCGAGCATCTCCATGCGGATCACGTTCGGCTGCTGCCGCTCGACGTCGACCGCGCCCATGTAGACGACGCAATCGAGCCCGAAACGCGCGCACAGCGTGGCGGTCGCAACGCCGTGCTGGCCGGCACCGGTCTCGGCGATGATGCGCTTCTTGCCCATGCGCCGCGCGACCATGATCTGGCCAAGCACGTTGTTGACCTTGTGCGAGCCGGTGTGGTTGAGCTCCTCGCGCTTGAAGTAGATCTTGGCGCCGCCGAGATGCTCGGTCAGGCGCTCCGCGTAGTACAGCGGCGAGGGCCGGCCGACATAGTTCTTCAGGTAGCCGTTCATCTCGGCATGGAACGCCGGATCGGCCTTGGCCTCCGCATAGGCCTTTTCCAGATCGAGGATCAGCGGCATCAGGGTTTCGGCGACGAAGCGGCCGCCGAAGATGCCGAAATGACCGCGGTCGTCCGGACCGCTGCGGTAGGAATTGGGAATGGCTGTCGTCATTGAACGCTCAACTCTTCAGCGGCCCGCGCCGCGCGAATGAAATCCCGGATCATGTCGCAATCCTTCACACCCGGCGCCCGTTCGACGCCAGATGACACGTCGACGCCGCCCGCGCGGGTGATCCGCACGGCCTCCGCGACGTTGTCGGCGCTCAGACCGCCGGAGACCATGAACGGGCGATCGAGCTTCACGCCCTGTAGCAGACGCCAATCGAAGGTGGCACCGAGGCCGCCGGGACGGGTCGCCTCCTTGGGCGCCCGCGCATCGAACAGGATGCGGTCGCACACGTCGGCATAGCCCGCCAACGGCGCGAGATCGGCGTCGGTCGCGACCGGAATGGCCTTCATGATGGGTAGGCCGAAGCGCTGCTTGAGGTCGCGGACGCGCGCGATGCTTTCGCGGCCATGCAACTGCAGGAGATCAGGCCGCAGCGTCTCGACGATGTTTTCGATCATCGCGTCGTCGGCATCGACGGTCAGCGCCACCTTGAGCGCGCGCCCCCTGACGTCACGACCCAGCTCACGCGCGGCCGTCAGGCCGACATGGCGTGGGGACGGCGGAAAGAACACGAAGCCCACCATGTCGGCGCCCGCGTCGAGCGCCGCAGCGAGGGTGTCGGGCGTGGTCAGGCCGCAGATTTTGACGAGCAGGGACATCAATGAACAACGCACGTCCGGGCGGAAAGGATCACCAGAAGCCGGCGGCTTCCAGGGCCGCCGAGCTTTCGCGCCTTCTACAACGCGGCGCCCTGCTTGTCTCGCCCATAAGGGGCGAAAAGCCGCGCCGGCGCAGCCGGAACCAGAGATTGCGCAGAGCCCTGTTTTGCACGCGCCGCGGCGCTCAACTGCGCCACCTGCGCGCGGGCCGCTTCGGCATCGGCCTGATGGCGGCGCGCGGCCCGCCGCCAGCGGCGCTGGCCGATCCAAGTGGCGCAGCCACCCGCGATCACGCCCAGGATCGCGACGGCGATGATCAAGGCGAACAGCGGGACCGACGCCGAGAGCGCCGGATCAGTCGCGTTGAAGGGATCAAACGATACGGTAACGAAATGCCGATTGGCGACCGCGAAGATGACGAACAGCACCAGCAGCGGAAGGACGACCACGACAGTGAAGAATTTTCGCATGCGCTCGCTCGTGTCAGTCAGGCCGGATTCGCCTCGAAATCAGCCGCAGACGATTAGCACGGCCGGCGCGAGATGCTTCAATCGTCGGCGTCGTCAGCCGCGGCGCCGGCGGGATTGTCCCGGTTCAGCCGCTCGCGCATTTCCTTGCCCGTTTTGAAGAACGGGACGCTTTTCTGGTCCACCGGGACATGAGCTCCGGTCCGTGGGTTGCGCCCGGCGCGGGCCGGCCGATGCTTGACCGAGAAGGCGCCGAAGCCGCGCAACTCGACGCGGTCACCGCGGGCGAGCGCCGCGACGATCTCATCGAGGATCGCATTGACGATGTTCTCGACATCCCGCTGGTAGAGATGCGGGTTGTGCTCGGCGATACGCTGAACAAGCTCGGATTTGATCATCGAGAAAATGTACCCGGGGAGACAAGTCCCATTTCCGTGAAAATATGCTGGACTGTCAAGACGCTAAATCATTCATCGCGGCCGTGAATCGGGGGGCGAGGCCCGGTACGGGGTCTCGTCACGGCACACGCGAAGCGGGAAGATTGCCCTGAGAATGGTCTTTGCGGGTTCAATTGCCCGACGCGGGCGTCCAGAGCGCGAGCATGCCGTCGAGACCGATCCGGTCCACCGCCTGGACCACGCCGGTGCGTTCGATCTGGCGGGCGATTCCGGAGAGGCCGACGGCGTCGAGCGCGATCGAGGTGGCCGTTCGCAGGAAGGTGAGATCGCCGAACCGCGGCGTGAGCTTGTAGTCGCGCACCGGAAGGTCCTTCTTGACGTTCTTGTTGGCGACGAGCCAAGCGACCGCGGTCTTCTCGTCGCCGAGCTCGTCGATCAGCTTCAGGTCGATTGCCTGCCTGCCGGTGAAGACGCGGCCATCGGCCACCTTCTCCAACTGCTCATCGTTCATGGCGCGGCGGTCCTTCACCAGTCCGCGGAACCAGGCATAGGAATCCTTGACCAGGGCGTCGAGCGCCGCACGCGCTTCCGGGGTGGTCGGCTCGTAGCCGTTGGGGGCGGCCTTCAGCGGCGAGGATTTGACTTCCTCGATCTTCACGCCGACCGTCTTCAACAGCTCGCCGACATTCGGATATTGAAACAGCACGCCGATCGAGCCGACCAGCGAGCTCTGCTGCGCGACGATGTGGTCGGCAGCGATCGCGCCGATGTAGCCGCCGGACGCCGCGAGGCCTTCCACGACGACGACCAGCGGCTTCTTCGCCTTCAGCCGGACCAGCGAATCGTAGAGCTGCTCGGAGCCGGCGGTGGTGCCGCCCGGCGAATTGATGTGAACGATGACGGCTTCGGCCGAGGAGTTTTCGAGCCGCTCCAGCGCCTCGACGCGCTCATGGTCGCTGCGGATCAGGCCCTCGATATTGACGCGGGCGATCGAGCCGGAGGTCGAGAGCACGGTGCGGCCGCGCGGCGACATGGCGAGACCGATGGCGGACAGAGCCCCAATTGCGATCAGCACTGCGACGACGCGCCAGAACGTCAGCTTGCGGCGCAGCCTGCGGCGATCGACGATCACATCCGAATCAAGCGACATGGAGAGCTCCTGGAAGTCTCGGCGCGTTTTGCATCCGCAGCCTGAATATCTCGTTATCCGATTACATCAATCGCGGCGCAATTTGAAGAAAGGAAGGCTTGCGGCGAAGCGGCCGGATGCCCGATCCGCCCGGAACAGAGCGCTTATCTCTGCTTCGCTGGAACAAAAAAGCCCCGGCTTGCGCCGGGGCTTTGATCTGATCGCAGGACGCGAAGACTTACTTCGAGTCGCGGTTCTTGAGCGCGGTGCCCAGGATGTCGCCCAACGTGGCGCCCGAATCGGACGAGCCGTACTGCGCGATGGCCTCCTTCTCTTCCGCGACTTCCAGCGCCTTGATCGACACCTGCACCTTGCGGGCCTTCTTGTCGAACTGGATCACGCGGGCATCGACCTTCTCACCGACGGCGAACCGCTCGGTGCGCTGGTCGTTGCGATCGCGCGCCAGCTCGGAGCGCTTGATGAAGGTGGTGAAGTCGGTGCCGGTGATCTTGACGTCGATGCCGCCGTCCTTGACGTCGAGCACTTCGCAGGTCACGACCGCACCCTTCTTGACATCGCCCGGCTCGGCGAAGGGGTCGCCTTCGAGCTGCTTGATGCCGAGCGAGATGCGCTCCTTCTCCACGTCGACGTCGAGCACCACGGCCTTGACCATGTCGCCCTTCTTGTAGTTGTCGATGACCTGCTCGCCCGGCAGCTTCCAGTCGAGATCCGACAGATGGACCATGCCGTCGACGTCGCCTTCGAGACCCAGGAACAGGCCGAACTCGGTCTTGTTCTTGACCTCGCCCTCGACCACCGAACCCGTCGGATGCTTCTCGACGAAGACCTCCCACGGATTGCGCATGGTCTGCTTGAGGCCGAGCGAGATGCGGCGCTTGACGCTGTCGACCTCGAGCACCTGCACTTCGACCTCCTGCGAGGTCGACACGATCTTGCCGGGGTGCATGTTCTTCTTGGTCCACGACATCTCGGAGACGTGGATCAGGCCTTCGATGCCCGGCTCGAGCTCGACGAACGCGCCGTAGTCGGTGATGTTGGTGACGCGGCCGTGGAAGCGGGCCTGCAGCGGGTACTTGGCCTCGATGCCCTGCCACGGATCGTCCAAGAGCTGCTTCATGCCCAGCGAGATGCGGTGCGTCTCGTGGTTGATCTTGATGATCTTGACCTTGACCGTCTGACCGATGCTGAGCACCTCGGTCGGATGGTTGACACGGCGCCACGCGATGTCGGTGACGTGCAGCAGGCCGTCGATGCCGCCGAGGTCGACGAACGCACCGTAATCGGTGATGTTCTTGACGACGCCGTCGATGACCTGACCCTCTTCGAGGTTCTGCACCAGCTCCTGGCGCTGCTCGGCGCGGGTCTCTTCCAGCACGGTGCGACGCGACACCACGATGTTGCCGCGGCGGCGGTCCATCTTGAGGATCTGGAACGGCTGCGAGTTGTTCATCAGCGGCGCGACGTCGCGGATCGGACGGATGTCGACCTGCGAGCGCGGCAGGAAGGCCACGGCACCGTCGAGGTCGACGGTGAAGCCGCCCTTGACCTGGTTGAAGATGACGCCGTTGACCTTTTCGTTGTTCTGGAACGCCTTCTCGAGCTTGCCCCAGCTCTCTTCGCGGCGCGCCTTGTCGCGCGACAGCACCGCTTCGCCGAGTGCGTTCTCGATGCGATCGAGGAACACTTCGACCTCGTCGCCGACTTTCAATTCACTGTCACGGCCGGGCCCGGCGAATTCGCGCAGCGCCACGCGGCCTTCGGTCTTCAGGCCGACGTCGATGACGGCCATGTCCTTCTCGATCGCAACAACCTTGCCCTTGACGACAGAGCTTTCCTGCAGGTTGCCCTTCGTGAAGGACTCGTCCAGCATCGCGGCGAAATCATCGCGGCTGGGATTGTAGGAAGAAGCAGAGGTACTCGAAGCCATTTGTTCTCCAGATGCGGACATTCTCGCCAGCTTGGGTTGATCGGCGCATCGAATGGACAGTGCCTGGAGGTCCACAAATCCCCAGACGTCCGCACGCCGCGCTACAAGCGCAAACGACGCGGGCCGGCAGTGCCTGCACATGCGATACGTATGAAGTGCGTCCGGATGATCGGACTCGATTGAACCGCAATCGAGCTATCGACGGTCAAGGGCGGGAGCGGGCATTCCTCCAATGACGCCGGCGGAAATCAAACCCGCTGGCGGCCCGCTCGAACGGCCTCGACGATATCGATGGCGGCCCGGACGCCGCCTTCTATATCCAAATGGGAGTTGTCAAGCAAGTAAGCATCCGGGGCTTGTTTTAAAGGCGCGACGGCCCGGTTCTGGTCACGCTCGTCGCGCGCCAGGATGTCGGCCAGAATGGCAGCCTCATCGGCCGGTTCCCCACGTGAAAGCGCCTCGAGGGTGCGACGATGCGCCCGGATGCGGGGATCGGCGACGACGTAGATCTTCACCTCGGCGTCCGGGCAGATCACGGTTCCGATGTCGCGGCCGTCGAGCACGGCACCGGGCGGCCGGCTTGCGAACTCGCGCTGGAAAGCCACCAGCGCTTCGCGCACTTTCGGCAACGCCGATACCACCGAGGCCGCGGACCCGACCTGGTGCGACCTCAGCGCCGGATTGTCGAAGCTCGAGGGATCCAGGCTCATGGCGACGTCCGCCGCCCGCGCCTCGTCCTTGAGGTCGATGCCGGCGGTCAGTAGCGCATGCGCGACCGCCCGGTAGATCACGCCCGTATCCAGGTGCCTGAGGCCGTAATGCGCCGCGAGACGCTTGGCCAGGGTGCCCTTGCCCGAGGCCGCCGGGCCGTCGATGGCGATGATCATGCGAAATCCGCGCCCGCCTTGCACATCAGCGGGATGAAATCGGGGAAGCTGGTGGCGATGAAGGCGGTGTCGTCGACCCTGACCGGCTTGTCGGAGGCGAGACCCATCACCAGGGCGGACATCGCGATGCGGTGGTCCATGTGGGTCGCGACGATGCCGCCGCCCGGCACGTGACCGCGGCCCTCGACGATCAGATCGTCGCCGGTGATCTCGACCTTGACGCCGTTGACACGCAGCATGGCCGCGGTGGCCTCGAGCCGGTCGGATTCCTTGACGCGCAGCTCATGCAGGCCGCGCATGATGGTCGTGCCCTCGGCATAGGCGGCGGCGACGGCCAAGACGAGATATTCGTCGATCATCGACGGCGCCCGCTCGGGCGGCACCACGACGCCGCGCAGCTTCGAGGCGCGCACGCGCAGGCGGGCCATCGGCTCGCCGGCATCGCCGCGGACGTCGTCCTCCTCGATCGAGGCGCCCATCTCGCGCAAGGTCGTGAACAGGCCGGTGCGCAGCGGGTTGGTCATCACGTCCGACAGCACGAGGTCCGAGCCGTCGACGATCAGCGCGGCGACCAGCGGGAACGCGGCCGAGGACGGGTCGGCGGGAACGATCACTGGCGCACCACGCAGCTCCGGCTGGCCGGTCAGTGCGATGCGGCGGCCATGAGACCCTTCCGGCGTGGTCACGATCTCCGCGCCGAAATGCTTCAGCATCAGCTCGGTGTGGTCGCGGCTGGCCTCCTGCTCGATCACGGTGGTCACACCGGGCGCGGCGAGGCCCGCGAGCAGCACCGCCGACTTGATCTGGGCCGAAGCCACCGGCGTGCGGTACTCGATCGGCACCGGGTTGCCGGCGCCCTGCAGGGTTAACGGAAGCTTGCCGCCCTCGGCGCTGGCGGTCACCTTGGCGCCCATCAGCACCAGCGGGTCGAGGATGCGCCGCATCGGACGGCTGCGCAGCGAGGCATCACCGTCGAAAACGGCCGTGATCGGGCAACCGGCCACGGCGCCCATCACCAGCCTGCAGCCGGTGCCGGAGTTGCCGAAATCGAGCGGCGCGCTCGGCTGGGCGAAGCCGCCCACCCCGACGCCACGGACGGTCCACGCGAAATCGCCGGTGCGCTCGACCTTGGCACCCAGGGATCGCATCGATTTGGCGGTGTTGAGGACGTCCTCGCCCTCCAGCAGGCCGGAAATCCGGGTCTCGCCGACCGACAGCGCCCCCAGGATCAGTGCCCGGTGCGAGATCGACTTGTCGCCAGGCACGCGAATCGTGCCCGAGAGGGGCCCTGAGGCGCGTGATTCCAGGGGAGTCGGGGCGATTGACGTGCTCACGGCGGGATCCTCGTGTTTCGGACGCGGCAGGTATCACAGCCCCCGCCCTCCGTCACGAGCGGTGATTTTCCCGTTGACAGCGCTATTGACAGCGGCGCGGCAACTAGCCAAGTGAGACACCGCTTTTCAGACATTGCCAGGACGCCTGCACGTGGCCAAATCCGAGCTCGGAACCAAACGCATTTGCCCGACGACGGGCAAAAAGTTCTACGACCTCAACAAGAACCCGGTGATTTCGCCCTACACCGGCGAGGTCGTGCCGATTGCGCCGATCGCGCCCACCCGCGCCATGCGCGGCGAGGCTGCGCGCGCTGCTGCGGCGGCCGACGTGGTCGAGCCCGCGGAGGCCGAGGAGCTGGTGCCGCTCGAGGAGGCCGACGCCGAGGAGAACTCCGGCAAGGTCAAGGCCGTCGTTCCCGAATCGGAGGACGACATCGAGATCGACGAGACGCTCGACGACGACGAGGATGACGACTCGACCTTCATCGCCGACGAGGAAGAAGGCGACGAGGACGTGACCGACATCATCGGTGATGTCGGCGGCGACGAAGAATAATCGTCGAAGACACTTGAGATCAGCCGCGAACTGTGGTTCACGGTGCTCCCCGGCGGTCACCCAGACCGCCGGCTCGGTTCAGGGGCCATAGCTCAGCTGGGAGAGCGCTTGCATGGCATGCAAGAGGTCGGCGGTTCGATCCCGCCTGGCTCCACCACGCTTCGCCCTTCGGGCTACGCGTGGCGCAGCCACGACGGAGCCCGAAGGGCGAAGCGTGGTGCCCGGCGAAGCCCCTTGGCGAAGCCGGGCTTTGAGAGGCCCGTCATCTTCTCCAAGCTGGTGTTTCCTCGAGTCACGCCTGCCTACGGTTTACGACTTGATTTCGTACGCAGGCAGCCGGGATGACAAACTCCCTTCCCGATTGCAGAATGCCGGCCCGCAGTCCTTCGCGGCGAGTGCCTTCGCATGTGGTACGTCTACATCATCCGCAGCCTCGCCTTCCCCGAGCAGGAATATGTCGGCGCGACAGCGGACATCAGACAGCGCCTGAAGGATCACAACGCTGGCCGCTCAGTTCACACGCCCAAGTTTATGCCTTGGATGCTGGTCTGGTATTGCGCCTTTCCGGACAAGCATCGCGCGTTGGCGTTCGAGACCTACCTGAAATCGCATTCTGGGCGGGCATTCTCAAGGAAGCGCCTGCTCGGTCCAGGCTGACCACTCCTCACCCCTCCACAACCGCATCGAGCCGCTCCCGCAGGCGCACCAGCTTGCCGTGCAGGTCGGCCAGCTCGGCGATCGAGCAGCCCGTCGCATCCAGGATCGCGGGCGGCACGATCGACCTTGCCTTGTCGCGCAGGCCCGCGCCCTGGGCGGTGAGGGTGACGATCACCTGACGCTCGTCCTCGGCCGACCGGGTCCGCTTGATCAGGTGCGTAGCCTCCATCCGCTTCAGCAGCGGCGTCAGCGTGCCAGAGTCGAGGAACAGCCGCGCGCCGATGTCCTTCACCGTCAAGCCGTCCTGCTCCCACAGCACCAGCATGACCAGATATTGCGGATAGGTCAGGCCAAGGCGGTCGAGCAGGGGCTTGTAGACGCGGTTGAAGGCGTGCGCGGTCGAATAGACTGCGAAGCAGAGCTGGTTGCCGAGCTGGAGCGGCAGGTCTGCCGCGGACTTCTTTCGCATCGAGGTCACCACAGGTCGATCCTATCGGCATCTTGAGCCCGCACGCCTCGGATCGACAACGGGCCCGGCGCACCGATCACGAATTTTCTACCGGACAATTATATTGTACACAATCTAATTGTGTGCAATATGGCCGCGCTGAATTCGTCCATCCAACCAGGAGACACCCATGTCCGTGAACGTGCTCTACAAGACCAGCGCCAAGGCCACCGGCGGCCGCGACGGCGAAGCCGCTACCCTCGACGGCTCGCTCAAGGTCAAGCTTTCCACCCCGAAGGAGCTCGGCGGTGGCGGCGGTGCCGGCAACAATCCGGAGCAGTTGTTTGCGGCCGGCTACGCAGCCTGCTTCATCGGCGCGATGAAGTTCATCGGCTCGCAGGGCGGCCCCAAGGTTCCCGCCGACACGTCGGTGACCTCGACGGTCGGCATCGGCCCGCGCTCCGAAGGCGGCTTCGGCATCACCGTCGAGCTCGCAGTGTCGCTGCCCGGACTCGCCAAGGCCGACGCCGAAGCGCTGGTCGCCAAGGCGCACGAGGTGTGCCCCTATTCCAACGCCACGCGCGGCAATGTCGACGTCAAGCTGAGCGTCGTCTGAGCTTCAATTCCGTCATGCGGCAGGACGGCCTCCGTTGTCCTGCCGCATGGCAGCCCCCGTTTGCGCCGCCGCCGCAGCAATGCTTAATGATCGCGAGCTGAAACCAACCTCGCGACATCCGATGACACCCCAATTTGCTCCCGGCGCCATGGCCGGCCTGCGCGTGATCGATCTGACGCGCGTGCTCGGCGGCCCCTATTGCACGCAGATCCTGGCCGATCACGGCGCCGACGTGATCAAGGTCGAGCCGCCGGCCGGCGACGAGGTGCGCGACTGGGGTCCGCCCTTCCACGATGAGGACGCCGCCTATTTCGTCGGGATCAACCGCAACAAGCGCTCGATCGGCCTCGATCTCGCCTCAGAGGGCGGCCGCGCCGTGCTGATGCGGATGCTCGAGACGGCCGACGTGCTGATCGAGAACTTCAAGCCTGGCACCTTGGAGAAATGGGGCATCGGCAGCGACACGCTGCGCGAGACATTCCCCAAGCTGGTGCACTGCCGCATCTGCGGCTTCGGCGCGGATGGCCCGCGCGGCGGCAATCCCGGCTACGACGCGATCATCCAGGCGATGACCGGCATGATCGCGGCGACCGGTTCGCCGCAGAGCGGACCGATGCGGATCGGCGTGCCGCTGGTCGACATCACCACCGGACTCTATGCCGCGATCGGCATCCTGATGGCGCTGTCGGAGCGGCAGCGCTCGGGCATCGGTCAGTTCCTCGAGGTCACGCTGTATGAGACCGGTCTCGCGATCATGCATCCGCATACCGCAAACTACTTCATGCATGGCAAGCCGCCGTCGCTGACCGGCAACGAGCACCCGAACCTCGTTCCGTATGCGATCTTCGCGACCAAGACCGACGATATCTTCATCGGCGTCGGCAATGACGGCACCTTCCGCAAGCTCGCCAAGGAGATCGGCCGCCCCGAACTCGGCACCGATCCGCGCTTCGCCCGCAACAAGGATCGCGTCGCCAATCGCGAGGCGCTGCGCGCCGAGCTTGCCGCCGTGTTCAGCCAGTTCGAGGCGGAGCCGCTGTGCGACCGGCTGCTCGCGGCCGGTCTGCCGGCAGGACCCGTGCAGAAGATCGACCAGGCGCTGACCAATCCGCACACGATCTACCGCGGCGATGTCATCGAGAAGGACTGGTACAAGGGCGTCGCGTCGCCGATCCGGCTCGAACGCACCAAGCCGAGCCTGCGCTCCACCCCGCCGAAGTTCAGTCAGCACGCGCAGGAGGTGCTGACCGAGTTCGGTTACACGCCGAGCGAGATCGAGGCGCTGCTGTCCCAGGGCACGGTGTGCGCCGAGCGCAAGCGCTGAGGCGCCATCAGCCTGTCGTTTCTCACCGTCAGCGCCGGCCGGGGCATCGCCCCGGCGCGGCGCCGTCTCCCGCAAGTCGCTGCGTTCCGCCGCGATGAACGCGCTTTCCGCTGACGATCCAACCGGTTATACATTCACGAAACTGTCATCTCGCGCTGCTACGGCCGCGACGCCGATGACGTTTCACGGGAGGTATTCTTTAATGTCACTTCGCCAATTCTGGACGGCCGCGACTGCGGCAGTCACGCTGGTCCTGAGCGCCGCAGCACCTGCGCATGCCGTGACCGAAATCCAGTGGTGGCATGCGATGACCGGCGCCAACAACGACGTCATCGTCAAGCTCGCCAACGATTTCAACGCCTCGCAGTCCGACTACAAGGTCGTCCCGACCTACAAGGGCAACTACGCCGACACGATGAATGCCGGCATCGCCGCCTTCCGCGCCGGCAATGCGCCCCACATCATGCAGGTGTTCGAGGTCGGCACCGCCACCATGATGGCCGCCACCGGCGCCGTGAAGCCGGTCTACAAGCTGATGCAGGACGCCGGCGAGACGTTCGACCCGAAGAGCTATCTGCCTGCGATCACGGGCTACTACTCGACCTCCAAGGGTGAGATGCTGTCGTTCCCCTTCAACTCGTCCTCCACGGTGATGTGGGTCAATCTCGACGAGCTGAAGAAGGTCAACGCCGAGATCCCGAAGACCTGGCCCGAGCTGTTCGAGACCGCCAAGAAGCTGAAGGCGGCCGGCCATCCGACCTGCGGCTTCTCGGGCTCGTGGGTCACCTGGGTCAATCTCGAGCAGCTCTCCGCCTGGCACAACGTGCCGCTGGCCAGCAAGGCGAACGGTCTCGACGGCTTCGACACCGTGCTGGAGTTCAACGGTCCGCTGCAGGTCAAGCATCTCGAAAACCTGGTCGAGCTGCAGAAGGACAAGACCTACGACTATGCCGGCCGCACCAACACCGGCGAGGGCCGCTTCACCTCGGGCGAATGCCCGATCTACCTGACCTCGTCGGCGTTCTTCGGCAACGTCAAGGCCCAGGCCAAGTTCGCCTTCACCGCCGCGCCGATGCCGTATTATCCGGACGCCAAGGGCGCGCCGCAGAACTCGATCATCGGCGGCGCCTCGCTCTGGGTGATGGGCGGCAAGAGCGCGGACGAATACAAGGGCGTGGCGAAGTTCCTGACCTTCCTCTCGGACACCGATCGTCAGGTCTACATCCACAAGGCCTCGGGCTATCTGCCGATCACCAAGGCGGCCTACGCCAAGGCCAAGGCCGAGGGCTTCTACAAGGATCAGCCCTATCTGGAGACGCCGCTGCTCGAACTGACCAACAAGGAACCGACGGAGAATTCCCGCGGCCTGCGTCTGGGCAACATGGTGCAACTGCGTGACGTCTGGTCGGAGGAAATCGAGCAGGCTCTGGCCGGCAAGAAGACCGCCAAGCAGGCGCTGGACGCCGCCGTCGAGCGCGGCAACCAGATGCTGCGCCAGTTCGAAAAGACGGCCGTGAAGTGAGGCCATGAGCCGGCAGGCCGCCCCGCGGCCTGCCGGTTCGCCGACCGACCATGCAGAAGAACGCCATCTTTCAGTCAAAACTGCTGCCGTTCGTGCTGGTCGCTCCCCAGCTCGCGATCGTGCTGATCTTCTTCTATTGGCCCGCGATCCAGGCCGTCATCCAGTCGTTCCTGCTGCAGGACGCGTTCGGCCTGTCCACGAGCTTCGTCTGGTTCGAGAACTACGCCGACCTGCTCAGCCAGCCGGACTATTTCCAGGCCATTCTCCGCACCTTCGGCTTCTCCTTCGCCATCGCGCTCTCGTCGCTGTCGGTCGCACTGCTGCTCGCGGTCATGGCGGATAAGCCGCTGCGCGGCGTCACGCTGTACCGCACGCTGCTGATCTGGCCCTATGCCGTGGCGCCGCCGGTGGTGGGCGTGCTCTGGATCTTCATGCTCCACCCGTCGCTCGGCGTGATCTCGCGCTATCTGCGCGCTGTTGGCATCGACTGGAATCCGCTGCTCGACGGCGACCAGGCGGCGCTGCAGATCATCCTCGCGGCCGCCTGGAAGCAGATCTCCTACAACTTCCTGTTCTTCCTCGCCGGGCTGCAGAGCATCCCCCGGAGCGTGCTCGAGGCCGCCGCGATCGACGGCGCGCGGCCGATGCGGCGGTTCTGGACCGTGACCTTCCCGCTGCTGTCGCCGACCATCTTCTTCCTGCTGGTCATCAACATCGTCTACGCCTTCTTCGAGACCTTCGGCATCATCGACACGATGACCCGCGGCGGTCCTGGCAAGTCCACCGAGACGCTGGTCTACAAGGTCTACACAGACGGCCTGCTCGGCGGCAATCTCGGCTCGTCGGCCGCACAATCCGTCGTTCTGATGGTCATCGTCATCGTGCTGACGGCGATCCAGTTCCGCTTCGTCGAGCGCAAGGTGACCTACTGATGGTCGAGCAAGAAGGCATTCGACGCTACGTCGCGCATGTCATCCTGTGGATCGGAATCGCGATCGTTGCGTTCCCGGTCTATCTCGCATTCGTCGCCTCGACGCAGGACAATGCGGTCATCGCCAACGGGCAGATGTCGCTGCTGCCTGGCGGGCACTTCCTGTCGACCTACTATCAGACGATCTTCGTCGGCACGAGCGGCTCGACCCGCGAGCCGGTTGCGACCATGCTTTTGAACTCGCTGGTCATGGCGCTGCTGATCGCCGTCGGCAAGATCGCGATCTCGATCATCTCGGCCTATGCGATCGTCTACTTCCGCTTCCCGTTCCGCATGGCGATCTTCTGGCTCATCTTCATCACCCTCATGCTGCCGGTCGAGGTACGCATCTATCCGACCTACAAGATCGTCGCCGACCTCCACATGCTCGACAGTTATGCCGGGCTCGCGCTGCCGCTGATCGCATCCGCCACCGCCACGCTGCTGTTCCGCCAGTTCTTCATGACCGTGCCGGACGAGCTGCTGGAGGCGTCCCGCATCGACGGCGCCGGGCCGTTCCGCTTCTTCTGGGACACCCTGCTGCCACTGTCGCGCACCAACATGGCGGCGCTGTTCGTGATCCTGTTCATCCTCGGCTGGAATCAATATCTCTGGCCGCTGCTGATCACGACGCGCGACGACATGCAGACGATCCAGATCGGCATCCGCAAGATGATCACGACGACCGACGCGCTGACGGAGTGGCCGGTCGTCATGGCGACCGCCGTGCTCGCGATGCTGCCGCCGGTGTTCGTCGTCGTCGTCATGCAGCGCCTGTTCGTCAAGGGGCTGGTGGAGACGGAAAAGTGAGAGGGGCGAATAGCGAATGGCGAGTGGCGAATAGGGAGATCCGAACATGAGGATGCATTCGCCCTTCCCTATTCGCCACTCCCTATTCGCCATTCGCCACTCGTCACTTCCTCCTTATCGGTAACCGCCATGGCCAACGTCACCCTCCGCAACGTCCGCAAGGTCTACCAGGGCGGCTTCGAAGCCATCAAAGGCGTCGATATCGACGTCGGCGACGGTCAGTTCTGCGTGCTGGTCGGGCCGTCGGGCTGCGGCAAATCCACCCTGCTGCGGATGGTCGCGGGGCTCGAGACGATTACCTCGGGCGAGATCGACATCGGCGGCCGCATCGTCAATGCCATCGAGCCGGCGGATCGCGACATCGCGATGGTGTTCCAGAACTACGCGCTCTATCCGCACATGACCGTCTACAACAACATGGCCTACGGCCTGCGCAATCGCGGCATGGCGGAAAAGGAGATCAGGACGCGGGTTGAGGACGCCGCACGCATCCTCGAGCTCGGCACCATGCTCGAGCGGAAGCCGCGCCAGCTCTCCGGCGGCCAGCGCCAGCGCGTGGCGATGGGCCGCGCCATCGTGCGCCAGCCCAAGGTGTTCCTGTTCGACGAGCCGCTCTCGAACCTCGACGCCAAGCTGCGCATCGCGATGCGGGTCGAGATCCGCAAGCTGCAGCGCCGGCTCAACACCACCGCGATCTACGTCACCCACGACCAGCTCGAGGCGATGACGCTCGCCGACATCCTGGTGGTGATGAACGGCGGGAAGGTCGAGCAGATCGGCAATCCGCTCGAGATCTATCAGCGTCCAGCCACCACCTTCGTCGCATCCTTCATCGGCGCGCCGCCGATGAACCTGATGCCGACCGATGGCGTGCGCGCCCAGTTGCTCGGCGCCGACGCGGTTCCCCAAGAAGCGGGCCAGCTCGGCATCCGGCCTGAGGATTTCCAGCTTGGCGACATCGTTCCAGCGGGCGGGATCGGGCTCGACCTTCGCGTCGAGGCGATCGAGCATGTCGGCGCCGAGACCTATGTCTACGGCGCACGCCAGGACGCGGGCAGCGATGACCGGCTCTCCGCAACCGCCAACGACATCATCGTGCGGCTGCCGGGTACCGCCGCGCCGGAGATCGGCGCACGGATTCGCGCCGTGGCGCCGCGGGCCAAGCTGCATCTGTTCTCGGCCGACGGCCGTCAGCGGCTGTCCGTTTAAACCCTTCCACAGACAGGCTGTTCCGGCGCATTCGGGGTGCTTGAACGCGCCCCGGATCGTGCCCATATTGCTGCTCAAGGGGTGCCGTCAGGGCCCTGATACATCAAAGTCGCTTCGAGAGGACTTTGTAAACCATGTCTCGTGTTCCTTCGCTCTCCAGTCCGTTCCTGCTGGGTTTCGACGAGATCGAGCGCGTGCTCGACCGCGTCGTCAAAGGTGCCGACGGCTATCCGCCCTACAATATCGAGCGGTTCGAACGCACCAATGGCCAGCCCGAGCGTCTGCGGATCACGCTGGCGGTGGCGGGTTTCACCCGCGACCAACTCGATGTCACCATTGAGGAAAACCAGCTCGTCATCCGCGGCCGGCAACAGGACGACAAGACCAGGCAATACATTCATCGCGGCATCGCCGCGCGCCACTTCCAGCGCACCTTCGTGCTGGCGGAGGGAATGCATGTGCTTGGTGCGGACCTGAAGAACGGGCTGTTGTCGGTCGATCTGGCCAGGCCAGAGCCTGAGCGGATCGTTAAGACAATAGCGATCAATGAACACGAATAATGGTTGATGGAACGAGTAGCGGACTCGACCGCTTGAGTCTCAGAAGGAGTCGAGACCATGACTGAAGGTAATGTTGCGTCGGAATCCCCCGTCTCCCTGGAGTCGCTGGCGACCTTGGGCGAGGGCCACATCGCTTACGTGAAGCAGATCCGCTCCGAGGACGTACCGGGACTGTTTCCGCAGGCGCCGCACATCGCACCGGGACTGAAGCTGTTCGCCTTGCATGCCGCCGACGGCACGCCGATCATGCTCACCGACAGCCGCGAAGCGGCGATTGCGAATGCGTGGAGTCACGAACTCCAGGCCGTGAGCGTCCACTGACGCAAAGGCCGAGCCGCAGCGCTGACAACGGCCGCTTCTCGTGAGACTCAACGCTCATTGGGACGCGATGCTCATGAGGAGCATGCAGCTCACGGACTGACACGAGGGCGGTCCCCGGAAACGGGGACGGCCCTTTTTTCTGCTCGTAACGATGGCCGCGCATGACCTTGATGACGACACCCATGAGCCCGGCCGGACTGCGTGCAGATCCTGCGCTTGCGGACGCACTGCTCGCGCTCAACAATGCGCATGCCTCCGAGCTGTCGTGGCTCACGCCCGAAACGCTCCTGCAACTGCTCGATCGGGCATGGCTGGCCTGGCGAATTGGCAGGGCCGATGCGCTGATGATCGCGCTCGACCACGCCGCCGTCTACGATAATCCCAATCACCGCTGGTTTCGCGCGCGCTACGATCGGTTCGTCTATGTCGACCGCATCGTGGTGGCGCCGGCCGCCCGCGGCCGGGGCCTGGCGCGGCAGCTCTATGAGGAGCTGATTCGGGAGGCGACCGCGGCGGGCCACGACCGCATCGTCTGCGAGGTCAATCTGGATCCGCCCAATCCGCAGTCGGACGCGTTTCATGCTGCGCTCGGCTTCGCGCCGCTGGCGACGGCCGGCATCCATGGCGGCGCCAAGACGGTGCGCTACATGGCGAGATCATTGCGATAGCCGGCCAAGGACGAAGCGGCTGCTGAAGTGCGTTTGAGAAATTTGTTTCCGTCGATGTCCGGAACGGTCAATTTGACAACCAGATACAATCCGACCCGGTTTAAGGCGAAGGTGTCTAATCCTTAAGTTGTCCCTGTTGCGGCACGCGCTAGTCCGATGTGTGACGAGCATGTGTAGGGATGGCAGATGCATGGATCACGGCTTGATGCAGGCGTCTTTCGAGAGCTTGCGCTCGGGACCCTACCCAACCGGCACGTCTTTCTTGACAGTCCTCCGCCTGGGCCCAGCCCTTACTACGTCATCTGCAACAGCGTGCCGAAAGCGGGGACGTACCTGCTGGTCGAACTCGTCAGAGCGCTGGGCGGTCATGTCGATGTCGGCTATCACACCTACACGTCATCGATCAGCAAGCTGAATCCCGACGGTTCGCTCGACTACGGACGCGCGCTTCCGGCCCCGCTCTGGGCGTCGGCCCTGCGCTCCGGCTACTCCTGCGCCTCGCACACCGAGTATTGTCCGTATCTCGAGCAATACCTCCTGGGCAGACCGGAACACAAGATGCTGTTCATCGTCCGCGACCCCCGCGACATCGTCGTGAGCTGGGTCGACTTCGTCTACCACTCGGCGGCCTATCCGAAGATGCGGAAGTGGAACGCCTATCTGCGGTCGGCCGGATCGGCCGCTCACCCCGATGACGCCTCCCGAATCACATCGACCCTCCTCTCTTTGCCCCGATCGGGCATCAAGAAGTTCATGAGCTGGCTGGACTCGCCAGCCTGCCTGACCGTGAAGTTCGAAGAGCTCTATTCAGAGCTCGCGATCGACGATGTGGCGCGGTCGTCGTTTCCTGTCCTTAACCGCATCTGCGACTACCTGGGACTTCCGCGCAAGACGGCCGCGGAGCTCGATGTGCTCGGCCGCGGCCTGACGTCGTCGGGACGCGGCCGGAAGGTCGGCATCTACAAGGAGCGAATGATGCCGCATCATTTCGACCTGCTCCGCAGCGAGGCATTCCAGGAGCTCGTCGTCGAGTTCGGCTACGAGCCGACGCCGTTGCACACGCCCGCGCGGACGAACGGATTCGGGGCCGCGCGGAGGCTCGCCAGCAGGCTTTGTCGGTCCTTGCAGGGCGGCGCGATACGACGTCAGGCCGCGGAAGCGGGCGGCAGCGCCAACACCGAATAGATCGCCTGGGCGTCGCGCGAGGCACGGAGCTTCTTGGCGACATCCTGGTCGCGGAGCAGCCGGGCGATCCGCGCCAGGGCCTTCAGATGGTCGGCGCCGGCGCCTTCCGGCGCCAGCAGCAGGAACACCAGATCGACCGGCTGGCCGTCCATGGCCTCAAAATCGATCGGCCGCTCCAGCCGGGCGAACAGGCCGAACAACTTCTCCAGCTTCGGCAGCTTGCCGTGGGGAATCGCGACGCCATACCCGACGGCCGTGGTTCCGAGCTTCTCCCGCTGCAGCAGCACTTCGAACACGTTGCGCTCGTTCTGCCCGGTCAGCGCGGCCGCGCGCGCGGCAAGCTCCTGCAGCGCCTGCTTCTTACTGATGACCTTCAAAGCCGGCACGATCGCCTCGGGTGCGACCAGATCGGTAATCGGCATAGGGCGTTCCGAGGTGATTGAACCGTCAGGGTGCGAAATAGGTCGGGACAGACCGGCGTCAAGAAGCTGAGGCGGCAGGCGGGCTTAACCCGTGTCCGATGGGTGGGCTTCTACCCCAACGCAACGGCCGTGCCAACACCCGCAAGCGCGTTCCCGCAGCCTATCCTTAAAGATCGCCGGAGCGTGGCGGCCTGAAGGCGCCAGCGCCCCAACCGCTTGATCGCATCCCTTCATTGCCGTGGCGTGACGTCGCAACCGGTCCGCCAACCACCTGATCGGGAACCGGTTTTCGTGCCGCCGGGAGATCCCTGGAAGGCGTCCGCGCGGCTACGGTTTCACCGCCGGCGGATCGACCCAGCCGATATTGCCGTCGGCGCGGCGGTAGATGATGTTCACCCGGCCGCTGGAACCGTGCTGAAACACCATGCAGGGCGCGCCCGAAAGATCGAGCTCCATCACGGCTTCGGACACCGACAGGCGCTTCAACGCCGTGGTGTTCTCGGCAATGATCACCGGGCTGTAGCCGGTGATCTCCTCGTCGCCCTCGGCCGGCGCCTCGATCACGTAGCTCGGCGCATCCAGCACCGCGCCGTCGAGATTGGCGAGCGCCGCATTGGCGGCGTGGGATTTGCGCCCCGAGCGGTCCTTCAGCCGGCTCTTGTAGCGGCGCAGGCGCTTCTCGATCATCAGGAGCGCCTGGTCGGCGCTGGCATAGGCGTCCGGCGCGTTCGATTCGGCCTCGAGGGTGATGCCCGAATCGAGGTGCAGCGCGCAATCGGTCTTGAACCCGAAACCGTCCTTGGAGAGCGTGACATGGCCGGAATAGTTGCCGTCGAAGTATTTTCGCAAGACTTCGTCGGTGCGCTCGCTGACGCGCCCACGCAGCGCTTCGCTGACGCTGATGCTCTTTCCGGAAATCCGCAGGGTCATGTGTCGCCTCGATTCATGTGAACCAAGTATGACACTAAGCCTATTTGGTTAAGGCGCAATCTTGCGCAGCGGTCAAACTGACGCGGCATCCCGGGTGCGGTCGGCGCTGGCGGGAGCCGAGAGGGCATGCGCCAGCATGCTCTGCTTGTCGCGGCGGCGCTGCACCGAGGACGGGATCCGCATCGCCTCCCGGTATTTCGCGACCGTGCGGCGGGCGATGTCGATGCCGGCGGTCCGCAGCTTCTCGACGATGGTGTCGTCGGAGAGAATTGCGGAGGGATCTTCCGCATCGATCAATTGCTTGATGTGATGGCGCACGGCTTCCGCCGAGTGCGCCTCGCCGCCATCAGCCGATGCGATCGAGGCGGTGAAGAAATATTTCAGCTCGAACGTGCCGCGATTCGTCGCCATGTATTTGTTGGCGGTGACGCGCGACACGGTCGATTCATGCATCTGGATCGCATCCGCAACGGCCTTCAAGTTGAGCGGCCGCAGATGCGCGACGCCGTGGGTGAAGAAGCCGTCCTGCTGGCGCACGATTTCGGTCGCCACCTTCAGGATCGTGCGGGCGCGCTGATCGAGCGCGCGCACCAGCCACGTCGCATTCTGCAGGCAGTCGGTGAAGTAGGACTTGTCGCCGTCCTTGCGGATCGTCTTCGACAGTTCGGAGTAATAGTGCTGGTTCACCAGGACGCGCGGCAGCGTGTCGCTGTTGAGCTCGACCAGCCAGCCGCCGTCGGGACCCGGGCGCACGTAGACGTCGGGCACCATGGTCTGTGTGCGCGTGGTGCCGAACTTCAGCCCCGGCTTCGGATCGAGCCTGCGGATCTCGCCGATCATGTCGACGAGGTCCTCGTCGTCGACGCCGCACAGCTTGCGAAGAGCGACGAAGTCGCGCTTGGCCAGGAGATCGAGGTGCTCAACCAGCGCCTGCATCGCCGGATCGTAGCGGTCGAGCTCGCGCAGCTGGATCGCGAGACATTCGCTCAAATTGCGGGCGCAGATGCCGGGCGGATCGAAGGTCTGCAGCACGCCGAGCACCGCATCGACGTCGGCCTGCTCGGCGCCGAGGCGGTCGGCGGCCTGGCCGAGATCGGCGGGCAGATAGCCGGCCTCGTCCACGAGATCGATCAGGTACTGGCCGATCATGCGGTCGGCCGGCGCGGTGAAGGCCACCGCCGCCTGCTCGGCGAGATGATCCGACAGCGTGGTCTCGGCCGCGACAAAGGCTTCGAGATTGTAGTCCTCGTCGCCCGAGGCGCCACCGCCCCATTCGGTGTAGGTGGTCGGCGCGGCGTCCTGCGCATTGCGCGCGGCGGCCTCCGCCGGCTCCTCGGAGAACACGTTGTCGAGTCCGGTGTCGAGCGTCTGTTCGATCTCCGTACGGGTGCCGAGATCGCGGCTCATCCAGTCTTCCTGGGCGCCCTCGAAGCTGTCGCCGCCGCTGCCGCCGGCCTCGCCGAAATCGTCGCCGCCGGTCTCGCCACCTTCCGAGAACTCGGCGCGCTCGGACATCTGCTGCTCGCCCGCGACCGGCGCTTCCGGACCGTCGCTGGCCCGCTCCAGCAGCGGATTGCGCTCCAGCTCCTCTTCGACGAACGTGGAGAGGTCGAGATTGGACAGTTGCAGCAGCTTGATCGCCTGCATCAGCTGCGGCGTCATCACCAGCGACTGCGACTGGCGGAATTCTAATCTCTGCGTCAACGCCATGGGAGCAAGAACATTCCCTTACTGGTCCAATTCTTGCTTATCCTAATCCGCGCGCGATGTACACGGCTTGACGAATAAGAAAAACGGAGTATGGCGCGCGCGGAAGACGCCATTACCGGCCCGCGAGGACTCGCTGGAAACAGCGTTGATCGTAGTGGTTCCGTCGCCTGTCGCGGTCGCGACAAAAGCCTGCGAATACCGCGTCGGCAATCCTACAGCCGGAATTCCTCACCGAGATACAGCCGGCGCACGTCGGGATCGGCGACGATCTCCTCCGGGCTGCCTTCGGTGAGAATCTGTCCCGCGTACACAATGTAGGCGCGGTCGGTGAGGCCGAGCGTCTCGCGGACGTTATGGTCGGTGATGAGCACGCCGATGCCGCGGTTGGTGAGATGGCGCACCAGCTGCTGGATGTCGCCGACCGCGATCGGATCGATGCCGGCGAACGGCTCGTCGAGCAGCATGTAGTTCGGGCGCGTCGCCAGCGCGCGGGCGATCTCGACGCGGCGACGCTCGCCGCCGGACAGTGCGATCGACGGCGACTTGCGCAGCCGCGTGATGGTGAATTCTTCCAGCAGCGCGTCGAGCTCGCGCTCGCGCTTCTTGCGCGAGGGCTCGACCACTTCGAGCACGGCGCGGATGTTCTGCTCGACGGTGAGGCCGCGGAAGATCGAGGCCTCCTGCGGCAGGTAGCCGATGCCGAGCCGCGCGCGCTGATACATCGGCAGCCGCGTGACGTCATGGCCATCGAGCTCGATGGCGCCGCGATCGGCCTTGATCAGGCCGGTGATCATGTAGAACACGGTGGTCTTGCCGGCGCCGTTCGGCCCGAGCAGGCCGACGGCCTCGCCGCGGCGGACATAGATCGACACGCCCCGCACGACCTGGCGGCTGCCAAAGCTCTTCTCGATCGAATGCACGGCGAGGAAGCCCGGCCGGCGCAGCAGTTGCGGACCGCCCCCCGCGCCATTGTTGCGCGGCCTGGCTGGCGTCGGCTGCGAGGCCGGCCGCTTGCGCTGGATCTGCTCGGTGTTCTGCGGCGAGCGCGGATTGATGCGCGGCACCGTTTCATCGCGCACGGAGTCGGCGAGCGCGGCGAGCGGATCATCGCTGTAGGAATTGCCGAACGGATCGTCCATGGCTGTGATGTCGTCGCGCCGGCGCGAGGAGCCTCGCTGGCCGCGCTTGGCGGGACGCCCACGAAACATGCCGAGTAGATCCACCATCCCCGCTTCGCTTACGCCCTTCGAGGCTGCCCGTCATCGACCGCAGCGCTGGCTCGCCCGCTCACCGCGAGCGAACGCATCTCACCTCTCGCGGATCACAGGGAGCGCGAGGCCGGCCAAAGCGCGGCAGGCCGCGCTTCGGAGTTTGTCGTCTGACGGCGAAGTCGCGGTCGCCACGCAGGCGACCGATCGCAAGATCGCAATCGTGTCCGGCATCACTCTTTCGCAGCCACGCAACGGGTTCCACGGCCTCCCGTTGCATCGGCCCTGCGACAGAACCGCCCGCTCGCTAGATAGAGGCAGCAGCGGCGCGGTTCAACTGGGCCGCCGGCGTTTTGCTAAATAATTGAAGTCACTTCGATTTGCCTGGACCGAGCTGCAGCGGCGCGGCGCTGCCCGGAGCCGAGGCCGTCGACGGACCGCAGCCGCCGCCGGCGCCCGCGCCCGCGCCCGCCTGCGGCAGCAGCACCTGGACGCCGCGCCCGCTGTCGGATTCGACGCGCGACACGCCGGTGGTCATGTCCACCGTCAGCCGGTCGCCGCGCATCACGTTCTTGCACTGCGTCAGCACCACGCCGCCCTGCATCGAGATCATGTTGGTCTTGGTGTCGTAGACCGCGGTCTCGCCGGTCACGACCTGGTCCTTCTGGGTCACCTTGACGTCGCCGCGCGCCTCGAGACGGCGGATCGCCGAGCTGCCGTCCGGCCCAGGCGTCGCCGCCGGCGTGGCCTTGGTCGCCTTGGCGCCGCCCGGCTGGGCGCCGCCGTCGTAGAACACCACCAGCGACTTCGAGGTCATGGTGGTGTCGCCCTGCACGACCTTGACGTTGCCGGTGAAGGTCGCCTCCTTCTTCTTGTCGCGCATCTCGAGCGCGGCGGCCTCGATCTGGATCGGCTGGTCGCGATTCTGCGAGAACCCCTGCAGCGCGTTGGGCACGCCGGTGGTCGCGCTCTGCGCCTGCGATGAGTCGGCAAGCGCGAGCAACGCCAGCGCGGCGAAGCCGGCGCCGCGAATCGCTACGGGAATGAAACGGCACGTGGTCATGAGGTCACTTCACGTTGCGGGCCGGACGGCCGGGATCGGCGCTCGCCGTCGTGGCCGGAGCGGCATTCATGTTGTCGAGGTTCATCATCACATTGCCCTCGAAGCGGATGACCTCGCCATTGTCGGTGATGCGCAGGCGGTCGGCGGAGAGCGTGCCGTTGGTGAGCTTGACGTCGACGCGCTCGTCCGAGCTCACGGTGCCCTTGGCCATGTCGACCGAGGCCCGGCTCAGCCGCGCCTCGTAGCCCGTCGACGTCGTCAGCAGGATATCCTTCGTCAGCTCGAGCTGCTGCTGCTTGGTGTCGAACACGCCGGTATTCGCCTTCAAGGTCACCGTCGACTGATCCTCCATCAGCACCTTGGCGCGGAGGATGTTGAGCTCGACGTGATCGGGATCGGTGAGGTCCTGCACCGCGCTCCGGGCGACGAGATCATACGGCCGCTGGTCCGGCGTGAAGCCGGTCAGATGCGGCGTCTCCATCGTGATCTTGCGGCCGGAGATGACGAGATTGCCGGTGAGATTCGGGGTGTTGATCTCCATGTGGAACGGATTGAACAGCGCGATGCCGATCACGACCGCCATCGCCAGTCCCACCGCCGCCGGCACCGCGACCCGCAGCACGCGCACGAAGCGGCTGTGGCGCGCCGCGACCGCGAAGCGCGCCTGCAGGGTGGGGTCATAGGCGGGGTTGTGGACCGAGTTCACCAGGGCTCCGACGGACACGGGGAGGCGCGCGAAACAGCGCCCATCCTACCATGGACGCCTTCACCATTGCAGCCTGGAACTGGCGCGAAATCGCGACGCGGGGCGGCTTGCGATCATTACGAGACATTAATGATCGTGAACGCGCCCGCGATTCGCCGGCTTCAGGAATGCGCGAAGATGTCCTCGGCCTCGAATCCGCCCAGATCGAGCGTCGCGCGGTGGGGCAGGAACGCGAAACAGGCCTGCGCCAGCGCCAACCGCCCTTCGCGCGCCAGCATCCCGTCGAGCTTTTCGCGCAGCGCATGCAGATGCAGCACGTCGGAGGCGGCATACGCGAGCTGCGGCTCGCTGAGCTGCTCGGCGCCCCAGTCGCTCGACTGCTGCTGCTTGGAGAGATCGACGTTGAGCAGCTCGCGCACGAGATCCTTCAGGCCATGGCGGTCGGTATAGGTGCGCGCCAGCCGCGAGGCGATCTTGGTGCAATAGACCGGCTGCGGCATCACCCCGAATGCGTGAAACAGCGCCGCGACATCGAAGCGCGCGAAGTGGAAGATTTTGGTGATGTCCGGGTTGCCGAGCAGCGCCTTCAGGTTCGGCGCGTCGGTGTGCCCCTTGGGAATCTGCACCACGTCGGCCGAGCCGTCGCCGGGCGACAGCTGCACCACGCACAGCCGGTCGCGGTGCGGATTGAGCCCCATCGTCTCGGTGTCGATCGCGACCGACGAGGTATAGCGGGAAAGATCAGGCAGGTCGCCGCGGTGCAGGCGTACGGTCATGGCTCTCAAAACCTCGTCGAATCGAAATCGGACGCGACGGGCCGGAGCAACGCCGCGGGAAGCGCTCGGGAACCGGCTGTAGCCCGGCGCTGGTAACCAACCGGCAAACGCGCCGGGCCGGTCCGGAGATCAGCCGTGGGAATGCCAGCCCCGCCGCCCGGGCGCAAGGGCCGGACAGGGCCAAGTGATCGCATCTCAAGTGATCGCATCTGAGGTGGCGCCGGCAGTGTCTCCGCGGCCGTTCGAGGCGGCGCCGTCGTCATTGAGGGCGGTCGACCCGCTGGTTGCATCGCGCCAGATCGCACCCGATCGATCGATGCAACTCTTGCATTGATCGATGCCGCCTTTGGCTTGGACAGAAATAGCCACTGGCCCTACGCGTGATATTGTCGCAGGACTTCGCATCTGGAGCGCAGCGACCCAAGGCGGTCTGCAGCATCTGCCCAACAACGACATAATCAATTGAGGAGGAAGCCAAGATGAAGGCACTTACAGGTATCATTGCGGCCGCTGTGCTGGCGGTCTCGTCGCCTTTGGCGACCGCGCGCGATTTCCGCTCCGCCGACGTGCACCCTGCCGATTATCCGACCGTCGAAGCCGTCAAGTTCATGGGCAAGCAGCTCGCTGCCGCGAGCGGCGGCAAGCTCGGCGTCAAGGTGTTTCCGAACGGCGCCCTCGGCTCCGAGAAGGACACGATCGAGCAGCTCAAGATCGGCGCGCTCGACATGATGCGGATCAACTCCTCGCCGCTCAACAATTTCGTGCCGGAGACCGTCGCGCTGTGCCTGCCCTTCGTGTTCCGCGACACGCAGCACATGCGCAACGTCCTGGACGGGCCGATCGGCGACGAGATCCTGGCGGCCATGGAGCCCGCCGGCCTGGTCGGCCTGGCTTATTATGACAGCGGCGCGCGCTCGATCTACACGGTCAAGGCGCCGGTGAAGTCGCTCGCCGACCTCAAGGGCCTGAAGATCCGCGTCCAGCAGTCCGACCTCTGGGTCGGCATGATCCAGAGCCTCGGCGCCAACCCGACCCCGATGCCCTATGGCGAGGTCTACACCGCGCTCAAGACCGGCCTCGTCGATGCCGCCGAGAACAACTGGCCGTCCTACGAATCCTCGCGCCACTTCGAGGCCGCCAAGTTCTACAACGTCACCGAGCACTCGCTGGCGCCCGAAGTCCTCGTGATGTCCAAGAAGGTCTGGGACACGCTGAGCAAGGAGGATCAGGCGATGATCCGCAAGGCGGCAAAGGAATCCGTGCCGGTCATGCGCAAGCTCTGGGACGAGCGCGAGCAGACCTCCCGCAAGACCGTCGAGGCCGCTGGCGTCCAGGTCGTGACGATCGCCAACAAGCAGGAATTCGTCGACGCGATGAAGCCGGTGTACCAGAAGTTCGCTGGCGACGAGAAGCTCTCGAGCCTCGTCAAGCGCATCCAGGACACCAAGTAAGAACCACATAAAATAGGGACCGGGTCCGGCGTCGCCGTGCGGCGGCACCGGACTCAGGCCAGGGGAGGGACGGGAATGACAGATCCACATGTCGGAGACCACGAGCAGCAGGAGGGACGTCCGTCGACCGGCCTGCTCTCGCGGATCAACGCCGTCATCGCGCGCGTCGGCATGTATCTGTCCGTCGCCGGCCTGCTCGTCATCGTCACCATCGTCTTCTACCAGGTGTTCGGACGCTACGTTCTCAACTCCAGCCCGACCTGGACCGAGAACCTGGCGCTGGTCCTGATCCTCTATGTCACGCTGATCGGCGCCGCCGTCGGCGTTCGCGACGCCGGCCATATCGGCATGGACAGCCTCCTCGTGATGCTGCCGGATCATATGCGGGAAAAGATCGAGCTCGTCATCCACGTGCTGGTCGCGATGTTCGGCGTCGCGATGGCCTACAACGGCTGGATCCTCGGCGCCTCCGTGGGCACCGTGAAGATCGCCAATCTCGGCCTGCCCGAAGTCGTCCGCTACGTGCCGCTGATCGCTTCGGGAATCCTGATCGTCATGTTTTCCATCGAGCACATCATTGCTCTCTTGCGCGGCGAAGAGGTCGTCCCCTCATGGAACTGATTATTCTCGGCGTCACCTTCTTCGGCTTCCTGGTCCTCGGCGTTCCCGTTGCGTTTGCGATCGGCCTCTCGGCGATCTGCACCATCCTCTATGAAGGCCTGCCGGTTGCCGTCATCTTCCAGCAGATGATGTCGGGGATGAACATCTTCTCGTTCCTCGCCATCCCGTTCTTCGTCTTCAGCGGCGAGCTGATGCTGCATGGCGGCGTCGCCGACAAGATCGTGCAGCTCGCCAAGAATCTCGTCGGTCACATCCGCGGCGGGCTCGGCATGTCGAACGTCGTCGCCTGCACGCTGTTCGGCGGCGTCTCCGGCTCGCCCGTGGCCGACGTGTCGGCGATGGGCGCGGTGATGATCCCGATGATGAAGAAGGAAGGGTTCGACACCGACTACGCCGTCAACGTCACCACCCACGCCTCGCTGGTCGGCGCTCTGATGCCGACCAGCCACAACATGATCATCTATGCGCTCGCCGCCGGCGGCAAGGTGTCGATCGGCGCGCTGATCGCCGCCGGTCTTCTGCCGGCGCTCGTGCTGATGGTCTGCATGCTGGTCGCGGCCTACGCGGTCGCGGTGAAGCGCGGCTATCCCGCGGGCAAGTTTCCCGGCTGGGCGGAGGTGTTCCGCTCGTTCGCCGCGGCGCTGCCCGGCCTCTTGATCGTCGGCATCATCCTGGCGGGCATCCTGTCCGGCGTGTTCACGGCCACCGAGTCCGCGGCCGTCGCGGTCACCTACACGATCCTGCTGACGTTCTTCATCTACCGCACGATGACCTTGCAGAACTTCCTGCGGGCCGCCGCCAAGGCGGTCAAGACGACCGGCGTGGTGCTGCTCTTGATCGGCGTCTCCACCATGTTCCAGTACCTGATGGGATTGTACGAGGTCGCCGATTTCGCCGGCGACCTGATGAGCAAGGTGTCGACGCAGCCCTGGATGATCTTCCTGCTGATCAACGTCATCCTGTTCCTGCTCGGCACGTTCATGGACATGGCGGCGACCATCCTGATCTGCACCCCGATCTTCCTGCCGATCGCGATGAAGGCGGGCATGGATCCGGTGCAGTTCGGCATGCTGATGCTGATCAACTGCGCGCTGGGCCTCAACACCCCGCCGGTCGGCACCACGCAGTTCGTCGGCTGCGCCATCGGCGGCATCTCGGTCGGCGCGGTCATGCGCACCATCCTGCCGTTCTACGCCGCGCTGATCGCCGCCCTGATGTTCGTGACCTACGTGCCGGCCTTCTCGCTGTGGCTGCCGCGGCTGCTGATGGGGTATAAGGGATAGGTCGTCCGAGCGTTCGCCGGTCTTGGCCGGCGAACCGCGACTACACTGCTGCTGCTCGTCGTCCCAGACTTCGACGCCGGCGCTCTCGTCACGCAGGACCGCGCGACGATGCCGATCTTGCGCCGCGTCGGCTCAGAGGTCCTGCTGTCATATTTCGAGCTCGGAATCATCGCCATGTAGAGGTTGGCGGCGTCGCCCGCCCAGGCGAAAATCGCTCAAATTGTCGGTCGTTTGGTACGATGTTGTGCGTCTGCGCGAGTTACGTTGCCGACGCGACGGTCGGCAACAGCCGCCCCGCTGCCGCGCCGAACGACACACAAGCCGACCAGCCATGATCATCGATTTATCCACCTTGATGCGGACAGCTTTTCCGACAGAGCCGCTGCCCGATACGTTCTGGATCGAAGGCGGCGCGCAAGCAGGGGGCGACATCCCCCACGAACTCGTCGGGCGGCTGGCGCAACGGCGTTGGACCGACGTCACGCTCTACGACTGGCTGATGATCGGTCACCCTTCATCCGTGAGGTGCTTTCTGCATCCCGATACGTTCCGCTACTATCTGCCGTCGCTGCTGGTCGGCGTGCTCAATGACACCAGCTATCTGGATTGGGCACTCGACTCCTTGCTGCCGGCGGGCCGTCGGCGCCGGACGGACCGGCCGGTCTGGCTTCAATTCTGGGAAGGCTTCTCCGACACCCAGCGCAATGCGATCCGCTCCTACCTGAAACAGGTTCGCGAGCTCCCGGACAAGGCGGCCGATCCCGTCGAGCGCCATCTATTCGAAGAACTCGATGTCGTCTGGGGCCAAGTACGATGATCAACAGCGAAACACTCTGCGCCCCTGGCGCGCAGTCATCTGCGTGAACCCATGGCCGCACTGTCGCACTTCCTCAATCTCGATCTCGTCCTGAAATCGAAGTCCGACTTCACGTCGCTGATCGCGCATCTCGACGAGCGCGTCCACGTGCTGCATCATCAGGAGCATGAGCAGGAATTCCTGCTGGTGCTGGAGACCAACGGCACCGGATCGCCGCAGGGTCGTCTGCTCGATCGACACCCGCGAATACTCCGACGACTATCCGGAACAGGCTTGGGCCTATCTGCAACGGAGTGTCATGATCGTTTGGGACCGGCAGGGCCTGACCCATTATGACGCGCCGGAGGCCGGCATGATCCTGGTCCGGCGTCACCGAGAGGTTTAGGTGGGACGAGCGTCATGAGATTTTTGCCGCGCGCCGAGACGCGTGCGCTGGAGCAGAGGCTCGGGCGAGAGGTCGCCTCCCACGACGGGCCCAAATCCATTCTCTATTACAAGAGCGGCAGGCGCGACTATTCCGCCGCTGCAAATGCGATCGCGCAAGCGGCCGGAGCCATGTCCGAGGCGACGCTGCTGTTCCTGTTCAGTCTGAGCGGCGACGGCTACGGCGAGCACGACGCCCATGACGAGCGATGGCACGGTTATCGGCGCTGGCGGACCGCGCATGGCGAGACCCGCCGGCTGTACGACGCGCCGGGCCACTGGCTCGAGGCAGGCGAAGCGGCGCTGCTGTCCGAGCTGATCGGCTTCGCGCTCGATCTCGGTTGGGATGCGGTGTTGACTGCGAAGCCTGGACGCCAGCTACTCGTCCTCTCTCATGACGACCGGCTGGAGGTCTATCGCGGCTTCGGCGGCGGCGCGCTCGTCAGGCAGCTGATCGCGATCGACGGCTGGCAAGGCGCCGAACGATGATGAAGACAGGGGTGACCATGGCTGGTCGGCGACCTCTGTGCATCGTGATCCGCATCCCCAGCGCCACGCTGTCGCGCGACGAGTTGGAGGCGGCGTTGAGAGGCCGGCTCAGCCGCTACGAGTCATCCGGGGATGGCACCTCGGCCTACGCCCAGATCGACATCGCGGATGAACCCGATGCATGGGCCGCGGCGATCGGTTGCGTGCAGTCGGTAAGGGACACCTTGCGACACCTGAACGCCTGCGGCCGCATCGGATCGCCGGTCCTGGACATTGCGGTGGCCTTTCCGTCGTCACTGGCGGCGACGTCCTTGAAGATTCCGGCTGGGCTGGCAGCAGCTGCCGGCCAGGCCGGCATCGGCATCGAAGTTTCGATCTATTGCACGAGCGACGAATGACGCTGAGCCAACGGCCGTTTTCGCCAATCGGGGCGCCCGGACGGCGGGCGCCAACCACCGGTTCGTCAGTACTTCGCGATGCTTGCGCAGTTGTGCGCCAGGCGAAGCGGGAGAGCCTCGACGCTCACTTCACGCAAGACCGCGCGACGATCCCGATCTTGCGGCGGTCACCGGCGAGGTCGAATTGCAGCCCCATGACGATCTCGGAATCGACTTTGCCGAGCCCGTCGTAGGAGACTTCGATGCGCTTGGCCGCCTGCAAATCAGCCATGGTCGCGCCGACCATCTGAACCGATGTCTGGAAGCCGAGCGGCGCAGACTCGATGGCAGCGAGCTTGAGCGGGAAGCTCCGCTTGCCGGAATCGCTGATCAGGTCGACTGACCGCTCCGCCATGATGCCCCGCATCGTCGCCTCAAACGTCCTGCTGTCGTATTTCGAGATTGGAATCATCGCCAGGTAGACGTTGGAGGCGTCGCCCCGGCAATACAGACGATGGCGGAAGCTCGCGAAGGTCGTGCGGCTGATGATCTCGATATAGGAACCGCCGGCGCCGAACGGCTCGACCGTCATCGGGCTGGAATAGTCCTTGCTGGTGTCGATGCCGAGCTCGACGATCTCCTGCCGCTTCAGCCAACTGATCTCGCGCCACGGCGTCTGCGCTGCGGCCAGGGCCAGTAGCTTCGGGCTGGCATCCATGCGGATGACGTAGCTGATCAAGTTACCCATCATCGCCTGGTCGGCGGCGCGGTCGAGGGCGCTGGCGGTCTTGGCCTGCGGATCCTTGATCGTCTCGGGATCATATAACTGCTGTACGCCGAGTTCGCCGTCGCCGGCGGCACGGCGGGCGCCGCCGAGAAACGCCCAGACGCAAGCCGACGCGCAATGGCCCGGGTCCTGGCCACCATCGACGGTGTTGATGCGATTGCCCTCGGGATCAAACCGGCCCGTGGTCTTGCCGATGGAGGTATGCAGGTTCTGCTCGCGGATGATCTCGCCGAGGCGCATCGCCGCCGCAGGATCGCCGCCAGGCGAATTGAGCACGACCTCGTAGCCGCTCCAGCCTTTGGCGAGAAATTGCCGGAACACCTCCGGCGTGTCGCGCTGGATGGTGCCCTCGGCCGCAATCCACGAGCAGCCGTTGCAATTGCGTCGCCGGCGTGGAAGAACTGCATCGGCTTCGATGCGTCGTAGCTGAACCTCTCATCGGCGGCCGCGGACTGCGCGGCGGCGAGGCCGATCAGGACGAGAGTCAGCAGCCGGAGAGACGGGCGAGACGCGCCGGCCGGAGCTTGCGCGCGCGCTGGGGCGATCAACGAAATGAACATGGGTTGGTCCGTGACGAGGAACGAGGCAATGGGATCGGCTGTCAGAGCCAGAGTCATGATTGAAGTATCGGGCGATGGCGCATGGACTGGCAGCGCGTGATGACGGGCCCGGACGCGCAGCCGGCAAACGAGAGCGCCTGCACCTGGGCGGGAAAATGCTAACGTCGACAATCCCAGATCGCAAGGGCGCCGCTGCAGGGATCAAACATGTCTGAGCGACGAAGACGTCCACGCCGGCTGGCTCGATGACATCTGCGCGTCGACATCCAGACATGTCTTGCCGCCGCCCTTGTTAGGACGGCACCGAACGGCCAGCATCGAACCTGCTCGGAGCGACCGACACGAATGAAGATCGGCGGCCGTCACGCGATCCGGATCGTACAGTCCGCCTGCGCGCGGCGGGACGTCACGTGTGCGTTGCCCGGATGACGCGCGAGCGGAGGAACGGCCCATGAAGCAGCTGATCAGCCAGGTCGACCGCGAGCTGATGCAGGACGACCTGCTCATTCGCGTCGCCTCCGGCCTGTGCGGCGGCGTCGTGACGCTGGTCGGCCTGCTGCTACTGGTCGGATTCACGGCACGCGGCGTCGACCGGCTGCCCGGCGGCTGGCCCCTGGCCGTGGCGTTCGTCGTCCTGGCGCTCGCCTTTGGCGTCCCGCTGGTGCTGCGCAGCGTGACCTCGCGCCGCACGGCTTTCGGACGCTTCCTCGTCCGTCACGCCACGTTGGGCGCATTGCGCCGGCCGGATGATTTCACGCTGTGGATCATGCTACCCGCGATCGCGCTGACGGTGATGCTGCGCAGGCTGGGTGTCAGCGGCGAGACGGAGATCGAGTAGTCTGTCGCGCCATAGCGGCGGATTCATGGGTTCACGACTCGCGCCGGCCCGGGTCACGGTCCGGCGCGCGGCGCCCTGTTCTCAATCCACGTCTGCGTCGCCGACATGAGCGGCGAGGTCGTGTGCTCGATCGACACCGGCGAATATTCGGACGACTATCCCGAGCGTGCCTGGGCCAACCTGCAGCGCGGCGATCATCATCGATTGGACAGGCAGGGACCAATCAAGAGGAACTTGCAATGGCGGCAATCGGATTCATCGGATTGGGCGTGATGGGCGAGCCGATGTGCCGCAATCTGGCTCTCAAGTCCGGCGCGATGGTGCTCGGCTTCGATCGTGCGGACGCGCCGCTGCAGCGCCTCGCCGCCGTCGGCGTCAAGCGTGCCGTGTCGCTCGCGGAGCTGGCGCGCCAGACCGACGTGATCTTCATGGCGTTGCCGAGCGGCAAGCATGTCCAAGCCGTATGCGACGGCGACGACGGCTTGCTCCGCCACGTCGAGGCGCGTCACACCATCGTGGACCTCGGCACCTCGCCGGTGCAGGCCAGCCGGGAGCTCGCCGAGCGTTTCGCGGCCGAGGGGGCCGCCTACGCGGATGCGCCGATCGCCCGCACCCGGCAGGCGGCCGAGGACGGCACGCTGAGCGTGATGGTGGGGGCCGACGCGGCAACGTTCGAAAAGCTGCGGCCGCTGATTGCGATGTTTGCGACTGACATCACCCATTGCGGCGGCGTGGGCGCCGGCCAGGTCGTGAAGATCCTCAACAACATGGTGCTGATGCAGACCGTGGTGGCGCTCGGCGAAGCGCTGGAGACTGCCAAGCGCGCTGGCCTTGATGCCACGCTGCTGTTCGAGACCCTGGCCAAAGGCTCGGCCGACAGCTTCGCGCTGCGCAACCACGGCATGAAGGCGATGCTGCCCGACACATATCCGGAGCGCGCGTTCTCGACCGAATATGCGCGCAAGGACATCGGCTATGCTCTCGATCTCGCCAGGTCCGTGCAGATCGACCTGCCGGGCGCGGAGCTTGCCGACAGGCGACTCGGAGAGGCGATCGAGGCGGGCTATGGCGATCTGTATTGGCCAGTGCTGGCGCGCGTGATCGCGGCATCACGCACGGCATGACCCGCCCATCGGGCTTTGTCGGCCTCCCCTGGACGGGCGAACTGCGCCTGTGACGGCCAGCTGACAACGGCATCCTCTGTCGTCGCCGATAAGCTCGCCGACGCAACGCGTCGGCGGGCGCCGGATCCGAGACACATGGTCACCGGCTGCGACGAGTCGCGCGGAACGTACCGCCTGCGCGGTATGGGTCCCCGCGTTCGTGGGGACGACACCGGCGGTGAAGCGAAAGCTCTGCGCCGAACTCACGTGCTAATCCTGTGCGCCAATGCAAGTTGATTGGTGAGGTTGCTCCTAAGCCAGCTCGGGGCGTAGTGCTCACCACCATCATTGTGAGGAGCGAAGCGACGAAGCGATCCCGGGCGACACCCGTGGCTCTGGATTGCTTCGTTCGCAATCACGGTGGAGATGGCATGCCTGTCATGCGCAAATCGCCCGTCGTGCCAGTCTGTCGCAACATTCTCCCTTGCGCCGTCGGGCAAATCACCTGCACATTTCCGCGCGTCCCTGCTGCCGCATGAGGGGCGTGTCGCGACCGTCACGAGACGTTGGCAGTGGGATGCGATGGGCGTGTGTCGTTGCAGCGTGATCAGTTCGCGCGGACGAACAAGGATGCACGCACGGTCAAGTCGCGCGGTCCTGATATCCCGACGCTGATATCAACTCATGACGAAGCTTTCGCTTCGCGTGGGGATGGTGGCCACCAAGCCCGGCGCACCAGGGAGAACGCGAAGCAGCCGTTAAAACCAATCGCGCAGGGAGGGCCGGATGATCCGGCGCGTACCTGTGGTTCCTGCCGCCAGCATTTTCCTTCGCTGGCGGGCCATGGGTGCGGTCGGCACCCGGCTCTCCCTGCGCCCTCATGATTTCGAGGGCGAGACGATCGGCATGGCTCGGGCGCAAAGCGCGCCGCGAGGCTGATAGGTCTTGCCCTAAACGAGAAAGACCACGGCGGTCATGGTGATCACTCAACACGAAGGCGGTGCCCACCCTCCCCTGGAGGGGGAGGGTCGCCTCACGGAGAGCGAAGCGAAACGTGAGGCGGGGTGGGGTGATCTCTCCTCTGGCGCTGGCGTGCGTGGAGAGATCGCCCCACCCCGCTCGCCCGCTTCGCGTGCGATCGACCCTCCCCCTCCAGGGGAGGGTGGAGGCTCGCAGCCGGCAGCAGCGGCTACATCACGGGCGTTGAAAGGAGGATTATCGGCTGGCTCGGGGACGAGCGTGTCGCTGATGTCGCGAAGACATCAGCTAAATCGATGCCACCCAATCAGATCGCGAGGCGCATCAGCGCCGTCGTCTGTCACAGAGTTCTGTGCGGGGGAGGTCACCACCAAAAATGGTGCCCAGGAAAGGACTCGAACCTTCACGGCCGTTAAGCCACTGGCACCTGAAGCCAGCGCGTCTACCAATTCCGCCACCTGGGCATGGGGGCGCTGTGTACGGATCGAACGGGCGCTTGTCAAACCGCTGAACGCCCAAGATGACAATTTTTCTCACCCCATGCGCAAAAACACGGCTCCCTTTTCCGCGGTGCGGGCGATGGGCTATACAGCGGCCCAGGATGGCGGGCCGCGGGGTGCGAATCGCCGCTGACAGCTATCTCGTCCGGGGCGGACCGACCGCCCGGCAATCCCAGGACTCATTCCATGGCATCGAATCTGGACACATTGGTTACCGTCTTCGGCGGCTCCGGCTTCGTCGGGCGCAACGTGGTCCGGGCGTTGGCCAAGCGCGACTATCGCATCCGCGTCGCGGTGCGCCGGCCGGAGCTCGCCGGCCACCTGCAGCCGCTCGGCCGGGTCGGCCAGATCCACGCCGTACAGGCCAATCTGCGCTATCCCGACTCGGTCGCATCGGCGCTGCGTGACAGCCATGTCGCGATCAACCTCGTCGGCGTCCTGACCGAGAGCGGCGCGCAGACCTTCGAGGCCGTGCAGGCCGAGGGCGCCGCCACCGTCGCCAAGGCGGCGGCCGCCGCCGGCGCCCGCATGGTGCACGTCTCGGCGATCGGCGCCGACGCAGAGTCGGCGTCGAGCTATGCCCGCGCCAAGGCGGCCGGCGAGGCCGCCGTGCTGGCTGCGGTGCCCGAGGCCGTGATCATGCGCCCCTCGGTCGTGTTCGGCCCCGAGGACCAGTTCACCAACCGCTTTGCGGGGCTCGCGCGGATCTCGCCGTTCCTGCCGCTGATCGGCGGCGGCGAGACGAAGATGCAGCCGGTCTATGTCGGCGACGTCGCCACCGCGGTGGCCGACGCGGTCGACGGCAAGGCGCAGCCGGGCGCGACCTACGAGCTCGGCGGGCCCGAGGTGCTGAGCTTCCGGGAGATCCTGAAAATCATCCTCGACATCACCGACCGCGACCGCGCGCTGCTGCCGCTGCCGTTCGGGCTCGCCAAACTGCAGGCCGCAATCCTGCAGTTCGCGCCGGGGCCGCTGAAGCTGACGCCGGACCAGGTCGAGCTGCTGCGTCATGACAACGTGGTGTCGGAAGCGGCGAAGGCGGCGGGGCTGACGCTGCAGGGCCTCGGCATCACGCCGGATTCGCTCGAGGCGGTCGCTCCGCAATATCTCTGGCGCTTCCGTCCCTCAGGACAGTTCCAGCGTAAGAACGCGTGAGGGGCCACCGGCCTCTCCACGTCATTGCGAAGAGCGAAGCGACGAAGCAATCTAGAGTCCCGGACACCACACTGGATTGCTTCGCTTACGCTCGCAATGACGGTGGATGGAGCTGGGGCTCAGCTCATTTCCCCAGCGCCAGTGCGATCAGGCCGAGGGTGCCGACGATGACGCGCCACCAGGCGAACAGCACGAAGCCGTGGCGGGTGACGTAGCCGAGGAAGGCCTTCACCACGATCATCGCGGTGATGAAGGAGACGACGAAGCCGATGGCGATCAGGCCGAGATGGTCCGCCGTCATCTCGGCGCGGCTCTTGTAGAAGTCGTAGACGAAGGCGCCGACCATGGTCGGGATCGCCAGGAAGAAGGAGAACTCCGCGGCCGAGCGCTTGTCGCCGCCGAGCAGCATCGCCGCCACGATGGTGGCGCCGGAGCGCGACACGCCGGGGATCATGGCCAGGCACTGCGCGACGCCGATCCACAGATACATCATCAGCGGATAGCGCGTGGCGTCGTGCTCCCGCGGCTTGAGATCGATCTGATCGACCCACAGCAGGATGGCGCCGCCGACGATCAGCGAGAAGCACACGACCCAGGGATCGAACAGGAGCGCCTTGATGTACTTGCCGGCGATGAGGCCGACGATGACGGCGGGCAGGAAGGCGATCAGCACGCCGATGATGAAGCGGCGGTCGTCAGGGTTCGTCAGCGCGCCGATCGCGACGCGGTACAGCTTGAAGAAGTACAGCGCGACGATGGCGAGGATGGCGCCGAGCTGGATCAGGATCGCAAAGCTCTTCCAGAACCCCTCGTCGCCGAGCCCGAAAAAGCGCTCGGCGAGCAGCAGATGGCCCGTCGAGGATACGGGAAGAAACTCGGTGACGCCCTCGACGATGCCGAGAAGCACCGCCCGCAGCGTATCTGACATCATTGATCGGATCCTGGATGGCCGGCAAAACGCCGCCCTTCTCGCCTATTCGGCCCCCGCCCGCAATTGCAAAAAGCGCTCGAACCGGCCACATCCGATGAATGAACCGGCGTGTGATCGGCCATGCGAATCAGAACGAGGCAATGCCGGACGGCGGATCGGGCGCGCCGATCGCTGTTCCCGAAGCGTCGTTTCCCGCATGACCGCCCGTCGCCCTACTGCTTACACTTTCGCCGACCATGCGCTAATGGTCCGATTCGCGAGCGCACCCGCGCGCCGGTATCGGGACGAGGCGTCGGTGCGAACCGATGGTTGATTGTTCGTTAAGCGCCGTAGCCGCGGAATCGTCGAAAGGCTCCATGTACACGCTCTACCACCATCCCTTCTGCCCGCATTCACGCTTCGTCCGGCTGGTGCTCGGCGAATACGGGCTCGATCTGCGCCTGGTGGAGGAACGCGCCTGGGAGCGCCGCGAGGCGTTTCTCGTGCTCAACCCCGCGGCAACCACGCCGGTGCTGTCGGTCGAAGGCCTGCCGCCGGTGCCCGGTGTCGGCGTGATCGCCGAATTCATCGACGAGACCTGCGGGCCCGAGATGGGTGATCGCCGGCTGATGCCGGCCTCGGCGGCCGAGCGCATCGAGGTGCGCCGACTGATGGACTGGTTCAACACCAAGTTCTTCGAGGAGGCCTCGAACCTGCTGGTCACCGAGCGCATCTACAAGCGCTTCATGAGCGAGGAGGATGGCGGCGGGCCGCCGTCGACCGACGTGATTCGCGCCGCCAAGACCAATGTGCGCTATCATCTCGCCTATATCGGCTGGCTGGCGCAGCGGCGCAATTTCCTGGCTGGCGACCGCCTGACCTATGCCGACCTCGCCGCCGCCGCGCATCTGTCGGCGATCGACTATCTGGGCGACGTGCCATGGATCGAGGACGACGCAGCGAAGGCGTGGTACGCGCGGGTGAAGTCGCGGCCGTCGTTCCGGCCGCTGCTCTCCGACTGGCTGGCGGGCGTGCCGGCGTCGCGGACCTATGTGGATCTGGACTTCTGAGCGCCGCTAGGCCCACGCCGGAGACGTTGAAGGCGGCGCTGGCCGCCGAGGCGCAACGGCTGGGCTTCGATGTCGTCGGTATCACCGCCCCGGTCGTGAGTGCCGAACGGGCCGCTGCGTTCGAACGCTTCCTCGCCGCCGGCCAGCACGGCGACATGGACTGGCTGGCGCGCGAGCCGTCCCGCCGCACCGATCCCACCACGCTGTGGCGCGAGGTCCGCAGCATCATCATGCTCGGCGTCAATTACGGCCCCGACGAGGACCCTCGCGCGGTCCTGTCCCGGCGCAGCAATGCTGCGATTTCGGTCTATGCCCGCGGGGACGATTATCACGACGTCATCAAGAAGAACCTCAAGGCGCTCGCTCGCTGGCTGGTCGCGCAGGCCGGCTGTGATGTGAAGGTGTTCGTCGACACCGCGGCCGTCATGGAGAAGCCGCTGGCCGAAGCGGCCGGGCTCGGCTGGCAGGGCAAGCACACCAACTTGGTGTCGCGCGGCTTCGGCTCCTGGCTGTTCCTCGGCGCCATCTACACGACGCTGGCGCTGCCGGCGGACGCGCCGGAGCGGGATCATTGCGGCTCGTGCCGGGCCTGCCTCGACAGCTGCCCGACCGCGGCGTTCCCGGCCCCCTACAGCCTCGATGCGCGGCGCTGCATCTCGTATCTGACGATCGAGAACAAGGGGCCGATCCCGCGCGAGTTCCGCAAGGCGCTGGGCAACCGCATCTATGGCTGCGACGACTGCCTCGCCGCCTGCCCCTGGAACAAGTTCGCGCAGGCGGGACGCGAGGCGAAGCTGGCGGCGCGCGACGCGTTGCGCGCGCCTTCGCTGGCGGAGCTGGCGGCGCTCGACGATGCCGCGTTCCGCGCGTTGTTCGCGAAATCGCCGATCAAGCGCATCGGCCGCGACCGCTTCCTGCGCAACGTGCTGATCGCGATCGGCAACTCCGGCGATGCGGCGCTGACGCCGTCAGCCGAGCGACTGGCCGCCGATCCGAGTCCGCTGGTGCGCGGTGCCGCCGCCTGGACGCTCGCTTGGCTGCTCGACGAGGCTGCTTACGCGCGGCGTGCGAAGGCGGCGCTGACGTCGGAGACCGACGAGAGCGTCCGCGCGGAATGGCAGGCGCGATGCTGAAGCCGGCCGCCTCAGCCCATCTCGCCGACGGCGGCCAGCATACGCGTGATGTCCTGCGGACGCGACAGCCGGTGGTCACCGTCCTGGATCATGGTCAGCACCACGTCTTCGGCCGGCAGGCGGTGGGTCAGTGCGAACGCATGCTGCCAGGGAACGTCGCGGTCCTGCGCGCCCTGCAGGATGCGCACCGGGCAGCCGACCTTGATGGCACCGCCGAGCAGCAGATGGTTGCGCCCGTCCTCGATCAACGCCCTGGTGATGGGATAGGGCTCGCCGTACTCCGACGGACGCATCCAGACGCCGTTGGTCTCGATCTCGGTCCGGACCGCCGGCGCAAAGCCCTTCCACATCAGCTCCTCGGTGAAATCGGGCGCCGGGGCGATCAGGACCAGGCCCGCCAGCGTTGCTTCGGCCGGCTCCTTGAGCAGCTCGCGCGCCAGCAGCAGCGCCATCCAGCCGCCCATCGAGGAACCGATCACGACCTGGGGTCCGCGGCAGAATTGCCGGAACACCGCGACGCTCTCCTCGAGCCAGCGGCTGATGGTGCCGTCGACGAAGCGTCCGCCGGATTCGCCGTGCCCGGAATAGTCGAAGCGAACGCAGGCGCGGCCGCGCTCGGCGGCCCAGGCGTCGAGGGCCAGGGCCTTGGTGCCTTTCATGTCGGAATTGAAGCCACCGAGCCAGAACAGCCCAGGCGGACGGCCTGGCCGCGCCCGCACCGCGATCCGGCGCGACGATTCGCCCGCGCCGACGGCGATGAAGACGGGCGGATCGGCATTTTCTGCAGCAGGGTTCATGGATCGTTACTCGCTGTCGGGTGTTGTGTGGGCGAACCGGCCGTTTCCGTCAATCGGCGCGGCCCGACGCAGCCGCTTGCGAAAGCGCGCCGCGCACTCTATGTCCCCCGGCGGAACCACGAGGGCCCGAAAAAGCGCGAGTTTGATCGCAATTCTCGGCCGTGTGGCTTCCTTGGGGGAATGCATCGACGCGCAAGTCTCGCGCATGCGACGCAGGAGCCGCGACGACCGGGCGGAATTTCGACGCACCGGACCGTTGCGACCTTGCCCGCGAAAGCATCTTCCTTCAAACTAGCCGCCTTCTTCCACAACCTTGGAGCACTACCCATTCGCCGCCCCAATCGAGCCCCGCCCGCTGCCGTCAAAGACGGGCCGCGTACCAATGATGAGATTCGCAATGCGCAGATCCAGCTGATCGATGCCGAAGGCACCAACCGTGGTGTCGTCGAGACCGTTGTCGCGATCAAGATGGCCGCTGATGCCGGCATGGATCTGGTCGAGATTTCGCCGAACAACTCGCCTCCCGTCTGTAAGATCATGGACTACGGGAAGTACAAATATTCGGCGCAGAAGAAGGCCGCCGAGGCCCGCAAGAAGCAGAAGGTCGTCGAGATCAAGGAGATCAAGCTCCGCCCGATGATCGACGACCACGACTACGACGTGAAGATGCGCGCGATGCAGCGGTTCTTCGAAGAGGGCGACAAGGTCAAGATCACGCTGCGCTATCGCGGCCGCGAAATGGCGCACCAGGAGATCGGCACCAAGCTGCTCGACAAGGTGAAGTCCGACGTGGCGGCGTTCGCCAAGGTCGAGCAGGACGCCAGGTTCGAGGGACGTCAGGTGGTCATGGTTCTGGCGCCGCGCTAAGTCCAGCACGCCGACACCTGAAGCCGGGCCCGCCACGCGTTTGGCGGGCTTTTCTCTTGGGGCGCCCGTCAGGACCGCTTTTGCGGGCCCGGGTCAGGACCGCGTCGCCTGCCACCGCCCCCTGCAGGTCCCGGACGAGCCTTTGCCGCTCCAGCGGCCGACGCCGGACGTGGCGCCAAGCCGGCCGGTGCCGCTGGCAGAGGCACCACCCTGGGATACCCGCACGGTGACGGCGCCGCCGCGGCCAACCGAGCCGGTAATGTTGGCGGTGCTGTTCGAGAGGACCCGGCCGCCGCTGATCCGGATCGGGAAGCTGTAACCCTGGTCGCAACTGCCGGCCTCGGTGATGATGAGCACGGTCCAGGCGCCATCGAAGCCGGCAGCGTGCGCCGGCCTTGCCGTCAGGCCCGCGAGGCCCGTCAGCAGCGCGGTCGTGAAGGCGGCGGAGATGGCGCGGCGGGTCATGGTCGATCCTCGACTGTCATGGTCGGCTGATCATGGGTCGGAATAGCCGATTCCGTGGTTCGACGTTGCCAACGGGCTTTGTCTCTGGCATAAGCGCGGCCTTCGTCGCCCGGCTGATCAAGGGCTGCCGTGGCGATGTTTCTGTGCGGGTGGGTCCTCGTTTGGACCCGAAACCTGAGCACAACCAACGCTCTAACGAGCATTTTCGCCGGATGGCGCCGCTTTTGCGGGCGGCTTGCCGTTGGCATCAAGGAGAGCCAAATGCCCAAGCTGAAGACCAAATCCGGCGCCAAAAAGCGCTTCAAGGTGACTGCCACCGGCAAAGTGATGCACGCCCAGCGCGGCAAGCGCCACGGCATGATCAAGCGGACGAAGAAGCAGATCCGGCAGCTGCGCGGCACCCGCGTGCTGTTCAAGACCGACGGCGACAACGTCAAGAAGTACTTCTTGCCGAACGCCTGACCGGCCTCTCGCGTCCGAACCCTGGCCGCCTCAAAGCCGCGGCTGATCGTCATCTCTGAATCCAAGGATTTCCGGCATGTCTCGCGTCAAACGCGGTGTGACCGCCCACGCCAAGCACAAGAAAGTCTTCAAGGCCGCCAAGGGCTATTACGGCCGCCGCAAGAACACGATCCGCACCGCCAAGCAGGCCGTCGAGAAGGCCGGCCAGTATGCGTTCCGCGATCGCAAGCGCAAGAAGCGCACCTTCCGCGCGCTCTGGATCCAGCGCCTGAACGCCGCCGTGCGTCCCTTCGAGCTCACCTACAGCCGATTTATCGACGGCCTGTCGAAGTCCGGCATCACCGTCGACCGCAAGGTGCTGTCGGATCTCGCGATCAACGAGCCCGCCGCGTTCCAGGCGATCGTTGAGAAGGCCAAGGCGGCGCTCGCCGCCTGATCGCCTCCGCATCGTGAGGATTTCAAAAGCGGCCGATGCTCTCGGCCGCTTTTTGCTATCCGGCGACATCAATCCTTCGCTTGACCCCTGTCGCCCGCGCGGCGACAACCCAGCCGCCTTTTGTCCCGCGGAGATTTTGCCCGTGTCCGACCTCGCTTCGCTCGAAACCTCGATCCTCGACCAGATCGCCGCCGCCGGCGATGAAGCCGCGCTGGAAGCCGTCCGCGTCGCAGCCCTCGGCAAGAAGGGCTCGATCTCGGCGCTGCTGGCGACCCTCGGCAAGATGTCGCCGGACGAACGCAAGACGCAAGGCGCCGCGATCAACCTCGCCAAGGACAAGGTCACGCAGGCGCTGGCCGCGCGGCGCGACGTCCTCAAGGCCGCCGCGCTCGACGCCCGTCTCGCCGCCGAGACCATCGACGTCACCCTGCCGCTGCAGGATTCGCCGGCCGAGACCGGCCGCATCCATCCGCTCAGCCAGGTGATGGACGAGCTGACCACGATCTTCGCCGATATGGGCTTTTCGATCGCGGAAGGTCCCGACGTCGAGACCGACGACTACAACTTCACCAAGCTGAACTTCCCGGAAGGCCATCCGGCGCGGGAGATGCACGACACGTTCTTCTTCAATCCGAAGCCGGACGGCTCGCGCATGCTGCTGCGAACCCACACCTCGCCGGTGCAGGTGCGGACCATGCTCAGCCAGAAGCCGCCGATCCGCGTGATCTGCCCGGGCCGCACCTATCGCATCGATTCGGACGCGACCCACACGCCGCAATTCCACCAGGTCGAGGGCCTCGTCATCGACAAGGGCTCGCATCTCGGTCACCTCAAATGGATCCTGCATGAGTTCTGCAAGGCGTTCTTCGAGGTCGACCACATCAACATGAAATTCCGGCCGTCGTTCTTCCCGTTCACCGAGCCGTCTCTTGAGGTCGACATCCAGTGCCGCCGCGACAAGGGCGAGATCCGCTTCGGCGAGGGCGAGGACTGGCTGGAGATTCTCGGCTGCGGTATGGTGCACCCGAACGTGCTGCGCGCCTGCGGCATCGATCCCGACGAATACCAGGGCTTTGCCTGGGGCATGGGCATCGACCGCATCGCGATGCTGAAATACGGCATGAGCGACCTGCGCCAGCTGTTCGACGGCGACGTCCGCTGGCTGTCGCATTACGGCTTCAAGCCGTTGGAGGTCCCGACCTTGGCCGGAGGGCTGAGTTCGTGATGAGCCTCGCCCTCTCTCAGCAAACGCTCGAACTCCCTCTCCCGCTTGCGGGGGAGGGCTGGGGTGGGGGTCTCTCCGCGCAGGAGGTGTCGATGGACGACGAGAAGCCCATCTGGACAGTCTCGCCGAAGCTTCGAACGAATGCGCGCGCCCTCCGCCAAAACTCGACGGATGCCGAGAGAATATTATGGTCCGAGCTGCGCGGCCATCGCCTGCTCGGCGCGGGCTTTCGCCGTCAGGTCCCGATCGACCGCTACATCGTCGACTTCGTCTGCCACACCGCACGTCTCGTCATCGAGCTCGATGGCGGACAGCACTTCTCAACTGAAGGCGAACAGCGCGACGCTTCACGCTCAGCTGCGATCGAAGCCAAAGGATTTCACATCCTGCGCTTTGCCAATAACGACGTCCTGGCCAATCGCGCCGGCGTTCTTGAAACCATTGCCGCTGCCATTGCGGCGAGAGCCCCCACCCTGACCCTCCCCCGCAAGCGGGGGAGGGAACGGGACTGAATCAGCGGAAAGAGCCATGAAATTCACGCTGTCCTGGCTGAAGGACCATCTCGACACCGACGAGTCGGTCGAGACGCTCGCCAACAAGCTCACGATGATCGGCCTCGAGGTCGAGCATCTCGAGGACAAGGCGAAGCTGCTCGCGCCGTACAAAATCGCGCGCGTCGTCTCCGCCGAGCAGCATCCGAATGCGGACCGGCTGCGGGTCTGCATGGTCGACACCGGCGACGGTGGCGCGCCGGTGCAGGTGGTGTGCGGCGCGCCGAATGCGCGCGCGGGACTGGTGTCGGTGTTCTCGCCGCCGGGCACCTACATCCCCGGCAAGAACATCACGCTGTCGGTCGGCACGATCCGCGGCGTCGAGAGCCGCGGCATGCTGTGCTCGGCGGCCGAGCTGCAGATCTCCGACGATCACGACGGCATCATGGAGCTGCCGGCGGATGCGCCGATCGGCACCCCCTACGCCGAATGGGCTGGGCTCGGCGATCCCCAATTCGAGATCAACCTGACGCCGAACCGCCAGGACTGCACCGGCGTGCACGGCATCGCCCGCGACCTCGCCGCCGCCGACATGGGCAAGCTGAAAGATCCCGGCATCAAGCCGGTGAAGGGCGAGCTCCCCTGCCCGGTGAAGGTCACGGTCGAGGACGAGAAGCTGTGTCCGGGCTTCGCGCTGCGGCTGGTGCGCGGCGTCAAGAACGGCCCGTCGCCGAAGTGGCTGCAGCAGCGCCTCACATCGATCGGCCTACGCCCGATCAACGCGCTGGTCGACATCACCAACTACATGACCTTCGACCGCGCGCGTCCGCTGCATGTGTTCGACGCCAAGAAGGTGAAGGGCAATCTGGTCGTCCGCCGCGCGCGTGACGGCGAGACCCTGCTCGCGCTCGACGGCCGTACCTACACGCTCGACCATTCGATGTGCGTCATCGCCGACGATTCCGGCGTCGAATCGCTCGCCGGCATCATGGGCGGCGAGGCTTCGGGCTGCGATGAAGGCACCACCGACGTGCTGATCGAATCGGCGCTGTGGAACGAGATCAACATCGCCCAGACCGGCCGCAAGCTCGGCATCAATTCCGACGCGCGCTACCGCTTCGAGCGCGGCGTCGATCCGGCCTTCATGGTGCCGGGCCTGGAGATGGCGACCAAGCTCGTGCTCGACCTGTGTGGCGGCACGCCGTCGGAGACTGTCGTCGTCGGCAATCCGTTCGGCGATGACCGCATCGTCGACTTCCCGTTGACCGAGGTGAAGCGGCTGGCGGGCATCGAGGTGCCGCTGACCGAGATGCGGCGGATCCTGACGCATCTCGGCTTCGTGGTCGCCGGCAACGGCCCCATCGTGAAGGTCGCGGTGCCGTCCTGGCGCAGCGACGTGCACGGCAAGGCCGATATCGTCGAGGAAGTCGTGCGCATCGTCGGCGTCGACAAGGTGCCTATGACGCCGTTCGAGCGCGGCGACGCCCCGCGCAAGCCGGTGCTGACGCCGCTGCAATTGCGCACGCGGCGCGCCAAGCGCGCGCTGGCCGCGCGCGGCATGGTCGAAGCCGTGACGTGGTCATTCATCTCCAAGCCGGCCGCCGAATTGTTCGGCGGCGGCAAGGCCGAGCTCGCTCTCGCCAATCCGATCGCGGCCGATCTCTCGGACATGCGCCCGAGCCTGTTGCCGGGCCTGACCGCGACGGTGCAGGCCAATGCCGCTCGCGGCTTCGGCGATGCCGCGATCTTCGAGGTCGGGCAGGTCTTCAAGGGCGATGGCCCCACGGATCAGTTCGTGGCCGCGAGCGGCATCCGCCGCGGCATCGCGCCGGCGAAGGGACTCGGCCGGCATTGGACGGGATCGCAGCCGGCCAACGCGTATGACGCCAAGGCCGATGCGCTCGCGGTGCTCGCGGCGGCCGGCGCGCCGATGGCCTCGCTGCAGATCGTCGCCGGCGGGCCGGCCTGGATGCATCCGGGGCGCTCCGGCACGATCCAGATGGGCCCGCAGAACGTGCTCGGGCATTTCGGCGAGCTGCATCCGCGCACGCTGGAGGCGCTGAAGGCGGACGGGCCACTGGTCGCCTTCGAGGTGATCCTGGATCGCATTCCGGCGGCCAAGGCGAAGCCGACCCGCGCCAAGCCGGTGCTGGAGCTCTCGGCATTCCAGCCGGTGTCGCGCGACTTCGCCTTCATCGTCGATCGCAAGGTCAAGGCCGGCGACATCGTCCGCGCCGCGCAGGGCGTCGACAAGAGGCTGATCACCGATGTCACCGTGTTCGACATCTATGAGGGCAAGGGCATCGAGGACGGCAAGAAGTCGGTCGCGATCGCCGTGACCCTGCAGCCACGCGACAAGACGATGACCGACGAGGAGATCGACGCCGTCGCGGCAAAGATCACCGCAGACGTCGGCAAGAAGACCGGCGGCACGTTGCGCGGATGAGCCTCTCCGGGCTCATCCCTGCCGATCTCAGCCTGTTCGCGACGATCGCGCTGGCGATCGTCGCCTTCATTGCCGCAACCGCGCGCGGCTTCTCCGGCTTCGGCGCGGCGCTGATCTTCATGCCGCTGGCGAGCAGCTTTGCGACGCCCCGTCTCGTTGCGCCACTGCTGCTGGTGATCGATTTCGTCTCGATGGCCCCGATGGTGGCGCCGGCCTGGCGCGAGGCCGACCGCAAGGCCACCGCGGTGATCGTCGCGGGTGCGTTGGTCGGCGTGCCCGTGGGCACCTATTTCCTCAGCCGGCTGGACCCGGTCACCGTCCGCTGGATCATCACCGGTTTCGTGATCGGGCTGCTTGCGCTGCTGCTGTCCGGCTGGCGCTATCGCGGCAGGGAGTACACCGCGCTGTCGGTCGCTGTCGGCTGCATCTCCGGATTCTGCAGCGGACTGGCGCAGACCGGGGGCCCGCCGATCGTCGGCTACTGGCTGGGACGCCCGATCCCGCCAAAGATCGCACGAGCGAACATCGTGCTGTTCTTCGGCGCATCGGACTTCTTCGCGATGGTGAGCTACGCAATGAGCGGGCTGATCACCTGGGATTCGCTGAAGCTTTCGCTGCTGATCGGGCCGGTCTACGCGCTCGGTGTCGCGTTCGGCGCGTCGCTGTTCGGCCGCGCCAGCGAGCAGGTGTTCCGCGCCATCTGCTATGCGCTGATCGCAATCGCCGTGATCGCCGGCCTGCCGGCCCTCGACGGCGTGCTCGGGCGGGGTTAGCCTTCCTGCAACGAAGCAGACAGGGAGGCCACCGTGATCCATCGGCGAACAATGCTCAAGCTCGCGCTGGGAACGGCCGGCGCCATCGCGGCGCCCGCGGCGTTCGCGCAAGGCGCGAAGACCGGCACGCGGATGGTCTTCCTCGGCACCAAGGGCGGCCCACGCGTCGGCGTGGGCGCTTCGAATCCGGCCAATCTCGTCGTCGTCAACGGCACGCCGTTCGTGATCGATTGCGGCATGGGCGTCAGCCGTCAGCTCGTCAATGCGGGCGTTCCGATCCCTTCGGTCAAGTACATCCTGATCAGCCATCACCATTCCGATCACAATCTCGAATACGGCAATCTGTTCTACAACGCCTGGGCCGCGGGATTGTCGATGCCGATCCAGTCGTTCGGACCCAAGGGCCTGGAGGCGATGACCAGGAGCTTCTGGGAAACCAACAAGTTCGACGTCGACACCCGCATCGCGGACGAAGGCCGGCCAGATCCGCGGCCACTCCTGGTCGCGAAGGACATCGACGCGGACGGCGTCGTGCTGAAGACGGCGGACGTGACGGTGACCGCGTTCCGCACGCCGCATCCGCCGATCACCGACAACTTCGCGTACAAGTTCGAGACGCCCGACGGCACGATCGTGTTCTCGAGCGACACGGCCTATAACCCGAAGCTCGCAGAGTTTGCCAAGGGCGCCGATGTGCTCGTGCATGAATGCCTCTACGTGCCCGCGGTCGATCGGCTGGTCGCCAAGACGAAGAACGGCTCGACGCTGAAGAAGCACCTGCTCGACAGTCACACGACCACGGAAGACGTCGGACGCATCGCCGCGGCTGCAGGCGTGAAGGTGCTGGTGCTCAGCCACTTCGTGCCCGGTGATGATCCCGAAGTGACGGACGAGGACTGGACGCGGGACGTGAAGAAGAACTACACGGGCCGCATCGTGGTCGCGAAAGACCTGATGGAATTGAAGCTGCCGGTATAGCCAAGGCTGGGCGTGCTTCAATCGGCAGCTCGCCTGCATCAGCCGTAGGGTAGGCAAAGGCGCAGCCGTGCCATTCACGCTTGAGATCGCAGTTGCGCCGCGCCCACCCTCTTGCTGATGAGCTTGCGGATCGACGGTCAATCCTCCGGCGAGGCCGAGCGCACCTTGCCGCGACGGCGCGGTCGTTGCCGCTCACTGCTCGGCTCCGGCTCGGCGTCCTTGATCGCACCGATCCGGCGCAGCGCGGCTTCCGCGGCGCGCTCGCCGGAGTCCCAGGCGCCGTCGACCGTGCCCCACAGCGTTTCGTGCGTGGCCTCTCCCGCAAGAAACAGCGGACCCAAGGGCTCGCCCAATATTTTGCGGGCGCCCTGGCTGCCGGGCGTGGCCGCCGACATCGCGCCGAGCACGCTCGGCGCCAGATTCCAGCGCGTCGCTGCGGACGACTTCACCGCTGCGGCGGCCTCACTTCCAAACAGCTTGCCGATCCACTCCCTGGCGAAGTCGACCATCGCCGCCTCGCCCTGCGCTGATAGTTGGCGGCCGAAGGCGCCGGCAACATCGACGGTACAAAGCGACGATCCACCGATATTGGCAAGCAGCAGACCTGTGCGGCTGGAATTGCTCTGCTCGATGATGACCTCGTCCCGCGACAGGCCGAGCGGATTGCCCGCCAGCATCAGCGCAATGTGATCATAGCTGCCGAGGCTGAGCTTCGCAGCGGCGTCGAGCTGCCGCTTGGGCAGCTCGGGCGCGAACTTGATGGCGCCTGATGTCAGGACGTTGGTCGACACCGTGAGGATGACGGCGCGCGCCGCGATTCGCCCCGCCGGCGTTTCCACCGCGACGTCGCGGTTGGCCCACACGACGCGCGTTGCTGGAGTCGACAGCGACAACGGCAACGATTCGCCGAGCCTGGCGATGAACGTGCCCAGCCCCTGGCGGCAGGCCAGCGGCGCGCTGCGGTCCTGCGCACGCGCCTTGTCCATCGCGGAGAGATCGGCGAGATCCTTCCCGGTCGCGCTGGCGCCGAGCACGAATGCGGTGGTGCTGGTCCAGTCGCCCAGATCTTTCGGCAGCGCCGCGGCGCAGGAGGTATCGAGCTTGCCGCGCGCCGCCTCGTCGATGGCGCGATTGGCGCGCACCAGCCCCGCCAGGAACTGCTCGGTCTCGCCGGGCCGCGCATTGCGCCGGCCGACGCGGATCTTCTGCCCGACGGGAGCCGCGACGAGATCGAGTCCGAGACCGCGCGCGAGCCTGCTGATGGGATTGCCGTCGGCGTTGAGCAGCCAGCGGGCGCCGCGATCGAACGGCACGCCGAAGGTGGCAGCATCCGTGCGGCAACGGCCGCCGAGCTGCGGCGCGGCCTCCAGCACCACGACCTTGCGATTGGCCGCGACGATGCGGCGGGCCGCGGCGATTCCCGCCGCGCCCGCCCCGATCACGACAATGTCAGCCTCGCGTGGAACAGCCGCCTGCGCGGCGCGGCCGGCGATGGGCAGCACGGCCAGCGCCGCGGAAGCGGAGAGGAAGCCGCGGCGCGTGACATTCATGACATGGTTTCCGAAAGCTTTGAACCAAACGAATACCCGCCGAATTTGCCGCATCTGCCGCGCTGCGGCAACCGGGATGGTAAACGTGATACCGTGCAGAACGCGTCCACTATGAACCAAATTGCAACCGCAATCGACCATCATGGAAGAAGGGAAAAAAGCCGGCGACCGGCCAAGGTCGCCCGGGGAGCGTTATGGGTATCGTGCTTGATCAGATCGGCAAGCTGATTGCCGCCTATCTCCAGAAGGAGATCCCCGGCTATGAGCCGTTCACGCCGAGCGATCCGGACTATCTGCGCAAGGACGTCCAGCCCGGCGACGTGCTGCTCGTCGAGGGCAACAGCCGCATCTCCGGCATCATCAAATACCTCACGCAGTCGACCTGGTCGCACGCCGCGCTCTATGTCGGACCGATCGACGGCGCCGTCGAGCCCGACGGCGAGCCGCATGTGCTGGTCGAGGCCTATGTCGGCGACGGCGTGATCTCGGCGCCGCTGTCGAAATATTTCGCCTATCACACCCGTGTGTGCCGTCCGGTCGGCCTGACCTATGAGGACCGGCACACGGTGTGCCGCTACGCCATCAATCGCATCGGCTTCGGCTACGACACCAAGAACATCATCGACCTGATGCGCTATCTGATCCCGATGCCGATTCCGCAACGCTGGCGGCGGCGCATGATCGCGCTGGGCTCGGGTGATCCGACCAAGATGATCTGCTCGGCGCTGATCGCGCAGGCCTTCGATGCGGTGCGCTACCCGATCCTGCCCAAGATCACGCGGGCGCCATCGCGGCGCGCCAAGCGCGAGATCCTGCACATCCGCGATTCCTCGCTCTACATGCCGCGCGACTTCGACATCTCGCCCTATTTCGAGATCGTCAAGCCGACCATCGTCAATGGATTCGACTACACGACCCTGCATTGGGCCGACAAGCAGAAGCCGCTCGCGGAGGTAGCGGGCGAGTTCGCCGTGTTTCCAGGAGCCATCACAGCGCCGCCGCTCGTTCCTGAGACGGCTGACGAAGAGGCGACGCAGCAGGCTGCGGCTGAGGAAATAGTTGCGAAGCTCGGCGAACGGCTCGTGGTCAACGAGCATTTTCTCGTCGCCGAGCCGGTACGAAACGTCGCGCCACGTCCGACCGCACGCCGCCGCAACAAGGTGGCGGTCTGAGCTGGGCTGACCTCAGCGATCAGACCGGCCGATCACATCCATCAACTCCGCGATCTTCTGCCGTTGATCGGCCTTGTCGCCCGATGCGATGGCGTGCTCGACGCAATGGGCGACGTGGTCGCGCAAAATCTCCTCCTCGACCCGGCGCAACGCCGCCCGCACAGCGGAGATCTGGGTGACGATGTCGATGCAGTAGCGGTTGTCCTCGACCATTTTCGACAGGCCCCTGACCTGCCCTTCGATCCGACTCAAACGTTTCTGACAGGATGTCTTGATGTCCTCGCGCATGCAGCCTATATACCCCTACAGGGTATAGGTTTCAAGAGGCCGAGCGATGTCGGAAACCAGACACGAGCATGGCGTCGCGGCGGGCGGCGAGGGCGGATGCGGCTGTGGATCGCGCGCGCGCGCGGTGGAAACCGGACGCGAACAGGCATCCGCGGACAGTTGTTGCAGCGATCGTGCCGGCGCGGCGCCTGCCAGCGCTTCGGGCGGCTGCTGCGGCGGCTCGGACCACGCCGCGCCTGAACCAGCGAAGGTAACGGATCCGGTCTGCGGCATGTCGGTCGATCCCGCGACCTCGAAGCATCGCTTCGAGCATCAGGGACAGACCTTCCATTTCTGCTCCGCAGGCTGCCGGGCCAAGTTCGCCGCCGATCCGGCGAAATATCTCGCGACGGCCGCAGCGCCTGCGGCTGCGCAGTCATGCTGTGGCGGTCATGACCACCATGAGCATGACCCGGCAAAGGTTATCGATCCCGTCTGCGGCATGAGCGTCGATCCCGCGACCTCGAAGCATCGCTTCGACCACGAGGGTCACACGTTCCATTTCTGCTCGGCCGGCTGCCGCACCAAGTTCGCAGCCGAGCCCGACAAATATCTCGGCGAGCGGGAGCCGCCGCCGGAGATGCCGGCGGGCACGATCTACACCTGCCCGATGCATCCCGAGATACGTCAGGAAGGCCCAGGCACCTGCCCGATCTGCGGCATGGCGCTCGAGCCCGACGTCATCAGCCTCGACGATGCGCCCAATCCCGAGCTCGCCGACATGAGCAGGCGGTTCTGGATCGGCGCTGTGCTGTCGGCACCCGTTGTCGTGCTCGAGATGGGCGGACATCTCGTCGGCGGCCACGGCCTGATCGATCCCGTGCTGTCGAACTGGATCCAGTTCGCGCTGGCGACGCCGGTGGTGCTGTGGGCCGGCTGGCCGTTCTTCGTACGCGGCTGGCAGTCGGTCCAGACCCGCAATCTCAACATGTTCACCTTGATCGCAATGGGCACGGGCGTCGCCTATGTCTACAGCGTGATCGCGACCGTCGCGCCGCAGGCGTTTCCGCCGGCGTTCCGCGGCCATGGCGGCGCGGTGGCGGTGTATTTCGAGGCGGCCTCGGTCATCACCGTCCTCGTCCTGCTCGGCCAGGTGCTGGAGCTGCGCGCGCGCGAGGCAACGTCGGGAGCGATCAAGGCGCTGTTGCAGCTCGCGCCCAAAACAGCGCGCCGCCTCGACACCGACGGCAACGATCATGAGGTGGAGATCGCCGAGCTCGCGGTCGGCGATCGCCTGCGTGTGCGCCCGGGCGAGAAGGTGCCGGTCGACGGCATCATTCTCGAAGGCCGCTCGTCGCTCGACGAATCGCTTGTCACCGGCGAGTCGATGCCGGTGACCAAGGACGAGGGCGAGCGCGTCATCGCCGGCACCTTGAACCAGACCGGCAGCTTCGTGATGCGCGCCGACAAGGTCGGCCGCGAGACCCTGCTGTCGCAGATCGTGCAGATGGTCGCCGATGCGCAGCGCTCGCGCGCGCCGATCCAGCGCCTCGCCGATCAGGTCGCGGGCTGGTTCGTGCCGATGGTGATCGCTGCTGCCATTGCCGCCTTCGTCGCGTGGTACGCGTTCGGTCCCGAGCCGCGCTTCGCCTTCGGCCTCGTCGCCGCGGTGAGCGTGCTGATCATCGCCTGTCCCTGCGCGCTCGGTCTTGCGACGCCGATGTCGATCATGGTCGGGGTCGGCCGCGGCGCCCAGGCCGGCGTGCTGATCAAGAGCGCCGAGGCGCTGGAGCGGATGGAGAAGGTCGATACGCTGGTCGTCGACAAGACCGGCACCCTGACCGAGGGCAAGCCGAAGGTGACCAGCATCGTCACCGCTCAGGGCTTCGACGAGGCCGACGCGCTGCGGCTGGCCGCCAGCGTCGAGCGCGCCAGCGAGCATCCGCTGGCCGAGGCCATCGTCCGGCATGCCGCGGAGCGCAACATCAAGCTCGCCGACGTCAAGAACTTCGACGCGCCGACCGGCAAGGGCGCGCGCGGCGAGGTCGACGGCAAGGCCATCGTACTCGGCAATGCGACCTATCTCGCCTCGCTCGGCATCATCACCGATACGCTCGGCGTCGAGAACAAGCGGCTGCGCGAAGAGGGCGCCACCGTGATCACGATGGCCGTCGACGGCAAGCCGTCTGCGCTGTTTGCGGTCGCCGATCCGGTCAAGGCGTCGACGCCGGAGGCGCTAAAGGCACTCGCGGCCGACGGCATCAAGGTGATCATGCTGACCGGCGACAACCGCACCACCGCCACCGCGGTCGCGCGCAAGATCGGCATCACCGAGGTCGAGGCCGAGGTGCTGCCGGAGCAGAAGAGCGCGGTGGTCGCGCGTCTGCGCGCCAGCGGCAAGATCGTCGCGATGGCCGGCGACGGCGTCAACGATGCGCCGGCGCTCGCCGCGGCCGACGTCGGCATCGCCATGGGCACCGGCACCGACGTTGCCATGGAGAGCGCCGGCATCACGCTGCTGCAGGGCGACCTCGGCGGTATCGCGCGGGCGCGAAAACTGTCGGCGGCGACGATGCGCAACATCCGCCAGAACCTGTTCTTCGCGTTCATCTACAACGCCGCCGGCATCCCGATCGCCGCCGGCATCCTCTACCCCGTGTTCGGCATCCTGTTGTCGCCGATCATCGCGGCCGCCGCGATGTCGCTGTCGTCGGTCAGCGTGGTCGGCAACGCGCTGCGGCTGCGGGCGACCGATCTTTGATACGATACCGGCGGACTTGCCGAAGCCCGCCGGCATGTCTACCTCTGCCGCGGGCTTTGCAGCGAGGGACCCCGCCATGATCGACGCCGCCATCAAGGCGATTTCGCAGATTCTGTCGCCGCCGATGCGCTCGATCCTGTGGCGCTCGATCGGGCTGGCGCTGGTGCTGGTCACGGTGCTCGCGATCGGGCTGCAGCGGCTCCTGACCTGGCTCGCGACTGCCGGCGAGGGCTGGGCGGAGGCCATGCTCGGGCCGAACTCGCACGGCACGCTGGAGGTGCTGACCTGGATCATCTCGATCGCCGCCGGCTTCGGCGTCGTGTTCGGCGGCATCATGCTGATGCCGGCAATCACCTCGGTGATCGCGAGCCTGTTCGTCGACGACGTCGCCGACCTCGTCGAGCGCGAGCATTATCCGGCCGAGCGCCCCGGCGCCGCCCTGCCATTCGGCGTCGCCATCATCGAGGGCCTCAAGGCCGCCGGCCTCACCATCCTGGTCTATCTGGTCGCCCTGCCCTTCGTGTTCCTCGCCGGCGCCGGCTTCGTGATCTTCTTCCTCGCCACCGCGTGGCTGCTCGGCCGCGAATATTTCGAGCTCGCCGCGATGCGCTTCCGGCCGCCGGCGGAGGCCAAGGCGATGCGGCGCGACAATGCGATCACGGTGTTCACCGCGGGGCTGATCATCGCGGCCTTCGTCACCATCCCGATCGTGAACCTGGCGACGCCGCTGTTCGGCATGGCCTTCATGGTCCACCTGCACAAGCGCCTATCCGGACCGCGGCCCGAGCTGATCGAGCCGTCGCCGGAGCGCCGGCTGCGCAGCCTCTAGCGCCATCATCCGCGGCGACAGGCTCGCCGCCTTGCTGCGGGCGAAGGGGATCAGCAGGAAGCCGAGCAGCGCGACACCGGCGAGCAGTGACCACGCCTCGTTGACGCACAGCGCCAGCGAGGCCTTCTCCACCAGCGGCCGGACATAGGCGATCGCCTGCTCCTCCGAGATGCCGCGCGGCCGGTTGCGCAGCAGCTCCGGCGCGAGCCCGATCGCCTTGGCCGCCGCGGTATCGCCGGCCAGCAGGCGGTCGCGAAACGCCTGGGCATGCATGGCGACGCGGCCATAGATGATGGTGTCGATCAGCGCGATGCCGATGGCGCCGCCGAGATTACGCATCAGGTTGAACAGCCCGCTGGCGTCGGCGACCTCGGCCTGTGGCAGGTCGCCGAGCGCGATCCGCGTCGGCGGCAGCAGGCAGAACATGATGCCGACGCCGCGCACCACCTGCGGCCAGAACATCTCCTGATAGTCGGCGGTCGGCGGCTGGAACGCGCTCGCGGCCAGACCGGAGCCGAACAGCACGAAACCGAACGCCGTCAGGAGACGCGCGTCGACCTTGCCGTCCAGCGCCGTCACCAGCGGAGCGGCGATCAGTTGCGCCACGCCGGTGACCAGCATGATCTTGCCGATCTCGAACGCATCGTGGCCGCGCACGAAGGCGAGGAACACCGGCATCAGATACACCGAGCCGAACAGCCCGATGCCCAGACAGAAGCTCGACAGGCAGCCGAGCGTGAACGACCGCCGCTGAAAGCTGCCGAGCCGCAGGATCGGCTGCGGTGAGGTCAGCAGGCGCTGGACGAGCAAGGTGAGGCACGACGCGCTCAGCACCAGGAACGCGATGCAGTTCGACGACAGCCAGCCGCCCTTCGGCGCCTCCTTCAGCCCGAGCTCGAGGCTGGCCAGGGACACTGCGAGCAGCAGCAGCGCAAACAGGTCGAGCTTGTCGAGCTCCGCGAGGTCCATGCGCTGCTTCGGCAGCAGGCCGGGCGTCGCCAGCGCGGCGACGAGGCCGGGCGCGATGTTGATCAGGAACAGCCAGGGCCACGACCAAGTGTTGGTGATGAAGCCGCCGACGACCGGGCCGATGGTCGGCGCGAGCACCGCGACCACGCCGCCGATCGTCGTCGCGACCGCGTGCAGGCGCGGTGGAAACAGCAGGAACACGGCGGAGAACACCACGGGAATCAAGAGACCACCGAAGAAGCCCTGCAGCACGCGGAACGCCAGCAGCGTGTGAAAATCGCCGCTGAACGCGCAACCGAGCGAGGCGGCGGTGAAGATGCCGACGGCGCCGACGAACAGCCAGCGCAACGTGAACACCCGCGTGAGCAACCCGGTCAGCGGAATGGCGATGATCTCGGCGATCAGATACGCCGTCTGGATCCAGCTCATCGCCTCCGGTGTGATGCCGAGCGCCTCCTGGATGGTCGGCAGCGACGTCGCCACCACCTGGATGTCCAGGATCGCCATGAACATGCCGACGCACATCAGGATGAAGCCGAGCCAGGTGGCGAGGCTCGGACGATCCTGCGGCGCGGCCGATGCGCTCATGCGGTCTGGCCGCCGCCGATGCCGGTGAGTGCTTCCGATTCGGCGCGGATGCGGATGAACAGCACCGCCGCATTCAGGCCGGAGAAGATCAGGGCGATCAGCGGCAGATGCAGCGCCAGCGGCAGCAGCGCGATCTCGGCTGCGACCACCAGATAGTTCGGATGCGAGATGTAACGATAGGGACCATCGGTGACGAGGGGCGCCCCCGGCAGGATGATGATGCGCGTCGTCCAGCGCGGACCGAGCGTCGCCAGCACCCACCAGCGCAGCCCCTGCAGCAGCACGAAGCCGCTCAAGAGCCACGGGTCGACCTCCTGGTCGGCGCCGAGCAGCCACAGCGATACCAGCCAGGCCGCATGCATCGAGATCATCAGCGGATAATGATCCGCCCCGACCTCAACCGCGCCCATGGCGCGCAGGCGCTTGGTGTTGTGGCGGGCGAGCACGAGCTCGCCGAGCCGCTGCATGGTGACGAGGGCGAGGACGAAGGCGGCGAAGGTCATGCGGCGTGCCTCAATGAAACGCAGCTTGCGGTGAACCCAGGTCCGAGCGCAGTCAGCACCGAGCGCGGCGGCAAGCCCCGGGCGCGGGCGCGCTCCAGCACGAACAGCACCGTCGGCGCGGACATGTTGCCGTAGTCGGCGATGATCTCGCGCTCATGATCCAGCGTGCCCTGATCCAGCGACAGCGCGCGCTCCAGCGCCGTGATCACCTTGGCGCCGCCGGGATGGCAGACGAAGCGGTCGACGTCGGCAGGCGCGAGCTTCATCCGGTCCAGGATCTCGTTGACCGCGGGGCCCATGTTCTCGGTGACGAAGTCCGGAATGGTGCGCTGGAAGATCACGCCAAAACCTTCGGGATCGACGCTCCAGCCCATGATGTCGAGCGTATCGGGCCACAGCTTCTCGCCGGTCGCCTCGACGCGGATAGCGCCGCCATCGCCGGCGCGCAGGATCGCGGCCGCCGCGCCATCGCCGAACAGGCTCAGCGCGACGATGTTGGCCTTCGTCAACTCATCATGGCGGACAGCCAGTGTGCACAGTTCGAAGGTCACCAGCAGCACGTTGGTGCCGGGCCGGGCCTGCGCCAGGCGCGCGGCGATCGACAGGCCCGAGACGCCGCCGGCGCAGCCGAGCCCGAACACCGGCACGCGCGACACGTCCGCGCGAAAACCCAGGCGGCCGGCGACGCGCGCTTCCAAGGTCGGCGTCGCGATACCCGTCGAGCTCACGGTGACGATGGTGTCGATGTCGGCGGCGTTGAGATCGGCCTGCGCAAGCGCCTTGTTCGCCGCGTCGACGAACAGCGCCTCGGCGCCTTCGAGATAGGCTTCGGTGCGCTCCGGCCAGCCGCGCCGCTCCATGTACCATTCGATCGGCTTGACGCCGTAGCGCTGGCGGATGCCGGTGTTGGCGAACAGGCTCGCCATCGTGTCGAACTGCGGAAAGCGCGGCGCCAGCACCACGCGGGCGGCCTCCATCACTTCGTTCTGGCGAAACTGATGCGGTGGCACCGAGGTCGCGAGCGACACGAGTGCGGCAGTGTTGTCCATGCGGCTGATCCTTCAACGTCCCGGCGCAGAAAGGTCCGAGAACGCGGGAATCGTCACGCGCCACTCACATCGCCCCGGATTACGGGTGTCATCTTATGTCCAATGCGGGCGGCGATGTGGCCCGGCCATGGTGAGACGGCGTCGCGCCGTGACACAATAGTGACTGTCAAACGCGTTCTCAGGCGAAACCGTTCGTCACACACAACGTATCAGGCGGTCTTCTCCGGCCAGCGGCAGAGGTCCTTGATCAGGCACAGCTCGCAGCGCGGCTTGCGCGCCAGGCACGTGTAGCGGCCGTGCAGGATCAGCCAGTGATGGGCATGCAGCATGAACTCGGCCGGGATCGCCTTCTCCAGCCCGAGCTCGACCTCGAGCGGCGTCTTGCCGGGTGCCAGCCCGGTGCGGTTGCCGACGCGAAACACATGGGTGTCGACCGCCATCGTGTGCTCGCCGAACGCCATGTTGAGCACGACGTTCGCGGTCTTGCGGCCGGCACCGGGCAGCGACTCGAGCTCGGCGCGCGTGCGCGGCACCTCGCCGCCGAATTCGCTGATCAGCTTCTGCGACAGCGCGATCACGTTCCTGGCCTTGGTGCGGTAGAGGCCGACGGTCTTGATGTAGTCGCGGAGCTTGTCCTCGCCGAGCGCGATCATCTTCTGCGGCGTGTCGGCGACGGCGAACAGCGGCCGCGTCGCCTTGTTGACGCCGGCGTCGGTCGCCTGCGCCGACAGCACCACGGCCACCAGCAAGGTGTAGGGGTTGAGGTGCTCGAGCTCGCCCTTCGGCTCCGGATTGGCCTGTGCGAAGCGGCTGAAGGCCTCGCGGATCTCGGCCGGGGTCCAGGGCCTGGCCGCCTTCGACGCTGTCTTGACCGGCCGGGCAGGGCTCTTCGGCTTGGCCGTCGGAGCCTTCTTGGCGGCCCGTTTCGAGGCGGCCTTGGGGGCTGACTTGGGCCCGGCCTTGGGAGCGGCCTTCTTCAAGGGGCTGCGAACCGGCGCCGGCTTGGCGCGTTGGGGGCGGGTGATTTTGGCCATGATCCGGGTATACTGAGGCCCCATGACGCCAGGCAACGCTTTTGCGTATCAGGAGACCGGCACCGACGCCGCTGATCCCGAGCTGTTTTCGGCCCGGCTGACGCCGCATCGCTCGCTCAGCCGCACCGGCTTTCTGGTGCTGATGGCGGTGGTCTGCGCCATCAGCTTCATCGGCGGCATCGCCTCGCTCATGATGGGCGCCTGGCCGGTGCTCGGCTTCTTCGGCCTGGATGCGCTCGCGATCTACTGGGCCTTCAAGGTCAACTTCCGCCGCGCCAACGCCTATGAGGACGTCTCGATCACCCTGACCGAGCTGCGCCTGCGCCGCGTCAGCCACAAGGGCCACGTCATGGAATGGCGCTTCAACCCGCTCTGGGTGCGGCTCGACCAGGAGACCCACGAGGAGTTCGGTATCGAGCGCCTCTACCTGGTGGCGCGCGGCCAGCGCGTCGCCATCGCGAGCTTTTTGGGCCCGGAGGAGAAAGCCAGTTTTGCGAAGGCCCTCACGGCCGGGCTGCAGGCCGCGAAGCGCGGGCCGGTGTACAACCCGCTGTAGCGCGTCCAAGGGCACTGACTGCGGGCAGCTCTACCCAGGCGAAAGCGCCGCGAACACCCTCCGGCGTCGTTCCGGGGCGCGCGCAGCGCGAGCCCGGAACCCATACCCACAGGACCTTGTGTGGGGCACGCGGGTAGTGGGCATCTCGCCTCACACGTCTTCTCGTGGTTATGGATTCCGGGCTCATCGCTGCGCGATGCCCCGGAATGACGGAGCAAGCCGGGAAACTCCTGTTTCAAGCCGAAGCCGATCGCAACGCCCCTAGCCTCCCGATCGGAAATCGGGTGGAGTCCGCGCCCCGGCCGCCCTACATCCGGATCATGATGACCCTCGCCATTCACGATTCCGCCCTGGCCAAGCCGGGCCCGCAACAATCGGCCGCGCTGCGCGACTACGATGCGGTGCGCCGCGCGATCGCGTTCATCTCCGAGCACTGGCGCCGGCAGCCGACCATCGAGGACATGGCCGACGCCGCCAGCCTCACGCCCGACGAGTTGCACCATCTGTTCCGGCGCTGGGCCGGGCTGACGCCGAAGGCGTTCATGCAGGCACTGACGCTCGATCACGCCAAGGGCCTGCTGAAGAGCTCAGCCAGCGTGCTCGACGCCGCGCTCGACTCGGGGCTTTCAGGCCCCGGCCGGCTGCACGATCTGTTCGTCACCCATGAAGCGATGTCGCCCGGCGAATGGAAGACCGGCGGCGCCGGCACCACGCTTCGTTACGGCTTCCACCCCTGCCCGTTCGGCATCGCGCTGGTGATGGCCACCCCGCGTGGCCTCGCCGGCCTCGCCTTCGCCGACCCCGGCGAGGAGGCTGGCGCGCTCGCCGACATGAAGAGCCGCTGGCCCCGCGCCACCTATATCGAAGACGTCCCCGGCACCGCCGGCCTCGCCCAGCGCATCTTCGACAAGACCCTGTGGCGGCCCGACCAGCCCTTGCGCGTCGTCCTGATCGGCACCGACTTCGAGGTCCGCGTCTGGGAAACCCTGCTCAAGATCCCCATGGGCCGCGCCGTCTGCTACTCGGACATCGCGACACGGCTGGAGTCGCCGAAAGCCTCGCGCGCGGTGGGCGCGGCGGTGGGAAAGAACCCGATCTCGTTCGTGGTGCCGTGCCATCGCGCGCTCGGCAAGAGCGGCGCGCTGACGGGCTATCATTGGGGGCTGACCCGGAAGCAGGCGATGATCGGGTGGGAGGCCGGGCAGGTGGGGATGGGGTAGAGCGGCGAGGCCGCTGCTACTCTCGCTGTCACCGTCCGCGAACGCTGACGATCCAGTAAACACCGACGTCTCGAGTCTCGCGACCGTCACGGCGTACTGGATGCCCCGCCTTCGCGGGGCATGACGACTGAGAAACTACGCAGCTTTTCGTACGACACGAATTCCAGTCAGGCGCCACTCTCTCCGCTGTCATTCCGGGGCGTGCGCAACACGAGCCCGGAATCCATCGCATGGCAGATCGTGGCGGTTGCGCTGCGCGAACGTCGCCAACTTTCGATGATGCCGACGGCAGGCGCCGCGATCTCAGTCTCACCCTCCCCTGGAGGGGGAGGGTCGATCGCGCGCGAAGCGGGCGAGCGGGGTGGGGTGAGCCGCGGAAACCGGTGCGAGTGGAGAGATCACCCCACCCCGGCTCACATGCGCTCCGCGCATCTGAGCCGACCCTCCCCCTCCAGGGGAGGGTGACAGCGGGGCTCACCTCGGCTGCTCTCAATTCTCTGCCCTTGAGAACGGGCAGAGGGAGCGCAGCGTCGATACGGCGGGGGCTGGGCTTCAACTCATGGGGATGCGATCACCCATGAGCAGTGGAATCTTGCGACGGTCCTAGCCCGCCAGATCCAGCTTCGACTCCACGGTCGAATCCGCATTCAACCGGTAGATGATCGGCACGCCAGTCGCCAGCTCGCGTTTCAGGATGCCTTCCGGCGTCAGCTTCTCCAGCACCATGATCAGGGCGCGCAGCGAGTTGCCGTGGGCGGCGACCAGGGTGCGCTGGCCGCGGAGGACGCCGGGGAGGATCTCCTGGACGTAGTAGGGCAGCGCGCGGGCGAGCGTGTCCTTGAGGCTCTCGCCGCCGGGCGGCGGGACGTCGTAGGAGCGGCGCCAGATGTGGACCTGCTCCTCGCCCCATCTGGCGCGGGCGTCGTCCTTGTTGAGGCCCGAGAGGTCACCATAGTCGCGCTCGTTGAGCGCGAGGTTCTTGGCTGTCGGCAGGCCGGTCTGGCCGAGCTCGGTCAGGATCAGGTCGAGCGTGTGCTGGGCGCGCGTCAGCACCGAGGTGAAGGCGACGTCGAAGACCAGTCCCTGCGCCTTCAGCTTGCGCCCGGCCTCCCTGGCCTCGGCCACGCCCTGCTCGGTCAGGTCCGGATCCTTCCAGCCGGTGAACAGGTTCTTCAGATTCCACTCGCTCTGGCCGTGGCGCACCAGCACCAGGAGACGTTCGCTCATCAGTTCGCTTCCATCGACGTTGAACTAGAACAGGTCCTTGAGGCCGAGCACGTCGTCCATCGTGTAGTAGCCCGGCGGCTTGCCATGGGCCCACAGCGCCGCCTTCAGCGCGCCATGGGCGAAGATCATGCGGTCCTCGGCCTGGTGCGACAGCACCAGCCGCTCCGAGGGACCGGCGAAGATGACGCTGTGATCGCCCGCCGCCGTGCCGCCGCGCAGCGAGGCGAAGCCGATGTCGCCGCTGCGGCGCTCGCCGGTGATGCCGTCGCGGCCGCGCGCGGAATGCTCGTCGAGCGCGATGCCGCGGCCCTCGGCGGCGGCGCGTCCGAGCATCAGCGCGGTGCCGGAGGGCGCGTCGACCTTGTGCTTGTGATGCATCTCGAGGATCTCGATGTCGAAGCCGGCATCGAGCGACTTCGCCACCTGCTTGACCAGCGCCGCCAGCAGGTTGACGCCGAGGCTCATGTTGCCGGACTGCACGACGATGGCGCGCTTGGTGACGCTCCTGATGACGGCGTCGTCCGACGCGGACAGGCCGGTGGTGCCGACGACGTGGACGATGCCGCGCTGGGCGGCGATGGCGACATTGGCGATGGTCGCGGCCGGGACGGTGAAATCGAGGATGCCGTCGGCCTCGGCGGACATGCTCCAGAGGTCGCCCGACAGCTTGATGCCGTTGGCGGGCAGGCCGGCGAGGGCGCCGGAGTCCTTGCCGATCAGCTCCGAGCCGGGGGCTTCGAGCGCGCCCGCCAGCACGGCGCCGTCGGTCTCGGCGATCGCGCGCACCAGGGCGCGGCCCATGCGGCCGCCGGCTCCGGCAACGATCAAGCGCATCTTGGACATGTCAACTCCTCTGCCCCTTCAAGGGCTATAGCCGGGGCTGATAGCGGCGGCAACCGAGCGAGGCCACGTCGACGGTGGCCGGGGCGGGCGGCGATCAGGGCTGCGGGCCGTCATAGCCCTCGATGATCACCAGATCGCCTTGCGAATGCGGCGCGCGCATCGCCACCAGCCGCTGGTATTCAGGGGAATTGTAGCACGCCAGCGCGGTCGCGTAGTCCTTGAACTCGATCACGACGTTGCGCGAGCGCGAGGTGCCTTCCTTGGTCTCGTACTGGCCGCCACGGACCAGGAATTTGGCGCCGTACTGGTGGAACACGGCGCCGTTCTGCGCGACGTAGTCCTTGTAGCCGTCCATGTTGTGTACGTCGATCCGCGCGATCCAATAGGCCTTGGGCATCCCTGTCGTCTCCTTGCACTCTGGCGCGCTTGCTCAAGCTCGGTTGGTCTTGCCGACCAGCGCGACGGCGCTGGCGATGTCGGCGACGATGCTCTCGGCGGCCGCTGCCGGATCGGCGGCGCCGGTGACGGGACGGCCGACGACGAGGCGGTCGGCGCCGCCGGCGATCGCCAGCGCCGGGGTCATGATGCGCTTCTGGTCGCCAACGTCCGATCCCGCCGGGCGGATCCCGGGGGTCACGAGCTGCATATCAGGGCCGACCAGCGGGCGGATGAGCTGGGTCTCCTCCGGCGACAGGATCAGGCCGTGGATGCCGATCTCCTTGGCCTGCCTGGCGCGGTGCGCCACGAGTTCCTTGACACCCATGGCGTAGCCGGCGGCGGCGAGGTCAGCATCGTCGTAGGAGGTCATGACGGTGACGGCGAGCAGCTCGAGGCTGGAGCCGGCAGCGCCGGCGAGCGCCGCCTTCATGCTCTGGGAGAAGCCGTGCACGGTGAGGAAGCGCGCGCCGAGCCTGGCGATCTGCCGGGTGGCGCGCTCGACGGTGTTCGGGATGTCGTGCAGCTTGAGGTCCATGAACACGTGCTTGCCCTCGGCCGCGAGCCGTTCGGCGAGACCGAGGCCGCCGGCATAGGTCAGCTCCATGCCGATCTTGTAGAACGTCACGGCGTCGCCGAGCTGTGCGATCATGGCTTCGGCCTCCGCCACGCTCGGCAAATCGAGCGCCACGATCAGGCGGTCGCGGGGAGCAATCTCGGTCGGCATGTCACCTCACATCGTATGTTGCGCTGTTGCGACCAGCTCCCGCACCAGCGCGTCGAGCGCCGTGATGTCGGCGGGCAGTTTGAGCCGGTCCATGTCGTTGTAGGCCTTGTCGGCGAAGGCCAGCGCAAGCTGGCTCGGGATCACCGTCGCGTTGCAGGCCGTCAGCATCAGACGCAACGCGGCAAGGGCGCGGATGCCGCCAAAGCGGTTCTCGGAGGCGGCGGCGATCGCAAACGGCCTGTTGCGGAACACCGCGCCGCGGCTGCCCGGCGGCTCGTCGACGCGCGAGATCCAGGTGATGGCGTTGGTCAGCAGCGGCGGCACCGAGGCGTTGTATTCCGGCGTCACCAGCAGCACGGCATGATGGACGCCGATCATGCGCGTCAGATTCACGGCGTGAAGTGGAATGCCCGATTGCGCCTCGAGGTCGGCGTCGTAGATCGGCAGCGGAAAGTCGGCGAGCGAGATGCGGGTGATGTCGGCGCCGGCCTGCACGAACTGATAGGCGGCGGCCGCGGCGAGCTTCGCGTTGTGCGAGCCGGCTCGGGTCGAACCGGGGATGATGAGCATCTTCAGCGCTGACATCGTGAGGTCGGTCAACGACCCGCCACGAAGGATCGCGGCCGCCGGTCAGGGCTTGCGATACACCCAGACGCGCGCTGGCGGAAGATTCATCCAGATGCGCTCGGAGGCCTGCGTGGTAACGCCAGGCAGCGACTTCGGAATCGGCGGCACGACGGAATAGGTGAACTGCACGAACGGCGCATTCGGCGACATCGCCGCGAACGCATCGCGGATCAGCTTCATGCGGGTCAGCATCGGCTTGGTCACGAGCGGCAGGCCGGAGACGACGGCCGAGGCCGGGGCGCCGAGCACGTTCCAGAGCGTGTCGCGAAGGCGATAGGCGTCGCCCTGGACCACCTTGGCCTGCGGGTAGCGGTCGCGCAGCAGGGCGCAGAAGCCCGGATTGTACTCGACCAGCACCAGCCGCTTCTGATCGACGCCATGTTCGACCAGCGCATTGGTGATCGCGCCGGTGCCCGGTCCGAGCTCGATGACGGGGCCTGTCCCGTGCGGATCGACGTACTGCGCCATGGTGCGGGCCAGCAGTCGGCCCGACGGCATGACGGCGCCCATGTGCAGCGGCTTTTCGATCCATGAGCGGAGGAAGCGCACTTCGTCGTCCAGACGGAGAGGCTTTTTCGACGCACGCACGGACGTTTGCAGGGGCATCTCAGTACCAGACGGGACCGTCTTCACGGCGATGTCAGAAAAGAGTCACAAAGACGTATAGGGCGCAGGCGGGGCGGTCAAGCCGAACCGTAACGTACGATTAAGGCTGGCGGGTCCGCGCTCTTACAGTTGCATTCGATAATTTTTTGCATGTGCGGAGCAGCAAATTCGCTCGACATCGACATTCCGATGCCGTTCAGCGAAAGCATGCGGCCCCGCGGTTCTGCACTCACGGCTCAGCTCGCCGCCTTGCCGAAGAAGTCCTTGACCTTGGTGAAGAAGCCGGCGGCCTCGGGCTGGGTTGCTCCCGAGGACAGCTTCTCGAACTCGGCCAGCAATTCCTGCTGCTTCTTGGTCAGGTTCTGCGGCGTCTCGACAACGATCTGGACATACATGTCGCCGGTCTGGCGCGAGCGCAGCACCGGCATGCCCTTGGCCGCGATCCGGAACCGGCGCCCGGACTGCGCACCGGCGGGAATCTTCACCTTGGTCTTGCCCTTGTCGATCGTGGGCACCTCGAACTCGCCGCCGAGCGCCGCGGTCACCATCGAGATCGGCACCCGGCAGTGTAGGTCGGCGCCGTCGCGCTGGAAGAACTCGTGAGCAGTCAACGACAGGAAGATGTAGAGATCGCCCGGCGGCCCGCCGCGCAGGCCCGCCTCGCCCTCGCCGGCGAGACGGATGCGGGTGCCGTCCTCGACGCCCTGGGGAATGTTGACGGACAGCGTGCGGTCACGGGTGACGCGGCCGGAGCCGGAGCATGACGGACAGGGGTCCTCGATCATCTGGCCGCGGCCGTGACAGCCGGGGCAGGTCCGCTCCAGGGTGAAGAAGCCTTGCGCCTGCCGCACGCGGCCGGCGCCGCCGCACATCGCGCAGGTCTTCGGCTTGGTGCCGGCCTTGGCGCCGGTGCCGGAGCAGGATTCGCAGGTCACCGAGACCGGAATTTCGATCTGTGCGGTCTTGCCCTGGAACGCCTCTTCCAAGGTGATTTCCATGTTGTAGCGCAGATCGGCACCGCGCTCGCGTCCGGTGCCGCCACGGCGCTGCCCGGCCATGCCGAACAGGTCTTCGAAGATGTCGGAGAACGAGGAGGCGAAGCCGGCGCCGAAGCCGTGCGCCCCGCCCATGCCGCCCTGCTCGAAGGCGGCGTGGCCATAGCGGTCGTAGGCGGCGCGCTTGTCGGCGTCGCGCAGCACCTCATAGGCCTCGTTGATTTCCTTGAATTTCACTTCGCTGGAGGCATCGCCCGGATTCTTGTCCGGGTGCCACTTCATGGCCAGCTTGCGGAAGGCGGCCTTGAGCTTGCTCTCGTCGGCGTCGCGCTCGACTTCCAGGGTCTCGTAGTAGCAGCGCTTGGTGGACATCAATCAAACCCGCCCGAACTTCGCCCAACAGGAACGGCTGGCGCGATCGCCGCGCGCGTTCCGGGTCAATGAAAATGACCCCCATCCAACGAGCCGCTGAAAGCGCTCTTTGGCATGGGGGTCATGGTCACTACCTCTGCCTCAGTTAAGCAGATTTCTTCTTGTCGTCGTCGACCTCGGTGAACTCCGCGTCGACCACGTCATCCTTGGCGGCGTCGCGGGCCGCATCGCTCTCGGCCTGCTGCTTGTACATGGCCTCGCCGAGCTTCATCGACGCCTGGGCCAGCGTATTGGTCTTGGCCTTGATCGCCTCGGCATCGTCGCCCTTCAGCGCTTCCTTGAGATCGCTGACGGCATCCTCGATGGCACGGCGCTCGGTGTCGGCGACCTTCGAGCCATGCTCGGCCAGAGCCTTCTCGGTCGAGTGCACCAGCGCGTCGGCATGGTTCTTGGCGTCGACCGCCTCGCGGCGCTTCTTGTCCGCCACGGCGTTGGCCTCGGCGTCCTTGACCATCTTGTCGATATCGGCCTCCGACAGACCACCCGAGGCCTGGATGCGGATCTGCTGCTCCTTGCCGGTGGCCTTGTCCTTGGCCGACACGTTGACGATGCCGTTGGCGTCGATGTCGAACGTCACCTCGATCTGCGGCATGCCGCGCGGGGACGGCGGAATGCCCATCAGGTCGAACTGGCCGAGCATCTTGTTGTCGGCCGCCATTTCGCGCTCACCCTGGAAGACCCGGATGGTGACCGCGTTCTGATTGTCCTCGGCGGTCGAGAACACCTGGCTCTTCTTGGTGGGGATCGTGGTGTTGCGGTCGATGATGCGGGTGAACACGCCGCCCAAGGTCTCGATGCCCAGGGACAGCGGGGTCACGTCGAGCAGCAGCACGTCCTTGACGTCGCCCTGCAGCACGCCGGCCTGAATGGCCGCGCCGATCGCCACCACCTCGTCGGGGTTGACGCCCTTGTGCGGCTCCTTGCCGAAGAACTGCTTCACCATCTCCTGGATCTTCGGCATGCGGGTCATGCCGCCGACCAGCACCACTTCGCCGATCTCGCCGGCGGTGAGGCCGGCATCCTTCAGCGCCTTGCGGCACGGCTCGATGGTCTTCTCGACGAGGTCGGCCACCAGCGCCTCGAACTTGGCGCGGGTCAGCTTCATCGTCAGATGCTTCGGACCGGACTGGTCCGCGGTGATGAAGGGCAGGTTGATCTCGGTCTGGGTGGTCGACGACAGCTCGATCTTGGCCTTCTCGGCAGCTTCCTTGAGGCGCTGCAAAGCGAGCTTGTCGTTGCGCAGGTTGATGCCCTGCTCCTTCTGGAATTCGTCGGCGAGGTAGCTGACCAGACGCATGTCGAAGTCTTCACCGCCGAGGAAGGTGTCGCCATTGGTCGACTTCACCTCGAACACGCCGTCGCCGATCTCCAGGATCGAGACGTCGAAGGTGCCGCCGCCGAGGTCGTACACCGCGATGGTGCCGGCCTTGGTCTTGTCGAGGCCGTAGGCGAGCGCGGCCGCGGTCGGCTCGTTGATGATGCGCAGAACCTCGAGGCCCGCGATCTTGCCGGCGTCCTTGGTGGCCTGACGCTGGGCGTCGTTGAAATAGGCGGGGACGGTGATGACGGCCTGGTCGACCTTCTGGCCGAGATGGGCTTCCGCGGTCTCCTTCATCTTCTGCAGGATGAAGGCGGAGACCTGCGAGGGCGAATAGGTCTTGCCGTCGGCCTCGACCCAGGCGTCGCCGTTGCCGGCCTTGACGATCTTGTAGGGGACGAGCTTCTTGTCCTTCTCGACCATCGGGTCGTCGTAGCGGCGGCCGATGAGGCGCTTGACCGCAAAGAAGGTGCGCTCGGGGTTGGTCACGGCCTGGCGCTTGGCCGGCTGACCGACCAGACGTTCGCCGTCGTCACTGAAGGCGACGATCGACGGCGTGGTGCGCATGCCCTCGGCGTTCTCGATGACTTTCGACGATTTGCCGTCCATGACGGCCACGCACGAATTCGTGGTGCCGAGATCGATCCCGATGACCTTTCCCATGGTCTCATATCCTTCTTTTTGCGGCAGGTTGGGTGGGGCCCTGACGGCGCCCCCATCCAAAACCCCCTCAGATCAAATGCTCGCGATATTGCGACGATGAGCGTCATATAGGAGGGGGGGAGTGGCCCGCAAGGACCGGACCAGGGGTTCGACCCCACGAAAATCACGGCCGCCGCCCAAGGTCATCATGGAGACATCAGAGCGGCCCATCGGGCCCGGCGGCGACGCGGAACGGCGGCTCGGACCGGAGGCGACTGCGCGGGTCCACCTGTCGGCACATCGAACGGCTGGTGCGAAATGCAGGGTGTGCGATCGCCGGCAAGTGCGACAGACCCGGTACCGCTGATCTGCCCCAACGACCGAAATGCGTTGTTAACCCACGGGCCCTAGCCTGCCGCACTCCTGGGACGGGAATGAGGCATGGTCATCGACACCGATTGGGGCTTTCCGCAACGCGCGCGTGAAGCCGGCCAGGCCACGTTCCCGAGACTGCTGATCTGCGCCATCGTGGTTGCAGCCGCGTGGCTGCGGTACGTCCTTCCCCTCAATGTCGACGTCAGCTGGTGGCTCCTCGTCAGCGAGCGCATGCTCGATGGCCAGCGACTCTACGTCGACATCCTCGAGACGAATCCGCCCATGGCGGGATCGGTCTATCTTCTGGCGGTCGCACTGGCGCGTGCGATCCATCTCAGGCCCGAGCTGGCGACGAATATCCTGATCTTCGCACTGACCGCGGCATCCCTGACGCTGGTGTGGCTGGTGCTGCGGACATCGGCCCTGCGCCATCGGCTCGCGGACGGCCGGCTGGCGGCGTGGACGACCGCCCTGCTCCTGATCGCGCCGATGTATGATTTCGGCCAGCGGGAACATCTGGCCCTGATCACGATATTGCCGGCGATCGCGGTGTATATCCTGCGCGCCGAGGGCGAGCGGGTAGCCCCGACGGCCATCCTCATCGCCGGGCTCAGCGCCGGCCTCACGATGAGCTTCAAGCCCTATTTCGCCTTCAGCGTCGGCTTCTGCATTCTCGCCGCCGCCGCGCAGGCGCGCGACTGGCGCGTGCTGTTCGCGCTGGAGAACTGGATCGCCGCGGCCCTGGTGCTGCTCAACGCGGCGTGCATCTACCTGTTCTTTCCCGAATATTTCACGGTCATCTATCCGCTGGTCCGCGACGTCTATCTGCTTCTGAAGGCGCCCGTACCGACCATCCTCGTCACTCTGCCGATGGGCCTGTGGCTCGCCGCGGCAATCATCGTCCTCCTCCTGCAGCGCCGGCAATACGAGCGCGACGCGGCGTCCTTCACCACGCTGGCCGGATCGCTCGGCTTCCTGGTGTCGTTCGTCGCGCAGCAGAAAGGCTGGGGCTATCACGCCTACCCCATGGTCGCGCTGGCGCTGCTGGCCGCCGGCCTTGCGGTGTCGGCGATCGACAGCAGCCGCGACGCGCGACGCTGGCCGCGTGCCGCCACCGCTCTCGCCGGCGCCGTGCTGTTCGTGCAGACCTGCTTCTGGTTCAATGGCAGCGTCGACGTCCGGCAGATCGAAGCCCAGGTGGCGCGGCTCGGTCCGCACCCGAGCATGCTGGTGCTCAGCGCGGCTGCGGTCATCGGCCACCCCATGGTGCGGACCCTCGATGGCACCTGGATCTCGCGCCAGGAGGCGTTCTGGGTCCGAGAAATCGTTCGCCGCTCGCAACAGGACGGAACCATCGATTCACAGACGGCGCAGAGGCTCGCGCCCTACGTGGAACGCGAACGCGCCGGGATCGTCGCCGACTTCCGGAAACAGCCGCCCGACGTCGTCCTGATCGACAATCAGAACAGCGACTGGGGCGATTGGGCGCGTTCCGACCCCGAACTCAGGGCTCTGCTCGAGCCCTATGTGCTGGTACAGACCGTCGACGGCGTCGAAATCCTGAAACGCAGCTAGCGCTGGACCATCCTGAATCCGCCTTTCGAGGCGAATTATCCGCGAAATGCGCCCCTGCGGGGTCCCGCCAATCGCCGCAGGCGATCAAAACCGCGCGCCCGGCCTGTTGCGGGGGGCGCAAAGCCGCTAAAAGCGTGCCCGCCGAAGACCACGCTGGCGAGGATCCCGACCGCCTCGGCACGAGGCCTCGGTCAACGAGGCAATGTTGATGATGATCGTTCGATTTTTCGCCGCGGCCACCCTGCTGATGTCGCTGCTGCACCCCGCATTGGCCGCCGACGCCATATTTCCGCCCGGCGTCCGCATCGGGCTCGCGCCCCTGGTGGGACTCGCCAAGGCCAAGACGTTCTCCGGCTTCGAAACCGAGGACCAGAGCGTCAAGGTGCTGCTGACCGAACTGCCGGCGGCCGCCTATGGCGAGGTGAAGAATGCGTTTACCGCCAATCCCGCCGGGACCGGCAGCGTCAAGCCGGAGAGCATCGAGACCGCCGCCGGCACCGCCTACTACACGGTGGAGAACGGCCGGGATGGCGCCACGCCGGTGCGGCGCTACTCGATGATCCTGCCCGGCAACGGCTTCTCCGGCTACGTGGCCGTGCAGATCCCGGAGACCGCGAGCCGGATCTATACCGACGATGCCGTGCGCCAGATGTTCGCCTCCGCCGTCGTCCGCAAGGACGTTCCGGTCGACGAGCAGCTCGCGATGATGCCGTTCAAGGTCACCGACCTCTCCGGGTTCAAGACCATCCGCACGCTCGGGCCGGGCGCCCTGATCCTGGCCGATGGCGAAGAGGACAAGGGCTTCGAGGCCGCGCCCTTCGTGGTGATCGGGCTGGTGGCCGGCGTCGCCCCGGAGGCAGGCGACCGCGCGCGCGTCGCGCAGCAGGCGGCCACCACCATTCCGGGCGTCCGCGAAGCGCGCATCACGATGTCCGAGCCGATCCGCATCGATGGCCAGCCGGCCTATGAGACCCGGATCGACGCCACCAGCGGCAAGGACAATACGCCGGTGACGGTGGTGCAGTGGCTGCGCTTCGGCGGGCCGAACACGTTGCGGATCATCGGCAGCGCGCCGCGCGACCAGTGGTCGGCAGCCTTCCCGCGCTTCCGCGCCGTTCGCGACGGCATCCAGCCGAGAGGCTGAGACCAGCCCGGCATCGGACGTCGTGATCACGTCGGCCGCTCGCCGTGAGACGGACTACAAAGTCGCGCCGACAAACAAGAAGCCACGGGCATCGTTGCCCGTGGCTTGTTCATTCGATCGACAGGACGGCAGCGGGACGCCTGCCTAGGCTCGCCGTCAGGCGGCGCTGTTCGACTGATCGTTGCTCGCCGCCGGCGCCGCCTTCGCGCCACCCTTGGACACGCCGACCAGCGCGGGGCGCAGCACGCGCTCGCCGATCATGAAGCCGGCCTGCACGACCTGCACCACGGTACCGGACGGCACCGACGGATCCGGGACCTCGTACATCGCCTGCTGGAAGTTGGGGTCGAACTTCTGTCCCGTCGGATCGAACTTCTTGACGCCGTTCTTCTCCAGCGTGTTGAGCAGCGAGCGCTCGGTGAGCTCGACGCCCTCGATCAGCGACTTCAGGCCCGCATCGGCATTGGCGCGTGTCTCGGCCGGCACGGCATCGAGCGCGCGCTGCAGATTGTCGGCGATATCGAGCACGTCACGGGCGAAGCCGGTGATGCCGTACATGCGCGCATCGGCGACTTCACGGGCCGTCCGCTTGCGCAGGTTCTCCATCTCCGCGAGCGTGCGCAGCATCTTGTCGCGCGCGTCGGCCGCCTCCTTGGCAAGGGCCTCGGCCGAGCCGGCCTCAGGATCATCGGGCATGATGTAGGGCTTGGAGACGACGGGTTCGCTGGCCTGCGCCGGGTTTTCCGGATCATTCTTATGCAGGTCGGGATCGGTCATGGACAGACTCGCAAGTTCGGCTGACGGGTTTGGGGGATATGGGGCGGGATATCGTGCTTTGGGCGTCGAAAATCAAGCGCAGCCTGACCATTGCGCCCGGAGGCGCTGTCCGCGGGTGAACCAAGTCACGCGTCAGCCACCCAGCAGCCGGCTGACCAGACGCGCGGCATAATCGACCGTCGGAATCACCCGGGCATAGTTGAGCCGGGTCGGACCGATGACGCCGAGCACGCCGACGATGCGCCCCGTGGCGTCGGAATAGGGCGACACGATCGTCGACGAGCCCGACAGCGAGAACAGCTTGTTCTCCGAGCCGATGAAGATGCGGACACCTTCCGCGCTCTCCGCCCGTCCGAGCAGATCGACGACGCCGCGCTTGGTCTCGAGATCGTCGAACAGCCGCCGGACACGCTCGAGATCTTCGAGCGCATGCAGGTCCTCGAGCAGGTTGGCGTGGCCGCGCACGATGAGCTGCCGCTCGTCGCTGTCCCCTCCGGACCAGCTCGCGACTCCGGCGGCGATCACCTTCTGCGTCAACTGATCGAGCTCAGCACGGTCATGCGCCAGCGCGGTCTCGAGCTCGAGCCGCGCTTCCGCCAGCGTCCGTCCTCTGATGCGGGCATTGAGGAAATTGGACGCCTCGGTCAGCGCCGACGACGGCACGCCCGGCGGCAGGGTCAGGACCCGGTTCTCGACCTGTCCGTCTTCACCGACCAGAACGACGAGCGCGCGCTCGGGCTCGAGCCTGACGAACTCGATGTGCTTCAGGCGGGTGTTGGATTTGGCGGTGAGAACCACGGCAGCGGCACGGGTCAGACCCGACAGCCGGGTCAGCGCTTCGTCCAGCGCCGCTTCGACCGACTGCGCCTGGCCGACGGCCGCGAGCTGGCTCTGGATCGACTGCCGCTCGGCCTCCGTCATGTCACCGACCTGCATCAGGGCGTCGACGAAGAAGCGCAGGCCAGCCTCGGTCGGCAACCGGCCGGCCGAGGTGTGCGGCGCGTAGATCAGGCCGAGCTGCTCGAGATCGGCCATGACGTTGCGCACCGAGGCCGGCGACAGCGGAACCGCGATCAGCCGCGAAATGTTGCGCGAGCCGACCGGTTCGCCGGTCGCCAGATAGCTTTCGACGATCTGCCGGAAGATCTCGCGCGAGCGCTCGTTCAGATGCGCCAGACCGGCCGGCGGTGTCATCAGGTTGATCGGATCGTGGTGGGCCACCAGATGCACTCCTCCCAGCTGCCTATAATGTGTCCATGCGGCGGCTCGGTGGCAAGCCGGTCGGCGCTCGCGGGCGAAGCCATGATAAACCCTTGCCGCTGCCGTTCCCGGCTCCTACAAGGCCGGTCAAAGTCGGTCTTTCGCGCGCTTTCACGGAGAGAATCATGCGGCCGAGCCGCCGTGCACCGGATGAACTGCGGGCCGTGAGCCTGGAACGCGGCGTCGTCAAATACGCCGAGGGCTCCTGCCTGGTGAAGTTCGGCGACACCCATGTCCTGGTCACCGCCACGCTCGAGGACCGGCTGCCGCCCTGGCTGAAGGGCCAGGGACGCGGCTGGATCACCGCCGAATACGGCATGCTGCCGCGCGCCACGCTGGAACGGACCCGGCGCGAGGCCTCCGCCGGCAAGCAGACCGGCCGCACCGTCGAGATCCAGCGCCTGATCGGCCGCTCGCTGCGCACCGCGATCGACCTGGAAGCGCTCGGCGAGCGCCAGATCACGGTCGATTGCGACGTGCTGCAGGCCGATGGCGGCACGCGCACGGCGTCGATCACCGGCGCCTGGGTGGCGCTGGCCGACTGCATCAAGTGGATGAAATCGCGCAACATGATCAAGACCGAGGTGCTGCGCGCCAACGTCGCCGCAATCTCCTGCGGCATCTACAACGGCACGCCGGTGCTGGATCTCGACTACGCCGAGGACTCCGAGGCCGAGACCGACGCCAATTTCGTCATGACCGGCGACGGCCGCATCATCGAGGTGCAGGGCACGGCGGAGAAGACGCCGTTCACCGAGGCCGAATTCCTGGCGCTGATGGCGCTCGCCCGCAAGGGCGTCGCGCGGCTGGTCGACCTGCAGAAGATGGCGGTCGCGTGAGCAGCCCGCACCGCAAGCTCACCGGTCGCATCATCATTGCGACCCACAATCCCGGCAAGCTTGCCGAGATGCGCGAGCTGCTCGCTCCCCATGGCGTCGAGGCGGTGTCGGCCGGCGATCTCGGCCTGGACGAGCCGGATGAGACCGGCGAGACCTTCCAGGCCAACGCCCGCATCAAGGCGGTCGCCGCGGCCAGAGCCGCGCAGCTTCCTGCCTTTGCCGACGATTCCGGCATCGTGGTTCATGCGCTCGATGGGGCGCCGGGGATCTATTCGGCGCGCTGGGCAGGACCGGACAAGGATTTCGCCGGCGCGATGACGCGCATCGAGCGCCTCCTGCAGGAGCGGGACGCGACTGGTGCCGACAAGCGTAGCGCCCATTTCGTCTCGGCGCTGTGCGTGGCGTGGCCGGACGGTCACGTCGAGGAGGTCGAGGCGCGGGTCGACGGCACCCTGGTCTGGCCGCCGCGTGGCACGGCGGGCTTCGGCTACGACCCGATGTTCCTGCCCGAGGGCCACGACCGGACCTTCGGCGAGATGACCAGCATCGAGAAACATGGCCTGCCGCCGCTCGGGCTCGGCCTGTCGCACCGGGCGCGCGCCTTCGTGAAACTCGCGGAGATCTGTCTTGAGCAGCGCTGACAGCGAAGCGTTCGGCGTCTATGTGCACTGGCCGTTCTGCCTGTCGAAATGTCCGTATTGCGACTTCAACAGCCACGTCCGGCATGCCGCCATCGATCAGGACCGCTTCGCCCGCGCCTTTGCGCAGGAGATCGCGACCACGGCCGCCCGCATTGGGCCGCGCACCGTCACGTCGATCTTTCTCGGCGGCGGCACCCCGTCGCTGATGCAGCCGCAGACGGTCGGCGCCATTCTCGACGCGATCGGCCGGCACTGGCACGTCGCTGGCGATGTCGAGGTGTCGCTCGAAGCGAACCCGACCAGCGTCGAGGCGACCCGCTTTGCCGGCTATCGCGCCGCCGGCGTCAACCGGGTCTCGCTCGGCGTCCAGGCGATGGACGATGCGTCGCTCAAGATGCTCGGCCGCCTGCACACCGCTGAAGAGGCGATGAGGGCGGTGGCGATCGCGCGCCATGCATTCGAGCGCTATTCGTTCGATCTGATCTACGCGCGGCCCGACCAGACGCCGCAGATGTGGACCGAAGAGCTGACGCGGGCGATCGGCGAGGCGGCTGAGCATTTGTCGCTGTATCAACTGACCATCGAGGAAGGCACGCCGTTCTTCGGCCTGCACGCCGCAGGCAAGCTGAAGACGCCGGACGAAGGCCTGGCGCGCACCTTGTACGACGTCACGCAGGAGATCTGTGGCCGTCACGGACTGCCGGCCTATGAGATTTCCAATCACGCCCGGCCCGGCGCGGAGTGCCGGCACAACCTCGTCTACTGGCGCGGCCAGGAATATGCCGGCATCGGCCCGGGCGCCCATGGCCGCCTCGACATCGGCGGCATCAGGCACGCGACAGCGACCGACAAGCGGCCGGAAGCCTGGCTGATGCGGGTCGAATCCAACGGTCATGGTGTCATGACCGACGACGAGCTCAACCGCGAGGAGCGCGCCGACGAATTCCTGCTGATGGGGCTGCGACTGGCCGAGGGCATCGACCCGCAGCGCTACGCAAGGATCTCCGGCCGCAGGCTCGATCCGCGCCGCATCGCGCTGCTGCGCGAGGAGGGCGCGATCGCGGTCGATCCGGACGGGCGGCTACGGGTAACCCAGGACGGCTTTCCGGTGCTCGACGCGGTCGTCGCCGACCTCGCCGCCTGAGAAGTGCTGCGACTCACGTCGCGCTGAAGCTCTTCGGCGCGCCGGCGACCGCCTGTCCGCCAGCCGAACCGACGCGCATCACCGCAAGCCCGCGCTCATTGGTGCCGTCGCTGCGGAACCGGAACAGCCCGTCGATGCCGGCGAAGCCGGATGCATTGGTCAGGACATCGGGCGCGAAACGCTGGTTGCCCTGGGTGCGCGCCAGCGCGGCCACGAGCGCCACCGCATCATAAGCGAGGGTCGCCGTACGCACGGGATCGCCGCCGAATCGCGTCCGGTAGCGGCCGGCAAAGGCGCGGAAGCCGGAGGGATCCGGCGCGGCATAGAGGCCGCCCTGCAGGCTGGCGCTGGCATAGACGCGCGGATTGTCCCACAGCCCTGTGCCGAGCAACTGGATGTTGCGCAGATTGGCGCCGGCAGCGGTCAGCGCATCGGCCGTCGCCGCGACCGATTCGCCGTCATCGGCCAGCAGCAGCGCATCGGCGCCGCCGAGCGCCTGCGCCACCGTGCGCGCAGGCCCAGTGCGGTCGCCGGAATATTTCTCGAATGCCACGATGCGTCCGCCGCGGCGGCTGACCGCGGTCTTGAACGCCCCCTCGACGACGGTGCCGTAGGCATTGTCGGGCAGCAGCGCCGCGAACGAGCGTTTGCCGACGCTGGCGGAATATTCGACGATGCGGCTGGCATCGGACTCCGGCAGGAAGCTGAGCAGATAGACGCCGCGCCCCGCCACGCTCGAATCGGTCGAGAAGGCGATGACCGAGATGTTGCGCGCGCGCGCCACCTGGGCCGTCGCCGGCACCGAGCCCGCGAACAGGGGGCCGAGGATGATCTCGGCGCCTTCGTCGCAGGCCTGTTGCGCGCCCTGCTGCGCCCCTTGCGGGCTGCCGGCGTCGTCCTTGATCAGGAGCTGGATGTTGGGGTTCTGAAACTCGGCCAGCGCCATCTCGGCGGCGTTCTTCATCGATTGCGCGGCGACGCCGGCATTGCCCGACGCCGACAGCGGCAGAATCAGCCCGACCTTGACCTGGCCGTTGCCGGCCACCGCCGGCCGCTGCGGCGGTCCCGCCGGCGCGGTCGGCTGCTCGAACGGATTGAAGCCCTGCTGGACGTTGGAGCACGCCGACAGCAGCGGCGCGCCGACGATCAGGCCCAGCGCCGTTCGCCGGGCGACCCCATGGGGTCCCGGACCGAGAGAGTTGGGATGACGCGGGCCCACCATGGCATCTCTTCGTTCGGCCGAGTCCGGCCAGAAGTTCCCCAAACGCACGTCCCGCAGGCCGTGCAGATTCACTCATATTGTCGACGAATAGTTAAGCAAAACAAAAGGCTGTCAGCGCCACACAGCCGATCAATTCGACGTTTTGCACGGCCTATCCCCTGCTCGTACACACCCTCATCGAGGTGCAGCTTCGAACTTGAAGCTGCGATGAACGGCCCCCCCGTGCCGATCGGCACTTCAAAATCGCTGCGCGGCTGTTCCCCTGTGGCAATCCCGCGGCAGGCCCTTTAAATTACCTCGATGGGCGCGAAGGCAATCCCCAAGACGTCGCCGGATGACGGCAAATCTTCCACCACGTCGACCTATCTGGTGGCGGGGCAGATCGTTGCGGCGCCCAAGGCGCGGCCTGGATTGCATCTGGTGGCGACCCCGATCGGCAATCTCGGCGACATCACGCTGCGCGCGCTGGAAACCCTGGCCGGCGCCGACCTCATCTTGTGCGAGGACACGCGAATCACCCGGCGCCTGACCGAGCGCTACGGCCTCAGCGCGGAACTCGCAGCCTATCATGAGCACAATGCCGAAGCCGTCAGACCCAGGATCCTGCAGCGCCTCGCCGAAGGCGCGGCCATCGCGCTGGTGTCCGACGCCGGCACGCCGCTGATCTCCGATCCCGGCTACAAGCTGGTGCGCGAGGCGTGTGAGGCCGGGCATGTTGTCACCGCGCTGCCGGGACCTTCCGCCGTGCTCGCGGCGCTCAGCGTGGCCGCGCTTCCGACCGACCGTTTCTTCTTCGAGGGGTTCCTGCCGGCCAGGCAGCAGGCGCGGCGTACGCGGCTGTCCGAGCTCGCGCGGATCGACGCGACGCTGGTCCTGTTCGAAGCCGGCAGCCGGGTGCAGGAGACGCTGGCCGACCTCGCCGATGCCATGGCGGGACGCCAGGCCGCGATCTGCCGCGAGCTCACCAAGCTGCACGAGGAGGTGCTGCGCGGCGCCATCGGCGATCTCGCTGCGGAGGCCGGCGATCTCGAAACGCGCGGCGAGTTCGTGCTGGTGATCGGTCCGCCGCCGCGCGGCGCCGGGGTGCTGACGCCGGATGCGCTCGACGCCGTGTTGAAGGATCTGCTGCAGCGATCGAGCGTCAAGGATGCCGTGATGCATGCCGTCGAGCTGTCCGGCCGGCCGCGCCGCGAAGTCTATGCGCGCGCGCTCGAGCTGGTGAAGGACGCGCGGTCAGGGTCGGCCGATGGCGAAGACTGAGCGCGTCTCCCCTGACAAGCCGGCGAAGACGGCGGCACCCGAACGCGTCGCCGCCTTCCGCACCGGGTTATCGGCGGAAGCCCGCGCCGCAGCGCTGCTGATCGCCAAGGGCTATCGCATCCTCGCCAAACGCTTCCGCACGCCCCAAGGCGAGATCGACATCATCGCGCGCAGGCGCGGCCTGGTTGCCTTCGTCGAGGTCAAGGCGCGTGCCTCGCTCGACGATGCCGCCTATGCGGTGACGCCGCGCCAGCAGCAGCGCATCATCGATGCCGCGCAGGCCTGGTTGATGGCGCATCCCGACCATGCCGAATTGGAGCTGCGCTTCGACGCGATTCTGGTTGCGCCGCGCAGCCTGCCGCGCCATCTGGTAGCGGCGTTCGACGCCAGCACCTGACATGAACTGATTGCAGAGAGCAGGGACCTTCCCATGAAACTGAACGTCGCCGTCCAGATGGACCCCATCGCGCGCATCAACATCCGCGGCGACTCGACCTTCGCGATGCTGCTCGAAGCGCAGCGGCGCGGCCATGGCCTGTGTTACTATACGCCCGACAAGCTGTCGCTGCGCGGCGGCGAGCTCTATGCGCCGGTGCAGGCGCTGACGGTGCGCGACCAGGTCGGCGACCATTTCACGCTCGGCGAACCGAAACCGACCGCGCTGACATCCTTTGATGTCGTGCTGCTGCGGCAGGATCCGCCGTTCGATCTCGCCTACATCACCTCGACGCATTTCCTCGAGCGCATCCATCCGAAGACGCTGGTGGTCAATGATCCCGCGAGCGTTCGCAACGCGCCGGAAAAGCTGTTCGTGATGAACTTCCCGCAACTGATGCCGCCGACCTTGATCTCGCGCGATCTCGACGAGATCAACGCCTTCCGCGATCAGCACGGCGCTGTCGTGATGAAGCCGCTGCATGGCCATGGTGGCGCGGCGGTGTTTCGGGTGATGCCGCAGGATATGAATTTCGGCTCGCTGTTCGACATGTTCTCGGTGACGTTCAAGGAGCCCTGGGTGATCCAGCGCTTCCTCCCCGAGGTGAAGCACGGCGACAAGCGCATCATCCTGGTCGACGGCGAGTTCGCCGGCGCCGTCAACCGCGTGCCGGCGGCAGACGATCTGCGCTCCAACATGGTGCGCGGCGGCGCCGCGCAGGCCACCGATCTCAGCGCACGCGAGCGCGAGATCTGCGACACGCTCGGTCCGGAATTGCGCGCGCGCGGCCTGCTGCTGGTCGGCATCGACGTGATCGACGGCAACCTCACCGAGATCAACGTGACTTCGCCGACCGGCATCCGCGCGATCTCGCGGCTCGGCGGACCCGACATCGCCGCCCGCGTATGGGACGTCATCGAGAGCAAACGGCGCTGATCAGGCGCCGTCCCACATGGCTGGGGATAACGCCAACCAACGCGGTCAGTCCGATGCGTCGGAGGCGAGGCGGAGTCGCTGACATCGCCGCAATTCATGGTATGACGCGGGTCTCATGCGTCTCGTCCTGACCACCTGGAACATCAACTCGGTGCGCCTGCGCATCGACCTCGTCGCCAAGCTCATCAAGCAGGTCAGGCCCGATGTGCTGTGCCTGCAGGAGACCAAGTGCATCGACGACGCCTTTCCGCTGAAGCGCTTCAAGCGGCTCGGCTATGAGCACGTCGCGCTGAACGGGCAGAAGGGCTATCACGGCGTCGCCGTGATCTCGAAATGGCCGTTCGAGGAGACCAACGTCCGCACCTTCTGCGACAAGGTGGATTCGCGCCACATCACGGTGGCGTTCGGCGAAAAGGCGCAGCTCGCGCAGCCGCTGGTGCTGCACAATTTCTATGTGCCCGCAGGCGGCGACATTCCCGACCCCGCGCTCAATCCGAAATTCGAGCACAAGCTGCAATTCCTCGACGAAATGAAGGCGTGCGAGCCGCTGCATCCACGCGGCGACGACCGGCATATCCTGGTCGGCGATCTCAACGTCGCGCCGCATGAGCACGATGTCTGGTCGCACAAGCAGCTCCTGAAGGTGGTGTCGCACACGCCGATCGAATGTGAAAAGCTGTTGGCGGCGCAGACCCATGGCGAATGGGTCGATGTCGCTCGCGAGCGCATCCCGATGTCGGAGAAGGTCTACACCTGGTGGAGCTACCGCGCGGCCGACTGGACCGTCGGCGATCGCGGCCGAAGGCTCGACCACATCTGGGTGTCACGCGCACTGAAGGACCGGGTCAGCGATTTCAGGATCCTGCGCGACGCCCGCAGCTGGGAGCGGCCGTCGGATCACGTGCCGGTCACGGTGACGCTGGACGTGTCGTAGCAGACCCGCGCGGTCACGAAGATCACGACGTGAGCTTGGCCCCGGCCGCCATGATGTCGTTGGCGATTCGGCTGGCGCGGTGGGCGAACTCGTCGCGCAGCCGGCGCGCCGCCTTGGCGTCGCTCTCCAACACACGCTGAAACAGGCTGCGCGAGATCCGCACCACGGTCGAATATTCCAGGGCCGCCGCGGTCGCCGGGCGCCGCATCTCGACCAGCAGCGCCAGCTCGCCGATCAGCATGGTCGGCGTGGCGACGATCTCGGCACCGACCTCGTCGCTGATGCGCAATGACCCGCGCTGGACGACATAGCCGCAATCGGCGGTGTCCCCCTCGCGGAACAGGGTCTCGCCACTCTGGATGTTACGCTGCTCGGAGCCGATGGCGATCATGCGCAGCGAGTCGCTTCCCAGCAGGCGCAATGTTGGGACGCGCTCCAATAGCGCAATATCGTCTTCGATCGACATCAAGGGCCCGGGGAAGGCTGAATGGAACCAATATCATAAATGGCGAAACCGCCATCCCCGAACCTATCACGGTACCAACTTGTAGCCACCGGCCTCCGTCACCAGAATCTCCGGATTCGCGGCATCTTTCTCGATCTTCTGCCGCAGACGGTAAATGTGCGTTTCCAGCGTGTGGGTGGTGACGCCGGAATTGTAGCCCCAGACCTCCTGCAACAGCGTCTCGCGCGACACCGGCTGCTGGCCGGCGCGGTACAGGAAGCGCAGGATCGCCGTTTCCTTCTCCGTCAGGCGGACCTTGCGGGCGTTGGCGCCGGTCAGCATCTTCGAGCCCGGCCGGAAGCTGTAGGGGCCGACCGAGAACACCGCGTCCTCGCTGGCCTCGTGCTGGCGAAGCTGGGCCCGGATGCGGGCCAGCAGCACGGCGAAGCGGAAGGGCTTGGCGACATAGTCGTTGGCGCCGGATTCGAGCCCGAGAATCGTGTCCGAATCGGTATCGTGCCCGGTCAGCATGATGATCGGCGCCTTGAAGCCGCCCTTGCGCAGGGACCGCACCACTTCGCGGCCATCGGTGTCGGGCAGGCCGACGTCCATTAGAACCAGGTCGGGTGAATTGGCCTTTGCGGCGGTGGCGCCTTTGGCGCCGGTATCGACGGCCTGGGCTTCGAACTCGTCATGCAGCGAGAGCTGCTCCATCAGGGCATCGCGCAGATCGGTGTCGTCATCCACGATCAGGATCTTGCGGGCATTGGCCATTGTACAATCCTCTAGGTGGCGCCGGCGGGATCGAATGGGTGGCGCCGTCAACGGTGGGCAAACAGGCTCATCAGCCCTGTTCCGTCTTGAAGTAGGGGGCTGTTACCGATTCACAAGCGCCCGGGACTCTACTCCAGAATTGAGCAGGGATTGAGATGATTGTCCTGTTCGACCCTCGCGGCGGACCATTTGCCGACATTAAGGCAATTACCGGGCAATCCATGGCAATGAAAAGGCACGTTGTTTCATGTCGTTAGCGAAGGTGAAGCCTGGCATGCCAGCATCGCGGATCTCGATTCGCACCAAAGCCGGGTCGCGGCAGCGCGGCTGGCTCCATGTCTGGGGCCATGTCATTCCGGTGGCGCTCGGGCGCGGCGGCGTCCTGGCCAACAAGCGCGAGGGAGATGGCGGCACCCCCCGAGGGACCTTCCGGCCCCGGCGGCTGTGGTGGCGGGCCGATCGTCATTCGCGTCCGCGCACCTTTCTGCCGATCCAGCCGATTGGCCCGGAGGATGCGTGGTGCGAGGACCCGGCCGACCGGCACTACAACCAGGCGATCCGGCTGCACGGCGACCATCCCGGAGACCGGCTGGCGCGCCAGGACCATCTGTACGATTTCATCATCGAGATCGACCACAACACGCGGCCGCGGATCGCGGGCCGCGGCAGCGCCGTGTTCCTGCATCTGGCGCGGCCGAATTTCGGCCCGACCGCAGGCTGCGTGGCCATGACCCGGCCGGCGATGCTGCGTCTGTTGCAAAGAATCGGTCCGCGCACCAGAATCGTCATCGAATGAGAAGCGAGTTGGGGGAGGACGTCATGCGCGCACTGGATCAGCCAGCCAGCGCCGCTGGCATCCTGCGCCAGCATTGGAGCGAAGGCAGCAAGCTGGCAGAGCTGCCGACTGAGCTGCGTCCGAGAGATCGCGCCGAAGGCTATGCCATCCAGGCCGAGCTCGAGCGCCACTCGCCCAAGCCATTATTTGGCTGGAAGATTGCGGCGACCAGCGAGGCCGGCCAGCGCCATATCAATGTCGCCGGTCCGATGGCCGGGCGGATCCTGGCCGAAACGGTGCTGCCGGTCGGCGGCACCGCATCGATGGCCGGCAACGCGATGCGGGTCGCCGAGCCGGAATTCGCCTTCCGCCTCGGACGCGATCTGCCGCCCAGACCGACACCTTATGATGTCGCGGAGGTGCTGGCCGCGGTCGACACGCTGCACCCCGCGATCGAAATTCCCGATTCGCGGTTCGCCGACTTCGTCAGCGCCGGCGAGGCGCAACTGATCGCCGACAATGCCTGCGCGCATCTGTTCGTGCTGGGCGAGGCCGCCACCGCCGACTGGCGCAGCCGCGACCTGATCGCGGAGCGGCCGCGCATCGCGCTGCGTGGCGAGACCTTCATCGGCCACGGCCGCAACGTGCTCGGTGATCCGCTGATAGCGCTGGCCTGGCTGGTCAACGAGCTCAGCGCGCTCGGCGTGCCCGCGCGGGCAGGGCAGGTGGTCACGACCGGCACCTGTCATCCGCCGCTGCCGATCGGCAGCGGGGACCACATGGAGGCCGATTTCGGCGATCTGGGGCAGGTATCGGTGCGGTTCGAGTAGGGACCGGCCGCGACCGCGCCCCCCTTCAGCGATGCCCGAAGATCGCCGAGCCGACCCGCACATGCGTGGCGCCGAACTGGATGGCGGTGGCGAAATCGGCGCTCATGCCCATCGAGAGATGCGCGAGGCCGTTGCGGGCGGCGATCTTGGCGGTCAGCGCGAAATGCGGCCCCGGTGCTTCATCGACCGGCGGAATGCACATCAGTCCTGAAATCGCCAGCCCGTAATCCGTGCGGCAGGCGGCGATGAAGGCGTCGGCGTCGCCGGGCGCGATGCCCGCCTTCTGCGGCTCCTCGCCGGTATTGATCTGGACGAACAGCTGCGGATGCCGGCCCTGGGCGGAAATCTCCTTGGCAAGCGCCACGCACAGGCTTGGCCGGTCCACCGAATGGATGGCGTCGAACAGCGCGACCGCCTCCTTGGCCTTGTTGGATTGCAGCGGCCCGATCAGGTGCAGTGCGAGCCCCGGATGCGCGGCCATCAGCGGCGGCCACTTGGCTTTGGCTTCCTGAACGCGATTTTCACCGAACGCGCGCTGTCCGGCCGCGATCACCGGCTCGATCGCGTCGGCATCGAAGGTCTTCGACACAGCGATCAGCGTGACCGAGCCGCGATCACGATTGGCGTCGCGGCAGGCGCGCAGAATCTCCTGCTCGACGGCGGCGAGCGCGGACGGCGAGGACGAGGTTGAGGCGTTCGATTCATCAGGCACGATGGCGTCCGTCGGTAGATTTACGGGTTTGGCTGCAATTTTACAGAGTTCGAGAAAGGGTTCTTGAGCCCTTCTCCTTACCCTTCACGGCCGGGGGTAGGGGGAAGAAATGCCAAGCATCCGGTTCAATCGCAATAGAGTGAAGCTGAACCGGCTGATGGGGATCCGCGCCCGGCTGGCGCTGCTCGCCCTGATCCTGGTCGCGCCGCTGATGCTGGAACGCGCGCGCTCGCTGGAAAGCGCCAGGACAAGGCAGATCGCACTCGCATCGGAGGAATTCTCCGGCCTCGCCCGGCAAAGCGCCGACATGCAGCGCGAGGTCATCATGTCGGTGGAGACGGTGCTGAAGTCGACGGCCTATGTCCGGGCGTCGAGCACCGGCGTGAGCCGCAGCTGCGACATGATGCGCGCCAGCCTGCCGGCGACCCTGCCGTGGATCCGCACCCTGATGATCGCCGGCCGCGACGGCCGCATCCAGTGCTCGACCAACAACCAATATGTAGGGCTCGATTTCAGCGACCGGCCGTATTTCCGTGGCGCCCAGGAATCACGTGATTTCGTGTTCAGCGACTACCTGCTGTCGAAGCCGTCGCACGTGCCGATCGTCATGGCCGCCTATCCGGTCGGCGCGATCACCGGCGAGCCGGACGCGGTGATGCTGGCGAGCGTGAACCTGGAATGGATGTCCAAGATCATGAACAATCTTGGCGGCCGCCCCGGCATCACGGCGGTGCTGGTCGACAGCGAAGGAACCGTGCTGGCGGCGCCCGCCGACCGCAACGAGCTGATCGGCCGGCCGCTCGACAGCGTGCCGTTGTTGTCGGCCGTTGCCGAGACTGCCCTGAGTTCGGGGAAGCCGAGCGAGACGATGAGTTTCACGGCGGCGGATGGTTCTAAGCGCGCGATCACCTTCACTCGGATCGCCGACACCGGATCGCGGCTGATCGTCAGCATCGATGAGACCCGCGTCACCGCCGCCATCGACCGCGAGATCCGCAACGCCTATCTGCAGGCTGGCCTCGTCTGCCTGATCGTGCTGCTCGGCGCGCTGATCGCCGCCGAGAAGCTGATCGTGAAGCCCGTCAGCATGCTCGCCGCGACCGCCAAGCGCTTCGGCCACGGCCACTGGTCGGCGCGCGTCACCACCAAACATCTGCCGTCGGAGTTCGTTCCGCTGGCAAAGTCCTTCAATGCGATGGCCGCCAAGCTCGGCCAGCGCGAGCGCGAGCTGGTCGCCGCCAATGACCGGCTGACGGTGATGGCGTCGATCGACATGCTCTCGGGCCTCGCCAACCGCCGCGGCTTCCAGAACCGCATCGACGTCGAATGGAGCCGCGCGCAGCAGGCCGGCACCGAGCTGTCGCTGCTGATGATCGACGTCGACCACTTCAAGCTCTACAACGACACCTATGGGCACCCTGAGGGTGACGCCTGCCTGTCACGTCTCGGCGAGACGCTGTCGCAGATCGCCGGCGCCATGACGGCTTTCGCCGGCCGCTATGGCGGTGAGGAGTTCTGCCTGTTGTTGCCGGGCATGGGTGCCAGAGAGGCGCTCGCGGTCGGCGAGCAGGTGCGCGCCACGGTGCTGGAGCTCGAGCTGCCGCACGCGACGTCGGCGCATCGGTGCGTCACCGTGAGCGTCGGTGTCGCCTCGACCCGGCCGAACGAGTCGCTGATGCCCTCCGACCTGATCGAAGCCGCCGATGCCGCGCTCTATGCGGCCAAGCATCGCGGCCGCAACACGGTCATCGCGCATGGCTTCGCGGATGTCGCGGATGACAGGAGCGGCGTGGCACGCGCAGGATAGGGCTGCGGCGGCGGCCTGCGATCAGCCGACCGCGAGCTTCTGGTCGAGCTCGAGCTCGCTGACCACGCGGTTGCGGCCGAGCTTCTTGGCGAGATACAGCGAGCGGTCGCAACGGTCGATCAGATCAGCCATCGATTCGCCGAACTGGAACTGGCCGACGCCGATCGACACCGTGATCTGCGGCAACACCTCGCCGGTCGAGCGCCGCGTGAACTGACAATCGGCGATGGTGCGCCGGATGCGCTCGGCGATGACGGTGCAACCTTCGAGGTCGGTCTGCGGCAGCACCGCGATCAGTTCCTCGCCGCCGTAGCGTGCGGGAAGATCCTTGTCGCGGACGCGCTCGCGCAATGCCTTGGCGACGAGGCGCAGCACCTGATCGCCGACGCCATGGCCGTAATTGTCGTTGAACTTCTTGAAGTGGTCGACGTCGATCAGGAGAACGCTGAGCGGTTCGTCGCGCTCCATCGCCTCGACCTGCGCATGGCGGAAGAACTCTTCGAGCGCGCGCCGGTTCGGCAATCCGGTCAGCGTGTCCGTGCGTGCGCGCTGCTCCGACTTGTTGAGCGAGTCTCGGATGGTGTCGAGCTCGCGTGACTTCTCGGCAAAGCTCGCTTCGAGTTTCGCCGCACGCGCGGTCGCCTGGGCGAGCTCGCTGACCAGGTTCTCGATCAGGATCTTCGGATCGACGCCCTGCTCGCTGCGTTCGGCGACGCCATCGATCGCCGCCATGTGTGTGCGGTTGTCGGCGATCGCGGCCGTCAGATACTGCTTGGCGGAGTCCATCACGCCATGCAACTGCTGCGAGACTTTGTGGACGACAGCCGCTTCCGTACCCTGCTGGCCGATGTACGTGTCGAACAGCGCCTGGTTGGTGGTCTTGTCGAACTTGCGCTTGTTGCTGACCAGGATGTCGACGGCGCGCTTGAGATCCGACGCCGAGCCCAGTGAGTACTTGAACCACAGATGGAAGTTGTTAGGCGTCGGTGGCACGCGCTGTTGAGCCATGGATTTCATGGCCTTTTCCGCGACCGTCGTCGCGTACTCGAAGTCAAGCTCGTCGAACGTAGCGCCGGACACGATGTGGAGTGATCCCAGATGCGGGCTGATGCCTGGATGTATGCACTCAGTCTCCCATTCAAGTCTTAACCGTGCCTCAATCGAACCTTCGACACTGCCGGCAGAGGGTGCAAAAAAACTCACGATTACCGTCGCTTAGCGGATGCCCAAAATGGTATCATCATCTGTCGCCCCATTGACCGGGCTGCCGCTTTTGTGGCCTAGTCCGCCGTCTTCAAACGACGCGAATCCTCGAAAATTACAAGCGATTCCATGACATCCGAACGCTACAACGCCCGTGAAGCCGAGCCGCGCTGGCAGCGCCAGTGGGACGAAAAGGCGATCTTCGCCACCAGGAACGACGATCCGCGTCCGAAATACTACGTGCTCGAGATGTTTCCCTATCCGTCGGGACGCATCCATATCGGGCATGTCCGTAATTATACGCTGGGCGACGTGCTGGCGCGCTTCATGCGTGCCAAGGGTTTCAACGTGCTGCACCCGATGGGTTGGGATGCGTTCGGCCTGCCGGCGGAGAACGCCGCGATCGAGCGCAAGGTGGCGCCCAAGGCATGGACCTACGACAATATCGCGGCGATGAAGAAGCAGCTGCGCTCGATCGGCCTGTCGCTCGACTGGGCGCGCGAGTTCGCGACCTGCGATCCATCCTACTACAGGCACCAGCAGAAGATGTTCCTCGACTTCATGCAAGCGGGGCTGGTCGAGCGCGAGAAGCGCAAGGTGAACTGGGATCCGGTCGACATGACCGTGCTCGCCAACGAGCAGGTCATCGACGGTCGCGGCTGGCGCTCCGGTGCGGTGGTCGAACAGCGTGAGATGAACCAATGGGTGTTCAAGATCACGAAGTACTCGCAGGAGCTGCTGGACGCGCTCGATGGTCTCGACCGCTGGCCCGACAAGGTGCGGCTGATGCAGCGCAACTGGATCGGCCGCTCCGAAGGCCTGCTGATCCGCTTCGCGCTGGATCCCAAGACGACGCCGGCGGGCGAGACCGAATTGAAGATCTTCACGACGCGGCCGGACACGCTGTTCGGCGCCAAGTTCATGGCGATCTCGGCGGACCATCCGCTGGCGCAAGCCGCGGCCGCCAAGAACCCGGAGCTCGCCGCGTTCATCGCCGAGATCAAGCGGATCGGCACCGCGCAGGAGGCGATCGACACCGCGGAGAAGCAGGGCTTCGACACCGGCATCCGCGCCGTGCATCCGTTCGACCCGAGCTGGACCTTGCCGGTCTATGTCGCGAACTTCGTGCTGATGGAATACGGCACCGGCGCCATCTTCGGCTGCCCGGCGCATGACCAGCGCGACCTCGACTTCGTCAACAAATCCGGTCTCGGCAACACGCCGGTCGTGTGCCCGGAGGGCCAGGACCCGGCGAGCTTCGTCATCACCGACACCGCCTTCGACGGTGACGGCCGCCTGATCAATTCACGCTTCCTCGACGGCATGACGATCGCGCAGGCCAAGGACGAGGTCGCCAGGCGGCTCGAGAGCGAGCAGCGCGGCGGCGCAGCTGTCGGTGAGCGCCAGGTCAATTTCCGCCTGCGCGATTGGGGCATCTCGCGCCAGCGCTATTGGGGCTGCCCGATCCCGGTGATCCACTGCCCGACCTGCGATGTCGTGCCGGTGCCGGCCAAGGACCTGCCCGTGGTGCTGCCGGACGACGTCACCTTCGACAAGCCGGGCAATGCGCTCGACCACCATCCGACCTGGAAGCACGTCACCTGCCCCGCATGCGGGGGCAAGGCGCAGCGTGAGACCGACACCATGGACACCTTCGTGGATTCGTCCTGGTACTTCGCGCGCTTCACCGATCCATGGAACGAGGCCGCGCCGACGACGCCGGCCGTGGCCAACCGGATGATGCCGGTCGACCAGTATATCGGCGGCGTCGAGCACGCGATCCTGCATCTGCTCTACAGCCGGTTCTTCACCCGCGCGATGAAGGCTACCGGCCACGTCGCGATGGACGAGCCGTTCGCCGGCATGTTCACACAGGGCATGGTGGTCCACGAGACCTATCAGAAGGCCGACGGCACCTACGTCAACCCGGCGGAGGTCAAGATCGAGATCGGCGGCAACGGCCGCCGCGCCGTGCTGGCCGCCACCGGCGAGGACATCACGATCGGCCCGATCGAGAAGATGTCGAAGTCGAAGAAGAACACCGTCGACCCCGACGACATCATCGAGAGCTACGGGGCCGACGTCGCGCGCTGGTTCATGCTGTCGGACTCGCCGCCGGACCGCGACGTGATCTGGAGCGACGAGCGGGTGCAGGGCGCGGCGCGCTTCGTCCAGCGACTGTGGCGGCTGGTCAACGAATCGGTCGCGGCAGCGGCCGAGGCCCCCTCCTCCCGCCCGGCCGCGTTCGGCCCCGACGCGCTGGCGCTGCGCAAGGCTGCCCACGGCGCCCTGGACAAGGTGACCGGCGGCATCGAGCGGCTGCACTTCAACGTCTGCCTGGCGCATATCCGCGAGTTCGCCAATGCGCTGGCCGACGTCCTGGCGCGGCCGGCCAAGCCGGCGGCCGACCTGGCCTGGGCGATTCGTGAGGCCGCCGGGATCCTGGTGCAGCTGTTCTCGCCGATGATGCCGCATCTGGCCGAAGAATGCTGGCAGGTGCTGGGCCAGACCGGGCTGATCTCGGAGGCCTCCTGGCCGCAAATCGAACGAGATTTGCTGGTTGAGGACAGCATGACCCTGGTCGTCCAGGTCAACGGCAAGAAGCGCGGAGAAGTCACAGTCGCCAGCAACGCGCAGAATCCGGAAATTGAGGCTGCCGTTTTGGCCCTCGATGCAGTAAAACTGGCGCTGGATGGCAAACCCGTCCGCAAGGTGATCATTGTTCCCAAGAGGATCGTGAATGTCGTCGGCTAGGTTTCGGATCGCTGCTCGGCTTGTTGCCGTGGCCGCTTTGGCCGCGCTGACGGCAGGCTGCTTCCAGCCGATGTATGCAGAGCATACCGACGGCACGCCCGGCCTGCGCGAAAAGCTGATGGGCATCGAGCTGCCGCCGGTCGACAAGCCGAACGCCTCGCCCGAGGCGCGCATCGGCGTCGGCATCCGCAACGCGCTCGCCTTCAAGCTGTACGGCACCGCAACCGGCACGGCGCCGACCCACAAGCTGGTGCTGCGATTGCAGACCAGCCGGTCCTCGCTGATCGTCTCACAGACCACCGGCCTGCCGACCACCGAGAATGTCGGCCTCGACGTGCAGTACAATCTGGTCGAGTTGGCGACCAACAAATCGGTCATGACCGGAACGACCTTCGCGCGCACCTCCTATGACATCCCCGGCTCGTACCAGCGCTTCGCCCGGCAGCGGGCCTTCCGTGACGCCGAGGATCGCGCCTCCGAGGAGGTCGCCGAGAAGATCAAAACGCGGCTCGCGGCCTATTTCACCGCGGGCACCTGACGCACGGCTGACATCGCCGTGGTCGCGCTGCGCGGACGAGACATCGATGCCTTCCTGGCCAAACCGGACGCCACTCGTCCGCTGATCCTGTTGTACGGTCCGGATACCGGCCTGGTTCGCGAGCGTGCCGAGGCCCTCATCGCTTCGGCCGTCGACAACCCCGATGATCCCTTCTCCGTGGTCAGGCTCGACGGTGACGAGCTCTCCGCGGAGCCATCGCGCCTCGTCGACGAAGCCATGACCGTGCCGCTGTTCGGCGGCCGCCGGGCCATCCGGGTGCGCGCCGGCTCGCGCAATTTCGCCAGCGGCGTCGAGACGCTCAGCGAGATGAACGTGCGGGACTGCCGCATCGTGATCGAGGCCGGCGACATCCGCCCCGATTCGCCACTGCGCAAGATTTGCGAGAAGGCCAGAACGGCGGTGGCGATCGGCTGCTACCCGGACACCGAGCGCGATCTCGCCAAGCTGATCGACGACGAATTGCGCTTGGCCTCGCTGCGCATCTCGCCGGAGGCCCGCGCCTATCTGATGGCGCTGCTCGGCGGCGACCGCCAGGCCTCCCGCAACGAGCTGCGCAAGCTGACCCTGTTCGCCCACGGCGAAGGCGAGGTGACGCTCGACCATGTGATGGCCGTGGTCGCCGACGCCTCGGAGATGAAGCTCGATCCGATCGTTGACGGCGCCTTCGGCGGCAAGCCGGAAATGGTCGAGACCGAGTTCGGCAAGGCGATGATCGCGGGCACCTATCCCGGCGTCATCATCTCCGCCGCGCAGCGACATGCCGCATGGCTGCATAAATCGGTGCTCGCCGTCGCTTCCGGCACGCCAGTCTCGTCCATCCTCGAAGGCGGCTTCCCCCGGCTGCACTTCTCGCGCAAGCCGAGCGCCGAGACGGCGCTGCGCAATTTCTCCCCTGCCCGCCTGCTGCCGATCATCGACCAACTGGCGACAGCCGCGCTCGACATGCGCAAGCAGCCGGGATTGGCGGCAGCGATCGCGCAGCGGACGCTGCTGTCGATCGCGGTCGCGGCACGGCGGAAGGGGTGATGGTCAGTGCGCCGGCTCCCTGAATACGGCGTCGAGAACTTCAGCCCGAGTGGACCCGAGATCGCTCTCCAACCTCAGCCGTCATTCCGGGGCGCCCGAAGGGCGAGCCCGGAATCCATCGGGCTACAGGATCTGCTGAGAGATGGATTCCGGGTTCGTGCTTCGCACGCCCCGGAATGACGGAGGAGAGAGTCGTGTGCTCGCTTTTGGCAATCGCGACGAAAAACACAGCCGTAGCTCTTCCAAATTATTAGCTCGTCATGCCCGGGCTTGACCCGGGCATCCATCCGCTTCGTCCAAAAAAATGGATGGCCGGGTCAAGCCCGGCCGTGACGTAGGTGAGAGCGGAGCAACGAACTCATGGAGGCCCGAGGCACAGCCGCGGCGGCGCAATGAGCGCCACGACCTAACAACCTAGCCCTGCTCCAGCCGGCGCATCACCTCGTCGAGCTGCTCGAGGCTGCGGTAGGTGATCTGCACCGTGCCGCCGGGGTCGCGGTGGCTGATCGACACCGAAAGACCGAGCGCATCGCCGACGCGCTTCTCCAGCGCGATGGTGTCGGCGTCCTTCTTCTCCGCCGGCGCGCTGCCGCTGCTGCGCGGCTTCTGCGGCTTGCGTTCCGGCACGCCCTCCTCATGCGCGAGCGCCTCGGTCTGCCGGACGTTCAGCCCTTCCGCGATGATCTTCTTCGCCGCCGACATCGGATCCGGCAGGTTGATCAGCGCTCGCGCATGGCCGGCCGATATCTGCCCGGTCGCGATGAAGCCCTGCACCTCGGCCGGCAGCTTGGTCAGCCGCATCATGTTGGCGACGTGGCTGCGGCTCTTGCCGACGATCTTGGCGATGTCTTCCTGGTTGCGTTTGAACTCGTTGGCGAGCGCGTGATAGCCCTGCGCCTCCTCCATCGGATTGAGATCCTCGCGCTGCACGTTCTCGATGATCGCGAGCTCCAGCGCATCGCTGTCGCTGACATCGACCGGAACGATCGGCACCTCGTGCAGGCCGGCGGCTTGCGAGGCGCGCCAGCGCCGCTCGCCGGCGATAATCTCGTAGCGGTCGTGCTGGCCCTTCACCGGACGCACCACGATCGGCTGGATCACGCCATGCTGCTTGATCGAGGCCGAGAGCTCGGCGAGCTCGCCGTCGGAAAACGTCTTACGCGGATTGCGCGGGTTCGGCTTGAGGAATTCGATCGGCACTTTGCGCTGATTGCGCGGCCGCTCCGGCGGCGCGCCGGCCTCGCGGCCGACGTCACCGATCAGACTTGCGAGACCCCGGCCCAATCGCGATCGCGACTCGTCGGCCATCGCCTTCTCCTTTGGATTCACGTCACGCTCCGCTTGCGTCTGCTGCCGATCGGGTCCCGCCGGCACAATGAACGAGGGAGCGGATTCATTTCGGAATCCGCTGCCGTCCTCGAATGAGATCCGGGCGACGAGGTCCCCCGGAGCAGAGGCAAAGTCAGTTCGTGCGCAGGTCACGCTCGCGCTGAATGACTTCGGTCGCGAGCTTGAGATAGGCCTCGCTGCCGACGCACTTCAAGTCGTAGACCAGCACCGGCTTGCCGTAGGACGGCGCTTCCGAGATGCGCACGTTGCGCGGGATCATCGTGTTGTAGACCTTCGATCCCATGAACTGGCGGACGTCGGCGACCACCTGGTTCGACAGGTTGTTGCGCGAGTCGAACATCGTCAGCACGATGCCGTGGATCGAGAGGTTCGGGTTCAAGGTCGAGCGCACCTGCTCCACGGTCTGCAACAGCTGCGACAGACCTTCGAGCGCGAAGAACTCGCACTGCAGCGGCACCAGGATCGCGTCGGACGCGGCCATCGCATTGACCGTCAGCAGGTTCAGCGACGGCGGACAATCGACCAGCACGTAGGTGTAGTCGTTCTCCGGCGAGACGTTGTTGTTGAGGCCGGCGATCGCATCGCGCAGACGGAAGGCGCGGTTGGCGGTGGAGCCGAGCTCGAGCTCGAGCCCCGACAGGTCCATCGTCGAGGAGGCGATGTGCAGCCGCGGCACGGCCGTCGCAACGACGGCGTCGCGCAGCGAGGCCTCGCCGATCAGCACGTCATAGGTCGAGCAGTTGCGGCTGCCACGGTCGATGCCGAGGCCGGTCGAGGCGTTGCCCTGCGGATCGAGATCGACGATCAGCACCCGCTCGCCGATCGCGGCCAGCGCCGTACCGAGGTTGATCGCGGTCGTGGTCTTGCCGACCCCGCCCTTCTGATTGGCGAGCGCCAGGATGCGCGGATGCCCCTCCGGGTGCGGGGCTCTATCTTCTTGATAAATCTGATCAATTACGGCCATGCGCGATCGCCATTGGTTGTCGTCTTGACGGAATTCAGCTCTGTCGCTCGATGCAATCGATTGCGACGATCCAGCCCTGCCCGCCCGTCCGGCTGGAGTGAAGTTTCGACTCAATTTTCCAATACTTAGTAGATTCGGTCAATTCCGCTTCTACATCTTGACCCTTGAGAAACAGCGCTTTCGCGCCTTTTTTCACCAAGGGCTCCGCAAAGCCGATGAGTTGATGTAGCGGAGCCAGCGCGCGTGCGGTCACGCAATCGACTCGCCCGCCCCACTTCTCCACGATATCCCCGATCTCTGACAAATGCACGATCCCCGGAGCGCCGGTGACGCGAATTGCCTCGCGCAGGAACGCTGCCTTCTTGGCGTTGCGCTCGACCAGATGGACCTGGGCGCCATCCCGCTCGGCCAGGGCGCAGGCGAGGACGACGCCCGGGAAGCCGCCGCCGCTGCCGAGATCAATCCAGATCCTGGCGTCGGGCGCGAGGTCCAGGAGCTGAAGCGAGTCAGCGATGTGGCGGGTCCAGAGATGCGGCAAGGTCGACGGCGCGACCAGATTGGTCTTCGCCTGCCACTCCAGCAGCAGTGCGACGTAGCGATCGAGACGCTGCTCCGTTTCACGTGAAACAGGCGTCAAGGCGAGTGCTGTCGCCTTGTCCGATTCAATCGTCTTGGACGCCGTCATCGGCGATGCCTGTTTCACGTGAAACGCCTCAGCCGGTGGTCTTGCTAAGACGCGCTTCGCGGCGGAGATAGGCCGCAAGGATCCCGAGCGCCGCCGGCGTCATGCCATCGATCCGGCCGGCCTGCCCGATCGTCCACGGCCTGGCCGCCGTCAGCTTCGCTCGCGCCTCATTGGAGAGACCTGGGACGAGCGCATAGTCGACGTCACCGAGCACCAGGCTTTCGTCGCGCCGGAAGGCGTCGACGTCCTGGCTCTGCCGGCGGACATAGACATCATATTTGGCATCGATCTCGAGATGGACGACGATGGCGGGATCAATCGCGCCGAGCTCCGGCCAGATCGCCCTCACCTCGGAGAAACCGATCTCCGGATAGGCCATCAGTTCGAAGGCCGAGCGGCGCTGGCCATCCTTATTGAGCGTGAAGCCATGCTTCGCCGCCTCATTGGGCGTGATCGTCAGCGACCTCGCCATCGCGCGGGCAGTTTCCAACGCGCCCATCTTGCTTCGATGGAAACGCGCACGATCATTGCCGACACAGCCGAGCGCGATGCCCTTGTCGGTCAGCCGCTGGTCGGCATTGTCCGCCCGCAGCGTCAGCCGATACTCGGCGCGCGAGGTGAACATCCGATACGGCTCGGTGATCCCCCGCGTGACGAGGTCGTCGATCATCACCCCCAGATAGCCATCGGCGCGATCGAATACGACCGGCCCGCCGCCGCCCGCGGCCAGCGCGGCATTGAGGCCCGCGACCAGACCTTGAGCTGCGGCCTCCTCATACCCGGTCGTGCCGTTGATCTGGCCAGCGAGGAACAGACCCTTCATCCGCTTGGTCTGCAGGGTCGGCTCGAGCTCACGCGGATCGACGTGGTCGTACTCGATGGCATAGCCCGGCCGGATCATCCGGACCCGTTCGAGACCCGGGATGGTCGGCAGCAGCGCGAGCTGGACCTCCTCCGGCAGCGAGGTCGAGATGCCGTTCGGGTAGACCGTCGTATCGTCGAGCCCTTCGGGCTCCAGGAAGATCTGGTGACCGTCGCGGTCACCGAAGCGGACGATCTTGTCCTCGACCGAGGGACAGTAACGCGGCCCGGTCGACTTGATCTGCCCGGAGTACATCGGCGAGCGATGGACGTTGGCGCGGATCACCTCGTGGGTTGCGGTCGTCGTCCGGGTGATGCCGCATTGGATCTGCGGGGTGGTGATCCTGTCGGTCAGGACGGAGAACGGCTCCGGCGGATCGTCGCCGGGCTGCATCTCGACCGCGCTCCAGTCGATCGTCGATCCATCCAGGCGCGGCGGCGTGCCGGTCTTGAGGCGGCCGAGCCGAAATCCGATGGCTTCGAGAGACTGGGACAGCCCCAGCGCCGGCGCCTCGCCGACCCGGCCGGCCGGCCAGGTCCTCTCACCCAGGTGGATCAGACCACGCAGGAACGTGCCGGTCGTGATGACGACGGCGCCACAGATGAAGGTCCGGCCGTCAGCCAACCGCACCCCTGCCACCCGTCCGCCGGTAGCGATCAGTTCGTCCGCCTCGCCTTCAATGACGGTGAGGTTTGGGGTCTCCCGGATCGCCGACTGCATCGCCGCGGCGTAGAGCTTGCGGTCGGCCTGGGCGCGTGGACCTCGAACGGCCGGTCCTTTCCGGCGATTTAGAACGCGAAACTGGATGCCGCCGGCGTCGGCGACGCGACCCATCAAGCCGTCGAGAGCGTCGACCTCGCGAACCAGATGTCCTTTTCCCAGTCCTCCGATGGCCGGATTGCAGGACATGGCCCCGATCGTCGCGAACTGATGGGTGATCAGCGCGGTTAGGGCGCCCATGCGCGCCGCGCCCGCCGCGGCTTCACAGCCGGCGTGGCCGCCACCGATGACGACGACGTCGTAGGATGTCAGATGCTGGATCATGGGGCTTATCTAACGCCTGCAGACAATGCTCGGAAGACGTTTCACGTGAAACATCCCTGACGGCGTCCGCACATCCTGTTTCACGTGAAACAATTGACGATCGATTAACCAAGCAACGCTTCATTAAGTATATTCGACCCGGTTCGTGGGGCCGCGGCTACTTACCGATGCAGAACTCGCGAAAGATCACGTCGAGCAGGTCTTCGACATCCACTCGTCCCAAAAGACGCCCGAGCGCAAGCGCGGCGATCCGCAGCTCCTCCGCAGCAAGCTCCTCGCCCAGGTCGATCGCCGAGATGCTACGCTGAAGCGCAGCGGCGGTGTCGGCGAGCAGAGTCCGCTGCCGCTGCCGTGTGATCAGGCCGCTCTCAGTTGATCCAAAATAGTCCCGGGCAAAGCCAACCAGCGCATCCAGCAGCTCGACCAGCCCTGCCCCGCTTCGCGCGGAGATTTGAAAGACCGGGTTATCTCCGCTGGACGATGGACGACCCCCCTCCCCACCTCTGCTCAGATCGATCTTGTTACGAACGAGCCAGACGGGAGCCTCGCTTTGGCGCTCAACCTCGGCCTGCTCATCCTCCGACAGCCACAGCACCAGATCCGCCTGCGCCGCTCGGTCCCGCGCGCGCCGAACACCCTCCTGCTCAACCGGATCGTCCGTCTCGCGAATGCCCGCGGTGTCGATCACCGTCACTGGATAGCCGTCGAGATCGAGCTGGACCTCAATGAGATCGCGCGTGGTGCCGGCCTGCGGAGAGACGATCGCGACCTCGCGACGCGCAAGCTGGTTCATCAGGGTCGACTTGCCCGCGTTCGGCGGTCCGGCAATGACGACCGTCAGGCCGTCGCGCAGACGTTCGGCCCGGCCCTGGGCCGACAGCACCGGCTCGATCTCGGTCAACAGCTCGCCGATCCGGGCGAGCGCCGGCGCCATCAGCTCGATTGGCACGTCGCCTTCATCGGCAAAATCGATCCCGGCCTCGATCAGCGCCGCCGCCTCGATGATCTGCTCACGCCAGCTCCGCGCCTTGTCGCCCAACAGACCCTTCAGCTGCCGCAACGCCTGGCGCCGCTGGCGGTCCGTGTCGGCGTGAATGAGGTCGTCGAGACCTTCGGCCTCGGTCAGATCGATCTTGCCATTCTCGAACGCGCGCCGCGTGAACTCGCCCGGCTCAGCAGGGCGCATCTGCGGCATCGTCGACAGCACCGAGAACATTGTCGCCACGACGGCTCGACTGCCGTGCACATGCAGCTCGGCAACATCTTCGCCGGTGGCGCTTGCGGGTCCGGGAAACCACAGCACGACGGCATCGTCGATCGGCTCGCCATTACCATCCCGCAGCAAGGCGCGCGTCGCCATCCTCGGCAGCGGCAGTTTCCCCGCAAGCATCTGAAGGGCGATGCCGGCGTGAGGCCCGGAGAGCCTGACGATCGCAATCGCACTCGGCAGGCGTCCGGAGGACAGCGCGAAGATGGTCTGGTCGTGTGGATGCATGATCCTCAGTTGGGCTCACCGGCAGCGAAAGACAATCGGTTTGCAGCGGCATGCTTTACGCCGGCGAACCATGGCGGGCGGATAAGCATCGAGGTCTTCACGCCGAGCGCAGCGACAAACACGTCAAACAAAAAGGGCGCTCCGGAGAGCGCCCTTTGCAGATTGAAGCAGTGCCTCGATCAGGTGTTCATCGACTCGAAGAACTCGGCATTGCTCTTGGTGCTGCGGAGCTTGTCGAGCAGGAAGTCGATCGCGTCCATGGTGCCCATCGGGTTGAGGATGCGGCGGAGCACGTACATCTTCTTGAGGTTCTGCGGCTCGGTGATGAGCTCTTCCTTGCGGGTGCCGGAGCGGGCGATGTCGATCGCCGGGAAGGTCCGCTTGTCCGCGACCTTGCGGTCGAGGATGAGCTCGGAGTTGCCGGTGCCCTTGAACTCCTCGAAGATGACCTCGTCCATGCGGCTGCCGGTGTCGACCAGCGCGGTCGCGATGATCGTGAGCGAGCCGCCTTCCTCAATGTTGCGGGCAGCGCCGAAGAAGCGCTTGGGACGCTGCAGCGCGTTGGCGTCGACGCCGCCGGTCAGCACCTTGCCGGAGGACGGCACGACGGTGTTGTAGGCGCGGCCGAGACGGGTGATCGAGTCGAGCAGGATGACGACGTCGCGGCCGTGCTCGACCAGGCGCTTGGCCTTCTCGATCACCATCTCCGCGACCTGGACGTGACGGGCTGCCGGCTCGTCGAAGGTGGATGACACGACCTCGCCCTTGACCGAGCGCTGCATGTCCGTGACTTCTTCCGGACGCTCGTCGATCAGCAGCACGATCAGGTAGCACTCCGGATGATTGGCCGTGATCGAGTGCGCGATGTTCTGCATCAGCACCGTCTTGCCGGTGCGCGGCGGCGCCACGATCAGCGCGCGCTGTCCCTTGCCGATCGGCGCGACGATGTCGATGACGCGTGGCGACAGATCCTTGCGGGTCGGATCCTCGAGCTCGAGCCGGAAGCGCTCGTCCGGAAACAGTGGCGTAAGGTTGTCGAAATTGACCTTGTGCTTGGACTTCTCGGGATCCTCGAAGTTCAGTGTGTTGACCTTGAGCAGCGCGAAATAGCGTTCGCCTTCTTTCGGGCTGCGGATATGCCCTTCGATCGTGTCACCGGTGCGCAGGCCGAAGCGTCGGATCTGCGACGGCGAGACATAGATGTCGTCGGGACCGGGCAGGTAGTTCGCATCCGGCGAGCGCAGGAAGCCGAAGCCGTCGGAGAGCACCTCGACGACGCCCTCACCGATGATGTCGGTTTCCTGGATCGCGAGCTGCTTGAGGATGGCGAACATCAGCTCCTGCTTGCGCATCGTGCTGGCGTTCTCGACCCCGTTTTCCTCCGCGAAGGAGACGAGCTCGGCCGGCGTCTTTGACTTGAGGTCCTGTAGTTTGATTTCCCGCATTGGGGTGGTCCTGTGGAAGCGACTTGGGAGGGATGCGAGGTGGCTGTGGGAAGGCGGACGAAATGAGGTCCGCAGGTCTGAGCAAGGTTGGCGCCGATGAGGCACCAGACCTGATGCGGCGGCCGGTCAAGCCGGAACGCAACCACATCCGCCTGCGTGGGGTGGGATATCCATAATATAGAAAATCGCGCCGTCGTCTGCAAGGCATCTGCAGCGGAGCGGTATTCCCTGGGAAGCGGTCAGAACGGCTTGACGATGACGAGAATCACGATGCCGATCATCAGCACCGTTGGTACCTCATTGATATACCGGTAGAATTTCTGGCTTCGGGTGTTCTTGTCGGCGCCGAATTCTCTGACCCAGCGGGTGAACAGTCCATGGACCCCGGACATGATCAGCACCAGCAGAAATTTCGCATGAAACCAACCGCTGGTATACCAGTGGCCGGACCAGGCCAGATAGAGTCCGGCAAGCCACGTCACGGTGATCGCCGGATTGATGATCGCCTTGAGCAGGCGCCGTTCCATGATCTTGAACGTCTCGGACTGCTTCGAGCCGATCTCGGCGTCGCAATGATAGACGAACAGCCGTGGCAGATACAGCATGCCGGCCATCCACGCGATGACAGCGATGACGTGAAGGGCCTTGATCCACTCATACATCGGAAACGCGTGATCCTCTCGGCTGGCGATCAGCTTGCGTGTCGAGACATATCCGCTCGCTCAGTCCCCTCCAAACCAAATAATTTTAGAATCTTAAGGTTTGAGTCTAGGTAGCGGTGGATTGGACTCATGCAATGTCATCCGCAGTCTGCCCGCAGCTTGTTCACATCCCTCAACATGCGAGCTGCGCACGCCGGATCGCCCGAGAGTCTGATGTGATTCAGACGCTTGTCGAAATCCTTCGACAGCTTATCCAGAGACAAATGGGCCTCGTCCCGATATCATCGCGCTGCTGCCTGACGTTGTCCCGGACGGCGACCATGTGCAGAACAATCGGGGTTATACAAAGGGAGCGGTCCGAGGCGGCTTTTTGGCCCCATCCTTCACAGGGATTCACAGATCGTTAAGGATTTGATGCCCACCACCGGCAACTACTTTCACCTCCATCTGGTTTCCGATTCGACGGGCGAAACCCTGATCACGGTCGCGCGTGCGGTCGCCGCGCAATACACCAACGTGACCCCGGTCGAGCACGTGTACCCGCTGGTGCGGAGTCAGAAGCAGCTCGACCGCGTGCTCGACGAGATCGAGGAAGCGCCGGGCATCGTGCTGTTCACCCTGCTCGAGAAGGATCTGGTCAGCCGGCTCGAAGCCAAGTGCCAGCAGATCAACATTCCAAGCCTGTCGATCATCGGTCCGGTGATGCAGCTGTTCGAGGCCTATCTCGGCGCATCGACCGCCGGCCGCGTCGGTGCGCAGCACGTGCTCAATGCCGAATATTTCGCCCGCATCGATGCGCTGAACTACACGATGCTTCACGATGACGGGCAAATGGTCGACGGCCTCGAAGACGCCGAAGTGGTGCTGGTCGGCGTCAGCCGGACGTCGAAGACTCCGACCTCGATCTATCTCGCCAACCGCGGCGTGCGCACAGCCAACGTGCCGCTGGTCCCGGGCATTCCGATCCCGCATCAGCTCGAGACATTGAAGAAGCCGCTGGTGGTCAGCCTGCATGCGACCCCGGAGCGGCTGATCCAGGTGCGGCAGAATCGCCTGCTCAGCATGGGTGCGGAATCCGGCAATGAGAACTATGTCGACAAGCAGTCGGTGACGGACGAGGTCGCCTATGCACGCAAGCTGAGTGCGAAGTTCAACTGGGTCATGCTCGACGTGACGCGGCGCTCGATCGAGGAGACGGCCGCCGCGATCCTGAAACTCTATACCGACCGGCAGCGGCAGCGGCTTCCGGACTAGTGAGCGGATCAATGTCCATCTGGTGCAGTGACGAGCCTCTCATCCTGGCATCGCAGAGCCGCGCGCGGCGGATGCTGCTCGCGAACGCAGGACTCGCGTGCGAGGCGCTTCCCGCCGATATCGACGAACGCGCGGTGCAGGCCGAAGCCGGCCTGGTCGCGCCCTACGAGATTGCGTTGCACCTTGCCAACGCGAAGGCCGCAGCGGTCTCGGCAAACAGGCCCAATTCATATGTGGTGGGCGCGGATCAGACGCTGGCATTGGGTGAGCGCATGTTCAACAAGCCGGCCGGCCGCCAGCATGCCATGCAGCAACTGTTGGCGCTGGGCGGACGCACCCATGCGCTGCACTCGGCCATCGCCGTGGTCCGCAATGGCGAGGTGCTGTTCTCGCACGTCGCCGTCGCCTGGATGACGATGCGTGCCCTCACCGAAACCGAGATCGCAGCCTATCTCGATGCCGCCGGCGAAACCGTCACATCCAGCGTCGGCGCCTACCAGCTGGAAGGGCTCGGCGTGCACCTGTTCGACCGCATCGACGGCGATCACTTCACCATCCTCGGCCTGCCGCTGTTGCCGCTGCTCGCCTATTTTCGCGAAGCGAAGCTGCTCAGGATCTGAGGCCGACCGCAGCAACGCACAAGGGGGATTGACCGCGGATGAGAGTGCTGGGTCTGACCGGCTCGATGGGCATGGGCAAGTCGACGACCGCAAAGCTGTTCGCCGAAGCCGGCGTCCCGGTCTATGACGCCGACGCGACCGTTCATAAGGTCTATGAGGGCGAAGCCGTGCCGGCGATCGAAGCCGAATTTCCCGGGACCACGGTGGACGGCAAGGTGGATCGGGCCAGGCTCTCCGCCAAGGTCGTCGGTGATGCCGACGCGATCCGCAGGCTCGAAGCGATCGTGCACCCGATGCTGCGCTCCTATCATCAGAAGTTTCTCGACGACGCCGAGCAGTCCGGCGTGCCCGTTGCCGTCGTCGATGTCCCCTTGCTGTTCGAGACCGGCGGCGACAAGCGCGTCGATGCCGTGGTGGTGGTGTCGACCGCGCCCGAGATCCAGCGTCAGCGCATTCTGGCGCGCGGCACGATGACGGAAGAAGCGCTCGATGCGCTGCTCGCACGGCAGATGCCGGATGCCGAGAAGCGCAAGCGCGCCGATTTCGTCGTGGATACCTCGCACGGGCTCGATCCGGTGCGGGCACGCATCCGCGACATCCTGGCGGAGGTCGTTAGAATGCCACAGCGCCGGGGCTGATTCGCGAACGCCGGCCGCGCGGAATTCGACGGATCAAATCAGATGCGTGAGATCGTTCTCGACACCGAAACCACCGGCCTCGACGCCTTGCGCGGCGACCGCCTGGTCGAGATCGGCTGCGTCGAGATCATCAACCGCATGCCCACCGGCCAAGTCTACCACCGCTACATCAATCCCGAACGTGACATGCCGGCGGAGGCGTTCGCGGTTCACGGACTGTCGAGCGAGTTCCTCGCGGACAAGCCGCTGTTTCACGAGATCGTGGAGGAGTTCCTGGAATTCATCGGCGATGCCCCGCTGGTGATCCACAACGCCTCGTTCGACATCGGCTTCATCAATGCCGAGCTCGACCGGGTCAAGCGCGCGGCCATTCCGAGGGACCGTCTGGTCGACACGCTGCTGCTGGCACGTCGCAAGCATCCCGGCGTGTCGAACCGCCTCGACGACCTGTGCTCACGCTATGCGATCGACAACTCACGCCGCACCAAGCACGGCGCGTTGCTCGACGCCGAGCTGCTGGCGGAGGTCTATGTCGATCTGGTCGGGGCGCGGCAGTCGCAGCTGATCCTGACCCAGGACAGCCAGGAGATCCGCATCGGATCTGCCGGCGAGACGCCGCGCCGTCAGCGCGAGCAGCCGCTGTTGCCGCGGGTCACGGATGCGGAGCGAGAGGCGCATCGCGCCTTCATCGCCACGCTCGGCGACAAGCCGATCTGGACGGAGTTTCTCGCCGGCACGTGATCCGCCTGATCGGCAGCGGATCACGCCCGGCAAACATCAATCGTAAGCAGAACCGGATCAGCTCGACAGCACCTGGCCGCCCTGGGCCGCCGCCTGGCGCTCCATGTTCTGGCGGTACAGGCCGACGAAATCGACCGGGTCCAGCATCAGCGGCGGGAAACCGCCGTCACGCACCGAATTGGCGACGATCTCGCGGGCGAACGGGAACAGCAGGCGCGGGCATTCGATCAGCAGCATCGGCGACAGGTTCTCGCGCGGAATGTTGACCAGCCGGAACACGCCGCCATAGACCAGCTCGAAGCTGAACATCACCTGGCTGCCGCTCTCGGCCTTGCCCTCGATCGTCAGCATCACCTCGTATTCGGTGTCATTCAGAGCATTGGCGCCGACATTGATCTGGATGTTGATCTGCGGCGGCTGGCCCTGCGGCGCCAGGGACTGCGGAGCGTTCGGATTCTCGAACGAGAGATCCTTGATGTATTGCGCCAGCACGTTCAGTTGAGGAGGAGGAGCCGCCTCGGGAGTGGCGCCGTTACCGTTGGTCATCGCAGTGTTCTCCAGGCAAAAAGGGCGGGTCGTTGCGGCGCGTGGCTACCATAGGGCCGGCTTGTTCCACAAGGACGAGGCACGGACGCCGCAAAAGGCCGAGGCAGAGGGTTGATCCGGCCGGCATGCCTCTATTTGTCGCATCGGCCCGGGGGCGGAACCAGCGACCGTCTACTCTGTTCCAATCCAAGGTCGATCGGATTTCCCCTTGAGAGGGAAAAGGGTTAGGATCACCGGGCCACAATGTGCCATTGGCCGGGCCCAATTCGATGACTACATCCGGGTCGACCGAGGGATTCACGGGTCTTTACCCGGATCCTGTAGAACGGGTGCCCGGTGGCCGGGCTCCGCGTTCGGCTCGACAAGTCAGAAAGCGAACACGAAGTGGACATTTATACCATCATCTTCCTGGCGCTGGCGGTCTTCATCTTCATCCGCCTGCGCGCCGTGCTCGGGCAGCGCACCGGGAGCGAGCGGACGCCGTTCGATCACGCCGCCCGAAACGCGGTCCAGGGCGCGCCGGACAACCACGTCATGCCGGTTCCCAACAAGCCTATCGATCCCTCGGCTGCGGTCCCCGGCGGCGAGATGCCGGCGCCGGGCGATCGCTGGCGTGGCCTGGCCGAGCCGGGCACACCGCTCGCCCGTGGCCTCGACGCGATCGTCGCCGACGACTCGTCGTTCGATCCGCGCCATTTCCTGACCGGCGCGCGCAGTGCCTACGAGATGATCGTGCTGGCGTTCGCCAATGGCGATCGCCGCGCATTGCGCGACCTGTTGTCGTCCGAGGTCTATGAGAGTTTCGACGCCGTCATCAAGGAGCGTGAGAAGCAGGAGCAGAAGACCGAAACCCGCTTCGTCTCCATCGATACCGCCGAACTGGTCGGTGCCGAGCTGCGCGACCGCACCGCGCAGGTGACGGTGCGCTTCGTCTCGCAAATGATCTCGGTGACACGCGACAAGGGGGGCAACATCGTCGACGGCAATCCGGACAAGGTGGCCGACATCACCGACATCTGGACTTTCGCCCGCGATACCGGCTCGCGCGATCCCAATTGGAAGCTGGTCGGCACCGGCAGCCATTGATGGAATAGGTTGCCGCCGCCGGCGTTACATCGGGAGATCGCCCGCTCTCGATGTCGACCCAGTTCTGCAAGGAGGACGACGAGGTCCATCCTCGGCTTTTTGACCCGGATCTTTTCAGCATCCCGTTTTCTCTGAATTTCGCGTTGAGTGGTACTTTGATGGTGCAAGCATGGTTCGCGAAATTTGGAAGCGGGGTTTCACCGCTCATCGCCTGAAATACTGGACGCCGGCGCTCGCCCTGAGCGTCGCCGCCGTGGCGCTCGCCCCTTATGCGGCCGAGGCGGTGCGCTCGCGCCACCGGGCGGCGACGCCCCCGGTGCGCCACCTGCCCTACCCGCAACTCGACTGGCCGCTCGAGATCAGCAACAGCCAGTACCTGCCATTGGCCTGGAACGACGTGCCCGGCTGGAACGACGACGACCAGCTTGCGGCCTATCGGACGTTCCGCGCCAGCTGCAAGCCGATCGCCGCAAAGACGGATGCAGCGCCGGATGCCAAGGCGGATGGCAAGCCGCTGGGTGATTCCCTGCGCGACCCCTGTCGCGACGCTCGGGCCACCGATCTCGCCGACAATGCTGCGGCAAGGGCTTTCTTCGAACGGCACTTCGAGCCGCTGAAGATCTCCAAGCTCGGCGATGTCGATGGCTTCGTCACCGGCTACTACGAACCCGTCATCGAGGGCTCGCGGACCCAGAACGAGGTCTACAACGTTCCGGTCTATCGTCGCCCCTCCAATCTGTTCGTCCGTGGCTTCAAGCAGGACGCGACGAGTCTGCCCAACAAGGGTCCCGTCTATCGGAAGATCGGACGGCGCAAGCTGGTCCCCTATTACGACCGCGCGGAGATCGAGGACGGCGCCATCGAGGGCCGCGGCCTGGAGATCGCGTGGCTCAGGAACCAGACTGACCTGCTGTTTGCCCAGATCCAGGGATCGGCGCGCATCAGTCTCGACGACGGCTCGACCATCCGCATCAACTACGATGCCTATAATGGCCTTCCCTACACACCGGTCGGCCGCATCCTGATCGAACGCGGCATCATTCCGCGCGAGCAGATGTCGATGCAGCGTATCCGCGACTGGATGGAGCAGAATCCGGAAGGTGCCAACGAGCTGCGGCGGATGAACCGCTCCTACATCTTCTTCCGCGAGGTGCAGCTGTCGGAGAAGGACGAGGCGGTCGGCGCGCAGGGCATCCCGCTGACGCCCGGCCGTTCGATCGCGGTCGACAAGTCGCTGCACGTCTATGGCACGCCGTTCTTCATCACCGGCGAGCTGCCGATCGAATCCGAGAAGTCGAAGACCGCGTTCCACCGGCTGATGATTGCGCAGGATACAGGCTCGGCGATCGTCGGACCTGCGCGCGCCGATCTCTATTTCGGCGCCGGCCAGGACGCCGGCAAGGTCTCCGGCCGTCTCAAGCACAGCATCCAGTTCGTGATGCTGGTGCCGAAGAGCCTCGATCCGGTCGCGCGTGGCCGCAAGATGCCGCTGCCGGATGCACGCCCGTCGGAGAAGATCGCAAAACTGTTTCCGCAGGTGCTGCCGAAGGAGGCCGCCAAAGCCGCCGCCTCCCCGGTCAACGATGCGAAGGCCCCTGCTTCCGCCGCGAGCGCAATCCCGGCGACCACGGTGGCGCAGAACGTTGTGGCGCCGCAGCCCGTGCCCCTGCCCGAGGCCCGCCCCCGTATCGAAAGTGATCGCAATATCCGCCGATTGCGTTATGGCAGGCGCCATCGCAACCGCCGATGACAAGCCGTCTCCATGTCTGAAGATCCCGAGCCGCCGCGCGGCCGTCGCAAGCGTGGCCTCTCCGAGGACGAGCGCACCCTGTGGGAGACGGTGGCGCGCCAGGTCAAGCCGCTGCGCAAGACGCACCGTCCGGTGCGGCCGCATCCGCCGATGGTGACGGCCGAGCCGCAGCCGGACAAGCCGATGATGACACCGCGGCCGGTCGCGCCGGTGGTCGTGCCCAAGCCGGCCCGGCCGGCGATCCCGCCGCTGGTCTCGCTCGGCCGCAAGGAGCGGTCGAAGCTGTCGCGCGGCCGCAGCGAGATCGATGCGCGGCTCGATCTGCACGGCATGACCCAGAGTCGGGCGCATCAGGCGCTGCATCATTTCCTGCATCGCGCCCAGCATGACGGTCTCACCTTCGTGCTGGTCATCACCGGCAAGGGCACCATCGGGGCGGATCCCGAACGCGGCGTGCTCCGGCGGCAGGTGCCGCATTGGCTTAGCCTGCCGGAATTCCGCTCGCTCATCGTCGGCTTCGAGGAGGCTCATGTCGGCCATGGCGGCGCCGGCGCGCTCTATGTCCGGATCAGGCGCGCCCGCGGCTGAGCGTCAGAACGGGCGGATGATCCCGATCCGCGGTACGGCGGTGACGATCCAGCCCAGGATCGTCGTCATGCGGTCGTCGGCGTCGATCGGAGTGATCGGCTTGGTCGCAGGAAGCGTCTTCAGCGCGTGCAGCATCAGTACCATGCAGACCACCCAGCTCGAGATCCAGCGCGAATAGTCGAACACCATGGCGAACATGACGAGGTAAGCGGAGCTGATGACGATCAGCGCGGCGATGACGATCTGGCGATGGCGCTTGTCAGCCAAGGCGCCGATGAGATCCTTGAGATTCCGCCACAGCGGCGCGTGCAGCCACAGCAGCAGCGCATAGATGGGCAGGCCCAGCAGGTTCGACGGCAGCCGCGCCCAGGTGTCCTGCACCTCCTTGGCGAGCGGCTGATACCAGACATAGGCGAACTGCAAGAGATCGGTGCGCGACGGATCGACCATGCGCGAGCGCAAGTAGGACACGAAGTCGGCCTCGGGCAGCGGCATGGTGCCGAGGAATTGCGCCGCGAGGAACAGCGCGCCGAGGCCGAGCAGCGCGCTGGCGCCGACTGCAATATCCAGGCGAGTGAGGGGACGTGTCAGGTAGTAGCGCAGCACGACGATCGCGGTGATGGTCGGCACGTACATCAGCAGATGGATGTGATGAATCAGCACGAGCAGGGCCGAGATCAATGCCGCAAGCAGCACGTAGGCCAGCGTGCGCGCCGGCACCAGCAGCAGGACGATCGCGCCGAGACAGCCATAGATGTCGAAATGGCCGAGCGTGAACAGGAAGTTCTTGAACACGAACGGCGAGCAGGCGGTGAAGATGAACAACGGCAGCCGTGCGCGATCGAAGCCGAACGTGCGGCGGAAGAGCTGCGCGAACAGTGCGAAGGTGATGAGCCAGACGCAACCGGCCAGCGCGAACACCAGCCAGACCGGCACCTTCGCGGCGAACAGGCCGACCATGGCACCGATCAGCGCGCGCTTGATGAAGCCGAAGTGATAGTCGACCAGCAGATGGATGTACGGAATATAGGGCGGCAGCGTGAGCTTGTGCAGGAAGACGCCGAGCATCACGGCGGCGTTGACGGCGAGCATCAGGCGCCAGTGTTTGCTGGAGGCGGCGGTCATGCGGCGTCCGAGCGGTGATAGATGGCGACGAGGTCGTCGCCCCGTCCACCACTGTCGTCCCGGCCTTGAGCCGGGACCCATAGCCGCCGCCGTTCGTGGTGAGGCAAGGCTGGAGCCGCCATCGTGAGTCACAATCAGCTTTGGTGGTTATGGGTCCCCGCGTTCGCGGGGACGACAGCGGATTTTGACGCCGCGCCGGAGCGAAGAAGCTCAGCGCTTGCTAGGCGCAGCCGACTACAAAATGAACCGGCTGAGATCCGCGTTCTTGGCGAGGTCGCCGATGTGTTGCTGCACATACGCAGCGTCGACGCGCATGGTTTCGCCGTTACGATCGGACGCCGTGAAGGAGATCTCGTCGAGCACGCGCTCCATCACCGTCTGCAGCCGGCGCGCGCCGATGTTCTCGACCGTCGAATTCACCGCGACCGCGATGTCGGCGAGCGCGTCGATCGCATCGTCGGTGATGTCGAGCGTCACGCCCTCGGTCTGCATCAGCGCGACATATTGCTTGATCAGCGATGCCTCCGGCTCGGTCAGGATGCGCCGCATGTCGTCGCGCGTCAGCGCCTGCAGCTCGACCCGGATCGGCAATCGTCCCTGCAGCTCCGGCAAGAGGTCCGAGGGCTTGGCGATGTGGAACGCGCCGGAGGCAATGAACAGGACGTGGTCGGTCTTGACCGCACCATGCTTGGTCGAGACCGTCGTGCCCTCGATCAGCGGCAGCAGGTCACGCTGCACGCCCTCGCGCGAGACGTCGCCGCCGGCGCGGTTCTCGCGCACGCAGATCTTGTCGATCTCGTCGAGAAACACGATGCCGTTGTTCTCGACCACGCTGATTGCTTCCTGCACCAACTGCTCGCTGTCGAGCAGCTTGTCGGATTCTTCCGCGATCAGGATGTCGTGCGAGGCCTCGACCGTCACGCGCCGCGTCTTGGTGCGGCCGCCGAGCTTGCCGAAGATGTCGCCGATCGAGATCGCGCCCATCTGGGCTCCCGGCATGCCGGGGATCTCGAACATCGGCAAGCCGCCGCCGGAGGACTGCGTCTCGATCTCGATCTCCTTGTCGTTGAGCTCGCCGGCGCGCAGCTTGCGGCGGAACGAGTCGCGCGTCGCAGCACTCGCATTGGCGCCGACCAGCGCGTCGAGGACGCGCTCCTCGGCGGCGAGCTGCGCGCGGGCGGCGACGTCCTTGCGCTTGCGCTCCCGGACCTGGGCGATCGCGACCTCGACGAGGTCGCGGATGATCTGCTCGACGTCGCGGCCGACATAGCCGACCTCGGTGAACTTGGTCGCCTCGACCTTGAGGAACGGTGCGCCCGCAAGCTTGGCCAGCCGCCGCGCGATCTCGGTCTTGCCGACGCCGGTCGGCCCGATCATCAGGATGTTCTTCGGCAGCACCTCTTCGCGCAGGCCTGCATCGAGCTGCAACCGGCGCCAGCGGTTGCGCAAGGCAATGGACACCGCCCGCTTGGCGTCGGCCTGGCCGACGATGTAGCGGTCGAGTTCGGAGACGATTTCGCGGGGTGAAAAGTCGGTCATGGGGCTCTAGCTAGGTTTGGATCGCAATCAGGGCAAGTCGCCGGGCTGGCTCACCATCAGCAGCGCAGAGCCCTCCGGCGTTTCGACGAGCCGATCGCGTCTGAATCCGGCCTTCTCGTAGGCGCGCACGGCACGGGCGTTCGCCGGATCTGGATCGGTCACCACGCGTGGCGCGGCCGATCGCAGCAGGTCTTCGACGAACTGCCGAATGAAACGCGCCCCATGGCCGCGCCCGATCATGTCGGGCTCGCCGATGAACTGATCGATGCCACGCGTGGCAGGCGGTTGACGCCCGAATCCATGATCCCAGGCTGAGAGCGCATAGCACTGGAGATATGCGAACGGCCGGCCATCGATCGCGACGATAAATTGGTCCATGTCAGGATGAGCGAGATCGCCGCTCACCAGCGCATATTGCTCGTCGGGCTCTCCCCACCACCGCATCACGTCCGGCGTGCCAAGCCAACGGCGTATCAAGGGCAGGTCGGCGGCAGCCATTGCGCGGATGGCGTAATCCTGAGCCATTAATCCCGCACCATGGCTGAGCCGCCCTGCAAGGTCTCGATGGTGATGTTGCGGTTGGTGTAGACGCAGATGTCGGCGGCGATGTCGAGCGAGCGCCGCACGATGCTCTCGGCGTCTTTGTCGGTGTCGAGCAGGGCCCGCGCCGCGGCCAACGCGTAATTGCCGCCTGAGCCGATCGCCATCACGCCGGCCTCAGGTTCCAGCACATCGCCGGTGCCGGTCAGGACCAGCGAGACGTCCTTGTCGGCGACGATCATCATGGCTTCGAGCCGCCGCAGATAGCGGTCGGTGCGCCAGTCCTTGGCGAGTTCGACAGCTGCCCGGGTCAACTGCCCCGGATATTGCTCCAGCTTGCTCTCCAGCCGCTCGAACAGGGTGAAGGCGTCGGCGGTGGCGCCGGCGAAGCCGCCGATGACGTCGCCCTTACCGAGCCTGCGCACCTTGCGGGCGTTGGACTTGATCACGGTCTGGCCGATCGAGACCTGGCCGTCGCCGCCGATCACCACCCTGCCCCCCTTGCGGACGGTCAGGATCGTGGTGCCGTGCCAGACGGTGGGCTCGTTCGCGGATGCGTGCATGGGGGGTCCCTGGTTGATCCTCTGATTTAGGCGTTCAGGCGTCGGGATACAATTACCGGGTCCCTGCCCTGCCCTGGCGGGCCTTGAAATCCGCTCACCATGGCCCGAGATCAAGGCCGAGGGGCGTCATCCCGCAGTAGCTAAGGTGTCATCCGCCTGATAAAAGGGCCGCGTTTTCAAGGGAAAGCTGACCCCATGCGTAGCGCGACCATCAAGCGCAAGACCAAAGAGACCGAGATCGAGGTGTCCGTGAACCTCGACGGCACCGGCGTCGTGAACATCGCGACCGGGATCGGCTTCTTCGATCACATGCTGGATCTGCTGGCCCGGCATTCCCGCATCGACATGACCGTCAAGGCGGTCGGCGACCTCCATATCGATTTCCACCACACCACCGAGGATGTCGGCATCGCCCTCGGCCAGGCCGTGCGTCAGGCGCTCGGCGACATGGCCGGCATCACCCGTTACGCCTCGATCCACATGCCGATGGACGAGACCCTGACGCGCGTCGTGATCGACGTATCGGGCCGGCCGATGCTGGTATTCCGCACGACCTTTGCGCGCGACAAGATCGGCGAGTTCGACACCGAGCTGGTGCGCGAGTGGTTCAACGCCTTTGCCATGAACGCCGGCATCACCCTGCATGTCGAGACGCTGTACGGCGAGAACGCCCATCATATCGCCGAATCCTGCTTTAAGGGTCTGGCGCGGGCCCTCCGCGCAGCCCTTGCGATCGATCCTCGCAATCAGGGCGAAGTGCCATCCACCAAGGGTCAGCTCGGCGGCTGACCTCCCTCCTCCCAAGGGATTATCGACATGCCCGTCTATACGGTTCACGCTCCCCTGGCCGCCGGGGTCGATCTGCGTTCGACCGATCGCTTTGTCTTCATCCGCGACGGCTTCCATTTCTGGGCCGCCGTGCTCGGCGCCGTCTGGCTGGCCTGGCATCGTCTCTGGCTTGCGATGTTCGTCTGGGCCGTGCTGATGATCGCGCTCGACGTGGTCCTGGTGCGCGTCGGCGTCAGCGGCGGCGCGATTGCCGGAATCGATCTGTTGCTTGCGATCCTGCTCGGGCTCGAAGCCTCGAGCCTGAAGCGCTGGAGCTACTCGCGCGGCAATTGGCGCCAGATCGACGTCGTCGTCGCCGACGATCTCGATGCCGCCGAGCGCCGCTTCTTCGAGCGCTGGGCCGCCCGGCGCAGCACGCTCGGCTACGACAACCACACCGTCGATCGCGGCGCGGCGCCGCCGACACGCGACAATGGCAATGGGCAGCACCCGCCGCCGCTGCCGCATGCCAGCATCATTGGCTTGTTTCCCGAACCCGGAGGTGGACGATGAGTGTTGCGATCATCGATTACGGCTCCGGCAATCTGCATTCCGCCGCCAAGGCGTTCGAGCGCGCCGCGCGCGGCATGGCGGATCCGCAGAAGGTCGTCGTGACACGCGATCCCGATACGGTCTATCGCGCCGATCGCATCGTGTTGCCCGGCGTCGGCGCCTTCGCCGACTGCCGCCGCGGGCTCGACTCCGTCGACGGCATGCTGGAGGCGATGACCGAAGCCGTGCGCCACAAGGCGCGGCCGTTCTTCGGCATCTGCGTCGGCATGCAATTGATGGCAACGCGCGGCAAGGAGCACGTCACCACCGACGGCTTCGACTGGATCTCCGGCGACGTCGAGAAGATCACGCCTCGCGACGAGAGCCTGAAGATCCCGCATATGGGCTGGAACACGCTCGATGCGCTGCAAGAGCATCCGGTGCTGGAGCGGCTGCCGCTCGGACCGAAGGGCCTGCACGCCTATTTCGTGCACTCCTATCACTTGAATGCCGTCAACGAGAGCGACGTTCTGGCACGCGCCGATTACGGCGGACCGGTCACCGCGATCGTCGGCAAGGACACCGCGATCGGCACCCAATTCCATCCCGAGAAGAGCCAGCGATTCGGTCTCGCCCTCATTTCCAACTTCCTGAAGTGGAAGCCATGAGCGCAGCGTGCCTGCTCGTCCAAGGGGCGAGCAGGGCGCTTGCCTGAAAGACAGCTCCGATGATCCTGTTTCCTGCCATTGATCTGAAGAACGGCCAGTGCGTGCGCCTGGAGCAGGGCGACATGGCGCGCGCCACCGTGTTCAACCTCGATCCCGCCGCGCAGGCCAAGAGCTTCGCCGACCAGGGGTTCGACTATCTCCACGTCGTGGATCTCGACGGCGCCTTCGCCGGCAAGCCGATGAATGCGCACGCCGTGGAAGCGATGTTGAAAGTCGTCAAGATGCCGGTGCAGCTCGGCGGCGGCATCCGCGATCTCGAGACGGTGGAGGCTTGGCTCAGCAAAGGCATCACCCGTGTCATCATCGGCACCGCGGCGGTGCGCGATCCCGAGCTGGTGAAGACCGCAGCCAAGGCCTTCCCCGGCCGCGTCGCCGTCGGGCTCGATGCGCGCGACGGCAAGGTCGCCGTCGAGGGCTGGGCCGAGACATCCGAAGTGACCGCGCTCGACATCGCCAAGCGCTTCGAGGACGCCGGCGTCGCCGCGATCATCTTCACCGACATCGCACGCGACGGCCTACTCAAGGGCCTCAACCTCGACGCCACGATCGCGCTCGGCGACGCCATCTCGATTCCCGTGATTGCCTCCGGCGGCCTGGCCTCGATCGAGGACGTCAAGGCGATGCTGACACCGCGGGCGAAAAAGCTCGAAGGCGCCATCGCCGGCCGCGCGCTCTATGACGGCCGCCTCGATCCCGCGGAAGCACTGGCGCTGATCCGCGCGGCGCGTGCGTAGGAGGAAACAGGATGTTCAAGGTCCGTGTCATTCCCTGCCTCGACGTCAAGGACGGACGAGTCGTCAAGGGCGTCAACTTCGTCAATCTGCGCGATGCCGGCGATCCGGTCGAAGCCGCGATCGCCTATGACGCGGCCGGCGCCGACGAGCTGTGTTTCCTCGACATCACCGCCACCCATGAGAACCGCGGCATCATGCTGGACGTCGTCCGGCGCACGGCGGAGGCCTGCTTCATGCCGGTCACGGTCGGCGGCGGCGTGCGCACCATCGACGACATCAAGACCCTGCTCCGTTCCGGCGCCGACAAGGTTTCGATCAATTCGGCCGCGGTGAGCAGGCGCGAATTCGTCAAGGAGGCGGCCGAGAAGTTCGGCGAGCAGTGCATCGTGGTGGCGATCGACGCCAAGTCCGTGTCGCGGCCGGGCGGCGGCAGCCGCTGGGAGATCTTCACCCATGGCGGCCGCAAATCGACCGGCATCGATGCCCTGGAATACGCCCAGGAGGTGGTCGCGCTCGGTGCCGGCGAGATCCTGCTGACCTCGATGGACCGCGACGGCACCCGCCAGGGCTTCGACCTGCCGCTGACCCGGGCAGTCGCCGACAGCGTCCCGGTGCCGGTGATCGCCTCCGGCGGTGTCGGTAACCTCGATCATCTGGTGGACGGCATCCGCGAGGGCCACGCGACCGCGGTGCTGGCGGCGTCAATCTTCCATTTCGGGGAATTTACCATCCGGCAGGCCAAGGAGCACATGGTGCGCCAGGGGCTGCCGATGCGGCTCGATCCCTGACGACATTGCGTCGCAAAAATGTTAGATGAACGCTGGTCCGGCCGCCGTGGTCGGGCAGGCGTTCCGAGTACCGGCTGATGTCCCGCTTCACGCTTCACGATCTGGCTGCCATCATCGACGCGCGCGCCGCGGCGGGCGGCGAGGCGTCCTATACGCGCAAGCTGCTCGACAAGGGTCCGCCGCAATGTGCCAAGAAGATGGGCGAGGAGGCGGTCGAGACGGTCATCGCCGCACTTGGCACCGACCGTGAGCATCTGATCTCCGAAAGCGCCGACCTGCTGTTTCATCTGTTGGTGTTGTTGAAGTCGCGCGACGTCCGGCTCGAGGAGGTCGAGGCGGCGCTCGGCAAGCGGACCGGCCAATCGGGGCTGGAAGAAAAGGCGTCGCGCAAGACGGAGTAGGGCGCGACGGCGGGGGAAACGAAGGGCAGCGTCATGGACATGCGCACCACCGAACAACAATATAATCCGTACCGCGTCTTCACCCGCGAACAATGGGCCGAGCTGCGCAACGACACGCCGATGACCTTGGAGCCCGGCGAGTTCTCCAAGCTGCGGTCGATGCACGATCGTCTCGACCTTCAGGAGGTCGAGGACATCTACCTCCCGCTGTCGCGATTGCTGTCGATGTATGTCGATGCGGCGCAGCGGCTGTACTACGCGCAGCGCCAGTTTCTCGGCATCCGCGACCGCAAGATGCCCTACATCATCGGCGTCGCCGGCTCGGTGGCGGTCGGCAAGTCCACCACTGCGCGCGTGCTGCAGGCGTTGCTGACCCGCTGGTCGCCGCGGCCCAAGGTCGATCTCATCACCACCGACGGCTTCCTGTATCCGAACGCGGTGCTGGAGCGGCAGGGCCTGATGCAGAAGAAGGGCTTTCCGGAAAGCTATGACCTGCCGCGGCTGCTCGGTTTTCTCTCCGACATCAAGGCCGGCCGCCATCCCGTGCGCGCACCGGTGTATTCCCATCTGAGTTACGACATCGTCCCCAATCAGTGGGCCGAGATCGACCAGCCGGACATCCTCATCGTCGAAGGCGTCAACGTGCTGCAGACCGGACCGCTGCCGCGCGATGGCCAGGCCGTGCCGGTCGTCTCCGACTTCTTCGACTTCTCGGTCTACATCGACGCCGACGAGGCGATCCTGCGCAAATGGTACGTCAAGCGCTTCCTGTCGCTGCGCGACACGGCGTTCCATGATCCGCGGTCCTACTTCAACCGCTACGCGCTGCTGTCGGACGAGGAGGCCATCGCCACCGCGATCGCGATCTGGGAGCGCACCAACCTGGCCAATCTCGAGGACAACATCCTCCCGACACGGCCGCGTGCGACCTTGATCCTGAAGAAGGGCGCGGATCACGAGATCGAGACGGTGGCGCTGAGGCGGTTGTGAGCGGGGCCCGCGAGCGCGGCGCGAGCTGATCCGCTCCAACTGATGACCTACGCTGGCACCTGTCGCGCCGCCGCCAGATTCGCCAGCGCCTCGTCGAGCTTGTCGCGATCGATCGGCTTGACCAGGAACCCATCCATGCCCGCCTCGAAGCAGGCGTAACGGTCCTCGACCAGAGCATTGGCCGTGAGCGCCAGGATCGGGGTGCGGCCGCCGGGCTCGCTGGCCTCGATGGCGCGAATGCGCCTGGCGGCGGCAATGCCGTCGAGCTTCGGCATCTGCACGTCCATCAGGATCAGATCATAGGGCGCGCCGGCCGAGCGCGCCGCGAGCCAGGAGTCCAGCGCGGCTTCGCCATGCACGGCGATGTCGGCGTGGTGGCCGAGCTTGCTCAGCAGCGAGCGCATCAGCAGTGCGTTGATGTCGTTGTCCTCGGCGACCAGGATGGACAGTCCCGTGCCGGCCTGGGCCGCGATCGGCGGCGCGATGGTCGGGATCGGATCGTCGGCCATGACCGTGCCGTCGGTGTCGAAGCTCACGCGCGCGGCGAGCGATGCGGCCCGCAGCGGCTTGACGAGATAGCCGTTGAATGGCGCCCCCGGCGCCAGCTCGTGGCGGCTCGCCGGTGTCACCAGCACGATCAGCCGCGTCGTATGACGTTGCGCGACCCCGCCCACACGCAGCGATACATCGCCGCCGATGCTGTCGTCGACCAGCACGGCGTGCCAGGCGCGTTCGGGCAGCAGGGCCTCCGCCACCTCGGCCTCGGCGACCAGGCAGGTCTGCGCGCCCCAGTTCTGCAAGCGCCGCTCGATCAGCTTGGCCTGCAGCCCGGCCGGCGCGACCAGCATGATCGACCGTCCTGCGAGATCGGGGCCGCGGAAGCTGTTCTGCTCGCCGCGCTCCAGCGCCGGCGGCAGCGGCACCGACACCTCGAAGGTCGAGCCGGCGCCGAGCGCGCTCTGCAGCGCGATGCGGCCGCCCATCCGCTTGACGATCCGGTCCGAGATCGCAAGGCCAAGCCCGGTGCCGCCGAAGCTGCGCGCCACGCTGTCGTCGGCCTGTTCGAATTCGCGGAAGATCCGCTCCTGCGCGTCGGCTGCGATGCCGATGCCGGTGTCGCACACCTGGAAGCTGATCTCGTTCGGCCAGATGCCGGGCTCGGCGATCAGGGCAACGCCGCCCGTCGCGGTGAACTTGATGGCGTTGCCGGCGAGGTTGAGCAGCACCTGGCGCAGCCGCGCGGCGTCGCCCGTCACCCAGGTCGGCAGCCGCTCGTCGAGATAGGCCGCGATCTCCAGTTGCTTGGCCTGCGCCCGTGGCGCCAGCAGCTCGGTGATCTCCTCGATCAGCGCCGCCAGCGAGAACGGCTGCGCCTCGAGCGCCAGCTTGCCGGCTTCGATCTTGGAATAGTCGAGCAGCTCGTCGATCAGCGACATCAAGGCCTCACCCGAGGTGCGGACCGCCTTGGCGTAGGTCGTCTGCTCCGGCGTCAGCTGCGTTTCGAGCAAGAGTCCGCTCATGCCGAGGATGCCGTTCAGCGGCGTGCGGATCTCATGGCTGGCCATCGCCAGGAACCGCGACTTGGCGCGGTTCGCGGCGTTGGCCTGATCGCGCGCGTCCGCCAGCGCCCGCTCGGTCTCGGTGCGGTCGGTGACGTCGCGGCCGACACATTGCAGCACGGCGGGCTGGCCGGCGTCGGAACGCACCAGCGCCTCGCGCCACGCGATCCAGCGCGGCCCGATCGCGCTCTCGATGCGCTGGTCGTGGACGCGCGTGCCGTTCGGCTCCAGCGCGCTGTCGCCCTGCTCGATCAGCTCGAAGGTGAACGCGCTGCCGAGCAGGTTGTCGCGATCGAGGCCCGCCATCCGGCAATAGGCGTCGTTGACGAAGATGATGCTGCCGCCGCGCTCGCGCATGACGATGAGATCGCCCTGCTGCTCGAACAGATTGCGGGCGCGCTGCTCGGCTTCCTGCAGCTCCCAGTTCCGGTCGGCCAGCACCTCGTTGTGGAGCGCAATCTTGTGCATCTTCCTGGCGACGAAGCGCAGCCGCATGCTGAGCGTGGCCAGGCCGACGCAGGCGAGCGCGAACAGGAAGCTGGCGCCGATCGCGAACGTGTGCGGGTTATAGCCGGAGTTGTCGGAGATGCTGGCCTTGATGAAGCCGTACGCGCCGCCGAAGCCGGCGGAGAAGATCATCAGCGAGCGCAGGATGGCGAAGATGGTGCGGTGACGGCGCATGAACCGGCGCAGGCGCAGCCTGACGTGAAAAATCGGTCCCATCTCGATCACCCCCGACGATTTCGATCCCAATGTCATGGCCGGCCCGCACCATGCGGCGTCGGTATTGCTGAGACTTTGAAAGGTCATGCACGCGCGATGAAGCCGTGCTGAGATGGTGAACCGGGCGTTAGCCCGACTCACCGAACCGGATCGGCCGGCGGTGAGTCGTGGCCGCGGGCCGAGACGATGAGCGCGGCGGCGTGAGCATCTGCTGCACTGTCCTTGGCGAGATGGATCCGGAGCGCGCCAGGATGCGGATCGGCGGCGATCGCGACGACCGCAGTCGCGGCAGTCATGCCGCAGCCACGATCCTCCTTGGCGAGCACATCGTCGACCACGACGAGATCAGCCGTCTCCGGACTGTCGGCCAGCGCCACGCGAACGGTGGCGAGCGCCGGGTCATCGGTGACGTCGACATGGAGATCGGCGGTAAACGGCGCCGAGCCGAGCGAGACGCTGTCGGCACCGACGGCAATGCAGGGCTGCGGGGAGGGCGCCAATTCGAGTCTGGCGATGACAGCGGCCGCGATCAGCGGCACAGCCGAGACGAGGACCTTGAAACGCAACATGATACGCACCGACGCGGCAGGCCTGAGGACAAAACGCGGGCCCTATGGTTGTCGGAGCGTAAAGAGAAGTCGTTACCGGAGTGTTGAGGGGGAGGGGGCGCCTTTACGCCGCATGCCGGCTGTCCTCCGCCAGCGCGCGATACGACAGCGCCTCGGCCAGATGCAGCCGGCCGATCGCATCAGTGTGGTCGAGATCGGCGAGCGTCCGCGCCACGCGCAGGACGCGGTGATAGCCGCGGGCGGACAGCCGCATCGTCTCGGCGGCTTCGCGCAGCAGCTTCTGGCCGGGCGCGTCGAGCCTGGCGATTTCGTCGAGCACGGCGGCGGGGGCCTCGGCGTTGGTCCGGATGTGCGGCAGGCCGGCTTTGGCATAGCGGGCGCGCTGCAGGTCGCGCGCGGCGGCGACGCGGGCGGCCACCTCGGCCGAGCCTTCCTTGGCGGGCGGCAGGATGAGGTCGGCGGCGGTGACGGCGGGGACCTCGATGCGCAGGTCGATGCGGTCCATCAGCGGGCCGGAGATGCGCGTCTGGTAGTCGGACGTGCAGCGGTCGATGCGGCCGCGCTTGCAGGCATAGCCGGGCTCGAACGCGTTGCCGCAACGGCACGGATTCATCGCGGCGACCAGCATGAAGCGGGCAGGGTAGGTGACGCGGTGGTTGGCGCGCGAGATCGAGACCTCGCCGTTCTCGAGCGGCTGGCGCAGCGAATCCAGCACGCGCGGATCGAACTCCGGCAGTTCGTCGAGGAACAGCACGCCCTGATGCGCCAGCGAGATCTCGCCGGGTCGGGCGCGCAGGCCGCCGCCGGTCAGCGCCGCCATGCTCGCGGAATGATGCGGGCTGCGGAACGGCCGGCGCGACGTCAGCGCGCCACCCTCGATCTCGCCGGCGACCGAGGCGATCATCGAGACTTCCAAGAGCTCTGCCGGCGACAGCGGCGGCAGGATCGACGGCAGCCGCGCCGCCAGCATCGACTTGCCGGCGCCGGGCGAGCCGATCATCAGCAGATGATGCCCGCCGGCGGCCGCGATCTCGAGCGCGCGCTTGCCGCTCTCCTGGCCCTTGATGTCGCGCAGGTCGAGCAGGCTTGCGGGCGCCTCCTGGATCTTCGGTTGCGGCCGCGACAGCACCTGCGTGCCCTTGAAATGGTTGGCGATCTGGATCAGCGAGCTCGCCGCGATGATCTGCAGGTCCGGGCTCGCCCACGCCGCCTCGGCGCCGCAGGCGGCCGGGCAGATCAATCCTTCCTCGCGCGCATTGGCGCCGATCGCCGCCGGCAGCACGCCGGCGACTGGCGCGATCGAGCCGTCGAGCCCGAGCTCGCCGAGCACGGTGAAGCCGCCGAGCGCATCCGGCGGAATGGCGCCGATCGCGGCCATCAGGCCGAGCGCGATCGGCAGATCGTAATGGCTGCCTTCCTTGGGCACGTCGGCCGGGGCCAGATTGACGGTGATGCGCCGCGCCGGCAGCGCCAGGCCCGAGGCGATCAGCGCCGAGCGCACCCGCTCGCGCGCTTCCGACACCGCCTTGTCCGGCAGGCCAACGATCGCGAAGGCCGGCAGGCCGGGCGCGACCTGGACCTGCACGTCGACCGCGCGGGCCTCGATCCCCTCGAAGGCAACGGTGGAAACGCGCTGGACCATGATGCCCCTCCCGGGCAAGGAGGCTAGCGGAAGCCGGCATCGTTCGCAAGAACAATACGGGAACATTGTCGTTGCCGCGCTCTGTCGCAATCCATTAACGACAGCCGCGTGGGGTTGCAGCTCCGTCCGCTGCGCTTAACGCCCCTTTAGTCCGGCCTTCGCATTCTTCCTCAATTGATGATCGACCCGCGCCTCCGTCACAGCCGGGGGAGGCGCCCAACGAGGGACGTGTGATGCCTCCAGCGCCTGCGGCAGCTCCGACCGCCAAGACGCCCGCCGGTGATGCACGGACGGTGTCCGAGCTCGCCACCGACATGCTACGCCGGACCACCAGCCTGTTCCTGGCCGGTCCGCGGCCGGCGTCGACCGAGCAGCTCGATCTCTACGATCAGATGTTCGCCCGGCTGATGCCGCAGGTCGCGACCGAGCTGCTGGCCGAGCTGAGCATGGCGCTCGCCGGCGTCGAGCGCGCGCCTTACGCGACGGCGCGGATGCTCGCCGTTCACCCCGAATTGCGCGTCGCGGGGCCGATGCTGGCCAAGGCGGCGGTGCTGACCGAGCGCGATCTCGCCGAGTTCATCCGCACCGGCAGCCCGGCGCATCTCGTCGCGATCGCCAGCCGCAGGGGCATCGGCGACAGCCTCACGACGCAGCTAATCGCGCGCGGCTTTCCGGCGGTGCGCATGGCGCTGGCGCAGAATCTTTCCGCGCGGCTGTCCGAGGACGGCTATCGCAGCCTGTTCAAGATCGCCGAGCGCGACGAGGATCTCGCCGAGAAGCTGGCGCTGCGCACCGACCTGCCGGCCAAGCTGTCGCGGGCCTTCGTCGCCGCGGCCAGCGAGGGCGCCCGCGCCCGCTTCATCAAGGCCGCACCGCCGGCGACCCGCGCCACCCTTCAGGCGACGCCGACGCGCTCGCCCGGCGCGGCGATGCGCGCGATATGGGATTATCAGCAGGTCAAGGCCGAGGTTGCCGCCCTCAGCCGGACCGGCAAGCTCGGCGACTCCGCCGTCAACCGCTTCTGCGCCACCGGCGATTTCCCTGCCGTGATCGCAGCGCTGGCGCTGCTCTGCGTCGTTACCATCGAGACGATCGAATCGCTGCTGGAGGAGGATCGCATCACGGACCTGCTGCTGGCCTGCAAGGCCGCGCGTCTGAGCTGGGCGACGACGTCGATGATCCTGCGCGATCGGCCCGGCTGCGACGCGCTTCCGGCCGATGACCTCGAGGAGGCGCGCAAGCGCTTCGAGAAGCTCGCACTGTCCGAAGCGCAGTGGAAGGTGCGCGGGCTCGAATCGCGCTGAGCGAGCGCGAGAGGCGGCCTCAGCCCGGCGGTGTGGACGGGTAGGCCGTGAAGTCGATCTTGAACATCGCCGGATCGAGCTTCTTGGTCGTATCCAGATTGTAGACGGCAATCGTGGTGTCGTAGCCCTGCGGATCGGTCACGGTCCACTGCTTGAGCTGGCCGTCCTTGGCGCCGAGCATCAGCATCAGCCGGCTGGTCCCGATCAGGGCCTGCTTCTCCTCGATCGTGATCGTGACGTAGAGGTCGTCGGCGGCGACCGCGATCACGTTGGTGTCCTTCAACAGGTCGATGCGGTCGGACAGCAGATAACGCAGCGGCGTCTGCGACAGCGGATAGACGTCCTGGGTCGCGAGCTTGCGGTCGCGCACCACCAAGGAAGAGCCGTCGGCGATGACGTCGATCGGCGTCGGCGGCTCGTATTCGAAGCGGACCTTGCCGGGCTTCTGGATGTAGAAATCGCCCTTGGTCTTGCTGCCGTCCGGGCCGACCTGGACGAAGTTCCCGACCAGGGTCTGCAGCGACGACAGATAGGCGCTGACCTTGGCCGCCTGCGCCTTCTGGTTGGCGTCGAACGAGGTGAAGATGCTGGCCGGCACGTTGCGCCGGGGATCGGGAATGACCGGGTTGGGCGGGGCCGTCTGGGTGGTCGAGGGGCTCTGGCCGGCCCGCTGCTGGTCGGAGGCGCTGAGCTGGGAGCCGCTCTTCGGGCCTGATTTCGGAGCCGGCGTGCCCTGCGCGGCGGCGTGACCGGACGCACCGGCGACAGAGCATATCGTCACGGCGCAGGCGACCAGCCAAGCGCCGATCCGGCGCCCGCGCCAAGCTGCGTGATACGAAAACGTGCTGTTCAACAAGGAGCTTTTCAAAACGACGTCCTGAGGTTTTACGCGTTCTATCCCGGTTCGGCCGGGCAGCGTGATCGTAATCGCGTGAAGATCGGGCACCGAAGCGGCGTTTCTGCGGCCATCGGGGCCGTCAGAACCCGCCTTCCTCCTCGGGCACCAGGATCTCGCGCTTGCCGGCGTGGTTGGCCTGGCCGACGATGCCTTCCTGTTCCATCCGCTCCATCAGCGAAGCGGCCTTGTTATAGCCGATCTGCAGCCGGCGTTGAATGTAGCTGGTGGAGGCCTTGCGGTCGCGCTTGACCACGGCGACCGCCTGGGAGAACAGGTCGTCGCCGCCGCCACCGCCGCCCATGCCGGTGGCATCGAACACGGCGCCATCCTCCTCGCTCGGCTCCTCGGCGGTGACCGCCTCGAGATATTCCGGCGAGCCCTGTGCCTTGAGATGCTTGACGACCTTCTCGACCTCCTCGTCGGAGCAGAACGGGCCGTGCACGCGGCTGATGCGGCCGCCGCCGGCCATGTAGAGCATGTCGCCCTGGCCGAGCAGTTGCTCGGCGCCCATCTCGCCGAGAATGGTGCGGCTGTCGATCTTGGACGTGACCTGGAAGGAGATGCGGGTCGGGAAGTTCGCCTTGATGGTGCCGGTGATGACGTCGACCGACGGGCGCTGCGTCGCCAGGATGACGTGCAGGCCGGCGGCACGCGCCATCTGCGCGAGGCGCTGCACCGTGCCCTCGATGTCCTTGCCGGCGACCATCATCAGGTCGGCCATCTCGTCGACGATGATGACGATGTAGGGCAGGGGATCGAGGTCGAGCTTCTCTTCCTCGTAGATCGCCTTGCCGGTCTCCTTGTCGAATCCGGTATGGACGGTGCGCGTCAGCTCCTCGCCCTTGGCGCGCGCTTCGCCCAGACGGGCGTTGTAGCCGTCGATGTTGCGCACGCCGAGCTTGGCCATCTTCTTGTAGCGTTCCTCCATCTCGCGCACGGCCCATTTCAACGCGACGACGGCCTTCTTCGGATCGGTGACGACAGGCGTGAGGAGATGCGGAATGCCGTCATAGACCGACAGTTCGAGCATCTTCGGGTCGACCATGATCAGCCGGCACTGGTCGGGCCTGAGGCGATAGACCAGGCTCAGGATCATGGTGTTGATGGCGACCGATTTGCCCGAGCCGGTGGTGCCGGCGATCAGCATGTGCGGGGTGCGGGCGAGGTCGATGATGATGGATTCGCCGCCGATGTTCTTGCCGAGGCAGAGCGGCAGCTTGGCGACGCTCTCGGTCGCCTCCTTGGCGACGAGCAGCTCGCGCAGGTACACCTTCTCGCGATGCGCGTTGGGCAGCTCGATGCCGATGGCATTGCGGCCGGGCACGACGGCGACGCGCGCCGACAGCGCGCTCATCGAGCGGGCGATGTCGTCGGCGAGGCCGATGACGCGGGACGATTTGATGCCCGGCGCCGGCTCCAGTTCGTACAGCGTGACGACCGGGCCGGGATGCGCCTTGACGATCTCGCCGCGCACCCCGAAGTCCTGCAGCACGCCTTCCAGCGCGCGCGAATTGGCCTCCAGCTCGCTCTTCGACAGCGGCTGGCGGTCGGAGGATTTCGGCGCCGCCAGCATCGAGACCGAGGGCAGGTCGTATTTGTCGTTGGCCTTGCGGGCCGGCGTCTTGGCCGCGGGCTTCTTGCGGGCGCGGGGAGCGGGCTCCTCCTCCTCTTCTTCATCCTCGCCTTCGTCGGCCTCGTCCTCGTCGCCGCCGTCCTCGTCCATCTCGGGCGCGAGCGTCGGCTTGCCGCGACCCAGGCTGGGCTCCTGCCGGCCTGCGGCGGCGGCGCGCGGCTGCGGGCCGGAGGAGACCAGCGCACGATAGGCCGTGCTCAGGAACCAGACGACCTGGGCCTTGGCGCTCATGATGGCGTGGAACACCCAGCCGAGCCGGATCGCCTTGCGGTCGTCGTCGTCCTCGGGGTCGGCCAGCGGCGTGTCGTCGTCCTCATCCGCGAGCAGGCTCGGATCGGCTTCCTTCGCGCCCATGCCGCCGGCCACCAGCAGGCAGCCGATCATCGCAACCAGAAGAAGGGCGCCGAGCACCAGCCGATAGATCACACCGGGCGGACCGAACACCACGGCCGGTGCGCGCACCAGGGCGTCGCCGACCACGCCGCCGAGGCCGGTCGGCAGCGGCCAGGCGTGCGAGCGCGGCCAGCAGCTGGCAAAGCCGGCGGCGATGACGGCGCCGAGAATCCAGGCGCCGAAGCGCAGCGCCTCGCGGTCGAACGGCCGGTGCGTCATCATCCGCCAGCCACGGATCGAAAGCGGCAGGATCGCCATGATCGAGCCGAGACCGAGGATCTGCATCAGCAGATCGGCGCTGATCGCGCCGGGATAGCCGACGATGTTGCGGATGGCGCGCGAGGTGGCGTGGCTCAGGCTGGGGTCCTGCACCGACCACGTCATCAGCGCCGCCGCGGCCACGCCGCACAGCGCGATCAGGCAGAGGCCCGCGAGCTCGCGCAGCCGTCGCACCAGCGCGTCGCGCAGCGACGTCGGCAGGTGGTTGACCAGGGGGATGACTCGTTCGATCGCCGGCATCTGCATCAGCCCCGCGATTATCCCAGGACCTCGACCAGCCGGTGCAACGCCTCACCGGTGGATCCGGCATCCGCCACCAGCGCCAGCCTGATGTAGCCCAGGCCCGGATTGAACCCGTCGGCTTGCGGCCGCGCCAGGTAGCTGCCGGGCACCACGCGCACGCCGGCGTCGCGATACAGCCGCAACGTCACGTCCTCGTCGCCGCCGCGATCAGCCACGTCGAGCCAGACGCAGAAGCCGCCATCGGGACGCTTGTAGCCATAGCGGTTGCCGATGATCTGGTCGGCGAGATCGAACTTGGCGCGGTACAGCCGCCGGTTCTCCTCGACATGCGCCTCGTCGGCATAGGCGGCGACGGCCACGTGCTGCAGCGGCACCGGCACCTGCGGCGCCGCGACGTTGCGCAGCTCGTGAAAGCCCGCGAGGAATCGGCGGTCGCCGGCGGCGAAGCCGATCCGCATGCCCGGCACGTTGGAGCGCTTCGACAGCGACTGGAACGCGACCACGTTGGTGTAGTCGGGTCCGGCATGCTCGAGCATGCTGCCGGGTGCCGCCTTCGTGTAGATCTCCGAATAGCATTCGTCGCTGAAGATCAGGAAGCCGTAAGCGTTGGCGAGCTGGACCAGCTTGCGCATGTAGTCCGCTGATGCCACCGAGCCTTGCGGGTTGGCCGGCGTCGCGAGGTAGAACGCGATCGTGCGCGCCAGGGTCGCCTCGTCGATCGCATCGAGATCGGGCAGGAAGCCGTTGTCGCGCGTGGTCGGCAGATAGATGGAGTCGCAGCCGGCGGTGCGGGCGCCGACGCCATACACCGGATAGAACGGGTTCGGCATCAGGATCGCGGGCCGTCCGCGGCGCGGGCCGACATGGCGGAGCGCCGCATGGGCGGCGAAGAACAGGCCCTCTCGGCTGCCGTTCAGGACCAGAATCTCGTGCTCGGGATCAACAGCGCGCGGCAGCGCGAATCGGCGCGACAGCCAGCCGGCGGCCGCCTTGCGGAACGGCTCGATGCCCTTGGCGGCCGGGTAGCGGCCGAACTCGGCGATGTGCTGGGCCAATACAGGCCCGACGAAGTCCGGCACCGGATGCTGCGGCTCGCCAACGGCGAGTGTGATCATCGGCTTGCCCGGCTTGTAAGGGGCGAGCAGCTCGTTCAGCCGCGCAAACGGCGAGCGTTCGCTCTCCGAATGGCTGGCGCCAGCGGGCGCGGGGGATGAAGCGGTCATTGCCATACGTAAAACGCGCGCCAAACCAGTGGAAGCCGCCGATCGCCCATGAACCGGTGCCTGTCTGGTCACCATAGGTGGGGCGAGGTTAAGACGCGATTAACCATCGGCGCTGCCGCCCGTTTTGATCGGTTTTCCCGCCCCGATCCAGAGGCAATTTCGCAACAGCGGCGGACATTGTGGTGATTCGGGTGGGGCGGCGGGAACCGTGGGAGGGCAAGGCGGCCGCCGAAGGCGGCGGCCTGCACACCGCCGCGCAGCGCATTCGCGCTCAGACCGTGGGCATGGCGCTGCCGCGACCTCGGATGGAGCCGCGGCACGACCGCCTCCGCCCATCCTACGGGCCATCGGCTCGCGCGCGAGGGAAAACGGGCGGCCCGGTGCGCCGGAATATAAATGGGAATCTACGCGCACCGGGCCTTGGCCGAACTACTTGGGGGCTTAGTTCGGATGACGATCAATTAGCACCCTCGTTTTTCCCTCGTATTGCCAATTTCCGAAGATTTGTAGAATTTGATTTCGGAAGCCACCGAATGCGGCGCGGCCGGGCCGATTGCTTAACGGAGATGTCCGTCTCAGCCGTGGCCTTCCGGTCGCAGCGCGGGCGACGCACTTATTAGCTGCTCATGCCCTCTGCCGCTCGGTTGGCCCGAGAATCTTGTCTGACCGGAAACACTCAGTCACATCCAGCATCATCAGACATTTCACGAAACGAGATCGGCGCATCGCGACCATCTTTGACGGGCATCAGCGATTCCGGTGGCGTGCCGACGAACGTCTGCGCGCCGAGGACTCTGACTTTCGAAAGAGCGTCGATGATGCGTCTGAGACTGCTGGGCGTGCTTGCCCTGATGCTGCTGGCCATGCCCGTTTCCTCGCTGCCCCGCATGGCCGCGGCGGCACCCGCCGTCGCCAGCGCGATCACCGTCGAGGGTAACAGGCGCGTCGAATCCGACACCATCCGCTCCTATTTCAAGCCGGGTCCCGCCGGCACGCTCGATGCCGGCCAGGTCGACGACGGCCTCAAGGCCCTGGTCCAGACCGGCCTGTTCGCCGACGTGAAGATCGACCGGCAGGGCGGCCGGCTGATCGTGCGCGTGGTCGAGAATCCCGTGATCGGCCGCGTCGCCTTCGAGGGCAACAAGAAGGTCAAGGACGAGCAGCTCTCGGCGGAAGTGCAGTCGAAGCCGCGCGGCACGCTGTCCCGTCCGATGGTTCAGTCGGACGCGCAGCGCATCGCCGAGATCTACCGCCGCTCCGGCCGCTACGACGTCCGCGTCACGCCCGAGATCATCGAGCAGCCCAACAACCGCGTCGACCTCGTCTTCACCATCGAAGAGGGCGTCAAGACGGGCGTGAAGTCGATCAGCTTCGTCGGCAACAACGCCTATTCCGCCGCGCGCCTGCGCGACGTCATCAAGACGCACGCAACGAACTGGCTCAGCTTCCTCGGCAACAACGACGTCTACGACCCCGACCGCGTCGAGGCCGATCGCGACCTTATCCGCCGCTTCTATCTGAAGAACGGCTATGCCGACGTTCAGGTCGTCGCGGCGCTCAGCGAATATGACCCGGACCAGAAGGGCTTCCTGGTCACGTTCCAGATCGAGGAGGGCCAGCAATACCGCGTCAGCTCGGTGCAGTTCCAGTCGAGCGTCGCGGCGCTCGACGCCAACACGCTGCGCGGCTATTCGCGCGTCAATGTCGGCGCGCTCTACAACGTCGAGCAGCTCGAGAAGTCGGTCGAGGAGATGCAGATCGAGGCCTCGCGTCGCGGCTTTGCCTTCGCCGTCGTGCGTCCGCGCGGCGACCGCAATCTGGAAGCGCATACGGTCGCGATCGTGTTCCAGGTCGACGAGGGCCCGCGCACCTATATCGAGCGCATCACCATCCGCGGCAACACCCGCACCCGCGAGTACGTGATCCGGCGCGAGTTCGATCTGTCCGAGGGCGACGCCTACAACCGCGCGCTGGTCGACCGCGCCGAGCGCCGGCTGAAGAATCTCGACTTCTTCAAGGACGTGAAGATCGCGGCCGAACCGGGCTCGTCAAGCGACCGCGTCATCCTCGTGGTCAATCTGGAGGAGAAGTCGACCGGCGACCTCTCCGTTTCCGGCGGCTATTCGACCACCGATGGCGCGCTGGGTGAGGTCTCGGTTTCGGAGCGCAACTTCCTCGGCCGCGGTCTGTACGCCAAGGCGTCCGTGAGCTACGGCCAATACAGCAGGGGCGTCTCGCTGTCCTTCGTCGAGCCCTATCTGCTCGACAACCGGATCGCGCTCGGCCTGGATGTCTACTACAAGCAGCAGCTGGCGAACAGCTATACGAGCTATGGTGTGACGACGATCGGCTTCAGTCCGCGGCTCGGCTTCCAGTTGCGCGAAGACCTCTCGCTCCAGTTGCGCTACTCGCTGTATCGCCAGGAGATATCACTGCCGTCCTACTACAAGAACTGCAACAACAACGCCGCCAACAGCCTGCTCGCCTTCAACCCGACCCCGGCCTACATCAAGAGCGTGCTCGGCGGCGTCGATCCGACCAATTCGACCAGCTCGGGCTACTATGGCTGGGGCTGCTACGGCGATGGCGAGTCGAGCCTGCCGGTCCGCAAGGAGCTGAGCGACGGCGCCGCGCTGACCTCTGCGCTCGGCTACACGCTCAGCTACAACACGCTCGACAACAACAAGAACCCGACCGATGGCCTGCTGATCGACTGGAAGCAGGATTTCGCCGGCGTCGGCGGCAATGTCAGCTACCTCAAGTCGGCGGTCGATGCGAAGTATTACTCGCCGCTGGTGGCCGACATCGTCGGCATCATCCATCTGCAGGGCGGCATGCTGAACAAGATCGGCGACAAGGATCTGCGGATGCTCGACCACTTCCAGATGGGACCGAGCCTGGTGCGCGGCTTCGCCTCGAACGGAATCGGGGCGCGCGACATCACCTATCGCAGCCTCGGCGCCACCGGCGATGCGCTCGGCGGCACCAAATATTGGGGCGCCTCGGCCGAGCTGCAGATGCCGTTCTGGTTCCTGCCGAAGGAAGTGGGCTTGAAGGGCGCCGTCTATGCCGATGCCGGTTCGCTGTGGGGCTATCAGGGCCCGACCTCCTGGGCGGCGACCGGCGAGGTCAACACCGCGGCCTGCAAATGCGGCCTGCTGTACGATGACAGCAAGGTGGTGCGCTCCTCCGTCGGCGTCGGCCTGATCTGGGCCTCGCCGTTCGGCCCGCTGCGCTTCGACTACGCGGTGCCGCTGTCCAAGGGCAAATACGACACCGTCCAGGAGTTCAGGTTCGGCGGCGGCACGTCGTTCTGAGGCGCATAGCGACTGCGCTCTCCCAGAGGTGCGTGACGCTCACCACGCGGGCGGTGCGCGCTCCCCTCCCCCTTGCGGGGAGGGGGGCGGGTACACGAGTCCGCTCTCAATCGGAGTCCGAGCCCCCCAGCCAATAATCCGCCGATCGTGTTCATCGCACTTTGTTGTTCGGGGTCACGCACGCCACCGAATTCAACGCCCGCGGACCCTCAACCCCTCCCCGCAAGGGGGAGGGAGCAGACTGCTGTCGTGGTAATAGCTCGACCAGAATGATGAGGCGGCTGGGGATCATGCCGGCGGTCGATAGCGTGATGCTCGCCACCGTCATTGCGAGGAGCGAAGCGACGAAGCAATCCAGAGCTCCGGCGGGACTCTGGATTGCTTCGCTTCGCTCGCAATGACGGTGGGGCTGCCAGCATCCCTCCCATGCGCAAATTGCCCGTCGTGTTAGTTTGCCGCAGCAATAAGGCTTGCATCGTCGGGCAAATCACCTGCACATTTCCGCACGTCCCTGCTGCCGCATGAGGGGCGTTTCGCGACCGTCACGAACCGTTGGCAGTGGGATGCGATGGGCGTGTGTCGACGCAGCGTGGATCAGTCTGCGCGGACGAACGGCGATGCACGCACGGTCAAGTCGCGCGGTCCTGACATCCCGATGCTGATGTCAACTCACGTTGAGGCTTTGCTTCGCGTGGGGATGGTGGCCAGACAGCCCGGCGCACCAGGGAGAACGCGAAGCAGCCGTTAAAACCGTTGCGCGGGGAAGGCCGGGCGTTCTCGGCCAGACCTGTGGTACCTGCCGCCAGCATTTTCTTTCGCTGGCGGGCCACGGGCGCGGCCAGCGCCCGGCCTTCCCTGCGCCCTCTGTTTGAGGGGCGACCAAATTCAGCACAGCTCGGGCGCGGATGCGTCGCGGGGTGAACACACACGTATTCAACTCTGTCTCGAAGGCAACGCTGCCAACGCCAACCTCCGCCGTCGTCCCTGCGAACGCAGGGACCCATAACCACAGGGTTCAGTTGTTTTGCACGGGACTCGCCGCCTGCCTCCTACAACAATCACGCGGTATGGGTCCCTGCGTTCGCAGGGACGACACCGGTAGCTGGGCATCACCTCGATCTTCATGACCCGCGCCGACACGATTGCCGCAACCGATATCCAGCCCCGCTCAATCCCTGTTCTCCGGCGTCTGGATGAATCCCCGATTCCACGTCGGACTGATCAGGATCTCGTTGACGCAGACGCGCGGCGGCATGTTCGCGACGAAGGCGATGGTGCGGCCGAGGTCTTCCGGCTGCAGCATCCGCGCCTGCTCCTCGGCGCTCGGCACCACCGGGCGCTGCTCGAGGATCGGCGTGGCGACCTCGCCGGGCATCAGGCAGCAGGCGCGCAGGCCGTTGACGCATTCCTCCATGTTGAACGAGTGCGTCAGCGCCAGCACCGCGTGCTTGGTCGAGGTGTAGGCCGGTCCCGGCATCTTCGAGACATGACGGCCGGCCCAGGACGAGACGTTGATGATGGTGCCGTCCTGCTGCGCCCGCATCGCCGGCAGCACCGCCTTCATGCAGTAGAGCACACCGTTGAGGTTGATCTCGACCAGCTGGTTCCAGCCCTCGATGGTCATGTCGTCCCAGCGCCGCTTCGGCACGTTCACGCCGGCGGAGTTGACCAGCAGATCGATCCGGCCGTGCCGCGCCAGGATGGCATCGGCCGCGGCCTGCACGTCGGCGGCCTTGGCAACGTCGAGCGCGACGGCCTCGGCCGTGCCGCCCGCCGCGACAACCTTGGCCACCACGGCCTGGAGCGCGGCCGTGCGCCGGCCCGAGACGATCACCGTCCAGCCGTCGGCGGCGAGCGCCAGTGCGCCGGCCTCGCCGATTCCGGTGCCGCCGCCGGTGATCCACGCGATCCGTTTTCCCTTGACCATATCCCAGCGTCTCCCGTTGCCTTCGAAAGGGCGTTTTTGCTAGAGCAGCCTCGATCAGAGATGGCGACCGTGGTGATGGCGATGTCACCGGTCTTGTTCGCTGTCCCGGCCCTTTTCGTCTTCGTCGAGCATGATGTTCCGCCGGCTGGCACTGCCGGCCTGCCGATGCTCCCAGGGGAATGTTGCATGAACCAAGCCGCCAACGCCAATCTGTTCTCCCGCCTGTTCGATGGCCTCGACGATCCCAGCCGCCTGGCGATCGAGACCCATGACGGTCAGCGCATCACCTACGGCGACCTGATCGCGCGGGCAGGGCAGATGGCGAATGTGCTGGCGGCTCGCGGCGTCAAGCCGGGCGACCGGGTTGCGGCGCAGACCGAGAAGTCGGTGTCCGGCCTCGTGCTCTATCTCGCCACGGTGCGTGCAGGCGGCGTCTATCTGCCGCTCAACACCGCCTATACGCTCAACGAGCTCGACTATTTCATCGGCGACGCCGAGCCGACCGTCGTCGTCTGCGATCCGGCCAAGGCCGAGGGCATCGGCGCGCTGGCGGCCAAGGTCGGCGCCAAGGTGGAAACGCTCGATGCGTCGGGCAGGGGCTCGCTGACCGAGGCGGCCGACAAGGCCGACAAGGCGTTCACCACCGTGCCACGTGGCGCCGATGATCTCGCCGCCATTCTCTATACGTCGGGCACCACCGGCCGCTCCAAGGGCGCGATGCTGTCTCACGACAATCTCGCCTCGAACTCGCTGACCCTGATCGACTACTGGCGCTTCACCAAGGACGACGTGCTGATCCACGCGCTGCCGATCTATCACACCCATGGTCTGTTCGTGGCCAGCAACGTCACGCTGTTTGCGCGGGCGTCGATGATCTTCCTGCCCAAGCTCGATCCGGATCTGATCATCGACCTGATGGCGCGCGCCACCGTGCTGATGGGTGTGCCGACGTTCTACACGCGGCTGTTGCAGAACCCGCGGCTGTCGAAGGAGACGACCAGCCACATGCGGCTGTTCATTTCCGGCTCGGCGCCGCTGCTCGCCGATACCCATCGCGAATGGTTCGCGCGGACCGGCCATGCCGTCCTCGAGCGCTACGGCATGACCGAGACCAACATGAACACGTCGAATCCTTACGAGGGCGAGCGCGTGCCCGGCGCGGTCGGCTTCCCGCTGCCCGGAGTCTCGGTGCGCGTCACCGATCCCGAGACGGCCAAGGAGCTCGCGCGCGACGAGATCGGCATGATCGAGGTGAAGGGCCCGAACGTGTTCAAGGGCTATTGGCGGATGCCTGAGAAGACCAAGTCGGAATTCCGCGACGATGGCTTCTTCATCACCGGCGATCTCGGCAAGATCGACAAGCAGGGCTACGTCCACATCGTCGGCCGCGGCAAGGACCTCGTGATCTCCGGCGGCTTCAACGTCTATCCGAAGGAGATCGAGAGCGAGATCGACGCGATGCCGGGCGTGGTCGAGTCCGCCGTCATCGGTGTGCCGCATCCCGATTTCGGCGAAGGTGTCACGGCGGTCGTGGTGCGCCATCCGGGGGCCGATGTCAGCGAGGCCGGGGTGCTCAAGGGTCTCGACGGCCGACTGGCGAAATTCAAGATGCCCAAGCGCGTGTTCGTGGTCGATGAGCTGCCGCGCAATGCGATGAGCAAGGTGCAGAAGAACGTGCTGCGTGATCAGTACAAGGACATCTATACGAAGTGACGGCGGCCTAGCGCCGTCGTCCGATCGCGAGGCCGGCGAGCGCGGCCAGCGGCGGCGCGGCGCAGATCAGCACGAATTCGAGCACGGCGAGCGAGGCAATCTCATGCTGGATGGCCAGCGCGAGACAGGCGGCGAACAGGCCGGCGGCGGTGAAGCCGAGCACGCAGGTCAGGGGCTCCTCGACGGGCTCGTGCGACGACACCTTGCGCGCCGGCAGTGGCGCCGGGCGTTCGGTGGTTGTCGGTCGGACCGTCGGCAGCGGCATCGAGGCCTCCTGCACCGCGTCTGTTGCACCTCGCCTGAGACTAGGCCGCTTCGCCGGGCGGCGACATGCGGCAAAGTCGACCGGCGGAGGGGCCCCGTGTGGGCGAGGAACGCGGGAGATCGAGGGAGATTTGCTGCAGCGCAGGCGGTCGCAACGCAGGTTGTTGCTCCGCGAATCGCTCCGGGCAGGTTTGCAGAATCATCAGATGGCGCTGGCGCTTGCCGCGAAACCGGCTTGCTCAGGACCGTAGCTAAGCGGTGAATCAACGCTCGACAGTCGGCGCTATTTGACAGTCTCGCCGCGTTGGTCGTGGCCTTGGTGAGGAGTTAGGAATGAATAATAGTTCGCCGCATCCGGGCGCGATCGGTTTCTGGTATACCACGACGGCCATTGATCCTTTTGCGATCGGTCGCCTAGGACTGAATCCTTGTTCGGATTTGGGCGATTTGTCCGTTGCAACACCTGTTCCTTCTCCGTAAATAAAGCCCGCCTGCCGATCCACACGGCCGCAAGCCCCCCGCGTTCACGGCCCACAAGAAATCATCAAAGCAACCAATGACAGCCAGGATCGAACGACCGCTTTCGCCGCATCTGCAAACCTACCGCTGGACGCTGACGATGATTCTCTCGATCGTCCATCGCGCCACCGGGGTTGCATTATATTTCGGGACGCTGCTGCTGGCCTGGTGGTTGATCGCCGCCGCGTCCGGTCCCAGCGCCTACTCCTATGTCCAGGGCTTCATGGGCAGCTTCCTCGGCCGCCTGATCGTGTTCGGCTACACCTGGGCGTTGCTGCACCACCTGCTGTCCGGCATCCGCCACTTCGTCTGGGACCTCGGCTACGGCTTCAAGGCCAATGAGCGCGAGGCGCTCACCTGGGGCGCCCTGATCGGCGGCATCACCTTGACCGTCCTGGTGTGGATCGTGGCTTACGCAGTGGGAGGCGGCCGATGAGCAACGCACACGCGAAATCGATGCGCACCCCGCTCGGCCGGGTCCGCAACCTCGGCGCAGCGCATTCCGGCACCGGCGACTTCTGGCGCCAGCGGCTCACCGCCGTCGCCATGACCCTGCTGATCGTGCCGGTCGTCGTGGTCGTGATCATGCTGCTCGGCCGCAACCAGGCCGGCGCGGCGCAGATACTCGGCTCGATTCCGATTGCGGTGATCATGCTGCTGTTCGTGATCGCGAGCTGCTGGCACATGAAGATCGGCATGCAGGTCGTGATCGAGGACTACGTGCACAGCGAGCCGCTCAAGCTCGTCGCGATCATGGCCAACAACTTCTTCGCGGTGACCGTGGCGCTCGCCTCGATCTACGCCCTCATCAAACTGTCCACTGGAGTCTAGCCTATGGCCGGCGGAGCAAATGGCAGCGCGAATGGCGCGCCCGCGACGAACGGAAAAGCCTATCCGATCGAGGACCACACCTATGACGTCGTCGTGGTCGGCGCCGGTGGCGCGGGCCTGCGCGCCGTCGTCGGCTGCAGCGAGGCGGGCCTGCGCACCGCCTGCATCACCAAGGTGTTCCCGACCCGCTCGCATACGGTGGCGGCGCAGGGCGGCATCTCGGCCTCGCTCGGCAACATGCACCAGGACGACTGGCGCTGGCACATGTACGACACCGTCAAGGGGTCGGATTGGCTCGGCGATCAGGACGCGATCGAATACATGGTGCGCAACGCGCCCGACGCCGTCTACGAGCTCGAGCATTGGGGCGTGCCGTTCTCCCGCACTGAGGACGGCAAGATCTACCAGCGGCCGTTCGGCGGCATGACCCTGGACTACGGCAAGGGCCAGGCGCAGCGCACCTGCGCCGCCGCCGACCGCACCGGCCACGCGATGCTGCACACGATGTACGGCCAATCGCTGCGGCACGCCGCTGAGTTCTTCATCGAGTTCTTCGCCATCGACCTGATCATGGACGACCAGGGCGTCTGCCGTGGCGTCATCGCGCTGAAGCTCGACGACGGCACCTTGCACCGCTTCCGCGCCCAGACCACCATCCTCGCGACCGGCGGCTATGGCCGCGCCTATGCCTCCTGCACCTCGGCGCATACCTGCACCGGCGACGGCGGCGGCATGGCGCTGCGCGCCGGCCTGCCGCTGCAGGACATGGAGTTCGTGCAGTTCCACCCGACCGGCATCTACGGCTCGGGCTGTCTGGTAACCGAAGGCGCGCGCGGCGAAGGCGGCTATCTCGTCAACGCCGAAGGCGAGCGCTTCATGGAGCGCTACGCGCCGTCCGCCAAGGACCTCGCCTCGCGCGACGTCGTCTCCCGCGCGATGACCATCGAGATCCGCGAAGGCCGCGGCGTCGGCCGGAAGAAGGACCACATCTTCCTGCATCTCGACCATCTCGACCCGAAGGTGCTGGCCGAGCGTCTGCCCGGCATCTCCGAATCGGCCAAGATCTTCGCCAATGTCGACGTGACGCGCGAGCCGATCCCGATCGTGCCGACCGTGCACTACAACATGGGCGGCATCCCGACCAACTATCACGCCGAGGTGCTGACCAAGAAGGATGGCGACGACAACGCGATCGTCCCCGGCCTGATGGCGGTGGGCGAGGCGGCCTGCGTGTCCGTGCACGGCGCCAACCGGCTCGGCTCGAACTCGCTGATCGACCTCGTGGTGTTCGGCCGCGCGGCGGCGCTGCGGCTGGCCGAGAAGCTGACGCCGAACGGCAAGCAGCCGGATCTGCCGAAGGACTCCGCCGACAAGGCGCTGAGCCGGCTCGATCATTATCGCTACGCCTCCGGCGGCACGCCGACCGCGAAGCTGCGCGAGAGCATGCAGAACGTGATGCAGACCAACTGTGCCGTGTTCCGCACCGGCGAGGTGCTGCAGGAAGGCCATAACCTGATCCACAAGGTGTATGGCGGCATCGGCGACATCGCGGTGTCCGACCGATCGCTGGTGTGGAATTCCGACCTGATCGAGACGCTCGAATTCGACAATCTGATCGCGCAGGCAGTCGTGACGATGGACTCGGCCGTCAATCGCACCGAGAGCCGCGGCGCCCATGCGCGCGAGGATTTTCCGGATCGCGACGACAAGGACTGGATGAAGCACACGCTGGCGTGGATCGACAGCAAGGACGGCAAAACCACGATCGATTACCGCCCGGTGCACAACTACACCATGACCAACGACGTGCAGTACATCCCGCCGAAGGCGCGGGTGTACTGATCGCGTGTGACCTGAGCCCGTCCGTCAAACCCAAGAAGGCCTTCCGAAATGGCTGAGTTCGCACTTCCGAAGAATTCTCAGATCACCGGCGGCAAGACCTGGCCCAAGCCGGCCGGCGCCACCGAGGTCCGCGAGTTCAAGGTCTATCGCTGGAATCCGGACGACGGCAAGAATCCGAGCGTCGATACCTTCTACGTCGACGTCAACGATTGCGGCCCGATGGTGCTGGACGGGCTGATCTGGATCAAGAACCACATCGATCCGTCGCTCACCTTCCGCCGCTCCTGCCGCGAGGGCGTGTGCGGCTCCTGCGCGATGAATATCGACGGCCAGAACACGCTGGCCTGCACCAAGTCGATGCACGACGTGAAGGACGGCGCGGTCAAGATCAATCCGCTGCCGCATCAGCCTGTCGTGAAGGACCTGGTGCCGGACCTCACCAATTTCTACGCGCAATACGCCTCGATCGAGCCGTGGCTGAAGACGACCTCGCCGACGCCGCAGAAGGAATGGCGGCAGAGCCACGAGGATCGCGAGAAGCTCGACGGCCTTTACGAGTGCATCCTGTGCGCCTGCTGCTCGACCTCGTGCCCGAGCTACTGGTGGAACAGCGAGCGCTATCTCGGACCCGCCGCTCTGCTGCAGGCGACGCGCTGGGTCAAGGACAGCCGGGACGAAGCCACCGGCGAGCGGCTCGACAATCTCGAGGACCCGTTCCGGCTGTACCGCTGCCACACCATCATGAACTGCGCCAAGGCCTGCCCGAAGGGGCTCAACCCCGCCGAGGCGATCGCGGAACTCAAGTTCAAGCTGGTCGAGCGGCAGATCTAGCCTGACGGGCGGCTTTCGATCTCACCTTCCGCGCCCGATACCGCTGCAAGTTTCGGGCGCGGCTAGTTTGTAGCTGCCGTCGATTGCGTTAAGCTCGTGGCCCTTTGAAGCCGGAGCGACCGTGCAGACCGCACAACGCAAATCGATGACGATGCTGCGCTGGATGATGGTCGCGTCCCTCGCGCTTCCCGTCGCGCTGTTCGTGATCACGGCCTACGTATCCCACGGCACGACGTATGAGGAGGCCGATCGCGAGATCCGCCGCTCGCTCGAAATCGTCCACGAGCACGCGCTGAAGGTGTTCGAGACGATCGAGCGCAGCCTCTCGGAGATCGACGAGGTCGTCCGCGATCTGTCGGATGCCGACATCAAGGCGCGCGAGCAGGTGCTGCATGCCCGGTTGCGACAATTGTCGGACGCGCTCCCGCAGATGAAGTCCGCCTGGGTGTTCGACGCCAATGGCCGGCCGCTGGTCAACAGCATGATCTATCCGGCGCCGGACATGACGTTCCTCGACCGCGACTACTTCAGCGCCCACGTCAAGGACAGCATCGGCACCTTCATCGGCGCGCAGTTGACGCCGCGGCCGCCCTATCAAGGCGCGCCGTTCTTCAGCATCAGCCGCCGCCGCCAGAGCGACGACGGCAGCTTCACCGGTATCATCCAGGCCTCGGTGCTTCCGGATTATTTCGAGCACTTCTATGCCCGGATCGGCCGGGCGCCCGGCAGCTACTTCGCGCTGCGCCGCTTCGATGGTCTCGTTCTGGCGCGCTTCCCGGCCGGCGGGCGAAGGGCGGCTGCGGGGCCCAGCGACATCGCCGCCCGGGCCGCAGATACGGAGCAGCTCGTCACCGAGATCTCGCCGGTCGATGGCGTCGAGCGTCTCGTCGGGTATCAGCGGCTCGGCGGCTATCCCGTCTACGTCTCGGCAGGGCTTGCGACGTCGACCATCCGCAACCGCTGGCTCGGCACGATCGGCCGGCATCTCATCTTCGGCATCCCGGCAACCGCGCTGCTCATCGTCTTCCTGGCCCTTGCCCAGCGGCGGACCGAGCGCCTGCATGTCGAGGCCGCCCGCCGCCTCGAGGCCGAGGATGCGCTCAAGCACGGTCAGCGCATGGAGGCGCTCGGACAATTGACCGGCGGCGTTGCGCACGACTTCAACAATCTGCTGACCGTGATCCGGGCCTCAGCCGACCTGTTGCGCCGGCCGAATCTGGCTGATGAACGGCGGCAGCGCTATATCGACGCGATCTCGGATACGGTGGCGCGCGCATCGAAGCTCACGTCGCAGCTCCTCGCGTTCGCCCGTCGCCAGACGCTGAAGCCGGAGGTCTTCGACATCTGCCGCAGCGTCGTCACCCTGCGCGACATGACCAAGACCCTGGTCGGGTCACGCGTCGAGGTCGCGGTCTCCGTTCCCGACGAGCCGTGCTACGTCAATTCCGACGCTGGCCAGTTCGAGACGGCACTGATCAACCTGGCCGTCAATGCCCGCGATGCGATGGCCGGCCAGGGACGTCTCAGCATCACCGTCGCCCCTGCAGCGGCGCTGCCGACGCCGGCGGCGCCGCACGACCGTCCGCCGCTGGGCTATGTCGCCATCACCGTCCAGGACACCGGCGTCGGCATCCCGTCGGAGCATTTCGGACGCATCTTCGAGCCGTTCTTCACGACCAAGACCATCGGCCAGGGCACCGGCCTCGGTCTCTCGCAGGTCTTCGGCTTCGCGAAGCAGTCCGGCGGCGAAATCGGGGTCATGAGCCAGCCGGGCCGCGGCGCGACGTTCACGCTCTATCTGCCGCGCGTCGCTCCAGCCCAGGTGCAGCGCGGCGAGGACGGCAGCCATGCGGAGCCGATCGACGGTCGAGGCATGTCGGTGCTGGTGGTCGAGGACAACATCGACGTCGGCAGGTCGGCGACCGAAGCGCTGGCCGAGCTCGGCTATCGGACCACGCTGGTCGACAACGCCAGAGACGCGCTGGAGGAGCTGATCAGCGGCACCAGCCGGTTCGACGTCGTCTTCACCGATGTCGTGATGCCCGGCATGACTGGGCTGGAACTTGCCGAGGAAATCAGGCGGCTCGAGCTCAACGTGCCGGTCGTGCTCGCGAGTGGCTACAGCCATGTGCTGGCGCAGCAGGGCACGCATGGCTTCGAGCTGCTGCGCAAACCCTATTCGATCGAGGAATTGTCGCGCGTGCTGAACAAGGTCGTTCCGGTGCCGCTGTATCGCGCCCCACCAATGGCGCCGAACACGCAGGTGCCCTGAAACCGGCGCGCATCGCGCGGGAACCAGGCCGGGAACCTTCTGTTCGCACTGCTGTTATCGCGCGATGGGACAGGTTCAGGACACCGCGCGGCCGCCGGCACAGGCGCCCGAGAAGGCGCCGATCATCGAGATCGCGGCCGAGAATGGCGCCCAGGTTGAGCCGCCGCCGCCCGAACTGGTGGAGCCTGATCCGGAGCTGTCGCCCGAAGAGGCAGAGCAGCTGCGCAAGCGCTATCTGCTGACGCGGTTCTGGATCAGCGCCCGCGGTTATTGGGGTCAGAGCGGCGACCGTCTGGCGTGGGCATTCACGATCGGGCTGTTGTTCCTGATCGTTGCGACTGTCGGATTTCAGTACGGCATCAACGTCTGGAATCGGTCGATCTTCGATGCGATCGAGAAACGCGATTCGGCGACGGTCTTTCATCTCACCGCGATCTTCTTCCCGCTCGCGATCGGCAGCGTCATACTCGGGGTCGCCCAGGTCTATGCGCGCATGTCGATCCAGCGGCGCTGGCGCGCCTGGCTGACCAACAGCGTCGTCACCCGCTGGCTGGCCAGCGGGCGCTACTATCAGCTCAATCTCGTCAGCGGCGACCACAAGAATCCGGAATACCGGATCGCCGAGGACCTGCGCATCGCGACCGATTCGCCGGTCGACTTCATCGCCGGCGTGACCTCGGCGCTGCTGTCGGCTGCGACCTTCATCGTCGTGCTCTGGACCATCGGCGGCGCGCTGACGCTGCATCTCGGCGCCACCGAGATCACCATTCCCGGTTTTCTGGTCATTGCCGCGATCGCCTACGCCGCCATCGCCTCGGGCTCGATCATGACGATCGGCCGCCGCTTCGTGCAGGTCTCCGAGGACAAGAACCAGGCCGAGGCCGATTTCCGCTACACTCTGACCCGCGTCCGCGAAAACGGCGAGAGCATCGCCCTGCTCGGCGGCGAGACCGAAGAGCGCGCCGGCATCGACCGGACGTTCGGTAACGTGCTGCAGCAATGGGCGCGGCTCGCCGGCCAGCACATGCGCACCACCCTGGTGTCGCAGGGCTCCAGCCTCATCGCCCCTGTCGTGCCACTGCTGCTGTGCGCGCCGAAATTCCTCGACGGCAGCATGACGCTCGGGCAGGTGATGCAGGCGGCGAGCGCGTTCACGATCGTGCAGACCGCGTTCGGCTGGCTGGTCGACAACTATCCGCGGCTCGCGGATTGGAATGCCTGTGCCCGCCGCATCGCCTCGCTGATGATGTCGCTCGATGCGCTGGAACGTGCCGAGAGAGGCGACGGCATCGGCCGCATCAAGCGCGGCGAGACCACCGGCGACGCGATGCTCAGTCTGAATGATCTGCAGGTGACGCTCGACGACGGCACCGCCGTGGTCGGCGAGACCGAGGTCGTGGTCGATCCCGGCGAGCGCCTGCTCGTCGCGGGCGAATCCGGCACCGGAAAGAGCACGCTCGTGCGCGCCATCGCCGGGCTGTGGCCGTGGGGCGGCGGCAGCATCAACTTCCACCCCGACCGCAAGCTGTTCATGCTGCCGCAGCGACCCTACGTGCCATCGGGCACCCTGCGCCGGGCCGTCGCCTATCCCGGGGCTGCCGAGGATTGGAGCGTGGCGCAGGTCGGCGAAGCCCTGCACAAGGTCGGTCTCGACCATCTCAAGGACAAGATCGAGGAGGACGCGCCCTGGGATCAGACGCTCTCCGGCGGCGAGAAGCAGCGTCTCGCCTTCGCGCGCCTGCTGCTCCACAGCCCTGACATCGTCGTGCTCGATGAAGCCACCTCCGCGCTCGACGAGAAGAGCCAGGACAAGATGATGGAGATGGTGACGAGCGAGCTGCCGAAGGCGACCATCGTCAGCGTGGCGCATCGGGCGGAGCTCGAGGCCTTCCACAGCCGCAAGATCGTGCTCGAACGGCGCAAGGGCGGCGCCAAGCTCGTCAGCGACATCGATCTCATTCCGCGCAAGGGAAAGCGTCGCCTCATCGGCCGCTTCCTGCGTCAGCGCAAGGCGGCCTGAACGGCTCGGACGTTGCCTCAGCGCGGTCCTGGCGACGACACAATGCGGCCACGCCGCCTGCATTGGAGATCGCGGCGAAACCGGCTATCACACGTCGCCCTCAGCCCAGGACGCGACCTTGACGCCCGACAACGATCCTTCTCCGCCCCCCTTTGGTGCCTTTGCTCCGAATGCCGCCCAGGCGCTGGTGATCCGCATGGCGCACGGCTCCGGGCTGAAGCGCGGCGCGTTCCGGCCGATGTTGACGCGTGTCGTCAACATGCTCGGAGCTGGCCCTGTCGACGTCGGCTATCAGGGCGCCAATTTCCGCTTCTACCATCAGGTCAGTGCGACCGAGCGCGGTGCACTGTTCAATCCCGACTACAATCGCGAGGAGCTGGATTTCCTGCGCAGCCACGTTCCGCCGGGCGGCGTGGTGGTGGATGTCGGCGCCAATGTCGGAACGTTCGCCTTGCCGCTTGCCCGTCACGTCGGGCCTGATGGCCTCGTGATCGCAGTGGAGCCGCATCCGGTCACGCATGCGCGGCTGAGCTTCAACCGTGCTGCGTCCGCGCTGCCCCAGGTCAGGCTGCTCGCGGTGGCAGCGGGTGAGAGCGATGGCGAGGTGCTGATCGAGACCGATGGGGACAATCTCGGCGCCAGTCACATCGTGACCGGCGAGGCCGGAGCGGAGGCGTTCAAGGTGCCGTCGTTGCGGCTGCAGACCATTCTCGCACAGGCCGGAGCGGCCAGGGTTGATGCGCTGAAGATCGACGTGGAAGGTTTTGAGGACCGCGTGCTGACCGGCTTCTTCCGTGACGCGCCTGCCGCGTTATGGCCGCGTGCCGTCGTCATCGAACACCTGTCGCGCGACGAATGGCAGAACGATTGTCTCGCCGACATGCTCGGTCGCGGTTACCGTGAGAGCGGCCGCACGCGCAGCAATACGCTGCTGCTGCGCGGCTGAATGGCGTTCGCTTTCCCCGGGCGCGTCCGGAACATCGGCGCCCCACGCGGCGTTGTCGCCCCTGACATTGAGGGAGCCGACCATGAGCAATGACGACGCGCGCGACCAGGACCGCGTTTGGGACCTGATGAAGAAGATCGGCTTTGCGATGCTGGTCACCCGCGACGGTGACAGGCTGCGGGCACGGCCGATGAGCGCGTATCTCGCGCGCGGCGAGAACATGATCTATTTTCTCACTGACGCGCGGCATCACAAGGACGAGGAGATCGCGCGATCGCCGCAGGTCAATCTGTCGTTCGCGGACGCCGGCAACCAGAAGTACGTGTCGCTCACGGGTACGGCGGCCATTTCCAACGATCGCGGCAAGATCCGGGAGCTGTTCTCGACGCCGGCCAAGGCCTGGTGGGACAGCGCCGAGGATCCGAACATCCGCCTCTTGAAGATCACGCCCGACGACGCCGAATTCTGGGATTCCCCCGGCACGGTCGTGAGCTACGTCAAGATGGCGGCGGCCGCGGTGACAGGCACGCGTCCCGACCTCGGCGACAATCGAAAGGTCGCGATGTGATGCCGATCGAACCGCCAGAGATTCCGCCGGCGACGCCGGGCCGCCCGGTCGAACCGCCACCGGAGGATCCCGTCGGCAATCCGCAGCCCGACATTCCGCCGCCGGTCTACGAACCCGATGCGCCGGCGCCGCCGCGCGAGCTGCCGGGGCAGATGCCGGACGAAATCCCCGGCCGGGGGCCGCTTGGTCCCACCACACCGAATCCGGCCACGGATTGACCGCGTTTGGACGGTCATGATGATCGCCCGCCAGGGGCTTGGTCGCGGGCCTGTCCCGCAGCCCTGCGGCTGCGCCAAGCCCTTGAAAATCAAGGCTGAATGAAACCTGAATGGCGGCCCTGCGGGGGTGGCTTCGCGTCGAAATAAATCCCCCTGCGGATTTGAACTGCGCCACAATCCGGCCTAACGCATACTTGTTGATCTCTCCGTGCTTGAAAAAGATCGTTCCGGGAAAACAAGACACATGAGCAAACTTCGCGTCCTGCTGCTGGCGACGACTGCGCTGTCGGCGATGCAACTAATGAGCTCCGGCTCCCATGCGCAGGGGACGCCGATGATCGTCGCCCAAGGCCCGGGCGGCGGCGAAGTCGGTCCAGACGGCCGGCCGAAACAGCAGCCGCAGGGGCAGCCGCAGCGACCTGGCCCAGGCGCGCCGCCACCGCATCAGGCTGCGCCTCCGCCGCCTCCCGCGCCGCCGCCGGCCGCTGCTCCACGCCCAGCGCCTCCACCGCCCGCGCCGCCACCGGCAGCGGCCCCGCGTCCCGCACCCCCTCCACCACCGCCTGCTCCGCCGCGGGCCGAGCCGCCGCGTCCGGCGCCCCCACCGCCCCCTCCGCCACGGGCCGAGCCACCACGTCCGGCTGCTCCGCCGCCGCGGGCTGAGCCGCCACATTCGGCACCGCCGCCTCCACGGGCTGAGCCGCCTGCACCTCCGCCGGCGCGTCCAGCGCCACCTGTTGCGGCTCCGCCGGTGCATACGCCGCCGCCTCCAGCGCCTCCGCCGGGGCCGCCGCGTGAGCCAGCACGTCCTGCGACTCCGCCTGCGCCCCCGCCGACGGCTGCTCCCGCGCGTCCAACGCCGCCCACGCCGCCCGTAGCCACGCCCGCCCCGCCACCTCCGCCGAGTCCGGCACCGAACCTGCGGCCGGGAACGCCGCCGTCAGCCGTGACACCCCCGCCTTCGTCGCCAGCGGCCGGGAACGCGTCGCCGCCTGCGCACTCGCCGGCTCCGTCCGCGGCGCCGTCTCCGCAGCCGACGCCGGCTCCTCCGGTTGGCCCCGGGCAGCGGCCGCCGACACAGCCAGGTGCCGGCGCTCCGCCGCCTGGTGCTCCCCAGGGAGCACCCCCGCCACGCGGCGCGCCGACGCCGCCGGCCGGCACCGTCGCGCCTGCTCCGGGAACTCCGCCGGCGCCACCCGCGCCTCCGGCCACCCAGACGCCGTCGCAGCAAGGCACGCCGCCCGCAGCCGGGAGCCCGCCCGGCGGACGTCCGGGGACGCCCCCAGGAGCCCCGGGTGGTCCGCCTCCGGCGGCAGGTCCTGGTGCTGCCGGACCGGGTCCGGGACCCGCCGGCGCGCCGCAGGCCGGTCCTGGCGCTGTGCCGCCAGCCGGCCCCCCGGCCATGTCCAATCGGCCGCCGCCGCAGGTCACTGCGCCCATCCCGGCGCCGCCGCCGCCGACGGCACAGCAGCTCACGCCGATCGCGCCCGGCGCGCCGTTGGCGGGGCCGCAGCGGCTGGACGATTTCCGCGGCCAGCGCCGCGAGGTCCAGGAGGGCGGTCGCACGCTGATCTACGAGCCGGGCCGCGTCATCGTGCGCGATCCGAGCGGTCAGGAGTTCGTGCGTCATGACGAGCTTGAGCGCTTCCGCTACGGCGCGCGGGACATCCGCGTCCAGCAGGAGCGGGGAGAGACGCGCACGGTGGTGATCCGTCCCGACGGTAGCCAGATCGTCACGATCACCGCGCCGGACGGCCGGCTGCTGCGCCGCATCCGCCGCGACATCGGCGGCCGCGAGATCATCATCATCGACAACACCTACCGCGATCCCCAGGCGGTCGGCGGCTTCTACGTCGACCTGCCGCCGCCGGAGATCCGCATCCCCTACAACCGCTACATCGTCGACGCGGATGAGGCCGAGCCGGATGTCATCTACGACACGCTGATCGCGCCGCCGGTGGAGCGCGTCCAGCGCCGCTACTCGCTCGACGAGGTCCGCTACTCCCCATCGGTGCGACAGCTGATGCCGTCGATCGATCTCAACACGATTACCTTCGAGACCGGATCGTGGGAGATCAGTCCCGACCAGGTGGCGAAGCTGCAGGTCATCGCCGACGGCCTCAACCAGGCGATCCAGCGCAACCCGCGCGAGGTCTTCCTGATCGAGGGCCACACCGACGCGGTCGGCAACGACACCGACAATCTGTCGCTCTCGGATCGCCGCGCCGAGTCGGCCGCCACCTTGCTCACGCAGCAGTTCGGCGTGCCGGCCGAGAACCTGACCTCGCAGGGTTACGGCGCGCAGTACCTGAAGGAGCAGACGCAGGGGCCGAGCCGCATCAACCGCCGCGTCACGGTCCGCCGCATCACGCCGCTGCTCAATGGCGGCCAGGCCGCCCTGCCGCCGCCACCTCCGGGCGTCGCGCCGCCGCGGTGAGACGCGACTGAGCGAAAATGAAAATGGCCGGGAGCGATCCCGGCCATTTTTGTAAGCGGCAATCCGTTCCGTCCTGTTCGGTGTCGTCCCCGCGAACGCGGGGACCCATACTCACAGGATCCAGTTTTGCGATGGCTGGAGCCGCAGCCGGCTCTCACCGTGTCAGTCGGTGGATATGGGTCCCTGCGTTCGCAGGGACGACAGCGGTGGAGACGGCGCGGATGCGCTCGACAGCTCCAACTCAGCCCTTGTCGTGGCCGAGCTGGAAGATCTGAGCGCCGTCCGCGCCCGACAGCAGCCCCGTGTCCGAATAGAGCTTCAGCTTGGAGCGGGTGTCGGTGATGTCGAGATTGCGCATCGTCAGCTGGCCGATGCGGTCGGCAGGCGTGAACGCGGCGTCCTCGACCTTCTCCATGCTCAGCCGCTCCGGCTGGTAGGTCAGATTGGGGCTCTCGGTGTTGAGGATCGAGTAGTCGTTGCCGCGGCGCAGCTCCAGGGTCACCTCACCGGTGACGGCGCGCGCCACCCAGCGCTGCGCGGTCTCGCGCAGCATCAGCGCCTGCGAATCGAACCACCGGCCCTGATAGAGCAGGCGACCGAGGCGCATGCCGCTGATGCGGTACTGCTCGATCGTATCCTCGTTGTGGATGCCAGTGACGAGCCGCTCATAGGCGATGTGCAGCAGAGCCATGCCCGGCGCCTCGTAGATGCCGCGGCTCTTGGCCTCGATGATGCGGTTCTCGATCTGGTCGCTCATGCCGAGACCATGACGGCCGCCGATCACGTTCGCCTCCAGGAACAGCGCCACGGGATCGCTGAAGCTCTGTCCGTTCAGCGCGACCGGCTGACCCTCCTCGAAGCGGACCACGACGGTCTCCGGCTTCACGGCGCAATCCTCGCGCCAGAACGGCACGCCCATGATCGGATTGACGATGCGGATGCCGCTGCTGAGGCTCTCGAGATCCTTGGCCTCGTGGGTGGCGCCGAGCAGATTGCTGTCGGTCGAATACGCCTTCTCGGCGCTCATCTTGTAGTCGAAGCCGTTGGCCGTGAGGAAGGCCGACATCTCGGCGCGGCCGCCGAGCTCGTCGATGAACTGCTGGTCGAGCCAGGGCTTGTAGATCTTGAGGCTCGGATTGGTCAGCAGGCCGTAGCGGTAGAAGCGCTCGATGTCGTTGCCCTTGTAGGTCGAGCCGTCGCCCCAGATGTTGACGCCATCCTCCTTCATCGCGGCGACCAGCATGGTGCCGGTGACGGCGCGGCCGAGCGGGGTGGTGTTGAAATAGGTGATGCCGCCGGTCGAGATGTGGAAGGCGCCCGACTGAATCGCGGCGATGCCCTCATGCACCAGCTGAGTGCGGCAATCCACGAGGCGCGCCTTCTCGGCCCCGAAGCTCACCGCCTTGCGCGGGATCTCGTCGTAGTCGGACTCGTCAGGTTGCCCGAGATTTGCCGTGTAGGCAAAGCAACGCGCGCCCTTCTGCTTCATCCAAAGCAGCGCGGCGCTGGTGTCGAGACCGCCGGAAAAGGCGATGCCGACCTTCTCGCCCTTGGGCAGGCTTTTCAGGATCGTGGTCATGGGAGAGTCCAACCGTGTTTGTGGCTGCGCCGTTCAGAAATTCGGGCGCGAATAACAGATTTTGCGTTGCTGGGCACGCCTTTAATGGCGACTGAGGGTGACCGGCCCGCGCTCAGGCTGCGGGGCTGGTATCCGCGGTACGGCGGCCGAACAGCCGGCGCATCAGGCGGAAGCCCGGCCAGGCGAAGCGGGTCAGGGCGGCGTCGATGCCGGCGTCGGTGAGGCGGGTGGACGGCCAGCGGTAGATGTAGCCGTGCAGCAGCCAGATCACGATGAAGGTGACGAGGCCGGCCGCGGCGATGTCGGTGAAGAAATGTCCGCCAAACGCCATCCGCAACACCGAGGTGGCGATGCCGAACAGGACGGCGGCGCCGTAGGCGACGGGCCGGATCGCGGGCGGCGTCAGCCCGGCCGGCGCCAGGGTCCAGAATGCGGTGGCTCCCTCTCCGGAGAAGAACGAGCAGTTGCGGCCGCAGCCGCCGCGCGGATCCCACCACGGCACGAACTGCATGTCGCCGCCGAACTCGGCCACGACAACCGGGCGCGGCCGGCCCCAATAGGATTTGAAGGTGAAGTTGGTGAGCACGCCGGCCGAGAGCGATAAGGTCAGCAGCAGGAACGCCACGGTGCGGCCCTTCACCAGCAGCGGCCGGTCGGGACGGACGAGCTTCACGACGAGCGCAACGATGGACGGCAGCGCGATGCCCCAGGCGACCCACATCGCGGCATCGCGCGCGAACGCAGCATAGCCGTCGAGCTTCACGGGGAAGCTGTGCGTGCGCGGATCGTAGAACAGCGCGGCCAGCTTGAGGTCGAGCTCGGGAAAGACGCCGAACAGCACGCCGATGACGAGCGCGAGCGACAATGCGATGAAGAGGCCGGTCCGGTTCATGGCGCGCGGTTTAGCGAAAGCGGATGGCGATGGAAAGGCCGGCGGCTCAACGTGGCGATCCCGACGGCAATGGCGGCGGTGGCGGCAGGCGCGGCGACGGCTCGCGCCAGCGGCCGGCGTTGCGGCCGGCAATCAGCCAATAGACCAGTCCGCCGACGATGCCGGCCCCGGTCAGGATCTCGAGATGGCGACGCACGATGCCCTCGAACCGGAAGGTCTCGGGATCGAACGGGACCAGGCCGAGATAGCAGGCTGCGCCGACCACGCCGCCGCCGATCGCGTAGGCGAGCACGCTGCGGATCGAGAAAGCCTCGGTGATCAGTGCGATCAGCAGCGCCGGGATCAGCGCGAAGCCCGACACGAAGATGAAGCCGAAGCCGATGATGACCTCGAACGCGCCCTGATCGATCGGGCCATTGCCGAGATCGGAGAACTCCGGAAACAGGACCGCGGTCACCACGATCAGCCCCGCGAGGAAGCACGCGGCAAGAAACGCGAACGCGATCACGACGAGACGACCGATCAGCGCCATGGCTTTAGACCCGTGTTACCCAAGCGAGGCCCCGCTTTCTTCGCTCGTCATGGCCCGGCTCGAGCCGGCCATCCATCACTCGGTCGATGAATCGCTGGCTGCCCGGGTCAAGCCCGGGCATGACGATCTCGCTCGGAGATGCAGGCGCGATCAATCATCAATCCGTCATCGCCATCGCGCGCAGTGCCTGACGCTCCCGCGCGGACAGCTTCTCCGTCTCCGACTTCAACTGGCCGCAGGCGGCGAGGATGTCGCGGCCGCGCGGCGTGCGCACCGGCGACGAATAGCCCGCGTTGAAGACGTATTCCGAAAACTTCTCGATCTGCTCCCAGTCCGAGCACTCATACGCCGAGCCGGGCCAGGGATTGAACGGGATCAAGTTGATCTTGGCCGGAATGCCCTTCAGCAACTTGACCAGCAGGCGGGCGTCGTCGAGCGAATCATTGACGCCCTTGAGCATCACATATTCGAAGGTGATGCGGCGCGCGTTGGATGCGCCGGGATAGTCGCGGCAGGCCTGCAGCAGCTCGGCAATCGGATATTTGCGGTTGAGCGGCACCAGCTCGTTGCGCAGTTCGTCGCGCACGGCATGCAGCGAGATCGCCAGCATCACGCCGATCTCCTCGCCGGCGCGCTTGATGTTCGGCACCACGCCGGAGGTCGACAGCGTGATGCGGCGGCGCGAGATGCCGATGCCCTCGTTGTCCGAGACGATCAGCAGCGCGTCGCGCACCGCGTCGAAATTGTACAGCGGCTCGCCCATTCCCATCATGACGATGTTGGTGATGAGCCGGTTGCCGAGCGGGGTCTCGCGGTCGGCCCAGTCGTTCAGCCGGTCGCGCGCCACCATGACCTGGCCGACGATTTCGCCGGCCGTCAGGTTGCGCACCAGCCGCTGCGTGCCGGTGTGGCAGAACGAACAGTTGAGCGTGCAGCCGACCTGGGAGGAGACGCAGAGCGTGCCGCGATCGGTCTCGGGAATGTAGACGCACTCCACCTCGTGCGCCTTCTGCAGATTGTCGCCGCTCGGCAGCCGCAGCAGCCATTTGCGGGTGCCGTCGTTGGAGATCTGCTCGGCCACGACCTCGGGACGGTCGACCGTGAAATGTTCGGCCAGCGCGGTGCGTGTGTCCTTCGATACCGATGTCATCTCGTCGAACGACCTGGCGCCCCGGAAATAGATCCAGTGCCACAACTGCTGCACCCGCATCTTCTGCTGGCGCTCTGGCACTCCGACCTGGCCGAGCCTTGCTGCCAGCTCCGCGCGTGACAGGCCGATCAGCGAGGGCTTCGCCGGCGGGACGTAGGTTTCGAGCGGAGTCTTTTCGAGGGGCGCAGAGGAGTCGCGCAGCCCGGCAGTCGTTGCCATGTCGATGGGCCCAAAGTGCTGCCCGGCCGCGGCGGCCGAAGGCGTTCAGCGGGTTTATATAACGATCCGGCCGGCAAATGCGACCCGCCTGACGAGCGGTACCGGCGGCCGCCGTCTACCGGCGGCAATCCTGCGCGATGCGGTCGAGCGCCTGGGCGAGGCCCTTCAGTGAGAACACGTCGGTGGTCTCCGTGCCCTTGGCCGAGACGCCCTTGACCACGGCCTCGGGCGCCTTGCGCATGGCATCGACCATCCGCTCTTCCTCCGCGGCGTTCTTGATCCAAAGTCCGTCGCCCTGGGTATACATGGCATAGGAGGCTCCGCCGACCTCTACCGTGGCGTCGGATCCCGGCTTCAGCGCATAGCCGATCATGATCGAGACCTCGTTGAAGACCTTCTCGGAGGGCCGGGTCGACACGAAGGCATAGGCGGGATCGCGCGGACGGTTGGGCGGATTGGTCTTGGAGGATGTCGGCTTGGCCAGCGCGAAGCAGACCTTCTTGCCGCCGGGCATCGCGGTATAGGCGCCCCAGCCGCCGAACTGTCCGATCAGCGTCGGTTCCGCGCCGCCGATGTTGGGAACGGCCGGCTTCGATTCCGATTTCGGTGCGGCCTTCGGATGCGGAGCTGCGGCCTTTGGCGCGGCGCTCTGTGCCGCTACGAGGCTCGGAGCTCCGAACAGCAGCACGCCGCCGACCAGCGTTGTCAACAATCGCCCGAACAACATGATACGTTGAGTTCCCCCGCGACTTCGTTCCACCAATATTGTGACTGGATAATGGCCCGGAATCGCTGACCGTGGTCGCGATGGATAGCGGCTAAATGCACCGCTTGCAAAGGCCGCAGAGCCGGATTGTCCGGCGCTCCGCGTCCCTGGCGCGGCGCCGCGCACCTGCCGCGGCCTGATGATGATTGTGGCGCGGCGGCAAATCCGGCATGACGTTCCCAAAGCCGGACCTCGATCCGGCGGCAACGACCAAGGAGCGCCTATGAAAGCCATTCTCTGCTCGCAATTCTGTCAGCCCGACGATCTCGTCCTCACCGAGGTGCCAGATCCGGTGGCCGGTCCCGGCGAGGCCGTGATTGCGATCAAGGCGGCGGCGCTGAACTTCTTCGACATCCTGATGATCCAAGGCAAGTACCAGATCAAGCCGCCGTTCCCGTTCTCGCCGGGTGCGGAGGTCGCGGGTGTCATCGAGAGCGTCGGCGATGGCGTCACCGAACTGAAGGTCGGCGACCGTGTCGTTGCCTCCTGCGGCCACAACGGCGCGCGCGAAAAGATCGCGCTGCCGGCCGCGTCGATCGTCAAGATTCCGGACAATCTCGATTTCGATCGCGCCGCCGGCATCATCATCATCTACGGCACTGCGCTGCATGCGCTGGAGGATCGTGCCAGTCCGAAACCGGGCGAGACGCTGGCCGTGCTTGGCGCCGCCGGCGGCACCGGCCTGGCGGCTTGCGAGCTCGGCAAGCTGATGGGGTTGAAGGTCATCGCCTGTGCCTCTTCGGACGAGAAGCTCGAATTTGCCAGGCAGCACGGCGCGACGCTGACGTTGAACTACGCCAAGGAGGATCTCAAGGAGGGACTGCGGCGGCTCACCGACGGCAAGGGTGCCGACATCATCTTCGATCCCGTCGGAGGCGCCTACGCCGAGGCAGCGCTGCGCTCCATCGCATGGGAGGGCCGATTCCTGGTGATCGGCTTCGCCGCCGGCGACATCCCGAAGATGCCGCTGAACCTCGCGCTTCTGAAGGGCTGTGATATCCGCGGCGTGTTCTGGGGCGCCTGGACCCGACTCAACCCCGCCAAGAACCGCGCCAACCTCGAAAAGCTCGTGCAGTGGACCGCGGAGGGCAAGCTGTCGTCGCACGTCGACCGCACCTTCCCGCTGGCTCAGACCGCCGATGCCTTGAAGGTGCTGGCCGGCCGCCAGGCGATGGGCAAGGTGATCCTGCACCCCTGAGGACGTCGCGCAATGAAGGCCCCCGGGGGGCTGTACTCCCCGGGATAGCCTCGCCCTGATCCGTGCAACCAAACCGAGCAGTGCCCCGGCTGTTGTGCCGATGGAATGCTCGAGCCGGCCCGGCGTCGCTGTGACATCCGCGCGCTGCGCGGCGGTCGCAAATTTGTTCGGCGGGCTGCCGCGCCGGCGCCACGGATTCGCAACCGGAAGCAGAAAATCCGAAAACGAGCGTTTCTTGGTTAACGCAACCGCGCCACATTATGGCGTGGTTAATTTGAGGCTTGGCCGTTGTTATCACGACGTTTCTGGATTTGGTGCCGTGCGATGTCGCACGTGCGTTGCCACAATCAGATCAAAATGTTTCCAGAATCATGCCGGCTCTCGTCCACTTTTAGTCGGATTCAATTAGTCAATTAGTTGTCGGCAGTGGGGTGCCTCTGGCAATCGTGACGTGTCTCGAGCTTCTGACGGGCTTGGGACTAAAAGTATGTTGCGTGAAGTTGAGATGGGGATGAAGGCCATGGCTGAGCGGACGACGCGCGGGCGTTTCAACAACAGAACTCCTTCGGAGCCTGACTTCAGGCCTTTCCCCGACGAACTCCCTCAGGAGCGCCCCCCGAGCTATCGTTTCGGCCGGTCGACCCAGGATAACTATCCAAACGACGAATCGATGCCGATGTTCCTCTCTGAGTATGAGAGCGGCAACCAGATCGACAGCACGCATTTCGAGGACCAGTGGCCGGAGCGGACCCGCCGCGTCTCGGTCTCGTCCCGGATTCTTCTCGCCGTGGTGGCTGCGGCCGGCGTCGCGGTGCTCTTCGCGCTTGTCACCTCGGATGCGACGCGCGACCTGATCGCCAGTGCCAAGGCTTCCATCATCGGCGCCACGCCGGACCCGACGGCCCCGCCGCAGGCCACCAACACGCAGCTCACCGCGCGCGACATGCAGCTGAACGAGCCGGCGCGACTGCCGCCCGCCGAGCCGCCGGCTGCGGCGGCGCCGGTGCAGACGGCAGCCGTGGCCCCGACGCGTGACGACATCGCCAACGCCTACCAGACAGCGCTGCAGAATCGCAGTGTGACGCAGCCCGCGCCGGTTGCAGCACCACCGAGCTTCGCCACGGCACCGTCCGCGCCGGCCCCGAGCGCGATGGAGCCATCCTCGATCAATTCGCCGGGCGCCGGATCGGCAATCGTCGCACCCGGCCTCGGCGCCGTGACCGCCGCTCCGCCGCCCGCGCAGGTCCGCCGGCTAGATCCCGACGAACTCGCGGGCATCATGAAACGCGCCAAGAGCCTGCTGGCCGCGGGCGACATCCCGCCGGCCCGACTGCTGCTGGAGCGCGCGGCCGAGGCGCAAGAACCGGCCGCGGCGCTGATGCTTGCGCAGACCTACGATCCCCACGTGCTGGGGACGAAGGACATCCGCAACATCAATGCCGATCCGGCTGCGGCTCGCAACTGGTACCGCCGCGCCGCCCAGCTCGGCTCGGCTGAAGCGCAGCGCAGGCTCGATCAACTGCAGAACTGAACGCTCGTGACGGCAGCGATGCCGCCTCGTTTCATTTTTTTGTTTCACGCGTGATTTTCGAGTCTGTTCATGGGCGATGCCAGGCGAGACTTGGCGCTGCCCGCGTTCCGGCTCGCAAACATGTGCCAGCCTTAGATCAAGGGGGACAGATGCGACGTCTTGTTGGAGCGGCCCTGGCCGCAATGATGATAGCGTGCGGTTTCGCTGCCCACGCCGAGGAAGGCGAGTTCGACCCCGCCAAGGTGAGCGACAGCCTCAAGGCGATCTTCCAGTTCGGCTCGGTGCAGACCAAGCAGGCGCTGAACGCCAACACGGTGACGCTCATCACCGGCACCATTGGCGGCACCTATGTGCAGTTCGGCGCCGATCTGGCCTCGCTGCTCGACGACGGCAACAATCTGCGCGTCCTGCCGATCGTCGGCCGCGGCTCGGTGCAGAGCGTGGCCGACATCCTGTTCCTGCAGGGCGTCGATCTCGGCGTCGTCCGCGCCGATACGCTCGACTACCTTGAGCGCAAGGGTTTCGCCAAGGACATCAAGCGGCAGTTCACCTACGTCACCAAGCTCTACAATGAAGAGATGCAGGTGATCGCGCCGCGCGCGGTGCGCAACCTGCGTGATCTCGAGGGCCGCCGCGTCAGCGTCGACCTGCCGAATGGCGGCACCTTCGTCACGGCGCTGACGGTGTTCGAGCGGCTTGGCCTGCGCGCCAACTTCGCCTACATCGAGCAGCGCATCGCGATGGAGAAGCTGAAGCGCGGCGAGCTCGATGCCGTCATCGTGGTCGGCGGCAAGCCCTACAAGTCGGTCTCGACCTTCGTGAACGACGGCCGCTTCCATCTCGTCAACGTCGACTACGATCGACCGCTGCAGACCGACTATCTGCCGGCGACCCTGACGGCGAAGGACTACCCGAACCTGATCGCCGAGGGCGAGAAGGTCGACACGATCGCGGTGCCGGCCGTGCTCGCCGCCTATAATTGGGCGCCGAACACCGACCGCTATCGCAAGCTCGCGACCTTCGTCGACGCCTTCTTCACCAAATTCCCGGCATTCCAGAATCCGCCGTTCCATCCGAAGTGGAAGGAGGTTTCGCTTTCGGCGCCGCTCGCCGGCTGGCAGCGGCTGCCGTCCGCCAGCAAATGGCTGGAGAGCCACGCCATGGAAGGCGCACAGCGCGACCGCTTCGATGACTTCCTGAAGCAGAGCAGCGCCGGCAGGGCGATGCCGAGCGAGGCCGACCGCGAGGCGCTGTTCAAGCAGTACCAGGCCTGGGAGGCCGAGAAGACCGGCAGCGCCCGCGCCCAGGCGCGCGGCCAGCGCTGAGCTCGTAGCGTTCGACGAAGTCCCATCAGGAGAAAAGCCCCGCGGATGCGGGGCTTTTTGCTGTTGTGCCCTTCCGATGCGCTGACTGCGGGCGCCCGGCTTGCCGGCCGGAGCCGCCGTCAGCCGATATTCTCGCCGTCAGCGTTCTTGTCTGCCGCCAGCCGCGCGAGTACGGCGCGGGCTGCCGCATGATGGTCGGGCGTGATGTGCGAAGCGACCATGCGGATGGCGGTGGCGAGCACCGCCGCGTCGTCGGTGAAGCCGAGGATGGGCAACACGTCAGGCATGAAGTCGAACGGCACGACGAAGTAGGCGATGGCGCCGAGCAGGGCGACCTGTACGTGCCGGGGTGTCTCCTTGTCGAAGGCGCAGTAATACGCCGCAAGCAGCTCCTCGGCGAATGGCAGCCGCGCGACAACCTTCTTGAACTTGATCCAGAAACGACGGCGAAGGGTCTCGCGATCCCGGGCCAGCCGCTCCGCGGGCTCGAAGCCAACGCTGTAGTCGGTCGCATCCGACATGATGTCCGATCTCCGGTTCCCGACGGCGCTGGGGGCGCGGTCCTCGCCCTCGGATGTGGTGATGGCGGCGCCGGCCGCAAGGCGCGTGCCGTCGTCGCGAAGATCTCAGCCGCGCATCGTCGCGGCGATCGCATTCATCGCCTTGGCGAGCGCGATGTCGCGCATGGTCACGCCGCCTGCGTCATGGGTCGTGAGGACCACCTCGACGGTGCGGTAGACGTTGCGCCACTCGGGATGATGGTCAGCCTTTTCAGCGACCAGGGCGACGCGGGTCATGAAGCCGAAGGCTTCGTTGAAGTCTGTGAATGTGAACGTGCGGGCGATGGCCTCACGGCCTTGCGCCTCAGACCAGCCGGGAAGCTCCCGCAAGGCGGTGGCGCGTGCCTCCGTCGACAATGGTTGCGGCATCTCGATCTCCTCTTGTGCTGCAATCGACCGGACACGTGGCGGCATCCGGGTGATCGCGGGGCTACCTCCGGCTGGATCGCGCTGGTGTCCGGTTGCCAAGACTAACCGAAAACGCATCCCGATCAGAGCCTTGTCACAGGCGCGATGCCGGAGGCGCTTGGAACTGCCCCGATCCTCCGGCGACTGGTGCGATGGTAACCATGACGCAGATGTCACCCCGGGCGGACAAGAAATTTGCTACAGTTCGGCTCTATTGAAGGACGACGTGGCCAGACGAAGCCGCCTGTGGCATCGCCCGGGCCTGGGACCACCGGAGGACGGGATCTGGTAGATACTCAGACCACGCCAGCGCAGCGCTCACGGATGCGCCCTGCCGTGTTCATCGTCATCGCCGGGATCCTTGCGGTCGTCGGCGCTTTGACGGGTGCCTACTATTTCGCGATGCGTCCCGTGGTGCTCAAGATCGCGGTCGGTCCGCCCAACAGCGACGACCTGAAGGTCGTCCAGGCCCTGACCCAGGCCTTTTCCCAGTCGCACGCCTCCGTCAGGCTGCGGCCGGTTCCGACCGAGGGCGCCGCACAGAGCGCGCAGGCGCTGGCCGCAGGCAAGGTTGATCTCGCGATCGTCCGGGGTGACCTCGAGGTCCCAAAGAACGCGCAGGCCGTGGCGACGCTGCGCAAGAACGTCGCCGTGCTCTGGGTGCCTCCGGGCGGCAAGGGCAAGGGTCGCAAGGGCGCCAAGATCACCAAGATCTCCCAGCTCGCGGGCCACAAGGTCGGCATCATCGGTCGGACCCCGGCGAACGCCAATTTGCTGAAGGTGATCCTGCATCAGTACGGCGTCGACGCCAGCAAGGTCGAGATCGTCCAAGTCCCGATCACCGAGGCCGCCGAAGCCGTGCGCAACCAGCGGGCGGACGTCTATCTTGCGGCCGGACCCATCAATAGCAAAATCACGGCGGATGCGATCGCCGCTGCCACCAAGGACGGCGGCACGCCGACCTTCCTGGCGATCGATTCGGCCGAAGCGATCGCGCAGAACCACCCCGAATATGAATCGACCGAAATTCCCGCCGGCGCGTTTGGCGGCTCGCCCGATCGTCCCGAGGACGAGGTGAAGACCATCAGCTTCAACCACCACATCGTGGCGCGCAAAGGCCTGTCGGATTCGACAGTGTCCGCGTTCACCCATCAGCTGTTTTCGGTGCGCCAGCAATTGCTGTCGGAGTTCCCGCTGGCTGCCAAGATCGAGACCCCCGACACCGACAAGGACGCCGCGATTCCGGCGCATCCCGGCGCGGCGGCGTTCATCAACGGCGAGGAGAAGACCTTCCTCGACCGCTACAGCGACTACATCTGGTGGGGCCTGATGGCGCTTTCGGCGATGGGTTCGGCCGGTGCGTGGTTCGCCGGCTATCTCAAGCGCGACGAACGCACCATCAACACCTCGCTGCGCGATCGTCTGCTGGAGATGATCACGATCGCGCGCAAGAGCGATTCGACCGAGGAGCTCGACCAGCTGCAGAGCGAGGCCGACGAGATCCTGCGCAACACGCTGACCTGCTTCGAGGACGGTGCAATCGAGCACGCGGCGTTGACCGCGTTCAACATCGCGCTCGAGCAGTTCCACAACGCGGTGGCCGATCGCAAGCTCATCCTGATGAGCATGCCCGCCAATCTGCAGCGAACCGGCGCGCAGTTGCGTGCCGCCGGCACCTGAGGGCGGACGATGTTCGCCCTGCGGCCGCGTCACGCGCTGTCCACGGCGCGATTGTAATTCCAGCGTCATCAATCTTTTCTAGGTCTGCCGGGCCGTGGCTCGCGCCGGCTCCCGCGCGCGATCCGACCAGGAGATCCGCATGACGCTTCGCATTCCTCGACCGCACACCGCCCTGTCCCGCCGCCGCTTCCTGTCGACGGCCGCCGCAGCCGGCGTCACGACGCTGGCGATGCCCTATCTGAGCCGCGCCGCCGACCGGCCGCAGATCACGCATGGCGTGCAGTCCGGCGACGTCGGCATGGATGGTGGCGTGGTCTGGGCGCGCGCCGACCGGCCGTCGCACATGCTGGTCGAGGTGGCGACCACCGAATCGTTCAAGGACGCGCGTACGCTGCCTCCGATTGCCGCGCTTCCGGAAAGCGACTTCACGGCCAAGATGCTGATCGACGGCCTTCCGAGCGGCCAGGACATCTTCTACCGTGTCAAGTTCCGCGACCTGTCGCATACCGCGGTCGAAAGCGAGGCCGTGGCCGGCCGCTTCCGCACCGCGCCAGGCAACAAGCGCGACGTCTCGTTCGTCTGGGGCGGCGACGTGGCGGGGCAGGGCTGGGGCATCAATCCCGATGATGGCGGCATGTTCACCTTCTCGACGATGAAGAAGCACCGCCCGGACTTCTTCCTGCACTCCGGCGACACCATCTACGCCGACGGTCCGATCAAGTCCGAGGTGAAGCTGCCGGACAACAAGGTGTGGAAGAACCTCACCGTGGAAGAGAAGGCCAAGGTCGCCGAGACGCTCGACGAATTTCGTGCCGCCCACAAATACAATTTCCTCGACGAGAATGTTCGCGCCTTCAATGCCGAGGTGCCGATCTTCGTGCAGTGGGACGATCACGAGGTCACCAACAACTGGTCGGCGTCCAAGGAGCTGCCCGCCGCCTACAAGGAGCGCAACATCCAGTTGCTCGCGGCCCGCGCGGCGCGCGCCTTCCACGAGATGTATCCGATGCGCGAGAGCATCATCGAGCCGGGCCGAGTCTATCGCACCATCAACTATGGCCCGCATCTCGACGTGTTCGTGCTCGACGAGCGCAGCTACCGCGGCGCCAACGGTCCCAATCTCGAGGACAAGTATGGTCCGGCGTCCTACTTCATCGGGCCGGAGCAGATGCGCTGGTTGAAGCAGGCGCTGCTCAATTCCCGCGCGACCTGGAAGGTGATCGCCTCCGACATGCCGCTCAGCATCATCGTCTATGACGACGCGGCCAACAAGAAGGGCTCGGAAGCCATCGCCCAGGGTGACGGCCCGGCGCGCGGCCGCGAGCTCGAGATTGCCGAGATCCTGCGCTTCATCAAGACGGCGCCGATCCAGAACACGGTGTGGCTGACGGCGGACGTGCATTACGCGGCCGCGCATTATTACGATCCGAACAAGGCGCAGTTTCAGGACTTCGAGCCGTTCTGGGAGTTCGTCTCCGGCCCGCTGCATGCCGGCACGTTCGGTCCGAACGAGCTCGACAACACCTTCGGCCCCGAGGTGCGCTTCATCAAGGCGCCCGGCCTCGACAAGCAGAATCTGCCGCCGTCGGCCGGCATGCAGTTCTTCGGCCACGTCAAGATCGAAGGCGCCACGGGCCAGATGACCGTGACCCTGCGGGATCGCGCCGACGTCGCGCTGTGGTCGACCACGCTCGATCCGAAGCTGGGCTGAGGTCTCGTTGTTCGGCGGCAAGACGACCGCGTGCGGCGACGGCAACTAATCGCGTCGCCGCAGCGCCGCCTCCAGCGCCTCGGTCGGGCAAGGCTTCGGCAGCCGCGGCCGGTCGGCGAATGCGGCCGGCACGCGGTCGGCGCCATAGCCGGTCGAGAATGCGAAGGGAATGCCGAGCGCCGTCAGCCGCTCGGCAATCGCAAAGCTCTTTTCGCGGACCAGGCCGACATCGAGCAGCGCGAATTGCGGGACGCGCTCGGCGATCATGGCGAGCGCGGTTGCGACGTCGGCTGCGATCCTGATGTCGGGAACGCCGAGGTCGGTGATCGTGTCTTCCAGTCCGAGTGCAATGATGGGGTCGTCTTCGACGACCAGCACATGCTGATAGAACTCGGGCACGCCTGATTGCGAGCTGGTCATGGGATCTGCGGGTTCCAGGATGAGGGATGGACCCCGCGGCCGGCGCCTCCTCTCGAGCGCGCTGGCGGGTTCCTGGAACCAAGGCAGCATATCAGAGTTCCTGTGTCGGTGCACTTGTGAACACAAGGTGCACGGATCACGCACATGCGTTGCGCACGGGGATGACGATGCTGAGCCAAGGTGTGACCACGCTGAGCCGGGAGCGGCCCTACAACAACCTGCTGCGGCGGCTCAGTCCGGCCGACTACGCGCTGATCTCGCCGTATCTGGTGGAGGACGAGGCAACGCCGAACGAGCTGCTCTACAGTCCGGGTGACGACGTCCAGATCGTGCATTTTCCCTGCGGGCCGGCGCTGACGTCCTATCTCGTTCCCAATGAGGATGGCCGCGACGTCGAGACCATCCTGGTCGGCCGCGAGGGCGCCGTCGGCGGGATCGTCAGCGAAGGCTTCCTGCCGGCCTACACACGGATCGTCGTCAAGTTCGGCGGCCCGTTCGCACGGCTGCCGCTGTCCCGCCTGGCGGCCGCCAAGCTGCAATCCAAGACGCTGCGCAACGTGTTCGCGCGCTACGCCGATTGCATGCTGGCGCAGATGTTCCAGTCGACCGCCTGCAACGCAATCCATTCGATCGAGCAGCGGACGGCGAAGTGGATCGTGGCCGCGATGGACCGTACCGATGGCGAGCCGATCGTGCCGCTGACGCATGAGCAGCTGGCAACGCTGCTGGGCGTCGGCCGCAGCTACGTCAGCCGGGTTGTCCAGACCTTCAGGGCCGAGGGCATTCTCGAAACCCGCCGCGGCGCCTTCATGGTGCGGGACTTCGACGCGCTGAAGCGCCGCTCCTGCCTGTGCAACGAGGCCGTGAAGACCCATTTCGAAGAGGTCCTGCGCGGCGTCTATCCGACCGAGCAGGCCGCGGCGGGCTGAGCCTGCAGGCGCCATTGACGTCCCGCGTACAGACTCCAGCCAACCGCGTTGGCTGTCAGCGCTGGTCCTCGTGGGATTGCCGGTCGGAGTGGTTGATCTTGTCTTCTCCCGCGCCTCCCGGAGGCGCGTGGCGGCGGAGGCGTTAGCCAGCCGCTCGGAAACCGCTCCCCGTTCCTGAAAGCAGTCATTGTTTTTTGGCATTTTTTGCCTATATTGCGCCGCAACGCGTGAGGTCTGCCCGGTCGATTGGCCGGGCTTCCTATTTGGGGCTGCCGGCCCCTGCCGCCGAACGAGTTTCGCGAGCGCGCGTCGCAAAGCTAACAGCTTGATTCGACTATAACAAAGCGCGCGCCCCGCCGGGGACAGAGCACGAGCTCTTGAGAAAGCTTAGAAGACACCGACCATGAATCTTCGCAACATCGCCATCATCGCCCACGTCGACCACGGCAAGACCACCCTGGTTGACCGTCTCCTGCAGCAGTCGGGTACCTTCCGCGAGAACCAGAAGGTCGCCGAGCGCGCCATGGACTCGAACGATCTGGAGCGCGAGCGCGGCATCACCATCCTGGCCAAGGCCGCCTCGGTGCAGTGGAAGGACACCCGCATCAACATCGTCGACACTCCCGGCCACGCCGATTTCGGCGGCGAGGTCGAGCGCATCCTGAACATGGTGGACGGCGCCCTGGTGCTGGTCGACGCCGCCGAGGGCCCGCTGCCGCAGACCAAGTTCGTGGTCTCCAAGGCGCTCAAGGTCGGCCTCAAGCCGATCGTCGTCATCAACAAGGTCGACCGTCCTGACGCCCGTCCGACCGAGGTCATCAACGAGGTGTTCGACCTGTTCGCCGCGCTCGACGCGTCCGAGGAGCAGCTCGACTTCCCGATCCTGTACGGCTCGGCCAAGCAGGGCTGGATGGCCGAGAGCCCGGAAGGTCCGAAGGACGCCGGGATGCAGCCGCTGTTCGACCTGGTGCTGCGCCATGTGCCGGCGCCGTCGGTCGAAGAGGGGCCGTTCCGCATGATCGGCACCATCTTGGAGGCCAACAACTTCCTGGGTCGCATCATCACCGGCCGCATCACCTCGGGCAGCATCAAGCCCAACCAGGCCGTGAAGGTGCTGAACGCCGAGGGCAAGGTCGTCGAGCAGGGCCGTATTTCCAAGATTCTCGCGTTCCGCGGCATCGAGCGCGTGCCGCTCGACGAGGCCGAGGCCGGTGACATCGTCGCCATCGCGGGCCTGACCAAGGGCACCGTCGCCGACACGTTCTGCGATCCCTCGGTCGAGACTCCGCTCCCGGCGCAGCCGATCGACCCGCCAACCGTGTCGATGTCCTTCATCGTCAACAACTCGCCGCTGGCGGGCACCGAAGGCGACAAGGTCACGAGCCGCATGATCCGCGACCGCCTGCTGCGCGAGGCCGAGGGCAATGTCGCGCTGCGCGTCGTCGAATCCGCCGACAAGGACGCCATGGAAGTGTCGGGCCGCGGCGAATTGCAGCTCGCGATCCTGATCGAGACCATGCGCCGCGAAGGCTTCGAGCTGTCGGTGTCGCGTCCGCGCGTGGTGCTGCAGAAGGACGAGGCCACCGGCGCGTGGCTGGAGCCGATCGAGGAGGTTGTGATCGACGTCGACGAGGAGCATTCCGGCGTCGTCGTGCAGAAGATGAGCGAGCGCAAGTCCGAGATGATCGAGATGCGCCCCTCTGGCGGCAACCGCCTGCGGCTGGTGTTCTACGCGCCGACCCGCGGCCTGATCGGCTATCAGGGCGAGCTGCTCACGGACACCCGCGGCACCGCGATCATGAACCGCTTGTTCCACGGCTATGCCCCGTTCAAGGGCGAGATCGCCGGCCGCCGCAACGGCGTCTTGATCTCCAATGACCAGGGCGAGGCGGTGGCCTACGCGATGTTCAAGCTGGAGGACCGCGGCCCGATGATGATCGAGCCGGGCTGGAAGGTCTATCGCGGCATGATCGTCGGCGAGCACACCCGCGACAACGATCTCGAGATCAACGTGCTGAAGGGCAAGCAGCTCACCAACATCCGCACCACGTCGAAGGACGAGGCCGTCCGTCTGACGCCGCCGATCAAGATGACGCTGGAAAAGGCGCTCGCCTATATCGAGGACGACGAGCTGGTCGAGGTCACGCCGAAGTCGATCCGGCTGCGCAAGAAGCATCTCGATCCGAACGAGCGCAAGCGCGCCGAGAAGCAGAAGGAAGCGGTGGCGTAATTTCCGCCCTCCATTCTCAAATGCGTCATGGCCGGGCTTGTCCCGGCCATCCACGTTTTGGGGCTTGCGAGGACGACGTGGATGCCCGGCACAAGGCCGGCCATGACGACGGAGTTGGATGAGCCAATGTCTTTCCCATCCTCCATCGACATCGCCGTCATCGGCGCGGGTGCCGCGGGCCTCGGCGCGGCACATGCGCTGCAGGACAAGGGCGTCTCGTTCATCGTCCTGGAGGCCCGCGACCGCATCGGCGGCCGCGCTCACACCATCATGGCTTCGCCTGATGTCACCTTCGATCTCGGCTGCGGCTGGCTGCATTCGGCTGATCGCAACTCGTTCGTCGGCATTGCCGAGCAGCTTGCTTTCACTATCGACACCAGCCGGCCGCCCTGGCGCGATCAGGCCTATGAGGCGGCATTCCCGCGCGAAGAGCGCGAAGAATTCATCCGCGCGCTGGAGGCGTTCTTCATGCGTACCGCGGAGGCTGCCAGGAGCGGCCGCGATGCGCCGGCGAGCATCTGCCTCGAGCCCGGCAATCGCTGGAACGGCATGATCGACGCGATCTGCACCTATCTCAACGGCTGCGAGCTGGCGCAGATGTCGCTGCTCGACTTCGAGGCCTATGAGGACACCGAGCTGAACTGGCGGATTCGCCGCGGCTATGGCGCGCTGGTCGCCGCCTATGGCGGGGGCCTGCCGATCGCCATGAGCTGCAACGTGACCCTGATCGATCACGGCGACACGCGCATCCGCCTGACGACCTCACAGGGCACGCTGACGGCCGACAAGGTCATCGTCACCGTGCCGACCAGTCTCATGGCCGACGAAACGCTCCGCTTTTCGCCGGCCCTGCCGAGCAAGGTCGAAGCCGCCGCTGGCCTGCCGCTCGGTCTCGACAACAAGGTGACGCTGGCGCTCGACGGCTGGGAGCACCTGCCGAGGGATTCGGGCATGCGCGGCCGAAGCCACACCGCGCGGGTCGGCAGCTTCCAGCTGCGCCCGTTCGGCCAGCCCTGCATCGAAGGCTTTTATGGCGGCAGCTTCGCCCGCGACATCGAGGCGGCGGGCGAGGGGGCCTTGGCGGCGCAGGCGATCGACGACATCGCGGCCCTGCTCGGCAACGACATCCGCAACAGCCTCCGTCCGCTCGCCGAGTCCCGCTGGGGCGCCGACCCGTTCGCGCGCGGCGCCTATTCGCATGCACTGCCCGGACATGCCGACAAGCGCGCCGTGCTGGCCGCGCCGGTTGATGATCGGCTGTTCTTCGCCGGCGAGGCGACGCCCCCGGATTTCTTTTCGACCGCCCATGGCGCGCGTGACAGCGGCGAGCGCGCGGCGCGGGAAGCTCTGGCGTCATTAACCAGGCGCTAGTCCATCGATCGTCATTGCGAGCCCAGCGAAGCAGTCCAGACTGTCACCGCGGTGGGATTTCCGGGTCGCTTTCGCTGCGCTCGCGATGACGTGCCGATCAATACGTCTCCTCCACCATCCGCAGAAACTCCCGTGCGGCCTGCGTCTGGTGATGCTCTTTGTGGCGCAGGCTGTAGAAGTGCCGCTTGGGCAGCTCGATGTTGGCGACGGCGAGCAGCCCGGCCTTGACGGCGCGCATGACCACGAGGCGCGACAGCACCGTGACGCCGGCGCCGGCTTCGACGGCGCCGCGCACGGCCTCGTTGGACGGCAGGTCGAACACCACATCGAGCTCGGCCGGAGTGATTCCGAAGCGGCCAAGCGCTGTTTCGAGCGCGGCGCGCGTGCCGGAGCCCTGCTCGCGCAACACCCAGCGCGCCGTCTTCAGGTCGCTGGTTGTCACTGACCTTCCGCGGCACAGCGGATGATCGATCGGACCGACCAGCACCATGTTGTCCTCCGCGACCGGCTGAGCCGTGAGCACGGGATCGTCGACATCGCCCTCGATGAAGCCGAGATCGGCAGAGCCCTCGCGGACCTGGGTCGCGACCTGCTCGGTATTGCCGATCGACAGCTGCAGCCTGATCGCCGGATGCGCGGCACTGAAGCGGTGAATGAAGGCCGGCAGCCAATAGCCCGCGATGGTCTGGCTGGCCGCCAGCGCCAGCTGCCCCCGCTTCAGGCCGGCGAGATCGTTCAGCACGGTCTCGGCGGCGGCCGCGCGCGCCAGCACCGCCTTCGCTTCGACGAGAAACGCCTTCCCGGTCGCCGTGAGCACGATGCGGCGTCCGACTCGATCGAACAGCCTGGTCTCGTAGCGCGCTTCGAGCGCGGCCACAGCCGCCGATGTCGCCGACTGGGTCAAATTGAGGTCGCGCGCCGCCTGGGTGACGTGCTCGCGGGTCGCGACCGCAACGAAGATCCTGAGCTGTTCGAGCGTCACAAGCGTCCTATGTGGTGAGCTTCACCAGGGCCAGGCTGAAGCCTGCGATGAACAGGAAGGCGAGCAGGCCCAGCGCCAGCGGCCGCAGGCCCTTGGCCTTGAGCTTGGCGAAATCCGTTTCCAGTCCCATCGCGGCCAGCGCCATCGACAGCAGGAACGTGGTCGCCGTCACGATCACGGTCTTCATCTCGGCGGGAATGCTGATCACGCTGTTGAGGCCGACCAGCGCGATGAAGCCGAACACGAACCAGGGCAGTGGCGGCTGCGCATTGCCCCGGGTCTCGCCGCCATGGCGCGCACGCCGCGTTGCCAGCAGGCCGAGCGTGAGCACGACCGGCGCCAGCAGCATCACGCGGGCGAGCTTGGCGATGGTGCCGAACTCGCCGGCCTGCTGGCCCTGCTGAAACGCGGCCGCGACCACCTGGGCGATCTCGTGAATGGAGGCGCCGCTCCACAGGCCGAAGGCGTGCGCGTCGAGATGCAGCAGCGCCGGAAGCAGCGGATAGATGAACATTGCGATCGAGCCGAACACCGTGACGCAGGCCACCGCATAGGCGACGTCCTCGTCATGGGCGCGCGTGACCGTGTTGGTCGCGATCACGGCGGACGCACCGCAGATCGAGGTGCCCGCGGCGATCAGCTCCGCCAGCTTGCGATTGACGCCGAGCAGCTGTCCCATCCACACCGTGAACAGGAAGGTGCCGGTGAGGCTCAGCGCGATCACGGCGAGACCACGCGCGCCGACCTCGACGATCTGCGTCGCCGTCAGTTGCAGGCCCAGCAGGATGATCGCCAGCCGCAGTACGCGACGCATGGAGAAGGCGACGCCGGGCTTGGCCCGCGCCGGTGTGCCGACCACGTTGTGCAGCGCCATCCCTGCCACGATCGCCAGGATCATCGGGCTGAACAGGCCGAGGCCCGGCAGCAGGCGCAGCCCGAAGGCGCCGGCCGCGAGCGCCGCGGACAGCGCGAGCCCGGGCAGCAGCGTCGGTGCCGCCGGCGTCGCGGGCGCGTGCGCAGGTCGATGATGAATGGCAACGGGCGCATCGGCGATCAGATCGTGCGAGGGGGCAGCCATGGAAATCTCTCCCAAACCAAGTGCGAGGAAGAGAATTTCATGCTGTGAACAATCGATCCAACAGATTATATCGCACGTATCATTCGATTCAATCGATTAATCGCCCACTGCCGCATCTCGCCGCCGACCGGATCACGACTCCAGCACCCGCTTGCGCAGCTCGGCATCCGGCACGAAGCAGGATTCGTATTTGCCGAAGATGTGGTAGCGGTTGCGTGCGACCACGCCATAGACCGCATCGCGCAGCGGCTTCGGAATGGCGCGCAGCGCGCGCGTCCAGCCCCAGCCCGGCAGGTTCGACAATACGGTCAGCGCAGCATCGGATTTCAGATGCGCCTTGCCGCCATGCACGACCGCGTTGGTGTCGGGGTCCTGGGGATCGATGCCGAAGGCCTGTGCCAGCCGGGTGCCGTAGGGCGACTGGATCGGCGTGAAGCGGAAGCGCCTGGCGGTGTCGCGCGCGATCACGAACTGCACCCAGCGGGAGCAGAACACGCAGACGCCGTCGTAGAGGATCACGTCATCGTCGGGCCAGTTGGTCATCAGCGATTGTCCATCATGAGCAGCGCGACCAGCATCAGCACGATCGCAGGTCCCGTCTTCACCAGGGCGCCGAGCGGCTCGAGCCAGAGATCGGGCGTGAGGATCGCGCAGCCGAGCATGTAGCCGAGCGAGACGAGGATGCCGGCGGCGAGCCCGAATGTTGCGGTTCTGCGGAACGCGATCAATAGGCCGACCGAAATGTCCATCATGCTGGTGATCGCCGCGAACGGAATCGCAAAGCCTTCCGGCCAGCCGCGCGTGGTCAGGACCGCCGTGGTCGCCGGGAACGAGACGAACAGTGCAATCGACCCCGATGTGACCCAGAACAGCACGAGGCTCGCGATGATCAGTGCCTTGATCAGGAACAGCCGCGCGAACCATTTGTCCTGAATGGTGGCGCCACGCACGCCGACGGCGTCCAGCGTCGTGGGTGTGATGCCGGTTGCCGCGACCCATGGTGCGGGATCGCCGTGCACCCCGCGGCGAAGCTCGGCGATCGCGGTGGTGCGCATCGGCGGCATCCAGCCGAGCCGGCTGCAGAGGTCACCGGCGAAAGCGCCGAGATTGATCAGTGGTGCGGGCGCGGCAACGCGCGGCCAATCCGTCGTGCCGAAACTGCGCCGAAACGCATCGACGACGTCGCCAAGCGTCACCGCCTCGGGCTGCATCAGGTCCCAGCTCACCGCGCGCGTCGCCTCGTCATCGATCGGCCGCATCGCGAGCCAGGCGATGGTCGCGGCGATGTCCGCCACCGCCACCGGCTGGAACGGCGTCGCCGCATCCCTCGCCGGCAGGTCGACCGGAAGCGCCGCGAGCGCGCGGACCATCGCGCTGCCGCCATAGGCCGATGGCGCGATCACGAAGCCCGGGCGCAGGATGGCGTAGGGAATGTCTGAGGATGCAATCAACTGCTCCGCCTCGCGCTTGGTGGTGGCGAAGGCGGTGCGATCCTGATCGGCCGCGCCGGGGATCGAGATGTGGATGAAGCGCACGCGACGGCCGCAGGCCGTGATCGCTGCGAGTAGGCGCGCGACGAACTCACGATGCACGGCAGCGGTATCGCTGCCCGGACCATCCTGCAGCACGCCGAGGCAGTTGACGACGACATCGATCTCGTGGGCGCGGATCAGACTCGCCAAAGCCGGCGCGTCGAGCGCCATGATCGGCAGCTCGATGTCGAACGGCGACGCGCGTTGCGATGGCGAGAACGCGCGCGCGACGCCGACCGTCGCACAGCGACGTCGGCGCAGATCGTCGGTGATGAAGCGTCCGATCAGGCCGGAGGCGCCAAGCACGAGGATGCGGGGGGTGGTCGACGTGATCATGCGCGTCTCGTCAGAACGGCTTTGCGATCATCAGCCAGAGAATGGCCATGACCGCGCCGAAACCGGGGATGCCGCACAGGAACCAGCGGCGGAAGACGATGAAGTAGCGCGGCGGCAGCGCCTGTGCGCTGATATCAGCAGCACGGGCGAGGTCGCGCAGTTCGATCTGCATGAAGATCACGGGGACCCAGAACAGGCCGGCGACGGCGTAGAGTGCGAGCGAGGTGAGCAGCCAGCGTTCGCTCACGGCCGTGGACGACAGCCACATCAACGTGCCGCCGGTGACCGGTTGCAGCAGCACCGCCGAGAGCGTGAACAGCATGTCGGCAATGACGACGACGCCTGCGGTGCGCGCGATGAACGCGGCCTCGCCGCTCAGATGCGCCATCAGCATGAAGAATGCGATCCCCGTGCCGGTGCCGAGAATGACGATGGCGCCGAGCACGTGGAGATATTTGACCAGGAAATACAGCGTCATCGTGTCCTGCTAGTTCGGCGGCATCGGATGCGTCGATCGACGTGTCGTTGTCAGCGCCCGCGACAGCAAATCCGCCGCCAGTGCCACGCCGTCGTCGTGCTCGATCATCCAATGCCCCTCCTCGCCGGACGCTGGCAACAGCTTGAAGTCCGCCTGGCCTCCGGCCAAGCCGAAGGCCTCCGCAAGCCGACGCGAAAGCGGCGGTGGAAAGTAGCTGTCATTGGCCGCGACCAGCCACGTGACCGGCACGCGCGCGCCGCGTCCGAACGCGCGGGCCGTATCAAGCAGGCGCGCCTCTGCACAGACGCGCCCTGGCATGTCGTCGGCATGGCCGCCACGGCCGGGCGCGAACACGATGATTGCCGAGACGATCTGCGGCGGTTGATCGGCGAGTGCCAGCGCGCCCCAGCCGCCGGCCGAATGGCCGACGATGACGGCGCCGCCCTTCGCCGCGAACGGCTGCTCGCGCATGTAGGCAAGCGCGCGCGAAATCTGCGCCGCGGTCGCGCGTCCCGCTTTCTCGTAGTCCGCGTCGGCGCAGCCGCCCTGGTCTTCGACATAGGGACCGCCGGTGCGGCCGTGCCCGAGCCGCTCCGGGACCAGCACGGCATAGCCCCGCCCGACCAGGAGACGCGCCAGCGCCGTGTAGGTGGGCTGCGGCAGCTGTGCCCGCCACAGCGGATTCTGCGTCGAGGCATGCGCGATCACCGCCAGCGGAAACGGTCCACCGCCAGCAGGCCGATAGAGGATCGCATGCGCGGGAATTTCGGTCTCGATCGACGGAATCAGCCATTGCTGCCGGCGCGCCGGCTCGGCTTCGGGCGACGCGGGACCGAACGGCTGTGCCGTTGCGCCGGCTGCGACCGACAGGACGACCAGCGCGAGCAACCATGAGACGCAGCGAAGCAGCACCATTCAGCCGAACGGGAGGATGTTGAGCCTGCGCCACACTAGCCGAGGCCGCGGCCCGTCCGATGCGATTTTTCCTACGCGGCGTGAGGCTGCGGTGACAGGGCACCGTCGACCCCCAACAATGTTGCGAAATTGTCCCTTTTCGGCACAGCTTTCCGCCACGGTGATGCCGAAAGTCCACAGGTTAACCGATCTTTAACGTGGCACCTTGAAGGCGGACCGCCGACTTGCTTTGATCCGCTCATGAGCACAACCCTGATCGAAGTCCGTCCGGCCAAGGCTGCAGATGCGGCTGCGGTGGCGTCAGCCCATGATGAAGCCTGGCGTTCCGCCTACCAGGGGATCATCCCTGGCGCAGAGCTGGAGAAGCTGATCAACCGGCGCGGCCCCCAATGGTGGGACAGCGCGATCCGCAAAGGCAGCCGCGTCAGCGTGCTGGTGTTCAACGACAAGGTCGCAGGCTATGCGAATTACGGCCGCAATCGCGCCCGCAGCCTGCACTTCGACGGTGAAGTCTACGAGCTTTATCTGCGACCGGAATTTCAGGGGCTGGGGTTCGGTCGCCGGCTCTTCCAGTCCGCCAAGCGCGACCTCGCGCAGAGCGGCCTGAAGAGCATGGTGGTGTGGGCGTTGTCCGACAACGATCCCGCCACCGAGTTCTACCGCGCCTTGGGCGGCCGGATGGTCGCGCGGTCGTCGGAGCGCTTCGGGCCGAAGTCGCTCGACAAGGTTGCCTTTGCCTGGACCAACTGAGCCTGGGCCGGCCGTGCTCCGGGCGCGTTAAACGTTAACGCGCCAGCGAATTGAACTGGAATTGAACTGAAAGTGTTGGCTTGAGGTAGCTGTTGCGCAGCCGCGTTTTTTTTGCGACTGCGAATGCCAGCGCTCGCCTGTCGAGCGTCCGACCCTCAACGTTCAAGTTCTCAAACGTTCAAGTTCTACGGAGCATCCATGCGCATCGACGCCATCCCGATCGGGAAAGATCCGCCGCGCGAGGTCAACGTCGTCATCGAAGTGCCGGTCGGCGGCGAGCCGATCAAGTACGAGCTCGACAAGGAAGCCGGCACGCTGTTCGTCGACCGCTTCCTCTATACGGCGATGCGCTACCCCGGCAATTACGGCTTCATCCCGCACACGCTGTCCAATGACGGCGACCCCTGCGACGTGCTGGTCGCCAATACGCGTGCGATCGTGCCCGGCGCGGTCATGAGCGTGCGCCCGGTCGGCGTGCTGCTGATGGAGGACGAGGCTGGCGGCGATGAGAAGATCATCGCGGTGCCGTCGTCGAAGCTGACCCAGCGCTACGACAAGGTCCGCACCTATTCGGACCTGCCGGACATCACGCTGCAGCAGATCCGGCACTTCTACGAGCACTACAAGGATCTCGAGCCCGGCAAGTGGGTCAAGGTGCTGCGCTGGGGCAACGCCGACGACGCCCATCAGCTGATCGCCGAGGGCATCGCGCGCGCCAAGGCCGCGAAGAAGTAGGGCGCGCGGAAGCTCCAAACGCAGCGCTTCGCGGCTCCAGGCGATGGACTTTCGAGTCTGCTCCGAGCAGTTTCACGGCGTCGCAGATAGGATCTGCGGCGCCGTCTCGTCTTGGAGCGTTCTGCAATGCGCCGCCTGCTCAGGTCCCTTCGATACCTTGGTCTTCTCATCCTGGCGGCAGGCGCGGCGCTCGTCGCGGTCGTGCTGGTCAACATGTTTCGCCATGGCTCCCGGCAGCTCGATGTCGCGGCGCTGCCGAAGATCAGCATCGATGCCGAGGCCGCGGCGCAGCGGCTCGCGGCGGCGGTTCGTTTTCGCACGATTTCGAGCTCCGACGATCCCGAGCTGAATGCCGATGCCTTCGCGGCGCTCAAGGCCCATATCGAGGCGAGCTTCCCGGCCTTTCATGTGGCCGCGACACAGGAGGTCGTGGCCGGGCACAGCCTGCTGTACCTGTGGAAAGGCTCGGATGCGGCGGCCAAGCCGATAGCGCTGCTGGCCCATCAGGATGTGGTGCCGGTCGCGCCGGGCACCGAGCCCGACTGGGCCGTGCCGCCGTTTGCCGGCGTCGTCAAAGACGGCTTCGTCTGGGGCCGCGGCGCCTGGGACGACAAGGGCAATCTGTACGCGATACTGGAGGCGGCCGAGGCGCTGATCAAGGCCGGCTTCAAGCCGAAGCGCACGATCTATTTCGCCTTCGGTCACGACGAGGAGGTCGGCGGCACCCGGGGGGCCAAGGCCATCTCGGCCGTCCTCGCCGCCCGCAACGTCCGGCTGGACTTCGTCATCGATGAGGGCCTGCTGATCTCGGAGGGCGGCATCAGGGGCCTCGACAAGCCGGCGGCACTGGTCGGTGTTGCCGAGAAGGGCTATGCGAGCCTGGTGCTGACGGCCAGGGCCACCCCGGGGCATTCCTCGATGCCGCCGCGGGACACCGCGATCGGCATGATGAGTGCGGCGCTGGCGAAGCTCGAGGCCAACCGGCTGCCGATGCGCATCGACGGCACGGTCGGCGAGATGTTCGATACGCTGGCGCCGGAAATGAGCGGCATCAACCGCGCCGTGCTGTCCAATCTCTGGCTGATCAAACCGCTGCTGTTCGGCGAGTTCGCCAAGAGCGGTCCGGCCGAAGCGATGGTCCGTACGACGACCGCGCTGACCATCTTCAACGCGGGCGACAAGGACAACGTGCTGCCGGGCAACGCCTCCGCCACCGTGAATTTCCGGCTGCTGCCGGGGGACACCGAGGCGGGCATCATCGACCACGTCAGGCAGACCGTGGCCAACGACCGCATCTCGATCACGTCCTTGCGCGGCAACCGCGAGCCCCCGCCGGTCACCTCGACCGCCGGACCGTCCTATCAGCTCGTGAACCGGACCATTCGCGAGATCTTCAGCGACGCGGTGGTGGCGCCCGGCCTGATGGTCGCCGGCACCGATTCGAGCCACTATGCGGGCATTGCCGACAGCATCTTCCGCTTCTCGCCGCTGCGCGCGACGACGGAGGATCTCAAGCGCTTCCACGGCACCAATGAGCGGCTGTCGGTCGAGGGCTATGCCGACATGATCCGCTTCTATCGGCGGCTGCTGGAAGCCGCCGCGGGCTAAGGCCTAGACGGCCGGCTTCGGCAGCCCGGCGATCGCGCAGGCGGCGCGCAGCGTGTTCACCAGAAGGCAGGCCACCGTCATCTGGCCGACGCCGCCGGGCACCGGCGTGATCGCGCCGGCGACCTCCGCCACCTCGGCATAGGCGACGTCGCCGACCAGCTTCGTCTTCCCCTCCGCCGTCGGGATACGGTTGATGCCGACGTCGATCACGGTCGCGCCCGGCTTGATCCAGTCGCGCTTCACCATCTCCGGGCGGCCCACGGCGGCGTAGACCAGATCGGCGCGCGCGGTCAGCGCCGGCAGGTCGCGCGAGCGCGAATGCGCGATCGTCACCGTGGCGTTCTCGTTCAGCAGGAGCTGGACCAGCGGACGGCCGACCAGGTTCGAGCGGCCGATCACGATCGCGTTCATGCCCTCCAGCGAGCCATGCACGGTCTTGCTGAGGATGATGCAGCCGAGCGGCGTGCACGGCGCCAGCGCCGGCTGGCCGCCGGCGAGACGGCCGGCATTGTGCGGATGCAGCCCGTCGACGTCCTTGGCCGGATCGATCGCATTGATCACGACTTCGGTCTCCAGCCCCTTCGGCAGCGGCAGCTGCACCAGGATGCCGTGTACGGCGGGATCGCGGTTGAGCTTGCCGATCAAGGCCAGCAGCTCGTCCTGCGACACGTCGGCCGGCAGCTTGTGTTCGAACGAGGCCATGCCGGCCGCCTGGGTCTGGGTATGCTTGCTGCGGACATAGACCTCGGACGCCGGATCGTTGCCGACCAGCACCACGGCGAGGCCTGGTGTCAGGCCATGGTCGCGCTTGACCCGCTCGACCTCACGGGCGACCTGCGCGCGCAGGTCGGCTGCAATGATCTTTCCGTCGATGATGCGCGCGGTCATTTTGCTCTATCCTCGGTTCAAAGGCTGTTCATCGAGCAAGACGCTGGCCGCGTGCTCCCACCCTCCCCTGGAGGGGGAGGGTCGATCGCACGCGAAGCGGGCGAGCCGGGTGGGGTGAAGCCACGGATGCCGGTACCGGTGGAGAGATCACCCCACCCCGCCTCACGCTCGCTTCGCTCACCGTGAGGCGACCCTCCCCCTCCAGGGGAGGGTGAAGATCGCCGCTTCCGAAGCCGAAAGGCCTCGGCTCGCGCTTCTTGCGTCTATTATCGTTGTTTCCCGGTCGGCTTATGGGCTGCAAGGAGGTCGCGCAAGGCCTGATCGAGCGCGGACGGATCGCCGTCGATGGCGACCTGTTTCAGCCGTGAGGTGGTGCCAGAGGTGATTCGCACCGAGGCCTTGGTGACGCCGATCGCCTTGGCCAGCAGCTCTGTTACCGCGCGATTCGCCTCGCCGCCATCGGCGATCGCGCGCACCCGGACCTTCAGCACATCGCGGCCGTCGGACAGCGTCTCGACGCCATCGAAGGCGTCCCGGCCGCCGCGTGGGGTCACCCGCAATGCGAGGGTGACGCCGCCCTTCGAACATCGCCAAGGGACCATCGATAGGGACCCTCGATCCGAATCAGCAGCAGACCTGAGTTGACGCAAGCAGCACCCTTGAATCCCGCGCGTCTACGTCAGTGCGCGCAGGCGCTAGACAAACAGACCCTGAAGCGCCGGGATGATCACGAACCGGATGAACTGGATGAGGATGAAGAGAACGAGAAACGAAAGGTCCAGCGCTCCGGCAGGAGGCACGAAGCGCCGAATCTGTCGGAGCGCGGGCTCTGTCAGAGCATCAAGCGTGTAAAGCACCTGTCGGACCAAGTCGTTCCGGACGTTGATGACGCTGAACGCGACCAGCCAGGACATGATTGCCGCAACGACCAGGATGAACACGTACAGGCCGAGAAGCCAGTCAACGAAGTCTAAGAGGCGTATCATCCGGGGTTCCTGGAACGAGATATCACCCGGTTAGATATCTGTTCCCTCCCGCGCAAACAAGGGACGGTGCCCGTCAAGGCTAACGGGCGATGTGACCGTTCTTGACTTGACCTCGGCACCCACTGTAAATGGCGCCCGATCTGCCGGCTGCCTTTTCCCAACATCGAGGCGGTCGTGTTACGGGGCCATAGCTCAGCTGGGAGAGCGCGTCGTTCGCAATGACGAGGTCGGCGGTTCGATCCCGCCTGGCTCCACCACGCTTCGCCTTTCAGGCTACGCGTAGCGCAGCCACGCAATGCCTGAAAGGCGAAGCGTGGTGCCCGGCGTAGCCTCTTGGCGAAGCCGGGCTGAAGTCTGAACATTCCAAGCCACTGGACTGACCAGGACGCCCGTCCTACTCCGCCGCCTCGGCCATCGCCGCCACCGGCTCGCGCATCAGCCAGCCATCCAGAAACTGCGCCAGCCACGCCCGCTCGGCCGCATCGTGCACGGCGCGGCCCTCGAAATGATGGTGGCGCAGACGGGCGCCGGGCGTGTCCAGCCGGGCATGACCGCGCGTGGTCCAGCGGCACATCATCGCGTAGGTCACGTCGGGGTGGAACTGTAGCCCGGTCGCGTTCTGGTATTGATAGGCCTGCACCGGAAAGTCGCCACCCTCGGCGAGCAGCTCGGCGCCATCGGGCAGATCGAAGCCCTCGCGGTGCCAGTGATAGACGTGATCGGGCCAATGCGGGCACAGCTTGCGCCCGGCCCGGGTCGGGCGGATCGGATAATAGCCGATCTCGGCGCGCCCCTCTGGATGCGGCGCAACCGGGGCGCCGAGCTGGATCGCCAGCATCTGCGCGCCCAGGCAGATCCCGAGAAACGGACGCTGCTCCCGCAGCGGCACCTCGATCCAGTCGATCTCGCGGCGGACGAAGTCGTCCGGATCGTTCGCGCTCATCGGACCGCCGAAAATTACGGCACCCGCATGCCCATCGAGCGTCTCCGGCAGCGGATCGCCGAACCGCGGCCGGCGGATGTCGAGCGGATAGCCGCGGGCGCGCAGCGCATTGCCGACCCGGCCGGGGCTCGACGTTTCCTGGTGCAGGATGATGAGGACGGGCCGCTGCGGCGCAGCCGCCATGGCCGGCTTCGGATGGAGCTGCCGAACGTCGGCCTGGGGCCCGTTCGGATGGAGCGAAGGGTCTTGCCTGAGCATCACCTGGCGATCATAGCTAAGCAAAGGTTAACGGCGCGTGAGCGAGCGCACATTCCAAAGCAAGCGCCGGGCCAGCGCGATCAGGTCCGCTTCAGCTGCAGCCGGCCGACCGCGGCGAGGATGAAGCCACGCGGGAACCAGCGCAGCATGAACGGCACGATCTTGATGCCGAGCCCGGGCAGCACCACGCGCTTGTCGGCCATCAAGCCGCGATAGCCCGCTTCCGCCACCGCCTTGGGCGAGACGTTGAGGATCACCGAATCCACGCCCGGCTTGAAGCCGGCGCGGTCCTGGAATTCCGACGGCACCGGACCGGGACATAGCACCGTGACCCGGACGCCATGCGGCGCCAGCTCCTTGCGCAGCGCCTCGGTGAACGAGATCACATACGCCTTGGAGGCGTAATAGACGGCCATGCCGGGACCCGGCAGGAACCCGGCCACAGAGCCCAGATTGAGGATGCCGCCCTTGTTGCGGATCAGCTGCTCGGAAAAGCGCAGCGACAGCTCGGTCAGGGCGCGAACGTTCACGGAAATCATGTCGAGCTGCTCGGCGCGGTCGAGCTGTACCGCCTTGCCGAACAGGCCGAAGCCGGCGTTGTTGACGAGATATTCCAGCTCCAGGCCGGCAGCCGACAGCGCAGCCTCGATGGTCGCGCCGGCGTCGGAGGAGGTGAGGTCACAGGGGATCACCAGCGGCGCCGGGCCGCCCTTGGCGGCGATCTCCTGGGCCAGCGCCGCGAGCCGGTCTTCGCGCCGGGCCGTCAATGCGAGCCGGTGCCCGTTCGCGGCAAATACGCGCGCCAACTCGCTGCCGATCCCGGCCGAGGCACCTGTTACGAGCGTGACACGTTCACCCACGATCCTGCTCTTCGATCACAATCCGCACATCATCCAATCGCGGCGGACGAGAGCATAGCGGGACGGGAACATGCAAGACACCGTGCTTCATGGCCTTGCGCGGGATTGCGGCAATAGCCTCAGATTCACATGGGTTTACATGAATGGGGGGGTCCGGAAACAAAATTAAAGTTTGTTCATCTCCGCATGAAGTCGGTTCCGCCCGGAGCCAGGCGGTTCACGCAGGGGCGCCGGACTTCCGCGACGCCACCCGGTGCTTGAGGTCGACGCGGTCATGCGTGGAGATGCCGAGCAGCTCGGAGGCGCGCCAGACCACATTGTCCTCGAACTCCGTCACCTTGCCGTCGGCAAAGACCAGCTCCCACATCATCTCCACGATGCGCAGGCGGCCGGCTTCGTCGACCTCGCGCATGATCACGCTGGTGAAGCGATAGAGATCGACAGCGTCGCCCTCCGCCAGCATGGCCTGGGCGATCAGCCGGTCGGCGCTGCCGGGGTCGAGCCCGAAGCGCAGCTCGATCAGGCCATGCAGCTTGCGCCGTTCGATCTCGCTCGGCTCGCCGTCCAGCGAGATGACGTGGATCAGCAGCGCCGTCGCCGCGAGCTGATAGCCATTGTCGTCGAACGCCGGGGTCTCGTGCGGCGAAACGACGTCGGCGATGAATTGGCGCAATCCTTCGAGCATGGCGTCCTTTCGTTGTCAGATCCGTAGTGGACCGCAAACCGGCCGGCGACTGCTCATTATATGCGAATGCCACGCTGCGCCGGCAATCCGCTGCGACCTTCGGACTGCATGACATTTCGGTAAGGCTCAGGGGATTTCGTACACCATCATGCGGTCGGCGATGCCGCGCAGCGCAGCCTGTTTCTGGATTGGCGCGATCTTCGCGCCCCGCAGGATGTCGGCAACGCCGGGGCTCTCGATCACGGGCGCGGTGAGATGGATCTCCTGCGCGGTCGACAGGCTCTGCACGCGAGCGGCGATGTTGACGGTCTGGCCGAAATAGTCCTGGCGGTCGTTCAGCATCACCGCGAGACACGGCCCCTCGTGAATGCCGATCTTGACCACGAGGTCCTCGGTGCCGCGCTCGGCATTGAGCCGCTGCATCGCCGCGCGCATGCGCAGGCCGGCGGCGAGCGCATGCTCGGGCTTGACGAAGGTCGCCATCACGGCGTCGCCGATCGTCTTCACCACCGCGCCCTTCTCGGCGTTGATGATCTCCAGCAGCGCGCGGAAATGGGCGCGCACCAAGTCGAAGGCCGCGAGATCGCCGACGCGCTCATACAGCGCGGTCGAGCTCTTGAGGTCGGTGAACAGGAAGGTCAGCGAGGTGATCTTCAGCCGCTGGTCGATGTTGAGATTGTCCGCCTTGAACACGTCGCGGAAGGTCTGGTTGGATAATATGCGCTTGGCGGTCAGGAAAGGCCGGCGCTTGCCGAGGAGATGGTGGAGCGCATCGCCGGCAACGAAGACGGTCGGCAGCGTCCGTACGCCGGCCTGATTGTCGAGCGCCAGTCGCAGCGGGCCTGGACGCAACGTGATCGATCCGGTCGGAGGATGCGCCCTGTTGAATAGTAGTCCGAGCTGCTGGCGTTCCCTGGTGGGCTCGCCCTGAACGTCGATGAAATGCGCAGAATGCGTCACCGGTTCGAAGATGATGATGAAATCGGATGGGAGCTGCAGCGAGAGCACGGCCTTTTCACCGGCTGGCAGCTCGAGCGCATCAAGCGTCACTTCTTCGCTGAGCGAGGCAAAAGTCTCCCGGTCGAGGTCGATCCCGGAACTCCAGAAGACCTGCTTGTAATACTCCCAGAGCGGCAGCGTGTTCGGATCGTGAGCGGCGATGCTCCTGACCTTGGAGCTCACGGTGAAAGCAACTTCGACCTGCTCGTCGATGGAAGGCTCGTAGCCGCAAGCGCATAGTCCGCAATGGTAATCGTCATGGCGGAGAGATTTCAGCGTGGCGTGAGCATCCAGCACGCCGCTGCAGCCAGGACAGAGTACGTTCCAGGTCAGATCGAACAAGCCGATCCGTGCAGCATGCAGGAACCCGGAAATAACCCGTTCTTCATCGAGACCGGCGCGCGCCGAGAACTCCAGGGCATTGATACGGTTGAGTTCGTGATCTTCACCCGCCTCAATCAACCGTGTGATCGCGTCCGCAACGGCGGGATCGGCGGTCTGCTTCAGAACCGAAAGCTGGGCCTGGATGTCGCTCATGGCGTGCTAAGATGGTGCCTGGCAAACCCACAAGCAAGAGACGAAGCGATGGCCCGGCCGCCGCCGGGATCAGACGCCCGACCTGGGCGTGAGCTTGAACAGCGGCGAGCGATCCGGCTGGGTCGTGACCACGCCGACCGGCATCACGGGTGCGGTGTCGAGCATTTCGATGTCGAAGGCCGCCACCAGCCGTGCCAGCGCCAGCACCGCCTCGGTCAGGGCGAAATGAGCCCCGATGCAGACCCGCGCGCCCGCTCCGAACGGCAGATAGGCGAAGCGCTCCGGCGGCGGCGCGCCCGGCATGAATCGCTCGGGCTTGAAGGCGTTGGGCGCATCCCACAGCTTCTCGTGCCGGTGCAGCAGCCACGGCGAGATCAGCACGACGTCGCCGCGCCTCACCTGGAACGCGGCGATCCGGTCGGGGCCGCTGGCTGCGCGCGCGATCAGGAACGCGGGCGGATAGAGCCGCAATGTCTCGTCCAGCACGGCGCGCGTGAACGGCAGTTGATCCGGATCACTGAGATCGGTTGCGGCGCGGGCCTCCTGCGCGAGCTTGTCCTGATTGGCCGGATCGAGTGCGATCAGATACAGCGCCCAGAACAGCGCCGTTGCCGTGGTCTCGTGGCCGGCGAGGATCATGGTCGCGACCTCGTCGGCGAGTTGTGCATCGGTGAACGCCGCGCCGGTCTCGGGATCGCGTGCCGCGCCCATCAGGTCGAACAGGTCGCGCGGCGGTGCGTCCTCCAGCTTGCCGGCGGCGCGGCGCTCGGCCATCAGCATGGCGACGAAACCGGTCCAGCGCTTGCGAAACCGCCGGCGCGCGAAGTCGCGCGGCGTCGGCCAGGACAGCGGCAGCACGATGTCCAGCAGATGCGGGCTGGCCAGCCGCGCGCCATACTCGTAGACGAAATCGCGCAGGGTGGCACCATGGCGGCCCATCTCGAACGAGAACATCGTGCGGCCGGCGATGTCGAGCGTCATGCGCTGCATGATCTCGCGCAGGTCCAGCGGCTGCCCGCATTGCTGCTTCAGCCTGGCGACGGTCTCGTCGCTCACCGCGACCATGTGCGGGATGAGGCCGGAAACGGCGCGTGGCGTGAACGCCGGCGCGAGCGTCCGGCGCTGGTGCTTCCACGCCTTGCCTTCCGCGATCAGCAGCCCCTCGCCGAGCACCGGACGCAGCACGCGGATGGCGCCGACGGTGCGGGCGTAGTTCTCCCAATTGTCGACCAGCACGTGCTTGATCGTGTCGGGCGTATTGAGAATGTAGCTGGAGCTGCCGAAGAAGCGGCCGCGAATGATGTCGTCCTCATAGGCGCGCTGGCTCCAGGTCGCGATCGCGTTGTCGCCCATCATCAGCACGCGGCGCAGCGCGCCCATGCTGTCCGGCGCCCGCGGCGGTGTCGGCGGTATCAGCGGCAATCGTGCCTGCGGCAGATAATGGACGTCGGCGGTACTCATTCACGGCCTCTCGACGCTGTCACGAGCCTGGAACCACCGATCGGCTGCATCGCGAGCAACCGAGCCTCGGTTGCGGGGCCGCAACGGGCCGTCGCGCAACGACGGCCTTCTGCCAGAGGTAACTCTGTCGTCCCGCTCACAAGCGAGAGGGGCGCGCTTCCGCCCTCTCCGAGGCTATGATGTATCATCATACTCCAGCAACTAATTAGTCAGCTCGATCACCGCAATCCTGCTCTCCGATGCTGGCCAAAGACGGGCGGTGATGCGTTCCTCGTTGAACAGTCCGATGACGCTGCGTCCGACGTCGCCCGCAGGCAGCCGCAATGTCGTTGCCGCATCGGTCGGTATTCCCTTCTGTACGTCGGTTGGTTCCTTGCCGTCGAGCAGCACGATGTCGCGGGGCAGGCCGAAATAGCCGCGCGGCCTGATCATGATGAGAATCGCTCCGGCGCCGGCATCGGCCTGGCCGAGCGGCCGCGCCGCGCGCAGATGCACGACGTCGGACGAGCGCGGGAACGGCGAGCGGTAGAAGTGCGTGACCGGCGCGCCCGGCGAGGTCAGGACGATCTCGAGATGGGACGTCGGATCGACCTCCGCGGGACCCCAGCGCCCGTCGGCGCCGGTCTGGCCGCGATAGACAGGCTCGCCATTGCGTGCGCCGGTCTCGCTCGAGACGCGATAGACCTCCACGCTTGCGCCCGCGACCGGGCGATTGGTCGGCGCGCCGCCCGGCGTTCCCGTCACCAGACCGCTCAGCCGCACCTGCTGCTCGGGCTGGATCGCGATCTGCGTCGGCTCACGGCCGGCGATGAATTTGTAGATCTCGCGGAACGCGCGCGGGTGGAACGCGACCTCGCGATGGTCGAGCGCGCCGATCACGAGATTGGTTGCGCCCTTCAGCGCCGGCCCTTCGGACGTGATCCCGGTCGGCACGCCGGGCTTGCCGACCAGGCGGCCGTCGGCCTGGGCGTATTTGTCGAGCCCGTCGCTGCGCAGCGTCAGGAAGGCGGTGCCCTCGGTCACCTCGGTGTCGCCGGCATTCAGTCCGCGCAGGAACGGGCCACGGCCGTTGAACTCGCTGCCGGGACTGTCCTCCCAGTCGAACACGCCATGATTGGGCGTTCCGCACAGCACGGCGTGGCTGACATCGGCGCCGCCGCCGTTCTTCACGACGTTGCGGATCGCATTGCCGCCACGCGAACTGCCGACCAGCGCGACGCGCGCAGCGCCCGTGCGCTCCTTCAGTGCCTTGATGGCCTCGGCGAGTTCGCGGCGCTGATCGTCGGTCGACGAGCGGTTCGGCTGCGCCACGGCGTCGTCGTTGCGCGCCAGCGGGTCGGTGAAGTTGAGCGCAGCGAGACGCGTGCGCGGCACGCCGTTGGATTCCATCCGCCACAGCGTGGTCATCCACAATGCCGCGTGGTCGCCATTGCCGTGCACGAACAGGACCGGAGGGATGTCGCCCACCGTCGTTGCCGCCGCGCTCTGGGCGCGTGCCGGTAAGGACAGACCGCTGGTGAGCAAGGGAAGGGTTCCCATTCCCTGCAGAATGTTGCGGCGCGTCAGCTTCATCGGCGGTCTCCCTTTGGTCTCATTCATTTGTGTTCGTTGGCCGCGATCCCCGATGCCGGCCTTTGCAGGCAGCACTGGACAGCGGCGGACATTCGCAGGCATCACATAGGTCCAGCTGGAATCAAGCGATAGTTCGATGCGAGCTTCAAGGCGAACTGGCGACGTGGACGGACCCGCATGAATGCGCCGCAGAAACGTGAGCTGTTCGCCGCCGAAGGCATCGCCGCGCCGCTGCGGCACGCGGTGTTCCGCCGCATCTGGCTGGCGAGCCTGCTGTCGAACCTGGGCCTGCTGATCCAGGCGGTCGGCGCCGCCTGGGCGATGACGCAGATGACGTCGTCGGCCGACAAGGTTGCGCTGGTGCAGACCGCCTTGATGCTGCCGGTGATGTTCATCTCGATGCCGGCCGGCGCCATCGCCGACATGTATGACCGGCGCATCGTCGCGCTGGTCGCGCTCGCCGTGGCGCTCGGCGGCGCCACCACGTTGACGGTGCTGGCATGGTACGGCCTGGTGACGCCGGAGCGCCTGCTCGCGCTGTGCTTCGTCATCGGCAGCGGCATGGCGCTGATGGGGCCGGCCTGGCAATCCTCCGTCAGCGAGCAGGTGCCGCCGGAGACGCTGCCGGCCGCGGTCGCGCTGAACGGCATCAGCTACAACATCGCGCGCAGCTTCGGTCCGGCGATCGGCGGCGTCGTGGTCGCGGCCGCCGGCGCGGTCGCCGCGTTCGCGGCCAATGCGCTGCTGTATCTGCCGCTGCTCGCGGCATTGTTCCTGTGGCGGCGCGTGGTCGAGCCGAGCCGGCTGCCGCGCGAGCCGCTCAACCGCGCCATCGTCTCCGGCGTCCGCTACATCGTCCATTCGCCGTCGATCCGGATCGTGCTGATCCGCACGCTGGTCACTGGCATCATCGGCGGCTCGATCTCGGCGCTGATGCCGCTGGTCGCGCGCGACCTGCTGCATGGCGGCGCGCAGACCTACGGCATCATGCTCGGCGCCTTCGGCATGGGCGCGGTGGTCGGCGCGCTCAACATCGGCGAGATCAGGAAACGGCTGTCTGGTGAGGCCGCGATCCGCACCTGCGCGCTCACCTTGGGCGCGGCCACCGCGGCCGTCGCGCTCAGCACCGCGCCGGTCCTGACGGCGGCGGCGCTCGTCATCGCCGGTGCGGTGTGGATGCTGGCGGTGGCGCTGTTCAACATCGGCGTGCAGCTTTCGGCACCCCGCTGGGTCGCGGGCCGCGCACTGGCGGCATTTCAGGCCGCGATCTCCGGCGGCATCGCGATCGGCAGTTGGGGCTGGGGACGTCTCACCGACGCCGCCGGCGTCGAGGTCGCGCTGCTCGCGTCGGGAGCGCTGATGATGGTGTCGCCGCTGCTCGGCCTGTGGCTGCGGATGCCGCCGATCGGGGCCCGCAACGAGGACGGCGAGACCTTGGCCGATCCGGAGGTGCAGCTCGAGCTGACGCCGCGCTCGGGGCCGCTGGTGGTCGAGATCGAGTACCGCGTCGCTGAAGACAATGCCCGCGCGTTTCACGACCTGATGCAGGACGTGCAGCTTAGCCGCCAGCGCAACGGCGCCTATGGCTGGTCGATCGCACGCGACATCGCCGACCCCGAATTATGGACCGAGCGCTATCACTGCCCGACCTGGATCGACTATCTGCGTCAGCGCAACCGCTCGACCCGCGCCGAGCGCGAGCTGCACAAGCGCGCGATCGACTTCCACATCGGCACCGACCCGGTGCGCATCCGCCGCATGCTGGAACGCCCGTTCGGCTCGGTCCGGGCCAGGGACGACATCGACCGCACCGCCGAGCAGGCGCCTGCTGTCGCCTCGGCGGCTCGCAGCGGGCCGTAGCTTCGGACCATCTGCACTGAGCAGGCGCTTACTGCCCGTGCTCGGTCAGCACCTTCTCGCAAGCCTTCGACAGCTTGGCCCGATGCTCCTTGAGACAGGCCAGCACCGCCTGATCGCCGTTGTTCATCACGGCGCGGCAATACCGCGACACGTCGCGCGCGCAGGCATCCTGGCCGGGCTGCTGCTGGGCTGAGGCCGTCGACGCCATCAGGACCAGAGGGATAATCAGAGAGAGTTTGTTCATGACTGGCGCCTCGCTCCCGGGACTGAACGTTTGGCGGCGCTTTTAGTGGTCGCAACCGGCCGTCGCAAGCGCCTCGGTCGCAGCCGGGGTGCGCAGGCGGGAGCCGGAAGCGCTCTCAATTGGCCTCGTTGGCATCCGCGATCTTGCCGCTGCGCTTGGACATCTCGCGGTCGAGCACGACGCGGCAGCCGGAGCTGAGCGACGAGCGGTTCTTGATCATGCAGGCGGTGATCGCCGGGATGTTCGGGATCTCGCTGCTGCACAGGCGGAACGCGTCGCCGGTGCACATCTGCTGCGCCTCGGCGCTGAAGGCGAAGCTTGCCGTCGAGGAGAAGGTCGAGACGGCTGCGACGCTGGCGGCCGCCAGAGCGGCCTTGCGCAGGAGATTGAAGGACTTCGTCATGGCTGGCTCCCATTGGCGCCGCATGTTGGCGGGGCCGCGTGTTTCAATGCGTCCATCATGGCGGGATGCCCTTTTGGCAACCGTGATGCGGGTCACGCCAGATCCAAACCTGGTCGGCAGTTTCGGCAGGCCGATGGCTGCGGCGCCATGTCGCTCCGGTGAACGGCCGCTTCGGTGCGGGCATCATCCTGGAAATCTTGTCCGATCCTGGTCGTGTTGGCACCGCGTTAAGGAATCGTTGGCACTAATGGAAGCTAATTGAAGGAGGCGGACAGCGTTGCGTCCGCCATCGAGTGTCTCGCGTTTTCGGGAAGAGTAACCATGCGTAATGCGTTAGGCTTGCTGCTGGCCACCGTCGTCGCGGCGTTGGCGATCACCGGTGTCTGGTACTACGTATCGAAGCCCAGCGCCGCCAAGGCCGCCGCGCAGAGCGCAGCGGCGAAGCCGTCCGAGCCGGCGCCGCCTCCGGCGCGCGTCGCCGCCAAGGCCAGCTCGAAGGACGATGTCGAGACGACCGGTACCGTCTCCACGCGTATGGCGGCAAGCGCGCCGGCGCCCGTGCAGCCCAAATCGACCTGCGCCAATCCGGACGCGCTCGGCATCTCCCGCACCGTCATGGTCGACACCACCGGCGGCCCCGGTTTCGGCCTCGACCATTTCAAGCAGTTCGACTTCCTCGCCGACCACGAGGTGGTGCTGACCTTCGACGACGGCCCGTGGCCGGTCAACACGCCGGCGGTGCTGAAGGCGCTGGCCGACGAATGCACCACCGGCATCTTCTTCACGATCGGCAAGCATGCGACCTATCATCCGGAGATCCTGCGCCAGGTGCTGGCCGCCGGTCACGTCGTCGGCGTTCATACCTGGTCGCACGCCAATCTGAACGGCAAGAAGATGACCGACGAGACGGCCAAGGAGGAGCTCGAGAAGGGTTTCAGCGCTGTCAAGTTCGCGCTCGGCACCAACCCGGCGCCGTTCTTCCGCTTCCCGCAACTGCAGCACCGGTCCTCTGCCGTGGCCTATCTCGGCAGCCGCAATGTCGCGATGTTCTCCTGCGACGTCGACAGCTTCGACTTCCGCTCCAAGGATGCCGACCAGGTCGTCAACACCGTGATGACCGGGCTCGACAAGAAGGGCAAGGGCATCATCCTGATGCACGATTTCCAGAAGAACACCGCGCTGGCGCTGCCGACCCTGCTGCGGCGGCTCAAGGCCGGCGGCTACAAGGTGGTCGCGATGAAGCCGAAGGGCACGCTCGATACGCTGCCGGAATATGACGCGATGATCGGCCAGGACCCGAAGCTGCCGACGACGATGACCAATGCGCGGCCGATCTCGAGCGTGATCCAGACCATCTCGCAGTGATGCTCCGCTGCGGGGTCTCCTCGCGCGAAAGGCCGGGCATTCGCCCGGCCTTCTTCGTTTGTCGCCGATTGCCGGATGCTCACCAATAGATGCCGTGGCGATGCAGCTCGCGGACGATGCGGGCTTCGGTCCAGCTCTTGCGGCGCGTCCGGTCGGAGCGCGCCGATTTCGACCGCCGCGATGATTGCTGCACAGAACCCGGCTGCGGTGCCGGCGCCGCAGCGGCGGCGGGCTGCTGCGGCGGCGGTGCGGCGGCAGGGGCCGCGGGCGCAACCGGTTGCGCAGCGGGCTGGACCTCGGCCGCGACGGCCGGCACCGGCGCCGGGGTGACGGTGACCTCGCCGGCCTGCTGGACATAGGTCGGACGCGGCGCCCGCGCGGCGGCGTCGTTCGACGACAGTGACAGGCTGCGTGTGCCCTCGGCCTGCGCGACTGTGGCGGATGCGAGCACCATGGCTCCGATCAGGATCATCTTGCGCATCGAGTAAGCTCCCCTTTGTTGGCTGCGGGAAGGTTTAGGCGCCGCGGCGACCGTCCGATGTGACCCCCGTCACGCTCCGCCTAGCGACGCGGTGTTCCATGCTGCCGGTGAGATCCGGGGTTGAGGTACGATCGTATGCACGTATACTGTTCGTTGGTGCTGTTCAGAACATTCGCCGAATCCGATAGGGAGAGCGATCGATTCGGGGGAAGGATGCGCGCATGCGCCGGATGATCGCTGCAGTGTTCTTGGCGGCCGTGACGTTGCTGGCGGCCAGCGGACCGGGCCGGGCGCAGTCCGGCGACAACAGCGTCGAGGAGATCTATATCGCGCGGAGCGTGCGCCAGGGCCGCGTCGTGCCGTCGGATTTCTGCGCGCCGACCAAGACCGGCTTCGCGCCGGCGCTGGAGGATCAGCTCTCGATCCGCGCCGTCGGGGTCCGGCCGGCTGACGGCCGCATGACCGAGACCGGCGACAAGAGCATCGGCGAGATGCGGGTCTGCATCGGCCAGGCGATGGATCCGACCCTGCTCGGCACCTACACCGAGGGCCAGCTCAACGGCATCGCATTCACCGGCATCGGCGATTGCCGGCTGGTGCGCGGCAATCTGCCGGAGGACGGCCTGCTCACGCACCGCTGCTTCCTGGCGCTGTCGGGCCTGCCTGAGCCGTATGTCGGCGGCTTCCTGGTCTCGAGCTCGCTGTATTCGAAGACGCCGTTCGGCACTGAGAGTTCGCCGCCGGGCTACGCCCAGGCCGGCATCCTGGTCATCCGCCTCTGGAAGAAGCGGCTGCCCTGAGGCAGCCGTTCGCGCGCTCAGGCCGGCGAGAAGGTCTGCACGAAGGCGCGCACCGTCGCGGACACCTTGTCCTCCGAGACGTGCCAGGCGGCGCCGTCATCGGCGGCGAAGAAGCTGGAGGCGTTGGAGCCGGCCCAGCGGAACACCTCGAACGATGGCCAGTACCAGATGTCCTCGAGGTTCGAATTGTTGACGACCTCATGCGCGACCAGCCGCATCGTGCTCTTCGACAGGCAGTCGGCCTGCACCACCGATTCATATTCGAACGAGGTGAGCAGCGGCACCGGCGACACGGTGACGATCACCTTGATGCCAGGCCGGATGCTGCGGATGAACTCGATCAGATAGAGCACGTTGTCGACGTTCTCCTGCACGCCGGCGGTGCGGAACTTGTACTTCTCGGCCAGCGCCCGCGAGTTCAGCGCGGTCGGCCGCGGCAGCACGAAGGCGCCGGTCTCGCGGTCGAAGAACGCCGCGGCGACGCCGAGCGTCAGGATGAAGACGTCGGCCTGCTTGATGACGGCGAGCGTATTCTCCTTGCTCGATCCCGGCGGCAGCAACTCGACGATGCGCTCGCGGATCTCCGGATCGATCTGGGCGTCGCGCAGCCAGTCGACGAACACGCGGTTGGCGAAGGTCGTGTTGATGTACTCCGAGATCTCCATGTGGTGGCTGGCATAGCCGCTGTCGGTGAGGCTCTTGGAGAGGTTGCGCGCGAAGCACGAGCCCATGGTGAAGAAGCGGGTGCTCTTGTCGAGGAATTTCGGCGCGGCCGCGAGGTTCACCGCGATGTGGCTGGTGATCAGCGTCTGCAGGTCGCCGAGGAAGTCCTTGGTCTCCGGATAGCGTCCGACCTTGGCGCGGCCCTTGGCTTCCTTGGCCTTGCCCTTCTTGGCGTTCGACCGCGCGAGCTCCAGCGTCTCGCGGTTGATCGGGTTGTCATAGGCCGGGTTGAGCTTGATCGCCTTTTCCAGCGCCGCGACCGCTTCCTCGAATTCGTTGCCCTGGGTCAGGATCTCGCTGAGCGAGAAATAGTCGGCCGCCTGGTTGGAGGCGCGGGCGAGCTTGCGGAACAGCTCCATCGAGCGCGTGAACGGTCCGACATGGCTGCAGCGCACGGCCGCGCTGCGGATCAGGTGCAGGTTGCCCTCGCTCGGCTCGTCGAAGATCTCCGGATGCTCGTCGAGGATCGCCAGCATCATGTCGCGCGCCTCGGCGCGCTTCTTGTGCGAGCCGTCGTCGATCAGCTGCGCATAGATGAAGCGCGCGTTGATGTCCTTGGGGTCGAGCTCGAGCAGCTTCTGGAACGCGAGCTGGGCGCTGACGAAGTCCTTGTCCTCGATGTATTTGTAGGCGAGCGTCCGGATCTGGCCGACGATGGATTGAAACTGGGTGTGGCTGTCGAGGGCAGTCGTGCTCATGTCGCGGGTTCGCCTTTGTCTCGCGTTGCGTCTTCGGCCGTTGGTCCGGCGCCGCTGCCGGCAGCCGGTGCATCGCCAGTGCCGGTCGAATCGTCACGCGCACAGGCGCCATGCCCTCGCGAGAGACGTCCCACCACGACCTCTGGATACTGATCGCCACCGGCTTGGCCGCTGGCGTACGCCCGAGCGCAACCGGAACCTGCGGGATTCGAACGCGACGGACGCGCTCGTCCGGATCGCCGCCAGCCGCCAGTGCGGGCATTCATCCCGCCGCTCGCGCCGAACGATGGCGCGATTTGGGTTAAGCAATTCTTAACCGGCAAATGGAGCGCGGCGAGCGGGCAGGAAAGGAGAAAGGGGACGGAAGGAGAGGCTGGTGCCGCAAGAGGGCGCCTCGCTATAGGCGCATCCTACTGACTTAGCTTATGTATTTTTGTGCGATTTCAACGAAAGCCAACGAAAAGGCCAACATTTTTCGCGGCCACGGCCGAACGATCCCGACCGCCGCGCAGATTTGTCGCTGCGCGTGCGTGTGGCGGATTGAACACCGATGCCGGGTGCGCTCCGAAGGCGAAGGCCAGACGTTCGAATCGTGTCGCGTGCGCCACTTCGGTACCAAACTGGGCCGTCTTTGCGCCCGAGGCACCGACCAGCGTGCGCAGGAGCGCGCTTTCGATCCCATGATGCGAAGCTCTTTCGCGTCCACTTCCACGCGTTGGGCGAGCGCGCGGAGGTAGTCGCGCCGGTAGCTCTTCGAGTCAGTCCTCATGCGTTTGCGGGCCTGGCTGGCGAGGTTTTGATTGCCTGGGGTGTGATGCTCGGCCCAGCCCGATCCAGCGCACCCTCAGCCTGCTCTGCGCCAGCGCGGGCTCTTGTTGCGCTGCGCCTTCAGCGCCGCCCGCACATGCTGGGTCTCCAGGCAGATCGCCGGCAGGCGAAGCTTGAGCAACTCGGGATGCAGCCACGGCAACAGCGCCCCGGCCTCGTGGCCGACCCGCCTTAAGCGGCCGAGATATGGCGCCAGTGCTCCCCTGACCGCATTCGGGTCGGTCATCACCGCGACCTCCAGCAGCACTTCGCCCTTGTCGTCGACCACGCAAATCGTGGTTCGATCCATGCCGACATCCAGCCCGCAGAAGAACTCCATTGCGCGCCTCCTGTGTGGTCGAGAGCGCTCATTCTGCATGGCCGCCGCTGTCGCGTCAGCTGACGGACGGTCAGGCCGATAACGGACGGCAGTCCTAATCGGTCGAGATCCACACCTACTCGGTCGGTAAGGTTGGGTATTGTCGATAGCGGACCAGGAGGCGGACATGGCAATGCCGACGCGAATGACCCTAAGCTGACCTCGCCGGCGGGACCACGGCCTTACGCCCAAGGAGCACAACCATCGCAGCCAAAAGCTGGATGCAAGCGACAATCCCGAACGCCGTTCCATAACCCGAAGTCGCATCGCGGAGAGCACCAACAATGGCTGGCGCGAACGCAAATACTGCCTGATTGATGGCAACGATCAGCGCAACCACCGCCACCACATCCTTACGATCGAACTCCTTCTGCGCGATCAATGGCGGCAAAGTCGTAAGATTCCCGATGCCAAATCCGAAGATGACGCAGCCAAATGTCAGTACGATCCATCCGTTGCCGAAGATGAGCAGCAGAACTCCTACGGTCTGAACCGCGAAGTTAATGGCTGCGGCGATCCGCCGGTCGTGATCTCCGATCCACCATCCCGTCAGAGTCCGTCCGATTACTGCACATGCCGTCGCTAGGCTGAGAAGCAGGCCCGCAGTTGTCGCACCAACATCGGGAGTGAGGCGGGAGACCAAGTGTGACAGAAGGCCGATCTGCGCAAACAAGCCAAGCGCAAACGCCGCCGAAAGCGTAAGGAATCCCGGCATACGAATAATGCTAGAGCGAGATAGTCTCGTTGTCGGTTTCGCGACAACCGTAGGCACTCCGTTGCCATCGGGAGAGAGACCAAGGCTGGTGGGGGACAGCCTGAAGTATCGAATAGAAATCCAACCCATAACGCCGAGGGCAACAATGGACACGGCCAGCGCCGCGGTTTGAAAGCCGAGCCAATCGATCAAGAAGAGCCACAAAGGCACGAACAGAACCCCCCCGACACTTGCGCCATTGAACGCCAGACTCATCGCCTTCGGGCGATCGCGCTCGAACCATCTGGCGACAATGGCGTTTAGGGCAGCACCACTTGTAGCGGCCCAACCTCCCGCACTCGGAATGGCCGCTAAGAAGAGTTGCCACGGCTCCCACGATCTGGACCATCCGATCAACCCGATGGCCATCAGAAGAGCACCGCCCAGTGTCGTCCCGGCAATCCCAATTCTGCGATGAATGTCGGGCAAATACGCGACCAGGAGCGCACTCAGCACGAAATGAAAGGTAATGGCAGCCGAGATTTCCGAGATGGACCATCCGCGCGAGGAGTGCAGAGTCGGAAGAAAGACCGAAGGACCATAGAAGCCGATGCCCCAGGCGAGCACCGCCAAGGTAAAGGCAGCCCATGCCACCGACCAACCAACGAAATGCTGCTCGTCACCCATTGTCTCGCTCACTCATGCTGATAGGTTGATGGCGTCGTAGCAATTGGAGCGTGTTGTGGCTCGCCGGAATCGGACTCCGTCGTCGGCTTTAACGGACATCGGGAGGCTTGATCCCGTTGTATGCGAACGTGCCCGAGTGAGTCGCGACAAGAGCTATGACGGCCTGTTCTTCTCAGGCGTCCGAACCACGAGGATCTATTGCAGGCCGGTGTGCCCGGTGCGCCCCGCCAAGGCCGAAAACGTGACGTTTTATCTTTCGGCAGCTGCAGCTGAGCAGGAGGGATTTCGACCATGCCTCAGATGCCGCCCCGAAACGGCACCGTTCTCTCCAGCTTGGAAGGGCTCACGGACGACAGTTGAGCGCGCCCTACGTCTGATTAGCAGTGGTGCACTAGACGATGCGAACATCGAAACACTCGCAGAACGTCTCGGCATCGGACCGCGGCATCTATCACGCCTATTCAAAAAATATGTCGGCGCAAGTCCCGCCCAAGTCGCGCGAACGGGGCGTGTTCAACGAGCAAAGCGTCTCTTGGACGAGACGAAGCTTCCGATGACCGAGGTCGCACTTAGATCAGGATTCTGCAGCCTACGGCGTTTCAACAGTGTGTTTGCTGAGGTATACAAGCGTCCACCGACTTCGATCCGGCGGGCGAAGGCTTGATCCGCTAATACGAACCCGCCCGACGTCTGATGTTGTCCCATCTGGGACCTTCGGGCCGGCGCCTGGAACGCCTACTGCTGGATACAACCGGACGTAAGTTACTGGCCGACCGGAAGGTGGCTTTTGACCGATTCCGTTGAAAAAGTCGGCAGTAGTTTCGTCGTGAACGCCATCTGTTTCGAGGACGAATTGGCGCGTTGTGGTTCACGCGGGCGTCAGCGCGGGCATCGGGATCAGCTTGGCCATCTTACGAAGGTTCTGAGCGGCTGCAGCGAGGGTGAACTCGTCGCGTGCGCCGTTCGGCCCTCTTAGTCGCAGCCGATCTAGCTTGAGGATGCGCTTGAGATGCGCGAACAGCATCTCAATCTTCTTGCGGAGCCGGCGTGAAGTGCGGCCTTCCCATGAGCTTGCGATCTCGCGTGCCATGTCGCGAGCGCCCTCGTAGATCGAGCGCGGCACTTTTCGGGCCGGGGTGTTGGGGCAACACCTGCTTCTTAGAGAGCATGCTTGACAATCGCGCTTGCTCGCACGGTAGAGGACCGTCGTGTCGTTGTTCACCAGCGTCCCTGTAGTGGTGAGGGGGTTGCCAGCGGGGCAGCGATAGACGTCCCTGGTATGGTCGTAGGTGAAGGCCTCACGCGAGAAGGTCCCGTCGGTGCGGGCCGACTTGTCGAAGACGGTCACGTGCGGCTCGATCCCATGCTCGCAGACCAGCCAGCCGAGCATCTCAGCGGAGCCATAGGCGCTGTCGCCCAAAAGTCGGCTTGGATAAAGATCGAACCTTTCGATTGAACGCTCAATCATGCGCTTGGCGGCCAATACTTCTGCCTGGCGGATCGCCGTGGTCGCTTCGACATCGACGATGATCGCATTCTCGACGTCGACCAGATAGTTCGTCGAGTAGGCGAAGAAGGCTTGGCCGCCGTGCGCTCCCGTCCAGCGCGCCGCCGGGTCGGAGGGCGATACAAACTTGGGCGTGACCTCCGTCGCGGCACCGAACGCGGCATCATCAAGAACGGCAAGATACTCGTCGATCGCTCGACCCGCAGCCTCCGGCGGAAGCCTCTTATCGCCTTCGATTCCCTTCTGCCGATTGGCATCCGCCTTGATCAGGCTCGCGTCGACTGCGAACCCTTCGCCGCCGATCAGGCGCTCCCGGATGCAGCGGCGCAAGACGGTCTCGAACACGCGACGGAAGAGATCGCTCTCACGGAAGCGGCCGTGCCTGTTCTTCGAGAACGTCGAGTGATCGGGGACAGCTCCATCCAGACCCAGCCGGCAAAACCAGCGGTATGCCAGATTGAGATGGACTTCATCGCAGAGGCGCCGTTCCGATCGGATGCCGAAGCAATAGCCGATCAAGAGCATCCTGATCATCAGCTCCGGATCGATCGAGGGCCGCCCGATGTTGCTGTAGAACGGCGCCAGCTCCCGCCGTAAGTCCTCAAGGTCGACGAACCTATCGATCGACCGCACGAGGTGGTCGGCTGGGATGTGCCTTTCCAGCGAGAACTCATAGAACAACGCAGCCTGTTCGACTTGCCGATGCCCCATCATGACCTTCAGTCCTGCCCACTAGACAGACTGAATCACCGATATCTCTGCGTCGCAACTGCTGACTTTTTCAACAGAATCGACCCTGAGCAGACATCCCGGTCAGATGCGGACTGATAGCACTCAATGGACCTTTGCATCAGCCTCAATATGCTCGACGGATCGCATCGTATTTTTGAGGTGTTCGGCGCGTTCGCGGACCAGCCAATAGATCAAGCCTCCGATCGCGCCAGAAATCAGAACTGGGAGTCCGTTTGCCTCTAGGGCCAGCGCGAAGCCTTCCGTGAAGCTTGGATGGCCGCGCGCGGGGAATAGGCCTCCCAAGCAACCCCAAGCGAGGATCGCTGCGAGAGCCGAACCGCTGGCGCTGTAGACTGGTCCTCCAAAAGGCAACCATCGCGACATCCCCGTGATCAAGCACCAAGGCAAGAACATCAGCAAAAGCGCCAACGCAAAGACATAGGGCCAAACCTGCAAGGTCTCGCTCCCAACTTCAATGAGGTTCAGCCCTTTTCCTGCCGGATCGCGGGAGTCGCGACAGGCCATCCAAACGGTGAAGACCGCTGATGACGTTGCGCTCGCGGCAAAATAGGCAGCCAAGCGGGCCACTATCCTCATGCCATCGTTCCCCTCTGATGCCCGGATCATCTGGATGATTGCACGGCTCCCTTTGAAGGCCCAGGTCGGCTTGTGGCCCGTTCCGGACCTTCCCGAGGGCGCCGATGATGTCCCCTCTCGGGGTAGGGCCGGAAATCTGCATCCGAGGACCGATAGGCTGCTTGTGACCCGAAGCCGACTTAATCAGAATTGAGCCGAACGCTTAATCGGGCAGCAACTTTAGCACACTAATCAGTGTCCGTATGACCCTGGTAACCGCACATGCCTCATGAATTGCTGAGCGGCATTCTCGGAAGCCTCGCAGCAGAGGTCGCTTCTAAGATTGCTCCTGCGCGACAGGGTGGCGAATTTGCCGAAGTTCCGGCTGAAACACTCCAGCGGCAGAACCGCCGGCTTTATCGTTACCTGTTGGCTAGTGGCTGCTTGGGGTTTGCCACTCCCTTGTTGGCTCTTGCCATAGGGAGTGAGGACGCGCCGTGGCGCAACGCCTGGTTAACCGGGGTTATTTTCGGCCTGCCATTTCTGATCATGTTGATCTTCTTGGCGCTCGTCTGGGCGACACGAGGCAGCAAAAGGGCAACGGAGCTTTTGTTCTACTTCGAGAGACAACAGCGGACTCACATCTACGTTTTCTACCTGTACGCCGTGCCGCTAGCGGTGCTGGGACTCACATCCTCGGTGCTGGTGTGGCTCTAAGCACCGCTAACGAGATTACATTGAAGCAGAAGCATCTCGTTGCTGAAGTACTTTGCTGGCGTAGAATGTGACCACTTTCCCGGGTCAAATGTCCGTCTAGCCAAAAAGGTCGGCAATCGGCATGTCGCCTATTGGCCCCTCGCGGACCTTTCCAGTCGGGACGGTGACGTCTGCTCCCGGAGGTCGACCGGAAGCAAGCCGTCCAGGGGGCAAAAGGACCGGCTTTGACCTAAACCGGACCTTCGTTCGCACCGCTGTCATTTTGGGGTTGCAAAGCTTCAGTCAACGTATGCTGGTACGTTGAGGGAGAGTACCGAGGCATCGTGGCCTCCTGGAGTACAAGCAATTTGGCACTTTGCGGCGACCAGTGAGTCAAACGACGGCCGATCTGCCCGACATCTCGTATCCCGTGCTTTGTTGGCGAGAGGGCTACATCTATCTGGCTGCGACGCCACTCGAACTCTGTGCACATCCCCGCTCGATGTTTGAGGAGACGGCCCAACGCGCCCGCGCTGGCGAATGGCACTTAGTAGACGCCGACGGCCGGTCGTTCGATGTTCTAGACTTTATTCGTGTTCGCCCGTTCGGCGGCATCAGAGCCATCGGACCATGGTTGCTGCGTTCGATTTTTGCGATTCCGGTGCTGGCCAATGAAGCGAGGCTGCCGCTGTCCGAGTTTAAGAAAACGCTGATCGGCGCGATCAGGATTCGCTATCAATATGACTCCGATAAGGCACCGGCGGCACGGGCCATCAGGCTTCTGCAATCTGCTGATTCGTATGCAGCGGCTATCGACGCGCTGCCAAAGAGGTGACGGCGACAAGTAGCCCTTCGCTTTTGTCGCGTTTACTTCCGCTGCTGGCCCGTCCCGGACCTTCGGTCCCGCCGGTGATGTCGGCTTCCGGGCCTCGACCGGAATAAGGGAGCCGGGCACCGACCGCCGGCTTTTTGACCCGAAGCGGAAGTGGGCTGTTGGACGGGCAGACGCCGCTCAGGTTATGTTCCCTAACCGCCAAAAGGGGGCAAACGATGGAGCAGCGTTTCACATTCGATCAGGTCGCGAACGTATACAGGGCCTCACGACCCGATTACCCTGAGGCTCTGATTGACGATGTCATGTCATTTGCAAACCTAGAGCCAACCGATGCCGTTCTTGAAATTGGCTGTGGAACGGGTCAAGCAACAAAAAGCTTTGCGAAGCGGGGTTTGCAGATCGTCGCCATTGATCCCGGATCGGAAATGATCCGCTACGCGCGCGAGACTTTGGCGAGTTTTGCCAACGTGAAACTAGCCGAGGCTACTTTCGAGGCGTGGCCAGTTGGAAATTCAGTGTTCGCTCTAATCTTTGCGGCACAGGCGTGGCACTGGGTATCCCCGGAAGTGCGGTTCGTAAAAGCCGCCCAACTGCTTTCGACTAACGGAACACTGGCCGTCTTCGGGCACGTGCCTGTCGGACTACCCTCACATTTACTGGAACGGTTTAAGCAAATTTGGCTACGTCACACGGGCTCGTGGGGGGCGCCGCCCGAAGCTTGGTACCTACCGAACGGCCCGTTTAAGGACTGGTTTGACCAGTCGCAGTTGTTCGGGCCCGTTGAACACAAGTGCTATCTGTGGAAATGGCAGCACACGGCGTCCAGCTACACCGAGTTTCTGAGCACGCGGTCGGACGTTCGGTTACTCGCGGCAGAGACGCGTGAAGACCTGCTCGATGAAATTGCAAAAGCAATCGACGATCAAGGAGGCGGCCTCGACATCGATTATGAAACGCATCTTTACATTGCTCACCGTATTGATGGCGACAAATAGCCCTTCGCGTTAGCCCATTTGTCGCGTTCACTTCCGGTTCTGGCCCCCTACGGACGATCCAGAGCGGCATTGAGAATGTCCGCTTTCGCGGTTTAACCGGAAGCGAGCCGTCAGACGATCAGAAGGCAGCTTTTCGAATCGGACATCGTTAGTTTTTAGTAACGGCCGCACAAAAGATGCTCTCCTTCGATTTCCGCTTCCTTGTCCAAGAGCGGTATTGAGTGCGGCGTGGGCAATGTCGGCAAGCGACCAGGAAGATGAGAACAAAGCTCGCAATTGCAATGCTTCTGAGCTTCGGTGTGATCGTTCTAGGCCACGCGTACCTTCGCGGCTACGCACCCTTCACCGCTCAATTTGTGCAGACATGTGATAGAGCAATCAAGGAGCGGTTGGTTGCTCCGTCCACCTATGAGCGGATCAGCGTAGACGAGTCTCGGAAGACAATCACGTTCGACGAGTTCTTCAAAGACCCGATACGGCGAGTGTCCGAGGCAGCCAAGAAAGCCATTGCCCAAGTCGAGCGAGCTTCGCCGGTTCAGTATATCGCGCTCATCGATTACCAAGCTCAGGATCGTATCGGTGCCATCATTCGCGAAAGCGCAACATGCACTTTCAACTCACTTGATGGGAGTGACATGCCTGAACGTACAGGTTTTGTGCAGGTCGACGGCGAACATAATATTACGTGGGCTGCGAGGCAGCCGAACGCGGCCGCGCTCCTATCGCGCCTGGGACGGTGACTGGTGGTCGGCTATTGGCCCATCACGTCGATCCTGCGATTGATCGAAATGGCCGCTATCGAGGGGTAACCGGACCACCAGCGGAATCGGGAAGACAGTCGCCCATGAGGCGTAGCGGAAGATCGTAGTCCGTCGCTGGTTATCCGGCCGGATCGCTTTGGCGGCCGCTGCATCATAGAGGTATAGCGAAGCAGTAGTGCCCATCTTCATCGGCCGTGGTGCGCCATTTCGATTGGGTACACCGTAGTTGCGGAGCAATTCAGAGGTCTGCGTTCTGCGCATCGTGTTCAAGCCGAGGGGCAGTTTGCCGTAACCAATGTTTCTCGAGAAAGCCAATTGACTAAAGTCCGGATAGCTCGATCACCGGTGAGTTCTGGACGCCAACGTGCCACATGGACTTTGCTCGAAGACACGTGAGGCGTCGCCAACAACGCCGGTACGAGGCGGCCATCGGCGACTGCGTCGGCGATCAGAAGCGAGCGTCCAAGCGCGACCCCGCCGCCTTCGACGGCAGAGGTGAGGCAAAGCCCGATATCACGCAGAACCGGCCCGCGGGAGACGGCCTGGTTCACGCCAAGTGTCTTGAACCAGAATTCCCAACTCCACTCACCGGCGGGATCGCTCCCCTTGCGAATCAGCGGAAGCTCAATCAGACCGGCCGGATTCGCCAGCGGCTTGCCTTCAGGCAGCACACGTGGCGCGCACACCGGAACCACCCGTTCCTGAAACAATGGCGCTTGAGTCGAACTGGGCCGTGCTTCGGCAAGCGACGTCCAGACGATACGAAGATCGACTGAACTCGTCGCGTCCTGCTCCGCTTGGATTGGCTCGAACTCGACATCGATGTCGGGATGCTCCGACTGAAACGATGGAAGTCGCCTGACGAGCCACCACGCGGCGAACGCCGGGCCTGAACCCAATCTGACGGTTTGGCGGCTGGCGCGGCGGCGCAGACGAGGCTCCAGTCCGGCCATGGTGTCGAGCAACATCGCAAGTTCGGCTCGCAGCAAACTTCCTTCGGCGCTCAGCTCGACCCCGGGATTGAGTCTGCGGAGCAGAGTCGTCCCGTAAAATGTCTCGAGCTGCCGAATTCGATGACTGACCGCGCTCTGGGTCACACCAAGTTCTTCAGCCGCGCGAGTGAATGAGCGGTGGCGCGCGACGGCGTCGAACGCGACCAATGGAGCAAAAGGTGGAAGGCGACGGACCATCGGAGCAAGAAGTGATCAATGAGAACCACATGATACAGTTTCATGAGATTTTGAGAATGCTTCATTCGCTGCCAAGCCGTTTTTCCGCCAGCCTAAGGCGATGGCAGAACATCTCGAAATTGCGCTGGTTGAGGATCCGACAATCGCGGATAACGGTTCTTCTTCACGATTGCCGCGGTTTGCGCTTCTTGCGGCGAGTGTCAGCGGATTCCTGTTCCAGGTCGATCTCACGGGCCTGGCCGCAGCGCTACCGGACATCGCCAGCAGCTTAGGGGTCCCGGTGCAAGACCAGGCCTGGATTATCGACATCTACAGCCTCGCTCTCATCTTCGCGCTTCCGGTTGCCGGTCCGTTTGCAGACCGACACGGGCGGCGAAGAGTGTTCATTGGCGGCGGCGTCTTGTTTGCTCTCTCCTCGGCACTGTCTGCGGCGTCGACCACGTTCGAGAGCCTGCTGGCGTGGCGCGTGCTGCAAGGCGTCGCAGGCGCTGCGATCACGTCGGCGGCTGCGGCGCTACTCGCGGCCGCTTATCCGGGTAAGCGACGCGCCTGGGCCTTCGGCATCTGGGGTACGGTCATCGGTGGCTCAATGGTCGTCGGACCACCGCTCGGAGCAATCATTGCCTCCTATGCTGGCTGGCCGTGGATCTTCTGGATCAATCTTCCGCTCTGTATGGCGCTCGTGGTCTTCGCCTCGCCGCTGGCGGAATCGGAACGTGTCGGCTCTCAACCGCCAATGGATTGGCTCGGGCCGAACCTGCTAGCGCTAGTCGTCGGTTCCTCAGCGTACGCGCTCCTCTCATCAGGCGGATTTCGTGGGATAGCATTGGCTACAACCGTGCTCGCTTCTTGTGCGTTCTGGGTCGTAGAGCGCAGGCACCCGCGGCCGGCCTTTGATTTCGGACTGTTTGCGTCGGTTCCGTTCCTTGCCCTTTGTATCACCGCTATTGCAAGTTCGATCGGTTACTGGTCCTTGCTCGTCCATCTGCCGCAGATGATGCGCGGGCCGATGGGGCTCGATGCAAGTCGCTCCGGATTGCTGCTAACCGCGCTCACCATACCAATGCTCCTGCTGCCTAGTCTGGGCGCGCGCTTGTCGCAGTGTATGCCGGCACGGTTCTACTTCGGCGGAGGACTGACGGTGGTTGGCGTCGCGGCATTGTTCCTGGGAGCCATTTCAAGGGATCTATCCAGCTCGGCAGCGACGTGGGCCGTGGGCGCGATGCTGCTCCTGGGCGGAGCGGGGTGCGCACTGTTCAACGCTCAGATCACGGCCTTCTCGGTTTCCTCGGTTCCAGCCGATCGAGCGGCGACGGCTGCCGCCATGTGTGTCACAATGCGTCAGGTGGGCTTTGCTTTCGGCATCGCGCTGATAGGAGCCGTCCTGAATCTGGGCGGTAGCGGCCTGTATCCACCCGCTTTTCTTCTCGTCGGTGCGATCACGCTTGTGCTTGGTGCAATTGTGTTTGCCTTGCTCTCAATTCCTGTCGCAAGGGAGCTGCAGTAAAGCGGCAAACCAACTTTGCAGTTGATATTAGGATCGTGCAATTCACCAAGCGGGCTGCTGCGGAAGCGTTAGTCGGCCAACGTGCGATTGTCGCGCATTCTACGAACTGTGCGCGTTTCCATTGCAGGGTCCGTTTCGAACGCTTGTTTTCCCTTCGCGGCCCAAAGCTCACGTGCCCGTTCGCCCTCACCGCTTTTAAGCTTGTCAGCCATCCAAAGCAGCGCGCCCAAGATCGTGGAACGGTCGTCACCGGTCAGGTCCACGATGCCGGCTTTGACCACGAGGCCGCCGAGTTCGATGAGGTGCCGGGTGCGCTTGCGGCGTTCGACCTGCCACGCGCGCATGTCATGTCGCGCTTTTGCGGCTTGATGCCGGTTGCGCGCCGTCCGGTTGCCCAGGAGCGCCGTCCGTGTTGCGGTCAGTTGCTGGCGCATTTCAGCGCGTCCGTCCTTGAAAAAACGCGGCGCCGCGCTTGGCCCATGCCTCCCTCTTCCCGGCCTCCTTCGTCTCGGCCAGCACGATCAGCGCGCCTGCCAGTTCTTCAGCCGTCAGTGTGTCAGCTCCGGTCGCGATGACCAATTCGCCGAGCTGGCGCACCTTTCGAGTTTTCAGCCCGCGCGCTTTGTCTTCGAGTGCCTTCAGATCCGCATCAAAGTCTCGTGGCTTGCGCATCATCGTCTCCATGAGCTCGATGGAGAAATAATAGGCGAGCACACCGCAGAATGCTGTAAGGTCATCAGGACGAGCTGAGACGGGGTAGTCCCTCCCGAGATTTTTTCGAGGAGGGCGCGCTTATACGTCGTTCCGACGTGCGCTTCGCTGTGCCAGTGATCTGGTCGCGATGGCGATCTATCATCTTCACGTCAAGGTCATTGGCCGAAAGGCCGGGAGCAGCGCGGTAGCATCGGCGGCCTACCGCTCCGGCTCGCGGCTGCGTGACGAGCGGCTCGGCCGCGATCAGGATTTCTCCGCCAAGCGCGGCGTCGTTCATTCCGAGGTCATGCTGCCGGAGAACGTGCCGGAAGCATGGAGCGACCGCGAGCGGCTTTGGAATGACGTCGAAGCGCACGAAATCCGGAAAGATGCCCAGCTGGCCCGCGAGGTGGAGTTTGCGCTTCCGCGCGAGATGAGTGAGGCGCAGGGCATCGAGCTAGCCCGCGATTTCGTTCGGAGCGAGTTCGTGGGTCTCGGTATGATCGCCGATCTCAATGTGCATTGGGACAGGGCGGAGGACGGACTGCCGAAACCTCATGCCCATGTCATGGTGACCATGCGCTCGGTCGACGAGAGCGGCTTTGGCAATAAGGTACGGGACTGGAACCGTACGGAGATGGTCGAGCGCTGGCGCAGACGCTGGGCCGAGCTTGTCAACGAGCGGCTGGCCCAGCTCGACATCGACGCGCGGATCGACCATCGCAGCCTGGAAGCCCAGGGCATTGCGCTGGAGCCGCAAAGCCAGATCGGCGCGCCCGCCAAACGGATTGAGATCCGAGGCATTGCGGGCGACGAGTCTGAGGCCGACCGGGCCGAGATGCACCGCGAGATCGCGCGCAACAATGGCGCGCGGATCATCGCTGATCCCTCCCTTGGACTGGACGCGATCACCCAGCAGCAATCGACCTTCACGCGCCGCGACCTGGCAAAATTCGCGCACCGGCACAGTGACGGGCTCGACCAGTTCGATGCGGTCATGGGCGCGATACAGGGAACGCCCGATCTGATCGAACTCGGTAAGGACGCCCGCGGCGAGGATCGGTTCACAACCCGCGGAATGATCGAGACGGAACAGCGCCTGCACCGTGCCGCTGAATTGTTGGCGGGAGGGGAGCGCCTCGAGGTGCGAGATGCGGAGCGCAGGGCGGCTTTGGCGCGTGCGGAAGCGCGCGGCCTGGTGCTGTCATCCGAGCAGGTTGACGCCTTGGCGCACGTCACGGGTGGACGCGATCTCAGCGTCGTGGTCGGCCATGCCGGGACGGGAAAGAGCGCGATGCTGGGGGTGGCACGGGAGGCGTGGGAAGCGGCTGGCTTCGAGGTCCGGGGCGTGGCGCTGTCCGGCATTGCCGCGGAAAACCTTCAAAGCGGATCGGGCATTGCGTCGCGCACGATTGCCAGCCTGGAGCACGGCTGGGGACAGAGCCGTGATCTGCTCAAATCGAGCAATGTGCTTGTCATCGACGAGGCGGGGATGGTCGGCACGCGGCAGCTCGAGCGCGTGCTGTCCCATGCCGCCGAGGCTGGCGCAAAGGTGGTGCTCGTCGGCGATCCGCAACAGCTGCAGGCGATCGAAGCGGGAGCGGCCTTCCGGTCGATTTATGAGCGTCACGGCGGCGCCGAGATCGGCGAAGTGCGCCGTCAGCGGGAGGACTGGCAGCGCGGTGCCACGCGCGATCTAGCGACCGGCAAGGTGGATCATGCGCTCGGAGCTTACCGCGCCCATGGCTTGGTGCACGAGGCCCAGACCCGCGAGCAGGCTCGAGGGGATCTGATCGAGCGTTGGGACCGCGACCGGCTGGCCTCGCCGGATCGGAGCCGGATCATCCTCACCCATACCAACGAAGAGGTCCATGCGCTGAACGAGACGGCGCGCGAGCGGATGCGGGCAGCGGGCAATCTCGGCGACGAGGTGGAGGTGACGGTCGAGCGCGGCACGAGAGACTTTGCGGGCGGCGATCGGGTCATGTTCCTGCAGAACGAGCGCGGGCTCGGCGTCAAGAACGGCACGCTCGGAACCATCGAGCAGGTCAGCGCAAAATCCATGACCGTGCAGACCGACGATGGCCGATCCGTGCGCTTCGACCTCAAAGATTACAATCGGCTCGACCATGGCTATGCGGCGACGATCCACAAGGCGCAGGGCATGACGGTGGACCGCGTCCATGTGCTGGCGACGCCCGGCATGGACGCCCACAGCAGCTATGTCTCCCTGTCGCGGCATCGCGACAGCGTCGACCTGCATTATGGCCGTGACGACTTTGCCAATGAGGTTCGGCTGGTCCGCGCCCTGTCGCGCGATCGCGCCAAGGACATGGCTTCCGACTACGACCGTGCCGATCCGATCCAAAGCTACGCCGAGCGGCGTGGGATCACGTTTCGCGAGCGCGTGGCCGAGATCGTACGCAAGGTCATGCCGGAGAAGCTGCGCGACATGTTCGACGGCCTTCGCGTTCCTGGGGAGGTGTCCGACCGATATGGCGGACAACGGCCCGAGCCCGGGTCGCCGGAAAGGGAAAGGAGTGGTACGGCAACCGACCGGCGTGAACCCGAAGTGCCGGCAAGGAACGTGGCGCAAGATCCCGAGGTGGAAGCACGTCGCGTCCGGACCCGGGCGCTCGTGCGCCATGCCCGCGCCGTGGATGCGATCTTCGCGGAGCGGAAGATAGGCAGGCAGGCAAGTCCGGAGCAGGTGAAAGAACTACAGACGGCCCGCCATGCCTTCGAGGCGGTGCGGCCTTATGGCTCGCATGACGCCGAAGCCGCCTACCGAAACAACCCGGAGCTCGCCCGTAAGGCGGCGGCCGGTCAGGTCAGCCCCGCCATCCGTGCGCTCCAGATCGAGACCGAACTTCGCACCGATCCAAGCCGGCGCGCCGATCGCTTTGTGGAGCGCTGGCACAAGCTTGGCCACACCAGTCAGCGCCTATACCAAGCTGGCGACATGTCCGGCTACAAGGCTGCGCGCTCGGCAATGGGCGACATGGCCAAAAGCCTCGAACGCGATCCGCAATTGGAATCCATCCTCGCCGGCCGCAAGAACGACCTCGGCATCGCGTTCGAATCCGGCCGCCGGCTCGGCCAGGAGCTAGCCCTTGCCCACGGTATCGGCCTTGGAAAAGACCGAGGCCTCGAACGCTGACTAGGCCTATCTGCCGCCGCTTGGGCGCCACGCCCCGACAAGTCGAAAACCCAATTGCACGCCCGCCAGGCGGTGGCCTCTCTTCTCTCAGCAGCCGTCAGAACCAGCCAGCAGGAGGCAGCCCGGCCATGCGCGAAGCGGACCGCATCATCCGTTTGAAAACCGTTCTCGCGAGGACCGGGCTGTCGCGGTCCACGATCTACCGCAAGATCGCCGAGGGCACATTCCCGGTTCAGATCAAGATCAGCACCAATGGCAGCGGTTGGCATGAATCCGAAATCAACCGGTGGATCGCAGATCCTGTCTCGTGGCGACCGAGGGGCGCGCTCGGTGAAGTCCGGTGACGAGAAGATGAACGTCAATCGTCGTTGTCCTCGAAACGCATGATCAACAACGCGCGCGTCCGCCGTGGCGGCAGCTTGCCCTATTCCTTAGAGAGGCGCGTCTTCGGCCCGTTGCTGATTGGACCGTCAATCGGTCCTAGTTCTGCGCTGATAGCAACAGGCTTGTCCTGCGCTGACAGAGGGGCTTCTCCACGCAGCCAACTCCGCGTTTTCTGATCCGTTCTTGGTGAAATGCCGGCGTCCCATTGTTCACCAAAAGGGCCGCCGCCATAAGCTCACTCGTGTCGTACCCCAATCGATGTGTACCCGGAGGTGCTGACCGGATTATCGGATAGCCTTCCTATCCCCGCACACGATCTTAACGTACTAGGCCCACCACTGCTCACGCTGACGCTTCCTTGAATTGCAATATGCGCGCACCCTGGCGCAGCGCATCGAGATAGTCGGCCCACCACGTCATCAGTTTCACACGCTCATCCCAATAGTCGCCGCGGGCGTAGGCCCGGCGCACAGCATTCGGCTCAACATGCGCCAGCGCAGCCTCGATGGCGTTGATGCTCCACTTTCCGCTTTCGTTGGCCAGGGTCGAAAAGGTCGAGCGGAAACCGTGAGCGACCATCTCGTTGTTCGAATAGCCGAGACGGCGCAGCGCCGCACACAGCGTGTTTTCGCTGATCGGCCGCGTCACCGAACGCAGGCCCGGGAAGACAAGCCCGGCCACGCCTCGCCCTGTGATCGGATGCAGATCCCGCAAAATGGCGGTAGCCTGCGCTGGAAGCGGGACGCGGTGAGGTCTGCGCATCTTCGTCCGCTCGGCGGGGATGTTCCACACGGCAGCGTCCAGATCAAACTCAGCCCATGTCGCGTGGCGCAGCTCGCCCGGCCGCGGCGCTAGCAGGGCGATCAGTTGCAGCGCGGCCTTCGTCGTTGGCTGGCCCTGAAAGCCGTCAATCGCCCGCAGCAAGCCGCCGAACGCGACAGGCTCGATAATCGCCGCCCGGTGCTTCGGTTTTGGAGCTGCGATTGCGCCGCGCAGCGCTTGGGTCGGGTCCGCATTGGCACGGGCGGTCGTGACAGCATATCGAAATACGGCACCAATGACCGCCCGCAGGCGCTTTGCCGTTTCGAGCTTGCCGGCCGCTTCCAGTGGTTGCAGCACCCGCAAGACTTCGCCAGCGGAGACGTCGCCGATCGGCAGCGGTCCCAGATCGGCCTTGGCCAGGCCGAGCAGCCATTCCAGCTTGCCAGCGGTCGCAGTCGCAACGCCCTCCCGCTTCTTCTTGGCAAGCAGCTCATCGGCCAGAACACTGAACGTGTTGGCCTGAGCCTCGGCGCGCGCCGCCTTCACCTGGCGCTTCCGGATGGCGGGATCGATGCCGTCCCGCAAGAGGCCCGCAGCTTCGTCCCTTAGCCTTCTGGCAGCTTCCAGTGGCACACCGGCCGGGGCCTTGCCGTATTCGCCAAGGGCGAGCTTCTTCTGCTTGCTGCCGAACCGATACGCGAAATTCCAGAGTTTGCCACCGCTTGGCGTAAGCCACAGTTGCAGGCCGCCCCCGTCCGAGAGCTTCACTAGCCGCCCACTAGCCTTGGCGTTCCTAACGGCAGCGTCCGTAAGTTTTCCACTCGCCATGCCACGCACCAACTGTTGGCCTTTTCAAAGCTACATCGCCCGAAAGGCCAACAAGGAGGCCAACAATTTCATCGGCTGTCAACGAACGAGAACAAACCGTGACGGCCACGAATGACCGAAAATGTTTTGTTTTCAGTACCTTGTCGGCGAGAAACGAACGAGGGAGGACGGCTGCGGAAGGGGGGTGGTGCCGCAAGAGGGACTCGAACCCCCGACCCCGTCATTACGAATGACGTGCTCTACCAGCTGAGCTATTGCGGCGAACCATAGCGGCGAGCGCCCGGCACGAGGCCGGACGACGCGGACGCGCTCCTGATATCGGGCGGACGGCCCGTTGGCAAGGACAACGCGCGCGGCCGCGGCTCCGAAACGAACCGGTGTGACCGGGACGGCGGGAGGGCCTGACGGTCCTCAGCCGCCGAACCGCGACCAGAACCCGCGCCAGCCGCCGGCCTGGGCCTTGGGCGCGATCTGCTCGGCGAACTCGTCGCGGGGCTGGTCATCGTCATCGACACCGGGATCGTCCGGCGGCCGCATGATCGGCACGATCGCCTGGATCGGCGTCTCCGCCGGCCGGGCGAGATCGTTGCGGGTGCGGAACAGCGGCGTCGGCGCGGCTGCCGCCGTCTCGGCCGGCTTGGCGGCGACCGCGTTCGGCTCGGCCTCCGTCTCCGGCTCCGATTCGGCCTCGACGGGACCCGCGGCCTGCAACGGCGGCGCCGGCTCGGCGGCGACGGCCTCGATCAACCGGCTATCCTCAGCCATGTCCACAGGGATATCCACCGGCTTGTCGACAGGCTTGTCCACGGCCTCGGCCGGTTGTTCGGCCTGCTCGGGATCGGCCGCGACCACCGGCCGCGGCGGCTCGTTGTCCTGCAGCGCCGGAGTGATCACCACGGCCTCGCGCGGCGGCTCGACCGCGGCTTCGGCCACGGTGGGCCGGGCCGGCGGCGCCAGCACGGCTTCGGCGAAGGCCGAGCTTTCGATCACGCTGCTGCGCTCCGAGGGCAGGCTCGCCACCGGCGTCTGCCATTGGAAGGCGTCGAGCCGGCCGGTGACCGGCGAGATCGGCTGCCAGCGATCGCTGACATAGCCGTCCGCGGTCCAGGCCGGGTCGTGGCGGGCGCGCACCGCGCGCAGCGCCCATTCGCGCGCCTTGCCGGCGTCGCCATGCTCGGTGCGCTCCAGCTCGGCCATCAGCATCGCCACGCGCTGGGTCGGATCCTCCGTGAACGGCGCCAGCGCCTCGCGGGCGCGGCCGAATTCGGCGGCGTCGATCGCCGCGCGCGCCACCGCCAGCGCGCCTTCGACATGGCCGGGCGTCCGCGCGGCCAGGTTCTCCACCCGCGCCAGCCGCTGCGTGGCCGAATCGCCGAGCCGCACATGGGCGTAGGCATCGGCGAGATCCGGATGCGGACACGCCGCCCAGGCCGCCTCGATGATCTTCATCGCGCGCCGCACCTGGTGCGCCTCGCTCTCGAACTTCGCCGCCAGCACCGCGGCCGGCACCAGTGTCGGCGCCAGCTTCACCGCCTCCATCGCGCTCGAGCGCGACAGGTCGCGATCCCCGGTCTCCAGCGCCAGCGCGCGCGCCGTCAGCAGCACGCCGCGCTGACGGCGGTAGGTCGGCTTGTCGATCATGCCGGCGGTGTAGTTGCCGTCGAGGATCGAAAGCGCTCCGTCCCAGTCGGCCTCGGCGCAGCGGAAGCCGAGCACGGCATGCGAGGCCCAGGTGGCGTTGGGCGCCAGCCTGAGCGCTTCGTCGGCGATCATCACCGCGGCATAGGCGTCGTCGGCGCGCTGCGCCTCGATGAACAGGCCGCGCAAGCCGAGCAGGCGGGTGTCGTGGCGCTCGGCCATGGCGCGGAAGGCGCGCCGGGCGCCGTCGCGGTCGCCTTCGAGCTGCGCCGCCTGGGCGTGCAGGAGCAGCGTCAGCGGATCATCGCCGGCCAGCCGCTTGGCGGTGTCGGCGTGCTGCCGCGCCGCCGTCGAATCGCCCTGGCCGATCGCCAGCAGGCCGTGGGTGATGGCGTGCCGCCCGCGCTGATGCCGGCGGGCGCGGTGCGCCTTGCGGATGTGGCCGGGCGCCCGCAGCAGCGCGCTGATCAGGTTCCAGACCAGCACGCAGGCCGCGATGGTCAGGCCGAGCGCCAGCACGAACACCGGCAAGGTCATGGCGATCCGCCACGGGCCCCAATTCAAGACGACGTCGCCGGTCTGCTCGGCGACCCAGGCCGAGCCCGCAGCGGCGAGCCCGACCAGGATGAGGAAAATGACGATCCGGAACATGGGCGTCCTATTGCGCGGGTTTGGCGAGCGCGGTCATCGCGTCGTCGGCGAATTTGCGGGCGGTCGACAGCGCGGCGTCGCGGGCATCGGCGCGTGCGAGCCAGTCATTGGCGGGGGCGCGATCCTCCGGCGAGAGACCCTTCAGCTCGCGGCGGGCCTCGGCGAAATCGTTGCGCAGCGCCGCCGCGGTGATCCGTGCCACGACCGCGCCGCGATCGGTGCCGGCGCCGTCGGTGCGCTCGACCTTGACCAGGCTCGAGGCGCCGGCCGAGAGCTTGCCGAGGATCGAAGTCCCCGTGGTGCTCTCGGGCGCCGGCGGCGAGAGCTTCGGCACGATGGTGAGCAGCTCGCGGCTCAGTGCCGCGGGGCTCGGCACGCCGGTCGTGGCGAATGCCTCCAGCGGCTTCAGCGCGACCGCGTCGGGCGCCAGCGATCTGGCGGTGGTCAGCGCCGCTCCATAGGGATCGCCGTGACGCACGGCGACGTCGAGCAGGGTCGCGGCGACCACGCGGCGCAGCGGCGCATCGTCGGCCGGCTTGGCCGCCTCTGAGAGCTTGGCGCGCTCCTGTGCCAGCGCCGCGCTCTGGCTCTTGCTCGCCCGCTCCAGCGCGTCGATGCGCGCCGTCAGGCCGGAGAGATCGACCGGCTCGGGCGCCGGCGCGGAGCCGTCCCGCGGCTGCGCCCGGACATCGTTGAGGGCCGCCACGGTCTTGTCGGCCTGCGCGCGCAGGCCGGCGACGTCGTTGCGCAGCGCTGCAATCGTCTTGTCGGCGGCATCGAGCCGGCCGGTCACGGCGCCGTCCGGCTTGCCGACGCGCTGCTCCAGCCCGGCGACGCGGGAGGTGAGCTCGTCGATAGCGGCGGACTGCGGCGAGATCGCCGAGGGCGGCTGCACAGGCGGCCAGCCGAGCATCCAGCCGACGCCGATCACCAGCGCGGCCGCGGCCGCGCCGGAGAACGGTGCGATGATCCAGGGCGACACCGGACGCGGCGGCGGGGGTGGAGGAAGCTCGGCGTGCGGCGGCTCGGCCGCGGCGACCGTCTCCTCGGGCGTCTCGCTGGCGGCCGATTCCGGTTCGGCGTCACCGGCGCCATGCGGATGCGACTGGCTCGCCGCGCCCGACGACCCCTCGGCCAAGGCTTCGGCCGGGGCCGACCAGGGCGACGTGGTCGGCCGCTCGGCCGCGCTCTCGCTGGCCGACGGGCGCTCCTCGCGCGAGGTCGGCTCCAAATCGATGGTCGGCGGTGGCCGTTTCGGCCGCCCGGTGTCGGAGGCCGGTGCAGCGGTGTCGGGTTCATCGACCATGGTGGAAGTTCCCTGGCTGAGGCAAGATTGAGCAGGCCCTCTTACGCCATTCACGACCGTAGCGCACGGGTCAGGCCCTCCAGCATGTCGTTTTCATCCGGATGCGCCGCGATTGTGACCTGGGTGGCGCCGGCCTCGCGCAGCACCTCGGCGACATTGGCCGACAGGCAGCCATGCGGCACCGCCAGCGCCGAGATTTCGACGCCGTCGGCGCGGATGGCCGCCACGAACGCAACCGCGCTCCGCCGCGAATAATGCAGCACCGCCTCGATCCGGTTGGCTGCGAAGGCGTCGCAGACCTCGCGCGGCAGGGTGGTCACCTGCGCCATGCGATAGACGGTCTGGGTGATCACATCGAAGCCGCGCTCGGCGAGTTCGGAGGCGAGGTCGCGCGAGATGTCGGCGCCGGCGAGATAGAGCAGGGTGGCCCTGGCCTCGATGACGCCGCTGTCTGCGATCAGGTCGCGCAACGCGGTCGCATCGGCCGCGGCCGAGATCACCTGCGTGAAGCCGGCCTCGCGTGCGGCTGCGGCCGTCCGGTCGCCGACCGCGAACAGCGGCAGGCGCAGCAAGGCGGACGCCCTGAGCTGCGGCGCCGCCGCGCGCAGCGCGTTCGATGACGTTACGATGAGTCCGGCGGCATCGCCGCCGACGTCCGGCGGCAGCGCGACCGGCTCGAAGCGCAGCATCGGCGCCAGCAGCACCTCGAAGCCACGCGCGCGCAGGGCGCTCGCGGTGCGTTCATTGTCAGGGGCGGGACGGGTCACCAGCACGGCCATGTGCTATGCTCCCGTCGAACACGGATCGGCCGGGCTGCAACGGACGGACGATTGCACCTGGCGACCTCGTGGTGTTAGGCGGTTCTGCGCACTCATAATGACCAAAAGGGTTGAGATTGGGTAACGAATCGCAAACGCTCGTGCTGGGCATCGAAACCACCTGCGACGAGACCGCCGCGGCGGTGGTGGCGCGTGATTCGGACGGCAAGGGGCAGATCCTTTCCAATGTTGTGCGCTCGCAGACCGACGAGCATGCCATCTATGGCGGCGTGGTTCCCGAGATCGCCGCGCGCGCCCATGTCGACATGCTCGACCATCTCATCGACGCGGCGATGCGCGAGGCCGGCATCGACTATGCCGCGCTCGGCGGCGTCGCGGCGGCGGCCGGGCCGGGCCTGATCGGCGGCGTCATCGTCGGCCTCACCACCGCCAAGGCGATCGCGATGGTGCACGACACGCCGCTGATCGCGGTCAACCATCTCGAGGCGCATGCGCTGACGCCGCGCCTCACCGATGCAATCGACTTCCCCTATTGCCTGTTCCTGGCCTCCGGCGGCCACACCCAGATCGTCGCGGTCGCCGGCGTCGGCGATTATGTCAGGCTCGGCACCACCGTCGACGACGCGATGGGCGAGGCGTTCGACAAGGTCGCGAAGATGCTGGGTCTGCCCTATCCGGGCGGACCACAGGTCGAGCAGGCCGCGCGCAACGGCGACGGTCAGCGCTTTGCCTTCCCGCGTCCGATGCAGGGCCGCAGCGATGCCAATTTCTCGCTGTCCGGGCTGAAGACCGCCGTGCGTAACGAGATCAGCCGGCTCGGCAAGGTGAGCGAGCAGGACATCGCCGACCTCTGCGCCAGCTTCCAGGCCGCGGTGCTGGACTCGACCGCCGACCGCCTGCGCGTCGGCCTCGATCTGTTCAAGCAGCGTTTCGGCGCGCCGACCGCGCTGGTGGCCGCCGGCGGTGTCGCCGCCAACCAGGCGATCCGCGGCGCACTCGACGATGTCGCGCAGCAGGCCGGCACCCGCCTGATCATGCCGCCGCCGGCGCTGTGCACCGACAATGGCGCGATGATCGCCTGGGCCGGGCTGGAGCGGTTGGCGCTAGGGATGGTGGACGGCATGGACGCCGCGCCGCGCGCGCGCTGGCTGCTGGATGCCAATGCCAGCGTGCCGGGCAAGTTCGCGAATACGCGGGCGGGGTTTTGAGGGTGATGGAATTGCTTTTTCATCCTGCACGAAGCGGCTGGATCGCCCTCGGCTGTGATGTGGCAAGCTCCTGCACCATACGCGGTGCGCTCCCCTCCCCCTTGCGGGGAGGGGTCGGGGGTGGGGGTGGCTCCATAAAAATTCTCGCTCGTGGCACCCCCCTCCCCAACCCTCCCCCGCAAGGGGGGAGGGAGCGCAGCCGAATCCGCGGCGAATGACTCGTTTCCAAACGATCTCCATCGTCGGCGCCGGTGCGTGGGGCACGGCGCTCGCCGCCGTCGCCGCGCGTGCCGGCCGTGAGGTCACGCTCTACGCGCGCGACAGCCACCACGCCGCGCGCATCTCTGCTGCCCGCGAAAACCCGCGACTGCCCGGCATTCCGCTCGCCCCCAGCATCGCCGTGACCGCCGATCTCGCCGAGGCCGCCCGCGCCGACGCCGTTCTCATCGTTGTCCCCGCCCAGCATCTGCGCGGTGCGGTCATGCATCTCGCCCCGCTGCTCCGTCCGGGCACGCCGCTCGTCGCCTGCGCCAAGGGCATCGAGCACGGCACCCATAAATTCATGACCGAGGTGATCGCGGAGGCCGCGCCGAACGCGATCCCGGTGATCCTGTCCGGCCCGAGCTTCGCCGACGACGTCGCGCGAGGGCTGCCGACCGCGGTGACGCTCGCCGCGCCCGACGAGGCGCTCGCGGCCGACCTCGTCCATGCGCTGGGTTCGCCGACCTTCCGGCCCTATCATTCGACCGACGTGCGCGGCGTCGAGATCGGCGGCGCCGCCAAGAACGTGCTGGCGATCGCCGCCGGCATCGTTGCCGGCCGCAATCTCGGCGCCTCGGCGCTGGCGGCGCTGACCACGCGCGGCTTCGCCGAGTTGGTGCGGCTCGGCCGCGCCTATGGCGCGCGCAGCGAGACCTTGACCGGCCTGTCCGGCCTCGGCGACCTGATCCTCACCTGCGCCGGTCCGCAATCGCGCAACTTCGCCGCCGGCCTCGCGCTCGGCCGCGGCGAGCCGCTGCCCGCAGGCAAGCTCGCCGAGGGACAATACACCGCGCCCGTGCTGGTCGAACTCGCCACCTCGCGCGGCGTCGAGATGCCGGTGGCGCAGGCGGTCGCCGCCATTCTCGCCGGCACCGTGACGATCGATGCCGCGATCGAGGCGCTGATGATGCGCCCATTCAAGGCGGAGGAGTGAGGGCCGCCGCGCGACCGACGTCATCCAGCACGACGCTCTCTCCGCCGTCATGCCCGCGCTTGTCGCGGGCATCCATGTCTTGGATAATGCGCCGAGCAGTGCGACGTGGATGGCCGGGACCTCCCAGCGCTTCGCGCTTTTGCCTGGCCAGGACGAGTGGAAAGAGACGACCATCATGAACTACTGGCTGGTGAAATCCGAACCCTCGGTATGGTCGTGGGACCAGCAGGTGGCGAAGGGCGCGAAGGGGGAGGCCTGGACCGGCGTGCGCAACTACACGGCGCGGCAGAACCTGGTGGCGATGAAGAAGGGCGACCTCGCCTTCTATTATCATTCCAACGAGGGCAAGGAGATCGTCGGCATCGCCGAGATCATCAAGGAAGCCTATCCTGATCCGACCGACAAGACCGGCAAGTTCGTCTGCGTCGACATCAAGGCGCACAAGCCCTTCAAGACCCCGGTGACGCTCGCCGCGATCAAGGCCGACAAGATGCTGAGCGAGATGGCGCTGGTGAAGCAGTCGCGGCTGTCGGTGCAGCCGGTCACGCCTGCGGAATGGAAGCACGTCTGCAAGCTGGGCGGCGTGTAGGGGCGCAAGGGCTTGTGAGACGCGCAAGGCGTTAGCGCTACTCGTGGTAGCTCCGGACCTGCGGCTGCCATGGGTAGGCTGCGTCCTTTCAGGCGCCGCGCGATGATGCTACGTTCAGTTGTGGCAGGGAGCACCTGCTTCCTGCTCCATACCGAACAGGAGACCGACATGTCTGACAGCGTCTACAAAGTCATCGAGCTGATCGGTACCAGCAGCGAATCTTGGGAAAGGGCAGCTACCAACGCCGTCGAGCAGGCGGCGAAGACACTCCGAGACCTGCGTGTCGCAGAAGTGGTCCAGCTCGATATGCAGCTCGACGCGAAGGGGAAGGTGGAAGCCTATCGAGCCAAGCTCAACGTGTCGTTCAAGTTCGAAGGCGCATGAGCTGACCATCGACTTGCGTTGTCGTTCGCCGGACTATCGGCCCGCGGCAAGGTTTGAGCCTGCAATCCGGTGTCGTGCCCGGCATCGGGGGCATGACCGTGGACGTCTCGGTTCGGCTTCCCGGGGATGGCGAGGCGGGACGGACCACAAGCCTGTCATACGGAAATTGCCCGTCGCGCCGGTTATGTCGCAGGGCAGCGCCGCTGCATGACGATCGGGAGTTCGGATCAAAGATCGAGACCTTTCTTCCTCAGTTCATCGACCATCTGCTTCCTGATCTCTTCGCCGAGAGCTTGACCAAATTTCTGCCCGGCAATGCTCGACTCCTGGGTGACGGACGGCAGCTTCTGCAGGACTCGTTGACCTGTCGGGGTCCTGTAGAACTCAGCCATGGTCCTGAGGTCGTCCGCCGAGAAGTTCCTGGCATAGACGACCGCGATCGCATCCGAGAATTCGGAAACCCTGCCCTGAAAGGCCTGGGTGAACTTCGGGATCAACGCATCATATTGCAGAGCGACCTCGGCGCGCCCCTGGACGATCGTCGGTCTCAGGTTCTTCAGAATGATCGGCAACAGGGCTGTCGCCTGGTCATTCATATGCATCACGGAGACCAGCTCTTTCGCGGCCGCCAAGGACTCCTGTGATGTCGCTTGGGCTCTTGCCGATGGCGGCGTTGCGGCGGTGAGCCAAATGGCGGAGGCGACGACTACGTACCGACAGCGATGCTTCATCCTGATCCCCCATGTGCCGGCTGCAGCGGCGATCGCTGTTACGGCCGGGTTCCAATTCTTAAGATCAGCCGGAGCCAGCGAACAGTACCGCTAAGCTGTGTTTTCTGCCGCTGCAACCGGATTGGCATCCCCGCGCTATTGTGCGGATCAAAGCCTGCTCTGTTGCCCGTCGGGCAGTTTCCGCATTCCCGACATGCGCGAATTGCCCGTCGTGTTAGTTTGTCGCACGCTGTCGGCATTGCACCGTCGGGCAAATCACCTGCACATTTCCGCACGTCCCTGCTGCCGCATGAGGGACGTTTCGCGACCGTCACGGATCGTTGGCAGTGGGATGCGATGGGCGTGGGTCGACGCAGCGTGAGCTGATCGCGCAGACGAACGGCGATGCACGCACGGTCAAGTCGCGCGGTCCTGATATCCCGACGCTGATATCAAGCGGGTGCCGATACCCTCAGCGTGTCGCGCTCGTGATGGTGGCCAGACAGCCCGGCGCACCAGGGAGAACGCGAAGCAGCCGTTAAAACCAATCGCGCAGGGAGGGCCGGGTGTGTTCGGCCAGACCTGTGGTGCCTGCCGCCAGCATTTTCTTTCGCTGGCGGGCCACGGGCGCGGCCAGCGCCCGGCCTTCCCTGCGCCCTCTGTTTGA
>NZ_JAUETB010000003.1:0-721226 GCF_032484495.1 Bradyrhizobium sp. SZCCHNS3052 | reverse complement strand
TGTGGTACCTGCCGCCTGCATTTTTTCTGCAGGCGGGCCATGGGTGAGGCCTTCACCCGGCATTCCCTGCGCCCTCTGCACTGTTTGCGAGGGACAAGATCATCGCAGACTCGGGCAACCTCTGCCGCGAGAACGCGAAGCCATGTCGATCGCTGTTTGAGACGTGAATCCGCCTCCCCCACCCTACCGCTTCTCCGCCTCGCGCTCCCTGGCCTCGCGCTCGGCGCGCTGGCGGTCGAGGCGGCGGCCTTGCCATTCGAGCACGAGCCAGCCGAGCACACACATGGTGACTACGACGAATTCGAGCAGGCCGCCCATCTCGCTCATGGCGCGTCACTCATCGCGTCTCACCTGGTGTCCAGCTCATGACTTCACGTGTCATGACATCGCAGCCGAGCCACACTGGTCGCGCCAACGCGGTCGTACCGTCGTACGCGAGTCGTCTCATACGTGATGGCGACGACCTCGCCTCGCTACGACATCCGCCCCGAGCGAAGCAACTGATCGCGTCGCTCCAGGCGCTCGAACAGATCGAGCACCCACAGCGCGCGATCGTGAACAGTCCGGCGCGGCGGCGCGATCGCGTGCGGGCGCTGCGCATCCGCCGCGACGACCGCCTCGATCAAAATGCGCGCCTCCGGCCGCGGCGGCGCCAGCGACGGCTGCTCCTGCAGCAGCGACATCACCGCCGCCTTGCCGAGAAGCTGCAGCTTGCGCGGCATCGAGACGAATGCGCGCCGCGACAGCGAATCGAATTCGGCACGTGCGACCTCGCGGCCGATCTCGGCATAGATCAGCCGCGCCGCATGGATGCCGGGCCGGCAGGTCCACGGCAGATCGGCGATGCCCGCAGAAGCGCGCGCATAGAACACGTCGGCGACCGCGAGCAGTCGCGCCGTGACCCGCCCGATGCGGTCGTCGAAGAACGGCGCGGCACGCCAGGTCTCGATATCGAGACCCGCCTCGCGCAGCCATTGCCGCGGCAGATAGAGCCGGCCGGCGCGCGCGTCCTCGCCGACGTCGCGGGCAATGTTGGTGAGCTGCATGGCGATGCCGAGGTCGCAGGCGCGTCCGATCGTCTCGGCCTCACGCCGGTTCATCAGCAGCGACATCATCACACCGACCGTGCCGGCGACGCGCACGGCATAGGCGAGCACGTCGCTCAGGGTCTCATAGCGGCGCCCCTGCGCATCCCAGGCGAGACCTTCGAGCAGCGCCTCCGGCAGCGTGCGCGGAATCGTGAACTGCGCCACGACGCCGGCCAGCGCACGATCGACGGGACTGTCGTCCGGCGTGCCATGATAGATCCGGTCGAGCCGTTCGTGCAGCAGCTCGACGGCGTCGACGCGGCGGCGGGGCCCGTCGATCGCATCATCGGCCTCGCGGCAGAACGCGTAGAGCGCGACGGCGGGATCGCCGACCGCGCGAGGCAGCACTTTCGAGGCGGCAAAGAACGTCTTCGATCCGCCCCGCAACATCCGCCGACAGATCGCAATGTCCGTTTGCCAGCTCATCGCCGCTCCAGCTCATGCGGCGCGGGCACGAGATCATCGAGCACACGCGCCGAGGACAGCACGCCCGGCAGGCCGGCGCCGGGATGGGTGCCCGCGCCGACCAGATAGAGCCGCTCGACCTCTTCGCTCTTGTTGTGCGGCCGGAACCAGGCGCTCTGCATCAGCACCGGCTCGAGCCCGAACGCCGCGCCGCGATAGGACGACAGGCGATGCTCGAAATCATCCGGCGTCAGCAGCCGCGACGTAACGAGCTGGCCGGCAAGGTCCGGCAGCAGCGTGTCGCTCAGCGCGGTCTCGATCCGCTTGCGGAACGGCTCGGCCGTCGCCGACCAGTCGATGCCGCTCTCCTGATGCGGCACCGGCGACAGCACGTAGAAAGCATCGCAGCCAGCGGGCGCCAGCGACGGATCGGTCGCGGTCGGACGGTGCAGATAGAGGCTGAAATCATCCGCCAGCACCTTGCGGCGAAAGATGTCGTCAAGCAGCTCGCGGTAGCGCGGGCCGAGCAGGATGGTGTGATGCTCGACATCGTCGTAGCGGCGCTTCGTGCCGAAATACCAGACGAACAGGCTCATCGAATAGCGCGCACGGTCGATGCGCGCATCGGTCCAGCGCCGGCGCGGCACGCTCGGCAGCAGATGCTTGTAGGTCCAGGCGGCGCAGCCGTTGGAGACGACGACGTCGGCGGCGATCGTCTCGCCGGATGCGAGCCGCACGCCGGTGGCCACGCCATTCCTGGTCGTGATCTCGGTGACCGGTGTCGAACAACGCACCTTGCCGCCCTGCCCCTCGATCAGGCTGACGAGGCCGTTGACCAGCGCGCCGGTGCCGCCCATCGCAAAGTGCACGCCCCAGCGCCGCTCGAGATAGGCGATCAGGCAGTAGATCGACGTGGTCGTAAACGGGTTGCCGCCGATCAGCAGCGGATGGAAGCTGAGGATGACGCGCAGCCGCTCGTCGCGGACGTAGTGTGAGACGAGGCCGTAGACCGAGCGAAAGCTCTGCAGCTTGATCATCGCCGGCGCGATCTTGGCCATGTCGAGCAGCGACGAGAACGGCACGTCGCCGAGCTCCTCGAAGCCGACCTTGAAGATCGCCTCGCTCGCCTTCATGAAGCGCTCATAGCCATCGACGTCGCCGGGTGCCAGCCGCGCCACCTCGGCGCGCATCTCGGCCGGGTCGCCCGAGCAGTCGAACATGGTGCCGTCGTCGAAGCGGATGCGATAGAATGGGGAGATCGGCTTGAGCGTGACGTCGTCGGACATCTTCCGACCGCACAGCTGCCACAGCTCCTCGAACAGGAACGGCGCGGTGACGATGGTCGGGCCGGCATCGAAGGTGAAGCCATCCTGGCGATGCACATAGGCGCGGCCGCCGGGCGCATCGAGTTGCTCGTAGACCGTGACGCGATAACCGCGCGCACCGAGCCGGACCGCTGCGGCGAGGCCGCCGAAGCCGGAGCCGATCACGACCGCATGCGGCCGGTCTCCGAGCACAGCCGGGACAGCGGCCTTGATGGTGGAGACGTCGAGCATGGACGAAAGCGTAAATTGAAATTGACGCTTTCGCCAGCCAAAAATGTCAATTTAACTGGACGTTTCCTGCTGCGCTGCAAAGACGCCCGCGCGCTCGGCGGCGTTGACGATCAGGCCCGCGATCCTGGCCGGCTGCTCCTCATGGGCCAAATGACCAAGGCCATCAATGAGTTCGAGCTGCGCCTGGGGCACCAATCGCTGGACGCGACGCGCGACGTCTGGCGGGATGGCGCGGTCATTCGCGGCCGCGACCAGAAGCAGCGCGGTCTTCAACCGCGGCAGCTCGCGGCCAAGCGGATGCAGGTCCCAGTTCGCCATCATCTCGAGCGCGGCGCCGACATGGCCGGGGCTGCCGACCAGCCGCCGATACAGCCGCTCGCCTGTCGCGTCGATCGTCGAGCCGGTGCCCTTCAGCAGCCGATGCACCGCCGCCGGCTCGCGGCCCCGCCAGGCGAACAGCCGCGGCACCAGCGGATTGAGCGCCATCATCTTGGCGAGCGGCGACAGGAACTGCGCGGCCGCGCCGCCGAACGGCAGATAGGCGCCATTGAGGCTGACGATCAGCTTCGGCCTGATGAGATTGTCGAGCGTCATGCGCGTCAGGATCGCCGCGCCCGCGGAATGGCCGATCGCGATTTCAGGCGCGATCGCAAGCTTCTCGCAGAGGCCAGCGAGATCGCGCGACATGCCGTCGAGCGACAGCCGCCGCCCATGCGGCGTGGAGGTGAAGCCGTGGCCGGAGAGATCCGGCGCGACGACGGTGAAGTGCCTGGCGAGCAGCGGCGCGAGATCGCGCCAGGAATGGGTCGCGGCTCCCGTGCCATGGGCGAGCAGCGCAACGGGCCCCTCGCCCATGATCTGAACATGCCAGCGCAGGCCCGCGGCCTCGACGAAGCGGCTGGCTGCGCGGTTGGGCCAGTCGCTGCCGTCGACGCTCCAGTTCGGCTTGTCGCTCATGCCGGCCCACGCGGTTGGACGCCGCCGGCATCGTCAACGATCGGCCGCGCGCGTCAGGAAATCATCGTAGCTGGCGACGACTTTATCAAGCTGTTCGAAATGCGGCATCGCGCCGGTCTGCATCACCTCGATCTGCCAGTTGGGCAGAGCCGCGACGGCGTGCTTGCCGTGATAGTCGACGAAATCGCCGCGCACGCCATGCACCGTCCAGACCGGCATCGCCAGTGCCTGGTAGAGCTTCAGGGCATTGGTGCTGAACAGATAGCCGGAGACGAACGAATACGGCGCGTTCTCGGCGCCGGGCTGATGGGTCGTGATGTAGTCATACTCCAGCAGCCCCTCGTCGATGTCCTTGCGGCCGAAGGTCTTCTGCAGGAAGAAACGAATGCTGGCGCGCGAGGTCAGCAGGGTGAAGAAGCCGTGCTTCCACAGCGGGACGTTGAGGATGTTGCGGACCCACGGCATGGCGCGGGTCGTGTCCTTGGTGCCCGCCGACTCGGCCGCGGCCTCGGCGCGGCGATCGAAGCCGGTCGGGCTGAGCAGCGCCAAAGTGCGAAACAGGTTCGGCGCCTCGGTGCCGGCGCGCGCGGCGAACTCGCAGCCGAGCGACAACGCGATCGCGTCGATCGCGACGTCGCCATGACGGCGGCGAATTTCGTTCGTGGCGAGCAGAATCGCATCGGTCATGATGCGCGGCGTATAGATGCGGTCGGCGCGGTCCGACAGGCCGAAGCCCGGCAGGTCGAGCGCATAGACCGGACGCGTCTGGCGGTAGTGCTCGAACAGCGGCTTCATCTCGTAGGCCGTCGCCGCGGCGTTGACGCTGTGAATCAAGAGCAGCGGCCGCTGCTCCGCCGGGGCGGCGGGGCCGTCGCCATAGCAGGTGATGCGGCCCGTACGCAGATCGGCGAGTTCGAAGCTTGGCGCTGCAAGCGGCGGCGGCATCGTCACAGCGCGCGTGTCAGCCGCATGATCACTCTGTGTGGTCGAGGCGACCTGCATGGCGTGCTCCTGTGTGACGATATCGGGCGACGGCAGGCAAGCGCTGCCATACGAGTGGGTGAGCATAGCGATGACCGATCCTCTTGTCAGTCGCCGTTGGGAACGCAGCTTGACGCCGGGGGTTCCACCGCCATCAGCCGCGGCCGGCTTGCGCCATGACGGCCTGCGACAACCGTACGGCATCCGCATGAGGCAGCGCGACGTAACGCGCCTGCATCGCACCGGCGAGCTGCGCGGCCTTGTCCTGCGGGCGCGGCGAGGAATCGACCAGCACGACCGGAATGCCGGTCAACGCGAGCTGCCGTGCGGCCACCAGCGCCTCCGCCTCGGCCTCGCTGCGGCCGCCGCCATCGCGCGCGACATTCGCCCGGCCGTCGGTCATCAAAACGATCGTCGGCGTCTGGCCCTTGGCCTTCACGGCGAGCGCGAGCTCGGTTGCGCCCCAGATCGCCGCCGACAGCGGTGTGCCGCCGCCGCCGGGCAGCGCCGCGAGGCTGCGCTTGGCGCGCGTCAGCGAGCGCGTCGGCGGCAGCAGCAGCTCGGCGCCCCTGCCGCGGAACGCGATCAGCGCGACCTCGTCGCGGCGAATGTAGCATTCGGCCAGCAGCAGCTCGACGGCGCCCTTCACTTCCGCAAGCCGCTGCAAGGCCGAGGAGCCGGAAGCATCGACGACGAAGATGGTCGTGGTGCCCGAGCGCTGCTTGAAGCGGGTGATCCGAATGTCGTCCTTGTGCACGATCAGCCGGCCACTCTTGCCGGAATGTTGCGTCCGCCGCCGCAGCGGCTGCCACGGCGCTGCCGCGCGCAAGGTCTCGAGCACGTTGAGCCGCGCGCCGGCGCGCCATTCGCCGCGACGCGCGCCAATCGGACGGCCGCGCTTCGGCACCTTCTGAGCGGTGCCCTGCTTGCTGACGCTGCTGCTGCGGACGCGGGTCGCGCGTTCCTCTTGCAGCCGCTTCAGCAGGTCGACTGGAATGGCCGCCTGCGCCGCTTCGACCACGCGATCCTCGAGCGAACCGTCCTCGCTGCGGTCGTCGTCCTCACTCTCGGCCCACTCATTCTCGGGCTCCGGCGCCTCGCTGTTCTCAGTCTCGTCATCCGCTGCGGGCAGCCGGGTGGCGCGCGGCGCCAGCACCAGCCGCGCGGCGCAGGCGATGTGCGCTTCGGCGACTTCGACCTCACCATCAAGGGCCGCTGCGATGCGCGCGACGCGACAGGCGAGCAGCGGCGCGCGCAGCGAGTCGATGCCGAGCGCGCAGGCCGTCATCGTCAGCGCCGCGATCGCGTCGTCCGACGAACGGACCTGCGGCAGCCGCGCACGCGCTGCTGCGATGTCCGACGATTTGAACAGGCTCTCGCCGAGATCGACGCGCGCAACTTTGCTGAGATCGAGATGGCAGGCCAGGCGGTCGGCCAAGGCAGGCGACACGCGCTCATCACCGATGCCCTCGTCGAGCGCAATCAGTCCGAGCCGAGCCGGTGCGCGCAGCGACATGCCATCGCGCTCGATGCTGATAGCCCCGGTGTCGACGGCAACACAGAGATGTGCGACCGTCGACCGCGACATGCGCTCGGCCATCACGGCGATCAGCCCGCCGCCATCGGCATCGGCGAGCAGCCCACGTTGCAGCACCGGCCGCCCCGCCTGCAACGTCGCGGCGAGATCGAGGCCGCCAAGCAGGCGATCGTCCGAGATCGACGGCGGCAGCTTGCGCAAGGGTGTCGACGGCGGCATCAGCTCGTGCAACAGCTCCAGCCACTGCTCGCGCACCGGACCTGCGCCCGCACGCAGCAGCACCGACGCGGACGGGTCGATCGCGGCAAGAGCGGCCGCGATCATCGCATCGGCCCAGATCGCGGCGCCATCGCTCACGGCGCGAACAGCTCGTCGAGCGCGCGCTCGACCCGCACCGACGAGCCGGAATCGTCGAGCGGATTGCGCCTGAGACGGTGTCGCAACGCCATCGGCGCGACCGTCTTCAGATGGCGGTCATCGACCGCCTTTGCGCCCTCCAGCGCCGCTACCGCGCGCGCCGCCCGCATCAAGGTGAGTTCGCCACGCAGGCCATCGGTGCCGAGCGCCATGCAGAGGCGTGCGGCCTGCTCGAGCTCACGATCGGCGACCTTGACCGCTCCGATGTGCTCACGGCCCGCGAGGATACGCTTGCGCTGCTTCGCCTCCTCCTTCTCCCAATGCGCAACGAAGGCGCTGGGATCGGTCTCGAAGGCATCGCGCCGCTTGACCACCTCGATGCGCGTCGGCAGATCATTGGGCGTCTTGACCTCGACCGAGAGGCCAAAGCGATCGAGCAATTGCGGCCGCAACTCGCCCTCCTCCGGATTGCCGGTGCCGACCAGCACGATGCGGGCGGGATGGCGGATGCTGAGACCGTCGCGCTCGACCACGTTCTCGCCTGACGCGGCGACGTCGAGCAGGAGATCGACGAGATGATCCTCCAGCAGATTGACCTCGTCTATATAGAGAAAGCCGCGATTGGCGCGCGCGAGCAGCCCCGGCTCGAACGATTTCTCGCCATGAGCCAGCGCACGCTCGAGATCGAGCGCGCCGACGACGCGGTCCTCGGTGGCGCCGAGCGGCAGGTCGATGACCGGAACCGGCACCTGGTGCGCCTTCAACGCCGCCGGCTTCTTTGTCTTGCCGCTCGGCTTGGAGCGCGCGCGACACGCGGCACATTGCGCAGCGACGTCGGCCGGATCGCATTGATAGGGACAGCCGATCACGGCGCTCATCGGCGGCAAGAGCGCGGCGAGCGCCCGCACCGCGGTGGATTTTCCGGCGCCGCGATCGCCAAAGGCCAGCACGCCACCGACCTTGGGATCGACAGCAGCGATCATCAGCGCCAGCTTCATCTCGTCCTGGCCGACGATGGCCGAGAACGGAAAGGCGATTCCCATGAGCGTCCCCTGCGCCGCGACGCGTTCCCGCCGCGTTGCCAGCATGAGACCACAATCAGGGGCCGCTCTTCAACCCATCAGCGCTTAACGGACGAGGCTCGGCAGATCGAGACCATTGGCCTCGGCGCAGGCGATGGCGTCCTCATAGCCGGCATCGGCGTGGCGCATCACGCCGGTCGCCGGGTCGTTCCACAGCACGCGTTCCAGCCGCCGCGCAGCGTCCGCCGTGCCGTCGGCGACGATCACCATGCCGGCATGCTGCGAATAGCCGATGCCGACGCCGCCGCCATGATGCAACGACACCCATGTGGCGCCGCTCGCACAATTGAGCAGTGCGTTGAGCAGCGGCCAGTCCGACACCGCATCCGAGCCGTCCTTCATCGCCTCGGTCTCGCGGTTCGGGCTCGCCACCGAGCCCGAATCGAGATGGTCGCGGCCGATCACGATCGGCGCCTTGACTTCGCCGCGCGCCACCATCTCGTTGAAGGCGAGGCCGAGGCGATGGCGATCGCCGAGCCCGACCCAGCAGATCCGTGCGGGGAGGCCCTGGAACTTGATGCGCTGCCGCGCCATGTCGAGCCAGTTGTGCAGGTGCTTGTTGTCGGGCAGCAGCTCCTTCACCTTGGCGTCAGTCTTGTAGATATCCTCGGGATCGCCGGACAGCGCCGCCCAGCGGAACGGGCCGACGCCGCGGCAGAACAACGGGCGAATATAGGCCGGCACGAAACCCGGGAAGTCGAAGGCATTGGCGAGGCCCATGTCCTTCGCCATCTGGCGGATGTTGTTGCCGTAGTCGAGCGTCGGGATGCCCATGGCGTGGAAATCGAGCATGGCCTGGACGTGGCCGACCATCGACGTCTTCGACGCCTGCTCGACCGCCTTCGGCTCCGAAGCACGCTTGGCTTCCCACTCTGCGAGAGTCCAGCCCTTCGGCAGATAGCCGTTGATCGGATCATGCGCGCTGGTCTGGTCGGTGACGATATCCGGCCGCACGCCACGACGCACGAGCTCGGGGAAGATCTCGGCGGCATTGCCGAGCAGGCCGACCGACACCGCCTTCTTGGTCGTCGCGGCGTCGGCCATCAGCGCCAGCGCCTCGTCGAGCGTCGTGGCCTGGCGATCGAGATAGCCGGTGCGCAGCCGCATCTCGATGCGGCTCGGCTGGCATTCGACGGCGAGCATCGAGGCGCCGGCCATGGTCGCCGCAAGCGGCTGTGCGCCGCCCATGCCGCCGAGGCCCGCGGTCAGAATCCACTTGCCGGAGAGATCACCGTTGTAGTGACGGCGGCCGACTTCGACGAATGTCTCATAGGTGCCCTGGACGATGCCCTGGCTGCCGATATAGATCCAGGAGCCGGCCGTCATCTGGCCGTACATCATCAGGCCCATTCTATCGAGCGCATTGAAGTGATCGAGCGTCGCCCAATGCGGCACGATGTTGGAGTTGGCGATCAAGACGCGCGGCGCATCCGGATGGGTGCGGAAGATGCCGACCGGCTTGCCCGACTGCACGACCAGGGTCTGATCCGCCTCGAGCTTGCGCAAGGAAGCGACGATGCGATCAAAGCTGTCCCAGTCGCGCGCGGCGCGGCCGATGCCGCCATAGACGATCAGTTCGCTCGGCTTCTCCGCCACATCAGGATCGAGATTGTTCATCAGCATGCGCAAGGGCGCTTCGGTGAGCCAGCTCTTGGCGCTGATGTCGCTGCCAATGGGGGCGCGGATCACCCGTTCGTTGTCCAGGCGTCGGTTCATGGGTCCCTCTCATCCAAGCTTGGGAAACGGATCGCGTCCGAGTGCATGCGTTGCAACCGTGGCCAACACACCGCCACCGACGAGCGCGGCCGCCTTGGCGAGATCGTCGGCCATGTAGCGGTCGTGCACCAGCGCCGGCACATGCGCGCGAAGCGCGGCAATGACGGCAGACAGCGCCGCGCTGGTGCCGTGCGGCGCTCGCAGCTCGATGCCTTGGGCGGCGACGAGCAGCTCGATGCCGATGATAGCAGCGAGATTGTCGGCCATGTCGTACAGTCGGCGCGCCGCATGTGCAGCCATCGAGACGTGGTCTTCCTGGTTGGCGCTGGTCGGCGTCGAGTCGATCGAGCACGGCAGCGCGCGCTGCTTGTTCTCGGCGAACAGCGCCGCGGCCGTCACCTCGGCGATCATGAAGCCGGAGTTCAGGCCCGGCTCCGGCGTCAGGAACGGCGGCAGGCCGAAGTTCAGCGCGGGATCGACCAGCGTCGCGATGCGCCGCTCGCTGATCGCGCCGAGCTCGGACAATGCCAGCGCGATCTGGTCGGCGGCAAACGCCACCGGCTCGGCGTGGAAATTGCCACCAGAGATGATCTCGCCGGTGTCGGCCAGCACCAGCGGATTGTCGGTAACGGCATTAGCCTCGGTGACGAGCGTACGCGCGGCCTGCGTCAGCAGATCGAGCGCGGCGCCGGCGACCTGCGGCTGGCAGCGCAGACAATAGGGATCCTGCACGCGCTCGTCGCCTTCGAGATGCGACAGCCGTATGGCGCTGCCGTCGAGCAGTTCGGTGAGCACGCGGCCGGCTGCGATCTGGCCGGGATGACCGCGCAGCGCCTGAATTTCGGGCCGGAACGGCGCCGTCGAAGCCATCGCCGCATCGACCGACAGTGCGCCCATCACCAGGGCAGCGTTGAGCAGATCATGCGCGCGGAACAGGCCGGCGAGCGCATAGGCCGTCGAGAACTGCGTGCCGTTGATCAGCGCCAGCCCTTCCTTCGGCCCGAGCGTAACCGGCGTGAGGCCGGCGCGCGCCAGCGCCTCGCGGCCCGGCACGAGCCGGCCGTCGACGAAGGCCTGGCCTTCGCCGATCATGACGGCGGTCATATGCGCGAGCGGCGCGAGATCGCCGGAGGCGCCGACCGAGCCCTGCTGCGGCACAAAGGGCGATACGCCGCGCGCCAGCATCGCCTGCAACTGTTCGATGATCTCACAGCGCACGCCGGAGGCGCCGCGACCGAGCGAGATGATCTTCAACGCCATCATCAGCCGCACCACCGGCTCAGGCGTCGCGGGGCCGACGCCGCAGCAATGCGAGAGAATGAGATTGCGCTGGAGCTGGGCCGTCTGGTCAGGCGGGATGCGCTTCGAGGCCAGCTTTCCGAAGCCGGTGTTAATGCCATAGACCGGCTCGGCGCCCTGCGCCGCCTTCGCCACGATCCCTGCTGCCGCTTCGACACGCGGCCAATACGCCGAATCCACCGTGAGCGACGCGCCGGTGTAGACGCGCACGAGATCATCGAGGCTGACGTGGCCGGGCTCTGCGATGATCGCGCTCATTGGCCCCTCCACACGCGCCGGTGCAGCGGGTTGAAGCCCATGCGGTAGACCAACTCCGCGGGACGGCCGATGTCCCAGATCGCAAGATCGCACCACTTGCCAGCCTCCAGCGTGCCGGTCTCGGCCAGCAAGCCCAAGGCCCGGGCGCCTTCGCGCGTGACGCCGGCGATGCATTCATCGACCTTCATCCGGAACAAGGTCGCCGCCATGTTCATGGTCAGCAGCAACGAGGTCAGCGGCGACGAGCCTGGATTGCAGTCGGTCGCCAGCGCGAGCTTTACGCCGTGCTTGCGAAACAGCTCGACCGGCGGCTTCTGCGTCTCGCGGATGAAGTAGAACGCTCCGGGAAGCAGCACGGCGACCGTCCCGGCCCGAGCCATCGCCGCGGCACCAGCCTCGTCGGTATGCTCGAGATGATCGGCGGACAGCGCGCCGAACTCGGCCGCGAGCGCGGCGCCGCGGAGGTTCGACAACTGATCGGCATGCAGCTTGACCCGCAGGCCGAGCGCCTTGGCCGCCGCGAACACGCGCGATGTCTGCGCAGCGGAGAAAGCGATATTTTCCATGAACGCGTCGACCGCATCGGCGAGGCCTGACCTGGCAACCGCCGGCAGCATCTCGTCGCAGACGAGGTCGATGTAGCGGTCCTTGTCGCCACCGGCTTCGACCGGCAACGCATGCGCGCCGAGAAAGCTGGTGCGCACGCTGACCGGCCGCTGGCTGCCGAGCGCGCGGGCTGCGGACAATTGTCGCAGCTCAGTCGCGGCCTCCAGGCCATAGCCGGATTTGATCTCGATCGTCGTGACGCCTTCGGCGAGTAGCGCATCGAGCCGCGGCAGCGCGCGGGCGATCAATTCCTGTTCGCTGGCGGCGCGCGTCGCCGCGACGGTGGACACGATGCCACCGCCGGCACGCGCGATCTCCTCATAGCTCGCGCCGGCGAGCCGCAGCTCGAACTCGTGCGCACGGTCGCCTCCAAAGACAAGATGGGTGTGGCAGTCGACGAGACCCGGCGTGATCCAGCGTCCCTCGCAATCGATGCGCTCGGGCGCATCTCCATCTGCCGGAAACTCCGATTGCGGACCGGCAAAGGCGATGCGGCCATCGCGCGCAGCGATCACGCCCTGCTCGATCACGCCGAGGCCCGGCTGCCCCTCGCACAAGGTCGCGAGCCGCGCATTCTGCCAGATCCGGTCGAAACGCTGGGCCATGCTGCCTCCCCCTTCACGAAAGCTTGACGGGCGATATGTCTATACATAAACTTAGCTCCGCCGTCCTGTCCAGCGGGCTTATCGATCATGGCGTCACTGCACTTCGCATCCGCGCTTCTGCCCAGGGGGTGGGCCGAGGACGTGCAGGTCGTCATCAGCAATGGCGCAATCGAGTCGGTATCCGCCGGCGTGCCTCCGACCTCCGACGACGAGCAACATGAGGTCGCGATCCCCGGCATCGCCAGCCTGCACAGCCACGCGTTCCAGCGCGGCATGGCCGGGCTTGCCGAGATCAGCGGCCACTCGACGGATACGTTCTGGACCTGGCGCGAGACGATGTACCGTTTCGCCCTGTCGATGCGCCCCGAGGATGTCGAGGCGGTCGCGGTCCTGCTCTATGTCGAGATGCTGGAGCGCGGCTTCACGCGGGTCGGTGAATTCCATTATCTGCACCACGATCGCGACGGTACGCCTTACGCCGATGTCTCCGAGATGGCGGGGCGCATCGCCGCGGCGGCCCAGACATCCGGCATCGGCCTGACCCTGCTACCGAGCTTCTACGCGCACGGCGGCTTTGGCGGCGCGGCGCCGCATGACGGCCAGCGGCGCTTCATCTGCGATATCGATCAGTTCGCCAAACTGCTGACGGCCTCCCGCAAGGCGATCAGCTCGCTTCATGGCGCCAATCTCGGCATCGCGCCACACAGCCTGCGCGCGGTCGCGCCGGATGAACTGGCCGCGCTGCTGCCGCTCGCCGAGGGTGGCCCGATCCACATTCACGCCGCCGAACAGGTGAAGGAGGTCGAGGACTGCCTCGCCTGGTCCGGCCAGCGCCCGGTGCAATGGCTGCTGGATCATCACGACGTCGATGACCGCTGGTGCCTGATCCACGCGACGCATATGACGGCGGACGAAACCGCGGCGCTTGCGAGGAGCGGCGCGACGGCGGGCCTTTGTCCGGTCACCGAAGCCAGCCTCGGCGACGGCATCTTCCCGGCACGCGACTATCTGCGCGCGCGTGGGCGCATCGGCGTCGGGACCGACTCGAACGTGCTGGTCGGCGTGAGCGACGAGTTGCGCCAGCTCGAATACGGCCAGCGGCTGACGCATCGTGAGCGCAACGTGCTGACGTCAGGTCCGGATGCGTCGACAGGCCGCACGCTCTTGGATGCCGCTCTCGCTGGCGGCGCACAGGCGCTGGCGCAACCGCTCGCCGGCCTGCAGGTCGGCGGCCGCGCCGACATCCTCACGCTCGATCTGTCGCATCCGTCGCTCGCAGGGCGAACGCGCGATGCGCTGCTCGACGGCTGGATCTTCGCGACGTCGCACGGCGCCATCGATTGTGTCTGGGCCGGCGGCGCCAAGGTCGTGCAGGGAGGCCATCATCGGTCGCGCGAGGCGGCAAGGCGCGGCTTTAACACGGCGGTGCGGAGGCTGCTCGCATGAGCCTCGCCGATGACAGCGCCAGGCCGGGAGCCGGCACGCTCTACAAGACGATCCGGCAGGACATCGAGCGCCGCATCCTCACCGGCGAATGGCCGCCCGGCCACCGCATCCCGTTCGAGCACGAGATCATGGAGCATTACGGCTGCTCACGCATGACCGTGAACAAGGCACTATCGGAGCTCGCCCAGGCCGACCTGATCGAGCGGCGCCGCCGTGCCGGCACGTTCGTGCGGCGTCCGCAGTTCCTGTCGGCGGTGCTGAAGATCCCCGACATCCGCGCCGAGATCAGCGCGCTCGGCCGCGCCTATGGCTATGAACTGATCTCATCGACGCGCCGCACCGCCAACGCCGCCGATCGTGAGCGCCTCGGCGTCAAGACACCGTGCAAGGTCATCGCGATCCGCTGCCGCCACAGCGCCGACAACGTCCCGTTCGCGATCGAGGACCGGCTGATCGATCTCGACGCCGTACCCGATGCCGCGAAGGCCAATTTCAAGATCGATCCACCGGGCTCCTGGCTGCTGCATCACGTGCCCTGGACCGAGGCGGAGCACGCGATCAGTGCCATCGTCGCCGACGACGCAATCGCCGAAGGCCTCGACATCGCCGTCGGCTCACCCTGCCTCGTGATCGAGCGTCACACCTGGCGCAAGGGACAGCCGCTCACGGCTGTCAGGCTGATCTATCCCGGAGAGCAGCATCGCCTCGTGGCGCGGTTCAGGGGCAGCGAATGAGACAGCTCACGCGCGCCCAAACTGAGCATGGGATTTGCAAGCACGCTTGCAGAGATGAGCGGAGATCGCAGCCATCACGGCTGCGAGCCGCACGAAGGGCTTTCTTCTCACAGCAAAGGACGATGACGATGCGCAGATTTGGGCTACTCGCAGTAACGGCCGCGCTCCTGGCCTCGACGACCGTCTATGCCGACGACGTCAAGGTCGGTATCGGCATTTCCGGCTGGACCGGTTTTGCGCCGCTGACCTTGGCGAAGGAAGCCGGCATCTTCAAGAAGAACGGCCTCGACGTCACCATCAAGAAGATCCCGCAGAAGGACCGCCACCTCGCCATCGCCGCCGGTGACGTGCAGTGCGCGGCGACGACGGTCGAGACCTGGATCTCCTGGAACGCCAACGGCGTCGCCACCAAGCAGATCTTCCAGCTCGACAAGAGCTACGGCGCCGACGGCATGGCCGTGCGCAACGACATCGCCTCCATCAAGGACCTCAAGGGCAAGACCGTCGCAGCATCCGCGCCCGGCACCTCGCCCTATTTCGGGCTGGCCTGGATGCTCAAGAAGAACGGCCTCACGGTGAAGGACGTCACCATCGTGAACCTGGAGCCGGCCGCGGCCGCGCAGGCCTTCGTTTCCGGCCAGAACGACGCGGCGATGACCTACGAGCCGTATCTGTCGACGGTGCGCGCCGCGCCCGACAAGGGCAAGATCATCGCCACCACCCTGGATTATCCGATGGTGATGGACACCTTCGGCTGCACACCGAAGTTCCTGTCCGAGAATCCGAAGGCCGCCAAGGCGCTCGCCGACAGCTATTTCGAGGCGTTGGACATGATCGCCAAGGACCAGGCCAAGGCCTATGAGATCATGGGTGCCGACGTGAAGCAGACGGCTGAGCAGTTCGGCAACTCCGCGAAGTATCTGCGCTGGCAGGACAAGGCCGCGAGCCAGAAGTTCTTTGAGACGGAGTTCAAGACCTTCAACAAGGAGGCGGCCGAGCTCCTGCTCGAGGTCGGCATCATCAAGCAGATCCCGAAGATCGAGGATCTGTATGATGCGAGCTTCATCAAGTAGGCGCTGAAGCGTGCCCCGCACGATCCGTCATTGCGAGCGAAGCGAAGCAATCCAGGACCCGGCGTGAGACTCTGGATTGCTTCGTCGCTTCGCTCCTCGCAATGACGGTGTTGAGGCATCCCGCCCGATATTGAGCAGCGTATTCCGAAGCCAACTCAACATCGGCGGCCCGCGCCCCCTCGCGGGCCGCACCCAACACGAAAGCCCGATCCGTGATCCGTCCTCTCGATCCCGTCAGCGCCAGGTCAAGAACAGCGCTCGGCCTCGCCTTCTTCGTCGTGTTCGTCGCGGCGTGGTCGCTGGCGACGTTTGGCGGCTATGTACCGAAGACGTTCCTGGCAGATCCCCTGACCATGCTGCGCGAGGGCTGGGACCTGCTTGTCAAGTTCGGCTTCCTCACCGACATCGGCATGACCGTCTGGCGCGTCGTCGGCGGTTTCGTGCTCGCGGCCGTCATCGCCGTTCCGCTCGGCCTGTTGATGGGCGCCTACAAGCCGATCGAGGCGTTCCTCGAGCCGTTCGTCTCCTTCGCGCGCTACCTGCCTGCCTCCGCTTTCATCCCGCTCCTGATCCTGTGGGCCGGCATCGGCGAGTTGCAGAAGCTGCTGATCATCTTCATCGGCTCGGTGTTCCAGATCATCCTGATGATCACCGTCACCGTCGGCAACACGCGGCGCGACCTCGTCGAAGCCGCCTACACGCTCGGCGCCGGCGATCGCGGCATCATCGCGCGCGTGCTGCTGCCGTCGGCTGCGCCTGAGATTGCCGAGATCCTGCGGCTGGTGCTCGGCTGGGCCTGGACCTATGTCATCGTCGCCGAACTGATCGGCTCGTCCTCCGGCATCGGCCACATGATCACCGACAGCCAGGCGCTACTCAACACCGGACAGATCATCTTCGGCATCATCATCATCGGCCTGATCGGGCTGATCTCGGATTTCCTGTTCAAGGCATTCAACGCCTGGCTGTTCCCGTGGAAGCTCGCATGACCACGCTCGTCATCGATCAGGTCACCCGCATTTTCCCGGCCCGCCAGGGCCACGCGCCGACGCGCGCGCTGGAGCCGGTCGCGCTCACCATCGGCAACAACGATTTCGTCACCATCCTCGGCCCCTCCGGCTGCGGCAAGTCGACCCTGCTGCGCATCGTCGCCGGGCTCGACCATCCGACGAGCGGCAAGGTGCTGCTCGACGGCCGCGAGGTCGAAGGCCCCGGCGCCGATCGCGGCATGGTGTTCCAGTCCTACACGCTGTTTCCCTGGCTCACCGTGCGTGAGAACATCGCCTTCGGCCTGCGCGAGCGCGGCGTGCCTGAGGACAAGCGCAACGCCGTCGCCGACCGCTTCATCCAGCAGATCGGCCTTGAGGGTTTCGAGAACCACTGGCCCAAGCAGCTCTCCGGCGGCATGCAGCAGCGCTGCGCGATCGCGCGCGCGCTCGCCAATGATCCGAAGATTCTGCTGCTCGACGAGCCGTTCGGCGCGCTCGACAACCAGACCCGCGTGCTGATGCAGGAGATGCTGCTCGGCATCTGGGAGCGCGACCAAAAGACGGTGCTGTTCGTCACCCACGACATCGAGGAGGCGATCTTCCTCGGCAGCCGCGTGCTGGTGATGAGCGCCCGCCCGGGCCGCATCAAGGCCGACATCAAGATCGAGCTGCCGCATCCCCGCTCCTACAAGATCAAGACCTCGCCGGAGTTCGTCGCGCTGAAGGAGCGGCTGGTCGAGGAGATCCGCGCCGAGGCGCTGAAGGTGGCCGCGGAGGCGTGACGCCGCGCTGTCGCGGTGCGCGGTGTTTAACTGTGCGCTCAAACTGGCTGGTCGACGCCGAACTAACTCAAAGGCTGCTGCGATCGAGCCCCGGCGGACCTCGCCCTCGGCAGGCTCCGCCGCATCCGCTTCAGCCACGGCACCAAGTGAAACGCGCTCATCAGCAGATACATGACCGTCATGTCGCCGAGCGGCGCGCCCGCCGGCATCGCCGAGCAGATCATATCTGCCCGGCCGTCGCGGGCCATGGCGTTCAGCACCGCCATCAACGCGAAGGTCGGCGCCGCAGCAAAGCGGAGTGCCTCAGCGAGGTCCGGCATCACGCGCCGCTTGGACGGGACGAACGCCATGGCTTCGCTCCCTGCTCTCAGCGCGCCGCGTATTCGTCGCGGCGGCGCCACCACACGCCCTGCTCGTTGCGGCCCTTCGGCGCGCGGTCGAGCCACTGATAGGCGCCCCACAGCCCATCGAGGCCACGGGCGTAGCTCGAATAGGTGTGGTAGACGACGCCGTCTTCGACAATGAAGGCACTCATGCCCGGGCGGTCGCGCATGAAGGTGGCGCCGTCCGTGCCGGTGCCGGCGGCGACTTCCGCCACCACGGCCGGGACGTCGGACGGCTTCATCGGCGGGCTGGTGCGGTAGTTGTACTCGCTGCCCCCCTGGCGCTGCTGCTCCTCGGTGATAGCGACATTGAAGTCGAAGTTGAAATCGCTGCTCGCCGACGACGCCCAGGGGAAGCTCCAGCCCATGCGGCTCTTGTAGGCCCTGAGCTTCGCCAGCGGCGCGCGCGACACCGCCCACAGCATCACGTCGTGATTGGCGAGATGGACCTGGAAGCCGTTGAAGCCGTCGGCGATCATCGAGCAGGACGGGCAGCCGGCCTGGAAGTCGGGACCGAACATGAAGTGATAGACGAGCAGCTGCGAGCGGCCCTGGAACAGATCGGGCAAGCTGGCAGGCCCCTCCTCGGTATCGAAGCGATAGGCCTTATCGACGCGCACCCAGGGCAAGGCCTGGCGACGCTGCGCCAGTTCATCGCCGCGGCGGGTGAACTCCTTCTCGGCCTGCAGCAAATCGAGGCGTGCCTTGAGCCAGTCTTCGCGAGTTCCGGTGAGATGCATGGTCATGTCGGTGTTCCTTTTGCGTGTTGACCGCATCTGAGACTAGGATCGCCGCGGGAGGATTGCGGAGTGACAAGTGTGGCGGGATTTGCATGGACTCGCTGATCTCGGCGGCGGCACAGGCGCTGGCCGCGGGTGATCCGCTCGGCGCGCTCAATCGCGTCGCGCTGCGCGACGATCCGCCGGCGCTGGCGCTGCGCGGCATCGCGATGGCCAGGCTCGGCGATGTCATCAGGGCGAAGGCGCTGCTGCGCCAGGCCGCGCGCAGCTTCGGCCCGAAGGCGGCCATGGCACGCGCCCGCTGCGCCGTGGCGGAGGCCGAGATCGCGCTGGCGGCGCGCGATCTGTCATGGCCGACGAAGGCGCTGGCCGAGGCGCGCGCAACGCTGGAGCAGCACGGCGACCGCACCAATGCCGCCTATGCGCGGAGCCTCGAAATCCGGCGCCTGGTCCTCATCGGCCACCTCGATGACGCCGAGCGGGGGCTCGCCGATCTCGATCCCTCGCCGCTGCAGCCGGCGGCGCGCACCATCTATGAACTGATCGTCGCCGGCCTGGCGCTGCGCCGCCTGCAGACCAAGGCGGCGCAGGCGGCGCTCGAGCGGGCCGGAGCCATGGCCTGGCGGACGCGGAGTCCGGAGCTGCAAGCCGAGGTCGAGCGGCTCGCGGCCACGCTGTCCGCGCCGGCCGCTCGCTTGATCCGAGGAGGCGAGCAACGGCTGCTGCAGCTCGATGAGGTCGAAGCGCTCTTCCGATCCGACGGCCTGATCGTCGATGCCTGCCGGCTCGTGGTGCGCCAGGGCAGCCTCGTCGTGCCGTTGGCGCGGCGTCCGGTGTTGTTTGCTCTCGCCCGCAGGCTGGCGGAGGCGACGCCCGATGATGTCTCGCGATCGGAGCTGATCGCCGCTGCTTTCCGCGGCAAGGAAGCCGATGAGTCGCATCGCGCCCGCTTGCGTGTCGAGATCGGGCGCTTGCGCCGGCTCTTGAAAGACATGGCCGACGTCAATGCGACGCGCGACGGCTTTGCCCTGCTGCCGCGCGATGGCCGCCGCGTCGTCGTGCTGGCACAGCCGATCGAGGACGAGAATGCGCCCGTGCTCGCCTGCCTCGCCGACGGCGAGGCGTGGTCGAGCTCCGGCCTTGCGCTGGCGCTCGGCGCCAGCCAGCGCACGATGCAGCGCGCGCTCGACGCGCTCGCTCTGTCCGGCAAGGTCCAGTCGTTCGGCCGCGGCCGCGCGCAGCGCTGGACCTGTCCGGTGGTGCCGGCATTCGCGACCAGCTTGTTACTCCCGGCGTGGTCGTCGCTCGATTAGCGTTCGGCCGTCAGCAATGGAGAAGGTCATGACACGCGCACCTGCAGAGATCATCCGCGAATACGGCCCGTTCGACGGCACCGACCGAGTCAACGGCGTCAGCTATGACGGCAAGCAGGTGTGGATTGCGACCGGCGCCAGCATCAAGGCGTTCGATCCTGCCGACGGCGCGGTCCGCAAGTCGCTCGACGTGCCCTCGCATGCCGGGACCGCCTTCGATGGCAAGCATCTCTATCAGATCGCCGAAGATCGCATCCACAAGGTCGATCCCGACAGTGGCCGCGTGCTCGCGACGATCCCGGCGCCCTCGGGCGGTGGCGATTCCGGGCTGGCCTGGGCTGAAGGGTCGCTCTGGGTCGGCGCCTATCGCGACCGCAAGATCCACCAGATCGACCCGGCAACTGGGCAGATCCTGCGCAGCATTTCCTGCACGCGCTTCGTCACCGGCGTCACCTGGGTGGATGGCGAGCTCTGGCACGGCACCTGGGAGGACGATGTCAGCGACATCAGGCGCATCGATCCCGCGACCGGCGAGGTCCTCGATCAGCTCGACATGCCGGTCGGCACCGGCGTCTCCGGCATGGAGTCCGACGGGAGCGAGACGCTGTATTGCGGCGGCGGCGGCAGCGGCAAGGTGCGTGCGGTCAGGCGACCGAAGCAGGCACGGGGGTAACACGCAAATGAGCCACGGCAGGCTCAGCGAGCGGAGGCAGCCTACTTCGCGATGGACGTGAACGCCGCCTTGCGAAAGTTGGCGTTGGCTTCCTCGCGCGTCTGCAACTGCTGGCCGCCGCCGCCGACCGGCTTGGTCGGCGTGATCACGGAGAACAGGACGAAGCCGCCCGCCTTGCGCGGGAAGATGAAGTACTCGGCGATGTCCGACTTCTCGCTGTCCTCGCAGGACGACATGCCGCGGAACACCACCGCGCTGTCGACCAGCTCGCTGTTGCGGGCGGAGATGAACTTGCCTTTGCAGTCGCGCGCGTCGTTGCCGATGATCGTGGCAGCGACTTCCAGGCCGTCCAGGTTGCGCTGCGGCGGCACGATCCGGACGAAGCCGGTGGCATTGTCCGCCTTCCAGGCGACGCCGCCTGCGGTCAGCCACACTGGCCGTTCGCCGCCGCCGAGGATTGCCGGATGCGACAGCGCCGCCTTCAGAATGAAGTTGGAGGCGATCTGCATCGCCTCGAGCTGCAGCTCGGGCGAATCCTCGGACGCGCGTGCCGGCTGCACGCTCGCCGTCGCGGCCGGCGTGGTCGCGACGGGGGGCGCGGCCTGACGCTGCGCCGAAGCGGCGCCGGGCTGCACCGTGAAGTTCGTCGCCGCGGCCATCCCACCGGCATTGATTATGCGCACACAGTTCGCCAGCGAGGGCAACAGCACGGAGGTGCCGTTGAGATCGAACTGGAACAGGTTGCCCTGTGCGAAGGCGGACATCGTCCGCGCCGCCCGGAACGCCTTGATCAGGCTGGAATCGTTCGGCATCGGAACCACGACCATGTTGGCCGACCAGACCGAGCCCTCGACGTTGTACGAATTGCGGCCGTCGAAGCCGAGCACGATGGGAAACTTCTGCCCCTGCGACAGCGACCAGCTCGGATGAATGAAGGCGAGCGCCCAATTGTAGGTCGGCAGCGCGAGCACGCCGAAATTGATGCCGCTCTTGTAGCTCGCCGAGGCAATGCAGCTGGAGAACTTGCCGGTGTTGTCGTCAGTATAGGCGCCGCCCGACCATCCGGCGACCGAGATCGTGCCATACGGTCCCTTCGCGTAAGCAGCCGCTATCAAGGACGCCTCGATCAGCGCCACTGAGGTCAGTATCAGGACCGACAGCATCGCGCCAAGGATTGCCCGCCGCACCGTCATCGCACATCCCCGTTTTTGCCGCATTGTTGCAATTCCCGCGGCTACGTCAAGTAGATCCCGAGCGCGTTCGTCTACCCCAGGAATAGAACGACTGCGGCCTGCCGCGGGCTCAACCACACAAGATGTCGCGGTCGCCATCCACAGCCCTTCATGGGGGCGTCATCGAACTCCGCTAGCGCTCACGAGGTCTCAAGAAGGGATCTCGCCAAATGTCCGCCACGCTGCCTGTCCTGGGCGCCGCTCTCTCCGTCAAATCGATTCCGGCCCACACCGACTGGCTGCTCGAGCGCCAGCGGGATCTCGAGATCCAGGACTTCTTCCGCGCGGACCTGCTCGACAGCGACTGGCGCGGCACCGCCAAGGATATCAAGTCGATGCTGTCGGGCCACACCGGCCGGCTCGGAATCCACGGCCCGTTCTGGGGCTTCACCATCGCCAGCCACGACCCGATGATCCGCCGCGCGGTGACCAAGCGGCTGCTGCAGGGCCTGGAAGTCGCAGAGTTCCTCGGCGCCACCCAGATGGTGATCCACTCGCCCTACACGACCTGGGACTACAACAACATCGACATGCTGCCGGACAATCGCGAGCAGCTGATCGAGCGTGTCCGTGCGACGCTGTCCGACGTCATCGCCTCGGCCGAGCAGGCCAATTGCGAGCTGGTGATCGAGAACATCGAGGACAAGGATCCGCTGGATCGCGTCACGCTTGCCAAGGCGCTGGGCAGCAGCAAAGTGCGCGTGTCGCTCGACACCGGCCATGCCAACTACGCGCATCATTCCACCGGCGCGCCGCCGGTCGACTACTATGTCGATGCCGCCGGCGACATGCTGACCCATGTGCATCTGCAGGACACCGACGGCTATGCCGACCGTCACTGGGCGCCGGGCGAAGGCAACATCCGCTGGGTCGCCGTGTTCCGCGCACTGGCGAAGCTCAATTCCAATCCGCGCCTGATCCTCGAACTGCGCAACCACGATCACGTCAAGGCCGGCGCAGCGCACCTCGCCGCGCTCGGCCTCGCTCAGTAAGCCAACGACCGTCATTTCCTGACAACCTCGCACCCTAGAGAGATTGCCATGACCAAGCTCACCCGCCGCGGCCTGCTCGGCGCCGGCGCCGCGATCGGCGGCAGCTTCATCCTGCCGCGCGTGTCGATCGCGCAGGGAGACAACCGTCCCTCGGTCACCATCGCCGTGCAGAAGGTGACCAATTCGAACGTGCTCGACGTGCTGCGCGAGCAGTCCAATGTCGGCGAGCGCGTGTTCTACTCGTCGCTGTGGGAAAGCCTGATCTCGAAGAACTTCCGCGGCAATCTCGAAGCCGTCCCCGGCCTCGCCACCGAGTGGAAGCGCATCGACGACCAGACCGTCGAATTGAAGCTGCGCCAGGGCGTCAAGTTCCACAATGGTGACGAGATGACGTCCGAGGACGTCGTGTTCTCGTTCAGCCGCGAGCGCATGTTCGGCGACAGCGAGGCCAAGAGCCGCACCACCATCAAGGCGTTCGAGAAGATCCCGACGCCGCGCCCGGGCAAGGAGCTGCCGCCGGACGTGATTGGCGTCGCGCGCCGGATGTGGCCGGACCTGGTTCGCGTCGACGCCGTCGACAAATACACCGTGCGCTTCGTCAACGCGACGCCCGACGTCACCATCGAAGGCCGCCTGATGCGCTATGGCTCCGACATCATGAGCCGGCGCGGCTGGGAGGAAGCAGCGAGCTATCTCGACTGGGCGCGCAAGCCGATCACGACGGGTCCCTACAAGATCGTCGAGTTCAAGCCGGACGTGTCGCTGACGCTCGAAGCCCATGACGAATATTGGGGCGGCCGTCCGCCGCTGAAGCGCATCCGATTCCTGGAAGTGCCGGAGGTCGCGAGCCGCATCAACGGGCTCCTGTCTGGCGAATATCAGTTCGCCTGCGACATCCCGCCGGACCAGATCGCCGGCATCGAGAAGAACGCGGCGTTCGAGGTCCAGGGCGGCACCATCCTCAATCACCGTCTCACCGTGTTCGACAAGAACCACCCGCAGCTCGCCAATCCGCTGGTGCGCCGCGCCTTCACCCATGCGATCGACCGCCAGGCCATCGTCGACAGCCTGTGGGCCGGCCGCACCCGGGTGCCGAAGGGCCTGCAGTGGGAATTCTACGGCGACATGTTCATCGCCGACTGGAGCGTGCCGGCATTCGATCCGAAGCTGGCACAGGACCTGCTCAAGCAGGCCGGCTACAAGGGTGACCCGATCCCGTATCGACTGCTCAACAACTACTACACCAACCAGGTCGCGACCGCGCAGGTGCTGGTCGAGATGTGGCAGGCGGTCGGCCTCAACGTTCAGATCGAGACCAAGGAGAACTGGTCCCAGATTCTCGAGCGCGCTCCGACCCGCGCGGTGCGCGACTGGTCCAACTCGGCCGCGTTCAACGATCCTGTCTCCTCGCTCGTCGCCCAGCATGGCCCCAACGGCCAGCAGCAGCAGGTCGGCGAATGGAGCAATGACGAGCTCAATCGTCTTTCCGAATTCCTGGAGACCTCGACCGACCGCGAGGCGCGCAAGAAGGCGTTCCGCCGCATGCTGGAGATCGCCGAGCGCGAGGACCCCGCCTACACGGTGCTGCACCAGAACGCGACCTTCACCGCCAAGCCGAAGTCGATCAAGTGGAAGGCCTCGCCGGCCTTCGCGATGGACTTCCGCACCGGCAACTACGGTGCGTGACGCCGTGGCGCCGCTGGTCAGCATCTCCGAACTGAAGGTCGCCTTCGACGGCACGCCCGTGCTGTACGGCATCGATCTTGACATCGGCAGGGGCGAGGCCATCGGCCTCGTCGGCGAGTCCGGATCCGGCAAGTCGGTGACGTGGCTCGCGGCGCTGGGTCTCCTGCCCGGCAAGGCGAAAGTATCAGGCTCGGCCAGGCTCGAAGGCCGCGAGCTGCTCGGCGCTGACGGCAAGGTGCTCGACCAGGTGCGCGGCCGCCGCATCGCGATGATCTTCCAGGATCCCGCCAGCGCGCTCAATCCGGTGCTCACGATCCGGCGCCAGTTGTGCGAAAGCCTCGCGCTGCATCGCGGGCTGCGCGGCGAGGCTGCGCGGGCCGAGGCGCTCAGGCTGCTCGATCTCGTCGGCATCCCCGATGCGGCACGCCGGCTGTCCGCCTATCCGCACGAGTTCTCCGGCGGCCAAGTCCAGCGCATCATGATCGCAATGGCGCTGGCCGGACAGCCCGAGCTGCTGATCGCCGACGAGCCCACCACCGCGCTCGACGCCACCATCCAGGCGCAGATCCTCGATCTGCTGTCGGCCATCCGGCGCGAGTTCAACATGGCGATGGTCCTGATCAGCCATGACCTCGGCGTCGTCGCGGAGAATTGCGACCGCGTCTGCGTGATGTATGCCGGCCGCATCGTCGAGCGCGCGCCCGCGACGCGGCTGTTCGATGATCCCTGGCACCCTTATGCGCAGGGCCTGATCGGCGCGCTGCCGCCGCTCGATGGCGTCAGGCGGCGGCTGCAGGCCATTCCCGGAACGGTGCCTGATCCGCGCGCGCTGCCCAGCGGCTGCGCCTTCGCGCCGCGCTGCATGTTTGCCGGCGACGGCTGCCATGCCGGCGTGCCGCCGCTGGCACCGGTCGACCCGGATCGCGCGGTGGCCTGCCTGCGGCCGCAGCGCCTGCCGATGGAGCTCGCCGCCGAATGACCCCGCCGCTCGTCGAGGTCGAGGCGATCTCGCGCACCTACCGGATGCGGTCCGGCCTGTTCGGCCGGACGTCGTCCGTGCGCGCCGTCGACGGCCTGAGCTTCTCGATCCAAAAGGGCGAGACGCTCGGCATCGTCGGCGAGTCCGGCTCCGGCAAGTCCACCACCGGCCGCATGGTGCTCGGTCTCGAGCCGCCCGACCGCGGCAGTGTGCGCTTCCACGGCGCCCCGATCGCAGCGCCAGGCTCGGCGGCGTGGCGCGCCCAGCGCGCGCGCATGCAGATGATCTTCCAGGATCCGCTCGGCGCGCTCGATCGACGACTTCCCGTTGCCGCGCAGATCCGCGAGCCGCTCGACATCCACGACATCGGCACGGCCGCCGAGCGCGACGCGCGCGTGCATGAGCTGCTCCAGGCTGTCGATCTCAACGACGGCCATGGCGCCCGCTATCCCGGCGCGCTGTCGGGCGGTCAGCGCCAGCGCATCGTGCTCGCCCGTGCGCTGGCGACCAAGCCCGACTTCCTCGTCTGCGACGAACCGGTCAGCGCGCTCGACGTCTCGATCCAGGCGCAGGTGGTGAACCTGCTGGTCGATCTCCAGGCCCGGCTCGGTCTGACGATGCTGTTCATCAGCCATGATCTGCGCGTCGTCCGGCAGATCAGCAGCAAGGTGGCCGTGATGTATCTCGGCCGCATCGTCGAATATGGCGATGCCGACGACCTGTTCGCGCGGCCGCAACATCCCTACACGCAGGCGCTGGTGTCCGCTTCCCCTGCTCCGGGACGCCGCAGCACCAGCCGCATCGTACTGACGGGCGACCCGCCGAATCCGGCGGCGCGCCCCGCCGGCTGTGCCTTCCACCCGCGCTGCAGCCACGCGACCGCCCGCTGCGCCAACGAGTTGCCCGCGCTCGCCGCCCTGGATCGGCAGCGCCAGGTGGCCTGTCATCTCGTTTCGGGGCTGCAGTCGCAGACCGAGGTCGCCGCGTGATGCTGCGCTATTTCGCCATCCGCCTGGCGCGTGCGCTGCTGACCATCGCACTCGTCGTCACCTTTGCCTTCATCGTGCTGCGGCTGTCCGGCGATCCCGCGCTGATGATCATGGGGCCCGAGGCGCCGCCCGAGGTCATCGCCGCCTTCCGCAAGGCGTGGGGTCTCGATCATCCGATCTGGATGCAGTATCTCGACTACTTCAAGGCGATCGGCCAGGGCGAGCTCGGACGCTCGATGCGCGACGGCCGGCCCGCGATCCAGCTCGTCATCGAGCGCATCCCCGCGACCTTGGCGCTGACCATTCCGGCGTTCCTGCTGAAAGTGCTGCTCGGCATTCCCGCCGGCATCTACGCCGCGCTGCACCGCGGATCGGCGATCGACCGCGCCGTGATGATCACGGCGGTGGCGGGCTTCACGGTGCCGAGCTTCGTGCTGGCCCTGATCCTGGTGCTGATCTTCGCCGTGCAGCTCGGCTGGCTGCCGTCGGGCGGACAGGACTCGTGGCGGCACGCCATCCTGCCGATCGTGACGCTCGGCTTCGGCGGCGCCGCGGTGCTGGCGCGGTTCACGCGCAGCGCCATGCTGGAAATTCTCGGCCAGCCCTACATCAGAACGGCGTCGGCCAAGGGCGTGCCGTGGCGCCGGGTGATCACGGATCACGCGCTGCCCAACGCGGCGATCCCCACCGTCACCATTCTCGGCTTCATGGTCGGCAGCCTGATCGCCGGCGCGGTCGTCGTCGAGAGCGTGTTCTCCTGGCCCGGCGTCGGCCGTCTCCTGGTCGTCGCCGTCGCCAACCGCGACCTCGCGGTCGTGCAATGCATCCTGCTGCTGGTGGCGATGACCATGGTCACGTCGAACCTGATGGTGGACTTCCTCTACGGCCTGCTGGATCCGCGGCTGCGCAGCAAGGGAGCCGAGGCATGACCGACCTTGCATTGAAATCGCCTGCCGCGCGGCGGCTGTGCTGGCCGAACATTCCCGTCTCCGTGACCATCGCAGTCGGCTGGATCGTCGCGATGCTGCTGCTGGCGATCTTCGCCGATCAGCTCGCGCCGCATGGCTTCACCAAATTCGATCTGCGCCATCGCCTGTCGCTGCCGGGCAACCCGGCGCATTGGCTCGGCACCGACGAGCTCGGTCGCGACGTGCTGTCGCGTCTGATCGTGTCGATCCGGATTTCGCTCTTGATCGCGTTCGGCGCGACCGCGATCTCCGCCATCGCCGGCACCACGCTCGGCTTTCTCGCCGCGCATTTCCGCGGCCTGGTCGAGCAGGCCGTGCTGATGCTGGCGGACTTCCAGGCCAGCATGCCGTTCCTGATTCTGGCGCTCGCCGTGCTCGCCTTCTTCGGCAACTCGCTGCCGCTCTTGATCGGGTTGATGGGCCTGTTCGGCTGGGAGCGCTATGCGCGCATCGCGCGCGGCCTCGCCATCTCCGCCAATGCACAAGGCTATGCCGCCGCCGTCCGACAGCTCGGCGCAACGCCGCAGCGCGTCTATCTCAGGCACATCCTGCCGAACATCGCCTCGACCCTCATCGTGTCGATGACGCTGGTGTTTCCCGAAGTCATCCTGCTGGAGTCCGGTCTCTCCTTCCTCGGCCTCGGCGTGCAGCCGCCGATGACGAGCCTTGGCAACATGGTCGGCTATGGCCGCGAATATCTGACGCGCGCACCATGGATCATGTTGGCACCGGCGATCACCATCGTGGTGACGACGCTCGCCGTCTCGATGATCGGCGACTGGCTGCGCGACCGGCTCGATCCGACGCTGCAATAGCCTCGATCAGCGACGAGCCTCGTGACTCGCCGCGGCACTATGCTCGCAGATGATCAGGGCATGCCCCGCTTGCTCGCCCGCCAGCGCCATCCATCTCGACGCCTGCTGCAACCACTGATCGCGGCGAGCCGGATCGCGTTCGGCCTCCTCGCGACAGCTCAATGCCGCAGTCATGCACGCCGATCTTCTGTCCATGAATCATGGTCCGACACATCAACGTAAACGGCACTTACATATGATATCGCGACTTCAGATTGCGATCAATTCGATGCTGCCTTGCCGCTACGCTTCCGCATGACGCATCGGCAATGAATGATGCGCGTGACAGGCGGCGACCGCGGCATGGCCGAATGCCACCGCGATCTGATGCAGGTCGGTGACGACGTCGCCGATGCCATAGAGTCCCGCGACGCCGCAGCGCTGCTTGGCATCGACCTCGAGAAAGCCATCGGATGTATGCCGCGCGCCGAGCTTGATGGCGAGCTCGGAGCGAACATCGGCGCCCATCGCAGGATACACGATCTCGAACCGTTCGCTGCTGCCGTCGACGAATGACGCCTCGATCGCACCGTCTTGGCGCTGCAACGCATGAAGTTGTGGCGTCACCCGAACGCCGGCGGCGGCGAGCTCCTGCCGCTTCGCCGCATCCTGCTCATCATCGATCGGGATCAAGGTGACGTCCGAACTGTAGACGCGCATGAACAGCGCCTTGCCAGCGGCGTGACCGAGCGCGCCCACGATGGCGATCTTGTGGTCGATGGTTTCAAAGCCGTCGCAGACCGGACAATAGCGCAGCTCGCCGTCACGGACCGCCGCTCTCCAATCGGCGAGCGACGTCTGCTTGTCGACGATACCCGTCGCGAGGATGACGCGCTGTGCCGCGACCGCACCGCGCTCGTGAGTCGCGACCAGATCTCCGTCATGCGTCTCGAGAGCGCTCACCGTCCTTCGGACGATAGGAACGTGAAGTTCCTCGACCTGCCGCTGCATTCGTGCGAGCAGCTCGCTTCCGGGCATGCCGTTCGGGAACCCCGGCAGGTTGTGGCTCCGCGGAATCAGCGCTGCCCGCGATGCGCCGCCATCGACGACCACGACCCCACGCCGGAACCGGGCCAGGTAAATCGCGGCCATCAGTCCAGCTGGCCCGCCGCCTATGACGAGGACTTCGGTGCGCATTGCCGCCCTGCTCCAGTCCTGGCTCAAGCTGCATCGGAGCAGAAAGTTCTCGCGCGGAAAACATTTCGGCAAACGTGTCGATGAAATCGACCCGGAACTCTCTGGAATACAAGTGGAACTTTTGCCACTGAGGGACGTTAACCTATGTCACTGCCGCGGCGGAAAAGCCGTGCAAACTTGGCAGCGAGGGGATTTGTTGCGAGGGCGCGTGGATGCGATTTGTAAATTCGACTGATGAAAGCTTGATGGCGTACTACGAAAGTGTCCGAAAGCAGGTGGCCGCCGACAGCCGGATCGGGGGCCCCTACCGTTTGATCGGCGATCGGGCCAAGCAGTATGCGCAGGAGCTCCAGGCCGAGATGCGGCGGCGGCAGTTGCGCTTCACGCCGATCGATTGGCCGAACTGATTGGGCAAGGGATCGTGGGGCTCACCTCAGCGCTCAAGTTGAAGTATTGCGTTCGACCAGACAGCGCGGCGGTCGTTATTGCGCCCTCTCCCCTTGTGGGAGGCAAGTAGGACAGAGTTTGCGGACAGGCTTGCGATGCCCTCTCCCACAAGGGGAGAGGGCGCTGTATTCTGCAGTGTCACCGCAAAGCCGCGCGAAGCGGGGTCGTCATCATTCCCACGACCAGCTCGAGAAATCATTCTCGAACTGCGGCACGTCCTTCCAGACACCCTTGAGCTTCTTGTTGATGATTGTGATCCACTGCGGCTGGAACAGGAAGCCCGCAGCGGCATCGGTCGCCAGCATGCGCTGGGCATCGCCGAGCAGCTTGGCGCGCTCGGTCTCGTTCGGCGTATCGACAATCGACTGGTAGAGCTTGTCGAAGGCCTCGGACTGATAGCCGAAGTAGTAATTCTTGTCGGTGAACTTCACGAGATCGAACGGCTCGACATGCGAGACGATGGTCAGGTCGAAATCATGCGGTCCGTTGAAGACCTGTGACAGCCACGCCGCCCATTCGAGATTCTCGATCTTGGCGACGATGCCGACCTTGGCCAATTGAGCCGCGAGCACCTCGCCGCCCTGGCGGGCATAGGCCGGCGGCGGCAGCCGCAGCGACAGTTGCAGCGGCGTGGTCACGCCGGCTTCGGCGAGCAGCTTCTTGGCCTTCTCCGGGTCGTAGGGATTGATGTCGGTGGTGTCGACATAGCCGAGCGAGCCCGGCACGTAGAAGCTGCCGATCGGCGTACCCAGGCCGTCGACGGCGCCTTCGACCATCGCCTTGCGATCGATCGCAGCAAGGATCGCGCGGCGGACGCGGACGTCGTCGAGCGGCTTCTTCTTGTTGTTGATGGTGACGATCGTCTTCGCCTTTGAGCCGCCGATCAGCACGGTGAAGCGCGGGTCGGACTTGAACTGCGCGATGGTGCGCGCCGTGGTGCCGCGCGGGAAGGCATCGACGTCACCCGACAACAGCGCAGCGACCTGCGCTGCCGGATCGGAGATGAAGCGGATCGTCACCTTGGACAGCTTCACGGCTGCGGCGTTGCGATAGTCGGGCCATTTGTTCAAGGTCAGGGACGAGCCCTTGGCCCAGCTCCCCAGCGTGTACGGTCCAGTACCGACCGGCTGCGTCGCGTTGGTCGGCGCGCTCTTCGGCTCGACGATCGAGGCGGTGGCCTGTCCGAGCAGGAACGGCAGGTTGGGCTCAGAATATTTCAGCTTGACGACGATGGTCTCCGCGTCGGGAGCCGTCACGGACTCCATCGCCTGGAACAGCGCCTTGTCCTTGTTGGTGCTGTTGGCGGCGCCGGCGCGCTCGAACGAGAACTTCACCGCGGCGGAATCGAACGCCTCGCCGTTCTGGAATTTCACGCCCTTGGCGAGCTTGAACGTGTAGCTCTTCAGATCGGACGAGGCCTGCCAGCTCAAGGCCAGCAGCGGCGAGACCGAGCCGTCCTCGTTGATCTTGGTCAGCGTCTCATAGACGTTGTAGAGCGTCACCTCGGCGATGGCCGCCGCGGCCGCGCTGGTCGGATCGAGCCCCGGCGGCTCCAAGGTCATGCCGACAACGACGCTATCCTTCTTGCTCTGCGCGAGAGCCGGCGCGACGGCCGCAACGAGCGCGGCCATGGCGATGATCGATAGTTTCTTGAACATTGTTGTTTCTCCCTGAGGAAGCCAAATTACGCGTCAAAGCGGCTTCGAGACAAGTGGCTGCAGTTCCGTTGCGACGAGCGCCGGCAGCGCCATTACGCTTTCCGCCCGATGGCAGGCAGCGGAATGCTGTCCGGTGAGCGCTCGCAACGCGGGGGCCGTCGCGCGGCACTGGGCATCGGCGAGCGGACAGCGCGGCGCGTAGGCGCATCCGGCCGCGCCGAGGGATTGCGAAGCGATCGCAACGCTCTCGCGACGGCGCCGGACCGCGCCGGCCTGGGCCCGCGGCACGGCGTCGAGGAGCGCCCGCGTGTAGGGATGCGCGCAACTTCCGAACAAGTCCTCCGGCCGCCCGCGCTCGACGATGCGGCCGAGATACATCACCGCAACCTCGTCGCAGAGATAGTCGACGACCGCGAGATCATGACTGATCAGCACGTAGCTCAGGCCGAACTGCTCCTGCAGATCCTGCATCAGGTTGAGAACCTGCGCCTGCACGGAAACATCCAGCGCCGACACCGGCTCGTCGGCGACGATCAGCTTCGGCTGGGTGATCAGGGCCCGCGCGATCGCGATGCGCTGGCGCTGCCCCCCGGAAAATTCATGCGGATATTTGTCCATGTCGGCATCGCGCAATCCGACCTGCCGCAGCACGCTCGCGACGCGCCTGCGGAGAGAATCGCGATCCGGGTGTTCGAGAGCCGTCAGCGGCTCGGCGACGATGCGCGCAATGGTCTGGCGCGGATCGAGTGATCCGTACGGATCCTGAAATACCATCTGGAAATCGCGGCGCGCCCGCCGCAGCTCATCCACCGGGAGGCGGTTGAGATCGCGGCCCACCATCAGCACCGATCCCGCTGACGGCCGCTCCAGCGCCATGATCAGCCGCGCCAGGGTCGACTTGCCAGAGCCGGACTCGCCGACGATGCCGAGGCTCTTGCCCGCCTTCAACGACAGCGACACGCCGTTCAGCGCGAGCACCTCGCCGGGCGGCCGCAGCAGACTCTCTCGCGGCAGCGTGTAGCGCTGTACGAGATCCCTGACCTCGAGCAGCGGCGTCTCTGCAACTCCTTGCGCGGCGGTGCTCAAGCGACCACTCCCGCCGGATCACACGCGAGCGCGACGCCGGTCCGGATGCACCGGACGCCGTGCCCGGCGCCGATCTCGATCGACGGCGGCAGCGCCGTGCGACAGGCGTCGATCGCCAGCCCGCAGCGATCTGCGAACGGACAACCGGCCGGAAGATCGGCGAGCTCCGGCACGGTACCCGCGATGGTCGCAAGGCGCGTGCCCTTGCGGGCCCCGAGCCGCGGCCGCGCGCGGAACAGGCCCTGCGTGTAGGGATGCCCCATGCGCGAGAACACGGCGTCCGTGGTGCCGCTCTCGACCACCGTGCCGCCATACATCACGATCATGCGCTGGACGTTCTCGGCGATGACACCGAGATCATGCGAGATCAAGATCATCGCCATGCCGCGCTCGGCGACCAGATCGGCGATGAGGTCGAGGATCTGGCGCTGGATGGTGACGTCGAGCGCAGTGGTCGGCTCGTCGGCGATCAGCACGTCGGGCTTGCAGGCGAGCGCCATCGCGATGGTGATGCGCTGGCGCTGGCCGCCGGAGAACTGGTGCGGATAGGCGCCGTAGCGTCGGGCGGGATCCGGCAGACCGACGCGATCGAGGAGCGCGATCGCCTGTCGTTTCGCCTCGGTCGCCGTGCAGCCGATATGCCGCAGCAGCGGCTCGGCCACCTGATGACCGATCGTATGCATCGGGTTGAGCGCGGTCATTGGCTCCTGGAAGATCATGCTGATGCGGTTGCCGCGCAGCTTGCAGTAATCGGCATCACCGAGACCGACCAGCTCGCGGCCATCGAGCGTGATGCTGCCGCTGACGACGGCGCTGTCAGGCAGAAGGCCAAGCAGAGCGAGCGCCGTGATCGACTTGCCGCAACCGGACTCGCCGACGATGCCGAGCGTCTCGCCGCGCCGGAGCGTGAAGGAGACCTCGCGCACGGCTTGCGCCGAGCCGCGGCTGGTATTGAGGCGGATGCCGAGACCCGACACATCGAGCAGAGGCTGATCGCCTACCGTCATCGCTGCCTCGCCAGCCGTGGGTCGAGCAGATCGCGCAGGCCGTCGCCGAGCAGGTTCAGGCCGAGCACCGCGAGCGCGATGGCGGCACCGGGATACACGGCGAGGCTTGGCGACTGGAACAACAGGGTCTGCGCATCGTTCAGCATGCGTCCCCAGGACGGCTGCGGCGGCTGCGTGCCGAGGCCCAGATAGGACAGCGCCGCTTCCGCCAGGATCGCCAGCGCGAACTGGATCGTCGCCTGCACGATCAGAATCGACAAGATGTTCGGCAGCACGTGCTCGATGGTGATGCGGAAGCGGCCCTTGCCGGCGGCGCGCGCAGCCAGGATGAACTCGCGCGCCCAGACCGCACCGGCGGAGCCGCGGGTGACGCGCACGAACACCGGGATCTGGAAGATGCCGATCGCGGTGATCGACGTCACCATGCCCGGCCCGATCACCGCCGCCAGCATGATCGCCGACAGCACCGCGGGAAAGGCGAAGGTGAAGTCGCTGAAGCGCATGATCAGTTCCTCGGTCCAGCCGCGCTGCGCGGCTGCGACCAGGCCAAGGCAGACGCCGCAGGTGAGACCGATGCCGACGGCGATGATGCCGACCAGAATGGTCGCGCGCGCACCCACCAGCAATAGCGAGACGATGTCGCGGCCGAGCACGTCGGTGCCCAGCCAATGCGCTGCTGATGGCGGCCGCAATTTGGACGCGACATCGATCTCATAGGCCGACCATGGCGTCCAGAGCAGCGACAGCAGCGCGGCGCCGAGCACCAGCAGACAGAGCAGCGCGCCGACCGTGAAGCTGCGATGGCGCAGCGCGCGGCGCCAGAACGCGTTGGACGCAGGCGCAGCGCCCGTTTGAACGACCACGGCGGAACTCACAGCTCGTGCACCTTGATGCGCGGATCGATCACCGCATACAGGACATCGACCACGAAGTTGACGATGATCACCATGGCCGCCAGCAGCATCACGCAGTTGCGCACCACGATCAGGTCGCGATTGGCGATCGACTGGAAGATGAGGCGCCCCAGGCCCGGGAGATAGAACACGTTCTCGATCACGATGGTGCCGGCGAGCAGGTTGGCGAATTGCAGCCCCATCACGGTGAGCACCGGGATCATGGCGTTGCGCAGCACGTGCTGCCACAGCACCTCGCGCTTCGTCAGGCCCTTGGCGCGCGCGGTGCGGACGAAATCCTCGCGCAGAACGTCGAGCACGGCCGAGCGCGTCACCCGCGCCAGGATCGCGGCCTGCACCACTGCCAGCGCCACAGCCGGCAACAGCAGCGCGCGCAGACCCGGCCAGATGCCGTCCTCCCAGCCGGGAAAGCCGCCGGCCGACAGCCATTGCAGCTTCACCGCAAACAGGAGGATCAGCAGGATCGCGAACCAGAAGTTCGGCAAGGCGATGCCGATCTGGGTCAGCGACATGACGCCGACATCGCCGAGACGGTTGTGATTGGCGGCCGTGTAGATGCCGGCCGTGAGCGCCAGCACGGTCGTGAGCCCCATGGCCAGGATCGCGAGCGGAATGGTCATCGCCAGCCGCTCGCGGATCAGTTCGGCCACCGGCGTGCCATAGGCGTAGCTGTTGCCGAGATCGCCGCTCAGCAGGCCGCCGATCCAGTGCAGGTAACGCAACGCCAGCGGCTGATCCAGCCCGAGCTTGACGGTCAGCGCCCTGACCGCATCCGGCGAGGCATCCGCGCCCATCAGCATCTGGGCGGCATTGCCCGGCAGCGCGTCGAGCACCAGGAATATGATCAGTGACGCGCCGACGAGGGTCGCCAGCAAGGTCAGGAAGCGCCGCAGCAGAAAAACGCTCATTCGCGCCGGGACTCCAGTTTTCGGCGGCCGCACGTTCCACAGCTTTCGGCTCCGATGCAAGCCCGTTGCCTGCATGATTGCCATTGCCGGGCGGAGGCACCTTCACACACCGCATCCGCCGGGGTATCGCCGGCTTGATCCCGGTCAACGGCGGAGCGCCGGCGACCGCCATCATGCGGCTGATCGCAACAACGCAAGGGCCCATCTCGATCATGACCATCCGTCCGAGCTTTCTCTGGGGCGCCTCGACCTCGGCCTTCCAGATCGAGGGCGCGGCGCACCTCGACGGCCGCGCCGACAGCATCTGGGATGTCTATCTGCGCGCCCCCGGCCGGGTGAGCCACAACGACACCGCCGAGACCGCCTGCGATCACTATCATCGCTACGCGGAGGACGTGGCGCTGATGCGCGATCTCGGCCTCAATGCCTATCGGTTCTCGATCGCCTGGCCGCGGCTGCTACCGCAAGGCCGCGGCGCGGCCAACGAAGCCGGCCTCGCCTTCTACGACCGCCTCATCGACGCCCTGCTTGCCGCTGAGATAGAGCCGTGGCTCTGTCTCTACCACTGGGACCTGCCGCAGGCGCTGGAGGCGCTCGGCGGCTGGCAGAACCGCGACATCGTCGGCTGGTTCGCCGACTATGCCGCGCTGGTCGCGCGGCGCTATGGCGACCGGGTCAAGCGCTTCGCCACCTTCAACGAGCCCTGCGTGTTCACGCTGTTCGGCTACGGCCTCGGCTGGCACGCGCCGGGGATCGCCGACGGAGCGGCCCTGCACAAGGCCATTCATCACGTCAATCTCAGCCACGGCCGCGCCGTCGACGTGCTGCGCAGGGACGTGGCCGGCGCCTCGATCGGCGCCATCCACAATCGGCAGCCCTGCTACCCTGCGAGCGACAGTGCGGAGGACGCCGCGGCCGCCTTGCGGCTCGCCGCCTATTGGAACGATGCCTTCCCGTTTCCGCAGGCCTTTGCCTGCTACCCGCCGGAGCTCCAGGACGCCGTCGCGCCCTATATCGCACCCGGCGACATGGCGCAGATCGCCCGCCCCGTCGACTGGTTCGGGCTCAATCACTATTCGCCGCATTACATCAAGGCGGGCAGCAACCTGATGGGCGCCAGCTTCGGAGCGCCTCCCGCGGCAGTGCCGCGCAGCGCAATCGGCTGGCCCGTCGTGCCCGAGGCGTTCCGCGATACGCTCCTGGACATCCACAGCCGGTTCCGGCTTCCGATCTACGTGCTGGAGAACGGAACGGCGGCCAATGACACCGTCGATGCATCCGGCTGCATCCAGGACGACGGCAGGATCGGCTATCTCAAGGCCTATACGACCGCGATGGAACAGGCGATCGCGGCGGGCGCCGACGTGCGCGGCTATTTCGTCTGGTCGCTCCTGGATAATTTTGAATGGGGAGCGGGCTATTCGCAGCGCTTCGGCATTGTCTATGTCGATCGCGCCACCCAGCGCCGCATTCCCAAGGCGTCGGCGCGGTGGTATTCGAACATGATTGCCGCTCACCGGGTATCCGACGATCCCGCCGGGCGGCACAACCGGGCGGAAGAGTGAGGATGAGCGAACGCGTTCTTCTGGGCGACATCGGCGGCACCAATGCGCGGTTCGCGCTGCTTGACGGCCACGTCATCGGCGAGGTCGCGCATCTCAAGGTCGCCGACTTCCCGACCATCACGGACGCGATCACCGACTTCCTGTTGCGACACGCCGCCGGCGGCCCGCCCACCGCGGCCGTGCTCGACATCGCCGGCCCGATCGAGCGCAATCGCGGCATGCTCACCAACTCGACCTGGGTGATCGACGGCGCCGAGCTGGCGGAGCGGTTCAAGCTGCGCTCGGCCAAGCTCCTGAACGATTTCGAGGCGGTCGGCTGGTCGCTGCCGGTGCTGCATCCCGACGACCTGTTTCCGCTTGGCGGAAGCGCCGCGGTCGACGGCGCGCCGATGCTGGTGATCGGCCCCGGCACCGGCTTCGGCGCCGCGTGCTATCTCCCGGCAGAAGGCCGTCCCACGGTTGCCGTGACCGAGGCCGGCCATGCCACGCTGCCGGCGACGACGGCGCGCGAGGCCGCCGTGCTCGCCAAGATGCGCGAGCGCTTCGGCCATGTCTCGATCGAGCGTGCGCTGTCGGGCATGGGCCTTGCGAACGTCTATCAGGCCATTGCCGCGGTCGACGGGGTCACGGTGCCGCCGCGCGATGCCGCAGCGATCACTCACGCCGCGCTGGACCGCAGTTGCGCCACCAGCCGCGCGACTCTCGACATGTTCTGCGCCTGGCTCGGCGCCGTCGCCGGCAACCTCGCGCTCACCTTCTGCGCCCGCGGCGGCGTCTACATCGCCGGCGGCATCCCGCCGCGGTTTCCGGACTACTTTGCCAGATCCGATTTCCGCCGGCAGTTCGAGGGCAAGGGGCGCTATGACAGCTATCTGCGTCCGATCCCGGTTCATCTCGTTATCAAGCCCGACATCAGCTTCCTCGGTCTCAAATCGTTCTTCGAGGCCGGCATCACCGCGAGCGGCGGCTCCCCGACCCACTGAGATCGAATGAGCGACATCGTCACGATCACGCCGAACCCGGCCGTCGACATCTCGACGACCGTCGAGAAAATCGTGCCGGTGGCCAAGCTGCGCGGCACGACGCAACAGCGAGATCCCGGTGGTGGCGGCATCAACGTCGCCCGTGTCATCGCCCGCCTCGGCGGCGACGTCACCGCGCTCTATCCGGTCGGCGGTCCGACCGGCCTGCTGCTGAAGCAGCTCGTCGAGAAGGAAGGCGTCGCCAGCCGCACCTGGGCGACGGCCGAGGACACGCGCGAGGACTTCTTCGTCCAGGAGCGCGTCAGCGGCCAGCCCTATCGCTTCATCCTGCCGGGTCCGACGCTGACCGAGGCCGAATGGCAGGCCGGCCTTGCCTTGCTCGCAGCCCAGGATCCGTTTCCCCGCTTCGTCGTCGGCAGCGGCAGCCTGCCGCGCGGCGTGCCGACCGACTTCTATGCGCGCGTTGCGACGCTTGCACGGTCACGCGGCGCGCAATTCGTGCTCGACACCTCGGGGCCAGCTTTGGCCGCGGCGGTAGCCGGCGGCATCGACCTGATGAAGCCGTCGCTGCACGAGATGCAAGAGCTGGTCGGCGGCGCGCTGCCCGATGCCACGGCGTGGGAGAAAGCCGCCCACGCGCTGGTCGCGAGCGGCAAGGCCGGCACCGTCGCGCTGACCATGGGTCATCTCGGCGCCCTGCTGGTCACCCGCGACCGCGTGCTGCGCGCTCAGCCGCTGACGATGGTGCCGGTCAACGCAGTCGGCGCCGGTGACAGTTTTCTCGGCGCATTGGTCGCGAAGCTCGCCGCGGGCGAGTTGCTGGACGACGCGTTTCGCTTTGCGGTCGCCGCAGGTGCCGCGGCGCTGCTGCGCACCGGCACCGCGCTGTCCGATCCCGCCGACGTCAGCCGTCTGCAGGCTGACGTGCGGCTCGAGACGGCGTGACATCGCTCGCCGCATCACCGTTGAGCCGATCGAGCGAGAGCAGCAACCCGCCGACGCGCTCCAGCGACGACATCCACTCTGCGAGGCGGTTGAAATTGTCCACCATCCAATTGAACGACCCCTGCACCAGCGTGAACGCAGCGGCTGCCTGGGTGAGTTCGCCCAGGGTCATCTGATCGCCGAGGAACTTCGGCGCGCACAGCACGAGGCCGATGATCGGCGCGAGCAGCGTATTCAGATGAGACACCAGGGTGTTGCGCATCAGCTGCCAGCACAGCCGCTTCCATTGCTGGATCGTGCGGTCGAGCGCCATCCACAGCCCGGCAACGACGCTGCGTTCTTCCTGCTTGGGCGCGATGCCTTCGCCGATGTCGCGCAAGTGATGGGCTGCGGTGATCAGCTCCGACTCGGCCTGGTTCTTGGTCTGGATGACGCGCGTGAGTGGCGAACCGACCCACAGCATGGCCCCGGTCACCAGCCCGGAATAGATGACGACGCTGACCACCAGGTAGCCTGGAATCCACAATTGGTGCCCGGCCACGGCAAAGCCGATGGATCCGCCGACCTGCCACAGCACCTGGACGAACACGACCGCCGTCAGCAGCGAGGAGATCACACTGACCACGAAGTCGATCGGTGCATCGGTGGCGATGCGGACATCCTCGGCAATACGATACTCCGGAATCTTCAGATCGCCCTGCACCGTCGCGAGCCGCGCATAGCGATCGTTCTCGACCCAGTAGTTGATCACCTTGGCGCTCAACCATTGCCGCCAGTTGCGTTGCATCACCATGCGGCCCCACACCGAGACGATCGCCAGCACGACGCTCGCCAGACAAAGCGGAATGAGCAGAACGGCCTGCTGCCGCAGCCGCGTCGGATCGCGGCCCTCCAATGCGTCGAAGAAATCCCTGTTCCAGTAATTGAACCGAAACTGCACGTAGAGCTGAAGCACCACGAGGACGATCAGGGCGACGCAGAGCAGCCAGACCCGCCATGCCGTCGATCCGAGCCAGAATTGCCGCGCCGTGAGCCAGAACCGCGACCATTCGCGATTGCCGTCCTCGTTCTCGTCGTCGGAGATCATTGGTGATCCGGATGGGTACGATTGATGGGTCTTAACAAACATCCTCGCCTATGGTGGAACCGTTGTCATCCCGCGATTTAAGGGGCTCGCGAAGCGCCTTGCTTGATCTTGCGCAAGGCAGTCGCCGCCCGCCGCGACAAACTGAAGTTCGCGCTGCGATGCGGGAGATCACCGATGACGGCACCCGGCTACATCCGCTGGTTCAAGGACCTTCGTATCGAGGACGTGCCCGGCGTCGGCGGCAAGACGGCCTCGCTCGGAGAGCTGTATTCGGCGCTGGCGTCGCAAGGCGTGCGCGTACCCAACGGCTTCGCACTGACGGCCGCCGCCTATCGCGACGCCTTGCGCGCGACCGGCGCCGACGACGCGCTGCGCAAGCTGCTCGCCGGCCTCGACAAGCGCCGCATCGCCGATCTCGCCAAACGCGCGGCGAAGGCGCGCGCGATCGTGTTCGCGGCGACCGACCGTGACGATCTACGCCACGAGGTCGCAGAGGCTTACAAGCAGCTGGAGCAGGAGTATGGCCGCGGCGTCGCGGTTGCCGTGCGCAGCTCGGCCACCGCCGAGGACCTGCCGAATGCGAGCTTCGCAGGCCAGCACGAGAGCTTTCTCAACATTCGCGGCGCCAAGGACCTGTTCGAGGCGTGCCGCCACTGCTTCGCCTCGCTCTATACGGACCGCGCGATCTCCTACCGCATCGACAACGGCTTCGACCACGACAAGGTCGCGCTGTCGGTGGCCGTGATGAAGATGGTGCGCTCGGACCGCGCCGCGAGCGGCGTGATGTTCTCGTTGGACACCGAGAGCGGCTTTCGCGACGTCGCCTTCATCACCGGGGTCTACGGCCTCGGCGAGACCATCGTGCAGGGCACGGTCGATCCGGACGAGTTCTACGTCCACAAGCCCACCTTCGCGGCCGGCTTCCGCAGCGTGCTGTCGCGCCGGCTCGGCGCCAAGGACAAGCGGATGGTCTATGCCAAAGCCAGCGCAAAGGCCGGCGCGCGCAGCCGTGGCCCCACGACGCGCACCGAGGCGACGCCGCCGGCTGACAGGGCGAAATTCTGCATCAGCGATGCCGACGTGCTGGAGCTCGCGCAGGCCACCATCGTCGTCGAGGAGCACTACTCGCAGAAGGCCGGCAGGCCGACGCCGATGGACATCGAATGGGCCAAGGACGGTCGCGACGGTGCGCTCTACATCATCCAGGCGCGGCCGGAGACGGTGGCCTCGCAGCGGCGGCCCGAGGCGATCGAGACCTACGTTCTGAAGAAGACCGGCAGAACGCTGGCAACCGGCCGCGCCGTGGGCGAAAAGATCGCCACCGGCAAGATCCGCTTGATCCGCAATCCCAAGGATCTGAACGCGTTCTGCCCCGGCGAGGTGCTGGTCGCCGCGTCGACCAGTCCGGACTGGGAGCCGGTGATGAAGACCGCGGCGGCGATCGTCACGGATCATGGCGGCCGCACCTGCCATGCCGCGATCGTCGCTCGCGAGCTCGGCGTGCCGGCCGTGGTCGGCACGGAGGATTTCAGCAAGCGCGCGAAGACCGGAACGACGGTCACTGTCTGCTGCGCGGAGGGCGACGCCGGCCATGTCTACGACGGCGCACTGCCGTTCGATGTCGAGCGCCTGGCGATCGACAGCCTGGAGAAGCCGCGCACCGAGATCATGGTCAATCTCGGCAATCCCGAACTGGCCTTCAAGACCGCGCTGCTGCCGAACGATGGCGTCGGCCTCGCCCGCATGGAGTTCATCATCAACCAGGCGATCGGCATCCACCCGATGGCGCTGGCGACGCCCGCAAAGGTGACCGCGGCAAAGGACCGCGCGACGATCAAGCGCCTGACCGCGCGCTACAAGAAGCCCGCCGACTTCTTCGTCGAGCGGCTGTCGGAAGGCGTCGGCACCATCGCCGCGGCATTCCACCCGCGGCCGGTGATCGTGCGCCTCTCGGACTTCAAGACCAACGAATATGCCAGCCTGATCGGCGGCTCCGATTTCGAGCCGAAGGAAGAGAACCCCATGCTCGGCTTCCGCGGCGCCTCGCGCTATGCGCATCCCGCCTACGCCGCCGGTTTCGCGCTGGAATGCGCGGCGATGAAGCGCGTGCGCGACACGATGGGGCTCTCCAATCTGAAGATCATGATCCCGTTCTGCCGCCGGGTCGAGGAGGCACGCAAGGTGATCGCGGCGATGGCCGGGCATGGCCTCGTCAGAGGCGAAAACGGGCTCGAAATCTACATGATGTGCGAGATCCCGAACAACGTGATCCTGATCGATGAGTTCGCCAAACATTTCGACGGCTTCTCGATCGGCTCCAACGATCTCACCCAGCTCACGCTCGGCGTCGACCGCGACTCCGACATCGTCGCGTTCGATTTCGACGAGCGCGATCCAGGCCTGCTGGCGATGCTGCGGATGGCGGTCGAGGGCGCGCACCGCAACCATCGCCATGTCGGCATCTGCGGCGAGGCGCCGGCCAACTATCCGGAAGTCGCGCGCTATCTGGCCGAACTCGGCATCGATTCGATCAGCGTCAATCCGGCGAGCATCGTGCGCACCATGGAGATCGTCCGTACCGCTGAGCGGGAGCTCGCGACCCACACGCCGCATGCGCTGGCAAGCTGATCATGGCCGAAATTCAGGAGCTGCTCTTGAAGAAGTCCAGCACGGTCGAAGCGCCGCCGATGACGTCGCCGCCGCCATACAGGCTTGCCAGGAACGTGCCGCGATGGCTGGCGCCGGTGACCGCGATGCCTTGCGCAAAGCGGCCGTCGGCCGCCAGCGGCATCTTGACGAGGCTCGGCGGCAGCGCCTCGTCGAGAAGGCCGTAGTAGAAGCGCATCGGGGAGTCATAGTCCCAATAGGTCGAGCTGTTGCCGGCCAGACGGCGGAGGAAGCGGCTGTTGGTCTCGTGGGTGAAGCGCTCGAAGAAGCCGTCGACCAGCAGATCCGAGGGCTGCGGCACCGACTTGCTGAACGCCTCGTCCATGCTGTAGTCGGCCCAGTATTTCTCGGCCAGCGCGAGGTGCTGCGGCTTGATCGCAGTCTTGAACAGGTCGCCGAGCCGGTAATACTGGCGATAGCTGCCCAGGAGGACGATGACGCAGGGCGTTATCCAGATCGGCTGCTTCGGATAGGTGCTGTCGGTCGACGCGCTGCCCGGTTGGGCCGACACCCAATAGCGCATCGAATCCGCAAGATTGTTGAACGGACTCTGCGTGGCGCTCGCCGCCACCGCGACGCGCCGCCGCTGCAGTTCCTGGCGCAGCCATTGCGTGTTCAAGGCACCCTGCGACCAGCCGTTCAGGAACAGCCCGGACTTTCGCAGGCGGAGATGATCGAGCGCGAGCAGACCCGCGCTCAGCACGTCCAGGCAGCACTGCACGGTCGCGTCCTTCACCGCATAGGCCTCGCCTCGCCCCTGGCGATACGGTCCCTTGCCGAGATAGTCGGCCGCGATCAACGCAAAGCCGTTGCCGACAAGGCGCTGGACGTTGAACAGCGTCTCGATCGAATCGACATTGTCGCGCGGCTCGTAGTTCGGATCGGCCAGCTTGACGAGATTGGACGGGACCTGGTCGAACGACAGGATGGTGCCGTGCTGCCACGACACGACCGGCAGTGCGCCCTTGTGATCGGCGGGCAGCGCGAGCAGGCCGCTGACCTTGACGCGCTCACCGGTGCCGGGAATGCGCGTGTAGGTCGTCAGCCGACGCAGTTCGACGTCGACCCGCGCCCCGTACTTGTCGGCCGAGAATGGCGGCAAGATATTGTGCTCATTGAAGACGGCGTGGAGCTTCGCTGCGAGCGCATCGAGCCGATCCTTGCTGACGCGCACCGGCTGGCCGAGGCTTGCGCCGTCACCTGGCTGCGCGACAGCCGGGCCGGCGGAGAACGACAATGCCGCAGCGCCGAAGCCAAGGCCGGCTGAGGCCAGCAGCCTTCGGCGGGATGGCCGGCCGGCCGAGGCTGCAGAGCTGAGCTCCGGCCCGGTCGGCTTGGACTTCGGCGGAGCCAACGCCTCTTCGGATCCCGTGACCAGGGTCTCCAGGCCGATCATTCGCCGCTTCATCACGTCCCTCCGAGCCGCCTACAGCCGAGGGTAGTTCACAAAGCCTAGCACTTGCTAAATGGTGCAGCAATTGGAGCCGGATGTTTCGACGGTCGCCTGCACCGTCGAGCCTCGAGTGGTCGCGTCGCGGCTCGCCTCCACACGTCAGATGCCGCCATGCGAATGATTTGCGATGGCGTTCTGGGGTACACACCAAGAAGAGATCGCGAGGAAGAGATGATGGCCTACCGCGCGGCCTCGAAACCTCCGAGCACTGCGGTCAGGTTCTGCCCAAGAATGTCCGAGAGATAGCCGCCCTCCTGCACGAACACCGTGGGAAGGCCGAGCCGCGCGATCGCGCCGCCGATGCGACGGAAACCCGGCGTCGTCACGGAGAGCCCCTTGAGCGGATCGTGCTCGGAGGCATCGAGACCGAGCGCCACCACGAGCGCGCCGGGCGCGAACGCATGAATCGTCTTGGCCGCGGTCTCGAACGCCTTGAGATAGGTGTCGTCGCCGCTCTTCAGCGGCAGCGGAATGTTGAGGTTGGCGCCAAGCCCCGCGCCTGCGCCGCGCTCATGCGCATAGCCCCAGACGAACGGGTAGTAATGCGTGGGGTCGGCGTGGATCGAGATGGTGAGCACGTCGGGCCGCTCGTAGAAGATGCCCTGCGTGCCGTTGCCGTGATGGACGTCGACGTCGAGGATGGCGACGCGCTCGTAGCGCTGACGCAGATGCGCGGCCGCGATGGCGGAGTTGTTCAAGAAGCAGAAGCCCGAGGCCATGTCCCGATAGGCATGGTGGCCCGGCGGCCGGCACAGCGCGTACACCGCATCCTCGCCATCGAGCAGCAGTTGCGCCGCGGTCGCAGCCACGTCGGTCGCGGCGCAGGCGCCTTCCCACGTCCCCGGCCCGATCGGCGCCGAGGTATCGGTCGTGTGCCAGCCCAGCCGCCCGACGATGTGCGTCGGATAGGTGGCGGCATTGCGAACGGGATGGATGTTCGGGATCATCTCCGCACCGGCATCGCCGAGCGCGGCCCAAGCGTCCCAAGCCTCTTCCAGGAAACTGAGGTATTCCGGACTGTGCACGCGCGCGCGAGCTTCCTGGCCGAAATGAAGCGGCGCGACCACCTCGTGATGGCTGGCCTTCAATCCCGCAAGCAGACGATCCGCCCGCTCGGGCTGCTCGGTGGTGCGCTTGACGACGCCGCGCACCAGATAGAATTGCGGATCATGGCTGCGATGCAGCTCGGTGTAGACGGCCTTCACGCGCAGTGGCTCCTGTTCGCTTGCACCGACGATTGTGCACGCAGTCGCAGCCGATACAAGCACAGATGGTTCGCACGTCCGTTGGTCCGTGCCCGCAGCTTCCAACCGGCGGAACGGAACGCTGCGCCTCGCATCTTGCCGGCAGCGGGTTCGCCGGGATCCGGGCGATCCGGCGCGAAGCGCGGTGGACGTGAGGAGAGATCCGCATGCTGGCGATTGCCGCGACGGCCGTCGGAATGCGCGACGAAATCTGCAAAACCTCGACGTGCAAGCCTGATCGGCTCATGCGTCGCACGCCGCGGCTGCTCAGGAAAGAGCGCCTTTGTCCGGCATGGAGACCCCGGGATTGATCCAAAATTTGGATCGATCGATACAGGCTTCGGTTTGGACCCCGGCCCTCCCTCTCCTCTAGGACAGTCATCGAGGAACGTGACAAGAGAGGTGGAGCGCATGAGCGCAATCGTAACCACGGCCGAATTGCGCCGATCGCGCGTGCGGCTATTCATCGTGACCATGCTGTTCCTGGTCACGACCGTGAACTACGCCGACCGGGCGACCTTGTCGATCGCAGGACCTTCGCTGTCCAAGGAGCTGCATCTCGATCCCGTCGCGATGGGCTATGTGTTCTCCGCCTTCGGCTGGTCCTATGTGCTCGCGCAGGTGCCGGGCGGCTGGCTGCTCGACCGCTTCGGTTCGCGCTGGGTCTATGCCTGCAGCATCGTGATCTGGTCGATCTTCACCATGATGCAGGGCTGGATCGGCTTCTTCTCCGGCGCCGCCGCGGTCACCGCGCTGTTCGCGCTGCGCTTCCTGGTCGGTCTCGCCGAAGCGCCGAGCTTCCCGGCCAATGCCCGCATCGTCGCCGCCTGGTTTCCGAGCAACGAGCGCGGCACGGCGTCGGCCTTCTTCAACTCGGGCCAGTATTTCGCGACCGTGATCTTCGCGCCGCTGATGGGCTGGATCGCGCATGAATTCGGCTGGCGCCACGTCTTCACCGTGATGGGCGCGCTCGGCATTCTCATGGGCCTGACGTGGATCAGGACCATGTACGGGCCGAAGGAGCACGCGAGCGTCAACCAGGCCGAGCTCGACTACATCAAGGACGGCGGCGCGCTGATCGACATGGAGGGCGCGCGCGACGGCAAGGCCGCGTCCGGTGGTCCGACCTGGTCGCATATCGGGCAGTTGCTGTCGAACCGCATGATGCTCGGCGTCTATATCGGCCAGTACTGCATCAACACGCTGACCTATTTCTTCCTGACCTGGTTCCCGGTCTATCTCGTCAAGGAGCGCGGCCTCTCGATCCTGCAGGCCGGCTTCGTCGCCACCCTGCCGGCGCTGTGCGGCTTCATCGGCGGCGTGCTCGGCGGTTTCATCTCCGACGCCATCCTGCGCAAGACGGGATCGCTGACGCTCGCCCGCAAGATCCCGATTGTCGGCGGCATGCTGCTGTCGATGGCGATCATCGGCTGCAACTATGTCGACGGCCAGGCGCTGGTGGTCGGCCTGATGGCGCTGGCGTTCTTCGGCAAGGGCATCGGCGCGCTCGGCTGGGCGGTCGTCTCCGACACCTCGCCGAAGGAAGCCGGCGGCGTCTCCGGCGGCCTGTTCAACACCTTCGGCAACCTCTCCAGCATCACGACGCCGATCGTGATCGGCTACATCCTGTCGGCCACCGGCTCCTTCAACGGCGCGCTGGTGTTCGTCGGCCTCAACGCCCTGGTCGCGGCGTGTGCCTACTTGCTGATCGTCGGCAAGATCCAGCGCGTCCAGCTCCGAACCTCCTGAGCACCACGCTTAGCGTCGCGTGGTCTCGACTCCAACGGCGGCCCCCCGGCCGCCGTTTTTTTGTCGGCGCCTCGCCGCCATTCCAGGGCGACGCGCGACAGCCATCAGAAGCAACCCGGACCCGTGGAAACGGACACGGTCTCACCATCTCAACCCGCCGATCAGCGGACAGACATTTCGAGCCCAGCAAAAAGGGAACGCGGGGAACATTGATAGCAGGGGTCCGCGACATCGCTAGACCCACTATTTCGGAAGCCCTGTTTTCTATCGGCGGGTAGCCCAAATGCCGATGAACAAGTCCAAATCCCGGGGCCCGCGACACCAATTCTTGCCATCGGTGGAACGGATTCCCGGGCTCGTCGGAGCGTCACGCTTGGTTAAGGCAAATGCATGAGGCCGCCGCCTCAAGGCGTTCACATCGCCTTGGCGAGCGCGAACAACCGGAAATCCTCGAGCGCCGCGCGCCGATGCGGAGCGACTTCGCGCTGGTAGGTCTCGGTGTCGACGATCGAGCGGAAGGCGGCGAAATCGCCGTATTCATTGATCGCCGCTTCGTCCCAGCGTTCGCCTTGCGGGCCGACCAGGCTCGCCAGAACCGGCCCGGAAAACATCCGCACCAGCGGCTTACCGGCTGCGAGACGCCGGAAGGCCGGTCTATAGCGTTCGTTAAAGGCTTCGCGGCCCGAACAGGGCGCGGCGTCGAAGCCGTCCTCGTAACGCGCATACGCGCGGTAGCGCAACAGATTGAGCATGTAGACCGGCTGGCCGGGGCGAATCGCGCGCTCGGCGACGTCGAGGGCTTGCAGCGTGATTTCGATGGGGTGCATGGGACTTCTCGCGGTTTCTAGCGGCGCAGCATGCGCGCTGACGCTCCCCATTTGGCCCATCGGAACGGCCTCTTGTAGCGACCACGCCGCCATGACTATGTGGACTGGATGTCCACAACGGCCTTGCCTCCCGACCTCTCGCGCCTCCTCGCCTTCGTCCGCGTCGTCGAGGCGGGCTCCTTCGCCGAAGCCGCGCGGCGAGCGGGGACGACCACCTCGGCGATGTCCAAGGCGGTCGCCCGCCTCGAACAGGCTCGCGGAATACGGCTTTTGCACCGCACGACCCATTCGCTGGCGCTGACCGAAGAGGGCGAGCGGCTGATCGCGGCGGGACGCGCGCTGGCCGACAGTCTCGATCGCGTCCAATCCGCGCTCGGCGAAGCCGCGCGTAACGATGGCGGACGGGTGCGAGTGACCGCCCCCGCCTCGTTCGCGCGTGCCTGCATCCTGCCGCGACTGCCTGCGTTCCTGCGGGAGCGGCCCGAAATCGAGATCGAGATCAAATTCCGCAACGAGATTCTTGATCTCGCGGCGGAAGGCGTCGACATCGCCATCCGCTCAGGACCCCTCGATCGCGCGCCCGGTCATCTGGCGCGGCGGCTTTGCACGTTCTCCTGGATCGCTTGCGCCTCGCCCGCCTATCTGAACGCGCGCGGTGCGCCGGCGACTCCATACGAGCTTTCCGAACATGACCACGTCGGCTTCCGCAATCCCGCGAGCGGGCAGATCCTGACCTGGCGCTTCACCGACCCACGCGGCAAAAAACTCGTTCGCGTCGCGCTCAAGCCCAAGCATATTTGCGACGACGCGCACGCTTCGGTCGCTTTGATCGCGAATGGGTTCGGCATTGGCTGGGGCCCGGCATGGCTCGTCCACGACGACTTGCGCACAGGTCGGCTCGTCGAAGTGCTTGAGCCGTGGCGCGCGCCGGCGGAGCCCCTATGGATGCTGCGCACCTCGAACCGCCGGCCACCGCTGCGCACGCAGCGCGTCATGGCGTTCCTCGCTACGCTTCCCGCCGCGTTCAGCGACAAATCGGGATGAGGCGTCGGCCGTCAGCTGGGCTCTGCGGTCGGCGCGTCGGACACCAGCCGGCTTGGGAGGGGAAATCGGGGACAGACCACGATTTCCCCGGCTTCCTGGGCTTCCGCCTTGGCGCGGTCGGCAATCTGCAGCACGCCGGCAAGAACGGGCTGCGCGCCGTCTCTCAACGTCGTCCATCCGTGGTCAGTCAATTTGAGATGGGTCGACATGCACACTGAGCACATCCGAGTTCACCTCGACAGAAGGACACGGCAGTACCTACCCCGAGACGTAGGAGGCACCGGGGGCGCCGTGCAAGAAGCCGTTGGCGAATGGAACGTCCGGATAGATCTCGCGCAAGCGGTCCGTGGCGGCCCCAGCTTCCACGCGGCCCGCCAGGACCGCCTGAAATTGCTCGGACACCGCGACCATGTCGCAGGCCTGAGGTGACAGCCGCAGCGATCTCACGCCGCTCTGCGTCAGACGATCGAGATCGCCGAGCAGGTTGCAGCAACCATGCGACAACGTCTGCACGCCATTCATGGTGAGGAACGCTTCATTGTCCAGCGTCGTCACGACGAGGCCGTCCGGGTCCTGCTCGCACACGAAGCGGCAATTGTCCCTGGCGAGCTTGTGCAGGCGGGCGTGATAGCAGCGCGCGGAGATCGCGAGCGGCACACGGCCGAAGGCGAACACTTCGATCGCCACCTGCGGCACGGCGCCGGCGATCGCGGCAACCGAGGACAGCGGCAGCTCCGGCGGGAGGCAGATCCGGGTCGCGCCCTGGGCGGCATGAAACGCGGCGCTGGCCTCGTTGTAGATGTTGACGAATGGCCCGATGGCATGCGGCCGACCGGCGATCGATCTGAGGCAGGTGAGGTCGTTGACCTCCACCAGACCGTGGCCAAACTCGGCGAGGCTTGCGGTCTGCCGGCGCTCGCGTCGCAACGACACCAGGACCAGCGAACCCAGCAGCACCTGCTTGCCGGCAGCCATAAGCCGCTCGATGACTTCAGGCAAATGGGGTTCGAAGAACGGCGCGCGCTTCGAGCAGACGACCTCGCCGACCACGACGCGGTCGAGCGGGGCCTCGTCGGCCATGCGAAAGTAAAAATCACGCCAGCGCTCGGGCTGCCAATTGTAGAGCACGGGCCCCAGAGTGAGCTGCATTCGGCCTGCGCCTTGTTCCGCCATTGTCATGTGGTCCTAGCGCCAGGTCTTGCGGTAGGCGCCCTGCGTGGTGGCCTGCCCTTCAGTGAACGCCGTGAGGTCGGACGCGTCGGCGGACCGGCCGGCATCGAGCGCTGCCAGCACGCTGCGGAAATGCCGCACGACCCCGTCGACATAGGCGCGGCCGCGCTGGCGGCCCTCGATCTTGAGCGCGGTGACGCCGGCTTCGCGCAAGCCTGCGAGCAGGGTCGTGGCATCGAGGCTGACCGGATCCTCAAAGATGTAGCCAGAGCCCTGTGCGGTCGAGAAACGCCCCTTGCACAGCGTTGGATAGCCGGCAGGTTCGTTGCGTCCGAATCGGTTGATTGTGAAAGCACCAAGCCGCGAGGTCGTGCCCAGTATCGTCTCCTGATAGACGACATGACTGGCCGGCGAGCATACCCCCTGCATGTTCGGCGACTTGCCGGTGGCGTAGGAGGACAGCGAGCAGCGCCCCTCGGCCATAACGCATAGTCCGCCAAACACGAACACTTCGGTCTCGCATGCCGTCTCACGGGTGATCTCGGCGATCTCGGGTACGCTCAGCACGCGCGGCAGCACCACGCGGCGGGCGCCGAAATTCTCGACATAGAACGCGATCGCGTCGACATTCGCCGCCGCCGCCTGCACAGAGACATGCAGTCGCTGTTCGGGATGGTGCCGCGCGGCATAGTGCATCAGCCCGACATCGGCAAGGATCAGCGCGTCGGCCCCGGCCTCGACGGCATCGTCGACCGCGCGACGCCACAGCTCGACGGCGCCGGCGCGCGGGAAGGTGTTGATCGCAACCAGCACCTTGGCGCCGCGCCGATGCGCGAACGTTACTCCTTCGCGCATCTGCTCGCGGCTGAAATTCAGCCCGGGAAAGTTGCGGGCATTGGTCTCGTCGGCGAAACCGCAATAGACGGCATCGGCGCCGGCTTCGACCGCGCTCTTCAGCGCCGCCGGCGTCCCTGCCGGACAGATCAGCTCCATCGTCGCATCCCGCTTTCCTTCGTCGTTGATCTCAGCAGCGAGTCACGCGCGGCCGCCAGCAGACGTTGCGCGGGCACGCCGAACGGACCCGAAAGCGCCGCGATCTCGCCGACCAGATCCAGACCGGCATCATCGATCGCGTTGCGCAACGCCAGCACCGCCTCGATATCGCCTTCGATCACGAGCTGACGCGAAAACATCAGCGCATCGCCATCGAGCCGGCCCTCGACCAGCGCCAGCAGGCTCACGATCGACGCGGAGATGGAGGCATCGAGGCCGGTGGGCAGCTCGCGCACCGCCGCGAGTTGCGGCTGCTGTGGGCCCGCCTGAATCACGAATGCGAACGGCAGATCGGTCGGCTTGATGCCAAAGCGCTTTCCGCGATGCGACCCGAGCCGGTCGAGCAGATGCGGATGCCGGCACAAGAGCCCACGCAGGAAAGCGCCGAGCGCGATCTGCAGGGGCAGCAATGGCAACGGACGCAGCACCTGCCTGAGCAGTGGCGGCAACAGGGGCAGTGAGGTCGAAGACGCGTCCTGAAGAGAGCTCATGGCACAAGCTCTGGCCGGATCGGCGCGGGAAGTATTTGACCCGGAACAAAGATCACACTGATTGTTCCAGCTACGAGGCGTTTTTTGAACGGAGCCTATCGTTGCGACGTGATGTCCCTCGCTTCCGCGAGCTGTCGGATTTCCTGCGCTTTCTCGACGAGCGGGGACAGCTGCGACGCATTCGCGACAACGTCTCGGTCGTCCACGAGATCACCGAGATCCATCGCCGCGTCATCTCCGCCAAAGGGCCCGTGCTGCTGTTCGAACGGCCGATCAAGGCATGCGGATCGCTCTCGGCAATGCCGCTCGTCACCAATCTTTTCGGCACCGTGGAGCGGGTGGCCTGGGGCATGGGCGTGCAGCCGGAACGATTGGCGGAGCTCGGCGAGATGATGGCGGAGTTGCGCGCCCCGCAGCCGCCGCGCGACATCAGGGAAGCGCTGCAGAAGCTGCCGCTGGCACGCGCAGCACTGTCGACCCGGCCGAGGCTGCGATCAGCCGCGCCGGTGCATGAACGTGTCACGATGGGCGATGACATCGACCTGACCACCTTGCCGGCCCAGATCTGCTGGCCGGACGAGCCGGCGCCCCTGTTGACGTGGCCGCTCGTCATCACCGTGCCGCCGGACGCGTCCGCCGGCGAGCAGGAAAATGTCGGCGTCTACCGCATGCAGGTGCTCGGCCGCGATCGCGCCATCATGCGCTGGCTCGCCCATCGCGGCGGCGCCCGCCACCACCAGCAGTGGCAGGCGCAGGGGCGCGACATGCCGATTGCGATCGTGATCGGGGCCGATCCCGCCACCATCCTCAGCGCGGTGTTGCCATTGCCCGAGACCATCTCCGAGCTGCGCTTCGCTGGCATCCTGCGCGGCGACCGTCCCGAGCTGGTCGAATGCCTGACCGTGCCCCTGACGGTGCCGGCGGCCGCCGAGATCGTGATCGAGGGCATCGTGTCGGCCACGGAGACCGCCCCGGAGGGGCCCTACGGCGATCACACCGGGTACTACAACGCCGTCGAGAGCTTTCCGGTGCTTCAGGTCACCGCGATCACCACGCGTCGAAGTCCGCTCTATCTGTCGACGTTCACGGGACGCGCGCCGGACGAGCCGTCTCGAATTGGCGAGGCGCTGAACACGCTGTTCGTCCCCTTGATCCGACGACAATTCCCGGAGGTCGTCGACTGCTATCTGCCGCCGGAGGCCTGCTCCTACAGGATCGCCGTGGTGGCGATCAAAAAGCGCTATCCGGGCCAGGCCCGCCGCATCATGCTCGGCCTTTGGTCGATGCTGCCGCAGTTCAGCTACACCAAGCTCCTCATCGTGGTCGACCAAGACATCGACGTCCGAGACTGGCGCGCGGTGATGTGGGCCGTCGCGACGCGCAGCGACTCCTCGCGCGACCTCGTGCCGCTTGCCAACACGCCGATCGACTATCTCGACTTCGCCTCGCCAAAATCCGGCCTCGGCGGGAAGCTCGGCATCGACGCCACGACCAAGCTCGGGGTCGAGACCGAACGCCCCTGGGGCGAGGTGCTGGCGATGGACCCTGCTGTAGCCGCGCGCATCGACGCGATGTGGCCGAGCCTCGGCCTCGGCGACTCCATAGCCGACCGAACGGCCTCGACATGAACGGGCGGCATCACGTCATCGTCGGCATCAGCGGCGCCTCGGGCGCCGCGATCGGTGCGCGCATCGTCGAACGGCTCGCGGAGCAGCCGCAATGCGCGGTCCATCTCGTGGTGTCCGACGCTGCCGTGCGCACCTTGCACGAGGAGGTCGGCCAGGGTGGCCTCGCGCGGCTGCGCGATCTCGCGGCGCATGCTCATGATGTCGCCGACATCGGTGCGAGCATCGCCAGCGGCTCGTTTTCTGCAGCCGGCATGATCGTGGCGCCCTGCTCGATCCGCACCCTCTCGGCGATCGCCTGGGGCCAACTCGACAACCTGCTGGTCCGCGCCGCCGACGTTCAACTCAAGGAGCGCCGCCGGCTGATACTGTTGGTGCGGGAGAGCCCGCTGCATCTCGGTCATCTCCGAGCGATGACGCAGGCCACCGAGATCGGCGCGATCATCGCGCCGCCAATGCCGGCGTTCTACCTGAAGCCCCAGTCGCTCGATGACGTCATCGAGCAGATCGCCTGTCGCGCGATCAACCTGCTCGGCGTCCCCGGGCTCCGCGCCAACGCGCGTGAGTGGCTTCCGGACCGGACGACCGAAGCAGGCAACCTTGTTGAGATAGGGAAGCAAGACAGGCGATAGGATTTGAAGACAGAACACGACAGACGCACTAGGGCGATGGGCCGAAGGCGTCCACGACGGTGGACGTGTTCTTCGAGCGGGCGTAACGACGCCGCCTCTCCGGCCGAGCGCTGCCAGCTTTTCGCTTTCGTTCGGTCAATTGACGTTGTCGAAACCCAGCGCAGCACGAACGGCCGGATCAATTCTGGATGGGGTCCACGGCGGATCGAATGTCATCGTCACGTCCACGGCTTCGACGCCCGCAATCTCCGCAATGCTGCTTGCGACCCCTTCCTTGAGAAAACCTGTTGCGGGGCACCCGGGCGTTGTGGCCGTCATCGTGACATGCACGACGCCATCCGTCGCCGTGATCTCATAGATGAAGCCGAGATCGACCACGTTTTCCCCCAGTTCCGGATCGATGACCACGCGCATTGCGTCGCGGATGCGGTCGATGACATCGCGGCTCATAGCGGAGCCCTCACCGAAAGTTGGTAGGTCGATCCATCCGGCGTAAACCCGCCGAGCCAGCGAAAGCCGCGCTTCTCAAGTTCAGGGAACAGGAAGATCGGCTCGCGGCCCAGAAGTGCCGACAAGGTCTCTCCAGGACCCAACTCCTCCGCGGCCGCGAGGATGCGCACCATCGGTTCGGGTGGGTCGAGCTCTCGGTTGTCGAGCGTGACTACGGGATCTGGCCATTGCTCGAATGCGAGGCCGGCACCAGCGTCTTCCTGACCGGCGTCCTCGGCAGCCAGCGGCGAAAACAGCACTTCCCAGTCGCCACCGTCGAGCGGTCGATCGGTGTGGGCGAAGCCCTTTCTTGCCATGACGGAGAGCAGCGGAACCGGCCTGAAGCTCGCGATCAGCCGCACACCCTGGCCTGGCGCCAGCCGGTCGACCGCGTCCATGATGATGGAGAACGGTTCGCCTCCGGCCCTGAGAATCGGCCGGACGTCGACGTCAATGTACGCGGTCATGGCTCTCCTCCTAGTTTCTGGCGAACAACAGGCTTGGCGCGATGGCTCCGGCCGGAAGCCTACGGGAGTCCGCAACATCGGAAAGACGTCGGACTCGCACTAGCTCGTGTATGATTCCAATACTGCCCACGGCCATGACCGCCGCGGCGCCGCGAAACGCCTGGCCCTCGCCCATCATCAACATGATGGTCGCCGCCCAGACGCCTAGAAAATAGATGATGAACCACTTCTCGGACCGACGTTCCACCGCCAGGTCCTGAACCCGTGGCGTCGGGGCGCGCCCCATCACGGGACCGTAGGTTTCGAGCCAGGTCAGAAAGGCGACAATCTTGTAGAGCTTCGCGAATATGAGACCAGACAGCCAGCCGAACACGGCCAAGAACGCGAACGCGCCGACATGAACGCCGACCTTTCCGCTGACGATGATGACGGTGCCGAGCGTCACCGTCGCCGCCAGGTTGGCGAAAGACACGGTTGCCATCCGCATGTTCAACTCCAGCTGGCGCCGTTTGCGCGAGCGATAGATCGTCGCGATGTCCCGTCCATAGAGCACAAGCGAGATCACCCCAAGAACGGCGGCGACGATGAGCACGGCTCGGAGCCCGGCCTCGAGGCCGATCGCGAACAATCCGCCCACGACAGCGACCGATAGCGCGAGCGCACCAAATTTCAGCGCGGATGTGCTCTGTCGCTCGCCGAGGTCCGCCGAGAGCATGAACATGGCCAGCAGGCGATAGCTCACCCCCATGGCGGTCAGGGTCAGCCAGCCTCCCAGCCCGGCAATCGCATGGATCGGAATCGCCGCGGCCAGGAGCGCGTCGCCGAAGGCGCCCGCCGATCCGGCGAGAGCAAACGCGAACGCGACGCCGAGCGCGACAGTTGCGCATAACGCGCCAAGTCCGGCGATGACAAAGAGAGCAGATCCCTTCGGCTGGCTGAAGAGAGTCAGGCCCAGATCGAGCGCGACCATCGCCAGACCCGCGCCGAGCACCACGCTGCCGGCCGGCAGAAGCCAAAGGGCTGGAGCAATTCGTCCGGCCAGTGAGAGGAAGCCCAATATCAAGCAGACCAGACCGACGTTGATGAGGAACAAGGCCGGCAAGGCCCATTTGTCGAAGGGGAGCGGCCTTGCGACGAGAACGGGAACGAACTGGAACAAGGCGCCGCATACCGAGAGACTGAGCCAACCGATACAGACCGCATGCACAACGACAAGCGTATCGGGAGCGCCGAGCTCTGCGGCGGGGTAACCGAGTCCGCCGACCAGCATTGCCAAGGCAACGAGCAGCCACCCCAGCGCTGCCGCGAAATAGCTCATCGTCCAGCGCGAGATCTTCGCCCCAATCATGAGCGGCTCCAGTTGTTGATCGCGGACGCAGCACTCGCCACGACGATGCGCCATTCGGCAGTTGCCGTGGCGCCCGGAGGAACGCAGCCAAGGGGGCGCGAACAATGAGCTTGCGCCATACAATCCCCGGCGATCGGAAAGATGCTAAACTGGCGCGACCGGCCATTCTTTGTCGGAGCGCAACATTCCGTGTCATCAGCGTCGTGATGACCACTCCAGATCGACCGGCGGGTTTCCTGTCTCGTCGAGGAACATCCATGTCAGCCGGCAGACATCTTCGACGGTCTGGCTTGGCAGTTCTGTGTCCCCGACCCCTCGATTGCTCGCAATCGCAATCAGCGCAGCTGGCTGGCTGAGTCTATGGTTCGATCCTGCCGAACATTTTCCAGCCACCGCTCCACGTCTCCGCGGGCTTCGAGCTCAACCCCCATATCTCCGGCGAAACCTCTCCAGGCATCGATATTGCTGCGCGGCACGCCGACAATCGTCGGTATCGCAAGGTCCAACGCGCGGGCGATCAGATCAAGCGTTCCGCCTCCCCCGCACTCTGCCTTACCAAATTTGTTCAACACCAGGATGTTTGGACGCGCATCCAAGCTGGCGAGGACCCGAACTGTCACCTCTGCAAGCGCCGATTCATCCAGCCGGCAACCTCTCGCTCCCGATCCACGATCCTCGAAGATCGGGGTTTGATTTGCCGTGTCGATCTCCTCGAGCAGGACGTCGCACCTGCGATTTTCGTCGAGGAACAGCCTTCGCTGCAGTGCGCCGGCGACCTTCAATCGCGCTCGACGCGAGTGATCCACGAGGTGATCGAACGTCTCGTAGGGATATTTCCCGTCGTCGTATACGAGCGCCACGAGCGGCGCGGCCGCAACGCCGACTTTCTCTACCATCACATCGTGCATGCGAATCCCAACATCAATTTGACGCTTCGACATTTTTGACCCGCCCCTCCAGCACGGATAGCCTGCGGTGGATCCGTTCTAGGAGAGCTCGATTTCATCCCTCTGCAGCGACCACTTGATCATGGACGTCAGACAGACGATCGCGGGGTCGGCGGCGCGGTCGATAGCGCTCATCAACCCGAGCCAATCCTCATTCTCTGCGAGATTTGCAAAGCGCCGGACAGCAGCCGACGCATACTCACCGACATCCTCGCCGAGGCGATCCGCGACAGAGCTGATGCGCACCAGGAGCGTGAGGTCGCCGCACCCCTGCAACACCGCACTCGACTTCGCGTCGTCACTGAGATCGTGAATGAGATCCCCGAGCAGCATGATCGCCCCCCTACTGCGGCAGTACCGATTGCGGCGCCGGCAACGTCACGCCAACGATCTCCGCGCGGTCTGCCAGATTGGCTACATATTGCGCGAGCGCCTGATGCCGCACACGCTCGGTGAGATATTGCGAAATGCGCGCCCTTGCCATGTCGAACGGCAGGACTTGTCCGAGGGCCCGTCGGTCGAGGCGCACGACATGGATACCAAAGCGTGTCTCAATCAGACCGACCTCTCCAACCGACATCCGGGCCAGCGCGGCGTCGAACTCTGCGGTCGTCTGCCCACGCGACAGCTGCCCGAGCCTGCCACCATTCTCCGCCGAGACCCTGCAATTGGAGCGATCGCGCGCGATGGTCTCGAACAGTTCCGGGCTTCTCTGCACGGCCTCCACGATCGTCCGCCCCTCGTCTCGCGCAGCCGACCGAGCCAGCGAATCGCTGCTCGGCGCGATCAGCAGGATGTGAGACGCTTCGTAGAGTTCTCCGACCAGGAACCGCTGCCTGTTCTGATCGTAGAAGCGACGGCACGTCGATTCGTCCGGCTCGTGTATCAGAACCTCACGCGCGATCAGCGCCCGCATCGCCGCCTCTTCCTCGGTTTCGCTGCGACCTTCGGCATCGCGCAGGGGAGCGGCCGTTATGCCGAGCCGCATGACCTCCTGTCTCAGCAATTCGCGCACCGCAAGCGCGCGCGCCGCCGCTTGCCAGGCGAGGATCGGCTTGTCCGACGGATGGTTCTGAACTTCCCGGGCAATGACGTCGCGTTCGATCACGACCCCGTTCACACTGACCGGCTTCGGCTTTGGAAGCGCCGCGCCCAATGAACAGTCCATCGGCTACTCCGCGGGCTGAATTGGTTGCACAAGATGACGGCGCCCGTCGCGGCTGCGCACCACCTGATAGCCGCGGCGGCCGAGATACCACACCGGCGCACTCCAGATGTGGACCAGGCGGGTGAAGGGGAAGAGCAGGAAGATGGTCATTCCCAGGACCAGATGCGCCTTGAAGATCGGATGGACGTCGACGATGTTGGCGGCGATTCCGGGCTGCAACGTGAGAATGCCCTGCGCCCAGGCCATGAACTTGACCATTTCATGACCATCGAGATGACCGAGCGACACGGGGATGGTCGCCAAGCCAAGCAGCAGCTGGACGAACAGCACCAGAAGGATACCCGTGTCAGCAAAAGACGACGTCGCGCGAATCCTGGGATCGAAAAGCCTGCGATGCGCGAGGAGTGAAATGCCGACCAGGCACATTAGTCCGGCGCCGCCACCGGCGACGATCGCGAGCATCTGCTTGAAGCCGTGCGACACGCCGAGCATGTCAAACACCCAGATCGGCGTCAGCAGCCCGACGAAATGACCCGCAAAAATGAAGAGGATCCCAACATGGAAAAGGTTCGAGCCCCAGATCAATTGGCGCCGCCGAAGCAGCTGACTCGAGCCTGAGCGCCACGTGTATTGCTCGCGGTCGAATCGAATCAGACTGCCGACCAGAAAGACTGTCAGGCAGAGATAGGGATAACAGCCGAAGACGATGGCATTGAGTGTTTGCATGGCCAATCCCTCATTGCAACTGTGACGGCGGCGCGTTGACCGCACGGTTGGCGTGGCGCAGTTTTGCGATCAGATTGTCGTGCCCACAGGCTGCCTGGTCGCCCCCTCCCGGGCCGAACCTGACCTCTTCATCCTCCCAGGCCGCGTCGAGCGCGCGCAGGTCCATCGGATCCACGTCCGTTGCCTTCAGCAGCTCATCGACGATCTCCGCGCGGGGCTGCTCCGCGGCGATCTGGAGCAGCGCATCGAACACCGCCCTATAGCTCGACTGCCGACGCCCCAGTCGTTCCGCGAGCGCGGCGATGATGTGGCTGGTCTGGCCAAGCAACTCGCGCGCGTCCGCAATCTCCCGGGTGGCGAGGAATTCGAGGAACAGCGGCAGATAATCCGGCAGCTCGTTGCCGGCGATGACGAGGTTCGCACGATCATACATGGCCCGCAGGTCGACCATGGCCTGGCCACGGTCGCGGCCTTCGCCATGGACGTGCTCGAACAGATGCAGCGCCAGGGTCTTGCTGCGGTCGAACAGCAGGCCGTAGCGCTCCTGCAGGTCGTAGACGTCGCCCGTGGCGATCTCCTGCAGCAGCACATCGAGCTCCCGGCGAATGCCGGGCTGGACGAGGCCTTCCCGGTCGAGCACCCGCGCGAGCTCCGGGATGGCCGTGATCAATTCCCCGCTCGGATAGTTCAGCAATGCCGACAGCACCTTGAACGTCTTCATCAGGCGACCTCCATCGGGTTCTTGGCCTTACGCGGCGATCCGAACAGGTTGACTTCGCTTTCGCCCCCGGAGCAGCCGTTGCCGAACGAGAAGCCGCAGGAGCCGCGGATATCAAACGCGTCGGCACCGAGCTCGCGGTGCGCGGTCGGGATCACGAAGCGGTCCTCGTAGTTGGCGATCGCCATGATGTGGTACATGTCGTCGATCTGCGGGCCGCTCAGGCCGACGCGCCTCGCGATCGCCTCGTCGACCACGCCGTCGATGGTCTTGGCCCGCATATAGGCACGCATGGCCAGCATTCGCTCGAGCGCCAGCGTCACCGGCTTCTCGTCGCCCGCAGTCAGCAGATTGGCGAGGTACCGCATCGGAATGCGCAAGGATTTGACGTCGGGCATCTCGCCATCGTGCCCGATCTTGCCGGACGAGGCCGCCGACGTGATCGGCGACAGCGGCGGCACATACCAGACCATCGGCAGGGTCCGATATTCCGGGTGCAAGGGGAAGGCGACCTTCCATTCCATCGCCATCTTCCAGATCGGCGACCGTATCGCCGCCTCCAGCCATGCATGAGGGATGCCCTGGCGCTCGGCTTCCGCAAGCACGTTCGGGTCGTTCGGATCGAGAAAGATGTCGAGCTGGGCCTGGTAGAGATCGCCCTCGTCGGGCTCGGCCGCGGCCTCTGCGATGCGGTCCGCGTCATACAGCACGACACCGAGATAGCGAATGCGCCCGACACAGGTCTCGGAGCACACGGTCGGCTGCCCCGCCTCGATCCGAGGATAGCAGAAGATGCACTTCTCCGATTTTCCCGAGGACCAGTTATAATAGATCTTCTTGTATGGACAGCCGGAGACGCACATTCTCCAGCCGCGGCACTTGTCCTGATCGATGAGGACGATGCCGTCCTCCTCGCGCTTGTAGATCGCGCCGGACGGGCAGGATGCGACGCATGCCGGATTGAGGCAATGCTCGCACAGCCGCGGCAGATACATCATGAAGGTGTTCTCGAACTGGCCGTAGATCTCCTTCTGCACGCCGTCGAAATTGATGTCCTGAGAGCGCTTGGCGAATTCGCCGCCCAGGATCTCTTCCCAGTTCGGTCCCCACTCGATCTTTTCCATCCGCTCTCCAGACACCAGCGAGCGCGGCCGTGCCGTGGGCATCGCAGATACCTCGGGCGCACTTTGCAGGTGCTGATAGTCGAAGGTGAACGGCTCGTAGTAGTCATCGATCTCGGGGAGGTCGGGATTGGCGAAGATATTCGCCAGAACCCGCCACTTGCCGCCGATCCGCGGCTGGATCGACCCGTCGCGATTGCGCGACCAGCCTCCCTTCCAGCGGGACTGGTTCTCCCAATCCTTGGGATAGCCAACGCCTGGTTTGGTCTCGACGTTGTTGAACCACGCGTATTCCATCCCCTCGCGGCTGGTCCAGACGTTCTTGCAGGTCACGCTGCAGGTGTGGCAGCCGATGCACTTGTCGAGATTGAGCACCATTGCGATCTGAGCACGGATCTTCATTCTGCAGCCTCCGAGGGGGTCGTGGCCGACCGGTCAGCAGTCGGCTGGTCCAGCCAATCAATCTTCGACATCTTCCGGACGATGACGAACTCGTCGCGGTTGGCGCCGACCGTGCCGTAGTAGTTGAAGCCATAGGCCTGCTGAGCGTAGCCCCCGATCATGTGCGTCGGCTTCGGAACGACACGCGTGACCGAATTGTGGATGCCGCCGCGCTGCCCCGTCTGCTCGGAGCCCGGCACGTTCACGATCTTCTCCTGAGCATGATACATCATGCACATGCCCTGCTTGACCCGCTGCGAGACCACGGCGCGCGCAACCAGCGCGCCATTGGTGTTGTAGGCCTCTATCCAGTCATTGTCGGCGATACCGGCAGCCTTTGCGTCGATCTCGCTGATCCACACGATGGGACCGCCGCGCGACAGGGTCAGCATCAGGAGGTTGTCGGTATAGGTGGAGTGGATGCCCCACTTCTGATGGGGCGTAATGAAGTTCAGGATGACGGACGCATTGCCATTCGGCTTGCGATCGATCACCGGCTTGACGGTCTTGGTATCGATCGGCGGCCGGTAGACGCAGAAGCCCTCGCCGAAGGCCCTCATCCATAGGTGATCCTGATAGAGCTGCTGCCTTCCGGTCAGCGTCCGCCAGGGGATCAGCTCGTGGACATTGGTGTAGCCGGCGTTGTAGCAGACCTTCTCCGACTCGAGCCCCGACCAGATCGGCGACGAGATGATCTTGCGCGGCTGCGCGACGACGTCGCGGAATCGGATCTTCTCGTCCTCCTTCGGAATGGCGAGATGAGCATGGTCGCGGCCGGTGAATTGCTCCAGGGACGACCACGCCTTGACCGCGACCTCGCCATTGGTTTCCGGCGCCAGGCTGAGGATCACCTCGCAAGCGTCGACCGCACTGTCGATGCGAGCCAGCCCCCGGGTCGGCCCGTCGTCGGCGACGACGCCGTTGAGGCGCTTCAGGAGCTCGACCTCATGGTCGGTGTTCCAAGTCATCCCCTTGCCGCCATTGCCGAGCTTGTTCATCAACGGTCCAAGCGAGGTGAAGCGCTTGTAGAGATTCGGATAGTCACGTTCGACCACGGTGACCGCTGGCATGGTCTTGCCGGGGATCGGATAGATCTCGCCCTGCTTCCAGTCCTTGACGTCGAACGCCTGTGCGATTTCGCCCGGACTGTCATGCATGATCGGCGTCAGCACGACGTCCTTCTCGACCCCGAGCACTTCGGGCGCGACCCTGGAGAAGGCCTCGGCGATCCCCTTGTAGATGTCCCAATCGCTGCGCGATTCCCACACCGGATCGATCGCCGCCGAGAGCGGATGGATGAAGGGATGCATGTCGGACGTATTGAGGTCGTTCTTCTCGTACCAAGTGGCCGTCGGCAGCACGACGTCCGAATACATGCACGTGGTCGACATCCGGAAGTCGAGCGTGACCAGCAGATCGAGCTTTCCTTCCGGGGCTTCTTCGTGCCAAGCGACCTCGACCGGTCTATTGTGGCCCTGGTCGCCGAGATCCTTGCCGATCACGCCATGCTTGGTGCCGAGCAGATGCTTGAGGAAGTATTCGTGGCCCTTGCCTGAGGCGCCGAGCAGGTTGGAGCGCCAGACGAACAGGTTGCGGGGCCAGTTCTTCGGATGATCGGGATCCTCGCAGGCGAGCTTCAGCTCGCCCGACTTCAAGGCCTTCGCGACGTAGTCCTTCGGATCCAGGCCCGCGGCGGCGGAGCGCTTCGATACCTCGATCGGATTGGCCTGCAGTTGCGGCGCGGACGGCAGCCATCCCATGCGCTCCGCGCGGACATTGTAGTCGATCAGCGCTCCGTCCCAAGAACCGGCCGGTGCGGTCGGTGAGAGAATCTCGCTGACATTGACCGTCTCGTAGCGCCATTGGTCGGTGTGAGCGTAGAACGCCGAAGTCGAATTCATCTGCCTCGGCGGGCGCCCCCAATCGAGCGCAAAGGCGAGCGGCGTCCAGCCCGACTGCGGCCGCAGCTTTTCCTGCCCCACATAATGCGACCAGCCACCGCCGGACTGGCCGACACAGCCGCACATCACCAGCATGTTGATGATGCCGCGATAGTTCATGTCCATGTGGTACCAGTGGTTCAGACCGGCCCCGACGATGACCATCGAGCGCCCCCGGGTCTTGGACGCGTTCGAGGCAAACTCGCGGGCAACCGCGATGATCTGGCCGCGCGGCACGCCGCAGATCGCCTCGGCCCATGCCGGAGTGTACGGTTCCAGATCGTCGTAGCTCCTGCCGAGGTGGTCGCCGCCGAAGCCGCGATCGACGCCATAATTGGCGGCGAACAGATCGAACACAGTGGCCACGACCGCCTCGCCATCGGCAAGACGAAGTCGCTTCACCGGCACGTTGCGGGTCAGCACATCCGGATGATTGGTGCCGCTGAAGTGATCGTGCTGACGGTTGCCGAAATAGGGGAATCCCACCGGTGCGATGTCGTCCTCGATGCCGGCCAGAGACAGCCGCAGCCGGGTGTCGTTGTTCGCCGAGCTCTTCTCTTCCAGGCTCCACTTGCCTTTTTCGCCCCAGCGGAAGCCGACCGATCCCTTGGGCACGACAATGGCCCCGCTGATCTCATCATAGGCGACGGTCTTCCATTCGGGATTGTTGGCCTCGTCGAGAGATGTGGCGAAATCCGAGGCGCGCACGAACCGCTCAGGAACGAGCCGTCCCTCGGATTTCACCAGCCGCACCAGAAATGGCATATCCGTATACTGGCGCACATAGTCGTTGAAGTACGGCGTCTGCCGGTCGATGTGAAACTCCTTGAGGATCACGTGACCCATCGCCATCGCGAGCGCCGCGTCGGTGCCCTGCTTCGGCGACAGCCAGAGATCGGCGAATTTCGCAGCCTCGGAATAATCCGGGCAGACAACGACGCTCTTGGTCCCCTTGTAGCGTACCTCCGTGTAGAAGTGCGCATCCGGCGTACGCGTCTGTGGCACGTTGGAGCCCCACAGCATCAGGAAGCCTGAATTGTACCAGTCCGCGCTTTCAGGTACGTCGGTCTGCTCGCCCCAGGTCTGTGGCGAGGCCGGCGGCAGGTCGCAATACCAATCGTAGAACGACATGCAGACGCCGCCGAGCAGCGACAGATAGCGCGCGCCGGCCGCGTAGCTCACCATGGACATCGCCGGGATCGGCGAAAATCCGAACACGCGGTCCGGACCATGGGCTCTGACCGTATAGGCATTGGCTGCCGCGATCAGCTCATTGACCTCGGCCCAACTCGCCCGCACGAAGCCGCCCAGTCCGCGCTTCTGCACATAGTCCGAGCGCTTGCCCGGATTCTCGACGATCGACTTCCAGGCTGCGACCGGCGTCATCCGCGCTCGCGCCTCGCGCCACAGCCTGAGCAGCCGCGAGCGCACCAGCGGATATTTTACCCGGTTTCCGGAATAGAGGTACCAGCTGTAGCTCGCGCCGCGGGCGCAGCCGCGCGGCTCATGATTGGGAAGATCAGGGCGCGTCCGGGGGTAGTCGGTCTGCTGGGTCTCCCAGGTGACGATGCCGCCCTTGACGTAGACCTTCCACGAGCAGGAGCCGGTGCAGTTCACGCCGTGCGTCGAGCGCACGATCTTGTCGTGCTGCCAGCGCTTGCGATAGCCCTCCTCCCAGGAACGGTCCTCGGTCGTCGTCACGCCGTGTCCGCCTGCGAACTCCTCCTTGGCCCGGGTGAAGAAGGTCAGCCTATCGAGAAAATGGCTCATCTTTTACGTCCTCATTCAGCGGGTTGGGCAGCGGCCGCGATCGCCCGGCGCCGTTCGACATCGTGCAGGACGCCGCCCTTGCGGGTGTAGACGGCCCAGGTGATCAGCACGCAGGTGACGTAGAAGCCGAAGAAGCCCCATAGGGCGGCTTGCACGCCGCCGGTGAGGTCGATCGAGGTGCCGTAGGATTTGGGAATGAAGAATGCGCCGAAGGCGGCAATCGCGGAGGTGAAGCCGGTGATGGCGGCGGATTCCTTTTCGGCCTGGCGCAGCCGCGTCTCCGCGTCCGCGGTCGGCATGAGCCGGGTCATTTCCTGGCGCATGATGTTGGGGATCATCTGGAAGGTCGACGCATTGCCGACGCCGGTCGCGAAGAACAGCAGCAGGAACATCGCGAAGAAGCCCCAGAATGCACCGGGCTGATCCTTGATGCCGAGGAAGTAGAGCACCCCGAGCACGCCGGCCATCATCAGCAGGAACACCCCGACGGTCACGCGCCCGCCGCCCCATTTGTCGGCCATCCAGCCCGTCGCGGACCGCGACAAGGCACCCACCAGCGGCCCGAGGAATGCGAACTGCAACGCGTCGACGGCCGGGAACTGGGTCTTCGCCAGCAGCGGGAAGCCCGCAGAATAGCCGATGAACGAGCCGAACGTGCCGGTGTAGAGCCAGCACATGATCCAGTTGTGCCGCCGCTGGAAGATGACGGCCTGATCAGCGAAGGACGCTTTCGCGGAGGCGATGTCGTTCATCCCGAACCAGGCGGCGAAAGCACTGGCGACGATGAACGGCACCCAGACGAAGCCGGCGTTCTGAAGCCAGATCGGCATCGGCTGCGACCCGCTCGTTGCCATCGCCGGATCTCCGCCGAACCAGCCGAACACGCCGACCGTGATGACGATTGGCACCACGAACTGGACCACGCTGACGCCGAGATTGCCGAGGCCGGCATTGAGCGCGAGCGCGTTGCCCTTCTCGGCGCGGGGAAAGAAGAAGGAGATGTTGGCCATCGACGAGGCGAAATTGCCGCCGCCAAAGCCGCACAACAGCGCCAGTATCAGGAACACCGGATAGGGCGTTGCGGGATTCTGCACCGCATAGCCGATTCCGATCGCGGGTATCAGCAGCGACCACGTGGCCAGCGTGGTCCACAGCCGGCCGCCGAAGATCGGCACCATGAAGGAGTAGAAGATGCGCAGAACTGCACCGGAGATCCCAGGCAGCGACGCCAGCCAGAACAGCTCATCGGTCGTGAACTTGAAGCCGACCGAAGGCAGCTTCGCAACCACGACAGACCAGACCTGCCAGACCGCGAAGGACAACAGCAGCGCCGGAATGGAGATCCAGAGATTGCGTCGCGCGATGGCTCGGCCCTGCTCCCTCCAGAACGTGTCGTCCTCAGGCCGCCAGTCGGTGAGAACCGCGCCGGATAGGGCTCCGATGTGCTCGGGCCGGTGGATCTCCTCCATTTCGGGCAGCTCCGGCAGCCGCTTCAGCGCCTCGCCGGCAACGCCGCGCTCCATCTGCCGGATCGAGAGATGCATCCAGACCAGCGCGACCCCGACGAGCAGGAAGAGCAGCATGAAGCAGCTGGTTCGCAGACCGGTGAGATCGACCAGCGCGCCGAACGCGATCGGGAGCACGAATCCGCCGAGCCCGCCGATCATGCCGACCAGGCCGCCGACGGCTCCGACATTGTTCGGATAGTAGACGGGGATGTGCTTGTAGACGGCGGCCTTGCCGAGCGCCATGAAGAAGCCGAGCACGAAGACGATGACGACGAACGGGACGAGCCCCATCTCCAGATGAAAGCCGACCTTTCCGTTGACGGTCGTCACGACGTAGTCCGTCGGCGGGTAGGACAACAGGAAGGTCGCCGCGACACCGACCAGAAATGTCCAGTACATCACGCGACGGGCACCGAAGCGATCGGACAAGTGTCCGCCATAGGCGCGAAACACGCTGGCCGGAAACGAGAACATGGCGGCCATCATGCCGGCCGACTGGATTCCGACGCCGTAGACCTTGATCAGGTATTGCGGCAGCCACAGCGACAGCGCGACGAAGGCGCCGAAAACGAAGAAGTAGTACAGCGCGAAGCGCCAGACCTGGATGTTCTTGAGCGGCGCGAGCTCGAGCCAGGCGCTGCCGGCCTTCTGCTTGCGCTGCCTTCGCGAGCGGACCACCGGGTCCTCCTCGGAGAACAGCCAGAAGACGATCGCCATGACGCCGATCGCGAGCGCCCATATCTGGGCCACGGTCTGCCAGCCATAGGCGACCAGCACGAACGGCGCGACGAACTTGGTAACGGCGGCGCCCACATTGCCGGCGCCGAAGATTCCCAGCGCAGTGCCCTGCTTGGCCGTCGGATAGAACCGCGACACATAGGCGACGCCGACCGCGAACGAGCCACCGGCGATTCCTACGAAGAGCGCGGCGACGAGAAATTGCGGATAGGTATGCGCCCAGGTCAGGAGATAGGTCGCGACCGCCGCGGCGAGCATCACGACGGTGTAGACGCGGCGCCCGCCATACTGATCGGTCCAGATGCCGAGCACCAGCCGGATCAGCGAGCCGCTCAGGATCGGGGTGCCGATCAGGAGACCGAACTCGGTTTCGTTCAGATCCAGCTCTTGCTTGATCCGGATGCCGATGATCGAGAAGATCGTCCACACCGCAAAGCAGATCGTGAACGAGATTGTTGAGAGCCAGAGTGCTCGCGTTCGGTGCTCAGGGCTGAAATCTACGGCGTCCATGGTGGCCTCGACGTATGGCTTCGACGCCACAGCAGTTATTCGGGGCACCGGGAAAAGGTTTTGCGATGCATCAACCGGACGGTCCGGTCGGCCACAATCTGCCAAATGTCCCAGATCGAATTGTCAGACTGCACGTATGCAATTGACTTTTGTCACAGTTCGGCGCGATAGCGGATGAGTGACTCTTGGAGCTTCGCTTGCGCCCCGACGAACTCGCCCAGTTGAAGACGCTGCCGCTGTTTGCGGACCTCAGCGAGGAGAACCTGAAGCGGCTGCTCGGCGCGGCTCTGCTGCAGCAATTTCCGCCCGGGGTGCGGTTGGCTCGCGAGGGAGATCAGGCCGACTTCCTGCATGTGCTGATTGGCGGGTTGGTGGAAATCTACACCGAGCTCGACGAGGCCGAGTGGGGCATCTCACTGCTGCGTCCCGTGTCGACCTTCATACTTGCTGCAGTCGTCGTCGATCAGGCGTATCTCAATTCAGCCCGCACGCTGACGGAGTCGCGGGTGCTGCTGATCCCCGCCCGCGATGTAAGGGCGCTCTTCGACGAAGACATCGCATTCGCACGGATTGTTGCTCAGGAGCTGGCGTATGCCTATCGCGCTTCTGTCAAGAAGCTGAAGGGCACCCTGGCCCGGTCGAGCATCGAGCGCCTCGCCAACTGGATCCTCGCCGAGGCCCAGCGCGAGCCGGGGCATGCGAATATCGTCATCCCATTCGACCGCGGCACGCTGGCCTCCCACATCGGCACGACGCGCGAAAACCTGTCACGCAGTCTCGCCCAACTTACGAGCCATGGGGTTCGCGTCCGCGGACGAGAGATCGTCATCGACCACAAGGAGCGGTTGGAGCTGTTTGCCCGGCCAAAGCCCCTGATCGACGATCCCGGCTCGTAGGCTTCTTTTGCGATCGGTCCTGCCCCTCTGTTGGGAACGGCAAATCAGCAGAGTACGGAAACGGAGCCGTCGATATAGTTCTTCTCCGCCGCACACCCACCCCGCGTGGCAGTCGCTGGGACGCCCCGAAACCGATGGGCCCTGGAACGTGCGGCCGGCAAAGCCGTGATCGCGGGCGATGCCGAGGAAAGCAAACCGGACCCGGTGGAAACGGTCACAGCCTCACCGCTTGGCGGAGAGGCGTATCCGAGCCGAATGAAGCGAGTGCAGGGAAAGGTGGTCGCGGGGGAGCGCTACCGCCTTTCCCCACAGCCGGCGGACCTACGATACTTCCTGCAATCCTACGCACAACGAGGCTCCTTGGTGCTGGCTCGGTCAGCACCTCATGCTGGACCATCGCTTCCGGCCTCGGACCCGCGTTCCAAGCGAGGCTCGGGCCGCCGTTGGATTTCTGCGCTAAGCGGTCCATGAAGCGTTCCGACATCGGCAGAGGTGATTGCGATGCGCACAGAAAGGTTTGGCGCCTACTAGACGGGAGCACCTTCAGGACCGTCTTTTGGCGATCTTCGGCGTTGCGCCCTCTTCGCGCACGTATCGAATTGACCGCCCGCTTCGCCAGCGAGGATCTGCGCGACGGCTTTGGACAGGCGACTATGACCGCACTTTGGGAATTCCAGCTCTCAGGGCTCCGCGCCGAGGAACGCGCGGGTCGCCCGTAGGATTTCGTCCGACAGTTCTTCTGAATCGGAGATGCGCGCGAGCAACATCGCCCCAATCATCGCTGCCCAACTGCCGATCGCCGCGACACGCTTCTGTTGCGGATCGTCACCTGGCGCCGAGGCCATGAATTGTTCGATCTGCCGTCGCATCTCCTCGGTCAGGACGCGGCGTGTGGGCGCCGGCGCCCGCGACATCTCGGGCCCGAGCGCCGCGAAGACGCATCCCGCCCCCGCCGCATCCCGATGTTCTGGCCGCAGATACGCGCGGGCGAAGCCACGGACATCCGTCGGCAGCAGGGGTTGACGCCTGCTGGCCTCGAAAACGTCCGCCAGGGCCTCGGTCACGAGCTCCTGTTTGCTCGCAAAGTGCCTTGGAAAGCCGCCGTGCGTCAGCCCCGCTGCGTCCATGATCTCGGCGACGGTAACACCGTCAATTCCCTTCTCCCGGAACAACTTAGCGGCCGAGTTCACGATCGCCCGCCTGCTCTCCGCCTTCTGCTCCCGGCTTCTTGCCAAAATAAATCTCCCTCAGTTCAAAAATGTAGATGACAAACATCATCTTTGCAAGTAGATGATGATTGTCATCTACATTTTGGGGACAGATTGGCCCCTCCCACGGAGAAGAAGACATGTCCACTGCACTCATTACTGGCGCCTCCAGCGGCATCGGCGCCGTCTATGCGCGGCGCCTCGCCGCGCGCGGCCATGACCTCGTCCTCGTCGCTCGCGCGACGGAGCGAATGGCGGCCCTGGCCGCGGAACTGCGCAAGGCGCACGGGATTGCCGTCGAAGTCCTGACAGCGGATTTGACGGATGCCGCGCAGCTGCAAATGGTGGCGAACCGGCTCCATTCGGGCAGCCCAGTCGAGATTCTGGTCAACAACGCTGGCGCGGCGCTGCTCGGCCCGTTCGAGGCGGCGGATCCCGCCGCCATGGAGCAACTGCTCAAGCTCAATGTGACTGCGCCGACGCTGCTGGCTTCGGCGGCGATCGGGGGCATGGTGAAACGCGGAAGCGGCGCCATCATCAATCTCGGTTCGGTGGTGTCGTTCATGCCCGCGTTTTTTCCGGGGATTTATTCGGCGACCAAGTCTTACGTGCTCACGTTCTCGCAGGGGCTGGCGGCCGAGGTCGGGCCCAAGGGCGTCTACGTCCAGGCCGTGGTACCGGCGGCAACCAGGACCGAAATCTGGGAACGGGCGGGTGCCGATCTCTCGAAAATTCCCAATCTCATGGGCGTCGAGGACCTGGTCGACGCGGCGCTGGTCGGCTTCGATCGCCGCGAAGCCGTGACGATACCGCCCCTTTCGGACCTGGGCCTCTGGGAGGCGTTCGAGGGCGCACGAGCGGTTCTGCCCTCAGGTTTGGGTGCGCAGCCCGCCGAGCGCTACCGCGCGCGCGCCAGCGCCTAGTCACAACGCTCCGATCGGCCGGCGATACCGGCCGATCGGTACTCCCGCTCCTCATCTCGAAACGCGTAGCCATCCCTTCGATCCAGCGTGCAGCCTCAATGCTGCCTCATCAGGAATTGCGGACATGAACTCTCAATCTCGTCGCACGATGATCACCGCCGGAGCGCTGGGCGCTGCGGCACTTGCGCTACCGCTGAAGGCGCAGGCCGCCGCCAGTTCGGCGACCGCCTCCACCCAGTTCGTCGACGTTGGCGGACGCCGCCTCGCCTATCGATCCGTCGGCACGGGCAAGCCGCTGGTCCTGTGCAACCGTTTTCGAGGCGTCCTCGATCTTTGGGATCCCGCCTTCATCGACGGATTGGCCGCTCAGGGCTTTCAGGTCGTAACCTTCGACTATTCAGGTCTCGGCCAGTCGACTGGCGAAAAATCCTACAATCCGATGTCGCTCGCGAAGGATGGTAAGGATCTCATCGAGGCACTCGGCCTCAAGGAGGTCACGATCGGTGGATGGTCGATCGGTGGGATCGCCGCGCAGATCTTGCTGGCAATGACCGGGCCGATGGCAACTCATGTGGTTCTGTTGGCTACGACACCTCCGGGCCCGCTGGTCAAGACGGGCGAACAACTCTTCTATGATACCGCGGCAATCCCCGGCATCGCATTGGAGCAGTTCACGACTGTGTTCTTCGAACCTGCGGACGCAGGCAGCCGGGCGGCCTCAAAGCGCTCGTTCGATCGCATCATGGCGCGAAAGAAAGACCGCAGCCCCGACGTTCCGGCCGACTGGGCCATGGCGCAGATCGGCAACACGCCGCGTAACCCGGTGTTTCCATCAGACCAGATTTTGCAGCTCTTGAAGACGACGTCGGTTCCGATCCTGCACCTGGGAGCCGACCACGACATCGTGTTCCCGATCGAAAACTGGTATGCGTTGAATCGACAGCTGCCGACCCTTCATCTGATCACCTATGCGCGAGCCGGGCACGGGCCGCATCATCAATATCCGGACGAGGCTTCCGCCCAAATCGGCGCTTTCATCAAGGCCGCCAGCAAGGGCTGAACATTTTCGAGGCCGCGGAGCGAGGGGCAGTTGGACACAAGAGATAACCGCTAACTGCTCCCTCTCTTCCGCGGCAGACCTTGCGAGCAGAGCATAATGTTCGCGGCTCTTCTTCGCTATGTCGACCGGACGCAGATGGAAAGTATCCGCGGCGAATTAGATGACGACTGCTTCGGCGAAATAGGCCACTCCGAGCCATTCGGCGATCAACGCGGGTTTTTGCGCCCCCTCGATCTCAACAGTGACCTCCAACTTGGTGGCCACCTCCTTCGGATTGCGAGCCGTCATATCCAGAAGTTTGAATCTGGCCCGCACCCGACCTCCGGATCGTACGGCGGACACAAATCGTATCCTGTCGAAACCATAGTTGACCGCCATGACTCTCCCCGAAAGCTTCGGAAGCGCGTCAAACGCCATCGGCGCAAGCAAAGAAAGCGTCAGGAAGCCGTGAGCGACGGTTCCGGCAAACGGCGTCTCGGCGGCCTTCACCGGATCTATGTGGATGAATTGCCAATCCTCCGTAATGTCGGCGAATTGGTCGATGCGAGATTGGTCAATCTCGAACCAGCGTGACACGCCGACCTCCTTGCCCACCATTGCCGCATATTCCTTCGGCGAAATGTCAGGCAGGCTCGATCCTTTCATTGCCCTCTTCCTCGTTAGAGACCGATGATTTATTCCGCGTGAGCCGAGTCTGCGCGGCACCGACCATCGGCTCTCCTCTGATGAGGTCGACTGTCCGGCGCCGGCGAGCGTCTCAACTTCAGCCGATGGCTTCGCCGCGATGACAACGTCTGAGATGGAGGAACCTTGCTCAGAGCCGGTTCAGTGCCACCTCGGACCTTCACTTCCAGGAGCACTCCTTACGAAGTCGGGGCACTCAGATGAAGGTCACATCTTCAGCAGGTGACCCGGCATACAATTCCTCAACGCTATGCGCTCGGTGGCCGAGTACAGCCCGCTGATTTACATAGGCCTTGTCGGTGATTTCACCAGCGGCAAGCGACGGAAGCTCCTTCAGCAACTTGAATGAGCGGATTCGTTCGCTGCTTCCGACTGTTTCGTTGTGTGCCCGAAAGCCCCCTCTCAGGAATGCCAGCACGCCTGGATCTCGCTCGAGATCGCCAACGGGCGCGGAGGCGTGTTGTTTGGCTTGGCTGGGATTTAGCCAGGCAAGAACCGCGCATTGGTCCCGGTTTTCGCCCGCGATGACGACGTCCTGAAGAACGCCACGCGTTGCGCCGAGGATGGTCGCCCTGAGGTTCCCGACAACTACCCAGGTCCCGTTCGTGAGCTTGAAGTTTTCGGAAAGACGTCCCGTGAATCTCAATCCGAGATGCGGCTGCTTCGAATCGAGGAAAGCCACGGTGTCTCCGACCCGGTAGTAGCCCTCCTCGTCGAATGCACTTTCCGTGAGATCGGATCTGCCGAAGTATCCCGGCGTGACGTTCGGTCCCTTTACGCGAACCTCGTAACTGTCTCCCGCAGGCAGCAGCTTGAGCCTGAGACCAGGTCCCGGAAGACCGACCTCTCCCGGTTCCTCGGTGGCCCAGTGCGTCGTGCTGATCGTTGGCGCCGTTTCGGTCGTGCCGTACCCAGACATGACGGGAATGCGGCGGCCGGTCGCACGAAACGACAGGTCATAGAGCTTGTCCAGCGTGGACTGCGGAATTGCCGCTCCGGCGTAGGTCATTCGCTCCATGCGGTTGAAGAAGGTATTTCTGAAATGCTCGTCCGCTTCGAGAACATCACACAGGAGCGTGTAGCCGCCGGGCACGTTGAACATCGCTGTGGGGGAAATTTCCCTCAGGTTGGCGATGGTCTTATGGAAGAGTTGTGGGACGGGGCGTCCGTCGTCGATGTAGAGCGTCCCCCCATTCTTCAGGGTGCCCTGCAGAATGACATTGCCCCCCATCGTGTGATGCCAGGGCAACCACTCGACCTGAACCGGAGCTTGGTTTGCCGGCGCCAGCAGACTGCCCATTTCGAGGGCGCATGCCATCATGCGATGCGTGTTGATGACGCCCTTCGGCAGGCCGGTCGAGCCCGACGTGAACAGGATTTTTGCGATGGCGTCACGATCGAGGTTTCCGAACCGCCGCTGAAACTCCGAGGTTGGTCGTCCCTCGTACAGGGTCTCAAGCGGCAGAAGCCCGTCGGATCCACCGCATGCGATCCAAGTCGCCTCCTCCAGCCCACTAACTGATCGGGCTGCGGCAAAGGCGCTGCCGTCCTGCACGAATACAAATGATGGCCTGAGCAGCCGAGCGATGTCCGTCAAGCGGGACAGCCCGCCCGGCATCAATGTATAGTTGGGCGAAATGGGAGCGACGGCCATCCCGATCGACATGGCCGCGAACATGACGATTGCATGCTCGATCGAATTCCCCGAGAGAATTGCAATCCTGTCGCCCGGCTGAGCTCCGCGATCGATCAACCCCTGACCTACGGACTGAGTCCGTAGCCACATCTGCCGATACGAGATCTTTTGCCACCCGGCAGCTTCGCGTTGCGCCAGAAAGACGCGATCGGGCTCCTGCATCGCCCATACGGGTAGAAAGTCGGTGATCGACCAGCTCGGCTCGACGAAGTTGATCGGCGACCTCAGGATGAGGCTTCCGTCGGGTTGCGCTTCGATACGGACCTCGCGTGGAGCGAAGTTGACGTCAGACGTGGCGCGCGCGGCAACATTCGTCGTCATGGATTTCCTCCGCTCCCATTCACGAGCGACTTGAACACTCTGCAATTTGCTCGCCTTCCGTTCGGCCGGTCTATCCGATTGAAATAGACGAGCTTTGTACCGACCGTACGGCCCACCGCATCCCTGGCCGCCGGGCTGACACGCGCTAAGCGGCCATCCGGAGAATCTTAACGATGTCTTCGGGGCCTTTGATCGGACGCGGGTTTGCGCGCGTGAAAACCGAAAGCATCGCGTTCCGTCCGATCAGATCGAATTTGTCCTCGGTCACGCCAACTTCAGACAATCGACGCGGGAGCTCCAACTGTCGTATAAATTCGGCGAACGTCTCGCTTGCTTTCGTCCCCGGCACTCCCCAAGCTTCGGCGAGCTTGTCTTGTGCTCCAGCCGTATCCGGGCGATTGAACTCCAGCACGCTGGGCATCATGACCGCGGTGCAAAAGTAATGCGGCACATCGCATGTACCGCCAAGCACGTGTCCGATAGCATGGCTCGCCCCCATCGGAACCCGACACTGCAGCCCGAAGGCGGACAGCCACGACCCGAGTTGGCAGGATTGCCGGGCCTCAAGATCGTCCGGATTCATTTTTGTCGCGAGCAGCCCGTCATAGAGATAGCGCAGTCCTCGCAGGCAAACGCTTTCGACGAGGGGATTGCCTCTCGGCGAGCAGACGGCTTCGATCCCGTGGTCCATCGCGCGCGTTCCGGAGCCGAGCCACAAGTTTTGGGGCGTGTGAACCGTAATCGCGGGATCGAGGATGATCGAACGAGGCATCATCAAGGGATGGTGAAAGATCTGCTTCAGTTTCCGCCGTGTATCGGTAACGAGGCTACCGGCGTTGTATTCGCCGCCGGACAATGTACTCGGGATGGCGATCATCCTGACGCGCGGGGCTCGAAACGGACCAGGGCGCGGGCCCTCCGGGGTCGAGACTACTTCAAACCCGTCGAGGCCGCCCTCATCGGTGATCTTGTGCTCAATGCACATCAGAACGATTTTTGCCGCGTCGACGACAGAACCACCGCCGACGGCCACGATCAGGTCGGCGCCCGCCCCGACCGCCCTTGCGGCTGCAGCTACGGCAGACGTACGGGTGGTGTGCTGCGGGACCCCATCAAACGTCCCCGCATACCTAGAACCTAATGCTTTGCGGATCTTTTCGATCTCGTCGGTTTTCGTATTCAACGTATGGCTGGCAATCAGAAACACCCTGTGCGCGTTGAGCCGCTCCGCCTCCTCGGCCAGCCCTTGCCCGGCAGGCTTTCCGAAGATCACCTGATCCATCGGGGGATATTGATGAAGTCCAACCTTGATCATGGGCTCTCTCCTAAAAAGAGGTTCTCGTCGCACCAACCGGGAGTTGGCCGTTTCCTCCCGATCAGTCAGGCGGGCTGCCCGATGACGTTCAGATGTGGAGCGCGGCGCCAACACCGCGGACGACGACGGACCGCTCGCCCCGGATCTACCAGGGTTCGCGGTACGGTCGCACTTCCGAGAGGAAAGACCACGCCGAGCGGTCCTGATGCGCGATGTGGTAGATTTCCTCGGCGATCGCCGCGGGTTTGATGAAGAAATCGTCGGGCGCGTCCTTCATTCGCTCCCGCTGCCACGGCACGTCAATGACCGCATCGATGACCAGATAAGCCACGTGAATCCCTTGCGGGCCGAGGTCGCGCGCGATCGACTCGGCGAGGATACGCTGGGCTGCCTTCGTCGGCGCAAAACCCGCGAAGTTCGCCTTTCCTCGCAGAGCCGACGTGTTGCCCGTTACGAGGAGCGCTCCGCCGCCAGCCGCTATCATTGGGGGCGCGACGTGCCGCGCGAGATGGAGCAGTGCCATCACGTTTGTCTCGAAATTGGCTCGGAGAACCTCGGGACCTACCTCCTGAAACTTTCCGAACGCCCCGCCAACCGCATTATGGACAACGACCTTCGGCGGGCCGGACCGCCGGTCGATCTCGTCGAGCACCCGCGCGAGCGCTGCCGAGTCCGAGACGTCACACGCCATCGGAATACTCGACGGAATCTCCGCCGATAGCGCGTCCAGGCGCGCCTTGTCGCGCGCGAGCATCGCGACGCGATACCCTCCGGCCGCGAACCGCCTGACGATAGCAGAGCCGGTACCAGGTCCGACTCCGGTGACAATTGCCAGCGGCTGCGCATCAATCTTGCTCATGCTGCCCTCAGTGCTTCGCGAATGAATTCAAGGCGGTCATTGTCGAAAAACATTTCGTCGTTCACGATGAAGGTCGGCGCGCCGAAGATGCCGCGCGCTCCCGCTGCTTCATTTCCCTGCGTCACCCGATCATCCAATTCGGTGCTATCGGCTCTGGAAGCAACTTGGGGGTCACGTATTCCGGAAGCTTCAAGGATCCGCACCAGACCCTCGGCTGTGCTCAGCGGCAAGCCATGTCGCCAGAACGCCTGAAAGATCGCCGCAACGACCTCCTTGGCGAGACCGCAGTCTCCCGCCGCGAGCACCGCGCGCAGCAGCCTGCGGCCGTCGATCGATTTTATGTCCTTATGCCGGCTCAGCGGTACGCCGTATCTCTTCGCCCGGCGCTGTAGATCTGCGCCGGCGTATTTGCCTTTGGTCGGACAGGTCAAGGCCGTCGGCGTGTTACCGACCTGCTTCATGGCTGCGACGATATCTACAGGATGGTCGCTCAGCTCAGCATCCAGCGTGCCGAGCTGAGCGTGGGCGAGATAGGAATAAGGACTGCGAAATTCGAAATAGAAGTCGATGCTGGTCATTGCGCTCTTCATCCCACTCCCCGGCAGAAGCAGCGGAGCCCGCCAAGACGGAATGTTAAGACGCATTGAGTCTGGGCTTGCCGACTTCGACCGCCCCAGCCGTCTTGAACTTGCCACCCCTGATGCGCGGAAAACCTCCAAATTCCAAAAGTTGGGGTCGAGCGCCCATTTTCCCTCCTGAAACAGCGGCTTCAGCGCAGACGACAGCCATCAGTCCCTTCTTGTGATTGACCCGACTTTAGCCGCCACAAAACGCTCGTCAATTCCTTTTTCGAATTGACATTCGATCCAATCGAGCGCCCGGTCGTTCTAATCCCTCCAAGCGATGCTCGACTGTCCGATCGACCGACATCCTCCGTGAAAGCCGCGGAAAATGATAGCCAACGCGCCTTAGCGCGAGGCCGGCCAAGCAGGCTTCAAAGCGATTTCGCTCTTTTCTTGTCCGATCATTACGTTCTAAATTCGAACTGATATGACGGACAGATGGAGAGACCAACATGAGCGTTGCGCAGTTCATTCGCAGTGAGGTGGAGTCCAACGAGATCGTCCTGTTCATGAAAGGTACGCCCTCGTCGCCGGCCTGTGGGTTCTCGGCGCAGGTAGTTCGCATCCTCGATCATCTGGGAGTTTCGTTCAAATCGCACAACATCTACGAGTCGGAGGAGTTGCGGCAGGGTATCAAGGACTACTCGGACTGGCCGACCATTCCACAGCTGTATGTACGGGACGAATTCGTGGGCGGCTGCGATATCGTGACGGAGATGTTCCGGTCTGGAGAGCTGCAGGCCATTCTCTCGGAGCCGCGGGAAGCGGTGCGATCATGAACCACGGGTGGGCCCTCTGTCGATGGCCTACCCCGTCATCAGAGGGCGCCGATGTCGCGAAAACACATGAGCGTCCGCGCAATGTTTGGTCATTTGCAGTGTGATGTGCAGGGCCAAGCGCTATCGTGGATGGGGCAGCGCCTGGTGGCGGTCTCAGCATTCTTTCGTTGCATCAATAGCCGGTCGCTTCGCAGTCGGAATGAAACTCGACGCATCTGAGGAGACGAAAATTGACCATTGAGGATCATCCTACGGTAAAGGCCTTTCGGTCGCGCAGCCTGGCCCGGACCGGCGCGGCGCCGCTGTCGGCGGAGCTCGTCAAGAGGATCGCGATAAGCTGTGGAGCGGACGATGTCGGGCTGGTCGAGATTGGTCGTCCGGCAATCAGTCCCCAAGTCGACTACATCCGAAAGGTCTATGGTCGCACGAAGTCCTTGATGGCGATCGCATGTCATATGAATTGCGAGCCGGTACGCTCTCCCACTCGCTCGGTGGCTAATGAGGAATTTCATGGAACCTATGACCATTTGAACGAGACTTCGCGCGCAATTGTCCGTGCCCTGGCGGAGCACGGCATCGCGGCCTGCAACTCGGTTGCCGCATTCCCCATGGAGATGGACCAGGCACGCATCATGATGGTGCAGCACAAGCCGGTCGCCGTCGAGGCCGGACTGGGTCGCATGGGGATTCATCGCAACATCATCCACCCGAAATTTGGCAGCTTCATCCTGCTTGGAACGATCTTGCTGGCGGACGAGATCGATGCCTATGACCAGCCGATCGACTATAATCCTTGCTTGGAATGCCGACTATGTGTCGGAGCTTGCCCCGTCGGCGCGATAAAGCACGATGGGTACTTCGATTTTCAGACCTGCTTCACGCACAACTACCACGATTTTCTCGGAAACTTTACCAAATGGGTCGAAGAGGTTGCGGACTCGCGTGACGCAAAGGACTACAGGTCTCGCGTGAGCCCTTCCGAGACTCAGAGCATTTGGCAATCTCTCTCATTCAAGCCCGGGTACAAGGCTGCATATTGCATATCGGTCTGCCCGGCTGGTGAGGATGTAATCGGGCCGTATCTTGATGACCGGCTGTCTTATGTGAATGATGTGGTCAAACCTCTGCTCGAGAAAGAAGAAGCGCTGTTCGTGATTCCTGGATCGGACGCCGAGGAGAGTGCGCCACGACGGTTCCCGAATAAGACGATCCGGCATGTGCGCGCAGGACGTCCGATCGGAAGCGTTCAGGCGTACCTCTTTACACTGAGGCTCGGCTTCCAGCGTGGAAAGGCAAAGAAGCTCGATCTGGTCACTCATTGGACCTTTACGGGAAAAACTCCGTTCCAAGGGACAGTGCGCATCAACGACAAGATTCTGGATGTAACGCCCGGAACCCATGCCGGCGACGCCCGGCTTTCGATCACGGCCGATAGCGAAGCATGGCTCCGAGTGCTTAGCCGCGATCTCGAGCTTGCGGAGGCGATCGAGTCGCGGCTCATCGTTCCAAGCGATGCAGATCTGTTCGCCGCCTATATACGCTGCTTTCCATTCTAGGGCTTTCAGGTCCAGAGTTTTGAGCGAGGCAAGGCCGCTACGCCTGCAAGACACGGGTCGGGTTCAGATCCTTCACTTCGCGGTGCTGCAGATGGTTTGGCGTCCCCCTCTCGAAGCGCCACGCCTCCTTTTCAATGACCTTCCTGAATGTGGTGGCCGGCCGGCCGAGCAGCTTCTCGACGTCCTGCGTTACCTCGGCAATATACCGATCACCGCCATTTTGCATGCACAGGTTTTCCAGATGCAACGCAGGATGCTCAGCGATATGAGGCATGAGCTTACGCATACGTTGCCGAAACTCTTCCATCGTCGTCGGCAGGTATTCGATCTTTCGACCGAGCGCCGCCGAGTAATCCTCGGCAAACCCGTACATGTCCTTTCGTTCCGGCCCCGTCAACTCGTAGGACTTCCCAGCGTGGCCGGCTGGGTCAGCTAACACCTCAATACAGACATCAGCGACGTCGGCCGTTGCCACCGGCGCGGTCTTTCCCAGGCCGAATGGCAGACGGATCGTGCCGTCCTCCTTGATGGTCATAGCCGGCACCCACAGTGTGATTGGGTTCTCGACGAACATCGCCGCCTGGATATGGACGATCGGCAGGCCTGACCAATCGAGGGCTCGCTCGCCCGCCCAATGCGCCCTTTGCTGGGGCGACCACTGGACGTCCGCGCCCAGCACGGCGATGCGCTCCGCGTCCGGCGCGGACATGGTCTCGAGCGTCATGTAACATTGCTCATAGTCCGACATGTTGACGAATATCTCGGTGCCTCCTTCCTTCTTGGCCGCTGCGGCCATTAAGATGGTGGCATCGGCGTAGGACGGGTTCAGGCTCATGCTGAAATAGATGCGCCGCACACCCTTGACGGCCTGCGTGACGTCACGCGGATTTAGGAGATCGCCCACGAACACCTCGGCTCCCATGTCGCGCAAACTCTGCGCCCGCTCGTCATTTTTCCGCACGAACGCACGGACGGGAAGGCCGCGCTGCAGCAGGCCGCGAACAACGGTTCGGCCAACCGAGCCGGTTTGTCCACCGGCGCTCGTCACCAGAATTGGCGCCTTGCTCTTCATACTCGTGTCCTCCCTGATCTCGATCGTTTACTTGGTCTGATTATCTGAAAGCCGGACGAGACAAACTCAGCGCTCTTGTTGAGGTACGAGAGCGAGCGCATTTGCTGCATGAATGCCAGCCGCAAGTATCGCATCCGACATCGACGAGTCTTCGGCGGCACGAGCAAGCTGGAGAGAGCCGACGAGTACAGCGAAAATTCCGATTGCGGCCTCTTGCGCGGCGCGGCTGGACGTTTTCCGCGGCAATCGCCTCTTTAGCTGCTCGAATATTTCGCGCAATCGAGCTGTGTAGGCCTTTCGGACGGATCGAGGTTGGCGACCGATCTCTGGAAGCAGTGCAGCCGAGGCGCATCCAACGTCAGGCCGATCGCGATGCTCCGCAGACAGGTAAGACCTGATCAGCGTGCTCAGTTCCCCAGGGACAACGTCGGCTTCGCTCAGTCGCCGCAACTGCTCGTCCAGCGCCCGCTCAAGCCCTTCCCGAACGAGATCGCTTTTCGAGCCGAAGTGAGAATAGAAGCCGCCATTCGTAAGGCCCGCCTCGGACATAATTCCCGTCATTCCAGTCGCCGCAATGCCTTGGCGCCGGAATTTCCTTGCGGCGACCTTCAGTATCCGTTCGTGCGAACTATCCTTGTGCCCCTTGGCATACCGCATGCAGGCCCTCCGAACGAACAGCCTATTGTATGATGTAAATCATGTGATATGTATATCTTAATCTAATCTAGGGTTCAACTGCGTCAACGGAGAGCTTCTGTGCGACAGGACGGAAAAGTGGCGATCGTGACCGGGGCTTCGACGGGAATCGGGCTGTCCTCCGCAAGAGCATTGCGCGAGGCGGGATTCCGGGTGTTCGGGACCAGCCGACGAGCTGCCGCGAGCGATCCTGAGATGCTAAGCTGCGATGTGACGGACGACGCCTCGGTGAAAGCGGCCGTCGACAAGGTACTGGCTGCGACCGGCAGGATCGATGTTCTGGTGAACAACGCAGGCTTCGGCTTGCTGGGCGGGGCCGAAGAATCCTCGGCCGATCAGGCCAAGGCCTTGTTCGACGTGAACGTCTTCGGAGTGATGCGCATGACAAATGCGGTCCTCCCGACCATGCGAGATCGAAAAGCCGGACGGATCATCAACATTAGTTCTGTCCTGGGATTGATACCTGCGCCGTTTTCCGCCCTCTATTCTTCTACGAAGCATGCCATCGAGGGTTACTCCGAATCTCTCGACCACGAAGTGCGGATCTTTGGCGTTCGCGTTTGCCTGCTTGAGCCGGCCTATACCCGCACCTCGTTTGAGCAGAACATGGTGCTTCCGGACCGGAACCTGAAGGAATATGTGTCGGCGCGAACCCGAGCCAGCGCGCTGCTACGCGATGTGATGAATACAGCCGAGAGTCCCGAGGTTGTTGCCGAGAAGGTGATTTTGGCCGCGACAACGCCATCACCTCGTCGGCGATACACCTGCGGAAAGGTTGCGCGCCAGGTGAGCATCCTTCGTCGTTTTGTGCCTGAAGGAATGTTCGACAAAAGCCTTCGCAAGCAGATGGGGCTGCCGGGGTGATCCCGTCGAAACAGTCGATCGCGAGCGATTTCCACGATCGCCGCGACAGGATGTTTGAACCTCCCGATCAACAACTTCGCGCGAACGCCTTGCAACCGTATTCCGGAGGCTAAATGCCGTCGCTGTTTGACCCCGTAACTATTGGCGATCTGCATCTGCCGAACCGGGTCATCATGGCCCCGCTGACCAGGCTACGCGCAGGCCAGAGCCGGATCCCCAATGCGATCATGGCGGAGTATTACGCGCAGAGGGCTTCGGCGGGTCTGATCATCACAGAAGGTGTTCCTGTTTCGCCTCAGGCAGTGGGCTATGCCGGCGTTCCCGGCATTTGGTCGGCAGACCACGTCGAGGGCTGGAAAGCCGTTACACGCGCGGTGAAGGCACGTGGGGGGCGGATTTTCATGCAGATCTGGCACGTCGGCCGGATCTCCGATCCAATATTCCTGGATGGTCAGGCGCCGGTCGGCCCCAGCCCCATCGCCGCGAAAGGCAACGTCAGCCTTGTCCGTCCGGAACGGGCTTTCAGCGTGCCGCGCCCGCTTACGACAGAAGAAGTCTTGGAGGTTGTCGAAGCATTTCGCAATGCTGCCAAGTTTGCCCAGATAGCTGGCTTCGATGGCGTGGAGCTCCACGGCGCGAATGGGTATTTGCTGGACCAATTCCTCCAAGATAGCTCCAACCAAAGGACGGATCGGTACGGAGGCTCAATCGAAAGCCGCGCCAGGCTCTTGCTCGAGGCCACAGATGCTGCAGTGTCGGTATGGGGACCCGACCGGGTGGGAATGCATCTTGCGCCTCGGGCTGACGTGCATTCCATGGGCGACTCCGACCGTGCCTCGACGTTCGGATACGTGGCAGCTGAACTCGGACGGCGCGGCATCGCCTTCATCTGCGCTCGCGAGCGCTTGGGACCCGACAGCTTGGGACCGTCTCTCAAGGCCGCCTTCGGCGGAAAGTATATTGCAAATGAAGGTTTCACTGCGGAAACCGCCCAGGCGGTCCTCGATGCGGGTTGGGCCGATGCGGTTGCCTTCGGAAAGGCATTCATTGCCAATCCGGATCTGCCTAAGCGCTTGGCGCTCGGCGCGCCGCTCAATCAGCCCCGCCCCGAAACTTTCTACGGGCCGAATGCCCACGGTTATACCGACTATCCTACACTGCCGAAATCTCCGGAGAACGTGGGGCGCGAAGATCCGGCGAAAACATAGGAGCGGGCCTCACCGAACACCTCGGTGTGGAACAGAAGCGCCATCACGATCATTTTTTCGAACTAAGCTGCTGGCCGCGCGGTCGGACCGTCGAGCACCAAGTTCACCAACGATCTCTCGACCGGCCCCAAGAATATGGTCAGAAGCTGCTTTGCTGTTGACAGCACGGGCGAGCAGAATTGAACCTACCATGGTCGAGATGATGCCTGTGGCGATCTGGCGTGCCTCTTGAGAAGAACCGCCGGAATTTAGCTCAGCTAGGACGTCGACCATTTGATCCAGCTTACGCTCAAAGCTCCGGCGTGCCCGCGCTTCTGATCGCCCGATGTCGGCGGCGAGCGCCGGAAGCGCGCAACCGTGCGTGGAATCGTCACGGTGGCGAGGACTGAGGTAATCGGCAACGATCGCATCAACGCACGTCGGGACAGCGCTCCCATTCGTCAGCCGCTTCCAGCGCTCGATCGTCTGATCCATTGCAAAGCCAGTTGCTTCAGCAACGAGAGCCGCACGGGACGCGAAATAGTTATAGAAGCCGCCATGTGTCAGACCGACGAGCTGCATAAAATCGACAACGCTGAGCGCTTCGGCACCTTTCTTGCGCAGACCGTAGGAGGCATTCTCGACGATCCGGTCGCGGGTCTGACGCTTATGATCTCTCACGTAACGCATCGTGCTTCATCCGATTTGCAGAAGATCTGTTGGGCGGCTCATCAGACGCCAAACGCCCCATGGCCGGCCGCTCCGATTCCAGCCGACATCTAAGCATCGGCGACGGCGTTTCAGTCCTGGATTTTGCGCCATGCCTCCCCGCAACATTTCATTGCAAGATGAGCCAAGTTATATGATTATCGTCATACAAACAACACCGCTTGTCGGGGAGATTTCATCATGTCCGCAGTCACCGATCCCGTTGTCATTCTTTCGGCCGTACGCACGCCTTTGGGACGTTTCATGGGTGAGTTGTCGCCGCTCTCGGCACATAAGCTCGGCTCTCACGCGATCGCGGCAGCGCTGGAGCGTGCCAAGCTCGCGCCGGAGCGGATCGACGAGGTCTTCATGGGTAACGTGCTGCCGGCCGGCCAGGGTCAGGCGCCGGCCCGCCAGGCTGCGCGCGGCGCCCGGCTGCCTGATGCGACCGGGGCCACCACGATCAACAAGGTTTGCGGCTCCGGCATGAAGGCGACCATGCTCGGCCACGACATCATCAATGCGGGCTCTGCCGCCATCGTGCTGTCCGGTGGCATGGAGAGCATGAGCAACGCGCCATATCTGCTGGCAAAGGCGCGCGCCGGCTATCGGGCCGGCCACGACCGGATCATCGACCACATGTTGATGGACGGCCTGGAAGATGCCTATGAGACCGGCCGTTCGATGGGTGACTTCGGCGAGGCCACGGCCGAAGCCTATCAGTTCACCCGCAAGGACCAAGACGCCTATGCGATGGAGACGCTGATCCGAGCACGCGAGGCCGTGGAAAGCGGCGCGTTCAAGGCCGAGATCGCACCGATCACTCTGGCCGAAAAAGCAGGGCCGCGCGTCATCGCCAATGACGAGCATCCGCTGAAGGTAGACCCTGCCAAGATCCCTGGCTTGAAGGCGGCGTTCCGCGCCAACGGCACCATCACGCCTGCCGCCTCCTCGGCGAACGCGGACGGAGCCGCCGCCCTGATCCTGGCGAAGCGCTCGCTCGTCGATCGCGAGGGACTGCCGGCGCTGGCGGAAATCAGGGGCCATGCCACCCATAGCCAAGAACCGCAATGGTTCACCACCGCGCCGATCCCGGCGATCCGCAAGCTCCTGGACAAGGTCGGCTGGAGCGTCGGCGACGTCGACCTGTTTGAAATCAACGAAGCCTTTGCGGTGGTGGCGATGGCCGCGCAGAAGGACCTCGGCATTCCCCGCGAAAAGCTCAACGTCCATGGTGGCGCCTGCGCGCTCGGCCACCCGATCGGCGCCACCGGCGCGCGATTGATCGTGACGCTGCTGCATGCGCTGGAAGCGCAGAACCTCAAACGCGGCGTCGCCGCACTCTGCATCGGCGGCGGTGAAGCCACTGCAATCGCCGTCCAGCGTATCGTTCGCTAGTCGAGGCCAGCTCGCAAAAAGCACTTGGCAAGCGGCCCACATGGTGTCGCTTGCCGATTTTCTATCGGGAAGCTCACCCCCGGTCCACCTTCTGCAATCCGAATCATCGCTGGTCGAACTTGGCGAGTCGCCACCGAACAAGGTCGTCAGCCCCTGGTCCGGCCAGCGGCCGGACATCCCTCATGCGTACCAATTCGCCCGACTTGTCATCGACAAGAGCGAGCTTAACCGGACGTCCGCTGTTCTTGTTGATGAATTTGAGCGGCGGACCCGCATCCCCCGTAATCGCCCACTTGTCCCCGACCTGGGCAAGCGCCTGGATCACCAGGATAATGTCCCTGCCCTTTCGGGTCAGAAGGTATTCGTAGCGTTCAGGGCCGGTCTGATACCGACGCCGCTCGAGCAGTTCATTTTCTTCGAGATGCTTGAGCCGATCGGACAGGGTGGCATGTGTGACGCCGGTCGACTTCCTCAACTCCTCATATCTGCTCAATCCCAGTGACAGATCGCGCAGGATGAGCATGGCCCAGCGGTCACCGACAGCGTTCAATACGCCGGCGATCGAGCACGCCATTCCTTCAAAGCCCTTCGAGCGCATCATCCCTCCTAACAACACTTCTCAGCAGAATAATCATGCTCGGGACGCCATCCAAGCGCCAAGCCGCGAACGTCGACAAGAAATGTCTTGCATTTTTGTCACTCTTATTATTAGAGTGACTATTGGATAACAAAAACCGCGCGCCGATCCCAGGAGGATAAATGCCCGACCCTCACAGCCGGCACTTGGTGACATTCGAGATAAACGGATCGCGCAAGACGGTTTTCGTTGAAGCGCGAAAGTTGCTGGTCCATCTGATCCGGGAGGATCTTGGCCTCACCGGCACCCATGTCGGCTGCGACACCTCCCAATGCGGTGCCTGCACCGTCGAAATCGATGGACTGGCGGTCAAATCCTGCACGGTACTGGCCGTGACGGCGGACGGCGCGTCGATCACCACGGTCGAGGGATTGACCGATCCCGGTGGCGAACTCAGCGCCGTTCAGGCCGCCTTTCACGAACATCACGCGCTGCAATGCGGCTTCTGTACGCCGGGCATGGTGATGAGCGTACGGCAGCTCCTGAGGGATCATCCCAATCCCGGCGAGCACGACATCCGCCATGGACTTGCCGGCAATATCTGCCGCTGCACCGGCTATCACAACATTGTCCGCGCCGTTGAAAGCCTCGCAGCGAAGGAGCAGCAGCCTTGAACGACACGCCTGCGATCCGCCATATCGGTCGGCCCTTAAAGCGGCGCGAAGATTTCAAGCTGCTCGCTGGCAAGGGCCGCTACGTCGATGACGTCAGGCTGCCGGGCATGCTGCACATGGCGGTACTGCGATCGCCGCACGCCCACGCCGAGATTAGAAGCGTCGATCTCTCTGCAGCAAAAGCCGCACCAGGGGTTCGCTTGGTCCTTTCCGGGATGGCGCTCGCCGGCAAGATTGGCCCGATTGTTCCGAACTGGGTTCTTCCGGGCAGCAAGGTGCCGTTCCGCCCTGTAGTCGCGACCGACCGCGTCCGCTTTGTCGGCGAATGCGTAGCGCTGGTAGTGGCGGAAACGTTGGCCGAAGCCTACGACGCCGTCGGGCTGATCGACGTCGGTTACGAAGTGCTGCCTGCCGTGATCGACGAAGAGACCGCAATCCGGCAGGACGTGCCGCAACTTCATGACAACGTTCCCGGCAACATCACTACGATCTACAAGGTGCGTGGCGGCGACTACCAGAAGGCCGCCCACGAGGCCGATCAGGTCATCGGACTGCGCGTCGTCAACAACCGCCTGATCCCGACCTGCATGGAAACGCGCGCGATCGTTGCCACGCCGGAGCCAGACGGGACGCTGACGGTCTATATTGGCAGCCAAGTTCCGCACATGCACCGGCGCTGGATCGCCGAGACGGTTCGTATTCCCGAGCATCAGTTGCGGGTGATCGCGCCTGATATCGGAGGTGGGTTTGGCGCCAAAATGCACCTCTACCCCGAAGACTTGCTCTGCCCCTATCTCGCACGCGAGCTCGGCGTGCCAGTCAAATGGTGGGAAAGCCGCTCCGAAAGCCATCAATCGACCAGCCACGGTCGCGCGCACACGGAAAATATCGAGATCGCGTTCAAAAACGACGGCAAGATCCTGGGCCTGAAAGTCGAGACCCTTGGTAATGTCGGCGCCTATCTGTCGAACATGGCGAGCGGCGGTCCCACCGTGAACACCGTCAACTTCGGTACCGGAACCTATAAGATCGATAACTACGAGGCGATATCCCGAGTCGTTGTCACCAATACGGTGCCGGTGGATGCCTATCGCGGCTATGGACGGCCAGAGGGCGCCTATATCGCCGAGCGGGCGATCGATGCGGTCGCGCGTCACCTTCATCTCGACCAGGTCGAGGTGCGGCGGAAGAATTTCGTTCAAGCAGCGGAATTTCCGTATCGACCGTATGGCAGCACGGGCGTGATGTACGACAGCGGTAATTATCAGGGACTGCTGGACAAGGCGCTTGCCGCCTTCGACTACGAAGGGCGCCGAAAGGAATGTGATGCCTTGCGGGCCAGCGGTGTCTATCGCGGCGTCGGCATCGCCGCTTATACGCATATGTGTGGCATGGCGCCGTCGCGGCGGCTGGCGCTCAGCGGATTTGATCGCGGCGGCTGGGAAAGTGCGCGGGTCAGCATCGATTCCAGCGGCCGGGCTACGATCTATTCAGGCTCGATGAGCCAGGGTCAGGGCCATATCACGTCGCTGTCGCAGATTGCCGCGGACGTGCTGCAGATTCCCGTTGAGGACATCGACATCGTGCAGGGGGACACGCGGCAAGTGCAGGCCGGCCACGGCACGTTCAATTCCCGCTCGATGGCGGTCGGCGGATCCAGTGTGCATGTGTGCTCGCAGCGCGTCGTGGCCAAAGCAAAGAAGATCGCGGCGAGCATGCTGGAAGTGGATGAGAAGGACGTTTCCTATTCCGCCGGTGCGTTCAGCGTGCCTGGCACGGATATCGCGCCGTTAACGTTCTCGAAGGTGGCCCGCATGGCTTATGTCGGCCACAAGCTGCCGGATGGCGTTACACCGGGCCTGGACGAAACGGAGTTTTACGACCCAACCGGTATGGGCTCGCCGTCAGGCGTCCACCTCACCTACGTCGAGGTCGATCCTGAGACTGGCATCGTCGACATTCTCGACTATGTCGCGGTTGACGACGTCGGCACCCTGATCAATCCACGTCTCGCGGCGGGCCAGATTCATGGTGGCGTCGTGCAGGGCATCGCGCAGGCGCTCTATGAAGAGGTCAGCTACGATCCAGACAATGGACAACTCCTGACCGGCTCACTGCTCGACTATGCCGTTCCGCGCGCCGAGCACGTGCCGAACATCCGCTCGCAGTTCCAGGAGACGCCCTCGCCGACCAATCCGATTGGCGTCAAGGGCATCGGCGAGAGTGGCTCGATCGCGGCGCCCCCCTGCATGGTCCACGCCGTACTCGATGCGTTGTCACCGTTCGGTATCAAACATCTCGATATGCCGCTGACGCCGCCGCGAATCTGGAAGGCGGTACAAGAGGCGCGCTCGGGAGAACTCCAATGATCCCGGCAGCCTTCAACTATGTCCGCGCGGCTTCGCTCGCCCAGGCCATCGATCTGCTGCGGGAAGATCCCGACGGAACGAAGCTCCTGGCCGGTGGCCATACCTTGCTTCCGGCCCTGAAGCTGCGGCTGGCGTCGCCCGAACTTCTGATCGATATCGGAGGCATCACCGAGCTCAAGGGCATCGAGATCGGCAAAGCCGGAGTCAGGATCGGCGCGCTGACGCGGCATGCCGACCTGCTTGCATCAGAGACGCTGTTCGAGGAATTGCCCATCTTTCGCCAGGCGGCGAGTCTGATAGCCGATCCCCAGGTGCGTAACCGTGGCACGATCGGCGGCTCGCTTGCGAATGCCGATCCGGCAGCTGACTGGCCGGCGGTCGTCGTCGCACTGAAGGCAGAGATCGAGATCGCCGGCGCGAACGGCCACAGACGGGTCGCGGCGCAGGATTTCTTTGTCGATATCTTTTCTACTGTGCTGGAACCGGACGAGGTTCTCACCAGCATTCATATCCCGCGGCCGACAGCCGGCATGCGCTTCATATACCGAAAGATCCGGCATCCCGCGAGCGGCTTTGCTGTCGTGGGCATTGCGGTCGGCGTGCGCATGCGAGACGGCGTGGTGGCCGAGGTCTCCCTCGGCGTGACAGGCGCGGCGAACCACGCTTTCGCCGGCCAGGCCGCTGCCGATTTCCTGACCGGAAAGACGTTGTCGCGGGAGAATATCGACCAGGCGGCCACATTGCTGAGCGAGACCACCGAATGCCTCTCGGATCGCTACGCTTCAGCGGAGTATCGGGCGAATCTGATCCGGACCGAGACCAGACGCGCGCTACTTGCGCTTTCCTTGTGAGACGGAATCCGTGATGCGCCGAGTCGTCGTTACGGGATTGGGATTGGTATCGCCGGTGGGTTGCGGCAGCGAGCTGGCGTGGTCACGGCTGCTCGCGGCCCGTTCGGGGCTTGCCGCCCTTCCCGAGTGGGCGGCGGCCCTGCCGGCGCGGGTCGCAGGAATGGTGCCGACAAGGGCCAAAGATCAAGAGGGCGGATTCGATCCGGATCTGACCGTCGCGCCTAAGGATCAGCGAAGGATGGATCGCTTCATCCTGTTCGCGCTTGCCGCCGCGGCCGAGGCCATTGCCCAGGCGGAATGGACTCCGTCCGATGCGCATTCGCTCGAGCGCACGGCAACAGTGATCGCTTCCGGCATCGGAGGCTTTCCGGCGATCGTGGAAGCGGTCCGCACCACAGACCAGCGCGGGGTCCGGCGTCTCTCGCCTTTCACCGTGCCGTCCTTTCTCGCAAATCTCGCGGCTGGCCACATCTCGATCCGCTACGGCTTCAAGGGTCCCATCGGCGCGCCGGTCACCGCCTGCGCCGCGAGCGTGCAGGCAATCGGCGATGCCGCACGCCTGATCCGATCTGGAGAAGCCGACGCCGCGGTTTGCGGCGGTTCGGAAGCCTGCATCGATCTCGTGAGCCTGGGCGGGTTCGCCGCTGCGCGTGCGCTTTCGACCGGCTTCAATGAAACGCCCGCCCGCGCTTCCCGTCCCTTCGACCGTGATCGCGACGGCTTTGTCATGGGCGAAGGCGCGGGCGTCCTGGTCATAGAAGAGCTGGAGCATGCGATCCGCCGCGGCGCAAAGCCGATTGCGGAAATCGTCGGCTACGGAACGACGGCAGATGCGTACCACATCACGTCAGGGCCCGAGGACGGCGACGGTGCGCGCCGCGCCATGGAAGGCGCATTGCGGCAGGCCGGCCTCAAACCCGGTGACGTCCAGCACCTCAACGCGCATTCCACGTCAACGCCAGTTGGCGATGTTTCCGAACTGGAGGCGATCAAGGCGGTCTTCGGCCGCGAGGGGCAGATTGCCGTGAGTGCCACCAAATCCGCAACTGGCCATCTGCTCGGAGCGGCCGGCGGAGCGGAAGCAATCTTCACGATTCTGGCACTGCGCGATCAGGTCGCGCCACCTACTCTCAATCTCGAAACTTGCGATGCCGCCGCGGCAGGTGTCGACCTTGTCGCCGGTCAGGCCCGGCCCATGACGATGGAGCATGCGATCTCCAACGGTTTCGGCTTTGGAGGCGTCAACGCGAGCATCATCTTTCGGCGCTGGCAGTAGCGGGGTTCAGCTCCGGTAAAAGCGGAGCGGGCCACGGCTGCTGCGTTCTCCCGGCCGCCTTAGCCACATCTTGGCAAGCCGCTACTTCCGCTTTCGTCTTTGGGCGCTTGCCCTCACACCAGCCGAGGCTTCCGCAGAAGCCGTGCCACCAAATCGCTTGCGATTGAAGGGAACGGCGCCCGAGCCCGGCACGACTTCGACGTCCTCGAGCCGCAGAGGCTTGCCGCTGGACGTCCGCAGTACGGGAAATTCAATCGGGCGCCCAGCGACACGATCGCGGAAGACGACCTGCGGTCCCTCAGGCTCTGCGAGCCAATCATCGCCCCACCTCTTGAGAGCCAGGTAGGCCGGAAAGAAAGCGCGCCCCTTCTCGGTCAGCACGTACTCGTATCGTCCGGAATGTTCGGGCAGCGGCACGCGCGTCATCACACCAGCATCGACGAACTTCTTCAAGCGATTGCTCAAGATATTGGGAGCAATGCCAATGTAGTGTTCGAACTCATCGAACCGCTTCACGCCATAATAGGCTTCACGGAGAATCAGGATGGACCAGCGGTCGCCGACCACCTCCATGGCGCGGGCCATGGAGCATTCCTTATTGGCAAGACGGCTCTGCTTCGCACCGGACATCGTTTTCCTAAGCTTCGAATTCCGCTCATACCATATTGAGCCGAATCCCAGTATGTCCAGTGCCAGCTAGGGGGTTGCAAACCTTCGCAGCCGAATGGTTCTCTCGTATCTCAGGCCGCACGGCCCGACTCGGCCGGCGGCTTGACGCCAATCTCGGGCTCCAGAGCGCGGGGATGCGTGACCAGCACACCCGCTTCGCTCAAGCGTCTCAGTTCCTCCTGGCTCACGCCCAGTTCGCTGAACACCTCGAAATTGTGCTCTCCCTGGAACGCAGGTGCTCCGATCGGCTTCAACTCCTCCGCCGAGAACCGCCACGGCCGACCCGGCAGTCGATATTCGCCGCCGCTGCGGTCCGGCACGTGCTGCACTGCGCCCCAATAATCGCTCCATTCCGACGCGCTTAGTTCCTTGATCGAGCGGATCTCGCCCATCGCGATCTTGGCTTCGTCGAATTGGGCATCGAGCGTCGCCATGTCGGGGAAGGTCAAGATCCACGACTGGATGATCTGGTGCAGCACACCGAAATTCAAGCGACGCGCGGCCGCGCTCGCAAAGCGCGGGTCGTCCATCAAATCCACGCGACGCATCGCGCGCAGCCAGGATGGGAAGGTCCGGCTGCCGATAATGCTCGTCGCAACCGTGAAATGCTCTCCATTAGGTCCGGTAAAGAATGAGCAGTCCGTCGCGCCGAGCACGGCGGGCTCGGCTCCAATATCATCGTCGGAAAGATCGACATGTGCACGTTCGTTGACCGCGAGCAGTGTCGCAGCCATCGCGACATCGATATATTGGCCCTGACCTGTCCTTTGGCGGCTATTCAGCGCGCCAAGAATCGCGATGGTGGCCTGCAGGCCGGCGTAGACGTCCGCGTGCGAGAGGCTGTCCGTGCGCGGTTCAGTCAACGCCTCTCCATAGTGACGAATGCTGTTTTCGGTGAAGCCGGCCTCGGCCTGCACGGTCGGCGCATAGGCCATCCGGCTGCGCCAGGGTCCGCCCTGGCCATAGCCGGTGATCGAGGCATATACCAATCGCGGATTGCGCTTGGACAGGGTTTCATAATCAAGGCCGAAGAAGCCAAGCGTGCCCGCGCGGAAGTTTTCCACGACGACATCGGCGGTATCGCAGAGCTTCAGTGCGAGTTCATAAGCACCGGGAACATTGAGATTGATGCTGACGTTGCGTTTACCGGCGTTCTGCTGCGCGTAATAGCCCGACATCCCGTCGGTTGAGGGAAACGCGAAGCGTGAGACGTCCGGGCTTGGCGGCTCCACCTTGATGACCTCGGCACCGAGATCCTGCAAGGTTCGCGCGCATAAGGGGCCTGCCAACACACGGGAGAAGTCGACGACACGGATTCCGTTGAGAGGACCGCCCATGTCAGCGCCCCGCGAACTTGGCGAGACCCGGGCCGTTCTTGCGGAATGACGCAAGACCGGTTTTCAGATCTTCCGATGCCCAGATCGGCGCCTGCACTCTTGCCATCGCTTCGTCTGCCGCCACCACACCGTCGTTGACCGCAATATGCACAAGCTCCTTGGTCGCCGCGTGCGCTACCGTCGGCCCCTGCGCGAACTCCTCCGCGATAGACATCGTCGCCTTTTCCAAGGATTCCTCGGGCACGGTAAGATTAATCAGGCCCCACTTCTCCAATGTCGGCGCATCGTAGCGCCGTGCCAGCATCGACATCTCTTTGGCTCGCTGTGCCCCGATCCGCTGAACTTGCCGCTGGATTCCGCCAAGTAGCGGATGCAACCCAAGCGTCGCCTCGACCGAGCCGATCTTTGCTGACGAAGCCGCGATGACATAGTCGCATGACAGCGCGAGCTCGAGCCCGCCGCCGAGGCAAACGCCATGAACGCTGGCGATCAACGGAATCGGCAATAATTCCATGAAGCGGAGGAACTCGACGCCGCTCAGCAGCCGATTTTCACCGCTCTGATCAGATGTGCCCGCCGCTACGCGCTTGTCAAAGATGTCCAGGTCGGCGCCGGCAGAAAAGTGGCGCAATCCGCTTCTGATCACGATGGCACGGCTACCCGCCTTTCGCGATGCTTCCACCTGCTCCACGATAGCGTTGATGAGCTTCGGGCCGAGCAGATTGTACGGCCGGTAAACCATCGTCAAAACGGAGATATTGCCACGCTCCTCGCGCGCAACCATCGCTTCCTCGGACAAAGTTGCCTCCTGTTTTCCGGCCCCGCACCTGCAGATGCACACTCCGGCCCTTGCAGGCACAATACATGATGACTTGCGTTTTGCAAGTCGTCATCGATATCAACCAGTCCGGCGTTCCACGCGGTTCTTCAGGATGCCGATCTTCTCGACTTCGAGCTCAATGCTCTCTCCATGCTCGAGGTACCAGCCGAGTTCGAGGCCGCAGCCATTGCCAACCGTGCCGGACTCGATGAACTCGCCGGGCATCAACGTCTCATCCAGGGTGACGTGTGCAATGATTTCCTCGAACGAGAAAAGCACGCCTTCGCTGGTACCTTGAGAACGAAGTTCTCAGTTCACGCGAGCTTCCATCCTGAGTTTGTAGGAGTCGTCAATTTCGTCAGGCGTGACGATCCAGGGTCCCAGCACATTGCCCCCATCAAAGCTTTTACCCTTGGCCGGCCCGAGCCGGCCTGCCATCTCTATGAGCTGGACATCTCGCGTGGAAAAATCATTGAAAATCGTGTAGCCAAATATGTGATCGCGCGCCTTCGCAGCCATGTTCGCGCCTTTACGCTTAGTGACGAATCCGAACGCCAGTTCGTAGTCCATCACCTTCCTGCACCGTGAAGCGGAGCATAGGCCACGGCTTGCAATTGCACGTCATGACGCTGAGAAATTTCAGGTGCCCACGGGCCCGCCTCCCATGAATGAGGCACCGGCTTGACGGCGATCACCACCTTTCCTGGGAGGTACGGACATCAACTTCAAACGACCATGCTCGCGGTGATTGCCGGTAGAGGAACGCAAATGCGTCGACTATGCCCTCGATACTGACCAGGCTGTTCTCCCGCTGGGCTGCGTCGGGTATGCGCTTGAAGATCTTGTCACCGGCGATGGCTCCGTCGACAACGACGTGCCCTACATGGATCCCTTCGCTGGCATATTCCTTTGCCATGGCCTGCGCGAGAATCCGCAGGCCAGCTTTCGCCGAATTGAACGCGCCATACCCCGCTTTTCCGCGCAGCGAAGCACTGGCGCCGGTAAACAAAAGCGTGCCGGCCTTGTTCGGCAGCATGCGGCGAACGGCCTCGCGGCCAAACAGGAACCCACCGAAGCAGACGACACGCCAGCTTTGCTCGAAGTACCCCGTTCCATCTCCAGAATACGTCCGGGTGTGTTGTTGCCCGCATTATAGATCGCCAGATCGAGTTCATCGCCGGCTCTGTCGAACATTGCTACTACATCGGCTTCGTTCGTCGCATCCGCCACTATCGGGAGAGCCTGTCCGCCCGATGAGGTAATGTCATTTGCGATCGTCTCGAGCGCGAGTTTCGTACGGCCGGCGACTATCACCCTCAAACCTTCAGCGGCGAATCTCTTGCACAACTGGGCCCCCAGTCCCCGCTCTGGGCCCACTCCGATGACAATTGCTGTCTTCATGGAATGCCTCGAAAATCAGGCGCGCGCTTCTCGATGAACGCCTTTACGGCTTCAGCATGCTGTGCAGTCTCCGCCGCCATGACCATGTTTTTGGCTTCATGGTCCAGCGATGTCACAAAATCTGTCGACAGCGCCAGATCGAGATTGTCTTTGATCGCTGCATACGCATGGGCCGGACCATTCGCGAGTGTTCTTGCGATGACAAACGCTTCGCTTAGCAGATCTGCATCGGGTACTACGCGGTTGACAAGGCCCAACGCCTCGCAGCGGCGGGCATCGATCCGTTCTGACAAATACATCAGCTCTCGCGCGCGCGCCGTTCCGGCCAACCGGGTCAGCAGCCAGGAAATTCCGTAGTCTCCGGTCAATGCAATCTTGGCATAACCAGTAGTCATTAAGGCAGATTCGGAGGCAATCCGGATATCGCAAGCAAGCGCGATGGCAAGGCCGGCGCCGGCGGCCGGCCCCGGAAGCGCCGCGATCGTTGGCTTGCGGACAGAAACAAGCGCCCCGGTCAGCGTCCGCTGCCCTTCCAGCAGGCGTACGACCTTGTCTCCATAGGCCATGGGCCTCGTGGACGACTTTGTGCCCATACCCTTGACATCACCGCCGGAGCAAAACGCGGTGCCGGCGCCGGTGATCAGCAGAGCGCCGACATCAGGATCGCTGCCAGTTTGCCTGATCATCCGGCGCAGCGCCGGCGTCAAGTGGTCCGATAGTGAATTCCGCGCTTCGGGCCGGTTCAGCGTGATAATGGCAACGCGATCTCGGACCGAACAGAGTAGTTCGTTCGTTCCAGTGTCGATCGAAATTGATCCATCGGTCATGATACGCAGCCTCCCGGCCCAGGACCATCAGCAATCCGCCACCTCGTTAGCGGACGTCTGTCGCCTCAAGCCCCCTTTCGGACGGAATTTTCGTCGGCGTCGAGGAAGCCGGTTAGTCGCTGACGGATGATCGCATCCGCATCGGTCATGATGCGATCGATCAGTTCCTTCACCGTTGGAATGTCATGGATGAGGCCGACGACCATGCCGCAGCTCCAGGCCCCGGCATCCATGTCGCCATCGATCATGACCCTGGGGTAGACGCCCGCGACCTGGTCGAGGATGTCCTCGATCTTCAGGCTCTTGCCCTTTTCACGCTCGATCTCTAGCAGGCGATCGACGCCCTTGTTCTTCAACACACGCTCGGTGTTGCGCAAGTTGCGCATTACAAGGCGGGTGTCGAGTTCGGTAGCTTCCAACAGCGCGTTCTTGACGTTGTCGTGCACCGGCGCTTCCTTGGTAGCGATGAAACGCGTGCCCATATTGATGCCTGCCGCGCCCATCGCCAGCGCCGCGACTAGGCTGCGGGCATCCGCCATGCCGCCCGACGCCACGAATGGGATCGACAGCTCATCGGCGGCGCGCGGCAACAGGATCATGTTGGGCATGTCGTCTTCGCCGGGATGACCGCCGCATTCGAAACCGTCGACGCTGACGGCGTCGCACCCGATTTCCTGGGCTTTGAGCGAATGCCGGACGGACGTGCACTTGTGGATCACCTTGATGCCGGCCGCCTTGAGCGCTGGCATGTATTGCTCGGGACTGCGGCCCGCGGTCTCGACGGCCCTGACGCCGCCTTCGGCGATGGCTTGAATGTATTCGGGATAGGGTGGCGCCGAAAAGGTCGGCAGGAAGGTGAGGTTTACGCCGAACGGCTTGTCCGTCATATCGCGGCAGCGCGCGATCTCCTTGGCCAACAGCTCCGGCGTCTTCTGCGTCAAGCCGGTGATGATGCCAAGGCCGCCGGCGTTGGACACCGCTGCAGCCAGTTCGGCAAAGCCGACATAATGCATGCCGCCCTGAATAATCGGATGCTGGATGCCAAATAGTTCAGTGATAGCTGTCTTCACGTAAGCCTCCAGTTTCCGATCAGTGCACGATCTCGAAAAGCCCGGCCGCACCCATACCGCCGCCGATGCACATCGTCACCACGCCGAATTTCGCTTTGCGGCGCCGGCCCTCGATCAGGATATGGCCGGCCAGTCGCGAGCCCGTCATGCCATAGGGGTGGCCGATGGCGATCGCCCCACCATTGACGTTCAATTTGTCCGGATCAATGCCCAGCTTGTCGCGGCAGTAGATCACCTGAACCGCATAGGCCTCGTTCAGCTCCCACAGATCGATATCGTCGATTCGCAAGCCGTGCCGTTTCAACAAGCGAGGGATCGCGGCCACCGGCCCGACACCCATCTCGTCGGGCTCGACACCCGCGGCGACGAAGCCGCGGAAAATACCAAGTGGTTGGATTCCCTTCTTTGCAGCAATCTTGTCGCTCATGATTACGCAAGCCGACGCGCCATCGGAGAGCTGGCTGGCATTGCCAGCACTGATGGTCTTGCCTTCGAACACCGGCTTGATTTTGGCCAAGCCCTCGGCCGTGGTCTCCGGGCGCGGACCTTCGTCTTTTGCCAGGGTAACCTCCTGGTAGGAGATCTCCTTGGTGTCCTTGTCGACGACAGCCGTTTTCGTCGTGATCGGAACGATCTCGTCACTGAAGCGCCCACCCTGCAGCGCGGCTCCGACGCGACGCTGGCAGTCGAGCGAATATTCATCCTGGCGGTCGCGCCCGATCTTGTAGCGCTCGGCGACCACTTCGGCAGTCTCCAGCATCGACATGTACATTTCCGGCTTCATCGCCATCAAATCGGCGTCGACAGCGTGAAACTTGTTCATATACTCGTTCTGGACGAGGCTGATGGATTCGATGCCGCCTCCGATGGCGACATCGACGCCGTCAAGCATGATCGAGCGCGCGGCGACCGCGATGGCCTGCAAGCCGGATGCGCATTGCCGATCAATGGTCGTGCCGGCAACCGTCACCGGCAATCCGGCACGGATCGCGCCTTTGCGGGCGACGTTCATAACCATGGTGCCCTGCTGCATCGCGCAACCCATCACGATGTCCTCGACTTCGCCGGGCTCGATCTTGGCGCGCCTGACGGCTTCCGCGATCACATGGCCCGCCATGGTCGGTCCGTCGGTGTTGTTCAGCGCCCCGCGATAGGCCTTCCCGACCCCGGTGCGCGCGGTCGATACGATGACTGCTTCTGTCATATTTTGCCTCTGTTTTATGCGGCCGCATCGGTCTGCGCATAGCGCAGAACATGGAATGCGGGATCGCCGTACTGGATGTTGATGGAAGAAATCCGCTTGAAGTAGTGGCCGACATTGAGCTCGTCGCTCATGCCCATGCCGCCATGCAGTTGCACGGCCTGATCGGCCACGAATCTAGCGGCGTAGCCGACCTTTGCCTTGGCTCCCGACGCCAGTCTCGATAGGCCCGATTCGTTTGCCGCCAGACCTAAGTTGAGATGCTGCATCAGGGACACCGCTTCCTGATGCGCGATGAACATGTCTACCATCCGATGCTGCAAAACCTGGAAGGTGCCGAGCGCCACGCCGAACTGTTTTCGCGTCTTGGTGTATTCCAGCGTCGCCGAGTTCAATTCGGCCATCGCGCCGACGGCCTCGGCACACAGCGCGCCAATGACGCGTTCGGAAATCGCTTCTAGCGCGGCGGCGCCCCCTCCTTCTTCGCCTAGCAAGCTATCGTTGCCGACGCGCACGTCCTTGAGGCTGACCTCGGCCGCTCGGCGGCCGTCGATCGTCTTGAAGCCTTGCAGGTGAAGATTGGCGGCGCGACGATCAACGATGAACAGACTGACGCCTTCCGAGTCGAGACGGTGGCCCGAGGTGCGTGCTGAGACGATCAGGTAATCCGCCCAGGGGGCCGCGATCGCGACCGCCTTTTCGCCGTTCAGGACATAGTCACTACCTTCGCGGCGCGCCGTTGTTGTGACGTCAGCGAAATCGTAGCGCGAGCCCTTTTCTGCCCAGGCCAGCGCCCAGATTGATTTCCCGGAGATGATGTTGGGAATGAACTGATCCCTCTGTGCAGGCGAGGCTTCACTCTCGATCAGGCCGCCGGCCAGAACGACCGTCTCCAAAAATGGCTCGACCACGAGGTGACGGCCGAATTCCCTCATCACGATCATGGTCGCCAGGGGACCACCGCCGAGGCCGCCCGCATCCTCCGAAAAAGGTGCGGCAAGCAGGCCGAGTTCGGCGAACGAGGCCCAGTGCTTGCGACTGAAGCCTTCTTCGCTGGCTACGATCTTGCGACGCGCTTCAAAGTCGTATCGATCCCGCAGAAGCCGCTGCACGCTGGACCGCAATAGTTCCTGCTCTTCCGTGAACTGAATATCCATCCGATCCCCCGTACTCCGCTCGGCCTAAAGTCCGAGCACGGCCTTGGCGATGATGTTGCGCTGGATCTCGTTCGATCCGCCGTAGATCGAGAGCTTGCGTGAATTCAGGTACTTCTCGGACGCAGTGTGACCGTAGGCCGGGCCCGGCATGAAGTGGTTGGCACTGACGGGATGCTCCCGGATCGCCAGACCGTAATTACCGATTGCCCGGTGCGCCAGCTCGGTGATGTTCTGGAAGATCTCCGTACCCCGAATCTTGAACAACGACGCGGCGGCGCCTGGATCGATCCCGCGGGCCATTTGTGCCACCACGCGAAGCTCGGTTGCTTCCAAGGCCAACACGTCCAGCTCGATCCGTGCGATATCCCGCACGAATTCGAGATACGTCGGATCTTCTTCGGGAATCTCGGCCTTCACGATTTGCTTCAGCCGATCCAGGTAGCGCGTCGAACGGCCGATGCCAGCCATACTGGTGCGCTCGTTTCCGAGCAGGAATTTTGCGTAGGTCCAGCCCTTATTCTCCTCACCGATCAGGTTTTCGATCGGAACGCGGACATTTTCCAGGAAGACGTCATTGACCTCGTGGCTGCCGTCGATGGTGATGATCGGGCGCACGGTCACGCCGGGCGATTTCATATCGATCAGGAGAAAGGATATGCCGGCCTGCGGTTTGGCCGCCGGGTCGGTCCGCACCAGGCAAAAGATCCAGTCGGCGTGCTGCGCCAGCGTCGTCCAGGTCTTGTGGCCGTTGACGACGTAATGGTCGCCATCACGTACGGCCTTGGTTCTGACCGACGCAAGGTCCGATCCTGAGCCGGGCTCCGAATAGCCCTGACACCACCAGTCCTCGCCGGAGAGAATGCGCGGCAGGAATTTCTCCTTCTGCGCCTTGCTACCGAAAGTGTAGATGACCGGCCCGACCATGGTGACGCTGAATGCCAAAGGCGGCAGCGTCCCGGCTCGGCTGGTTTCCTGCTCGAAGATGAAGCGCTGCGTGATCGACCAGCCGGGCCCACCATATTCCTTCGGCCACAGCGGCGCGATCCAGCCCTTCTTGTAGAGGATGCGATGCCAAAGGAGCGTCTGCTCCTTGGTCAGGTCGGTCTCCGGGTTCGGCACCCGCATTTCCTGCGGATAGTGCTCCACGATGAATGCACGCACTTCATCGCGGAAAGCAGCATCCTCTTTCGAAAGCTTAAGCTCCATCGAAAGGCCTCGTTACCACTTTTCGCCGAACGGTCGAATTTCCATCTCGAACGTCCACGCGCTGCGGGGCTGTTGATAGAGCTGCCAATACGATTCTGCGACGGAGGCTGGGGGCATCAGCAGGTCGGGATTGTCCAGTGCATTCGGCCCAAGCGCCTCGATCCGTCTCTGGCGAACCCATTCGGTATCGACGCCGGAATCGATGACGAGGTGCGCGACGTGGATGTTCTTGGGGCCCAATTCGCGCGCGATCGCCTGCGCAACCGCGCGAAGGCCAAACTTTGCGCTGGCGAACGCCGCATAGCCCGTTCCGCCGCGGAGACTGGCGGTCGCGCCTGTGAAGAAGATGTTGCCCTTGCCGCGGGGCAGCATCAGCCGCGCGGCTTCGCGCCCCGCGAGAAAGCCGGAATAGCACGCCATTTCCCAAACTTTGCGGAACACCCGTTCAGTGGTGTCGAGAATGGGAAAATTGACATTGGCGCCGATGTTGAAGATGCAGACCTCGAGCGGAGCGTGCTTGTCGGCATCGCCGAGGAATGAAACGATCTCATCTTCCTTGCGCGCGTCGAGCGAACGCGCATGAATCTCGCCCCCTGCCTTCTCGATTTCCTTGACCAAAGGCTCCAGCTTGTCGCCGTTGCGGCGACCGGCGAAGACCGTGAAGCCTTCCGAAGCAAATTTCTTCGCGATCTCAGCACCGATATAGTCACCGGCGCCGATCACAGCGACGGTCGCGCTCCGCTTTTGCATGGCTCTTCCTCCGATCAGGCTAGATCTGGCGTCTTTGGCTTAGCGCCGGCAGCCCGCTCAGTCACCGCATCTAACGACGATTGAACGTTCTTTTTTAGAACTAGTCAATCGACATTTTCAGATTGATTTATCTGGCCTGTGCATCGAAACTGGTTCTGTCACTCGCAGACGCCGTTTACAGCATCGTCGACACAGTCTATTTACACAGTTTCAAATACGAACTTATGGGGAGGAATTGAGATGGCGAGAGCCCGCGGAGTGGCGATACTTGTCGGCGCTGGCGACGCGATCGGGGCGGCCGTCGCCCGCCGCTTTGCGAAGGGCGGATATACCGTTTGTATCTGCAGGCGAGAGGCAGCAAAATCGCAGGCCCTCGTGGCGGAGCTGAGAGCGGCGGGTCACAGGATTCACGCCTTTAGTGTCGATGCTCGCCAGGAATCCGGGGTTCAGGAAATATTCGCGCGCATCGAGAAGGAGATCGGGCCAATCGAGGTCTGCCTTTTCAACGCCGGATCGAACGTCAACAAGCCTTTACTGGAGACAACCGAGAAGCTGTTCTCTAAAGCGTGGGAACTCGCCTGTTACGCCGGATTTCTGGTCGGCCGCGAGGCCGCACGCTACATGGTATCGCGCGGTCGGGGCAGCATCCTGTTCACCGGCGCGACCGCCAGCCTCCGCGGCGGAGCGGGCTATGCGGCCTTCGCCAGCGCGAAATTCGGTCTACGCGCTGTCGCGCAGTCAATGGCCCGGGAATTGGGCCCAAAAAATATCCACGTGGTGCACCTCATTATCGATGCCGGCGTCGACAGCCCGGCGATCCATGCCCGCATGAAGGCGGCTAAAGGCATGGAGGCGAGCGAGATTCCACCGGACAGCCTGACGAAAACATCATCGATCGCGGAAGCCTATTGGTTCGCGCACGAGCAGACCCGAGATGGCTGGACCCATGAACTCGACCTCCGTCCTTCCGCGGAGAATTGGTGAGATGGACACCATGCCGAATCTGACGCTGTGGGGAGCAGGCACCAGCCGGACCGTACGGGCGCACTGGGCGATGTACGAGCTTGGTCTCGCCTACACGAGCAAGCCGATCGGGCCGCGTACTGGGGAAACCAAGACGGCGGAATATACCGCGCTCAATCCGCGGCAGAAGGTCCCGCTGCTACAGGACGGCGATTTCTGCATCGGCGAGAGTGCCGCTATCGTCGCGTACCTGTCACGCACTTACTCCACGCGGGACCGGGCGCTGATCCCAGAAAAGCAGCGCGACTATGCTGCGTGGCTGGAATGGTGCTTCTTCATCGTTGCAGAGCTTGATTCCACTAGCCTCTATGTAATGCGGCGCCATCGGGCAGATGGGCTTGGCACCATCTACGGAATTGCTCCCGAAGTCGTCGCCAGGGCAGGCGAGTATTTCCGCGAGCAATTGCGCCATGTGGAGGTCGCGCTTGCCGATGGACGCCGATACCTGATGGGCGATCAGTTCACCAGCGCCGATATCCTGCTGACCACGTGTCTCGAATGGGCGATCACCTATGAGGTGGGCGTCTGCGATAACGCCCTGCCCTATCTGGAGCGCATCCACGCCCGGCCTGCCTATCGGCTCGGCCAGGAAGCTAACATTCCGCTCGTTCCAATTACGCCGGTGCTGCCAAAAGCTCCGCCGGCTTAACCCGAGATCCGGACCGATTTTTCGGTCGCCATCTTCTCGATTGCGGCATTGTCATAGCCGAGCTCACCCAGGATCTCGCGCGAATGCTCGCCGATTCGGGGGGCGGGGCCACCGATCGCAGCCGGATTGACTTCGAAGCGAGCGGCCGGCTTGGGCTGTCGAATGCGACCAACACTGGGCTGGTCCAACTCGGCAATGAGATCGCGCGCAATCACCTGCTCGTTGTGAATGATCTCCCCACGGCGCAGGATCGGCGCGCAGGGGACGTCCGCTGCATCGAGCCGCTCCAGCCATTCGGCGGTGTTGTGCTGCGCGATGTATTCAGCCATCTTGTTGATGCGGGCAGTCGCATTGACGGAACGCGCCGCCGGCGTTGCAAAACGTGGGTCGGTGCCAAGCTCCGGATCACCTGTCGCGCGACAAAACCCCTGCCATTCCGAGTCCGAGATAGTACCGCAAGTGATGTAGCCGTCGCTGGTCTTGAACACGAGGTCGGGGCGATCATTGGGATCGGCCGCAGCAGCCTCGGCGCCCACCACAGTGTATTGCATCATACCTTCTGGCCAGAGGTAGGAGATCATTGCATCCAGCATCGCGACCTGGATGTGATCCCCTTGTCCGCTCTTCTCTCGCGCATAGAGCGCTGCTGCAACCGCTTGTGCCGTCATGACGGCCGTGGTCTTGTCGCAAACGATGGTTCTGATCATCTGTGGCCGGTTGGTCACGGGCTGCGACTGGATGTCGGCGAACCCCGAGAGACCCTGAATGATCGGATCGTAGACGCGCTTCTTGACATAAGGGCCGGTTTCGCCGACGCCGCTGATGGAAACGTAAATCAGCCGCGGATAGCGGCCGCGCAACTCGGCGGCCCCGAGCCCGAGGCGCTCCATCGTGCCGGGCCGAAAATTCTGCACCAGCACGTCGGATTGCGCGACAAGTTTGGCAAGCACCTCGCGACCGGCCTCGCTCTTGACGTCGAGCGCAAGCGAACGCTTGCCACGGTTTGATGAGATGAACAACGCCGAGAACTCACCGCGCTTGTCGATGGTGGCGCGGCTGCGGCGGGTGATGTCGCCACCAATCGGCTCGATCTTGATCACGTCGGCGCCCTGGTCGGCCAAAAACATCGTCGCGAACGGACCTGATACCACACCGGTCAGATCGAGCACACGAACTCCGCTAAGCGGCCCTGGCATGACGTTTCCCTTCCCCTGGCTGGTTCTTCCGGCCCTTACGCCAACTCCTTCGGCCAGGCCGCATTATCTCGTGTCGCGTTTCGAGTCACGCAATGCTGGCGGCAGGCTGCCGCATCTGCTCGACGATCGATTCCTCGACGTCCCGGAGCTGGTCCTTGCCGAAGAACATCTCCTTGCCGACGAAGAACGTCGGCGAACCGAATGCTCCGCGGTTGACCGCATCCGTGGTCAGGTCGATGAGCCTCTTCTTGACGTCGTCCTGTTGAGCTCGTGCCATCAGCCTGTCGATGTCGAGCCCTGAGGATTTGAAAGCCGCGCGGAACACCTCGACGTCATCCATCTTCTTCGGATCCTCCCACATGTGATGGTAAGCGGCCCGGAAATACGGCTCGAACATACCCTCGAACTGAGCGGCGACCGCACCGCGCATCAGCATCAGCGTATTCACCGGGAAAAACGGATTTTGCCGAAATGTCGTAATGTTGTGGCGACGGATGAAGCGCTGCGTCTCGAGCGCCATGTATTCGGGCTTGTTCTTGATGCCGTGCAGCGACTCCGCCGGGGACATGTTGCCGGTCGCCTTGTAGATGCCGCCGAGAAGTATCGGCACATAATCAAACTTCACGCCTGTCCGTCGCTCGACGCCAGGTATTGCGCGTTCCGCCAGATAGGCGTTGGGACTGCCGAAATCGAACTGGAATTCAACCTTCAGAGCTGTCACGCCGGCCTCTCCCGCATAGGCATTGTTGAAGTGGTCATGTTTGGTCCGCACGAACCGTATCGCCAACTCTCATACAGTTCTAAAAACGAACTGTCAATAAACTGGCAGATTCTGCTATTTTGGCCCAGATCGGTTAGAGGTTGTTTGGAACGTAGTCCCTATCTAGAATGGTTCTTGAAAAGACGGTTGCGTCGGCGATTCGAGCGACCCGTCGCTGGAAGAGTGGAGAAGTACGAATGAAGTGGGATGCCCTCGAGGAAGAGCCATGTTCACTGGCACGAACCATAGGTGTAATTGGCGACCGTTGGACCCTTCTGATTTTACGCGAATGCTTTCTGCGCACCCGACGATTTGAAGGCTTCCAGTCTGCGCTCGGGATCACGCGCCATCTGCTTGCCGAGCGGCTGAAGAAGCTGGTGCGGAACGGCGTGTTGCGGCGAATTCCGTATCAGGATTCACCCAAGCGCCATGAGTACATCCTGACGCAAAAGGGCCTCGATCTCTATCCGATCATGATGGCGCTCGTCCATTGGGGCGACACTCACATGGTCGACGAACGCGGGCGACCTCTGCTGCATGAGCATAAGAAATGCGGCAAGGTCTTCGATCCCGTAATGGTGTGCTCGGAATGCGGCGAACCGCTGTCGGCGAAGGAAGTTCATACCCATCCGGGCCCCGGCGCGCGCGCGAAGCTCGAGAAGGCCTCTCCCGAACAGAAGCCGAGCAAGGCAAGGACCCGCAGACAAGCAGCGTGATCCCGGGCGTTTGCCTTTCGGCGGGGACTGGCGACGGCTCGATGAGGTTCGCATCACGATGCGTTGCTCTGCGCTGAAGTGCCCTGTGGCACTCTTGCACTATCCCCTCGCGCTGGCGCGGAATAATGCCCTGAGAAGCGTTGGCGTAGCTCCATCTTCTGGATCTTGCCCGTCGCGCCATAGCTGAGCGCGTCAACGAAGACGATATCGTCAGGCATCCACCATTTGGCGATTTTGTTGTCCAGATAGGCCCTGATCGATTGCGCCGTTATGGCTCCGGATGTCGGCACGACGATAAGCAGCGGTCGCTCCTCCCATCTCGGATGAGGAACGCCGATCACGGCCGCCTCCGTGACTCCCGGGCATCCCTTCGCCAGGTTTTCCAGGTCGATGGACGAAATCCATTCCCCGCCTGACTTCACAACGTCTTTGGCGCGATCGGTCAACTGGATGTAATTATCGTCATCCATCACAGCGACATCCCCGGTATTGAACCAGCCGTCCTCCAGCAGCGGCTTGTCCTCCCCGTAGTAACCGCTGATGATCCACGGTCCACGCACCATCAATCGGCCACTGGATTTTCCGTCGCGTGGCATTTCACTGCCCCGCTCGTCAGCGATCTTGATGTCGACGCCGTAGATCGGCTGCCCCTGGCTGGTCTTGCGTCGAAGCCGATCCTGCGGGGAAAGGCTCGCCGTGCGTCGCGACGGCTGCGAAGACGTACCGCAAGGACTCGTCTCAGTCATGCCCCACAGATGGTTGACAGAGACGCCCAGGCGCTCAAGACCCTCGATCAGGCTAGGCGCGGGCGCCGAACCGGCAACTATGATGCGCTCGAGCGTCCCAGCACCGGTACCCCTGGACTCTAAGTACTGGAGCAGGTTTGAATAGAGTGTCGGGACCCCGGCGGTCATGGTCACGCCTTCCCTGTCGATCAACTCCGCAATGGCGGCGCCGTCCATTTTGGGTCCTGGCAGGACCAGCTTGGCACCGACCATGGGAGCTGCATGGGTCAGGCCCCAGGCCCCGTTGGCGTGAAACATCGGAGTCATCGGCAGAAGCGTGTCGCGCGGCGCAATGCCCATTGCGTATGCACCGCAGATGCAGAGGCAATGCAGGATATCCGATCGATGCGAGTAGAGAACGCCCTTGGGATTGCCTGTGGTCCCCGACGTGTAGAACAGGGAGGAGGCCGAAAGTTCGTCGAATACCGGCCATTCAAACTCCTCCTTTCCCAAGTCCACGAATTCCTCGTAGCACAGCAAATTCGGAAGCGTCGTCCTTGGCATGTCGGCTCGATCCGCCATCAGGACAAACATCTTCACGGAGGAAAGCCCGGCCGCCAGCTTCTCCACGAGGGGAAGAAACGAGCTGTCGAAGAACAGGATCTTGTCTTCGGCGTGATTTGCAATGTAGCTGATCTGATCCGGGATAAGCCTCGGGTTGATCGCATGCCATACTGCACCGATTCCCGTGACGCCATGCTCGATCTCGAAATGCCTGAACGTGTTCCAGGCAAGAGTTGCGACACGATCGCCCTGCAAGATGCCATGGCGGGTCAAAGCATCGGCAAGCTTTCTGGTGCGACGCGCCGCATCCCCATACGTATAGCGATGAATCGAGCCCTCCACGGTGCGCGAAACGATCTCCGTCCGCGAATGGAAGCGCTCCGCATGCTTCAAGAGCGAGGACAGCAGCAAAGGCTGATTCTGCATCAATCCTTTCACGATAACCTCATTTCAGCTGCAGCGATTGACGCCACCGGCGTTAGCGAGACACCACCAACCTCATCACTCCGAGCTGGCATCGAGAACCTCGCTGAATTGATCCCACCGCGTCCCGGTCCAGCGCTGTAGCCTCATTTGCGTGAAATTCATGTTGATCTTGTCGCTTGTATTGACCGTGATCCCAGGCAGCAGCGTGGGAAGCGCGACGTTCTTGAGGTTCTTGGCCTGCCCGATGATATTTTCGCGCGACAGATCGTTCCCACACTGCTTGAGCAGGCGTTCGAGCAGCATGCCTTGCGTATACCCGAACAGATAGTTCGTGTCGGCGATATCGATTCCGGGCAAATACCGCGCGACAAATGCTCGAAAGTTCTTCATTCCGTCGTTGTTATCCCACTGCGAGTCGGTCGGGTCCATCGCCACCGTTCCAACGATGACGCCTATTGAATTATCGAGACCTGCGGGCTTCAGCGTGGCGCCAACCGAGCTTGATGGGTAGTTCAGTACGATCATCGGTTTCCAACCGATTTCGGCAGCTTTGCGGATTGCCTGTGCCGCGAACTTCGGGGTACCAGCCACCAACAATGCATCGGCGCCCGAACTCTTGAGACTCACCACCTGCGAATCCACCGTCGGCTCGCTGACCTCGTAGGCAATTGCGACGACCTTCTTGTCGAACTCGTCTTTAAGGACCCCCTTGAAAGCGTTGAGGTAGTCTTTTCCGAGATCATCGTTCTGATACAGGATCGCGTACTTCGCGTTCGGCAGCGTCTTGGTCAGGAACCTGGCGTAGATTTTCCCTTCGGTGTCGAAGCTGACCAGACTGGTCGTCGTCAGCGGAAACTCCGCCACATTCGTGAACTTGTTCGATCCCGAGACGATGCCGATCGCCGGCACGCCCCTCGACTTCAGATACTTTGCAGTGGCCGAGTTGCCGGGCGTGCCGAGCTGGCTGAACATGAAGGCCACTTCATCGCTTTCGACGAGCCTTCGCGCATGCTCAACCGCTTTTGGTGGGCTATAGGCATCGTCATACGCTATGTAGTTGACCTTTCGGCCGTTTACTCCGCCGCGGTCGTTAATCGACTGGACATACGCGAGAAGCCCTCGACCAACGAGACCGATCGACGAAGCAGGACCGCTAAAGGGAAAGATGCCCCCGATCCTGATCTCCGTTGGCGTGATCCCCGGCATATCGGCAGCAGAAGCCGATGACCCGAACGCCAGAAGCAGCACCGCGAAAGCAGACCTGAAGAGCCCCAGCATCACTTCCTCCCAAAATTGAGGATTGCATGCCCGAGTGGCACGATCCAACAAAGCGCGGCCTTGATCGACCGTCGTTCCTCGCCGATCTAACGTTCTTTTTTGGAACTAGTCAAGCCGCTCGAGTCTTCCCCTCGATCGCCAGAGCGGGACGCATCCGCTCAAGCTCACGACCACCTAGGCGCACGCTCGCTTCGGCTAAAAAACGCAAAATGAGGTCATCTTTGAACTATTTACTTGTTGCAGCCCGCGACTATGCGTGTGCTGCCCCCTGACCCTCCGTACCTCCTGGAGGCTCGCCTTCGAAAGCTGATTTCAATTCTTTTATCGAACTAATTCGGGTCCGACCGGTGGCGAGCAGACGTTCACGCTTTTACGCGCCGCAGCCAAGCCACATCTCTCGATTTTGATCGTCCATACCGACTTCGGTTGGCTCCTTCGGACGACTAAAGTCGCCGCCGAAAGGCTCGCCCACGATATGAGTTCCCCTCAATGACCATGCGAGGGCTCGGCTCGACTACTACGGACTGGACGAGCCGGCGCCGCGCGTTCATCTCCGACCGTGCACGCAACGACCGCCGGCTCTGCTGCTGGGACCTACTGCCGCCGAACGGTTTCGACGCAATATTCGACCCTGTCAGTCCGCCGTCGCATGAATGACAGCCTTGGTCTCGAGGAATTCACTGAAGGCGAGTTCGCCCCATTCACGACCGTTACCGGACATTTTGTATCCGCCGAAAGGAGCTTCGGTATCTTCTGACGCGCCATTAATATAGACCATGCCCGCTTGAAGTCTGTCAGCGACAGCCCGGGCCTTTTCAATGCTCGCCGATTGCACATAAGCGCCGAGCCCGTACACGGTATCGTTGGCGATTGTTACTGCGTCGTCGACGTCCGTGTAGCCGATGATGGCGAGAACAGGTCCGAAAATTTCCTCACGCGCGATGGCCATGGTGTTTTCAACGTCCGCAAACACCGTGGGCTTGACGTAGTATCCGACCTTCATATTTTCCGGGCGCCCCATACCGCCTGTAACGAGCGTGGCGCCCTCATCGATCCCCGTCTTGATCAACCGCTGGATTCGATCCCACTGGCGTTCGGAAACGACGGGACCCATGTACACGTCCGTTTTTGGGTCGCCATAAGTGATCGACGCCACGACCTGTTTTGCAATTTGCTTGGCTCCTTCCATCTGGTTCTGGGGAACCAGCATCCGGGTCGGCGCATGACACGTCTGCCCCGAGTTGAGCATCAGTCGATAAATGTTCTCTGTGATCGCGGTTGCGAAATTGGCGTCATCCAAGATGATGTTGGGCGACTTGCCGCCCAACTCCTGATGCACACGCTTCACGGTGTCAGCCGCGCGTTTCGCAACATCAATCCCCGCCGCAGTCGATCCAGTGAAAGAAACCATGTCGACACCGGGATGCGCGGATATGGCGGCTCCGACGGTCGGCCCATCACCGTCGACCAGATTATAGACGCCCTTCGGAACGCCGGCTTCGTGGAAGATCTCCGCGAGGACATGAGCAGTGAACGGGGCAACCTCGGAAGGCTTATGCACGGCGGTGCACCCAGTGGCCAGGGCCGGAACGACCTTGACCATGATTTGGTTGATCGGCCAGTTCCAAGGCGTGATCATTCCGACCACCCCAATAGGCTCACGGCGCACCACTGTGCGCGGTCCCTGCGGATGCTCGAACTCGTAATTCTTCAGGGCATTGATTGCGGTCTGGAGATGCGCAAGGCCAACGCCGGCCTGCAATTCCATCGCGAACTTCGTGGGTGCGCCGAGTTCTTCGGTAAGAGCGGCGCCGAGATCGGCATGGCGCTTCGCGTACACGTTCAAAATGCTGGAAAGGATATCGATCCGCTCCTGGCGGCTGCTGCGGGAGAAGCTGGCAAATGCCGTTCGCGCGGCCTTCACAGCGCGATCGACGTCCGCAGCTGTTCCTAGAGTGATTAATCCTGCCGGCTGCTCGTTGGCGGGATTGACCACGTGGATCGCGTTGCCACCGAGTGGTTCCACCCAGTCACCGTCGATGTAGAATCGGGTATAGTTACGCATTGAAGACCTTCCCTGATTGACATTTTCGCGTATCGAACCGCCTGCCTCTTGCAGGCAGTCCGAGCGCTATCTGCCGACGAGCTAACCGCGGCACGGGCGTTGCCGCCCTTCTTTCATTTGCCCTTTGTCTGCGGTCCCACGGATTGCATGAAATCGCGATCCGCTGCCGGCAGATTGGCTGTCCACGCCGGTTCATCGCCGGCCTCTGGCAGTACGTGACCAAATTCGATCATCTGCCGCGCTGGAAGCTCGCCGACATATACCCATACGCTGCGGTGATCCGCGGCAGAGGCGGCAACCGCGACGGCCTCTGCCATCAATTTGATCATTCGTGTCTTGTCGATCGCAGCGCGCCCGCCTCGGATGTGACCGTAGACAAACACCTGGTCATGCGTCAGTGGCGCGCCGCCCATAAAGTAGTTCTCAGCTTTCACGTCTTCGAAAATGACTTGCGCGAAGTAGGTCGGCGCTCCCGTCACCTCCGCATGGATCCGCGTGATCTCAGCCGCAATCGCACTCTTCTGCCTGCCCGAAAGGCGTCCCTCGATGCTGGAGCAATAATAGGTTGGCATTGACATCACTCCTTTTTGTAGGTGGCCTCTCCCATCAGGAGAAACCCTCTGGTTATCGCACCAGTTGGACTCGTGGGTCGGGCTCCGCACGTCGCGGCGCGTGGGCGAGGAGGACTCGTCCCCGCCCTTGATGGCCACCGCGGCTCCGGTTTCAGCGAGCCAGTCTGCTTTGGGTTGCTTGTCCATAGGCCGCGTAGATGAAGGCGCCCATTATCGCCACCAACCATTGGCCAGCGAGGGCCAGGCGGAAGATGTGGCCCTCCCTCACCCACTGTGCGTCAAATCCGGACGCGCCCATAACGGGCAGTAGAAAGTAGAAGGTGGGCGTAGCCGCGATGCAGGCGAGGACGAATACGCCCCATTCCTTGACCCAGGCCACCTCTCCGCGGCGCAAGGCGAAGGCAAGCAGAACCGCGAACAACAGAGTGGCGGCTCCTCCAATCATGTGCATCGAACCGCCTGCAAGGGTAGCGAAGCTCGGCATACCCATCCGCAGGCCCCAGTACATCAATACAATTCCCGCGACGGCGCCGGAGAACGCCAACGCCCAGGAAGGTGCAGCCAGAACACCGTTCGGTTGCCGTCGGACGAAGGCGATCCACAGCAGATGCGCTCCGCTCGACAAGCCAACTAACGTCGCCAGCGCGAACGTCGCGCGGCTTACGACATCGCTTGCAATCACGGTGTCATGAAGGTGGATGACACCCGCCGGGACCAATTCTCGGGCGCTGAAGGCCTGCTCCAGCGCGGGGGTCACCATGTAGTATTGAACAACAATGGCGGCGGCTGCGACGAGGGCAGGGAAACTCACGAGCGCCAGGTTGCGTGCAAGACGCGCGCGCTTTTCGGAAGCCGCAGTCATGCTTGCGGACTCGGCCCGGCGAACCGGCTGCACCCAGCGGTTGATCGTAAACAGAAGGTAGCCGACCGTCAAAGAAAGGGGGATCAGCACCCCTGTGACGGCATAATTTGCTTCGGTAAAGCGGATGCCCGGATCCAGCGCGCCAAAAAGCAGCCAGCCGTAACGCTGGATGGGTGTGCTCAGCAAGAGCCCGTAGCTTATGCACATCCAGGCTTGGTGGTTAGCAATCTGCTTGCGCCACAACGCATGTACGGCCATCCAGAGGCTGAACGATATGCCCAGGGCCAGGCCCCACAGTCCCACGTAGAAAAACAGATGATCCAGCGTGTCGGCAACCGACGTGCGCACAAGATGGATCATGGCGGTGATCATCGTGCCCTGCAGTACGACGATATAGATGCCACCGGATATGCGGTGCCACTTGGGAAAGCGGCGGCGAAAAGCGGGCCAGAATTGCAGGCCGCCGAAAAGCATGCATACGCCGCCCAGCAAGGAATGGACCATGAGCATTGCGGCCTTTTCCTTGCTCATGACATTGTAGACGAGGAGATGCTCGGCGATACTCTCCTTGCCATAAGCATAAGTGGACGAACTGACCGATCCCACCAGCGCGACCGTGCTGCCAGCGTACTCCTCGACTTTTGAGGGAATATCCACGGCTTGGCCGGCTTCGGCGGCGTTCAGCAGCGCGATGCGCTTTGCAGCAATCTCAGCATTCCCGGCTCCTTTGTAATACGCGATCCCCGCCATAATCGCCGCGAACCCATCAAGGGACGCAGCCAGGAGGAGCGCCAGCGCGATGGCGCGGAGCAGCCAGATGCGCAACGGAATTGCTGGTAGCCGAACAAGCGGCGTCGACCGGCCCTGAGGCGAATCAGGCAGAACTGATACAGCCATACAAATCCTCCCTCTGTTACGAGCGCCAGTTCAGATGCTGGCGTCACTGCTTGAGCAGCCATAACGATGTTATTAACCGACAATAACATCGTTATAGTGCAGACGCAAGGAGTGCTGAATGTCCCTATTCGTTTCAGGGAACGGGCGTAAGGATCAACAGAGAGCGGATGCCCTCACCTGACGCATGGCATCATGGAGGTGACGGCGCGTTCCGGCGTGTCGCCGAGGCCAACCAACATATTTATTGCCATCGGGAAAAGGATCTGTTCGACGCTGTCATCAAAGCGAGCCAAGAGGCCAGCCAATTCGAGGGTAATGAACCCGTGAACGAAGCCCCACAGCTGTACCGCGATGACATTCGGATCATCGTCGCGGATCCGGCCAGCCTCGATAAGACGAGTCGCGGCTCGAACCACATGGCCAAAGGCTTCTTGAAATGCAGGGGATTCCGAGCGAGAAAGCGGAGTAGGATCATACTCGATCGCCCGATAGGCTCCTCGAGTTGATAGCCCGAACATGAGATCGTAGAGGTGCGGGTTCTGCCGGGCCACGTCGCGGTAACACAACGCCAAACGGAAGACGTCTGTAACGGGATCATCGGTCTTCGGCGTCGCCTCAAAGGCAGAGGCCAGATATCGGAACCCTTGATCGGCAACTGCGCGCAATAGCTCCGGCATGCCTCCGAAATGGCTGTAAACAGCCATCGTAGAGACGCCAGCCTCATTGGCCACGGACCGAGCTTGAACGGCCGCCGGACCTTGCTCGGCCAGCAGCTTGATCGTGGTATGAATCAACTTGGTGCGGAGATCAGGAAACGCCGTGCCGGTAGCCATAATTGACAGTATTACCACTATCGTTGCGCGCTACAGAAGCTCAAAAGAAAAACCTCAAAAGTGTTATTCGGCGTGCATCACAACGAACTTCTGGCAAACTTCAATCTGTCCCCTCGTATGTCGTCGGGTCCGCCTCGAACGCTTGCTTCCCCTTTGCGGCCCATAGCGGGCTGTTACTCCTTCCAGGAATCGCAATCGAACGGCTCAGAAGTTGCTACTTGCTGTTCCGCTCCGACTACATGCCGCGGAGCCAAAAAGCTCAAGGCAAGCGCGATGATAGCGGACGCTGAAGGTGACTTCGCATCAGCTCGGCGGCATCTTGATTACGTCCTGCTTCGAGCAGATTAAGCAGGCGCAAATGCTCCTCGACGTGCCGGCGCATGCCATCTCGATCGGCGAAGCTGCGATAGGCGAACAGGCGGCGGATCGAGTTCACGCGTCGCAGCGACTCGACGAAGAACGGATTGCGGGCGCCGCGCGCGATCTCCTCGTGAAACTCGCAGCCCGACTGATAGACCTCGCCGATCGTCATCTTGTCGAGCTCGCCACCGAGTACGCGCTGCTGATGCTGGCGAAGCTTCGCGATGACGTCCTGCTGAAGCCCGAAGCCGGGCTGCAGAATCGCTGCCGGCTCGATCACGGCCCGGAAGGCCGCAGCCTGGTCCTGGGCTTCTGGGCTCGACAGCGTCTCGGCGAAGCGCCAGCCATAGCCGGGCAGGCGGGCGATCCAGCCCTCGGCCGCGATGCGATCGAGCAGGCGCTGCAGCTCGGTGCGGCTCAGCTCGTAGCGGCGCATCAGCTCGGCCTCGGTGACGTCGGCCTCGATGCGCCGGTCGAGAACGTCGGCCGCGATGTCCGCATAGGCCTGCTCGGCGCGGCTCACCGCGGCGAGCGTCGGGCGTGCCGCACCGCTCGTCGGGTTCTGGGTCAGCACGAAGCCGCGATGGGGCTCGCCCCGCGCCAGCCCCGCCGCCTCCAGGGCCTTCAGCCCGAGCCGGATCGGCGCACGCGACACGTCGAGCGCATCGGCCAGCCTTTGCTCGATCAGGCGGTCCCCGGCCTTCATGCCTTCGCGGCGTGCGAACGCCAGGATCAGGCCGGCGAGCTGCTCGGCGCGGTCGGTCGTGCCCGTCCGTGCAGCGGAGGGCGATGTGTCCCAATCGGTCATGATGCCGAGGAAACCTCTTTCAGCTTGACAGATCGTCTGGCGGATTGTTCTTTATACGAAAAATGTACAATCGAGAAGCAAGCGACGGGGAAGCAACGCCAATGATCCGTGAGCCGGACGTCCATATCTGCGAGGTCGCACCGCGCGACGGCCTGCAGAACCTCGACATGTTCGTGCCGACCGAAGCGAAGTGCGCGCTGATCGACGCCATCGCGGCCGCAGGGGTGCGCGAGATCGATGCCGGCTCCTTCGTGCCGCCGAAGGTCGTGCCGCAATTCGCTGATGTCGATGCGGTGATGGCCCATGCGCTGTCTCATCGAGAGACGAGGATCGGCGCGCTGGTTCCCAATTTCAAGGGCGCGGAGCGCGCCATCGCCGCAGGCGTGGACAACATCTATTTTGTGATCTCGGCCAGCGAGACCCATAACCGCGCCAATGTCCGCCGTACGGTCGCCGAGCAGGTCGAAGCCTTCCATGCCGTTCGCGCCGCGATCGATGCCCGGCCGGCCGCCGAGCGGCCGCAATTGATGGGCGCGATCTCCACCTCGTTCGGCTGCTCGCTCGAAGGCGATGTCAGCGAGGTGGCGGTCTGTGATCTGGCGCGCCGTTTCGCCGAGGCGGGGGCCGACGAGATCGGTCTTGCCGATACCGTCGGCTACGCGACGCCCACGCTCGTCAAGCAGGTCGTTGCGGCCGTCCGGCGCGAGATCGGGCCTGATATCACGCTGCGCCTGCACCTGCACGACACGCTCGGCGCCGGCCTCGCCAACGCGGTCGCCGGCCTTGAGGCCGGCATCCGCCGCTTCGATGCCGCGGTCTCCGGGCTCGGCGGCTGTCCGTTCGCGCCGGGCGCCCGCGGCAACATCGTCACCGAGGATCTCGTGTTCTTACTCGAGCGCATGGGTCTATCGACCGGGATCGATCTGGACCGGCTGATGCTCACGCGCGAGATCCTGGCCCGTCACATCGCGCCGAAGCACCTCACCGGCCATCTGCACGAGGCCGGCATCCCCAAGGTGCTGCGGAGGGCAGCGTGATGGGCGCGGCCCGAGAGCACGACGCTCCGCTTCGGCCGCTCGAGGGCGTGCGCGTCGTCGAGTTCAGCCAGATGGTGATGGGTCCGAGCTGCGGACTCATCCTCGCCGATCTCGGCGCCGACGTGATCAAGGTCGAGCCGATCAAGGGCGATCGCACCCGCTCATTCAAGGGACCGGCCGCCGGCTTCTTCGCCACCTATTGCCGCAACAAGCGCAGCATCGCGCTCGATACGTCGACGGCGCAGGGCCAGAAGGTGGCGCGCAGGCTGATCGCGCGCAGCGACGTGCTGATCGAGAATTTCCGCCCCGGACTGATGAAGCGAATCGGACTCGACTACGAGTCCGTGGCAGCGTTTGCCCCGCAGCTGATCTACTGCTCGCTGAAAGGCTATCTGCCCGGGCCTTACGAGAACCGCCTCGCGCTCGACGAGGTCGTGCAGATGATGGGGGGCCTTGCCTACATGACCGGCCTGCCTGATCGTCCGATGCGCGCCGGTGCATCGGTCAACGACATCATGGGCGGCATGTTCGGGGTGATCGCGATCCAGGCCGCGCTGGCCGAGCGTCAGCGCACCGGGCGCGGCCGTTACGTGCAGAGCGCGCTGTATGAGAACAACGTCTTCCTGATGGCGCAGGCCATGATGTACGAGGTCGTCACCGGCCAGCCCTCGATCCCCTATTCGATCAAGGACAGCCCGTGGCCGGTGTACGACCTGTTCGACACAAAGGACGGCTCGAAGCTGTTCGTGACCATCGTCGGCGAGGAGCAATGGGTGGCGTTCTGTCGCGCCTTCGAGCGCACGGAATGGCTGGACGATCCGCGCTTCGCCACCGCGCAGGGCCGGGTCGATCATCGCGGCTGGCTGATCCCCGAGATCGCCGCGATCTTCAGGACATGGGCGAGGGACGATCTCGCCGCGGTGCTGGAGCGGCTCGAGCTGCCTTACGCGCCGGTGAACAAGCCCGGCGACCTGTTCGACGATCCGCATCTCAACGCATCGGGCGGCCTGACCGAGATCCGCATGCCCGACGGCCGTCGCGCCAAGACGCCGGTGCTGCCGGTGTCGCTGGACGGGCAGCGGCTGCCGAACCGCTACGATCCGCCTGATGTCGGCGAGCACACGCGCGACGTCCTGGCCGAGATCGGGCTGCTGCCCGACGAGATTGCCATGCTGGAAGCGGACGGAACGATTTCGCCTGTGAAGCCGCCAGGGTGAGCGGTCACGTCGCACATCGTCGAGAACATAAGAACTGCGGGAGGATTCCATGACGATCACACGGCGCCGCGCGCTCGCGTCCGGCGCGGCCTTCGCGGGCGCTTCGCTGCTGCCAGGACGGCTGCTGGCCGAGACGCGGCCTGCGTCGATCGCGTTCGGACCGGTGTCGCCGGTCTATGCGATTGCAATGATCGCGGAGCTGAAGGGCTACGTCAAGGACGAGGGCCTCGATCCCAAGCTCCTCACCGGCAATTCCGGCACCTTCGGCCGCCAGACGCTCGCCGCCGATCAAGCGCTGTTTGCGCATGGCGACGCCAGCCACCCGCTGCAGCTCACGGCACGCGGCAAGCCGTGCAAGATCCTGCTGGCAACCGAGATGGTCTGCTCCTACGCCAACATCGTGGTGCGACGTGATCTCTACGACAGCGGCATCACCTCGGTCGAGGCGCTCGCCGCCTCCAGGCGCGCCGACGGTGCGAAGCCGATCGTCGCCGCCACGGCGATCGGATCGGGCACCTGGGTCTACGGCACCTATGTGTTCGAGTCGCGCGGCCTGGGCGACAAGGTGAACTGGGTCGCAGGCGGCGGACCGAACACGATGTTTCCATCGCTGCAGACCAAGCAGTTCGACGCCATCATGGCGCCGCCGAGCTGGATCGTCGAGGTCGAGAAGAAGGGTTTTGGCAAGGTGATCTACGACACCTCCAAGCCCGGACTGTTCGAGAAGGATTTCGGCGGCACGGTCCCGGTGCTCGTCATCTACGCTTTGAAGGACACGATCGAGCAGGACAAGGCGCTGGTGCAGGCCTTCGTCAATGCGATCACCCGCGCCATGGCCTGGGTCAAGGCCACGCCGCTCGCCGAGGTGCAGGCACTGGTGACGCCGAAGTACTTCTCCGGCATCGATCCCGAAGCGGTCAGCGCCGAGCTCGGCTTCGACACCGCCACCTGGGCCTATGACGGCAGCATCGACCCCGCGTCCTATGCGCGCGGCGCCAAGCCCTGGTACCGCAAGGGGACGGACATTCCCGAGATCAAGTACGAGGACATCGTCGATCCCAGCTTCCTCGCGGCGGCGAAGGCGAAGACCAAATGATGCCGCCCTCCAATGCAGGCTACGCCACGGTGCGCGGCGCCGAGAGCCCTGCCGCGGAACGCACCCGGATCGCGGTGCAGGGCTTGATGAAGACCTACAGCACCGGCGGAAGCGAATTCGTCGCCGTCGACAACGTGTCCTTCGATGTGCGGGAGGGCGAATTCGTTGCCCTCCTGGGTCCGTCCGGTTGCGGCAAGAGCACGATCCTCAACATGGTCGCCGGGCTGCTGCCGCGCTCGGGCGGGCGCATCCTGATCGACGGCGACACGGTCGAGACCGGCAAGGTGAATCCAAGGGTCGGCTACGTGTTCCAGCGCGACACGCTGTTTCCGTGGCGGACGGTCGAGCAGAACATCGGCTACGGCCTGGAGATCGCCGGCGTGCCGAAGCCGGAGCGCGCGCAGCGCGTCACCGAGGCCATCGGCAAGGCCGGGCTGCAAGGCTTCGGCCGCAGCTTTCCGCGCATGCTGTCCGGCGGCATGCGGCAGCGCGTGGCGCTGATGCGCACGCTGATCCTCGCGCCGGAGATCCTGCTGATGGACGAGCCGTTCGGCGCGCTCGATACCCACACCAAGCTCGAGATGCACAAGACCCTGCTCGAGATCTGGGAGCGCGAGCGGCAGACCGTGCTGTTCGTGACCCACGATCTCGGCGAGGCGCTGACGCTCGCCAGCCGCATCATTCTCTTGTCGGCGCGGCCGGGCCGCCTGAAGGACGACTTTGAAGTGTCATTCCCGCGGCCGCGCGATCCCGTGAGCCTGCGCGAGACCGCCGAGTTCGGCCGGCTCTACTCCCACATCTGGCATTCGCTCGGCGAAGAATTCCGCCGCACCAAGGCTGACTGAGAAGGCTGACCGATCATGTCGACCCGTCGCGCCGCCATCCTGTTCTGGCAGATCGCCATCCTGGTCATTGTGCTCGTGGTCTGGCAATGGGGCTTCGAGTGGAGCAAGGCGCTGCTGCCCAAAGCCTATGTGCCGAAGATCCTCGATCCCTACTTCGTCGCAAAGCCCTCGCTGATCTGGCAGAGTTTTCTGCGCCTCGGCTGCTTCAGCGCCCCCGCCGGAGTCGTCGCCTGCATCGGAGCCACCGACAACAATCTGTGGACCGCGACCCTCGTCACGCTCAAGAACACCTGGTGGGGTTTTCTGTTCGGCGCGCTGACCGGCATCGCCGCCGGCGTGGTGCTCGGGCGGTCGGACTTTCTCGCCCGCGTGTTCGGTCCCTACATCATCGCGCTCAACTCGATCCCGCGCATCGCGCTGGTGCCGCTCGTCATCCTGATCTTCGGTCTCGGCGATCTCTCCAAGATCGCGACCGCATGGCTCGTCGTGTTCTTCGTCGTCTTCTTCAACACCTTCGAGGGCACCCGCGCGGTCGACCGCGACCAGATCGCCGCGGCCCGGCTGCTGGGCGCGAGCGAGCTGACCGTGCTGCGCACCGTCGTCGTCCCGTCCGCACTGGCCTGGGTGTTCGCCTCGCTGCTTCCAGCGGTCTCCTTCGCGCTCGTCGGCGTCATCGTCGGCGAGTTCATCGGCGCCGAGCGCGGGCTCGGCAAGCTGATCATCGAGGCCGAGGCCCGCGCCAATGCGAGCGAGATGATGGTGGCGATCTTCATCATGATGTTCGTCGGCATCCTGCTGGCGCTCGCCGTCCAGTCGCTGCAATCCTACTTGCTCCGCTGGCAGCCGCAGTTCGAGCGCGCGGCCTGACCAAGACGACTGTCCATAGCTCGTCTCGGACTGCTGATCCCGCTCAGCGCACAACCCGAAGGTCAATGAGCTCGCGGCAGAACGTAAGCGCGTAGAGGCCGAGCTTGCACAGATCGCGGCCGGTTCCGACATCGTCACCGTGCACCCGGCGGCGATCGAGCCGGCCGATCATGTCAAGATCTGAGGCCATGTGCAGCGGCCGGACGCTTACATCGGGCGTCTCTCCGCCTTCATCTTCGACGTGATCGTCTCCTCTGTTCGATACTACACGGCTGCACACGAGCGGTCGACAACATAGCATTGGTCCGGCTTCCGTCGTGATCTCGCGGTGATGACATCTGGTGGTCCATCCGAGAGTCCGTGCTCAGCCCCGCCTGCCAAGCGGGCGCACATGTCCTCGTCAGGATCGCGGGGCAACACAGACACAATAGCGCGCTCGACGTCTCAATCGAGTTGTCATCGCCGGCAAGATAGCGTGCTCTCCGCATCCGCTTCGATCCACCAAACGTCTCTCCGCCGATCAGCGGAAACTCAGCCAATCTTCTGTCGTCGCACCGTCTGCGAGACGGCGCTCGCCAGAGCGGCGAGCGCCGTCGGGTTGTTCATATTCTGCTCAGCCGCGGGCTCGTCGCTCCGTGCGTCGCAGAAACATCGCGCGGCGGATCCACCCGCATCGCCACGCCCTTGGGAATCGGGGAGGTCTTCACTACAACCATTCTCGCCCGAAATCGAACACCCCACCCTTTGCAGATTAATTACTTAGCTCGCCAAAAAAATCGCAAAATCCCGATTTTCGAGCGCGAATCCGCGAACTCGAGCTAGCTGTTCGCAGCGCAAGTTGCTCGCGATGAATCGCATAGCGAAGCTGGACGACGCTGCGAGCGCGCGCCTCTCGCCCGCTCTGCCATATCTTCGTTGTTCATCGCCGGCCGCGGCCGCCGCCCAGGCCGGGAGGACTGCCGCCGCCCAGGCCGGGAGGACCGCCGCCGCCAAGGCCGGGAGGACCGCCACCGCCAAGGCCGGGAGGACCGCCGCCGCCAAGGCCTGGAGGACCGCCGCCGCCAAGGCCGGGAGGACCGCCGCCGCCAAGGCCTGGAGGACCGCCACCGCCCAGCCCGGGAGGACCGCCGCCTGGCACAGTAGCGCCGCCCGGGACGTCCGAGCCGCCGGGCGTCGCGCCCGGAGTTTGCTCGGATCTCGTACCTTGGATCGAGTCACCCGGAAATTTGTTGACGGACTGGATGGATTCAACCCGCAAGCCACGGGAACTGTCAAAGGTGGCGTTCACGACCACGCGGGCATTGCCTGAGGATGCGAAGCGACTATTGTCATGCGCGACATAGCCCGAGCCGAATTGCAGATAGCTGCCGACGCGGCGGACATAGCCTTCGATCGACAGACGGTTCGCGCCGAAGAAATCAGAGAGGTCGTCAGCCCTTATGCGCGAGATCTGCATCACGCCTTGCGTAACGCGGCCCTCAGCCTGAACACGTTGTCCGACGAGTGCGGCATCGGCGCCGTTGAGTCGCAACCCGCCTATTCGCAGGCCGCCGCGATCGCGTTCGAGTGGTCCGGAAACCCGCGTTGTCGCGTTAAGGCGTTGCTCGACCAGGCTTGAGACGATCACGCCGTCGATGCGGCGCACCCCGAAGACCGCGACATTGACGCCCGGATGGCGCCAGCTTTCGTGGCCGGCCGCTATGATCCGCTGGCCCAGCACGGTCATCTCGCCGTCCCTGACGCTTTCGATCGGCCCCATCACCTCGCTGACCACGTTGACGCCGCGGGTGATCAGCGAACCGTTCGCCTGCGGCAGCGCCAGCACACGAGCCAGATGTCCGATCTTGAGCGCCTTCGCCGATACCGGTTCGCCATCGATCCGCACCGGGACGTTCGGCGCATAGCTGATGCGTTGGCCGTTGACGAAAATGCTGCCGAAACGCTGAATGACGCCAACAATGCCGGTGCCGCCGATGCCCTGATCGTGGCCACGTGTGATACCGGTGCCGCCGATACCCTGATCGCTGCCGCGGCGCACCTGCGCCCAGGCGGAGGACGATCCGGCAAGCCAGAGTCCCATAAGCAACGAGCGGCGCGAGATGACGGGCTGCCTGGTCATGACGAGCCGCCTTCGTCAGCATCACCATTCGCCGCGTCGTCCGGACCTTCGCTGTAAATGTAGATGCCGAAATTCCAGCGGTGGTCGCCGCCCTTGTCCCTGGCGAGCGCGCGGTTTGCTTCCCGGTTGGCGATCTTCAGGGCGTCCATGGCCAGTTCGCGCGAACGCCCTTCGAGACGTTTTGCGAGCTTGGCTGAAAGGCCGTCATAGTGCACCGCGCGTTCGAGGAAACGGGGTGCTGGCCCGGATACGTTTTCGGCGGCTGCCGCGATATGATCATGCAGGTTACGGCCGAGATAGTGCCATTTGCGCTCGTCGTCGCCGCGCGGAACGAAGCCGGTATCCACCAACACGATCTCTTCATCGCCGTTGATGGTCACGAGCTCGCGGTCCAGCCATTCATCCAGCACTGCGCGCGGGCGGACATCCTTCGTGATCGAACTGACGAGCTGCTCGAACGAGGGCGCATCGCCACTGGCCATGCGCGGCAAGGGCAGCGGATCACCGTTCGCGTCCGTGAACTCCGGAGCGGCGAGCCAGCGTGCCATGATCGCGCTGGTCAGCGACAGAGTGGCAGGCGTTTCATTGACCGGCGCACCGGCGCCGCGCAGCCGCGCAACCTCCTTGCGGTGAATTCCGGTGAGCAGACTCACGCGGCTGTCGGTCTGCTCCTTTCCCTCCAGGGCAAAGTCGTGCTCGGCAACATTGACGAAGAGTTCTCGCAACAGTTGAGCCAGCTCAGGAAATGTCATTCCACCGCGGATGCATAGCCGCACCAGCGGGCGCAGCAGGCGCGCCAAGGGCGCGCGCAGGCTCGCCGCCGCAATCGGCTGATGTGAAGCCGACTTCGATCTCCGGGATTTGGCGTTCATGGCGAAATTGTAGCGGCGAGTCCCGTGGGATACAATCCCACTTTTCCGTCGAGATCAATTGACGTGTGAAATTTTCCCACATATACAGGAGGCGCTCAGTCATGGAGAGTTCGGCTATGCTCGCTCCCTCTCGGCGCCTCTCGGTGCTTCACATCTTCAATGACTGCTATCCCGACCTGTTCGGCGGAGCCCCGTCGGTGATCCGCGACATATGCGCAGGACTGAAAAACGCGTTCACCGCCTGCGTGCTGGTCTGCTCCAAGTCGAACGGGCAACGGCGCATCGTCGTGAACGGCGTAACGATCGAGCGCGTGCGCTCGTTTGGCGATGTATGTTCGCTTCCGGCCGCGCCGACTTATCCGCTGCGGTTGTGGCGCCAGGTCGCCGATCACGATCTACTCGCGCTTCATGCACCGTTTCCGCTCGCCGATCTCATGCTCGCCCTGGGGTTGGGCCGCGATCGACCTTTGGTCGTGCACTACCATGCGGACATCGCTTCGCATGCTGGACTGAGGTGGTTTGTGAAGCAGCTGTTGCGCCGGACGCTGCGGCGGGCGGACGCAATCATCGTGTCCAATGCCATTCTGCTGTACAACAGCCCGCTGCTGCAGGAATTCGCTGCGAAATGTCACGTCGTTCCGTTCGGCGTCGATGCCTCGAAGTACGATTGGCCGGAGCCGCGCGACAATGACGCTGCCGAACGCGATCGTGGACGGCTCGTGCTGGCTTGCGGGCAACTCGTCCCCTACAAGGGCTTCGATGTGCTGGTGCGAGCGGCGGTCGGCCACCGCTTTGAGGTCTGGATCATCGGCGAGGGTCCAGAACGGGCACGGCTTGAACGAATGATTCATAGCCTCGGCGTCGCGGATCGCGTCCGCCTGCTCGGCTCCGCTCCGAAGGCCAAACTCGCCAGTCTCATGTGTACAGCGGACGTCTTTGTCCTGCCGTCCCTGACCAATGCGGAAACATTTGGCATCGCTCAACTGGAAGCGATGGCGGCGGGACGGCCGATCATCAATACATGGCTTGACACGGCCGTTCCACGCGTTGCGCGCCACGGCATCGAGGCCATCACCGTTCCACCCGGCAATCATGTTCGGTTGGCGGAAGCGATCGAAACATTGCTCCGCGATCCGGAGCGGCGCTGGCGCATGGGCCATGCCGCCCGGTTTCGCGCAACGACGCAATATTCCGTCGACGCCTTCGGGAAAGGAATCGAAACTGTCTATCGCCATGCCGTGACGACCAAGGCATCAAGCCGGTCGACCCTGGCTTCACGTCCCGGAACAATCGGAACGGGTCCGGAAAATCGACATTGCTGAGACTGATTGTGCTGAAACTCGTCGCGCCGGCTCAGCTCGCGATCACGATCCGTGAATAGTCAGGAAGGAGCTACTTATGTACTCGCAAAGCATACCTCTCGTAGAGAATGCGTGGGACGGGCCTGCGCGCGATCCAAACGCCCGATTCGATCCGCGGATTGGACGGCCCATGAAACCGCCTGGCCGTTCTCCTCGCCCCTCCGGCCTCAACGACGACAATATCGCGAGCGACCGGCCGTCGATTGGCAGGCGAACACTCCATACCCTTGCCCGGTTTGTTATTGCAGTTCTCATCGGTATCGGCGCCACCCTTGCCTGGCAGTCCTACGGTGACGCAGCAAGGGACAAGGTAGTGGCCCGGGTTCCATCGCTGGGCTGGTTGTTATCCGTCTCGACGACGAAGTCGCCAGCCGTTGCTTCAACTGCCCCGGACCCGATGCAGCAGCTTGAGCCCCTGGCGTTCAATCTCGATGTCGTGCGGCGCAGCGTAGAGCAACTCACCGCCAAGCAAGAGCTGATGGCCCAGAACATTGCGACGCTGCAAGCTGTCGCAGACGACATCAGACAGAGAATGTCGACAACCCCGCCTTCGTCGCTGTCCCAGCAGCAGGCGGCCCCGATCCCGCAGCATAGACTCTCGCAACCCCGGGCGCAGTCATCGACTGTGCAGTCGTCAGTGCCTCATCCGCTGCCCTCTGCCGGACCACCCCTGCTCTCGCGCTGATGGCCCAGATTGCCAGCGGGCTTCTTATTGATGGGACGTAGACGCGCGCGGCATGACGGTGCGTAAGCTGCGCCTCAAGTCGTGTACCGTGAATTTGTCGATACCCGCTTCCCAGCTCTCGGAAAATGCATTGTGTACCAATGATGGCTTCCGGACAACACGAGGTGGCCCCCTGATTGCCAAGTGATCTTAAGGTTTCCTGGAATCGCCTTCTGTTTCAGCCTAGAGAGGATGTTGCCCCCAACGGGCCGCACCAGTCTCGCACCAGAAACGATCCGAACAAACCGCAACGAACTCAATCGAAATCGAACGAGAACGCAGCAAGATCAACAAGCCGATCGATACCTTGCCGCCCATAACGGCCCGGTTGCAGCCCTAGCGTGATAAGGTCTCACGGACGATCAACGCGTTAGCGGGATCAGTACTTACTTCAAATCCTCACGCACCAATATCGCACCAAGCTGGGCCCGGTCGCGCGACTCCCAAGTATAGAGGGCTACTGGCGCTGGCCGATCGGCCGACGTGGCTGGTCTTCACTATAGGGGACAGCCCGAGCGATTGTCGCCAATTCTGCCAGAGCACCCCAGCGAAACGAGCACCAGAGGCTCTGGTCAAGGTTTTAGAAATTCGCTGGGCTCTACGCCGAGCGCCTTGGACAGCTTACCGAGCATCGTCACAGATGCGCTGTATACCCCTGTCTCCAGCTGACTGACATAGCTCCGATCGACTTTTGCTCGGAACGCAAGCTCCTCCTGCGTCCAGCCCTTCCCCGTTCGGAGGCGACGCAAATTCCGAGCAACAGTATCCCGCAAATCGTTCATTCGTGAGCGAAAATCTATTGGCATGCCAAAGCGGTTCGCCTGCTTATCGAGGCAGTCTGTGAAGCGGCCGGCAAACCTGTTCCCGCAATCATACTGGATAATTGAGCTTCTTTTTCTTCGCTGCGGCATCCAGCTGACGCCATCGCCAAGGGGCATGGCGATCCTTCGATTCTCGGCCCGCGGTCCACGGCTCTGGATGCCGATCGGAAGCGGATCATGGCTGAATTGCAAAGCCAGCCCTCCGCTCCGCAGCCGATTGCGCTCCACCCCGTCATTCTTCGGCGATACGAAGAGCAATTGGCGCGGCTCGAAAATGCGCTCGGCAAAGGTGTGAGCGCAGGCGATACGGAGGCTGCCGAAGCAATTCGAGATCTTGTGGAGACGGTGACGGTGTCGAGAGATGACACGCGCCCGGGCGGGGTCTGTGTTGAAATTGCTGGCCGTCTCAACTCGCTGATTGGCGGGGAGGCATACCCAAGCAGAGTAAAGGGAGTGTGGGGAATGGTGGTAGCGGGGGTCCGCTACATCGTGAAGCCCACTATCGCAGAAGCCCTATTTTGTTACAGGAGAGCAGCCTAATTCGGAAGGTCGGATCTCGAAGACCCGCCCAAAAACCGCCGTTCGTGAGCGATCAGTGGCCGCCAAATGGTCGGCCGGCAAGTCGAGTAGGATAGCGGCCTTAGTCTCCTGGCCAATTGACGGCATGGACCTCGGCCGCAGGACCAAGCGCCGCAGCACCCGATAGGCCGTGAACCGGCTCAAGGCCTTAGCCGTCCGGGGCCTATCGCATTATCAAACATCGATCTTTGCCGCGCCAAGCGGCGAGACCGAGGGTGGCGAGGTAGGCCCTTGGTGAGGATCCGGAGGCGACTTCGGGTGGACGCTAGGGCGCCAGAAGGGTCGCGCTTCGGTCACGACGGAGAAGACGCACAGATTTCCTATCGCGGTACGGAGGCGGTTCAGGTGAAGCCCGTCAGGGCCACGCGTATCAGTTGCCCGAGGTTGTGCAGACGAGATTTACTCTGCATGAGACTTCCGCCCGCGACCCAGAGCCGTCGTTGCGCTTGTCCGGGTTGCCGCTTTGCGATACTTTTAAGGGCGGTGTTCCCGGGCGTGGTGTAACTTGGTAGAGCAAAGCCGTCCGCCCGCGCGCTCTCCCATAGCGCCGTAGCGGGCGGACGGCTTTGCGGTGGTCACCGGTGATTGCCCGGTAGGGTCGGGTTGCTGACACCAACTCGATTCGAGGAACCACCGATGACCGACGAGATGATGAACCTTCGCGCGCTCGTCGAGGAGGCCCCGGACGCGGATCTTCTGCGCGAGATGATCGGCTTTGCCGCCCAGCGGTTGATGGAGATGGAGGTCGCCGGGCTGACTGGAGCCGCCTATGGCGAGAAGAGCAGCTCGCGCGCGCGTGCGACGTTGTCGGTGCAGGCGCCTCGCGCCAGCAGGCCGTAGTGGCGGATGCGGCGGAGGCGAGCACGTGGATGAGGAAGCGGCGAATGAACTCGTCCGTCGCGAGCGTCATCCGCTTTTGACGGTCGCGGCCCTTCGACGCGGTAATCCTTCCATCTGAAGGTGACGCCTTGCTGGCCGCAGGCGAGCAGGCGGCTGTTGGCGATAGCGACGCGGTGGGAATAGCGCGACAGATAGGCCAGCGCTGCCTCGGGGCCACCGAACGGACGCTTGGCATAAACGACCCATTCCATCTTGCCCGACGCTGCCAGCAACGTTGCTAATGATTGTTCTCCGGCGAGGTGGGCGTCGTTGCCGAAGATCAGGCGCCCGGCCTGGTGGAGGGTGGCCAGGCGCTCCAGGAACAGCCGACGGAACAGGCGTGAAAGCGCCCGCACTGGCAGGGAAGAATCCTGGCCGCCAGGACACCCAGCGCTGGCCGTCGGGCGAGATGCCGCCGCCCGGTACGATCATGTGCACGTGCGGGTGGGGTGGGTCATGGCCGCTGGTGGCTGACATCCAACGCTCGGCAAGTTCTCCATGAACCAGCCAATATTGTCGCTGACGGCAATCGTAATGAACACGGAATGTCCTCAGCAATCGCCGAATAACAATGCGCTTGTGGAGACCTCTTCCGCAGGGGCTACAACACGTGCAACGCTCCGGTCTGTCCGCTCGTGCAACAAACTTCGGTGCAGCGGCACAATCAATTGGACTTTTTTGAGAGTACCCGGTTTTCTACCCGGAACAGTTTCCTCTCAATGCTCGCTCATGGTGGGTTTCCTCTCATCGCATCCTTAGAAAACGCTATGGTGCATCTCTACGAGTGTAGATTGCAGCAGCGAGGACAATGACGACGCCCTTGATGATCAATTGGACCTGGACCGGCACGCCGAGCAGCACCACTTCGTTGGCGAGGATGACGATGATGGCGGCTCCCGTGAGGGCGCCAAGGATCGAGCCGCGGCCGCCCCGCAGCGACACCCGTCCGACGACACAGGCTACGATCGAGTCGAGCTCGTACCCCTGCCCGACCCAGTTGTCGACGAGCCCGACATAACCGCTCAGGATCAGCCCGGCGAGCGCCGCAAGGCAGCTCGAGATCAGGTAGCAGCCGATCATGACCGCGTCGGAGCGGATGCCAAACAGGCGCCCCGTCACTGGATTGCCGCCGACAATGAAAATCCTCCTTCCGAAAGCGGAACGGTGCAGGACCCCAGCCAGCAAGACCGCTACGAACAGCAGAACGAGTACGTTATAGGGCACGCCGTGAAATTTTCCGGAGCCGAGCAGCCGCAGTACCGGCGGCACGTTGCCGGACGGCGCGCCCTGCGTGTAGGCGAACCTGAATCCCTGGAGCAGGATCATCGTGGCGAGCGTTGCCAGGAACGGGGACACCTGACGCTTGGTGACGAGAAAGCCGTTGAGCAGGCCAACGCTGACAGCGACCACCAAGGCCGTCGCGACGATGGCGGGGACATTCTGGTCGAGGCCCGAGAAACCGGTCGCGATCACGGCGGCGGTCGCCATCATCGAGGCGACAGAGAGATCGAGGCCGCGAACGATCATCACCAGGCTTTGCCCCATGGCTGCGATCGCGAGCGGCGCGACTTGTAGCAGCAGGTTGGACAAATTACCGGGACTGACGAAGGCCGGTGAGATCACGCCACCAAGCGCGAGCAGCAGCGGCAGAGCGAGGGCTGTGCCATAGCTTTCCATGACGCTGCGGACCGACCAGGACGGGGTGACGGAGCCGGCGATTTCTACGGAGCCTGACATCCTGCTCACCCGATCCTGCGGCGTTCGACATAGATGGAGACGGCAAGGATGATGATGACCGCCTGCGCGACCAATTGATAGTGCTTCGACACGTCCATGAAGTTGAGCAGGTTGTTCAGGAGCGTGATCAGAAAGGCGCCGAACAGCGTGCCGATCACGCCGCCTTTGCCACCGCTCAGCAAGGTACCGCCGAGCACGACCGGAGTGATCGAAGCCAAGGTGTAGTTGACGCCGGTGTAGGGCTGTCCAACGCCGAACCTCGCGGCGAGATAAAGCCCGGTCGCCCCGCAGCAGAAGCCCGAGATGCCGTAGACCAGCATCAGGATGCGCGTCCGCCGCAATCCCACGAGACGCGCGGAATTCGCATCATCGCCAAGGGCGTAGATCTGGCGGCCGAGCGGCAAATATCGCAGCAGCAGCGCGACCAGGATGCCAAGGACGACTGCAAGCGTCGCTCCGATGGGGATGCCCGAGATGCGTCCATAGGCGAGCACGGTGAAGCTGCGCGGCACCCGACCGACCGGTCCCAGTGCGTAGAGCAAGGTCACGCCTTGCAGGACCGCGCCCATGCCGAGCGTCACGATCAGCGGATGAACGCGCAAGGTGACGACCAGGCCGGCGTTGAGCACGCCGACGAATGTCCCGAGCGCGAGCACGCCGAGCACGACCGGAACGACCCGATCCGGATTGCCGTTGATCAGGCCTGATGTCAGGCAGGAGGTGAGGCTGATCAGCGAGCCGACCGAGAGGTCGATGCCGCCGCTGAGAATGGTCAGGGTTTGCCCGATACTGACCAGCGCAAGGTCGGTGGTCTGCTCATAGACATTGAGCAGGTTGCCCAGCGTCAGGAATCGGTCGGAGACCGTTGCGCCAACAAGATATACCGCGCAGATCAGGACGAGCACGCCGGCAAGCCCCGCATTGCTGCGCAGCCACCAAGGCATCGCGAGACGGGCGGCGATCGCGGTCATGCGGCGCGCTCGCTCGTGGCCAGGTACATGATGCTTTCCTCCGTGGCGTCGCATCCCGGCAGCTCGCCGGCGATCCGTCCCTCGCGCATGACAATCACGCGATCGGCCATGCCGATGACCTCGGTCATTTCCGAGCTGATCATCAGGATTGCGAGGCCTGAATCGGCAAGTTCGCGCATGATCCGGTAAATATCGGCCTTGGCGCCGACGTCGACGCCGCGTGTCGGTTCATCGAGGATCAGTATCGACCTGCACAGGCGTGCCCAGCGCGCGATGATCACCTTCTGCTGATTTCCGCCCGACATGGTTGCGACCGGCGTTGCCGGTCCGCGGCAGGCGATGCGGTATCGTTCGATTTCGTGGGCGGCGATCGCCAGTTCGCCCTCGCGATCAATCACTCCGTAGCGGGTGACCTCGCCGAGTGCTGGCCCAGTGATGTTCGCAGCAATGTCGAGCAGCATCGCAAGCCCCTGCGACTTGCGATCCTCGGTGACGAGGCCCATGCCGAGCCCGATCGCCTTGGCGGGCGTCATTGCCGTAAAGCGCTCGCCGGCGATGTGGAGAGTGCCCTTCGAGATAGGAGCTGCGCCGAACAGACCGAGCGCCAGATCGGTGCGTCCGGCGCCGACCATGCCCGCCAGCGCGACGACCTCGCCTGCATGCAGTTCTATCGAGACGTCACGGACCCGGTCGCCGACGCAGATGCCGTCGGTGCGTAGCACGGGTTGATCCGGTCGCGACGCGGTCGAGCGCGGGGGAAACAGCTCGCCGAGATCGCGCCCCACCATCATCGAGATCAGCCGTTCGCGCGTGACGGCGACGGTATCCGTCGTGCCGACCAGACGGCCGTCCTTCAGGATCGTGGCACGATCGCACAGCGCGAAGACTTCGTCGAGCCGATGCGAAATGAAGAGAATGGACACACCGGCCTCGCGCAGCCGGCGCAGGCGCTCGAACAACAGTTCGACCTCGCGCCCGGCAATGACGGCGGTGGGCTCGTCGAGGATCAACAGGCGGACATTGTGCGTCATCGCGCGCGCGATCTCGACCATCTGCTGGTCGGCGACCGAGAGAGAGGCCACCGTCTCGCGAGGGTCAAGGGTGATGCCAAGCTTGCGCATCAGCTCAGCGGCCTCTTTCCGTGTCCGTCCGTGATCGACCAGGCCGAGCGCGTTGCGCCGCTCGTTGCCGAGGAAGATGTTCTCGGCGACGGACAACTGCGAAAACAGCGCGAACTCCTGATAGACGACGTGGACTCCGGCGAGCTTCGCCTCGCGCGGTGACGACCATCTCACGCGTTGACCGGCGAGGGTGATCTCGCCTTCGTCGGGCGCAACCGCGCCGGCGATGATCTTGATCAGGGTGGATTTGCCGGCGCCGTTCTCGCCGAGCAAGCCGTGGATTTCGCCAGGTTTGACGTCTAAGTTTACGCCGTGGAGGGCGCGCACGCCGGGAAAACTCTTGGAAATGGCCTTGAGTGTGAGCATTCGGTCCGTCTTGCCCCTTTGGCGTGCCGGCCTCGCCGGTACGCCATTGTTCCGGGTTCAGTGCGGATAGTCGATCTTGAACGTGCTCGGATTGTAGGTCGGGCCCATGCCGCCGGACACGAGCATGTCGTCGGGACCGTCGGGCACGATGTGCTGCTCCGCATACATGTCAGGCTTCGGAATGGAAGGCGTCTCGTCACCGTGGGTCAGAACGATATTGCTGTTGATGGTATAGACGCAGGGCACCGCGGCGCCGGACAGCACCTTGAGCGCGACGTCGAGCGCCGTGCCCATCATCGCGGGCGGATAGTCGATGTCGAGCAGCGGGAACTTGTTCTTGATAGCCATCTTCATCGGTCCGTTCATGTCGGCCGAGGTGATCGGCGGAATTTCGCTTCCCTTCCAGCCGGCATCGAGAAAGGCCTCGATCGCACCGGGCACCTGCAATCCGTGCGGCGAGAACACGGCATTGATGCTATGGCCGTACTTGGCGATCATGGCCTGCATCACCTGCTTGCCCTTCACCGGGCTCCAGTCGGAGTAGACGGTCTCCAGGATCTTGATACCGGGATAGGCCGAGAACACCTGCATCGCTGGTTTGACACGGTTCTCGTTCGGGCTGGAGCCGGCCTGGCCTCCGAGGATGATCACGTTGCCCTTGCCGTTCAGCTTCTCGACGATCCATTGCGCGAACAGGCGCCCCATCATCGCGTCGGACGCTGTGACGAAGGTGACGAAATTGTCAGAATCCACCCGGCGGTCCACCATCACGACGGGGATGCCGCGTTCGGTCGCCTGGGTGACGGCGGGATCGAGCGCCTGCGACGTGTTGGCGCTGACGATCAGGAGATCGACGCCGCGGGAGACCAGATCCTGGATGTCGGCGACCTGCTTGGCATCGTCATGGCCCGCATCGGTGATCAGCAGCTTCTTCACGACGTCGGCATGGTCGTGCGCAGCTTTCTGAAGCGAGTGCAGGCCAACCACGCGCCAGCTGTCGCCGAGGCCGGCATTGGAGAAGCCGATGGTGTAGGGCGGCGCCTTCTTGAACTTCGCGGTGTCGCGAATGCAGACGTCGAGCGCTGGATTGAACAGGAACGTGCGCGGCGCGCCGGAATATTCCGCCTGGACGGCAATTGGTGTCACCATGGCCAGGCAGGCCAGTGACAGGCAGCTCGCGATAGTCACTCTCATTGGTGTTCCTCCCCTTTGGTTTCACTGATCGTGGCGACTTGAGCGTCGCTCTGGACAATCAACCCTGGTCTTGCCTACGCCGCCTCACGACGGTGCCGCCAGCTGCGTCGACACGAGTATCTTCAGCTTGTCGTTGCTTGGCGCAGTGAGGACGTCGAAGCCTTTCGAGACCACGTCCTCGGCGCGGATACGGCCATCGATGATCTTCGAGATTGGCAGCTTGCCAGACTCGACCAGTCCGATGATGCGCGGCCACATCGTGGTCGGGTAACACCAGGTTGCCTCGATGGTGATGTCCTTCAGGGCCCACAACATCGGATCGGTCGAGGCTTTGCCGACGTGCAGGCCGGCCTGCACCACGACACCGCGCCGCCGCACGGCTTCGACGCAGGTGTTCAATGCGCTTTCGTTACCGACGCATTCGATGGCGACGTCGACGCCGACATTCTCTTCGGTCTGCTCCTTGACGCGCGCGACCACGTCCGTCGTCTTGGGATCGTAGACGCCGGCGCAAATACCCCAGCTCTCGATCGTTCGACGCCGCGATGCGTTGGGCTCCGACACGTAGATCCTGGCGGCGCCGGCTGCGTGGGCGCACAGAATGGTCAGCGCGCCGATCGGGCCTGCACCTGCGATCAGCACGGTGCTGCCAGCCTGGACACCGCCGCGGTCGACCGCATAGAGCGCGACCGCCGCCGGCTCGATCATGGCGGCTTCCTCGTCGGTGATGGAGTCGGGCACTTTCGCCGCATTGTAGTCGTTGATGACGGCGAGATCGGACATGCCGCCCCAGGCCCAGCTGAGGCCGATGCAAGCCATCTTTTCGCTGAGATGGTTGAGACCCCGCCGGCTGTAATAGTCGTTCATCGGCATCATCAGCGGCTGCACCGAAATACGGTCGCCGCGCCGCACATGAGTGACGTCGCGCCCGACGTCCAGTACCTCGGCCGAGAACTCATGTCCCAGGATCTGCGGCAAGGTTGCTGCAGTGAACACGTGCGGCGACGCGGGCGTGACGATCGGCCCTGCAATGTATTCGTGGAGGTCCGTGCCGCAGATGCCGGTCCACAGCGGCTTCACCAGGAGCTGGCTGGCGCCCATCTCCTTGGGCTCATCGACGGTTTCGACACGGATGTCCTTCCGTCCGTAATAGCGAACAGCCTTCACGGTGCGCTTCCCCTTCTGCGCGGCAGGTTATTGGCCTCGCACTACCATGTTACCGGTTTGCATTGATCTGATTGAATGGGGAATTTTACTTCCCATGCTGGTGCAGCCAGTTTCAAAAAGGTTAGAATAGGCGCCTTGGAGCCACAATATCCGGTGATTTCCCTTCACTGGGGAACGTATTGCCCCAATGATCGGACCGTTCGTGGCGGATTTGAATGGCCGCGGCTGCAGCTCGGGGCTGTTTCAGGAGGCGCAATGGCTATCGACCGGATGAAGGACATCAGCGTGTTCGTCCATGTCGCCGAAGCCAAGAGCTTCACGGCAGCGGCCGAACGCATCGGCCTTTCGCGATCGGCAGTCGGCAAGAGCATCGTTCGGCTCGAGGACCGGCTCGGGGTCAGGCTGCTCCAGCGCACCACGCGAAGCGTCTCACTGACCGGAGAGGGAGCCGCCTTCCACGAGCGGTGCGTGAGGCTGCTCGCCGATCTCGACGAAGCGGAGATGGCGATGCTCAGTCACTCGCAGGCGCCGCGGGGGCGGTTGCGGCTGGATCTGCCCGTATCCTTCGGCCGGCTGCACGTGCTTCCGGTCCTCAATGAGTTCATTCGCAAATGGCCGGAGATATCCGTCAGCGCCTCCTTCGGCGATCGCTATGTCGATCTCATCGACGAGGGCGTGGATCTCGCGATCAGGATCGGCAGCAGCGAAGATTCTCGGCTGATGAATAGGTTTCTGGCGCGCCATCGCCTGGTGACCTGTGCGTCGCCGGCCTATCTTGCCGAGCGAGGAACGCCGAGAAACATCGACGCGTTGGCGCAGCATAGCTGCCTCGCCTTCGTGCACGGCGGGCGCTCCGTCGACTGGCGATTCAACGAGAACGGACAAGCTCGCGTGATCGCCATCAATGGGCGTTTCGTCGCGACCAACGCTGAAGCCTTGCGCGACGCGACGATTGCGGGTTTCGGCATCGCTCGGCTTGCCACATTCCTGGTCAGCGACGATCTGCGTGCAGGTCGGCTGGTGCCGATCCTCAAAGAGGTCGACGCCGATGGTGCACCCATTCGCGCCGTCTATCCTTCGAGCAGGCACTTGTCGCCGAAGGTGCGTACATTCATCGATGCGTTGATAGAGGCTTGGCGGCCGGAACCGCCCTGGGACAGCGCAGAGACTTCACTGCGCGGACGTCCGACTGAGAGCGACTGACCTGTTTCAACGTCCTTCGGCGGAAATTGCGTGCCGTTCGCGGACGAGGACTGCCAGCAGCGGGAGTACGAATCACGAAAAATCGTAGTTTGGCGCATGAGATAGTAGGATTGGTAGCGAAGTCCGCTGCCAATCCCAAACCAATGGTTCTTCATTCCTATTTTGACGACGGAGCTGCGACATGCAACGGTGAAAGAGTCAGGCTCTTCCAACGACAACTGAGACCGCCATCGCCTCTCGTCTGTCTCCCCTCTGTCGAGAATTTCTTGATTGTAGTGACTAGCGGCAGCTGAAGCTCGAAGGCTGCGTCGCAGGGCCGCGGCCATCCCACGTCGTCCGCTGCGGATAGACGCAGACCGGATAGCTCACGCTGCCATCGCGCGAGGTCAACGTGATCTCGCCCGGCGGCACTCCCTTCTCGACCCAATCCGTCAATGCGGAGAAGAACTGGTCCTTGTCGCGGGTCGGCGTCTGGTTGGCATTGCCCGGCAGTTTCGGCAGCGGCACGGCGTCGTTCTTGCCGGTCACGGTGTACGAGCGGCCCTGCGAGGAATGCGCAGCCCCCGGGACCAGATACATCCGCATGAATTTTGAGACCTCGGCGTCGCCGCCCATCGCAGCAAGCACGCGCTCGTGATAATTGACGTTGCCGGCCGGCGGGATCGCATCATCCGCAAGGCCGCTCCATATGATCACCTTGCGGCCGAGATCGCGCAGCTTCGAGAGATCGGCCTTGTCGGTGATCAGATTGCTGAACAGCGTGGGCTGCAGTTCGACATTCTTGTCGACGCCAGCAGCGAAGGCGGCATAATCGAGCTCGAGCCAGCGGTTGCGCCTTGCGGTCGAGGTGTTGGTGATCGGAATGGCTGAGGTCGCGCTGGCATCAGCGGCGTAGCTGACGTCCTCCATGCCGAGCGCAAAATTGTCAGTCGACGGGCTCGTGATCTGCGTTGAGATCGACGTGCCCTTGGTAAAGGTCCACCACATCTGCTTCACGCCGAGCGCCTTGCCGCTGCGGGCTTCCGCCGTCTGAGCCGGATCGACGCTGCCATCGCGGGTCGCGCCGTACCAGATTTTGTTGAGCGCACCCGCTTCCTTCGAGCTCATGCAAGCTGCCTTGTCGGCGTTGCTTCCGGTGACGCCGTCGCTCGTTTCGCCCGTACAGAGCAGCACCGCGTCGCGGGCGGGATTGTAGTCGCAGGCGAAGGGATCAAGCAGGAAGCCGAGCCCGGCCTTGTCACAGGTTGCAACGGCGCGCTTGTTGGCAGCGTCGACCTTGGCGGCGAACGCGGCAGCCTCCGGCTTGTTGATGGCAGAGAAGCCGAGCTCGGTCTTCATCACGATCTGCGGATAGAGGCTGGTGGTGCCGAACCGCGCGATGTTCGGCGCAGGCTGCGCGATCATGTAGCCGTCATAGAGCTCTGGATATTCCTGCAGGATCTTCAGGCCCTGGCGGCCGCCCTGCGAGTGTCCATCGTAGTAGACGAATTTCGGCGCCTTGCCATAGTAGAGATTGACCAGCGCTTTGGTCTTGATCGCCTGCTCGACCATCGCCCGTACCGAGAAGTCGCGGAGGCCCTCGACGTTAACCTTGCCGTCAGAGAGGAAGGCGAACGAACCGTCCTGATACCACGGCTGGCCGGCATCCGTTGTGCCCGAAGCATAGCCGATATTGGCGTTGACAATTGCCGGCACCTTGCTCCCGATCTTGTCGGCGAAGCGATGGCCGCCGCCGACCCAGCCGCCACCGCCATAGTTACGGATGCGCTCGTTCCAGTTGGCCTGCGTCGGCAGCCAGACCTCGATGCCGATACCTTCTGAATAGGAGCGCGCGTTTTTGTCCTTCTCCGCTGTGACGCCGGGACCGACCAACAGCTTCACGAGGCAAAGATCGGCTGCCGCCGTGATCGGCTTCGGCGCATCGGGCGCCAAAAGCTCCTCACCCTTGTTGACCCGGCGGACCGCGATCACGGTCGTGATCTCGTCGGGATGGAAGGCGGCTTTGATGCCGTCGTCACAAGCCATCGGCTCGGCGAACGCCGATGTCACCTGGCAAGTCGCAGCCACCAGCAGCATTGCCCAAAAAATTCCTCGCGCGATCGGCATCAGTTCTCTCCTCTTGCTTATCGTTCTCTGTTGGCAGCCCGGGGCCGCCTTAGTCTACAATCGGTACCGTCAGCGGCTCATGGGTCTGTGCGGCGCAGCCGAGCCGCGACTCCGGGGGCGCCAACCCGGCGCCTGAACCCGAAGGCAAAATTGTCGCGAATCAGAATCGCCTGCGAACCTCCCGTTGGTCACTCAGACAGCCTCATTCGGTCAGCGAGCGTTCCTGCGCAATCGAGCGCGGCGCACCATGCAAAGACCATGGCGGGGCCGATCATCGTTCCAGGTCCGGGGTACATGCCGCGGAAAATGGAGGATGCATCGGTCCCGACGGCATACAGTCCGGGCAAGACCGTTCCGTTGCGTGACAACACTCTGGCGCGCTCATCCGTAAGTAGACCGCAACTGCTGGCGAGATCCGACGGCCACACGGCGACGGCATAATAGCGCCCCTGACCGATCCGCCGCAGACATGGGTTCGGCTTGGTCTCCGGATCGCCATTGAACCGGTTCAACGCGCTGGACCCTCGGCCGAAGTCTTCGTCGATCCCGCTGTCCGCGTAGCGATTATACTGCTCGACCGTTGCCGCAAGCTGCCCGGCGTCGACGCCGATCCTTCGCGCCAGCTGCTCGATCGTCTCCGCCTCGACCAGATAGCTGGCTTGCACGAACGCCTTCAGGTTTCGCGTCCCCGGACGAACGAGCCCAATGCCGAAATCCTTGATGAACGTCGCATCGCAGATCAGGAAGGCCGGACTTGAAGACGGCGCGTTCGATCGCAGCATCGCGGCGACGAAGTCATGATAGGAATCGGCCTCGTTCACGAAACGGCGGCCTGACCTGTTCACGGCCAGCAATCCAGGCTTGGCGCGATCGAGCATGATGTGCGGGAAGATCGACACATGACCGTCGGCCTGCGTCATCACCGAACTCGGCATCCACAACGCCGGACTGTCGAGGTCTCGGGCGATCGCTGCACTGACGCGCTCCGCCGCCAGGATGCCATCGCCGGTGTTCGAGGTGGGCGCGAGCGAAAGTCGACGCGCCGGCTCGGGGAATAGACGCTCTCTTAGCTCACGGCTCCAGCCGATGCCTCCGCTCGCCAGCACGACGCCCTTGCGGGCCCTTATCCTGAGCTCTCCGCCAGGAGACGAAAGAACCGCACCCATGATGTGATCCCCCTCGCAAACGAGATCGCGAAGTTCGGTCTCGAAGCGCAGGTCGACGGCGACGCGGCGGAGGCTGTCGAGGAGCCTCGCGACGAGCGCGTTTCCCATGACCAGGCGCGTTCCGCGCGTGTGGCTGATCCGGTCCATCGCATGCCGGGCGAGCAGACCCAGGACATGCCTAAGACTGCTCCAGCTGCGGAATGGCGCCAGCAGCGCCGGGATGTCCGCCTTGCTCACCATCATGCCGCCGAGCACCATGAACTCCCGACGCGGCGGCCTGACACGGGCAAAATCCGGTCCGAGCTTTCGGCCCTCGAACGGCATGGCCGTGAGCGCGCGTCCGCCGATCGCAGCGCCCGGAAGCTGCTTGTAGTCGGGGTGGATCGGAGGCGCCGCAAATCGAACGCTCGTCTTCTGCTCGAGATCATCAAGCACGACCCACCCTGCCCGAAGGAACATGTCGACGCGGCGGTCGGCGGCGTGCTCGCCGAGCATTGCAGCGAGATAGGTGCGCGCGGCCTCGACCGTATCAGGCGTCCCCGCAAGGCGGCCCTGCCGGTTGCCCGGGATCCACACCGTGCCGGCGGAGGTTGCGGTGGTGCCGCCCACCATGTCCGACTTCTCGCACAGGACGACGTCGAGCCCTTCGAGCGCGCCCACCAGCGCGGCCGTCATGCCGGCAGCGCCGGTACCGACGACCAGCAGATCGGTCTCAACGTCCCACGGGCGATCGTTGTGCGCCATCACCAGCCTCTTCCGTCACAGCGCCTGCGCCTTTTCGACCACGGCCCTGCCCGCTGCAAGGGCGCGCCGCGCCCGCGTTTCAGCATCGACGGTCTTCGCCAGCACAACGGTCGGCACCTCGATGCTGATGGTCAGGCAGTCCGGCATCGCCCGCGTGAGACCGACGAGATCGATGCCGCCCTCGCCCGGGAACATGCGCTCCTCGCGCGCGGCATGGATCATTTGCTCAGTCGTCGCGGGGCGCTCGGCCGGACCGTCGCAGAGCTGCCAATAGTGCAGCCGATCGGCCGGGATGGAGCGGAGATCCGCGAGCTTGCTTCGCGATCGATCGAAATGCAGCGCATCCACCAGAATGCCGGCCGCGGGATGGTCGACATCGTCAACGATCCGCATCGCGGTTGTCAGATCAGGAACGCTGGTCCAGGGCATGAATTCCAGATCGGCGGTCAGACCGAACGCAGCAGCCGCCTCGCAAAACTGCCGATAACGATCGGAGAACCGCGCCAGGTCGGGGTCATAGCCGGCGACAAGGATGTGCCTGGCGCCGAGGCGTGCGCCTGTCTCGAAGAACGGCATGAACGACGCGACGCTCGTCTCAGGTCTGAAGGCGACGACCTCGAGATCGGCAACGGTTACACCCGTCGACTGCAACTGCTGGAGCGTCGTACGCAGGAGCGCGGCGTCATCCATCAGGCGATAAGCCAGTCCACCGGGCACGGCCGGCAGCAGCCTGAGGCCGACCTTGTCGTAGCCGCAGCGGGCCGCCAGATCGATCATCTCGGGCGGCGCCAAGTCGAGCACGGTCAGCGCAGCGAGCGAAAAGGTCGCCATCAGCAAGCATCCGCGATGCGTGCGTCGAGCGCAAACATGCCCTGATAGAAGTCAGGCTCGCTGGCTCCCTCCATGACATCGGATGCAAGTGTCCGCGCCTGCCGCAAGGCCCTCTGCAACGAAGCGTCATCGAGCGCCTCGATCAACAGAAGCCCCGAGAAGAAGCCCTCGTGCTTCCGCATGCCCTTTTCAGCGGTCGGTACGGATGTCCGCGGCGCGTCGGTCGCCCCGATCTGCACGGCAGCGATCCCGTCGCAGCCAACGAGCGCGGTGGCCAGCCGTTGCGGGTCGGCGGGCAATTTGTCGATCCGCAGCGCCACGATCGTGGCGCCCTCGCCCCGCCCGGCGCGCGCGACGATCACACCGCCGCCACGCATGAAATTGCCGAGCTTCGGCATGATGCGCTGCGACCACGGGGTGGGCGCGTTGAGCCGCGCCAGATAGTCCTTGCCGTCGAGGACCTCGGGCGTTTCGAGCTCGTACAGGATGAAGAAGCGGTTGACGTCGCTGCGCACGGCACGAAACACACGCGACGCCAGGAAGCCCCGCGTCGTCACGCGCTCGGTGGTGTGCTCGCGCGTCAGCCAATGCCGGTAGTCGGTCAGATCATGCGCCTCGACGTCGCTCCAGATGGCGAGAAACCCTGTTCCGCGCATGCTTGTCTCCTGATTACATCTTGCCGGTTAGCGCAAGCCCGTGCAGGGCCGGCGGAATCGTTTCAGGCAATTGCCCGAGCCGCTGGACGACCGCCAGGATCGCAGCGAGATAGCCGTAAGCGCCAAGTCCGCAAATCACCGCTGTGCAGGCCCGCGAGGTGATCGAATGGCGGTGCAGCTCGTCCCGCGCATGGATGTTGGAGATGTGCAGCTCGATCTTCACCCCATCGAAGATGTTCAGCGCATCGATCAGCGCGACCGATGTGAAAGAATAGCCTGCCGGATTGATGATGATCGCATCCGCCTGGCCGTGAGCGGATTGGATCAGACCAACGAGCTCGCCTTCCATGTTCGACTGGTGGAACGAGACGGATACGCCGAGTTGGTCCGCGAGCGCGTGGCAGCTGTCCTCGATCTGCTTCAGCGTCGTCGAGCCGTAGATGTCGGGCTCCCGAATGCCGAGAAAATTGAGATTGGGTCCATTCAAGATCACGATCCGTGCGGCCATGTTCGACTCCTTTGCCAACGCAGCCCGATCAGCCGCCGAACCATCGCGCCGGCACCGTCACCAGGCCGGGAAACAGGACCATCGCGAACAGGACGATCAGCTGCGCGATCATGAAGGGCCAGACCCCCTTGATGATGTCTTCCATGCTGATCTTGGACACGCCGCAGACGACGTTAAGCACGATGCCGACCGGCGGCGTGATCAGGCCGATGGAGTTGTTGATGATGAACAGCACGCCGAAATAGACGGGGTCGATATTTGCCGCCTTGATGATTGGCATCAGGATCGGCGTCAGGATCAGGATGGTGGGCGTCATGTCGAGCGCCGTGCCCACGATCACGACGACCACCATGATCGCGAGCATCAGGATGGTGTTGTTGCTCATGAACGGCTTCAGGAGATCGACGACCTGGTTGGAGATCTCAGACACCGTGATCAGCCAGGACGACACCAAGGCCGCAGCGACCAGGAACATGACGACGCTCGTGGTCACGGCCGACGAGACCAGGACCGCGTAGATCTCGGACCATTTCAGCTCGCGATAGATGCACGTCGCGACGAACATCGAATAGACGGCGACGACGACGCCGGCCTCGGTTGGCGTGAAGATCCCGAAGCGCAGGCCGACGATGATGATGGCGGGGAGCATGAGTGCCCAGAAGCCGTCGGTGATCGCATGCCACACCTCGCGGCGCGCGGCGGCGGCGACAGGTTTTCCTTGCGCACCACCCAGTACCAGGCGGCGCAAAGGCCCAATCCCAGGAAAAGGCCGGGCACGATGCCGGCAAGGAACAGCTTCGAGATCGAGACGTTGGCGGCCACGCCGAAGATCACGAATCCGATGCTGGGCGGAATCACCGGGCCAATCACGCCGCCGGCCGCCACGAGACCCGCCGCATAGGTCTTCTTGTGTCCCGCCGCCACCATCATCGGCACCAGCAGCGCCGCCAGCGCGGCGGCGTCGGCCGCCGCCGACCCCGACAATGACGACAGGATGCAGGCGGCCAGGATCGTGACGTAGCCCAGGCCGCCCCGGAAATGCCCCACCGCCACGAGTGCGACATTGACGATGCGCTTGGCCAGTCCGCCCTTGTTCATGATCTCGCCCGCGAGCATGAAGAACGGGATGGCCATCAGCGGAAAACTGTCGGCGCCGTTGATGACGTTCTGGGCGACGATCTGGGGATCGAACATGTCAATGGTGCTCATCAGGGCGACGCCGCAGATGAGGAGCGCAAAGGCGATCGGCATGCCCAGCGCCATGGCGCCCAGCAGAGAGACGGTGAAGACGACGATCGTCATGGCATGATCCGGGTGACGCGGAGAGAGTGAGAGGGCGCGAAGACGATCGAGGCCATCACTGCTCCTCCGATTCCCTGACCGCCACCATGTCCTCCTCGCTCGCCTGCCCGCTGATCACCCGGTACAGGTCGTAGAGAAGGATAATTGCGGCCGACACACCGAAGATCACGCCGACGGCGTAGAAGATGGCCATCGACAGACCGGTCGCCGGCGCGCGGTCGTCGATGTTGATGAGGGTCTGACGCCAGCTGCCGGAGAGCAGCAGCCAATCGGCGAACAGCATCAGGCCGTAGTTGATGAGGAAGCAGATGCGCTTGCCGGAGGCCGGCAGCTTCCGCACCAGGCTGTCGACGCCGAGATGGGCGTGCTCGCGCAGCGCGACGATGGCTCCGAGGAAGGTCAGCCACACCAGCAGCCAGCGCGACAGCTCCTCGGACACCGTGATGCCGGAGTTGAAGCCATAGCGCAGCACTACGTTGCCGAAGACCAGCACCACCATGGCCGCGAGACACGCGGCAATGACGGCTTTCAGAAACGAGCAATAGAGGTCGAGAAACTGCGCCATGCGTCAGGTCCGAGCAGATGTGGGACGTGAGCCGGCATGGGCCGGCTCCGCCGCCTATCGTGATGGAGAGGCGATTACTTTACGTCCTTGCGGATGCGCTCGACTTCCTCGTTGAACAGCTTCACCGTCTCGGGCCGAAGATTGGCCGAGACCTTGTCCACGACCGGTTGAACCGCCTTGCGCATGCGCTCGGTCTCCTCGGGAGCGATCGCATTGTACTGCATGCCCTTGGCCTGCAATTCCGCCAGCGCCTTTTCGGTCTGGAGGCGCGTCTGCTCCTTCTGATAGTTGCGGCTTTCCTCATAGGCCTCGCGCATCAGGCGCTGCTCGGTCGGCGACAACTTGTCCCAGAACGTCTTGCTCACCAGGATGATGTTGAGGGTGAAGGTGTGGTTGGTGGCCGAGACGTACTTCTGCACCTCGTAGAACTTGTTGGAGAGGATGACGGTGTAGGGATTCTCCTGCCCGTCGACGGTGCGAGTCTCCAGCGCCGAATACAATTCGCCGAACGCCATCGGGACGGGATTGGCCTTGAAAGCGCTGAAACTCTCCAGATAGACCGGGTTCGGAATGACGCGCAGCTTCAGGCCGGCGAAGTCCTCGACCTTGGTGATCGGCCGGGTGCTGTTGGTGACGTTGCGGAAGCCAAGGCCCCAATAACCGAGGCCGATCAGGTTCTTCGACGGCAGGCCCTCAAGCATGGCCTTGCCGAATTTGCCGGTCGCGAGCGCATCGGCCTGCTCGGTCGTGTTGAACAGGAACGGGAAATCGATCAGGCCGAACTCGGGCACGACGGTCGCAAGCGACGTGGTCGAGGCCGACAGCATCTCCTGAGTGCCGCCGCGCAGCGCGGATTGCTGCTGCAATTCGTTGCCGAGCTGCGAGGCCGCGAACTCGCGGACCCTCATCTTACCCCCGCTCTTGGCCAGCAGGATCTCTCCGAACTTCTGCACGCCGAAGCTGACGGGGTGATCGGTGTTGTTCAGGTGCCCCCACCGGATCGTCCGCTCCTGAATGTCATCGGCGGCAGATGCGCCGACCGTCAGCGCCACCGAGATCGCGGCGGCAGACAGCGCCCGTGCGAACAAGCTCATCGTGTCCTCCCTGGTTTCTTCGGGGCACGCGGCGGGTTGAGCGCTTATTTTCCGTACCCTCTGTTTATCGAGAAAACACACATCAATATCGATGTCAAACGACAATCATAATTTCATATGAGATTTCAATGGACATCAGATGCCGCGACTCTGCTATAATGCCGGCGAGTGGCCCGCTCCCACAGGGCGGCGCTCCGGGCGAGCGGGATCAGAAGGCATGACGGATCTTGAGGAACGGCCGCTGTCGGCGGGCGACAGCGGCTATCGGCGCATCCGCTCCGACATCATTTTCGGCGTGCTCACGCCGTCGGGACGCCTCAGGCTCGAGGCGATGAAGGAGGATTACGGCGTCAGCATCTCGACCCTGCGCGAGATCCTCAATCGCCTGGCGTCCGAAGGCTTCGTGGTCGCCGAAGGGCAGCGTGGCTTCGAGGTGGCACCGGTCTCGCTCCAGAACCTGCGCGAGCTCGCCGAGCTGCGCATCCTGCTGGAGCATCACGCCATGGCCGAGTCGTTCCGCGCCGGAGACGTCGAGTGGGAAGGACGCGTGGTGTCAGCGCATCACAAGCTGGCCGCGACCGAGCGCACCATCCTGAAGGAGGGCGACGATCCCGAGTTGCGAAAGCGCTACGACGGCGAATTCCACCAGGCGCTGATCTCGCGTTGCGGGTCGCGCGAGCTGATGCATACGCATTCCATCGTGTTCGACAAATATTTCCGTTACGCACTGCGCTATCGCGGCAGCGAGACGATCAACCAGCACAAGGCGCTGCTGGAATGCGCCCTGAGGCGCGACATCGAGGGCGCAAGGACCGTCCTGAGCGAGCACATCAACAACTGTGTCGCGCATGCCCTGTCCTCCTGGACCGGCAATTGATCGCCCTCACCTTGCCGCCCCCCGGGTGGTCGACGCAGAGAACGATTCATGCGCGCCAACATTCCCTTCTCGACCGCCCGGCTCGACGGCCTGCTCGACGCGGCCGGCATCGACGTCCTGATCTGCACGTCGAAGCACAACATCAGTACCTTCTCGGCGGCTACTACCATTTCCAGTTCGACTTCATGGACGCGATCGGCATCAGCCGGCACCTGCCGATCCTCATCTATGTGAAGGGCGAGCCGGACAAGACGGTCTACACCGCCAACCGGAACGAGCGGGACAGCATCCCCAATAGGACGGACGCCGGATACTGGATGCCGCCGGCCGTGTTCGGATCGTCAACCTCGGTCGAGGCCATGACGCTCGCGCTCGGGCATGTCCGATCCGTCGCGACGCCGGGGCTTGCTGTCGGCGTGGAGTTGTCGTTCCTTCCGCCGACGCCGCGGACCTGCTGCGCAAGGAACTGCCGCTTCGTCCAGGCGATGCGCCCGCTGGAAAAGCTGAGATCGATAGCGCGCGCGGCTGGAACGGGATTCCGACATGACCATTCATTCGATCTCCGCTGATCGGGTCGAGATTGCGGTGGCCAACGCCGATCTCCTCGGCGAGACGCCATTATGGTGCGACCGGACCCGCAAGCTGTGGTGGATCGATATCGACGGCAGGCTGCATCAGTCGTTCGATCCGGAAACTGGCGCGCACCACGCTGTTTCCCATGAGTGTCAATTCCTTGGCAGCCAGGCGCTGACGGCGGACGGCTCGCATCTGCTCGCACGGGATCTGACTCTGTACCGTCGCGCGGCCGATCATCCGGAGCAGTTTGTCGAGGTCGAAAACGGCCTCGACAACCGCCTCAACGACGGCCGGGTTGATGCGCGCGGCCGCTTGTGGATCGGCACCATGGACAACCAGCTGCATCGCCCGAACGGCTCGCTCTATCGCGTGACCGGAGACGGCCAGGTGACGCGCATCTTCGGCGACGTCATCGTGACCAATGGGATCGCGTTCGCGCCGGACAACCGCACGCTCTATTTCACCGATACGCGGCGATACTGCACCTGGTCGTTCGACTTCGATCTCGACGACGGTATCATCAGCAACCGGCGCCTGTTTGCAGATTATAGCACGTCGAAGGAAAGACCGGACGGCGCCTGCGTCGATGCCGCAGGCGGGTTATGGACAGCCTTCTTCTCGGGCGGCCGCGTCGTACGCTACCGCCCGAACGGGCAGATCGACACCATCGTCCCATTGCCGGTGACGAACCCGACCTGCGTGTGCTTTGGAGGCAGCGACCTCAAAACGCTGTTCATCACGACGGCCAGAAAATTCCTGGATCCGAAGCAGTTGAGTGCCGAACCCATGGCGGGACATCTGCTTGCTGTCCGCGGCCTCGCACAAGGCCTCTCCGAACATCGTTTCCCATCGGGCGGTGCTGTGCGACGCCAAAAAGCTGACGACGGTCGCATCAGGCGCGGCAGGTAAACCGCTCTCCCCCGTTTTGTCGACGCACTAGAACTTCACGCTGATGCCGCTGGACAGACTCGATTCGGTGCAGGTGTTGTTGCTCACCCCTGGCGATCTCGTGCAGAGCTTGCTGACATTGTGATCGAGACCGTATTTGTTCTGCCAGTAGCGATAGGCCACCCAGACATCGAGATAGTGCGAGAATTTCGGGCCCCACATCGCTTTGGAGGCATCGAAGGTAAGGCGGATCGGCTCGGAGTTGAGTGAGACTTTGGTCATGGAGTTGGCCGGCGCCGCGACGGGCAGCGGATTATAGGGAAGTGGGCTGTTCTCGGGGCCGAGCGCGCCGAGCAACTGGGCGCGGCCGCTGATGGATAAATAGCGCATGCTCTCGGGTAAGAAGCCGAGGTCCATGTAGTAGTTCGTTTCAATCGCCCAGGTCGGCTGATACCGCCGGTTGCCGTCGGGCAGACAGCTCACGCCGGGCCCCGGAGGGGCAAAGCCACCACCGCACTGCAGGAATCCCATGTGTGCCATGTAGATCCATGTCGCGAGCGGCGCGACGTTGACGTAACCCTTGTAGGGAAGATCGAACTGGAACTGCAGGCCGGCCGATACGGCCTGCGCAGCGGCGGCGCGATAGTAGTTCGACGTGCTCAGGTCCAAACCGACCTCGAAGGAGATGTTGCGGAGCGGGCCGACCGTGAACGCCTTGGTATCGAAGATTTCATTCCAGCCAAATGTCGAACGGCTCTGACCGGTGAAAAAGATTGCACCCGCGCAATTGGCCGGTGTTGCAACACCGGTGCCCGGATTGACCACGACGCCCGCGTTCGTGCAGGGGCTGGCGGGATCGTTATGGTCCGCCTTGAACATCGAAATGTTCAGGAAGTTCGTACCGTACTGCCAGATGTCGAAATGCGTGAACGAGTAGACCTGCATCGCGGTCGTGCTGTTGAGCGACCCGTCCGGATTCCTGGAGAACACGCCGGGGTCCGTCGCCTTGGGGATATAGGAGAAGGTGAGGCGATCATCGATCAGCGAAAAGAATGGCTGACCGGAGGCCGCTGGCTTTGCCTTGACCGGCAAATCCTCCGCGACAGCTGCCGCGCTTGCGCACGACGCAAAAGCCAGTGCCATGAGTAATGGCTGAATATGATGCCTCAAGTCCCCCTCCAATGTCCTCTAAGCCCAGGTCCAAGACATCAGACGCTGTCGTGGTCCGGCGTGTTGTCCCTCGAACCGCCCCGTTCAGTTCGGTGAAACAGCATAGGCAGTGGACGCGGGACAAAAAGTCCGGCAATCGGTACAGTCACGTTCCAGGATTGGAACGACGACCTGCTTGCTGGAGTGCCGCTTTCGATCGTCTCATCGAATCCGGACTTCTGTCTGAGATCTCCGCAGAGGATTACTCATGGGAACGGTCGATGACCTGACACTTCTCGTCGAAATCATCGAGGCCGGCAGCCTGTCGGCGGCGAGCCGCAAGACAGGCATTCCGAAGTCGAGCTTGAGCAGACGGATCGGCGACCTCGAAAGTCAGCTCGGCGTGCATCTCGTTCATCGCGGCCCGCGCAACTTCGCGGCGACTGAAATCGGCCTCTCTATCTACGAGCGGAGCCAGAAGATCAGGGAAGAGCTGGTTGCGATCAAGGCGCTTGCGGAGGACCGCACGAACCGCCCCTCGGGCATGCTGCGCATCTCCTGCCCGGCCGTCCTCTCCGAGATTCTGGTCGCCGATTTTGCCATCCAGTTTGCCGAGACCTATCCGGATGTGCGCCTGACCTTGGACAACACCAAAGGGACGTTCGACCCGAAGATCGATCACTACGACCTCGCAATCCATCCTGTGCGCGAAGATCTGGCGGATTCCGAATTGATCTGCCAGAAGCTCGCGACAGCGCCTTACCGCTTAGTCGCAGCGCCCGCCCTGATGGCGCGCCTCGGCCCGCGCACGACCCCCGCAGACCTCGAAGGCCTCCCGGGCGTCGGATGGGGCGCCGACGGCTTCATGGCGCGCTGGCGTCTGTTAGGCGCAAGCGACGCGACGACGGAGATCAACGTCAAGCTCAACTTTTCAGCCAACAACCTCAACATCATTCGCCAGGCTGCGCTACGCGGCCTCGGTCTCGCGCGACTGCCGATGCCGATGTGCGACGCCGACCTGCTCGATGGCCGGCTCGTTCTGCCGCTTCCCGACTGGGCGCCGCCACCGGTGACGTTCTATGCGCTCTATCCTTCGCGCCGATCCCTGACGGTCGCCGGCCGTTTGTTCCTCGCCGGTCTCGCCAAATTTCTTCAGGACAGGCTGCGCTCGTCCGATAGTCCGCAGCCATCGGGTCCGGCGTCCGCCGTGAGGCGCAAATCCCAACGCGCCGTGAAGAAGCGCAGGCCCAGACCGGCCAGGCGTTGAGAGAACTCCCGGCCGTTCCTGCTCGAGTCAGGCGATGTATCGCGATGCCGTGATGCGGCGATCAAAATGCAGGACCGCCTGATCCGCCGCGTGGGCGGGCCATTCCGGGAGACCGCGCGCGTTCGGGTCTCCCGCTGCCGCGAACGCGGCGATCGAGCCTCTGAAGAGGCGGCTCAGGTCCTGCACTTCGCGCCGGTCCGCGCCTTTGACCATGGCAGCCGACTGCCAGATGTTGAAGTTGCCAAACAGGAAGGGAAGATCGATGCAATGGCAGGCTCCCAGGCCCGGAACGGGCGCCTGCCAGTCGAACAGATAGGTGAAGGCCTTTCGACCGAGGCTGGACTGCGTGGCGGCGATCTCCAGGCTCTGCTTTGTGAACATCCGTTCGCTGTAGAAGTCGCCCAGGAGCATGCGAGGTGTCGCAGGCACGCGCGAGGAACGCAGCCGTGCCAGCGTCGCACTTGCGTCGTCGTCCCCCTGGGATCGGATCACGTCCTCGAGCGCATCATCGGACAGTTCGTCGAGCGACGGATTCGAGATCGAGAACGCGGCATACTCCTCGCGCGTCAAGCCGATCATCATGTCGCACCACCGTGCGCCGCCGCTTCGAATTGACTCGATGGGATCGCGGTGCACGAGGGCATCATCCAGAACCGGCATGAAGGGAGGCGTGATATCTCCCGGGGTCGCCGGCGGCCGCCTTTGCAGCATGCGCAAGCCCTCGAGGGCGCGACCAATCGGGATCGTTCGGAGTTTGTCGACCTCGTCAGCGGCGATGCCGAGAACATCGAGGATTGCATTGGCGACCGGTCGCGACTGTTCGACGGTACGCAGCTTGACGCCGACCGGCGCGCTCATCAGGATCGCCCGGTTGAACAGCCCCGATCCAGCTTCGATGCCGGCAAGGGCCGCGATGCTGAATGCGCCCGCCGATTGGCCGATCACCGTGATCCGCTGCGGATCTCCGCCGAACACGCTGATGGCTTGTGCTATCCAGCGCAACGCTGCGACCTGGTCGTGCAGGCCGAGGTTCAGACCGCCGAGGCCGGGATGCGGGAAGAAGCCGAGAATGCCGAGCCGATAGCTGACGTTGACAACGACGAGGCCATTGTCCTTCGCGAGGATGCCTCCGTCGTAGCAAGGCAGCGATCCGCCTCCGGTCATGAAGGCGCCGCCATGAATGAACACCAGGACCGGAGCGCGGTCGCCTGCCGCATGACCGGTCCAGACGTCCAGATGGAGACAATCCTCGCTTTGCTCGACGTCGTAGGTCCCCATCACCACGTCGAGACGCGACGGATTCTGCGGAGGAATCGGCCCGGCCGCGACGGCGTCGCGAACACCGCCCCATCGCGGCGGCACTGACGGCATCTCAAAGCGCAATGGGCCGACGGGGGCTTCCGCATACGGAACTCTCCGAAACGCGGTCACTCCTTCTGATCGCGCGCCGCGCAGCCGACCAAACGGCGTTTCCAGCTCAACATGCTCCACAGCGGTCATTCCTATTCCGACAAGGCACTTCCCGGCCCCACGGCTTAAGCTCTCTCACCAAATGCAGCCAGCGTCCGAAAATGGCGAGCAGCGTTCCAGATTTGAAACGCCGCATCATGACCGCTCCGTCGTCCGCAAGTGCGGAAGCAGAGCGAAGATCGCAAGCAATGCGGGAAGCGTGGCCGCGAGCAAGATCGCTTTCGGCGCAACACCCTTCGAAACGAGGAGACCTGCGAACGCGGGCCCAACGATCGAGCCGATGCGGCCGGCGGCAGCGGAGAAGCCGACACCGTGGGTGCGAAGCGCTTCGGGATAGATCGCGACAGCGAGAGCGGACTGCCCCACGCTGCAGGAGATCAGACCTGCACCGGTTCCGGCAATCAGCAGCCAGACACCGAGCGGGACCACGTCGTGCGCCGCAAGCCCCGCCGCAGACATGACCCCAAGGGTCACGGCCGACACCAGGATACGCGCAATCGGAAGCCTGCTCACGAGGAGCATCACGAGGACGTTGGCGACCAGGCCGCCGGCGCTGAAGAAGCTGATGCCAAGCTGCGAATATTCGGTCGAGAATCCGAGCTTGACGAGCAGCGCCGGCAGCCAGAACACCAGTGCGTAGCCGTCAGCGAAGATCAGAAAGGAGAATATCCAAAGGCTGACGGTCCGGCTCGCAACGCCAGTGGCGAGCAGATCTCCGATCAGCTTCAAACCGCCCAGGTGCAGGTCGCGTTGATTGGTCGACAACGGATCGCGCGCGGCGGTCAGCCTGGGTAACCAAAACAGCAGAACGAGGGAGAGTCCGAGCGGCAGGGCACCGCCGATGATGAAGATGGACTGCCAACCCAAACGCGCGGTCAGGACTGCACCGAGCACACCGCCCAGGATGCCGCCGGCGGCGAGCCCGGTCCCGACGATGACGGCAGCCGTCTCCTTCAGCCTTGGCGGACATTGCGACGTCGCAATGGCAATCGCCGACGGCAACGCTGCACCGAGCCCAATAGCCGTGATCAGGCGCAGCGCTGCAAGCTGCTCCACGGAACCCGCAAGCGGCGTTGCCAGCGAGAGAACGCCAAACGCCGCCACGCTTGCGATCAGGACAGGACGCGCCTGCCAACGGCTGACCAGCGGGCCGGACGCCAGGTATCCGAGCACGGCGCCGACGCTCGTCAGCACGAACGCAGGTGTGAGCGACGCCGGCGAGACCATGAAGTGGGCTGCGATGACGGGAGCCGCCACGCCGATCGAACTGGTATCAAGCCCGTCGAGCAGGACCGCTGCGAAGCTGAGCGCGATCGCGATCCAGGCTGATCTCGATACACGTTCAGCGGACGTGCTCCCAAGGCGCGTGCTGGTGTCGTTGACGCCGGAGTCGCATTCTTCGCCTTCGCTTCCTAGCGGACTTGCTTGCGCTACGCCCTTCACCCTTTTGCCTCCACACCAATCCCGTTGGGGAAAACTCAAGGGGTTTCCAAACTAGCTGTCCAGCTCCAGGAATGGGATGCTCGGTTCTATAATTGAGACGCGAGCTGTTACGCGCAGCCCGTGATCCTCACTTGGCTTGAAGACATGTTCAAGCATGGCGACGTTGCTGGTGACGAGGTCGTTGCCAATCAGACCGTCGTGGCCCTGATGCAGCCTGAGCAACGAAGCGCCGACCACCGTCGCGGCGCAGACCGCGGCCTCGGGGCGACCGCACATGAATCTGGCGGCGGCCTACCAGCAGTTGGGCCGGACCGAGGAGGCGAAGGCGGCCATGCAGGAGGGCCTGAGGTTGCGGCCTGGCACGACGGCCCTCAACGTTGCACCGCCGATGAAGAACACCAGCCCGGTCTTCGTCCAGGCCGCCGATCGGATGATCAAGCTGATGATCGCCGCCGGCTTGCCGGAGCGCTAAGCGGCATTGCTGCCATGCCTCTCGCCGGCTCAAGCTCACACCGCACAGCCGCCAATTGCGCGTCAAGGACACTGGCGATTGGGCAGGCAGAGTTTCAGCTCTTGCTTGGTGTTGAGCCATTTTGATCGTTCTTGTCTGGTGTCGCCGCTTCCGCCTCAAACACCCGCTTCCCCTCTGCCATCCATAGCGCTCGCGCCCGTTCGCGCTGATCACTTTGGAGTTTGTCAGCAACCCAGAGCAGCGCGCCATAGATGATGGCGCGATCATCGCCGGTTTGCTCCACGACACCGGCTTTGACGACGAGGCCACCGAGTTCGATGAGATGGCGGGTGCGCTTTCGGCGCGTGATCTGCCAAGAGCGCATGTCACGCCGTGCCCTTGCGGCTTGTTGCCGGTTGCGCGCCGCTCGGTTGCGTCGAAACCACATTAGCGTCGCGGTCAGTTGCTGGCGCATTCCGCATCGACCGTCCTTGAAAGAACGAGACGCCGCGCTTGGCCCATGCCTCCCTCTTTCCGGCCTCCTTGGTCTCGACCAGCACGATCAGCGCACCAGCGAGTTCGTCTGCGCTAAGCGCGTCAGCTCCCGTGGCAATGACGAGCTCGCCTAGCTGCCGCACCTTGCGGGTTTTAAGCTCGTGCGCTTTGTCGTCGAGTGCCTTCAGGTCCGCATCAAAGTCCCTTGGTTTGCGCATTGTCGTCTCCCTACGTCGGCGGAGAAATGATAACTCGGCTAGCGGCGCCTTGCCGTAAGGTCGTCAGGACGAGCTGAGATGGGATAATCCCTCCCGAGATTTTTTCGAGGGAGGGCGCGCTTATACGTCGTGCCGACGTACGCTTCGCTGTGTAGATGCTCTGCTCGCGATGGCGATCTATCATCTTCACGTCAAGGTCATTGGCCGGAAGGCCGGGAGCAGCGCGGTGGCATCGGCGGCCTACCGCTCGGGCTCGCGGCTGCGCGACGAGCGGTTGGGCCGTGAGCAGGATTTTTCGGCCAAGCGCGGCGTCGTCCATTCCGAGGTGATGCTGCCGGAGAATGCGCCGGAGGCGTGGAGTGACCGCGAGCGGCTCTGGAACGATGTCGAAGCATTCGAAGTCCGCAAGGACGCCCAGCTGGCCCGGGAGATCGAGTTCGCCCTTCCGCGAGAACTGACTGAGGCGCAGGGCATTGAGCTGGCTCGGGACTTCGTTCAGAGCGAGTTCGTCCGTCGCGGCATGATCGCCGATCTTAATGTGCATTGGGACAGGGCCGAAGACGGCCTGCCCAAGCCGCACGCCCATGTCATGCTGACAATGCGCTCGGTCGATCAGAACGGCTTTGGTCAGAAGGTGAGAGAGTGGAACCGCACGGAGATGGTCGAGCGCTGGCGCGAACGCTGGGCGGAGATTGCCAACGAGCGGCTGGCCGAGCTCGACATCGACGCGCGGATTGATCACCGCAGCCTGGAAGCCCAGGGCATTGCGCTCGAGCCGCAAAGCCAGATCGGCGCACCGGCCAAGCGCATTGAGGGGCGGAGAGGCGGAGGCGAGGGCGCTGAGGCTGACCGGGCCGAGATGCACCGCGAGATCGCGCGAAACAACGGCAGGAGGATCATCGCCGATCCCTCCCTTGGACTGGACGCGATCACCCAACAGCAATCGACCTTCACACGCCGTGACCTCGCAAAGTTTGCGCATCGGCACAGTGACGGGCTCGACCAGTTCAATGAAGTGCTGGGCGCAATGCAGGGAGCGCCAGATCTAGTCGACCTCGGCAAGGACGCTCGCGGCGAGGATCGGTTCACCACCCGCGGAATGATCGAAGCAGAACGGCGCCTGCACCGGGCCGCTGAGCTGATGGCAGAACGGGAGCGCCACCAGGTGCGCGACGAGGATCGCCAGGCCGCTTTGGCGCGTGCGGAAGCACGCGGCCTGGTGCTGTCATCCGAGCAGGTTGACGCCTTGGCGCACGTCACGGATGGACGCGGTCTCAGCGTCGTGGTCGGCCATGCCGGGACAGGAAAGAGCGCGCTGCTGGGGGTGGCGCGGGAGGCGTGGGAAGCAGCCGGCTTCGAGGTCCGGGGCGTGGCGCTGTCCGGCATTGCAGCAGAAAACCTCGAAGGCGGGTCGGGCATTGCGTCGCGCACGATTGCCAGTCTGGAGCATGGCTGGGAGCAGGGCCGTGATCTACTCAAATCGAGCGAGGTGCTCGTCATCGACGAGGCGGGCATGGTCGGCACGCGCCAGCTCGAGCGCGTGATGTCTCGTGCTGCCGAGGCGGGCGCCAAGGTCGTGCTGGTCGGCGATCCGCAGCAGCTGCAGGCCATCGAGGCGGGCGCAGCTTTCCGGTCGATCCATGAGCGTCACGGCGGGGCGGAGATCGGCGAAATACGCCGTCAGCGCGAAGACTGGCAGCGCGACGCCACGCGCAATCTGGCGACCGGCAAGGTCGGCCATGCGCTAGAAGCCTATCGGGCCAACGGCATGGTGCATGAGGCGATAACCCGCGAGCAGGCGCGGGGCGATCTGATCGCGCGCTGGGACCGCGACCGGCAGGTATCGCCGGACCGGAGCCGGATCATCCTGACCCATACCAATGACGAGGTGCGCGCGCTGAACGAGGCGGCGCGCGGACGGATGCGGGCCGCCGGCGCTCTGGGCAATGAGGTGGGTGTAACGGTCGAGCGCGGCGCGAGAAGCTTCGCCGGCGGAGACCGCATCATGTTCCTGCGGAACGAGCGTGGGCTTGGTGTCAAGAACGGCACACTCGGGACCATTGAACTGGTCAGCGCGCAATCCATGACCGTGCAGATCGACGATGGCCGGTCCGTGCGCTTTGACCTCAAGGATTACAACCGGATCGACCACGGTTATGCCGCGACGATCCACAAGGCGCAGGGTATGACGGTCGACCGGGTCCATGTACTGGCAACGCCCGGCATGGACGCCCACAGCAGCTATGTCGCACTGTCGCGGCATCGCGACAGCGTGGACCTGCATTATGGCCGCAACGATTTTACCGATGCGGATCGGCTCAACCGTGCTCTGTCGCGCGACCGGTCGAAGGACATGGCCTTGGATTACGACCGTGCCGATCCCGTCCAGAGCTACGCCGAGCGGCGCGGGATCACGTTCCGCGAGCGCGTGGCCGAGATCGTGCGCAAGGCCGTGCCAGAGACGCTGCGCGGCATGTTCGACGGCCTTAGCGTTTCTGGAGAGGTGCTCGACCGGGATGGCGGACGACGGCCCGAGCGGGGATCCCCCGAAAAAGAAAACAGCGGCACGGCAGCCGACCGGCGCGAAGCCGAAGTGCCGGCAAGGACCGTGGCGCAAGATCCCGAAGCGGAAGCCCGTCGTGTGCGGACCCGAGCGCTGGTGCGCCATGCTCGCGCCGTGGATGCGATCTTCGCAGCGCATGAGATGGGCGGCAGAGCGAGCCCCGAACAGGTCAAAGAGCTACAGACCGCCCGCCAGGCCTTCGAAAAGGTGCGCCCCTATGGCTCCCACGACGCTGAGGCCGCCTACAAGAAGAACCCCGAGCTGGCCCGCGAGGCCGCTGGCGGACGCCTCAACCGCGCCATCCGCGCGCTCCAGCTCGAGACTGAACTGCGCACCGATCCGAGCCGCCGCGCCGATCGCTTCGTAGAGCGCTGGCAGAAGCTCGAGCACACCAGTCAGCGACAATATCAGGCCGGGGACATGTCCGGTTACAAGGCCACGCGGTCCGCGATGGGCGACATGGCGAAAAGTCTCGAACGCGACCCGCAATTGGAATCCATTCTCGCCGGTCGCAAGAACGATCTCGGCATTGCATTCGAATCAGGCCGCCGGCTCGGCCAGGATCTGGCCTTCGTCCATGGCATCGATCTCGGCAGAGGCCGAAGCCTTGGAATTTGACCCATCCCGTTTGCCGCCGGCTCTACGCCACGCTTGGCAACGCGCGAACTCTTATTGTCCGCCTGCATCTGTTTGGCCTCTCTGGTCTCACAACACCTCAGAATCGACCAGCGAAGGGCATCACGGCCATGCGCGAACCAGATCATCAGGTTGAAGACCATCCTCACCAGGACCGGGCTGTCCCGGTCCACAATCTACCGCAAGATCGCCGAGGGCACGTTCCCGGCCCAGCTCAAAATCAGCAGCAACGGTTCGGGCTGGCATGAATCCGATATAAACCGATGGATCGCAGATCCAGCCGGATGGCGTGCGGAAGGTCGATTCGAGGAAGCCGCGGTGAGCTCGATTTCCGATCCTTCAACCGGCCGCAGAACGTAAAGACTCGTGCTCTCGTATCCTCACTTCATACACCGCCCACTTTCGATCCCGGACCCTTTCCTTCGCCAGCGCATCCTAAACGGCGAGCGCGTCTCCGATCCTCTTCCGTTTCCGGACACCCCTCTTTTGACTGTGCCGACGGCAGGCACAGTGCCCAAGGTCAAAGCGATCCGCATCCAAACGACGTTTCTGTTCTCGATTCTATCCAATGCTACGCTTCATCGTTCCCCGATCTCGCCTCGGCTCTCCCCGCGCAGCATCCTGTTGAGATGGCGCGACAAAAGACCGGACAGGGATCGCATCGGGCAACAGGCTGTGTTGCCGAAACTGACAATGCCCTGGCCAAATTCGTTGAAGCGCTTGCGATTGCCGATGCGAGGCGCGATCATCTGCGGGAAAGAGAGCCGCTGACAAAATGCCATCTTGATGCGGTCAACTCTCGGTGCCGCAGCAATGGTGTTCATGATGAAGCGCGCAGCCATTTACGCCAGATTCTCGACCGAGCTCCAAAGCGAAAGATCGACTGAAGATCAGATCGCTTTGTGTCGGACCTATGCGGCGCGTCATCAGCTCTCAGTCGTCGCTACGTTCGAGGACAAGGCCCGGTCTGGGGCCTCGGTTTTTGGACGCGATGGCTTGATGCAGCTGATGGATGCTGCACGCCTGCACACATTCGATGTCGTAGTCGTGGAGGCGTTGGATCGGCTCTCGCGCGACATGGAGGATCTCGCCGGAATTCACAAGAGGCTGTCCTTTCAGGGGATCCAGATCCAAGCGGTGCATGACGGCACGGCAGACTCCATCCTGATAGGGATTCGCGGTCTCGTCGGACAGATGCAACGCGAGGATGGCGCGAAGAAAGTCCGGCGCGGTATGGCCGGCGTGATACGCGATGGCCGCCACGCTGGCGGGCGCGCCTATGGCTATCGTGCGGTCGCCGGCAAACCCGGCGAGCTCGAAATCGTCGAGCAGGAGGCCGCCGTCGTTCGGCGCATCTTCGCCGCTTATGCCGACGGACGAACACCTCGCGACATTGCGCGGGATCTCAATCGCGAGGAAATTCGTCCGCCGCGAGGCCCGCGGTGGAATGCATCGACGATCAACGGCAACGCGCAGCGCGGGAACGGCCTCATTTTCAATGAGCTGTATGCGGGTCGCATCGTCTGGAACAAGGTCCGGATGGTCAAAGATCCCGACACCGGAAAGCGGCTGTCTCGGCCCAATCCGCCGGACGAGTGGCAGCGCATCGAAGCCCCCCATTTGCGGATCGTCGAACAGTCCATTTGGGAACAGGCTCATCTGTTGAAGTCGCAGAAGAGCCGTCTCGCCAGCCACGTCAAGCGCCGAACGCCACATCTGCTTTCCGGACTTCTTCGCTGCGGTTGCTGCGGATCCGGCCTGTCGGTGCATGACCGGGACAAAACGGGCAAGACCCGCGTCCGCTGCTCGGCCGTGCGCGAAAGCGGCAGCTGTTCGAACCGCAGAATCTTGTACCTTCGCGACGTCGAAAATCTGGTCCTCAGCGGCATGGCCGAAGAACTGAAGGATCCTCGGCTGATCGAGACCTATGTGCGCAACTATAATCGTGAACGAGAGCGCCTTGCCGGAGACGCCGCCGCAACACGCACGCGCCTGGAGGCGAAGCGCGATCGGATCGAGGGCGAGCGGCAGCGCAACATCGATCTTGTCGTCCGATACGTCATTTCGGAGGACGACGCTCGGCAACGCATCGCCGAGCTCAAAGAGGAGCGAGAGCGGGTAGAGGCGGAACTGGCCGCGCTCGAGGAAGCGCCTGTTCCGGTTGCCCTTCACCCGGCAACCTTGGACCGATATGTCGCAACCGTCGATGCGCTAGCGGAAACCTTGGCGGACCACGCCATTGCCGAGGACGACCGAGGCACGCTCATCGACGATTTCCGGGCTCTCGTGCACAGCGTCACGATTTACCCGAAGGGACCCAGGGAAGGATTTGAGATCGAAGTGAAGGGAAAGCTAGCTGCTTTACTCGGGAAAGGAGTGTTCCCAGACGGCAGCTACAATAGTGGGTCACGCGTGGTAGCGGGGGAGGGACTCGAACCCCCGACCCCAGGATTATGATTCCCGTGCTCTAACCAGCTGAGCTACCCCGCCACGATGTTCGATCAAGGCAAGACCGGTCGAAGCGGGCGCCGGGCCTTGTGAACGGGCGGCATATAAGGAGGCGTCTCCGCCCCTGTCAAGCAAAGCTCGCGGGCAGCAGCGGTTTTCGCACCAGGGGATTTCCGGACGACTCTCCAAGGCCTTGCGCATGTATTCGCCGGTCGTCGAGGGCCACAGGCCGACATGTGCGCCAGGAGCGAGGGCTAGGCAATGCAGTTCACAAGAGGCTCATTTCGGCTGCACGTTCGGATTGCCGCCGGGGCTGCCGGGCGGCGGGATCACCGGCGTCGTGCCGCCCTCCGGGGTCGGCGCGTGCATCTCCGGATCGACCCCGCTCGGCGGACACAACACGCCGTTGGTCTTCGCCAGCTTGTCGCCGAGCGGCTCGCCGGCGCTGCCGGTGGTGATGCCGTCGGGCGTCGCCGTCGCGCGGACATTCGGCGCACAGGCGGCATTCGCGTCGGGGGCCGGCGCCGTCGCCTGCGGAGGTGTGGCCGCCGTCGGCGGCGCCTGGGCGTGGGCCGCAGCCGCGGCCGAGACCAGTGCGAAGGAGAGGAACAAGGATTGCCTGATGCTCATGGCGGGGCAACGCAAACCCCGCGTTCGCGTTCCGCGCGGATGGCGTGGCAAAGCGCACGGCCAGAGGATCTGGCGGTCAGCCCTTGCGGTAGCGAATGAGCGAGAAGTGTCCGAGCGGTGGCATCGGCCGGCGCTCGGCCAGCGTGACGCCGCCATGCTTTGCGGCCCAGTTCACCAGCCGGGCCCAGGGGAACTCCGGCCGCCAGCCGAGCCGGCGCGCGATCGGCGCGAAGGCGAGCTCGAAGATGCGGCGCGGGCCGCTCTCGGCGCCGATATGGTTGACCAGGATCAGCTCGCCGCCCGGCTTCAGCACGCGGATGAAATCATCGAGCGTCGCTTCGGGATCCGGCACCGCGGTGATGACGTATTGCGCGACCACCGCGTCGAAGAAATTGTCGGGAAACGCGAGATGCTTCGCGTCCATCACCGCGAGCGTCTCGACATTGAGGAGCTTCAGCTCGCGCACGCGGGCCTGCGCCCGCCGCAGCATCGGCTCGGAGATATCGACGCCGCAGATCTTCGTGGTCCGGGCATAGTCCGACAAGGACAGACCGGTGCCGACGCCGACGTCGAGAATGCGGCCGCCGATGCGATCGGCTTCCGCGATGGTCGATTGGCGGCCCTGATCGAAGACCTTGCCGAACACCAGATCGTAGATCGGCGCCCAGCGCTCATAGGCCTTTTCGACCCCCGCGCGGTCGATGTCCCCCATGCCCCTGCCCTGAATGATGGATGCTGATCAGCCGCGGACCGGCTCGGCCACGCGCTGCGGCCTGATCACGTTGCCGCCCAAGCTGCTGCTTTCCGCAACAGCGCTCTGGATGAAGCCGCCACCGAGCACGCGGGCGCGGCCGGACGCGGCATCGTAGAACACGCAGGCCTGGCCTGGCGAGACGCCCTCTTCGCCGGCGACCAGCTCGACCTCGTAACGGCCGTCCGCACCGCGCAGCCAAGCCGGCTGCGGCGGCCGCGTCGAGCGCACCCGCACGAACAATTCGAGGCCCTCGCGCGCGGCGACGTCGAGCGCGCCGTCACCGATCCAGTTGACCTCGCGCAGCGTGATGCGATGCGTGCGCAGCGCCTCGCGCGGGCCGACCACGACGCGGCGGGTGGCGACGTCCAGCTTGACGACGTAGAGCGGCGCGCCGGCAGCGATGCCGAGGCCCTTGCGCTGACCGATCGTGTAGTTCGCGATGCCCTGATGCACGCCGAGAACGCGGCCATTGAGATCGACGATCTCGCCCGGCTCCATCGCGTTCGGGCGCAGCTTGCCGATGATGTCGGTGTAGCGGCCGGTCGGCACGAAGCAGATGTCCTGGCTGTCGTGCTTGTCGGCGACCTCCAGTCCGAAGCGGCGCGCGAGCTCGCGCACCTCCGGCTTGGTCATGTCGCCGAGCGGAAAGCGCAGATAATCGAGCTGCTCGCGCGTGGTCGCGAACAGGAAGTAGCTCTGGTCGCGATCGCTGTCCGCCGCGCAAGTGAGCGCGCGCGATCCGTCCGCCAGCCGCCGCGAGGCGACGTAGTGGCCGGTGGCGAGCACGGAGGCGCCGAGCTCGCGCGCGGTCTTCAGGAGATCGCCGAACTTGATGGCGCGGTTGCATTCGATGCACGGCACCGGCGTTTCGCCCGAAGCGTAGCTGGCGGCGAAATTGTCGATCACCGACTCGCGGAAGCGATCTTCGTAGTCCAGCACGTAATGCGGGATGCCGAGGCGCTCGGCGACGTTGCGGGCATCGTGGATGTCCTGGCCGGCGCAGCACGCGCCCTTGCGGTGCGTGGCCGCGCCGTGATCGTAGAGCTGCAAGGTGATGCCGACGACGTCGTAGCCTTCCGACTTCAACAGCGCGGCCGTCACCGAGGAGTCCACGCCGCCGGACATGGCGACGACGACCCTGGTGTCTTCAGGACGGCCTTCGAGATCGAGACTGTTGAGCATGATCCGGTCACTGCGATCGCGGCGTCAGGCAACGGGTTCCCGGCGCGGGAACGCCTCGCATGCGCCGTCTTTGCGGATGGCTTGCTTCGGGCGATCTCCGGACAGGATGTCCTGATCGGAAACAACACGAAAGCATCTGTCTCTAATATAGGCGCACTTCCTGCGAAGCAATTGCGCCGGTCGCAGATGCCGGCGGCAAATCTTGCCGGCCGGGCAGAAATGGCGAGGACGCGGCGGGGGATCCGCGCCGCGATCGATTCCATAAGAAATTGAATTTATTGACTATTTTCAGTTGCGCCGGCTTGGCCCGCTCCTTGCTGAACTGCTTGGTCGAGTTCATCGCGAGAGGGTCCAAGGTGTTCAGCGTCACGTCAGACATCCAGGCAGGCACGGTTCTCAAGACCACGGCGCCGAGACAGTCCCGTCAGGACGCTCCGCAGCCGTCCGACAGCTTCTCGGCGCTGGTCGACGCCGCGACTCCGGATCCGTCGACAGCGTCGCCGCCCACCTCCGCGTCGCCGTCACCGCGCGCCGGCAGCGCTTCCACCCCGAGCCGCGAGCCGGCGCGGGCCGGCGACGCCGATCGCACCACCCAGGCCAAGTCGCAGGACAAGCCGGCGGACAAGGCCGACGGCAGCACTGCGGGCGCCGACGCCAGCGGTCCCGATACCACGGCTGACGCGACCACCGGCACGCCGACCAAGACCGATGCGGCCGGGACCGCCGACGGAAAGACCAGCGACGGCAAGACGGGCGACAAGAAGGACGGCGATCAGGCCAGCACGGATGCGAGCGCTGCGACGACCGCTATAGCCGAGCAGACCGTGGCCGTGCCGACGCCGGTCGCCGTCGTCATCCAGCCCGACATCACCCTCACCAACCCCGCCACCGGCGATGGCACGGCGGGCGGCGACGGCAAAACCAATGCGCCCGGCGCGACCGCGCCCGTCGGAGCGGCCGGTGTTGGCCCGCAGGGCTCGGTCGATGCCGCGGCAGGTCTGCTGGCGGCCGCAGCCAAATCCACCGGGGCGGCCAAGGATGCCGACGGCGCCGGATCAACCGCGACGGCGCCCGAGACGGCAGCGGCGACCTCCGGCGACGCTGCCGCATCTGCCGATCAGACCTTCACCGCCGCGCTCGATGCGGCCGTTCCCGGCAGCACCAAGACGACGGGCAAGCCGGGCACCCAGACCAAGACGGGGCTCGCCGACGGCGCAGCCGGCAAGGTCACCGAACCGGGCAATGGCAACGTCCAGTCCACTCAGCAGCCGGGCCAGGACGCGCTCGCGCAACAGCCCGCTGTTGCAGCCAAGCCGGACTCCGTCGAGCCCGGCGACGGGAAGGCGAACGGCAATTTGCAGGCACCGGCCTCACATGATCGCAACGCCGCGCCGACGACCAGCCAGACCAACGCGCCGGCGCCCGATCCGAGCGCACAGGCCACGGCCGCCGCGCAGCCCCAGCTGTCGACGCCGGCCGCATCGACCAGCCAGATCACCGCGGCCAACCTGACCGCGACGGCCGCTACGGCGGCCGCTGTGCCGCTTCATGGGCTTGCCGTCGAGATCGCAGCCTCGGCGCTCAACGGCAAGAGCCGCTTCGAGATCCGACTGGATCCGGCCGAGCTCGGCCGCATCGACGTCCGCATCGACGTCGACCGCAACGGCCAGGTGACCTCGCATCTGCGGGTCGAGAAGCCGGAGACGCTGGCGATGCTGCAGCAGACGGCGCCGCAGCTCCAGCAGGCGCTGCAGGACGCCGGCCTCAAGAGCAACAACAGCGGATTGCAGTTCTCGCTGCGCGACCAGAACTCGTCCGGCCAGAATGGCGGCGATTATCAACAGAATGGCAACCCACAACGCCTGATCGTGACCGAGGACGAAAACGTCCCGGTCCAGCTCGCCGGACGGTCCTATGGACGGATGTTCGGCGCGCAAGGCGGCGTGGATATCAGGGTTTAACAGGAGGCTTCCATGGCAATCGGCGACGCGATCACGTCAAGCCCGCCAGTCTCGGGCACGACCAGCACCAATTCGTCAACCGGCAACAACAGCCTCGGCTCGAGCGCAGGCTCGACGATTGCAGGCAACTTCCAGACCTTCCTGACGCTGCTGACGACGCAGCTGCAGAACCAGAATCCGCTGGATCCGCTGGACACCAATCAGTTCACCCAGCAGCTCGTGCAGTTCGCCGGCGTCGAGCAGCAGCTCAAGACCAACGATCAGCTCGCATCGCTGCTCACGATGCAGCAGACGGCACAGGCGACCCAGGCGCTGGCCTTCGTCGGCAAGACCGCGGTCGTCGCCGGCGACACCACCAGCCTGTCCAGTGGAAAGGCGAGCTGGGGCCTCACCATCCCCAAGAACTGCAATCTGACGGTCAACATCATCAACAAGGCCGGGCAGACCGTCTTCACCGGCAAATATACGGCCAACGCCGGTGACAACCAGACCTACAGCTGGAATGGTCAGGGCAATGACGGCACGCAATGGCCGGATGGACAGTACAAGATCACGACGGTGGCGACCGACGCCACCAACGGCAATCCGGTTGCGATCAAGACCCAGGTCCAGGGCGCGGTGTCCTCGGTCGACCTGACCCAGCAGCCGCCATTGCTGACGATCGGCGGCCAGACCTACACGGTCAACCAGATCCGGCAGATCGTCGGCTAGCCCCCAAGGCCCGCAACCGGCTCCTGAGACCGCGGATGCGCCTGCAGCAGAGCTTGAACATCAAGCTCTGCTGCCGCGACGACATGTCAGCGTAAGCGCCGGAAATTCTTAACCAATCATTCACCACGATTCCGCTCCCGGGGCGCAGCGCCACCGGAAGTGGCGGCGTTCGCGCGCAACGCCGGATTCGCGCCCTCGGCTTAGGCAAATTTTAAGCGAGGCGGCGTAGGGTCTTACCGTGAGTTCAGTGGTTAAGAGTTTGTGAGTACGCCATGACAGAACCCCATCGCCCGAGGGTGAAATACGTCATCGGGCCTGACGGCAGCCCACTCACCATCGCGGATTTGCCTGCGCCAGGCACCAAGAGGTGGGTCATTCGCCGGAAGGCTGAAGTCGTTGCCGCCGTTCGCGGCGGCTTGCTGTCCCTCGAGGAAGCGTGCAGCCGCTACACCCTGACCGTCGACGAATTCCTGTCGTGGCAGTTCTCGATCGACCAGCACGGTCTCGCCGGCCTGCGCACCACCCGAATTCAGCAATATCGCCAATAGATCGTTGCCGACGCGACGGGATTTCTTCGAAAATCGGCTTGGCCCTGCCAAGCCGATTTTTTGCATGTCTACACTTTGTTAGGACCCTTTAACCACCGTTAACCATATCGAAACCTTCCCATAGGCAATAATTGCCCAGTGGTTCGATTCAACCTCCGCGCCCCGTCCCGCGAATGGCGGGGCAGCGGCTGACATCGGATCGCCACTTGGAATGCGGGTGCTGGTGAAGGTTAAGGATTGAATTTCGCGATCTATGCAACCGGCCGTAAAGGCCCGCGAAGCTCAAATCACCTTTCAGCGGCCACCCGTCGAATGCCGAACTATGGGGCAGTTGCTTGCAAGGTCTCTTGGACTTCCTGAAGGGTTTGGGCGCCGCGCGGCTCACCGCCATGATCGCAGTCACCGCTGCCTTAATCGGCTTCTTCGGCTTCGTCATCATGCGCGTGACCGCGCCGCAGATGACCACCCTCTTCACCGACCTGACGATGGAAGACTCCTCCAGCATCATCAAGGATCTGGAGCGGCAGGGCATTCCCTTCGAGATGCGCAATGAAGGCAGCGTGATCCTGGTGCCCAAGGACAAGGTGACCCGGCTGCGCATGAAGCTCGCCGAGGGCGGCCTGCCCAAGGGCGGCGGCGTCGGCTACGAGATCTTCGACAAGTCGGACGCGCTGGGCACCACGAGCTTCGTCCAGAACATCAACCATCTCCGCGCGCTCGAGGGCGAGCTCGCCCGCACCATCCGCGCCATCGACCGTGTCCAGGCGGCGCGCGTCCATCTCGTCCTGCCGGAGCGGCCGCTGTTCTCGCGCGAGACCCCGGAGCCGTCCGCCTCGATCGTCGTGCGCGTGCGCGGCACCCTCGAACCGGCGCAGATCCGCGCCATCCGCCACCTCGTCGCCTCCGCCGTCAACGGCCTGAAGCCACAGCGGGTGTCGATTGTCGACGAGGCCGGCCAGCTGCTTGCCGACGGCACCCAGACCGACATCGACCAGCAGGTCGGCGACGAGCGCCGCAACGCCTTCGAGAAGCGGATGCGCAAGCAGGTCGAGGACATCGTCTCCTCGGTGGTCGGAGCGGGCCGCGCCCGCGTCCAGCTGTCCGCCGACTTCGACTACAACCGCATCACGCAGACCTCCGACCGCTACGATCCGGAAGGCCGCGTGCTGCGCTCGAGCCAGACCCGCGAAGAGCAGTCGGCGACCAACGAGAACAACGGCCAGGTCACGGTCAACAACGAGCTGCCGGGCAACCAGCAGAACGCGCCGCCGCAACAGCCGCGGGACCAGAGCAAGAAGACCGAAGAGACCAACAATTACGAGATCTCCCGGACCACCAAGACCGAAGTCACCGAGGCCGGACGGGTCAACCGCATCTCGGTCGCGGTTCTGGTCGACGGCGCCTACTCGAAGAACGAAAAGGGCGAGTTGGTCTATCAAGAGCGCAGCAAGGACGAGCTCGACCGCATCGCCGCACTGGTCCGCTCCGCCATCGGCTTCGACCAGAAGCGCGGCGACCAGGTCGAGGTGGTCAACCTGAAATTCGCCGACGCTCCCACCGTGCCGCAGATCAACGAGCCCACCGGCTTCCTCGGCATGCTCCACTTCACCAAGGATGACGTCATGTACGTCATCGAGCTCGCGGTGATGATGCTGCTCGGCATCGTGGTCGTGTTCATGGTGGTGCGGCCGCTGGTGAAGAAGATCATCGCCAGCGAGGAGATCGCCGCCCCGGGCGGCGGCCTGCCGGCCCTCACCGACGAAACCATCCAGGCAGCCGCTCACGCCCAGCAGACCGCCAACATGATCGACGTCGCCCAGGTCCAGGGCCAGGTCCACGCTCAGTCCGTCCACCGGGTGGGCGAGCTGGCCGACCGCAACCCGGGCGAAGCCGCCGCCATCATCCGCCAGTGGCTCGCCGAGCCGCAGAGCTGACCCGATCGACGTGAACCGCCCGAACTGAAAAGAACGTAGACGCCATGTCGCTGCCGCAGACCCAGAACGCCAACGCCAACAACAACGACATTTCCACGGTCATCGCGACCTTGGCGAGCCGCCAGGCGCAGCGCGAGAAGACCGAACCCTTGAGCGGCCCGCGGCGCGCCGCCGTGATGATGCTCGCGCTCGGCGAGCAGTATGGCGGCAAGATCTGGCAGCAGCTCGATGACGACGAGGTACGCGAACTGTCGCTGGCGATGTCGACGCTGGGAACCATCGAAGCCGACGTGGTCGAGGACCTGATGCTCGAATTCGTCTCGCGCATGTCGGCCTCCGGCGCCCTGATGGGCAATTTCGACGCCACCGAGCGCCTGCTGCAGCAATACCTGCCGCCGGAACGCGTCAACGGCATCATGGACGAGATCCGCGGCCCCGCCGGCCGCAACATGTGGGAGAAGCTCTCCAACGTCCAGGAAGAGGTGCTCGCCAACTACCTCAAGAACGAATATCCGCAGACCATCGCGGTCGTGCTGTCAAAGCTGAAGCCGGAGCATGCCGCCCGCGTGCTCGCGATCCTGCCCGAGGACATGGCGCTCGACGTCATCGGCCGCATGCTGCGCATGGAAGCGGTGCAGAAGGAGGTCATCGAGCGCGTCGAGCAGACCCTGCGCGTCGAGTTCATGTCGAACCTGTCGCAGACCCGCCGCCGCGACGCCCACGAGGTGATGGCCGAAATCTTCAACAATTTCGACCGCCAGACCGAGACCCGCTTCATCACCTCGCTGGAGGAAGAGAACCGCGAGTCGGCCGAGCGCATCAAGGCGCTGATGTTCACCTTCGACGACCTGATCAAGCTCGATTCCGCTTCGGCGCAGACCCTGCTGCGCAATGTCGACAAGGACAAGCTCGGCGTGGCGCTCAAGAGCGCCAACGAGGAGGTCCGCAACTTCTTCTTCGGCAACATGTCATCGCGCGCCGCCAAGATGCTGCAGGACGACATGGCCGCCATGGGGCCGGTGCGGCTGCGCGATGTCGACGAGGCGCAGGCCCTGCTCGTCAATCTCGCCAAGGACCTCGCCGCCAAGGGCGAGATCATGCTCAGCAAGAACCGCGCCGACGACGAACTGGTGTATTGATGGCTCAGCCTGCGAAATTCCTGTTCGATACCGACTTCGCCGCGCCGGAGAAGACGACGCGGGAGCGTGCGGCCACGTCCGCGGAAATCGCACAGAAGGTCGCGGCCGCCGAAGCCGCCGCCTATCGCAACGGCTACGAGGCGGCGCAGCGCGAAGCCAAGGTCGAGGCCGACCGCCGCGTCGCCTCGGCGCTGGAGCAGATCAACATCCAATTGCAGGGCATCTCCGCCCGCTTCGAAGGCATCGAGCAGCGGATGGAAACCGAGGCCGTCGATGTCGCGGTCGCCGTCGCCCGCAAGCTGTGCGCGGCGCTGGTCGAGGCGGAGCCGCTCGGCGAGATCATCGGACTCGTGCACGACTGCTTCGCGCATCTGGTCGCCACGCCGCACCTCGTGCTGCGCATCAACGAGACGCTGTACGAGCTCGCCCGCGAGAAGATCGAGAAGCTCGCCAAGCAGAGCGGCTTCGAGGGGCGCCTCGTGATCCTCGCCGAGCCGGAGATCGCGACCGGCGACTGCCGTATCGAATGGGCCGATGGCGGCGTCGTGCTGGAGCGCGCTGCGATCGACGCCAAGATCAACGAGCTGGTCGGACGCTACATGGCGTCCAAGAAGAACTAGGCCGCTGTGGTGGCCGAGGGAGTTAAGTCATGAGCGACAACGAGATCCCGCTTCCCGACCTCAATGCGGCGGACGCGCCTCCGCTGGGCGGGGACGTCGGCTACAACGAGGAAGAGCATGCCGCGCGCATCGCGGCCGACCTCGAGGCGGTGTTCGACGTCCCGGTTCAGGTCTCGGCCGTGCTCGGCCGCTCCAAGATGGATGTCGGCGAGCTCCTGAAGCTCGGGCCCGGCACCGTGCTCGAGCTCGACCGCAAGGTCGGCGAGGCGATCGACATCTACGTCAACAACCGGCTCGTGGCACGCGGCGAGGTGGTTCTGGTCGAAGACAAGCTCGGCGTGACGATGACCGAAATCATCAAGTCCGACCGCAACTGACAGACATGACCTGCGTGCCGATCGAGAGCGGCACGACCGAATAGGAGACCAACATGCGGCTTCTCATCGTCGGAACGCTGAAGGGCCAGCTGACGACGGCCACCAAGATCGCCATGGAGAACGGCGCCACCGTCACCCATGCCGAGGACAACGAGCAGGCGATGCGGGTGCTGCGCGGCGGCAAGGGCGCCGACCTGCTCCTCGTCGACGTCGCGCTCGACATCCGCGACCTGGTGATGCGGCTCGATGCAGAGCACATCCACGTGCCGATCGTCGCCTGCGGCATCACCAGCGATGCCCGCGCCGCGGTCGCCGCCATCCATGCCGGCGCCAAGGAATACATTCCGCTGCCGCCGGATCCCGAACTGATCGCCGCCGTGCTCGCCGCCGTCGCCAACGACAGCCGCGACCTCGTCTATCGCGACGAGGCGATGGCGAAGGTGATCAAGCTCGCCCAGCAGATCGCCGGCTCCGACGCCTCTGTGATGATCACCGGCGAGTCCGGCACCGGCAAGGAGGTGCTGGCGCGCTACGTCCACACCCGCTCGGCCCGCGCCAAGCGTCCCTTCATCTCGATCAACTGCGCCGCAATCCCTGAGCACCTCCTGGAGTCCGAGCTGTTCGGCCATGAGAAGGGCGCCTTCACCGGGGCCGTCGCCCGCCGCATCGGCAAGTTCGAGGAGGCCAATGGCGGCACGCTCCTGCTGGATGAAATCTCGGAAATGGACGTGCGGCTGCAGTCGAAGCTCTTGCGCGCCATCCAGGAGCGCGTGATCGACCGCGTCGGCGGCACCCGCCCCGTCCCCGTCGACATCCGCATCATCGCGACCTCCAACCGCAACCTTGCCGACGCCGTGCGCGAGGGCTCGTTCCGCGAGGATCTCTTGTTCCGGCTCAACGTCGTGAACCTGAAGATCCCTCCCCTGCGCGAGCGCCCCGCCGACATTCTCGAGCTGGCGCAGCATTTCGCGCGCAAATATTCCGAGGCCAATGCCGTACCGCTGCGGCCGATCTCGGCGGAGGCCAAGCGCATCCTCACCACCAACCGCTGGCCGGGCAACGTGCGCGAGCTGGAGAACACGATGCATCGCGCGGTGCTGATGGCGCAGGGCGATGAGATCGGGCCGGATGCCATCCTCACGCCCGACGGCACCCGCCTCGACATCGGCAAGACCCAACCCGCCGTAGCGCATGCTACGATGGCGGCGGAACAGGTCACGCGCGCCTTGGTCGGCCGCACGGTCGCCGATGTCGAACGTGACCTGATCCTGGAGACCCTGAAGCACTGCCTGGGCAATCGGACACATGCGGCCAATATCTTGGGCATCTCGATCCGCACGTTGCGCAACAAGCTCAACGAATATGCCGACGGCGGCGTGCCGATCCCGCCGCCGGGCTCCGGCGACACGCCGCGCATGCCGAGCCCCGTATAATCTGCCTATCCGGTTCGTTCTCGGCGGCGCGCTGGCCCTCGGCGCGCCGCTTGCCGTTTCGCCGGCTGATGCCGCAACGCGCGGCGTGCTGTCAGGCTGCTGGGAGCAGACGTCGCACGCACCGCTCGTCAATCCGTCGTCGGGTCAGGAATGGGGCGCCCGGAGCTGGTGCTTCGCAGGCAAGGGCAAGCTGATCTCGCGAACGGTTGCCTGTGGCAGGGAGGGCTGCGACGGCTGGGACAATGAACGCAGCTATCGCTGGCGGCCGCCCACCCTGTCGCTATCCGATGTCGAGACGTCGCCGGATGGCGAACACATCAAAGTGTGGCGCCGCTGCCGCGTGCAGTTTCTGACCGACGATTGGATGCAGCTACAGGACTGTGAACAGTCCCCGGATCCGTGGGTTCGCGAGAATACGCCGGCGCGTCGTCGCCGGGCACAGCCTCACGAATAGTTCGGCGCCTCGGGATTGCGGAAGATGTGAATGGGATCGCCGGGCGTGAACTCGCGTTGCGTCAGCACGGCATAGGCATAGAGCGCGAGATACAGGATCGCGGCCGTGCCGATCACATAGAGCGCCCAGGTTCCGATCCGTTTCATCAGCTCCGCCGCAAACACCGCCTCAAGGCCGCGGTGCTTTTACGGCGTCCAGCTTCGGGACGCCACCCTGCGGCCAACCGCCGCTCACCGCCTATGGCTCGTCCTGCGGATCGGGCCCGCCGAGGGGGGCGAGCCGGGCCACGTCCTCGTCGCGGTCGACGTGCACATAGCCGCCATGCCAATATGCCAGGGCTGCCGATTGCGGCGCCACCTCGACATGCACCACGCGGCCGATCACGATGCCATGAGAGTGCCGCTCGATGATCTCCTCGACCTCGCAGTCCAGCGCGGCGAGTGCCCCGACCAGGAGCGGCACGCCGGTCACGTGCTTGCGCCACTCGGCGCCGGCGAACCGCTCGGCGCCTCTGAGACCGCCTTTACCCGAGAACCGCTCGGCCACGCCGACCTGGCCCGCGGCGAGCAGATTGGCGCCGAAAACGCGCTCCCGCTGCAGGATCGGCCATGACGAGGCGTTCCGATTGAGGCTCACGATCACGGACGCCGGCTCGATGGAGAGCGATGACAGCGAACTCACCGTCATGCCGGTGACCTCATCGCCGCGCCCGACGGTGATCACGCTCACGCCGCCGACCAGCTGGCGCATCGCGGAGCGGAAATCGGGCTGAAGCGCGGTGGCGTCGGGCATGAGGCGGACGATGGAGTTCATTGCGATATTCTCTCCTAACCCGCCGCGCCCGGTCCAAGCAACTGGCCCAGGATCGAGCCTTCCTGCGCCGCAAGCTCCGCAGAGCCACGCTGGCGCGGGCGCGGCAGATCGACCATGATATCCTCGGCGATCCGGCCATTCTCGATGACCAGAACCCGGTCGGCCAGGGCCACGGCTTCCGCCACGTCATGGGTGACCAGGATTGCGGTGAAGGTTTGATCGGCCCAGACCCGCTCCAGCAGCCGCTGCATCGCGATCCGCGTCAGCGCATCGAGGGCGCCGAGCGGCTCGTCGAACGCCAGCAGGCGCGGACCGCTGACGAGCGCGCGCGCCAGCGCGACGCGCTGCTTCTGGCCGCCGGACAGCACCGCCGGCCATTGGTCGCGCTTGTCGGCGAGACCCACTTCCTCCAGCGCCTGCCGCGCGCGCTCATGGGCGCCGGCGGCCTTGCGCTCGCGGCCGAGGCCGACCTCGACATTGCCGAGCACCCGCGCCCACGGCAGCAGCCGCGGTTCCTGGAACATGACGCGGACGTCCTCGGGCCGCGCCGCGGCTTCACCGAAGCTGATGCTGCCCGACGTCGGCTTGTCCAGACCTGCGATCAGGCGGAGCAGCGTGCTCTTGCCGCAGCCACTCTGACCGACGATCGCCACGAACTGACCGGCCGGAATCTCGAGATCGATGCCGCGCAGCACCTCGTTGTCGCCGAACGCCTTGCGAAGGTCGCGGATCACCAGCGGCAGGCCGCGCGTCGCGGGTTGGGCCGGGGTCACGCCTGGCTTCCTCGCGTGGCGGAAGGCCTCGGCATGCCCGATCACGTCAGTGCCGTCGATCGCCTCGACGCCGGACACGGGAATTCGGAGCGCTTGCTGCATTTACGAACCTCAATGTTTGCTGAAGGCCGGATGCCAGGACAGCGTCATCCGTTCCAGCACCCGCGAAGCGCTGTCGGCGACCTTGCCCAGCAGGGCGTAGATCAGGATGGAAAGCACGACGACGTCGATCTGCATGAACTCGCGCGCCTGCATCGCCATGTAGCCGAGGCCCGAAGAAGCCGCGATCGTCTCGGCGACAATCAAGGTGAGCCACATGATGCCGAGCGCGAAGCGCAGACCGACGAAGATCGACGGCAACGCACCGGGGAAGATCACGCGGCGAAACAGTTCGCCGTCGGTCATGCCGTAGACGCGGCCCATTTCAATGAGTTGCGGATCGACGGTGCGAATCCCGTGCAGCGTGTTGAGGTAGACGGGGAAGAACACGCCGAGGGCCACCAGGAACAGTTTTGCGCTCTCGTCGATGCCGAACCACAGGATGACCAGCGGGATCAGCGCCAGATGTGGCACGTTGCGCACCATCTGCAGCGTGGTGTCCGTCAGCTTCGCCGACAGCTGCGACAGGCCATTGGCGAGCCCGGAGGCGAAGCCGATGCCGCCACCGATCAAGAAGCCGATCGAGGCGCGCCAGAAGCTGACCCAGATGTTGCGGCCGAGTTCGCCTGATAGCAGCAGCTTCCCTCCGGCGCGTGCGACGTCGGTCGGCGCCGGCAGTACCCGCGGCGACACCAGGCCGGCGACCGAGGCCGCCTGCCAGATCAGGATGATCGCGAGCGGCACCAGCCAGGGGATCAGCGCATCCGCGCGCGGCACCACGAGCTTGCGGACCTTGGGAAGACTTTCGATCAGGCTCATGACTGCGAGGCTCTCTGCAACGGACGATGCTCGTTGGCGATGGTCTCACCGAATGGGCCGGTGTTGGTGCGCAGTTTGGTCACGTTGCCGGCCTGCTCGGACACGTTCAGCCCAAGCTTGGGAAACACCAGCTCGGCGAAGCGGTAGGCTTCTTCGAGATGCGGGTAGCCGGACAGGATGAAGGTGTCGATGCCGAGCTCCTGGTACTCGCGGATGCGCGCCGCGACCGTATCGGGATCGCCGACCAGCGCGGTGCCGGCGCCGCCGCGGACGAGGCCCACGCCGGCCCACAGGTTCGGGCTGATCTCGAGCTTGTCGCGCCGGCCGCCGTGCAGCTGCGACATGCGCTGCTGGCCGACCGAATCCATCCGCGCAAAAATCTTCTGTGCCGAGGCGATGGTGTCGTCGGTGACGTGCTTGATGAGGTCGTCGGCGGCGACCCACGCCTCCGCGTTGGTCTCGCGCACGATCACATGCAGGCGGATGCCGAACGACAGCCTGCGGCCACGGCTGTCGGCGACTGCTCTCACATTGGCGATCTTCGCCGCGACATCTGCCGGCGGCTCGCCCCAGGTAAGATACTTCTCGACCGTATCGACGGCGACGTCGATGCCGGCATCCGACGAGCCTCCAAAGAACAGCGGCGGGCGTGGCGACTGCACCGGTGGGAACAGCAGCCGGCCATCCTCGACCTTGATGTGCTTGCCGGCGAAGTTGACGGATTCGCCTTCGAGCAGCGCGTTGTAGACGGTGAGAAACTCGCGGGTGACCTCGTAGCGCTCCTCATGCGACAGGAAGATGCCGTCGCCCTTGTTCTCGACCGGATCGCCGCCGGTGACGACGTTGACCAGCAGGCGACCGTTGGTGACGCGGTCGAGCGTCGCGGTCATGCGCGCGGCCACGGCCGGCGATTGCAGACCCGGACGCACCGCGACGAGATACCGCAGCTTCTCGGTGAATGGCGCCACGGCCGACGCCACGATCCAGGAATCCTCGCAGCTGCGTCCCGTCGGGATCAGCACGCCGTAATAGCCGAGCTGATCGGCGGCCTGCGCCACCTGGCGCAGATAGTTGAAGTTGACCTCGCGGCCGCCTTGCGAGGTGCCGAGATAGCGGCCGTCGCCATGGGTCGGCAGGAACCAAAGCACATTGGGCTTCGACGAAGCGTTGCTCATGTCGTTCTCTTTCGGATTTGAGTGGCGGGACAGCCGTCAGGTGGACGGCGTCCATTTCCAGACGATGTCGGCGACGTTGACGGCTTTGGGAATGAGGCCGACACGGGCGAAGCGATCGGCCACGGCCTGCTGGCTCTTGATCACTTCGTCGTCGATCGGCACGACGCTATAGACCGAGCGGTCGACGAAGCGCTTGACCGCCTCAAGATCGACGCCGGTGGCCTCGGCCTGCGCCTTGGCGACCTCCTCGTGATGGCTGTTGGCCCACACGCCTTCGGCGGCGAAAGCCGCGTTCAGCCTGGCGACGACGGCAGGATACTTTTCGACGAAGTCGGAGCCGACGATGTAGAATGAGTTCGGCTTGTGGACATCCTTGTCCCACACGATCACGCGCGCATTCTCCTTGAGCTCGGCAAGCGCGAGATACGGATCCCAGATCGACCAGGCATCGACCGAGCCTTTGACGAAGGCGGCGGTGGCATCGGCGGGCGCGAGCGGCGCCGGCGTGATGTCGGTCCAGGACAGGCCCGCCTTCTCCAGCGCGGCGACCAGGAGATTGTGCGCGCTCGAGCCCTTGCCAAAGGCGACGCGCTTGCCTTTGAGATCGGCGAGCGACTTGATCGGCGAGTCCTTGGGCACGATGATCGCCTGGCTGCTGCCGTTCTGCTTGACGGCCGCCGCGTAGCGGATCTTGGCACCGGCGGCCTGCGCGAAGATCGGCGGCGCGTCGCCGACATAGCCGAAATCGACGCTGCCGACATTGATGGCCTCCAGCAGCGGCGGGCCGAACTGGAAGTCGACCCAGACGATGTCGATGCCGACAGGCTTGAACGTATCCTCGATGGTGCGGCGCGCCTTCACCGCCGGGAAGAAGCCGCCCTTCTGGGTGCCGATGCGGATCTCCTTCGGCTTGTCCTCGGCGCGCAGCGGCGCCGCTGAGGCCATCACCGCAGCCGATGCCAACGACAATTTCAGAAAATCACGACGCTTCATTGCCCTCTCCGACCAAGACTGCATCCGCATTGATGCGATGCACAGAATGATGGTGGCAGGCGCAACGCGTGTCGAGCGTCCCGGAAAAATAGCGATGCGGGTCCTATCGCCTTACGGCCGGAGGGGATGTTCGTATCGAGACCGCGGCGCAGAGCAGCGAGAATTTCTCGCAAGCAAAGCTGCGATCACGCGTCTTCACAGCCCGTCAACCAAGAGCTCAGTGGGGACCGGCGCGACTCCGCTCTGGCGGTGCGCCGGTGTGCGCGGGGTTCCGCCCGCTTGATCCAGGTCAACGCCGGTTTCCGGAGCCTTCTTAAACATAAGATCAGGCGCGGCCCGGATGCCGCAATCCCTCCTGAACTGAACCTCCCCTAGCAGAGAATTCTCTCATGTCGCTCGTTGGCGGCGATGCGAACGCGCGTGCGCGTCGCAGACGCATGGAAATTGTTGCCTTCCTGTTTCTCACCGCTGTGCTGATGCCCGCGCTCGCGGTCGCCACCGTCGGCTCCTACGGGCTCACGGTCTGGGTTTACCAGATGATGGCCGGGCCACCCGGGCCGCCCGCGGCGCACTGATCGGAAGGACCCCGCCATGCTCTCACACCGCACCTCCCTCGACCGCCGTGCTCTGATCACCGGCCGAGTCCTCACCGCCGATCCCGTCGTCGCACCGGCCAAGGGCGAGATCGCCAGCATCATCGTGCAGACCCGGCCCGAGCAGCTCGACCGCGTCGAAGCCGACATCCTCGCGCTGTCCGGCTGCGAGATTCACGGCCGCGACGCACGCGGCAAGCTGATCGTCGTCGTCGATGCGCCCGATGCCGGCGCGCTCGGCGCCACCATGAACCGGATCGGCCTGCTGCCGCACGTGCACTCCGCCTGCCTCGTCTTCCACGCCATCGACGCCGGCTAATCACACGAGACACCAATGACCGACATGAAGATCGATCGTCGCCAGATGCTGAAGCTGGAAGCCGCCGCGATTGCCGCGGCCGCCGCCGGCATGCCCGGCAGCTCGCTTGCGGCGAACCTCGTCACCGAGCGCGAAGCCAGCGAGCTGAAATGGGACAAGGCCGCCTGCCGCTTCTGCGGCACCGGCTGCAGCGTGATGGTCGCGACCAAGGACAACCGCGTCGTCGCCACCCATGGCGACATCAAGGCCGAGGTCAATCGCGGCCTCAACTGCGTCAAGGGCTACTTCCTCTCGAAGATCATGTACGGCCATGACCGCCTGACGCATCCGATGCTGCGCAAGACGAACGGCAAGTACGACAAGAACGGCGAGTTCACCCCCGTCTCCTGGGACGAAGCGTTCGACGTCATGGCCGCGAAGTACAAAGACGCGCTGAAGAAGCGCGGTCCCTCCGGCGTCGGAATGTTCGGCTCGGGACAGTGGACGATCTGGGAAGGCTATGCGGCCTCGAAACTGTTCAAGGCCGGCTTCCGCTCCAACAACATCGATCCGAATGCGCGGCACTGCATGGCCTCGGCCGTCGCCGGCATGATGCGCACCTTCGGCATCGACGAGCCGGCCGGCTGCTACGACGACATCGAGGCCACCGATGCGTTCGTGCTGTGGGGCTCCAACATGGCGGAGATGCATCCGATCCTGTGGAGCCGCGTCACCGACCGGCGCCTGTCGGCGCCGCATGTCAAGGTCGCCGTGCTCTCGACCTTCGAGCACCGCTCGTTCGACCTCGCCGACATCGGCATGGTGTTCAAGCCGCAGACCGATCTCTATCTCCTCAACGCGATCGCCAACCACATCATCAAGACCGGCCGCGTCAACAAGGAGTTCGTCCAGGCGCATACGGTGTTCAAGAAGGGCCAGACCGACATCGGCTACGGCCTGCGCCCGGAGCATCCGCTGCAGAAGAAGGCCACCGGCGCAGCCAAGGCCAACGACGCCACCGACATCTCGTTCGACGAGTATGCCAAGTTCGTCTCCGACTACACGCTGGAGAAGGCCGCCGAGATGTCCGGCGTGCCGCTGAATCGGCTCGAGGCGCTGGCCGAGCTCTATGCCGATCCGAAGACCAAGGTGGTCTCGTTCTGGACCATGGGCTTCAACCAGCACACCCGCGGTGTCTGGTGCAACAACCTCGTCTACAACATCCATCTCCTGACCGGGAAGATCAGCGAGGCCGGCAACAGCCCGTTCTCGCTGACCGGCCAGCCCTCGGCCTGCGGCACGGCGCGCGAGGTCGGCACCTTCTCGCACCGCCTGCCCGCCGACATGGTCGTCACCAACAAGGAGCACCGAACCAAGGCCGAGCACATCTGGCAGTTGCCGGAAGGCACGATCCCCGACAAGCCGGGCTATCACGCCGTGCTGCAGAGCCGGATGCTGAAGGACGGCCTGCTGAACGCCTATTGGGTGCAGGTCAACAACAACCTCCAGGCCGGCCCCAACGCGAACGAAGAGACCTATCCGGGCTTCCGCAATCCGGACAATTTCATCGTCGTCTCCGACGCCTATCCGTCGGTCACCGCGCTCGCCGCCGATCTCATTTTGCCGACGGCCATGTGGGTGGAGAAGGAGGGCGCCTATGGCAATGCCGAGCGCCGCACCCAGTTCTGGCACCAGCTCGTGTCGGCACCGGGCGAGGCACGCTCGGATCTCTGGCAGCTTATGGAGTTCTCCAAGCGCTTCAAGATCGAGGAGGTCTGGCCCGAGGAGCTGATCGCCAAGAAGCCGGAATACCGCGGCAAGACGCTGTTCGACGTGCTCTACAGGAACGGCCAGGTCGACAAGTTTCCGCTCGACCAGATCGAGCCGGGCTATGCCAACGACGAATCCAAGGCGTTCGGTTTCTACGTCCACAAGGGCCTGTTCGAGGAATATGCCGCGTTCGGCCGCGGCCATGGCCACGACCTCGCGCCGTTCGAGGCCTACCACAAGGAGCGCGGTCTGCGCTGGCCGGTGGTCGACGGCAGGGAGACGCGCTGGCGGTTTCGCGAGGGCTCTGATCCTTACGTCAAGGCCGGCACCGGCGTGCAGTTCTACGGCTTCCCCGACGGCAAGGCACGCATCTTCGCCCTTCCCTACGAGCCGCCGGCCGAATCGCCCGACAAGGACTATCCGTTCTGGCTGTCGACGGGACGCGTGGTCGAGCATTGGCATTCCGGCACGATGACGCGCCGCGTGCCCGAGCTCTACAAGGCGTTCCCCGAAGCCGTCTGCTTCATGCATCCGGACGATGCCGAGGCCGCGAACTTGAGGCGCGGCGACGAGGTCAAGGTCGCCTCGCGCCGCGGCTTCATCCGCGCCCGCGTCGAGACCCGCGGCCGCGACAAGCCACCGCGCGGCCTCGTCTTCGTGCCGTGGTTCGACGAGTCGAAGCTGATCAACAAGGTGACGCTTGACGCCACCGATCCGATCTCGCTGCAGACGGACTACAAGAAATGCGCCGTGCGCATCGAGCGGGTGTGACCATCATGATGAGAAAAATCGCTGTCATGCTGATTGCGGCCAGCGTTGCGGCCGGATCGAGCGCCCTGCTCGCCCAGAGCGTCTCGTCCTCGCTGCGCGGTCCTGCACCGCTCAACGACGAGGGTCCTGCGCCGCCGATGCAGCCGATGAAGAACACCGCCGAGAAGGAGGTGCGCAACTATCCGGAGCAGCCACCGGTGATTCCGCATGCCATCGACGGCTATCAGGTCGACATGCAGGGCAACAAATGCCTGTCCTGCCACGCCCGGGCGCGCACGGCGGAGTCGAAGGCGCCGATGCTGTCGATCACCCATTTCATGGATCGCGACGGCCAGTTCCTGGCGTCGGTGTCGCCGCGGCGCTACTTCTGCACCCAGTGCCACGTGCCGCAGAGCGTCACCAATCCGCCTGTCAGCAACGACTTCGTCGACATCGACACGCTGCTGGCGCACGACAGGCCGGGTGGCAAGCGATGAGCAGCGCCGACATCCCGGAGGGCGCCAAAGCGCCCGTCCCCGAAAAGCGGCTCGGCCTTGCCGGCCGCGCCTGGCAGTTCATGCTCGACCTCATCGACGTCCTGCTGAAGCCGAGCTCCGTGTTCGGGCTCGGCGTGCTGGTGCTCGCCGGCTTCCTCGCCGGCGTCATCTTCTGGGGCGGCTTCAACACCGCGCTGGAGATCACCAACACCGAGAAGTTCTGCACCAGCTGTCACGAGATGCGCGACAACGTGTTCGCCGAGCTGAAGACGACCGTCCACTTCTCCAACCGCTCCGGCGTACGCGCCAGCTGCCCGGACTGCCATGTGCCGCACAACTGGACCGACAAGATCGCGCGCAAGATGCAGGCCTCCAAGGAGGTCTGGGGCCATCTGTTCGGCTCGATCGACACCCGCGAGAAGTTCACCGACCGCAGGCTGGAACTGGCGTTGCACGAATGGGCGCGCTTCAAGGCGAACGACTCGCTCGAATGCCGCAACTGCCACAGCGCGCAGTCGATGGACATCACCAAGCAGTCGCCGCGGGCCGTCGAAGCCCACCAGCGCTTCCTCTTCACCGGCGAGAAGACCTGCATCGACTGCCACAAGGGCATCGCGCATCATCTGCCCGACATGCGCGGCGTGCCGGGCTGGCAGTAGGCTTCTTCTGGCGGGGAACGAGCGATCGCCGCAGACACGCTGTGCCCCCTCCCCCGCTTGCGGGGGAGGGCTGGGGTGGGGGCGCCACACGGGCAGTCCCGCCGGAGCGTTCCCCCACCCGCATCGCATCTTCCGATGCGATGCGACCTCCCCCGCAAGCGGGGGAGGCGTGGCCCCATTCACATCGAGCGCTTGATCTCTCCCCGTCAGCCCTTAGGTTCACGGAATGTCCCCGAGTCGCCGCGCGGCTCCATTTCGTTGAGCCATGACCACCTTCTCCCCGCATCAGGATTCCGCCCTCAAGGCCGTCGGCGACTGGCTGAAAGCCAAGCCGGGCAAGAACGGCACGCCGCAGGTGTTCCGGCTGTTCGGCTATGCCGGAACCGGCAAGACCACGCTGGCCCGCCACATCGCCGAAGACGTCGACGGCGAGGTCAAGTTCGCGGCCTTCACCGGCAAGGCGGCGCTGGTGATGCGCAGCAAGGGCTGCGACAATGCCTCCACCATCCACTCGCTGATCTATCGCGCGCAGGAGAGCGGCGAGGAGCAGCCGAACTTCGAATTGTGGGACGACGCGCCGGCGTCCAAGGCCAAGCTGATCATCATCGACGAATGCTCGATGGTCGACGCCGATCTCGGCCGTGATCTCCTGTCCTTCGACTGCCCGTTGCTGGTGCTCGGCGATCCCGCGCAGCTGCCGCCGGTCAAGGGCGGCGGCTTCTTCACCGAGAGCGAGCCCGACGTGATGCTCACCGAGGTGCATCGCCAGGCCAAGGACGATCCGATCGTGCGGATGTCGATGGACGTGCGCGAAGGCAACACGCTCGACATCGGCCGCTACGGCGAGAGCGAGGTGGTGGAGCGCCGCGAGCTCGATCCGTCGCGCGTGATGGAGGCCGACCAGGTGCTGGTCGGCCGCAACGCCACCCGCCGCGCCTACAACAACCGCTTTCGACAGCGCCTCGACATCGAGGACGCCCTCCCCGTCGCCGGCGACAAGCTGGTCTGCCTGCGCAACAACCGCAAGAAGGGCCTGTTCAATGGCGGGCTATGGCGGGTGAAGTCGCGCGCGACCTCGAAATCCAAGATCGTGACGATGCGGGTCGCGCCCGACGAGGATCTCGGACGCAAGGTGACGAAAGTCTCGGTGCGCGGCGAATGCTTCGGCGGCGGCATCGAGGACATCCCGTGGGAGCAGCGCAAGCCTTACGACGAGTTCGACTACGGCTACGTGCTGACCGTGCACAAGTCGCAGGGCTCGCAATGGGACGACGTCGTGCTGTTCGACGAGAGCTTTGCCTTCCAGGAGAGCCGCGCCCGCTGGCTCTACACCGGAATCACACGGGCCGCGAAGCGGCTGTCGATCGTGGTGTAACGCCGGCTTTACCGCGCGAGACGATTTCGCTCGCCTCGCTGGTACCCACCTGCGGCCGGTTGATCCACGTCAACCTGACGCAGGGTCCTTGGCGGATAAAAATCGATTCACATCTCTGTTAAACCAACAGCAGGCAGCGGAATCGCATGGCAAAGTCCAAGACCACGAAAGCCAAGGCCTCCAATGGCCAACGCATGAAGCGCGCAGCCGCCACCGTGCACGCCCCGCGCCGGCAATCGGCTGCGGGGCTCGATCCGATCGCCCAGTCGCTGGTCGACGAACAGATGCAGGCTGCGCAGATCACCGGGCTGTCGGCGTTCGAGACCGTACTGAACGGACCGCCGGCGCTCGACGCCGACAGCGCACCGATCAGGGCCATGCTGGACGGCGCAGCACCCGACGATGCCAAGCTGATGAAGGCGCTGATCGAAGGCAAACAAGCCAAGCGCGACAGGCGCCACACCTCCGACGAGCTCGCCGACAATTGGCGCCAGGGCGGCTACCCCTACAAATACCGGATGTATCGCAAGGACTACGAGGAGCAGAAATTCATCCTGCAGACCGAACTGCTGAAGCTGCAGAACTGGATGAAGGATGCGCGGCAACGCCTGGTGCTGCTGTTCGAGGGCCGCGATGCCGCCGGCAAGGGCGGCACCATCAAGCGCTTCATGGAGCATCTCAATCCGCGCGGCGCCCGCGTCGTGGCGCTGGACAAGCCGAGCGACGTCGAGCGCGGCCAATGGTACTTCCAGCGCTATGTCGAGCACCTGCCGACCGCCGGCGAGATCGTGCTGTTCGACCGCTCCTGGTACAACCGCGCCGGCGTCGAGCGCGTGATGGGATTCTGCTCGCAGGCCGAATATGACGAGTTCCTGCGCCAGGTGCCGGAGTTCGAGCGCAACCTCGTGCGCAGCGGCATGCACCTGATCAAGTTCTGGTTCTCGGTCAGCCGCGAGGAGCAGCGCCGCCGCTTCAAGGAGCGCGAGGCGCATCCGCTGAAGCAGTGGAAGCTGTCACCGATCGACACCGCCTCGCTCGACAAATGGGACGACTACACCCGCGCCAAGGAGGCGATGTTCTTCTCCACCGACACCGCCGACTGCCCGTGGACCGTGATCAAGTCCGACGACAAGAAGCGGGCGCGGCTGAACGCGATGCGCTGCGTGCTGCATTCGCTGCCCTATGCCGGGAAGGACGTCTCACGCATCGGCCAGGTCGACGATCTCATTGTCGGCCGCGCCAGCGTCATCCACGAGCGCGAGGAGCACGCCAACTAAGGCGACGCGCTCAGCGCCGATGACGCCGATGTGGCCCCACGCGATCGGCCGGCGGCATCGCTGCATTTGCATTCGGAAAGGCGGACATGCCACGGCGGGCCAGTTCCGCCTGCGCCGCCGGCGTCAGCGCGCCGCCATTGAGCACGTCGCGTTCGGGATGCATGGCCGCATAGGCCGCCGGCTCGGAGAATTGGGCCGATGCCGCGGTGGCCGCCAGCGTCGACATCAGCAGAGCTGCCGCCAGGCTCCTGAATGCGATCATGATTGGTCTTCCCTGTTGCGCACCAGTTCACGCAGGCGATGATGTAGGCAGGCGAAAGCGGCATCCCAATCACGACCGCGCGAGCCGACGGCCGTTCGTGATCGCGCCATCGCTCAGACGTAGCACGGCAGCCGCTGTCCGGGCAGCAGATCATAGGGCGCCTTCCAGGCGACGCGTCATCGCCGCTGCGGCCGCCGATCATACGGGCGGAGATGAGCCGGCGGCGGAAACACGAGCACCGCGCCGGAGGCGCGCACCAGGCCCATTCGTCCCGCCGGCGTCAGTGCGCCGCCGTTGAGCACGTCGCGATCGGGATACATCGCCTGAAACGCCCCCGGCTCCTGCTCGCCGTAGAACCAACCCTGCGCCGATGCAGGCGCGGCAGTCGCCATCGACAGCAGCACGGCTGCCGCCTTCGATTTCCACATTGTCATGATTGTTCTCCAGGTTCTCAAGGGGCGGAGAGCGCGCACTCGATTGATCGATGCCCTGGTCAGGGCCCTGCCGGTCGAGGCGCGACCGCCTCTGTATTGACCATCGGATGGAGGAAATATTCGCGGCGTCCCGCCGCGCCGGCATCACGACCGCGACAATGGAATGACATCATGGTTCGAGGATCGGCGAAGCGTGATGGGATCGTGACCTGGCGGGTCGGACGTCGCGCTTCGGCCGTCGACGATATCGCCCTTGGTCGCGAACTTGGTAGCTACCCGCCAAGGCATGGATGACGGCACCTTCCTCGCATTCGGCAGCACCGCTCAAATCGGCCAACGACGACACAAGTCGTCAAGGCGCGATGGTCTACGGACGAACGGCATGGTGCGGACGGCGAAGGCGTGTGGTCCTGGCCTCCGACGCTGAGGCCAAATCGGCTGTGATTATTCGCCGGCGATTCGGGCAAGACAGCCGGTCCCCGGGGAGAGGACGTATAGGGGTTAAAACCATCGTGCAGGGAGAGTTCGACGATAAAAGCCGAATGAAAACAACGTGAGAGGCACTTTTCTAGCCGCCGCCCGCTCACGATCCGCTGAGCCATCAATAGCTGTGTAAAACGCGGTCCCCCCACTTTCTTCCGATTTTCACACACCAAGTTTCTCGAGGCTTTTCGTCGTATTGTGGACTGTAGAAGCCGACCGCATTGCGCTTGTTTTCTTTCCGGTACAATCTCCTCGCGAGTGCGGGAAGGGGGATATTATGCGATTGGTCAGATTTCAGGTCACCAATTTTCGATCCGTTGTCGATAGTGGCTGGATCGACGCAGAGCGAGTTACAGCGCTCATCGGCGTCAACGAGTCGGGCAAAACCAATCTGTTGCTTCCGCTGTGGAAATTGAACCCGGCCCGTGAGGGCGAGATTAAGCCAACCTCGGATTATCCAAAGGGCAACTACGCTGCCGTGCGGGCGGCTCCAGGTTCATTTCCGTTCATACGTGCGGAATTCGCACCGAGTGACGCAATCAAGACGAAGCTGATCGAGCTTACGGGATTGGATGAGGCCTCGGTCGACCTTGTTTGCGTCCATCGATTTTTCGATGGGAGATACGCGGTTACGTTTCCGAAATTCAAGAAGGTGAATACGCTCAGCAGCGCGGACTTAGTTGCAATCCTAACGACCGCCGAAACTGAGATCACCGCAATGAACCAGCTCAACAAGGAGGGGAGCTTAAAGGCCGACATTCAAGCAGCCTTGGCGTCTACAAAACAGAGCGACGGACCAGTCTCGTCTTATAACACCAAAGCGCTACACGAGTTAATTGAACCATTCTTGGCGCTCATCCCTGATGTACCAGCGCCAACAAGCTCGATCGTGCCGCGCTTAAAACTACTGATTCAAGACCTGCAGGCCGCCGAGCAAAAATTATCGACTCCTGCGCCGAATGAAATCGATGCAGTGAAGCAACTAATCATCGAGAGCCTTCCGCGATTCGTATATTACTCGAACTACGGAAACCTCGATTCCGAAATCTACTTGCCACACGTCGTTCAAAACCTGGCACGTGAAGACCTTGGCGCAAAAGAGGCGGCAAAGGCTCGGACACTTCGGGTCCTATTCAATTTTGTCCAACTGCAGCCACAGCAGATCTTGGAGCTCGGACGCGACTTCAAAGATCCAAACCGCCAACCGAATGAGCAGGAGATTGCAGAAATCGCGACTAAGAAGCGTGAACGCACGATCTTGTTGAACTCAGCCGGAACGGATTTGACAAAGAAGTTCCGCGAATGGTGGAAGCAAGGAAATTATACATTCGAATTTCAAGCGGACGGCGACCATTTTCGGATTTGGGTGAGCGATTCAAGGCGACCTGAAAAGATCGAACTTGAAGATCGCAGCAGTGGACTACAATGGTTTCTGAGCTTCTACCTTATTTTCCTGGTGGAAAGCAGCGGTGTTCATGCCGATGCGATCTTGCTCCTGGACGAGCCAGGACTCTCCCTCCATCCGCTGGCTCAACGCGATTTGTCGACCTTCTTCGAGAGCCTTGCGTCAACTAATCAAATTTTTTACACGACACATTCACCCTTCCTCGTCGATGCTGACATGCTCGACCGCGTTCGGAAGGTCTTCGTCTCGGAGGACGGGTCAACTAAATGCTCCCCGGATTTACGGCTGGGCACCGATGATCCTCGACGAGCGGGGGCTACGTATGCGATTTACTCGGCACTCAACATGAGCCTCGCCGAAAGCATCCTATACGGCTGTCATCCGGTGATCGTGGAGGGCCCGTCGGACCAGCATTACCTAGCTCTTATAAAAACTGTCCTGATCGCGAACAAGAAGATAAGCCCAAAGCGAGAGATGGTCTTCCCGCCCTCGCACGGCGCGAACAACGCCAAGGTGATTGCGAGCATCCTTGGCGGTAAAGATGAGGTCTTGCCAAATGTATTTCTTGATGGGGACGACGCCGGCAAAAGGATGGCCCGAGATCTGCAAAATGGCTTGTATCAAAGCGCAAAAGGCAAGGTAAAAACGACGGAGAAGTATGTCATCTTCGCTAATTCAGAGATCGAAGACCTTTTCCCACAGGGCTTCCTTGTCGGAGCCATTGATCGCTGGGGACGCAAAGCAGATGTGCCATTTGCCGACGTAGTGAAGCCGGGAGAGCCTATTGTTCCGCAGATCGAGGCATGGGCGAAGGTACAAGGCGTTGCGCTTCACGATGGATGGAAGGTGGACGTGGCGCGCGAGGCCAAGAGGCGAGCCTTGGAGTCGACCAAACCTCTTTTCGATGAAGCCACCTTGGATACCTGGAAAAAGCTTTTTGAGGATCTGCAGAGCGAGAGCTAATATTCAGCTCGCGTGCTCGGCGTTTTCTCGTTCGCCCGCCCCCTTCGACCTTAGAGCTAGGATGCACCCAGATGACCGAATCTAAGGAGAAGCGAAAAGTATATCTTGCCCGTCGCGCCGAGATGCTGGCAGCGATGGTGGTCACACGCGCTCAACTCAACAAGAAGAAGAATCGGAAGGCGGCGGGTCACGAAAGACATCCCGAGGCCGACCCCGACTTGGTCGACGTTTGGGATGACGTTATCGACACCTCGCGACCGGCCACCGGCGATGAAGCGGAGGCGATCAAAAAGATCAACAAGGGATGGGTTTCGAATGCCTGGGGCCGGCTGCAGGGCAGCCCAACGCAGGGTGGCCTGCCATCGCTCGGAAAACGTCGATAATCCAGTTGAAAATCCAATGTCCTCCCTATTTTGGAACTTGTTCAAATACAGAGACGGAGAAATGAGATCTCCTCGCGAGGATTATCTCACAGAGTGCTTTGCCAATGTCTTCAATCGATTGCCACCGTCTGCGCAGCGATACCTAGTTTCGGAACTACTTATCCCGGAATCTTTGAAGCAGGCGTTCGATCAGATACTAGAAACAGCCGCACCGCTGAAGATGGAGACTCAGCATTACATCGAGGGCGGGCGGATTGACCTGGTACTTTACGCAGGCGGTCATCCATTGGTTGCGATCGAAAACAAGATCAATGCGCCCGTTTTAGACCAACAACTCGTACGATACGGACAATGGATCCGAAGCGAAGCGGCCGGTCCGATAGCGGTAGTTTGCTTTCTTACCCATCTTACCCAACCGCCGAGTGGCTTTCTTTCCGGCAGAGCATCAAGTGGCCATGCCGTTCCTCACGTCACCACGTGGGCCGGAGTCGCTGACTTGCTCATGCGTCTTTTAAGGAACAAAGAGCTGGACGCAGCAGCGATGCTGCTATGCAACGAACTAAGATATTTTTTGGAGGAGAACGATATGAGCACCGAGTACGCAGGGCGCGACGAATTTGCTGCCGCTCTCCTTTATCTCCGGGCTGGCTCCTTAATGGACCGCACATTTAGTGACATCTACTCACATATCAAATCGCTCGACGGTCATTTCAGAAGGAACGAGTCATCAAGAGAGTATAGCTTGCAATTTAGGACTGAGCTGAAGCTGATTTGGGGCTGGGCCTATTTGACGCACCCGAACTTCAACGAGCTGTTCTTTGGCTACGGCATCGCACTAGAGCCGCAGACGGTCTTCAAGGGCGGAACTATTCCCTCCTCAGATTCCGTTTTCATCTGCTTAGGCGCAGACGACAAGCGAGGCACTAGCGCGTTGCGCGCAGCAAGAGACATACCGGAGAAGCCCTGGACGTGGGCAGACATCACCGATTGGTTTGCTCTCGTCTGCTTCAAGCCTCTCCACGAATTCCTTCGGAATCCAACCGAATTCGCGCCCAAGATGATTTCGTGGATCGACGATGAGCAAGCGGACGTAGATAAGTTCGTGACCAATCTGAAATAGCGATGCGGTCCGTCTGTCCCGCCTGAACGTGGCCAGTTGTCCCGCCGGGCAAATCACCCTGTTTCGACAAAAGCTGTCAAGGTCTTCTGAAAAACATAAATCATTTCGCGCCGTGCCCAAATCAGGCTTATGATGCCTGCGTTTCGTTGCACGGCAGGGGACGTATCGCGATCGTCACGGACGTTGGCAGCGAAATGCGATGGATGCGACATGTTGCAGCGGGCGAAGCGCCTGCGGACGAACGGCATGGCGCGGACGGCGAAAGCGTGTGGTCCTGGCCTCCCGACGCTGAGGCCAAGCTGGCGGTGATGATCCGCCGGCGACGGGGGCAAGACAGCCGGTCCCCGGGGAGAGCACGTATAAGCGTTAAAACCATCGCGCAGGGAGGGCCGGATCTGTCCGGCTGAACCTGTGGTACCTGCCGCCTGCATTTTTTCCGCAGGCGGGCCACGGGCCTCAGTCGAGGTCCGGCCTTCCCTGCGCCCTCCGCTTTCGGAGGGCCAATGAACCGGCATCCCTCGGGCAATTCGGGCCGCGAGAACAGATCACCATGCCTGGAACGCTCTCGCCACAACTCCCAGCGCCGTCCCGGCACCCATTGGGCGATAGCGCACGCCTCGCGCCACCCGCGCCTGTTCACGCAGTCGTGTCACGTCCCCCGTAACGCCGGCCGGGCACCGACGTATCTTGCAGCAGAGGCCGGACCGGGCCAGTGTTTCCGGCCGGCGAGACGAGACAAGCCCCCCTCACGAGGATCCGAAGATGCGCCTCACCCGCTCCCTTTTCGTCAAGACAGCCGTGCTCGGTGCGATGGCGGCCGGCATCCTGGCCTGGCAGCCGCTGCACGCCGCCGAGCAGGCCGTTGTGATCCCGCCGCCGGCCCAGGACCAGCCGGCCTCCGACGCGCTGGAAACCGCTGTCGTCGCCGGCGGCTGCTTCTGGGGCGTCCAGGGCGTCTACCAGCACACGGCCGGCGTGGTCAGCGCGGTGTCCGGCTATGCCGGCGGCACCAAGGCCACGGCCGACTACCGCACGGTGTCGAGCGGCACGACGGGCCACGCGGAATCGGTCCAGATCAAGTACGACCCGAAGAAGATCTCCTATGGCAAGATCCTGCAGATCTTCTTTTCGGTCGTGCACGATCCGACCCAGTTGAACCGACAGGGCCCGGACTCGGGACCGCAATATCGCTCGGCGATCTTCACCACCTCGGAGGCGCAGAGGAAGGTCGCGGAGGCCTATGTCGCCCAGCTCGACAAGGCCAAGGTGTTCGGCAAGCCGATCGTCACCAAGATCGGCAAGCTCGACGCGTTCTATCCGGCCGAGGCCTATCATCAGGACTACCTGACGCTGCACCCGAGCCAGCCCTATATCGCCTATAACGACCTGCCGAAGATCGAGAATCTGAAGAAGATCTTCGCGGAGAACTATGTCGAGAAGCCGACGCTGGTCGGCGAGGCCAAGGCAACGAACTGAGGCGACGAACTAACTGGGTAACGAACTGAGGCGACGACCTGCGGCCGCGACCGAGGCCGATCAGCGCAATCACAGGGAGCGGACCAGTTCGGTCCGCCCGGAGGACAACGGGATGAGCGACACCAAGACGAGCGACAAGGTCATCAAGAGCGAGGCGGAATGGCGCGAGGAGCTGACGCCGATGCAGTACGCCGTGCTGCGCGAGAAGGCGACCGAGCGCCCGTTCTCGGGCGAATACGAGCATGAGCATCGCGCCGGGACCTATGTGTGCGCCGGCTGCGGCCAGACCCTGTTCGAGTCCGACGCCAAATTCGACTCCGGCTGCGGCTGGCCGAGCTTCACCCAGCCGGCGACGGAGAGCCACATCGACGAGGAGACCGACCATACCCACGGCATGGTCCGCACCGAGGTGCTGTGCTCGAAATGCTCCGGCCATCTCGGCCATGTCTTTCCCGACGGCCCGGGGCCGACCGGCCTGCGCTATTGCATCAACTCGGCGGCCCTGAAGCTGAAGCCGCGCTGACGTCTCCATCGGCCTCGGTTCCGTCACGGATGGTAATCGGGGCCGCTGGGCTGGCGGCCGGCGCGGCGCCGGGGGCCAAAACCGGCCACCAGGGGCGAGATTTTAGCCGTGCAGATCGGGCTCTCCTGCATTCACAAGTTGTGGATCGATTAAACCATTGAAAAAATAGGATATTTCAGTAGGCCCCGAACCAGGCCGGATTTACGATGTGAGCGTGCAGGATTCGCATTTCTGCCAAATCGGCCTATATTAGAGACCGTAACTGACTATGCAGGGCCGGGCCGCCTGGAGCGGCAAATCCCGCCCTCCACCCCCGCAATCGCTGGCGTCATTGCCAAGCTGAATGTTTTGAAAGCTCGCGTCAGCGCTTCCAGCCGACAAGAAGAGGTCTCAGACCATGCGTCCACTGCGTCCGTTCAACTTCAACACCTCTGCCGAACTGTTTCCCGCCGCCATCCGCAAGAAGAAGCGGGCGGGCTTCGCCTACCGGCGGTTCGGCACCGCGGCTGAAGCCGTGCGCTTCGCCATGGAGGAGTTGCCTGCGGATTCGCTGAATGGCGCCTACCTGCAGGTCGAGGAAGCCCGCTTCGACCAGAACGGCATCCGCACCTTGTATGAGAGCGAGGCGTTTCCGTTGCCGCGCCGGGGGGTCGACAAGGCGCAGGACGCCGATGCGGCCTGACGGCTGCCAGACCAGTCTTCAACACCCTGCCCCGCCTCGCGCGGGGCAGTTTTTTTATGGGGGTCGGTTTGCGAGGTTTTGGCCCGGTCTCGCAGCGCCTCAACGCGACTGGGTATCCAGCCACCGCCGCAGGATCTTGGCGTTGCGCATGTTGGCGCGGAACAGCACGTCGAAGGCGTCGCCCGCGACGGGGACCATGCCGATCACCCCCTCGACCGCGACATTGCCCAGCATCCGCGTAATGACGTGCCAGGGCGCGCCCAGCGCACGGGCCTCGCGCACCAGCCACAGCGACAGCGCGGTCGCGATGAGGTCGCCGACCACCGGGATCAGGCCGATGATGCCGTCGATGCCATAACGGATGTTGGTGCCGGGCAGGACGAAGGCGACGTCGAGCAGCTTCGCCACGGCCTCCAGCCGCGCGATGCGCTGCTCACGGGTCAGATTGCCGAAGGGATTGGCGGTGTTGAAATCGAAGCGCACACCGTCCGGACCGACGAAGGCGCCGTTGAACGAGGACCGGAAGGAGCCCTGCGGGATCTCACGTCCGTCCTGGTCGATGATCGGTCCGCGCGCCTCATTGGCGTCGAAGTGCGCCTGCGAGGCGCGTCCGCGGCGGGGCGAGGGAGCCATGTGGTCTTGCATACCCATGAGATGGCAACGCGCGGGGCTCGGCACAAGTTGCGTCGAACCGTCGCCTTGTCTCGCCTAGCGGCCCCGGGCGCCGGCCGGCGTCAGCCCGAAGCGGCGCCGGAAGCAGCGGTTGAAATAGGACAGGTCGTTGAAGCCGCAGGCAAACGCGATGTCGCTGATGCGGCGTCCGCCGCCGGCCAGCAGGTCCATGGCCTTGCGCAGGCGCAGCTCGTTCAGCCGGGCCGAGAAGCCGGCGCCGGCCTCATGCAGCAGGTCATTGACGTAGCGCTCGGACAGCCCGGCCGCGACGGCGAGCTTCTGCGCCGAAAAATCCGGCTCGGTGAAGCGGCTGTTCAGAATGGTCAGCAGCCCCGCCAGGCGAACGCTGCGCAGGCCGCCGCGGCCGGCCTTGCGCATCGCGTCGCCGCGCACACCGAGCCCGAGCGCCACCAGATCGAGCAGATGCTGCGCGATCGCCGGGCCGGCCTCGTCGGCCGCGGCGGGATGGGCGAGCAGCAGCTCGCTGTAATCCATCGCCAGCGACAGCGCGCCGCCCGGCGCCAATTCGCGTCCGACCAGATCATCGACACCGGAGACCATCGAGCGCAGCGTCATCATCGGCAGATGCACGTTGACGAAGCGCTTGTGGCTGGCGCCGTCGGCGCTGAAGAAAGGCTCATCGAGCTTGAGCAGCACCATTGCGCCGGGGCGCAGAACGAACTCGCGTCCGCGATGGACGACCATCGCCTCGCGGCTGCCGGCGTTGCGCGCCAGGCAATAGCGGTCGTCATTGGTCGCGAGCACTTGGCGCCGTTCGCGCCTGACACGGGTGAAGGTGCCGTCGCAGCGCCCGAGCAGGGTGGTCCCGATGTGGATCGCGTTCATTGCGGCGCGAAACGGCACGTCCTCGGCCGGATCGAGCTCACCCGTGTTGGAGAAGTGCTCGAACAATTCCGCAAAGCACAAGAAGCGCTGCCTGTCGTCGAGCCCTTTCGGCAGCATGTCGGTCGACAGCATTTTCCTGACGATGGTCATCGAAATCGGACCCGAGGCAAAGGAATTTCCAAGGCAAGGCGATCAATGTGGCAGCGGCGGGATGAACGGCCGCTGAAGTCGGCAGAGCTCATCAAGACGGGATCGGGAGCGCCGATCAGTCCAAGTCGCGCGACCGTTCATGCCGATGAGTCCAAGACAGCGGCAACGGGTTCAACTAGCGATGCCGATGGACGCACGCGGACATGCGTTGCGGCCTGCACCCTCCAAGTCGAACAGCCATGAGTACGAGGAGAGATTGAAATGACCATGTCTTCCGCGGCCCGCAAGCTCGGCCTCGGCGCCGCCCTCGCGGGTTGCATCGGGATCGGCTACGCGCTCGGCGCGCAGCCGCACATGACCGCGACTATCACCATGCTGCAATCGGCGCGGGCCGAGCTGGCTCAGGCGACACCGAACAAGGGCGGCCATCGCGAGCGCGCGCTGGGGCTGATCGATCAGGCCATCACCGAGGTGCGTGCCGGCATCGCCTTCGCTGCCGGCGGCTGACCCTTTCGCAAATCACACCAGGGAGACCATCGATGCGAACCATCCTCACCAGCGCGCTCCTGTTGGGAGTTCTCACCGTCGGCGCATCTGCGATGCCGCTGGCTCCGATCAACGCCGGATCCAAGCCTGAGGTGATCCAGGTCGCCGGCGGCTGCGGCCCGGGCTGGCACCGCGGTCCCTATGGCGGATGCCTACGCAACTACGCCAATCCGGCGGCGCACGCCTGCCCGCGCGGCTTTCACATCGGCCCCGGCGGCCGCTGCCGCGGCAACGGCAGGTAGGGCTGATCGGCTCGTGCGATCGGCTTACGCAGTCGGCGGCTCAGTAACGACCGCCGGCTGCGGCTCCTCAACGAATCTGTGCACCAGCCACGATGACACCGTCGCCGGGATGAAGCCGACCAGCCCGTACAGGATCCACTGCACGATGCCGTATTCGGAGCCATGCGAGGCGTAGTTGAAGGCCGCGAGCAGGAAGGCGATGCCGCCCACCAGCAGCATCCGCAACGTCGGCCCGATGCGCCTGACGTGGAACAGGATGTCGTCGATCGCGCACATCATCAGCGCCGGCAAGAAGCCGAACAGGTAGCTGTATTGCAGCGAGGTGACGAAGACCTTGAACAGCTTGGCCACTTCGCCCGGATTGGTGTTGGTCCAATAACCGGACATGTAGGTCGTGACCAGGAGCAGCGCGAAGCCGCCCAGCGCCGGGCCTACGGCAACGAAGATGAGATATCGCTTCATGCCCAATCTCCTGCCTCGGCGATTCGCCGAACGCGCGAGGCGCGTGCGGCCTGCTCAGTCACCCCACAGCGCGAAGGCGTCGTTGAACGCGCGCTCGCCCGGCGCGCCCTTCTCGATCGCGATGATGGCCCGGCGCTGATTGGTGTAGACCAAGGGAACGTCGAACCAGGAGCGCTCCTTCAGGAGCTGCACGTTGCGGGTCCGGTCGGCGTCGACGTTGGACAGGCCGACCAGGAAGAAGCCGTCGGTGACCTTCACCGCAAGGCCCGCCAGCGGCGTTCCGCGCGACTGCTCGTTGGACTTCATCAGGATGCCCGGCACGTTGCCGACGCCGCCGCCCGAGAAGTCCTGCGGCAGGATGAAGGTGAGCTCGGCGGTGTGGCTCGCCGGCAGCGACGTGTCGGTGTTGCGGCGGAACGACATCGTCATCTTGAACTTGCGATCGGGAATCTCGATGTCGGCGCGCACCGCGATATCAGCCTTCTGCGTGCCCGTCGCCTTGATCTGCTCGGTACGCCAGACCACCGAGCCGATGTACTGCTTGCCCTTCGGATCGGCGGGATCCTCGTCATACAGCACGACGCGCTGTGCGACCGGCGCGATCTGGTCCGAGGACGGCGACTGGCCGACGCGGTCGGTGATCTTCGGCTTGCTCAGCGGCGCGCCGGTGTCCTTGGGCGCCTCGACCGTCGAGGACGATTTGAACAGGCCGTTGACCATCCCGACCAGCGGCCGGCCCCACAGAATTCCGGCGCCGATCAGGATCAGCACGATCCCGGCGGCGATGGCGGCCTTGAACGGAAAGGTCGAGCCGCTGCGCTCCGGCTTCTTCTTGCCCTCGCGATCCGGAGCGGCGCCACGCTGGCGGGTCGAGGTGGCCGGCAGCGCGTAGCGCTCGGCCTCCTGGACCGACTCGTCATAGGAGTACGGCGCCTCGGGCAGCGGCGGCCGGTCATCGTCGTCGCCCTCGAGCCGATCGAGATCGGTGGCCGGAACGTTGGCGTAGGTCTTGCGCGCCGCGCGGTTGGCCTGCGCGGTGGCCTTGCCGAGATCGTCGACATCAGCGGTGATGTCGCGGAAGCCGCGCATGGCGGGCGGCGTTGCCGGATTGCCGTTGTCCTGAGCACCGCGGCGGGCGGCAGCCGGACGTTCGCGCACGGGAGGCGCCGCCCCATCCTGTGGAGGCGTTTGAGGCGGCTGGGGCCGCGGTGGCACAGCTGGTGCGCCAGCGGCAGCCGGCGGCGCTTCCGGTCGCGGATTGCGCGCCGGACGCAGCTCGGCCGTCTCGGCGCCGAGCGGCGGCCGCTCGGCCCGGGCAGCAGCCGGGCCCGCCGGTCGTGGCCGGGGGGCGGCAGTGGCGGCCTGGTCTGGAGTCGGAGTGGGCTGAGCCGAGGGAGGTGCCGGAGCATCCGAATTGCGCGCACCGGCCCGCCGGAGCGCATCGCCTGGGCGGGCAGCGCCACTGGACGCCCGCTGCGCCTCGCGGGCACGCTGGGCTGCTTCCGCCTCGACCTTGCGAACGGCCTCCTCGAGCGACAGCCGCTCGCGCGTGATCTCGGACTCGCTGAGCGGCGGCTGGACGCTGCGCAACTGTGCGATCAACGCCGCCCGCGCCCGCTCGTAAAGCGCACGCCGGCTTTCCCCGGGAGCGTTGGGGTCCAATCCGGCAATGGCACGGGCTATCAGCGGGTAGTAGTCGGCCATATCAACTCAATTCGCGCGCTCAGCTGTCGGGTCCCGTCACGCCTCGAAGGGATTCTGGACCAGAATAGTATCCTCGCGTTCGGGGCTGGTGGAAAGCAGCGCGATCGGGCAACCCACCAGTTCCTCGATGCGCCGGACGTATTTGATGGCCTGTGCCGGCAGATCGGCCCAGGAGCGCGCGTTCGCCGTCGGCTGTTTCCAGCCTTCGATCGTCTCGTAGATCGGTTCGACCCTGGACTGCGCGCCCTCACCTGCCGGGAAATGATCGATCTCCTTGCCGTCCAGCCTGTAGCCGGTGCAGACATCGATGGTGTCGAAACCATCGAGAATGTCCAGCTTGGTCAGCGCAAGACCGTTAATGCCGCAGGTCCGGACCGCCTGACGGACCAGGACCGCATCGAACCAGCCGCAACGACGCGGCCGGCCGGTATTCGTTCCGAATTCGCGGCCACGCTCGCCGATCTTGCGGCCGGTCTCGTTGTCCTGCTCGGTCGGAAACGGCCCCTGCCCGACCCGGGTCGTGTAGGCCTTGCACAGGCCGAGCACGTAGCCGATCGCGCCCGGCCCGAGGCCGGCGCCGGTGGCCGCCTGCGCCGCCACCGTGTTGGACGAGGTCACGTAGGGATAGGTGCCGTGGTCCACGTCGAGCAGCGCACCCTGCGCGCCCTCGAACAGCATGCGCTTGCCTTCGCGGCGCTTGATGTCGAGCAGCCGCCAGACCGTCTCCGCATAGGGCAGCAGCTTCGGCGCGAAGGCGGTCAGCTCGCGCAGGATCTGCTGGCCGTCGATCGGCTCGAGGCCGAGGCCGCGGCGGAGCGCATTATGGTGCGCGAGCAGGCGGTCGATCTTGTGCGGCAGCGTATCGAGATCGGCGAGGTCCATCAGCCGGATCGCGCGCCGGCCGACCTTGTCCTCATAGGCCGGGCCGATGCCGCGGCGGGTGGTGCCGATCGCGGTCGCCGCGCTCGCGGATTCCCGCAGCGCGTCGAGTTCACGGTGCAGCGGCAGGATCAGCGTGACGTTCTCGGCAACGCGCAGATTGTCCGGGCTGATGGCGACGCCCTGCGACTGGAGCTTGCCGACCTCGTCCAGGAAGGCCTGCGGATCGAACACGACGCCATTGCCGATCACCGACAGCTTGCCGGTGCGCAGCACGCCCGACGGCAGCAGCGCCAGCTTGTACGTCGCGCCGTTGATGACAAGCGTATGACCGGCGTTGTGGCCGCCCTGGAAGCGAACGACGATGTCGGCCTGCTCCGACAGCCAGTCGACGATCTTGCCCTTCCCCTCGTCACCCCATTGGGCGCCGACGACGACGACGTTAGCCATTCGCAGCTCTTTCCTCTGCCAAGATCCAAAACAGCACGATCGGTTCGGACGAAATCGCTTCCGATGAGGGGCCAGCCTGGCCAACCATGCGCCCAGCCCAAATCGCGGCCAGGACCGCTCGCTTGCGAGGCGACCCACCGGATAAAGGAAGCCGCCGGGCTAGGCAAGCGAGAACGGGCCTTCGGAGCACACAAGAGCGCCACCAAGCCTTTGATAAGCCCCAAAATTTCAAGCCGCCCCGGCTGCGGATCGGGCGACCCGGCCGTGCGCTTCTGGCGGCGCATCGACCCGGGCAGTTCCATTAAGCCTCCGAACGGCGGCGAATCTACGATCGAAGCGGCCCGCCCTCAGCTCTGGATGCGGCCGTCGACAACCTCGATGATGCGATCGCAGCGCCGGGCCAGATCAAGGTTGTGGGTGACGAGCAGGAAGCTCGTGCCGACCTCCCGATTGACGTCGCGCATCAGGCCAAAGACCGCTTCGGCAGACTTGGTGTCGAGGTTGCCGGTCGGCTCGTCCGCCAGAACCAGATCGGGGTTCATCGCCAGCGCCCGCGCCACCGCGACCCGCTGCTGCTGGCCGCCCGACATGTTGCTCGCGAGATGGTCGGCGAATTTCGCCAGCCCAACCTGGTCGAGCAGCTTCGACGCCTGCGCCTCGATCTCGGGGCCCGGGAAGCCGCGATCGACCAGCAGCGGCATCATCACGTTCTCCTTGGCCGTGAAGGCAGAGATCAGGAGATGAGACTGAAAGATGAAACCGATGGTATGGCCGCGCAGATGGGTGAGCTCGGTATCACTGAGCGACGCAGTATCCTGGCCCTTGATCGTCAACCGGCCGGAGGTCGGCCGGTCCAAGAGACCGACGATGTTCAGCAGAGTGCTCTTGCCGGAGCCGGACGGACCGATCAGCGCGACGAACTCGCCGCGGTCGACCTCGATGTCGATGTCGTGCAGCACCTCGGTCTCGGTCGGCAGCCCGACATTGTAGGCCTTGCAGACCTTCTCCAGTCGCAGCAGGACCTCAGCCACGGATCGCCACCACCGGATCGAGCTTGGCCGCGCGCAGCGCCGGCGCGGTCGCGGCGAGCAGGCCCGTCACCGTCGCGAGCAGGGCCGTGATGAGAAACAATCGGCGTTCGAGGATCAACGGAAACAACTCCGAGCCATCGGCCTGGCGCTGCACCGCATGCCAATAGATCAGCGCACCCGCGCCCATTGCCGCGCCGAACAGCGAGCCGACGAAGCCGAGCAGCCCGCCCTGCAGCAGGAACACGCGCAAGATCTGTCCGCGCGAGGTGCCCATCGCACGCAGGATCCCGATCTCCTTGGAGCGCTGGATCACCGAGACGATCAGCACGGCCGCGATGCCGAACGCGACCGAGAGCGCGACGAAGACGCGGATCAGCGTGTTGGATGTCGCCTGCGCGCGCACCGCCGTGAAGAACTGCGCGTTGGTCTTGATCCAACTGTCGGCCTTGACGCGATTGGCGGCCTGGATGCGCTGCGCAATGTCCTCAGCGGCATAGATGTCCCGTACGGTGATGTCGATCGTGGTGACGCCGCCGACCATGCCGAGCAGCGACTGCGCCGTGCGCAGCGCGACATAGGCGGAGCGCTGATTGGCGCCCTTGCTGCCGAGATCGACGAGACCAGTCACGATCAGCACGCGGTTGGCGCCGGATGCCGCCTGAACATTGAGCTTGTCGCCGACGATCGCGCCGAGATCCCTGGCGAGCTCGGTACCTATGATGATGTCCTCGCTGGTCAGCCGCGGCTCGCCGGCGACGATGTAGTCCGGCACGCGCACGATTGTGAAGTAGCTCTCCGGCTCGATGCCGGACAGCGTCACGGCGCGGCTGGCGTCGCCGCGAATGGCGAGGGCGGAGCCGGAGATGGTCGGCGACACCGCCGATATCTCCGGCATCGCCAGCATCTGATTGCGGATCTTCGGCCATTGATCGATCGAGATCACGCGCTGGCTCGGACGCTGCACGATGGCATCCTCGATCACGCCATTGTCGTTGCGCAGGGGACGCGCAACCTGATCCGGCGTCAGCAGTTGGATCTGCGGCTGCGAGGTCAGCACCCGCTTGATGAAATTGGCTTCGAGGCCGGCCAGCATCGCCGACATGAACACGATGACGCCGACGCCGATCGCGATGCCGCCGATGATGAACAAGGTCTGCAGCCGGCCCTCGCGCAGGAAACGCACCGCCGCGATCCACTCGAAGGGCAGCCAGCGGTTCACGGCAGCACCGGGCGGAAGCGCTGGCCGGTCAGGATGCCGGAACTCTGGGGCACGGCGATGTCACCGGCGTTCAAGCCGTCGACGATCTCGACATGGCTGTTGCCGCGGATGCCGACGCGCACCGGCTGCTTGGCGGCGCGGCCATCCTTCACCCCGAGCACCCAGGGCTGTCCCGAGGTGATATCGTGAACCGAGCGCACCGGCAGCTCCAGCGTATCCTTGCGGGAGGCGACCTCGATGTCGACAGACACCGTCATGTCCTGGCGCAGATAGTCGGGCGGGTCCTTGACGATCAGCTTGACCTGGACGGACGCGCGGGAAATATCGATGCCGGGATTGATGTAGCTGACCACAGCGGGGAAGCGCCTGTCGGGGTAGGCATCGGCCGACGCGAGCGCCGTCTGGCCGAGCGCCAGCTTGCCGAGATTGCGCTCGTCGATCTGCAGGACGAGCTGGAGATCGCCGGCAGGCGCCAGGACGAGCAGCGTCTTGCCGGGCTGCGCCACGGTGCCGCGCTCGACACTGCGCGTGATCAGCACGCCGTCGCGCGGCGCCGAGATCGTCGCATAGCCGAGACGCGACTGCGCCGTGTCGAGATTGGCGCGCGCCTGGTTCAGCTGCGTCTCGGCCATGACGTAGTCGCTGCCGCCGGGGCTCGCCGTGAAGACCTGGAATTCGGCGGCACGCTTCTGGGCCAGCGCAACGTCGAGCGTCTTCTGGGCCTCGTCGAGCGCCGCGCGCGTGGCATAGCCGTTGCCGGTCAGCTGCGACGTCCGGTCATAGGTCTGCTGAGCATTGAGCAAGGTCGCCTGCACCTGGCGCAAAGCCTCCTTCGCCGACGGCAAGGTCAGCTCGGCGAGCTGGCGCATCCGCGCCTCGGCCTGCGCCACCTGCCCTTGTGCCTGCACCACCGCAGCCTTCAGCTCGCGCGACTCCAGCGAGATCAGCGGCTGGCCCTTGGTGACGTGCTGGCCTTCCAGCACCAGCACCTCCTCGACGGTGCCGGTGATCTGGCTGCCGATCTCGACGCGGAACGGCGTCTCGACGTGACCGCTGGCAACGACGGTCTCGACGAGGTCGCCGCGCCGGACCTGATCGACCATGATGGCAGGCCCAAGCATGACCCGGACGCTTTGCCAGCCGCCAAGGCCGAGCAGCACGATGATGGCGAGAGCGAACCAGCGATGCGCCCAGACCGCCGCTAGGACGGTCGGACCAACGGCGGCTTTCGTAGGGGACGGGAGAGCTGCGGCATGATCGGCCATAGTCGTCAACACAAACTCGTCAATGCGGATGATGCCCAGTGACGCGCCATCCATTCCTTGAGTGCGGCCGTCAGCCCGCGGCGCATTGCACACAAAGCTAGGGGATCGCGACAGCAGGATGTTGCGCTAGGTCAACCGGCGGACGATCGTTCATGCAAATCAGGCATGATGACCATTACCAATCATCCACGAACATGAACGGACGCATGTGAGCACTGATACGACCCCCGGCCTGCACCGGTTCTGGCGCCTGTCGCCTGCGCAGGCAGGCGCAGCGCTGGGCTGCGACCTGGACGGCCTCGGCAGAGCCGACGCCGAGCAGCGGCTGCAACGCTACGGCCGGAATGCCGACTCCCCATCGCATGTCGTGGGGCCGATGCGCGCCGTGCTCCGCCGCCTGCTCGAGCCGCTATCGCTGATCCTGCTGGTGGCCGGCATCATCTCGATGGTGACGGGCGACGTGATCGGCGGCGCCATCATCGTCCTCATCCTCACGCTGTCGATCGGACTCGATACGGTTCAGGAGGGGCATGCCGTCAAGGCGGCCGAGGAGCTCCGCCGCTCCGTGGCCCTGAAGGCCGAGGTCAAGCGGGACGGCGCCTATCGCGAGATCGACGTCGACGCCGTCGTTCCCGGAGACATCCTGCGCGTCCGCGCGGGCGACATCGTTCCTGCCGATGCGCTGATCATCGAAAGCAAGGCCTTCACTGCCGGCGAGGCGGCGCTGACGGGAGAGCCCTATCCCGTGACGAAACAGGCCGGTATTCCCAGCGATGAGAATGACACGTCGAATGCGCTGTTTCGTGGCTCCGTGGCTCAGACCGGAGAGGCCGTCGCGCTCGTCGTCAACACCGGGCCGAACACGATGTTCGGCGCTGCCGCCTCGGCGCTGGCCGAAGCGCAGGCCCGCACGCCGTTCGAGCGCGACCTGCACGAGTTCGGCCTCGTCATCGCGCGGCTGACGCTGGCGCTGGTCGTGATCGTGCTCGCGGTGCGCGTCGTGTTCGGCCGTGATGTGCTCGACTCGCTGTTGTTCTCGGTGGCGCTGGCCGTCGGACTGACGCCCGAGCTGCTGCCGATGATCACCACCGTGACCCTGTCGCGCGGCGCGCTTCGCATGGCCAACCGCAAGGTGATCGTGAAGCGGCTCGCGGCGATCCATGATCTCGGCGCGATGTCGGTGCTGTGCACCGACAAGACGGGAACATTGACCTCAGCAGAGATCACGCTCGCCCGAAGCATCGCGCCCGACGGCAGCGACGACCCGCGAGCCGCGGAGCTCGGCGCGATCGCTGCCGCGCTCGGCGGCGATCGGGGCTCGCTCGACACCGCGCTCATCGCCGGCGCGGACCGTGCGGCAGCAGGATGGACCCTGGGCGGACAGCAGACCTTCGACTTCTCGCGCCGGCTCGGCTCGGTGCTGGCGATCCGCGGGGCAGATCAGATCCTGATCGTGAAGGGCGCGCCAGAGGCGGTGATCGAGCTCTGCACGCAGCAACGGCAGGGCAGCGCGACTACGCCGATCGACGCCAGCGGCCGCAACGAGATGTGCGCGCGCGTTCACGCGCTGGCGCGCGAGGGCCTGCGCACGGTCGCAATCGCGTCACGGCCCTGGACCGGCGCGCCGCGCGAGATCGAGACCGATGACGAGCAGGAACTGATCTTCGAGGGTCTGTGCGCGTTCGCCGATCCGCCCAAGCCGACCGCAGCCGCGGCCATCGCACAGCTTGCGCGCGCCGGCATCGCGCTGAAGATCCTTTCCGGCGACGATCCGGTCGTGGTCAAGCGACTGGCCGGGCTGGTCGGACTGAGGGCGGATCGCGTGCTGTCCGGCAGCGACATCGCCGAACTCAGCGATGACGCGCTCGCGGTGCAGGTGCGCTCGGCCGACGCGTTTGGCCGGCTCGCCCCCGATCAGAAATCGCGCATCGTCAAGGCGCTGCAGGCCTCGGGCCACGTCGTCGGCTTCCTGGGTGACGGCATCAACGACGCGCCGGCGCTGAAGGTGGCCGACATCGGCCTGTCGGTCGACGGCGCCACCGCCGTGGCGCAATCCGCCGCCGACATCATCCTGCTCGCCTCCGATCTCGAGGTTGTCGCCGACGGTGTGGAGGAAGGGCGGCGCACCTTCGCCAACATCCTGAAATACGTGCGAATGGGCGCGAGCTCGAATTTCGGCAACATGCTGTCCATGGCGGTCGCTTCGATCATACTGCCCTTCCTGCCGATGCTGCCGACGCAGATCCTGCTCAACAACCTGCTCTATGATCTCTCCGAACTCGGCATCCCGTTCGATCGTGTGAGTCCGCAGGCCACCGCGCGGCCGCAGCGCTGGGACATGAAGCGGCTGCTGCGCTTTGCCGCGATCATGGGCCCGCTGTCGTCGCTGTTCGATTTTCTCACTTTCGGCGCCCTGCTCTATTTGTTCCATGCGACGCCCGACGAGTTCCGGACCGCCTGGTTCCTCGAATCGATGGCGACCCAGATCCTCGTCATCTTCATCATCCGGACCAACGGACGGCCATGGAGCAACCGCGCCGATCCGATGCTGACTGCGTCGTCACTGACCGCGCTCGCCGTCGCGCTCGTCGTGCCCTTCACCCCGGCCGGCGCCTGGTTCGGCTTCGTGGTGCCGCCGATCGCCGTGCTGGCCACCATCGCGGCTCTCGTTATCGCCTATCTGGTCTGCGCCGAAGGTCTCAAATCGGTCGCCGTACAGTCCACGACCTTGCGAACTCACCGGCGGCATCACCACCGCGGTTCATGACCAGCGCCGCTGCATAGTCGCGATGCATCTGCCCTCTTGATAGGCAGCTGCAATTGGTGTCTGTCGACGAGGCCGGGGAGGACCAGCGGCCGGGATGACCGGGCCGGATGCCGCGGCGCACGAACCGGGGCCAACACCGCCGCATGTCTGCCGCCGATCCCACCGCGTCCGCCGCGCCCGCGCGCGCCTGGATCGCCAACCAACCCTATGTGCTGCTCAGCATCACCGCGCTGTGCTGGGCCGGCAACGCGATCGTCGGCCGGCTGGCTGCCGGGCACATTCCGCCTGTCACCCTGTCGTTCCTGCGTTGGTCGCTGGCGTTCCTGATCATTCTGCCGCTGGCCTGGAAGCAGCTTCGCCAGGACTGGCCGGCGATCCGCTCCAAGCTCGGCGTCATGATCGCGCTGTCGGTGACCGGCATCGGCGCCTTCAACACGCTGCAGTACTGGTCGCTCGAATACACCCAGGCGCTCAACACGCTGCTGCTGCAATCCGGCGGTCCGCTGATCGTGGCGCTCTGGTCGATGCTGCTGCTGCGCGTGCACCTCACTTTGGCGCAGGCGATCGGCATCGTGCTGTCGATGATCGGCGTGCTGCTGATCCTCACGCGCGGCCATCCGGCGGCGCTCGCCGACATCAGCTTCAACAAGGGCGACCTGATCTTCCTGGTCGCGATGGCGGTGTTCGGCTTCTACTCGGTGCTGACGATCAAGCGACCGCAGATCCATGGCCTGTCGATGGTCGCCTTCACCTTCGGCTGCGGAGCCGCGAGCCTGATTCCGCTGTTGATCTGGGAGCTCAACACGCGCCCGGTGATGGCGCTCGACACCCAGAACCTGCTGTCACTGCTCTACGTCGCGATCTTTCCCTCGACCATCGCCTATCTGTGCTTCAACCGCGGCGTTCTTCTGATCGGTGCCAACCGCGCAGCGCCGTTCTTCCACGTGGTGCCGGTGTTCGGCTCGATCATGGCGTTCGTCTTCCTCGGCGAGCGGCCGCAGATCTTCCACGTGATCGGCTTCGCCCTGGTGCTGAGCGGCGTCTACGCGGCCTCGCGCAAGCAGGCGACATGAGGCGAACGGTTCATCCGAGCGCCTTGAGCGTCATGCAGACGGCCATCAGCGACACGAAGCCCACCAGCAGGACGCGCAACCGTTCCGGCGGAACGCGGTTCGCGAGACGCGCGCCGACATCGGTGCCGACCGCGAGGCCGACGATCACCGCGACGAGCGTGGGCCAAGCCGGCATGGCGCCGTGCCGCCAGTAGATCCAGGCGGATGGAAGCGTCGTGGGCACCAGCGTCAGCGCCAGGCTGATCATCTGGGCGCGGTGCTGTGCCATGCCCAGCACCGCGCTCAAGCCAACCACCGTGGCGAGCCCGCCGCCGATCCCAAGAAAGCCTGAGGACACGCCGGCCGCGCAGCCAACTGCAAGGAGCGCTGCTCGATGTGGATCCGGCGCGGCGCCGGTTGCTTCGGCGGACTCCTTCGCCCGTCGCCTGCGCAGCAGCAGAGCATCGAGCAAGAATAGGTAGATCACATAGGCCCATTGCAGGACCGCCGCCGTCGTCCAGTTCGCGATCAGTGCGCCGACGATGCCGCCGACCAGGAATCCCAGGCCGAGCCAGAGCAACACCGCAGCCGTCACCCGATTGCCGCTATCCCAATAGCGCCTGATGCCGGCCGCGCTGGTCGGCGGGATCTGCGCGACCAGCGAGAGCCCTTGCGCGGTGTGCTGCTCGGCGCCGAGCAGCATGACCGCGAACACGACGAGCCCACCACCGGGAGTGACGCCGAGCAGCCCCGAAGTGAAGCCGCCGACCAGCCCGGTGCCGAGACCGGCAATGAGATCAGGAACGCTCGTCATCGAGACCCGCCCGGTACGGTTGGAGAGGCAGTCGCTTCAGGTCATCGCCGCGCCGTGAGTCCCGTCAGCAGCGTCTCGAATGCGGCCATCGCTTCGGATGACGAGAACGGCTCGCCCCACAATCGCTGCAGCACGAACCCCTGGAACATCGCGACGATCGTGCGGGCCATGCTGCGTGGATGAACGGAGCGGTCGATGACGCCGAGCCGCTGGCCCCGCTGCAGCAGCTCGGTGATCAAGACGGCCGGCTTGCGCACACCGTCCGTCACCTGCGCGCGGATGTCATCGTCCCGCAGCGCCTCGGCCCAGAGCTGCAGCGCGATGCGGCGGTGGCGCAGGCCCTCTTCCTTCTGCATGTCTGCCAACGAGGCGCGCGCAATGGCGCGCAACGCTTCCAACGGATCAGAAATCTCACGCGCCGTGGCCAACAGGGCGGCATCACGGGCATGGCGATGCTCGCCGATCGCCTGAATGAGCTCTTCCTTGCTGGCGAAATGGCCGTAGATGCAGCCCGCGCTCAAACCAGATTGCGCAATGACATCGGCGATCGTGGTCTGATGGAATCCCTGCCGGGCGAAGCAGGCCTCGGCGGCCTGCAGGATCTCGTCCCGGCGCGCGGCCATCGTCTCGGGCTTGAGTTTCGGCATGCGCAGCTCCTGCCGAGCGGTCGCAGGGTGCGGCTGTCGGCTCGATGGCGTTCCCGTCTGCGATGAGCATACAAAACGAATATTCGTTTTGTAAAGGAGGCCCATTGGCATTTCGACATGGCGGCCTTCCGCCCGGGCGCTCTTGTCCCGCCCGCCATTTCGGGCACAAGCTCCGGTCAACAAGAGAAGCCGATTCCTTGCCCACCGCATCGCATCCGACCTCGCCGCTGGCCTGGCTCAACAACCAGCCCTATCTGCTGCTGACGCTGGCCTCGCTGTTCTGGGCCGGCAACATCGTGCTGGCGCGCTATGTCGCCGGGCACGTGCCGCCGCTGACCCTGTCCTGCATCCGCTGGATCGGAACTTTCCTGATGCTGTGGCCGTTCGCGCGGACGCATCTCGTACGCGACTGGCGTACCTTGCTGGCCAGCTGGCCGCTGCTGCTGGTGCTGGCGCTGACCGGCTTCGCCATCAACAATGCGCTGTCCTACTGGGCGATGCAGTACACCCAGGCGCTCAACGGGCTGCTGATCCAATCCTCGGCCCCCCTGTTCGTAGCGCTATGGTCGCTCGTGCTGTTCGGGGTCAGGCTGACGGCGGCGCAGTTCGCCGGCATCGCGATATCCTTGACCGGCGTGCTGGTCATTTTGCTGCGCGGAGACCTCGGCGCATTGGCCGCCATTCAGTTCAACCGCGGTGACTTGATGTTCGCCGGGGCGCTGCTGGTGTTCGGGATCTACTCGGCGGTCATGACGCGGCGGCCGGCCGTGCACCAGCTGTCGCTGATATCGTGCTGCACGGCCTTGGGCGCCCTGCTGCTGCTGCCGCTGGCCGCGTGGGAATACGCGTCCGGCTTCGTGCTGCAGCTCGATCTGCTATCGCTCCTGACCCTCGGCTACGTCGTGGTGTTCGCCTCGACGCTCGCCTATCTGTTCTTCAATCGCGGCATCGGCCTGATCGGGCCGAACCGCGCCGCGCCGTTTCTACATCTGGTGCCGCTGTTCGGCTCGGTGCTGGCGATCCTGCTGCTCGGCGAGGAGCTGAAGCCGTTTCATCTGATCGGCTACGCGCTGGTCATCGCCGGCGTGATCATCGCCTCCCGCACCGGCCGCACCAAGGTCGCGTGAGCGCCTGCAAGCTCACGCCGTGCTTTCAAGGCCAGGCCCGGTCCATCACCGCTGCGACTAGGCCGTGCGCACCTTCGCCATGAAGCCATCGACGGCCTGCTGCAGCAGGCTCGACTGGCTGTCGAGCTCACGTGCGCTCGACAGCACTTCGGCGGCAGCCATGCCTGTCGCTTCCGCCGCCTTGGTCACGCCGCCGATGTGCGCGCTGATCTCGTTCGAGCCGGCGGCGACCGACTGGATGTTGCGCGCGATCTCGCGCGTCGCGTCTCCCTGCTGCGCGATCGAGGTCGAGATCGAATTGGTGATCTCGCTCATCTGCGCGATGGTCTGGGTGATGCCGCTGATGGCGGTGACCGCATCCTGGGTCGAGGTCTGCATCGCCGCGACCTGCGCCGAAATCTCCTCGGTCGCCTTCGCCGTCTGGTTGGCGAGTGCCTTCACCTCCGAGGCGACGACGGCAAAGCCCTTGCCGGACTCGCCGGCACGCGCGGCTTCGATGGTGGCGTTCAGCGCCAGCAGGTTGGTCTGCGCCGCGATCGAGTGGATCAGCTTGACGACCTCGCCGATCTTCTCGGCGCCGGTCGACAGCACCTGAACGGTGGCATTGGTGCGCTCCGCGTCGCCCACGGCTTTGCTCGCAATCTCGCTGGAACGGGCGACCTGGCGCGAAATCTCATTGACCGAGCTCGACAGCTCTTCGGCCGCGGCCGCGACCGTGCCGACATTGTCATTGGCGCTCTGGGTGGCGGCGCTGACGGTCGAGGCGCGCGAGCTGGCATCGCTCGCGGTCGAGGTCATCGATTGCGCGGTGTGCTGCATGCCCTCGGCCGCCGACGCCACCGAGCGGACGATGCCGTTGACGCTGCGCTCGAAGTCGGCCGCCAAATTCTGCATGGCCGCGGTCCGCTCGGCGGCCGCACGCTGCTGGGTGGCGGCCTCGGCCTGCTCGAGCTCGCGCATCCGCAGCGCGTTGTCCTTGAAGATCTGGACAGTGGAGGCCATCCCGCCGATCTCGTCGCCGCGGCCGACACCGGGAATCTCGCCCTCGAGCCGGCCATCGGCGATCTCGCGCATGCGGACGCCGAGACGATCGAGCGGCACGCTGATGCTGCGGCTGATCAGCCAGGCGATCCCGCCGGCGACGACCGCGATGCCTGCGCAGGCCATCCAGATCAGCCATTTCAGCGGCTTCATCTTCGCGTCGAGATCGTCGACATAGACGCCGGTGCCCACGAACGTATTCCAACCGGGAATCATCACGGCATAGGAGATCTTGCGGGTCGGCTGCTCCTGGCCCGGGCGCAGGTATTCGTAGTGCAAGGTGACTTCGCCATCCTTGGCAACGCCGTCGCGCAGCTCGACGACGAGCTTGCGGCCGTTGAGCTCGAAATCGATCACGTTCGAGCCGCGCTGCTTCGGATCCTGGGAAAGCACCACATTGCCGTCCATCGTATAGGCGAACAGATAGCCCGTGCCCTTGTCGAAGGTCATCGTTCTCCCGCGATTGACGAACTCGTCGAGCGCAGCCTCCTTCGTCAATTTGCCGGCTTCGACATCCTTGATGAGGCCGAGGGCCATGTTACGCGCGGTCTCGACGATCGCCCGGCACTGTTCGATGCGGGCATTGACCATCTCCTTTTGCATCAGAGTGCCGGCAAACGTACCGGCCGCGGCAAGGCCCAGCATCGCCACGCCGACGACGATGGCGAGCTTGGGGGCAATCTTCAGGTTGTTCAGCAGCACGCAACGAACTCCGCCCGGTCCCCGATCGACGACCTCGATCTGTCAAGGTGAGCCGCTGGTTAACTGATCAGGCGATGGTTAGAGTTCGGTTGCAAACGCCCTCCGTAGAATCCCGGATCAGCTCGGGGCAACGGCATCCCGGACCGGGACCGCAGCGGAGGCCGGCCGCAACGGCGCGAACTCATCGGCGGTCAGCGTCTCCTTGGCAATCAGGAGCGCGACGCCGCGCTCGAGGTCCGGGCGATGGCTTTCGAGAATCGCCCTGGCACGGGCATCGCCGTCTGCAATCAGATCCCGTACGGCGAGGTCGATCTCGCGCCCGGTCTCCTCCGCCGCCGACACGATCTGATCCTGTGGCTGCAGGAACGACACCTGTGGACGCGGCGCGTAGGTGCGCTGCCCGACGGTCGCATCCATCCCGTATTTGGTGACCATCTCGATCGCGATCTCGGTCGCGCGCTGCAGATCGTCGGCGGCGCCAGTCGAGACATCGCCATCGAAGATCAGCTGCTCGGAAGCCCGTCCGCCCATCAGCACGGCGATGCGGTTCTTCAACTCGCTGACCGCGAGCAGGAAGCGATCCTCGGTCGGGCGCTGCATCGTGTAGCCGAGCGCGCCGACGCCGCGCGGAATGATCGAGACCTTCTGCACCGGATCGACGCCGACGAGATTGGCCGCGACCAGCGCGTGACCCATCTCGTGATAGGCGACACGGCGGCGCTCGGCGGGACTGAGCACGCGGCTCTTCTTCTCGATGCCGGCGACGATGCGCTCGATCGCCATCGTGAAATCGTCGAACGTCACCTCGTGGCCCTTGCGGCGGGTCGCCGCGATGGCGGCCTCGTTGATCAGGTTGGCGAGATCGGCGCCGGTGAAGCCGGTCGTCAGTGCCGCGACCTTGTCGAGATCGACGCTGTCGGCGACCGTGATCTTGCGGACATGCACCTTGAGGATTGCGAGCCGCCCGCCCCTGTCAGGACGGTCGACCAGCACCTGACGATCGAAGCGGCCGGCGCGCATGAGCGCGGGATCGAGGATCTCCGGCCGGTTTGTCGCGGCGAGCAGGATGACGCCGGAGCTTGGGTCGAAGCCGTCGAGCTCCGCCAGCAATTGATTGAGCGTCTGCTCCTTCTCGTCGTAGCCGCCAAACTGGCCGCCGACGCTTCGGCTGCGGCCGAGCGCGTCGAGCTCATCGATGAAGATGATGCAAGGCGCGGCCTTGCGGGCCTGCTCGAACAAATCGCGCACGCGGGCAGCGCCGACGCCGACGAACATCTCCACGAACTCGGATCCGGAGATCGAGAAGAACGCCACACCCGCTTCGCCCGCTACCGCGCGGGCGAGCAGGGTCTTGCCGGTGCCGGGCGGGCCAACCAGCAGGATGCCCTTGGGCACGTGTGCGCCGAGCCGGCCATAGCTCTTCGGATCCTTCAGGAACTGCACGACCTCCTGCAGCTCGAACTTGGCCTCGTCGACACCGGCGACATCGGCGAAGGTGACCTTGGTGTCGGTCTCGACATAGACCTTGGCGCGCGACTTGCCGATCGACATCAGACCGCCGAATCCCTGGCGATCCATCACCTTGCGGCCGAGGAACACCCAGATGAGATAGAACATCAGCGCCGGCACGACCCAGGACAGCAGCGCCTGAATCAGCCCGCCCGAGGGCACACCAGTCACCGTCACGCCCTTCGCGGCAAGCTTTGCGGCCAGCGGCGGATCGACGCGCGCGGTGATGAACGACGTCTTGCCGTCGGACTGCTTGTCCTTGAACTTGCCCTGGATGGTGTCCTGGCTGACCGACACCTCGGAGATCTTGCCCTGCTCGATCAGCTGCTCGAACTGGCTATAGGGAATCGTCTCGACCGTGTTGTAGGTCGTCAGAAGCCATTGCAGCAGCAGCATGCCGACGCCGGCGAGGAAGATGTAGCCGACGGCGACGGCCTGCTTGCGGGTGTTCGGGTCGGATTCCATGTCGGCGCTCTCGGTCGAGATCGATCACGGCCGGACAGGACGTGATCGAACGGGGTCCCACTCGCGCATAACAGGGCCGGGACCGGGCGGCTTGTCATGGATCAAACGGCGCCGATCCCACGCCGGGCAATCAGCCCGACGGCTGCAACACGATCGACTTGTCCTTCGGCCAGCGCACACGCCAGGCGAAGGCGATATCCTTGGCCTCGCCGGGTCTGGCGTCGATCACCCATTCGACGACACCACGCCGGTCGCGGACGTTGGTCGAGGCCGGCGGCGTGGTCGCGGGAAGCATCTCAACCGTGATCTCCTCGTTCTCGCTGACCGGCAGTTGATCCTGGATCGCGACCTTGATCGGGAAATCATGCGCGTTGCGGACCGTGGTTTTGAAGGCGCGCTCGTCGATCTTCGCCGTCGTCACGATCAGACCGGCCGAACCTTCGTTCCGTTTGACGACACTGCGCTCGACTTTGACCTTGTCGTCGGCCCCGAAGCCGACATGAACGACCTCGTCCTTGCCGGCCGACGCCAATCTGCTGGTGCCGACGAACATGCCGTCGCGATAGATCGAGACCTTGCCCGGCAGCAGCGGCGCCTCCTCGCTCTGCGGGAAGCTCGCTTCGAGATAGGCGGTGGCATCGATGACGGGCGCCGAACGGATCGTCAGTTCGGGCGTGATCGTCGCGGTGGAAATACGCAGGCTCTTCGCGCCATCATTGGCACCGACGCTGACGCGTCCGGGGAGGTGGAAGACGGTCTGAAAGGCGCTGATCTCCGCGACCGTCTGCTGCTCGACGGCCTTGTCCGCGACATCTCCGAACGTCGTCCCTCCGCCAAAGCGAAACTCCTGCCGGCTCTCCATGAGTCCTCGTGCCGCGCTGACGGCCGCCGGCTTCGGCGCTGGCTGTGGCGGCGGCGGATATTGCGCGATGATCGTCCTGAGCTCGGGCGCGCTGCCGCCGCGTCCGGTCCGCACCGTCGAAACCGTGAGCGCGACCTCGGACCAGTCCTCCCCGGTGGCCTGCTGGATCTCGGCGCGTCGCACCAGTTCGAGAGCCGGTTTGCGGTCCTTCGCCATCGTGTCGAGACGCGCGTCGTAGAGCGGCACCCAGCGGGCGTTGCGCACCGCGTAGGTCACGCGCAAGGTCGCCTTGGTCGCTGCCGCAGCCGACAATTCGATCCGCACCTCCAGCTTGCTCGGGGGCTTCGTCGTGAGATTGTCCTGCAGGCGCGCGATCTCGCGATCGATCTCGCGCTGCTTGCGTTCGGCATCACGGATCGCCGCGTCGGCCTGTCCAACCTCGTCGGCAACGGCGGCGAACGCGGCACGCCATTCCGTGATCGGACGCGCCTCGCCCTTTTCGCCGAGCCCGGCCGGCGATGCCTCGGCAAAACGCTCGGCAAATTTCTTGCGCGCCAGGGCCGAGGCGATCGTGCCATCGAGATTGGCGCGCTCGTCCTTCAGCGCTTCGATGCGCTTGTCGATGTCGGGCAGGTTGACGGGCGGCGCCGCACGCGGTGGCTTGGCGTCGACGGTACCGATCACGAGCTTGGCGCCGGCCTCGCCTTCCACACGAAGCGAGGACGCATCGAGTCCGAGCGGGAAGTCCTTGGCGATCGCCGTCGTGTCACCGGTGGGAAGGTCGAGCGAGATGACCCGGGTCACGGTCGCGCCGTCGGGATACACGGTGACGGCATCGACGGTGGACGTCGCGTCAAGGTTTGCCGCATGGCCCGGCGCCGCCGCCAGCGAGGCACCGAGAACGAGAGTTGTCGTAACCAGCCACGTCGTTCGCATTGCCATCGATCTCTCCGTATCCCAGCGCCCCTGAGAACCGGATGAGCCGGTCCCTTGCGGGGCGTTAGACGCCACGAGAGGTCCGCGGGTTCAAATCGTGCGACCGCAAAGCTTGCCGTTGAAATTCCGCCGAGCACAGACGAGCACAGAAAAGGGCAGCACGGCCACGGTGCCGTGCTGCCCCTTTCGGTCGGCCAATTTGGCCCAGCGCGCGAAGAGTTGAGGTCTGGTTGCGAACCGCGAAGGATGTGCGCTCCCTCTCCCAGTTGCGGGGAGGGCTGGGGTGGGGGTGCCTCCTCGATTGAGGCTGCCCGAGTGGAGCAAGCCCCCACCCGGCGCTTCGCGCCGACCTCTCCCGCAAGCGGGAGAGGTGAACCGAGCCAGCGGCTAAGTCGATTCAACCAAGAAGCACCGCGCGCGCTAGCGCGTCATCAGAACGCCAGCGCCTTGGCCTGCTTGACCTGCGGCAATGCCTGGATCTTGGCGAGCAGATCCGCCGGCACCGCACCGTCGACCTCGACCAGCGCGATCGCGTCGCTTCCCGGCGCGACACGGCCGAGATGGAAGGTCGCGATGTTGATCTTCGCGTCGCCGAGGAGGCTTGCGAACTTGCCGATGAAGCCCGGCTTATCCTCGTTGGTGACGTAGATCATCGACTTGCCGAACTCGGCGTCGACACGGATCCCCTTGATGTCGACGAGGCGCGGCTTGCCGTCGGCGTAGACCGTGCCCGATACCGCGCGCTCCTGATGCTCGGTGGTGACCGCGACCGTGATCAGGCTCTCATAGTCGCTCTCGCCGGCGCGCAGCACCTCGTCGACGATCATGCCGCGCTCCTTGGCGATCACCGGCGCCGACACGACGTTGACCTCGCCCAGCATCGGCCGCAGCAGCCCGGCCAGCACCGCCGAGGTCAGCGCTCGGGTCTTCATCTCGGCGACGTGGCCTTCATAGGTGATCTGGATCTTGGTGATGCTGCTTTCGGTGAGCTGGCCCGCGAACGAGCCGAGTTTCTCGGCGAGTGCGATGAATGGCTTCAGCTTGGGCGCTTCTTCCGCGGTGATCGACGGGAAGTTGATCGCGTTCGAGATCGCGCCGGTGAGCAGGTAGTCCGACATCTGCTCGGCGATCTGCAGCGCGACGTTCTCCTGCGCTTCCGTGGTCGAGGCGCCGAGATGCGGCGTGCAGATCACGTTGGCATGACCGAACAGCGGATTGCTGGTCGCCGGCTCCTCGGCGAACACGTCGAGGGCCGCGCCCGCGACATGCTTGGAGTTGAGCGCCTCCAGCAGCGCCTGCTCGTCGACCAGGCCGCCGCGCGCGCAATTGATGATGCGCACGCCCTGCTTCATCTTGGCGATCGCCGCGGCATCGATGATGTTGCGGGTCTTGTCGGTGAGCGGCGTATGCAACGTGATGAAGTCGGCGCGCTTCAGCAGCTCCTCGAGCTCGACCTTCTCGACGCCGAGATCGAGGGCGCGCTCCTCGGTGAGGAACGGATCGAAGCCGATCACCTTCATGCGCAGGCCCTGCGCGCGATCGCAGACGATCGAGCCGATATTGCCGCAGCCGATCACGCCCAGCGTCTTGCCGGTGATCTCGACGCCCATGAAGCGGTTCTTCTCCCACTTGCCGGCCTGGGTCGAGGCGTCCGCCTGCGGAATCTCGCGCGCCAGCGACAGCATCATCGTGATCGCGTGCTCGGCGGTCGTGATCGAATTGCCGAACGGCGTATTCATCACGATGATGCCCTTGGCGGTCGCCGCGGGGATTTCGACATTGTCGACCCCGATGCCGGCGCGGCCGATCACCTTGAGCCGCTTGGCACGCTCGATGATCTTGGCCGTGGCCTTGGTCGCGGAGCGGATCGCAAGGCCGTCATAGTCGCCGATGATGTCGGCGAGCTTGTCCTTGTCCTTGCCGAGATTGGGCTGGAAGTCGACCTCGATGCCGCGATCCTTGAAGATCTGCACGGCGGCCGGGGAAAGTGCGTCGGAAATGAGAACTTTGGGTTTGGACATGACGATGTTCCTTCACGCCTCTCGCGAGAGAGGGACAGCGCATCGGCGCCGGAATGGGTGGAAGCAATCGAATCGTAGGGTGGGCCAAGCGCAGCGTGCCCACCGTCTTTCGCGTCGGTTGACGTTGATGGTGGGCACGGCGCTTCGCGCCTTTGCCCACCCTACGCGTCTTGAATTTCGTCATTGCGAGGAGCGGAGCGACGAAGCAATCCAGACTTTCTTCGTGGCCCTGGATTGCTTCGCTGCGCTCGCAATGACGGCACGAAGAGCGTGCGTCACGCCGCCTTCGGCAGCGCGGCCTTGGCTTCGGCGAACGCCCAGTCGATCCACTGCGTCAGCAGCGCGACGTCGTTGGCCTCCACCGTGGCGCCGCACCAGATGCGCAGGCCGGCCGGCGCATCGCGATAATGCGCGAAGTCGAAGCCTGCATTCTCCTTCTCGACCAGCGACACGAGCTTCTTGGCGAACTCCGCCTGGGCATCGGCCGACAGCGATGTGATCGCGGGATCGACGACCTTGAGGCACACCGAGGTGTTGGAGCGGATGGCGGGATCCTGGGCGAGAAAGTCGATCCACGGCGTCCGCGCCTTCCAGTCGGCGAGGACCTTGGTGTTGGCGTCGGCGCGGGCGATCAGCGCCCTGAGGCCGCCGATCGACTTGCCCCAGTTCAGCGCGTCCAGATAGTCCTCGACGCACAGCATCGAGGGCGTGTTGATGGTCTCGCCCTCGAAAATGCCGGCGTTGAGCTTGCCGCCCTTGGTGAGGCGGAAGATCTTCGGCAGCGGCCAGGCTGGCTTGTAGGTCTCGAGACGCGCCACCGCGCGCGGCGAGAGGATGAGCATGCCATGCGCGGCCTCGCCGCCGAGCGCCTTCTGCCAGGAGAACGTGACGACGTCGAGCTTCGGCCAATCGAGGGCTTGCGCGAATGCGGCCGAGGTGGCGTCGCAGATCGTCAGGCCTTCCCGGCTCGCGCTGATCCAGTCGGCATTCGGCACGCGCACGCCTGACGTGGTGCCGTTCCAGGTGAAGACGACGTCACTGGCCGGATCGACCTTGGACAGATCCGGGATCTCGCCATAGCCGGCGTGCAGCTTGGTGACATCCTTGAGCTTGAGCTCCTTGACGATGTCGCTGACCCAGCCCTCACCGAAGGATTCCCAGGCGATCGTGGTGACAGGCCGCGCACCGAGCAGCGACCACAGCGCCATCTCGACCGCGCCGGTGTCGGACGCGGGCACGATGCCGATCTTGTAGTCGGCGGGCACTTCGAGGACGTCGCGCGTCAGCTCGATGGCCTGCTTGAGCTTCGCCTTGCCAATCTTCGCGCGATGCGAGCGGCCGAGGGGAGCGTCTTTGAGATTTTCGGAGGTCCATCCGGGGCGCTTGGCGCAGGGGCCGGAGGAGAAGTGCGGCACGGCAGGCCGCTGCGAGGGTTTCGCTGCAGTCATCGTCTATCCTTCCAGATAGTAAGCCTCCCGTTGGGGGGAGGTGTCCCGCCGGCGTGAATACGGTAAGGGTCGTTCCGCGTCAAGGAACTTCGCGCGCCTTCTGTCTGCGTTCACGCGGTCGTGCTGGCATGCAAGCGAATGCAATTCATTCCGGCGCGGCGCCGACCGGTGCCTGACCAGCCGGCGGACGATGCAGGAAGGTCATCGAGCCGTAGGCGCCGATCCAGGAGCCGACCGCCGCGAATGCGACGTAGATCCAGTTCTCCGTGTAGCTGATCACCGCGAATGACGACAGCATGTACCAGATCGAGCTCCAGGTCGCCGCTGACAACCGTCGCTTGGCAACGACCGCCGACGTGAACATGACGTAGACCGCGTCGGTGGCAGCCGTCGCCAGCACGACACCGAAGGCCGTCAGTGGATTGATCGCCGACATCGTCCTCTCCTCTTCGTTGTACTGCACCATGCGACGTCATTGTTTCGTCGAACGCATCCGTGCACAATGACGCGATCTGCACGCGCCGAACAACAAGGATAGAAGAATGGAACGCGTCCGTCTCGGGAGGAGCCCGCTCGACATCACCCGACTCGGCCTCGGGACGGCGCCGCTCGGCGGTCTTTTCGAGCCGGTCAGCGACGGCGATGCCGAAGCCACGATCGCCGCGGCGTGGGCGCGCGGCGTGCGCTTCTACGACACCGCGCCGCTCTACGGCTTCGGCCTCGCCGAGCAGAGGCTCGGTGCATTTCTGCGCCGGCAGCCGCGCGACAGCTATGTGATCTCGACCAAGGCCGGCCGGCTGCTGCGGCCGGACCCGACCGCCTCGGGCGAAGATCCGCACTACAAGGGCACGCCGCCGCTGCGGCCGCGGTTCGATTACTCCTATGACGGCGTAATGCGTTCGGTCGAGGAGAGCCTGGTCCGGCTCGGCCTCGATCGCATCGACATCCTGCTCGTGCATGATCCCGACGATCACTATGACGAGGCTGTGGCCGGCGCCTTTCGCGCGCTGCAGCGGCTGCGCGACGACGGCAGCATCCAGGCGATCGGCGCCGGCATGAACCAGTCGGAGATGCTGACGCGCTTTGCGCAGGCCGTTCCGGTCGACTGCTTTCTCCTGGCGGGCCGTTACACGCTGCTCGACCAGGGCGCGCTGACGACGCTCTTTCCGATCTGCCGCGAGAACAACATCGCCATCATTCTCGGCGGCATCTACAACAGCGGCATTCTCGCCAACCCTCACGGGCCGGCGAAGTTCAACTACGAAGATGCCGATGCCGCGCTGGTGGCGCGGGCGCGCCAGCTCGATGCGCTGTGCAGACAGCACGGCACCGAGCTCAAGGCTGCCGCGATCCAGTTCTGCCTGGCCCATCCCGCCGTGACCGTCGGCCTGCAGGGCGCCCGCAATGCGCAGGAGGCGGCCGACAACATCGCGATGGCGCAAGCTCCGATCCCGCCCGCCTTCTGGCGCGACCTGCGTGCCAGCAATCTCGTCGATGCCCGGGCGCCGCTGCCGGGAGACGCGCCATGAGCCGTGCCATCGATGCGCATCAGCACTTCTGGGATCCCGGTCGCGCCGACTATCCGTGGATGGCCGGCGACGCGCTGGCGCCGATCCGCCGTCCGTTCGGTCCCGCCGACCTTGCCCCGCTGCTGGCCGAAAACGCTCTCGACGCCAGCATCCTGGTGCAGACCCGCTCGTCGCTCGACGAGACCGAGGAGTTCCTGCGCATCGCCCATGCGACGCCATTCGTCGGCGGGGTCGTCGGCTGGGTCGACCTGACCGATCCGTCGGTAGGGTCGACGATCGACCGGCTGCGCGGCCTGCCCGGCGGCGACAGGCTGGTCGGCATCCGCCACCAGGTCCATGATGAGGCCGATCCGGCGTGGATCTTTCGCGGCGACGTCAGGCGCGGCCTCGACAGCGTGTTCGCGCACGACTTGACGTACGATCTGCTGGTGCGCACGCGAGAGCTGCCAGCGGCGATTGCGACGGTGCGCGCCTTTCCAAGAGCGCGCTTCGTGCTGGACCACGCCGCCAAGCCGCCGATCGCAACCGGGTTCGATCAGGACTGGGCCGATCACATCGCCGAGCTCGCGGCTTGCGGCAATGTCTGGTGCAAGGTGTCGGGGCTCGCCACGGAAGCCGTCTGGACCGACTGGGACGCGGAGCGGCTGCAGCCCTACGTGACACATGTGGCGCGCTGCTTCGGCGCCGACAGGCTGATCTTCGGCTCGGACTGGCCGGTCTGCCTGCTCGCCGGCAGCTACCGTGAAATCAAGCAGGCGCTCGAGCGCTGCCTGACACAGCTCGGCTCGGACATCCGCGACAAGGCGTTCGGCCCGAACGCCGTCGCGGCCTACCGCCTGCCGCGCTGATCAGAACCGCATCACCATGCCGAAATGGCTCTTGGCGAAGCCGAGCCGCCCGTAGAAGCGTTGTGCGTCGGTGCGGCTTTGATGCGTCATCAGCTCGACCAGATTGCAGCGCTGCTTGCGCGCCTCGGCGATCGCCCATAGCAGCAGCTGCTCGCCGATGCCGCGGCTGCGGCGGTCGGTGGCGACCCGAACATCCTCGACCAGCGCGCGCGACGCGCCTTGCGAGCTGAGCCCGGGCAGGATGCAGAGTTGCAGGCAGCCGACCACCCGGCCCGCCTCCTCGGCAACGATCAGGGTGATGTTCCCATCCCGCGCGATCGTCTCGAACGCGTCGTAGTAGGACTGCGGCAACGGCTGCTCGAGGCGCTCGCGCGCCCGGCCGAGATGATCGTCGGCGAGCATGGCGACAATGGCAGCGACGTCGTCGCGCTGCGCAGGACGGATGCTGACGGACATCGGCATACAGGACAGGCTAGCAATCAGCTCAGAACTTGTAGCCGAGGCCCGCGCGCACCGTATTGATGCTGGTGTCGACCGTCGAGGTGAAGCGGACGTATTCGTATTCGGCCCGCGCAAACAGGCCCCCGACCAGATTGACGTCGACGCCGAGACCGGCGCTGTAGCCGTAGATCAGGTGATTGTGCTGAAGGTTGTTGGCGCTGAGCGGCGCAAGCGGCGTGTAGGTGCCGAGAAATGTCGTGCTGACCCGGTCCTGAACCGTCACGGACTGGCCGATATCTGCGTTGCCGAGTGCAAGGCCGAAAAATGCGTAGGGCAGGAAGCAACCCATCGCATAGCCGGCACGACCGCGGATCGTCGCCATGTCGGTGATCGAGATCTGCGAGGACTGCGTCGACGTCACGGCGTGGAAGTTGCCGTCGGTCAGTGCAGCCGTGCTGACGAGCGTGCGGCTCGAAGAGGCCATGCCGCCGTATTTGCCGTGCAGATAGCTCGCCTCGACGCCGAGCACGACGTCGTCCCACTGACTGTTGTAGCCGACGAAGGCGCCGAAGCCCGATGCGCGCGAGGATTGCTTGCCGAGATTCGGGTTCCAGGACGATACCTGCATCTGGCTCTCGATCAGCGTGTTGGCCAACACCGCCGCCGTCATGTTCTTGGTCGAGCCGTTGAAATTCTCATCGGACGAGCCGTAGCCGCCCTGGACGCCCACATAGTAACCGTCCCAGATGACCCGCGAATTGTTCAGGCCCTCGGTCAGGCCGCCGCGCAGGATCGGAAGGTCGGACAAGTCCGCGGCCTGGGCCGCGGAGATCATGCCGCACACAGAAACCGCCACCACCAGGCTACGCATCGCAACGCTCCAATCAGCACTTGACTCTCTGTTCCGATCATCGCGCGTTAACCTTAATCATTCGTTGTCGCAGCGCCCTGCACGGAAATTCTTTCAGCGAAGACGCGCGCGGTTCGCTCGATCAGAAACGCGAAACGGCGCGGGAAACCCGCGCCGTTCGTTCGATTGCAGTGAGGGCGAGCGCTCGATTCAGCCCTTGCGGATCAGCGCCGGCATCGGAGGCGGCGGCGGCTGGTCGAAATTCCAGCGCACGCCGAGCTTCAGGTCGTGCGAGGTGATGTCCTTGAACTTGAAGACGTTGCCGGTGGTGTTGCCGACGTAGTCGGACAGAACACCGGTCTGCCCCTGACCGAGATCGACGTAGCTGTAGGCCAGCTCCAGCACCAGGTTCGGATTGACGTTGTAAGCCAGACCGGCATGGGCCGCCCATGCGAAATTCCATTTCGAGGAGGTCGGCGCCGTCGCGAAGCTCGTGGTCGTGAACGGCAGGTTGTTGATGCCCGTGTCGGTGAAATTCGAAATCGTCACCCGCGCACCACCGACACCCGCGCCGATGAACGGCGTCACGCACCACCAGGTGCCGAGATCGACATAGGCGTTGGCGAGCACCAGCCATTCGGACTTGCTGCCGCTGTAATTGTCGATGCCGCTGTAGGGCACGCCGCCCGCCGTTGCATTGAAGCGGTCGGTGGCCTTGAAGTTCGCATTGCCGCGATACTGGCCGGTGACGTCGGCGCGGAACCAGCTGTTGAAGCGATAGCCGACGCCGACGCCATAGATGCCCGCGGTATCGAACGCCGAGGTCTGGTTGAACGACGTCATCGGCGTGTAGGCGGATTCGCGCGAGTAATGGACGTCCTTGACCTTCTGATTGCTGAAACCGATGTCGCCGCGCAGATACCAGCCACCGAAATCGGCCGCCGGCGGCGGCGCGTAGACCGGAGGCGGCATGATGGGCATGTCGGCCGCAAAGGCGAGAGTGGAAAACAGAGAGGCCGCTCCGGCGGCGATCAAAGACATAACGCTACGCATTGGCTTCGTCCCTTTGGCCGGTGAGGCAATCGAGAACCTGGCCCCACATCACAACTGACGGCCGAACAATCGCACCAAATGCTTAAGCAGCGCTTAACCCTAATAATTAAGGTTGACATTCCATGAGCACGCATGAACCGTTAATGACCGGACAACTCATCCTAACAAATCGTTAGCGGCTGCGCCGGGCGATGCGGGCAACACGAACTAATTAGTCGACCGACCCGGCTCATGACAAAGTCATGCCCTCCAAATTCCGACCCGCCGCACGAAGTCGTTGAACGACGCGATCAGATGCATCCTGGCGACGCGCTCGGACGCGAGAAGATGGTGAGCCAACAAAAAGGCCTGTCATCTGACGATGACAGGCCACAATCGAAAATATGATCGCTGGTGATCAGGCTGCGGCAGCGGCCGCATTGCCCACCGCGGCCACGATCTCGTCGACGACCTCCTCGACCAGATCGCGGTCGTCGCCCTCGCCCATCACGCGGATCACCGGCTCGGTGCCGGAGGAGCGTACGAGCAGTCGGCCATGGCCGTTGAGGCGCTTCTGTCCGGTGTCGATCGCCGACTTCACCTCGTCCGCGTCGAGCGGCTTGCCGCTGCGATAGCGCACGTTCTTGAGGATCTGCGGCAGCGGATCGAAGCGATGGCAGACCTCGGAGACCGGACGGCGCAGCCTCTGCACCGTCGCCAGCACCTGCAGCGCCGCGACGAAGCCGTCGCCCGTGGTCGCGTAGTCCGAGAGAATGATATGGCCCGACTGCTCGCCGCCGAGATTGTAGCCGTCGGCCAGCATGCGCTCGAGCACATAGCGGTCGCCGACCGGCGTGCGCACCAGCTCGAGCCCTTGCCCCTGCAGGAAGCGCTCGAGACCGAGATTAGACATCACGGTCGCGACAATACCGGCGCGCGCCAGGCGGCCGTCCTCCTTCCAGCTCTGCGCGATGACCGCGAGCAGCTGGTCGCCATCGACGATGTGGCCGCGCTCGTCGACCAGGATCACGCGATCCGCGTCGCCGTCGAGCGCGATGCCGATGTCGGCGCGCATTTCCCGTACCTTCCGGCACAGTGCCTCCGGCGAGGTCGAGCCGCATTCCTTGTTGATGTTGAAGCCGTCCGGCTCCACGCCGATCGAGATCACATCGGCGCCGAGCTCCCACAGCGCCTCGGGCACGACCTTGTAGGCCGCGCCGTTGGCGCAATCGACCACCACGCGCAGGCCGTCGAGCGAGAGGTCGCGCGGCAGCGTGCGCTTGGCGAATTCGATGTAGCGATCGTGCACGCCGTCGATGCGGCGGGCGCGGCCGAGGCTCGCGCTCTGCGCCAGCTTCTTGTCGAGCGATTCATCGAGCAGTTGCTCGATCTGCCTCTCGACATCGTCGGACAGCTTGAAACCCTGCGGCCCGAACAGCTTGATGCCGTTGTCCTCGAACAGATTGTGTGAGGCCGAGATCATGACGCCGAGATCGGCGCGCATCGACTTGGTGAGCATGGCGACCGCGGGCGTCGGCATCGGGCCGACCAGCAGAACGTCCATGCCGACCGAGGTGAAGCCGGCCACCATGGCGTATTCGATCATGTACCCGGAAAGGCGCGTATCCTTGCCGATCACCACCCGGTGGCGATGCTCGCCGCGCTGGAACAGAAGACCTGCGGCCTGCCCGACCTTGAGCGCGAGTTCCGGCGTGATCAGGCCGTTGGCGCGGCCACGAATCCCATCGGTCCCGAAATAGTTACGGCTCATATGACCCCCAGCAACGGCTTCTGGATTTCGTTACCGGCGAGCGCGAATCACAGGACCCGCCCTGCCGGTCAGCCCGCGGGTTATAGTCGCCTTAAGGCTAAGATGGCTTCAAAAAATGTGATGAATCATTACCACGAAACCGCCATCACCTCTGTAAGCCGTTGTTAAGACTAATTTTTCATTCGACCTGACGGCTCTGGAGGGCTCACCCGTCGGAGCCCCGGCGCAGCAGGAATGCGCTCGCTCCGGCAGCCCTGACGCCGTGTTGTTGCGGCACGCTCGCAGTTTGCGTGTCTTGCCCGGCCGCCGTGGCGGTTCCCAAGTTGGATTTGGCAGGCGCCGCAAAGATGCTAGAGGACTGCCGAGCCCAAGAAACGAGACGTCGGTGGGGGAGTCGAAGAGCGCGATGAAACACGTCACCTGCATTGAAGACCTGCGCCTGCTGCACAAGCGCCGCGTGCCCAAAGCCTTCTTCGACTACGCCGATCGTGGCTCCTATGCCGAGGAGACGCTGCGCGCCAATCGCGAGGATCTGCAGAAGATCAAGTTCCGCCAGCGCATCCTGGTCGACGTCTCCAAGCGCGATCTGTCGACGACGATCCTCGGCGAGCCCTCGTCGATGCCGCTGATCCTGGCGCCGGTCGGCCTCCTGGGCATGCAGCACGGCGACGGCGAGATTCACGCCTGCCGCGCGGCGCAGGCCGCCGGCATCCCGTTCACGCAGAGCACGATGTCGATCTGCTCGATCGAGGACATCGCGGGCAGCGTCGAGAAGCCGTTCTGGTTCCAGCTCTACGTCATGAAGGACCGCGGCTTCATCAAGGCCCTGGTCGAGCGCGCGATCGCTGCGAAGTGCAGCGCACTATGCCTGACCGTCGACCTGCAGGTGATCGGCCAGCGCCACCAGGACATCAAGAACGGCATGAGCGTGCCGCCGGAATGGACGCTGTCGAAGCTGTTCGACTTCGCCACCAAGCCGGCCTGGGTGCAGGGCGTGCTGCAGGGCAAGCGCCGCACCTTCGGCAACATCGCCGGCCACGTGAAGAACACCGAGGATCTCACCAAGCTCTCGGCCTGGACCGCCGCGCAGTTCGACACCTCGCTGAACTGGAAGGACGTCGACTGGATCCGCTCGATCTGGCCGGGCAAGCTGATCATCAAGGGCATCCACGACATCGAGGACGCCAAGCTCGCGGCCGCGACCGGCGCGCAGGCAATGGTCGTCTCCAACCACGGCGGCCGCCAGCTCGACGGCGCGCCGTCCTCGATCCACGTCCTGCCCGGCATCGCGGAAGCGGTCGGCGACAAGATCGAGATCATGTTCGATGGCGGCATCCGCTCCGGCCAGGACGTGATGCGCGCGCTCGCGCTCGGTGCCAAATCCTGCATGCTCGGCCGCGCCTATGCCTACGGCCTCGGCGCCGGCGGCCAGGCCGGCGTCGCCAAGGCCATCGACATCATCCGCAACGAGCTCTTGACGACGATGGGCCTGTGCGGCGTCAACACGGTGGCCGAGATCGACCGGAAGGTGCTGGCGGATTAGCTCGAGAATCGGCGAGCAACGTGCTCGGACTAATCAGCTTACGCGCCCCCGACTTCCACCATGCAAAAGCTGTCGTCCCGGACAAGCCGTGACGCGCGTCAGCGCGGCGCGGCGCTGATCCGGGACCCATACTCCGCGGCCGTCGTGTTGGGCAAAAGCCCACTTGCCACTGCGCCCTAAACTCCTCCCTGGGGGGTACGGGTCCCTGCGTTCGTAGGGACGACACCGGCAACGGAGACGCAGTTGAGCACACAGAGAAAGGCAGGTCACATCGGCGGCGTCAGCCCATCGCGGCCGACGCTGACGCGGCTGGTCTCGAGCGAACCGTCAGGCAATTGCTTGACGGTGGCGATCACCTTGGCGCCGGCTTTCAGCTCGGACTCGTCGCCGGGCACGAAGGTGACGATCGGCGTGTCCGGCGTAATGTCGACGCGCTTTTCGCCCCCCTTGTACTTGACGAGCAGCGAGTGACCGTCGGTCGAGACCGAGCTTTCGGACACGGTGGCGTTGGTCATGCTCGAGTTCGGCTTCAGGTCCCACGACCGCGAGCCTTCGCCCGTTCCGCGCATGTCCTCGGGAAAAATGTGGATCTCGACCGCCTTCGGCGCGCCATCCGGGCCGGGCACCGTGGTGGCGCCGATGAACGAGCCCAGCTTGATGTCGGAAAGCTGCGCCTTGACGACACCCGAGACGCGCAGATCACCGGCCATGCGCAGCTTGAAGATCTCGCCGCTGCGGGCTTTCACCGTCATCGTATTGGCGTCGACGCTTTCGATGGCGCCGCGCACGCGCGTCGGCACCGGCGCCTGCTGGGCGATGGCGAGCGCGGATACAGTCGCAGCCATGGCGAGTGAAGCGACGGAACGGAACAGGATGAGACGAGCGGACATGCATGGCTCCGAGGGCGAGAGAAGATCATCCGCGTCCAATGCGGGGCTACGCGGACGCTCGATCAATGAGACGCCGACCATCTGCGCTTATTCCGCGCTCAAGCCCTTGTGAGATCGGCCTCGACCAGCGCGCGCAAATCGGGCGTGACCTGCGGACGGCGGCCGAACCACAATTCGAAGCCACGCACGGCCTGGTGCAGCAGCATGCCGAGTCCATCGGCAGTGCGCAGCCCCCTCGCCCGCGCCGCCGCGAGCAACTGCGTCTCCAGCGGCACGTAGACGATGTCGGCGACGACGGCCTGCTGCGGCAACAGCTCGACGTCGAGCTCGAGCGGCGGCTGACCGTGCATGCCGAGCGAGGTGGTGTTCACGAACAGGCCCGCGCGCGGCAGCAGCGCGCCGACGCGGTCCCAGCCTTCGGCAACGACATGGCTGCCGAACTGATCAGCCAGGGCTTGTGCGCGCGCCGCGGTGCGGTTGATGATGTGGACGCGGCCGATGCCGCGCTCGAGCAGGCCGAACACGACGGCCCGCGCCGAGCCGCCGGAGCCGAGCACCAGCGCCTCGTCGGTGCGGTCCCAGCCTGGGGCAGCGGCGTCCAGATTGCCGATGAAGCCTTCGACGTCGGTGTTGGTGGCCCGCAGGATGTGGTCCTCGTACCAGAGCGTGTTGGCCGCGCCGACGGCGCGGGCACGCGCGTCCGGCTCGCTCAGCTCCAGCACGCGCTCCTTGTGCGGGATCGTGACGTTGGCGCCGACGAAGCCGCGACGGTCGAGATGCATGACGAAGTCCGCCAGCTCTTCCGGCGGCACCGCCTCGATGGTGTAGCCGCCGACAATGCCGAGCTCGTGCAGCCAATGATGATGGATCAAGGGCGAGCGCGAATGCGCGGCAGGCCAGCCGATCAGGCACGCAGCGCGGGGTTTGGCGGCAAGGGTCATGGCCGTGACATCGGACAAGCCCCGGCTGGAGTCAATGCTGGGGCTCGGCAGTCGCCCCCAGGCGCCATGGCCCAAACGGCGACGCGGCGTTGAGGCCGCGTGTCAGCTCGCGGCGAGCCCATCGGCGACGTCCGCCGGTGCCGTCTCCTTGCCCTTGATGTCGGCCACCGCGCGCTCGATGGTCTCGCGGTAGCGCACCAGCGGCGGCCGCACGCCATGGGTCAGCAGCGCCCGACGCACGGTCGGCGACGCCCCGGTGATGAACAGGCGGATGCCCTGGCGCTTGGCCTTGGCGGCAACGCGGCTCATGGCGTTGGCGGCCGTCGAATCCAAGAACGGCACCGCTGCGAAATCGACCACGAAGGCCTTGCGGCGGTCGGCGATCGAGTCGAGCACGGTGCCGACGGTCGAGGCGGCGCCGAAGAAGAACGCACCGGTGATGCGATAGACCAGCACGTCCTTGTCGGCGCTGAGCTTCGGATTGTACGGCACCCGCGCCTCATCCTCGAAGTCGGCGCGGTCCTTTGCGACCAGAGGCGACCCGTCCTCGACGCCGGTCATCTGCGCCATCCGGTTGATGAACAGCACGGCGCCGAGCGCGAAGCCGACCAGGATGCCCTCGGTGAGATCGCGGAAGACCGTCAGCCCGAAGGTTGCGAGCAGCACCGTGGCATCGCCCCAGGACGATCGGATCAGGGTGGCGAACTCGTGCTTCTCGGCCATGTTCCAGGCGACAACGACGAGCACCGCGGCGAGCGCCGACAGCGGGATGTAGCTCGCCAGCGGCGCCGCGATCAGCATGAACACCAAAAGAAACAGCGAATGCAGCATGCCCGACACCGGTCCGCGGGCGCCGGCGCGAACATTGGTGGCGGTGCGCGCGATGGTGCCGGTGACGCAGATGCCGCCGAACAAGGCCGAGCCGATATTGGCAAAGCCCTGCGCCACCAGCTCGCAGTTGGAGCGATGGCGACGGCCGGTCATGCCGTCGGCGACGACGGCCGACAGCAGCGATTCGATGGCTCCGAGCAGTGCGAAGGCGATCGCATCGGGAAACACCGCCTGGATCTTGGCGAGCGAAAACGCCGGCAACGCCGGCGCCGGCAGCTCGCGCGGGATACCGCCGAATTTCGTCCCAATGGTCTCGACCGGAAGCTGCAGCGCGAAGGTGATGATGGCCGCGACCACCACCGCGATCAGGATGCCGGGCCAGGTCGGCCGCAGATGCTTGAGGCCGATGATGATCGCGATCGACAGCGCGGCCGTCACGACCGCAGACATGCTCGCGGTCGGCGCGCCATGCGCGAGCGCCGTGAGCTTCGGAAGCAGCTCGCCCGGCTCCTTGCCCGCAAGCGTGATACCGAACAGATCCTTCAGCTGGCTGGCAAAGATGATGACGGCGATGCCCGCGGTGAAGCCGACTGTGACCGGATAGGGAATGAACTTGATGTAGGTGCCGAGCCGCAGATATCCGGCGATCACCAGCATCACGCCGGACATCATCGTCGCGATCAGCAGGCCATCGAGACCCTGGCGATCGACCGTCGCAGCGACCAGCACGATGAAGGCACCCGCGGGACCGCCGATCTGAAAGCGGCTGCCGCCGAGCAGCGAGACCAGGAAGCCGCCGATCACGGCGGTGTAGAGACCACGCCCCGGCGAGACACCGGAGGCGATCGCGATCGCCATCGACAGCGGCAGCGCCACGATCGCCACCGTCAGGCCCGCCAGCGCGTCGGCGCGAAAGTCGCTGAGGCCGTAGCCCTCGCGCAAGACCGTCAGGAGTTTGGGGGAATAAAGCTCGGCGAAGGTCGGCTCATGATGTCCGACCCGCCCGTGCGAACGGTGTTCGTTTGCGATGCTCATGCCCATCACGCTCCCGTCGCCTCATCGGGCCGCGGCGCAGCCGACGATGCGTCCCACACGAAGCGCCCAGGGGCCCCGTGCCCGCGCGATGAGCCTAGCTTGCGTCATCGCGCGCGATGTCAGTTTGACGGCCCATGCGGCGGGGCGGCCCCGGGTCCTTCAGGCGAACACCACGCCCGCCGTTCTCGCTGCGGGAATGCTCACCGATCAGATCCACGCCCGCGCGATTGAGCGCATCGACGACCTTGGTCAGCGAGTCCACCACGCCGCGGACGTTGCCCGTGGAGGCTTCCATCCGCTGGATCGTCGGCAGCGACACGCCGGCCAGCTCGGCCAAGGTTCTCTGATCTATCCCGAGCAGCGCTCGCGCTGCCCGCATCTGGAACGACGTGATCACGCTGGCCTCACGTGGCAGACACCATAAATGATGTCTGAGACAAAGACAATGATGTAAAATACATCACAAACTGATCTCGGACGCAAGCTGGAACCCGGCCCTCGCCGTTTGTTCCCTGCGCGCGCGAGCAAAGGTCCCGACGCGATCCGGCCCGCCATCCCGAGAGAGGATGACGGGCCGGCGCTGTTCGGCGCGGAGCGTTCGGCTCAGGCGGCGTCGCGATGGGAGGCGATGATGTGGTCGGCGGCGCGGCCGGTCACCTCGGCCATGTGGTCGAATTGGCGGGTGAAGCTGCCGGCGCCGGCCGTTGCCGAACGCAATTCGACGATCAACTCGCCGATCTCCGCCTCCGGCATCATCGCCCGGACGCAGTCCCAGCCCGGCCAGCCGTCACGGGTATCGAAGGACAGGATCTGGCCGCGCCGCGCCGAGAGGATCGCATTGATCCTGGCGGTCGCCTCCGTCGGGCAGACGATCTCGACGGTGTGAATCGGCTCCAGCAGCACCGGCTGGCATTGCGGCAGCCCCTCGCCGACGCCGACCCGCGCCGCGGTGCGGAACGCGAGGTCGGACGAATCCACGCTGTGATAGGAGCCGTCGGTGAGCGTCACCTCGACGTCGATCACCGGAAAGCCCAGGGGGCCGCGGGCCATTGCGTCGACGACGCCCTCCTCCACCGCCGGGATGTAGTTGCGCGGCACCGCGCCGCCGACCACCTTCTCGGCAAAGCGGAAGCCTTCGCCGCGCGGCAGCGGCCTGATGTCGAGCACCACGTCGCCGAACTGGCCGTGCCCGCCGGACTGCTTCTTGTGGCGGCCGCGCTGCGTGATCGGCTTGCGGATGGTCTCCTGATAGCCGATCGCGGGCTGATGCGATTTCACGTTGACGCCGAAGCGGTCGCGCAGCCGCTCCAGCGCGACGCGCAGATGCATCTCGCCCTGCCCCCACAGCACGGTGTCGTGGGTGCGCGGGTTCTGCACCATGGTCAGCGACGGATCCTCCTCGTGGAGCCGCTGCAAGGCCTGGCCGAGCTTGACGTCATCCTTGCGGTCCACGGCGGCGATCGAGAGCGCCAGCACCGGCGGGCACGCCTCCACCTTTGCCAGCGGCGGTGGTGCCGTCTTGCCGGTCGCAACCGTATCGCCGGTCTTGACCGCATCGAGCTTGCCGAGCGCCACCGTGTCCCCGGCCTGGGCGCCCGCGCGCTTGCTGTCATAGGCGCCGGTGGCAGCCAGGATGCCGGACACGCGCGCCGCCTCGCCCGAGGCGGCATGCAGCGTCCCGCCGTCGTCGAGATGGCCGGACAGCACCCTCGTCAATGACAGCTTGCCGCCATGCTGCAGATGCAGCGTCTTGAAGACATAACCGAGCGCCTCCTTGGTGTCCTTCACGCCGAGCCGCTGCGCGGTCTCGGCGATTCCGGGCGCCTCGTGGCGCAGCGCCTTCATCAGCCGCAGCACGCCGTTCTCGCGCAACGCCGATCCGAGCAGCACCGGGCAGATCAATCCCTCGCGCAATTCGCGCGCCAGATCGTCGAACACGGCGTCGCGCGGCGGCGGGATGTCCTCCAGCAGCTGCTCCATCAGCGAATCGTCGTGATCGGCGAGCTTCTCCAGCATCGAGAAGCGCGCCTCCTTCTCGCGGTCGAGATCGCCGCCTTCGAGCGCGATCACCTCGGAGGCCTTATGCTCGCGATAGATGAAGGCGCGCTCCAGCGCGAGGTCGACGAACCCTTCGATCAATTCGCCGTTCCAGATCGGGATCTGGCGCAGCACCAGGGGCACGCGCGAGGCCGGCTGCAATGTGGCAAGCGTCTCCCTGATCCGCGCATTGGCGCGGTCGATCTTGTTGAGAAACAGGAAGCGCGGAATGCGCAGCTCCTCGAGCTCGCGCAGGATGATCTGCAATTGCGGCAGCTTCTTCTCGTCCGCCTCGCAGACCACGATGGCGGCATCGACCGCCGGCAGCGCGGCGCGCATGTCGTGGATGAACTCGATCGAGCCAGGACAGTCGAGGAAGGTGTAGCTGTCGCCCATGAAGGTCGTGGTCGCCGCCGTCATGGCGACGCTCATCTTGTGCTGACGCGCCTCCGGGCTGGCATCGCCGACGGAGGTGCCGGCGTCGACGCTGCCCGCGCGCGGGATCGCGCCGGTCCGCGCCAGGATCGCCTCCAAGAGAGTGGTTTTACCGCTTTGGAAAGGGCCCACCAGCGCGATGCACCGTGGACCTCGGGGACTTCTCAGGTCTTGTCCCATTCGCCGCCTCCTCGTTGTGGAGCTCGGCCCTTGATTGGGTCGGCAAAGCCGAATGCTCTGCCTCGGCTGCCGCTTTGGCAAGCAGGCGGCCTGCGAAAAACGTTGCTGCAGTGCGGGGGATCGCGCCGTCTTCCCGCACGATGGCGGGAAGAGCGCTGTTCAAGGCAAAGGGAAGATCACCGCCCCGGGCGCAATTCGAGGCTTTGCAGCCCCGCCGAGACGCTGAGGCCGACCTGGCCCTGGACGCTGAGCGGCTGCAGCGCGATCGAGTTGGCGGAGCCGCCGACCAGCACGTTGCCGCCGACACCGACACCGACCGCGGCCGAGCCCTGGGCGCCGGCATAGTCGCCGGAGAGATCGCCCGGCCCGAGCCGCGCGACCGGTGCATAGACCACCCAGGCCAGCAGCGATTCCTGGGTGATGCCGAGATCGAGGCCGACCTTGCGGATGGTCGCGACGTAGCGGTCCTCGGGCAGGCCGTCGGCGCGCAGCACGCAGCCGAGATGGGTCACCGAGCCGACGATGAAGCCGACACTGGCGCCGCCGCGGCATTCGAGGACACCGACCCGCACGCGATCTTGCGCCTGGGCAGCGCCGGTGCAGAGGACGATCGCAGCGGCGAGCCCGGCGAGGATGGTCGAGCGCATGAATAGAACTCCGGCTGAAATGAACGTGTGATGCAGACCCGTCGATCGGACGCACGATCACAGGGCGCCACATCTATGCCACAAGCCTTACAGTCGCACCAGATTCGCCGCGCCGTCGGCACGAGCCGGCGCGCCGACGCAGGCAGCGACTGCGACGCGTTCGCCTGGACGTGTCCGAGTCTCTCCGATCGAGGGTCTCAGCGATAGAAGCGCGAGAAGTAGGACGATGAACGGCTCGGGCTCGGGTGGATCGGCAGCAGCGGCACCAGCTCGACCTCGGTGATTCCGGCAGCGAGGTTCAAGCCGGTCTGCCCCTGCAGGCTGATCGGCTGCAGCGCCGCGGCGCGATCGGTGTCGCGCACCAGGAAGCTGCCGCCGAAGCCGACCAGAGCGGCAGCGTTGGCGGACAATCCGCCATAGCGCCCGCGCAGCTCGCTGCGGCCGAAATCGTTGACCGGTGCGCTGACCGCCCACGCCATCCTGGTCACATCCGTCAGGCCGAGATCGAGGCCGTAACGCCGGACCTTGGCGACATAGCGCTCCGGCTGGCGGCCCTGACTGCGAAACACGCAGCGCAGGCGGGACTGGGACATCACGAGCCTGCCGGAGGTCTTTCGTCCCTCGCATTCGAGCACGCCGGCGCGCATCGGCCGCCCCTGATGGGCCTGCGCGAGCGGCACGATCATCACCATCAACGCGATCGACAGCAGAAGCAGCCGCATCGAACTCCAACCCTACGCCACCAGACTTGTCGGCCGACAAAAGAAAGGCGCCATGTTCAAAACATGGCGCCTTTCGGCCTGGAAATTGGCTTCTTGTGTTTCGAGAAGGATGTTGCCCGATTACCTCAGATTGCCGCAGAAGCGCTGGATTCGCTTGCAGGCGTCCTCGAGGTCGGAGGTCTTGGTCGCGTAGGAGATGCGGAAGGCCGGGCCGAGGCCGAAGGCCGAGCCCTGCACCACGGCGACGCCCTCCGTCTCCAGCAGCTCGGTGACGAAGGCCTCGTCATTGTCGATCACCTTGCCCGACGGCGCGGTCTTGCCGATCGTCCCGGCGCAGGACGGATAGACGTAGAACGCGCCTTCCGGCCGCGGGCATTCGATGCCATTCGCCTGGTTCAGCATCGACACCACGAGGTCGCGGCGCTCCTTGAACACCTTGTTGTTGGCCGGGATGAAGTCCTGCGGACCGTTCAAGGCCTCCACCGCCGCCCATTGCGCGATCGAGCACGGGTTCGAGGTCGACTGCGACTGGATCGTCGCCATCGCCTTGATCAGGTGCGCCGGGCCGCCGGCATAGCCGATGCGCCAGCCGGTCATGCAATAAGCCTTGGAGACGCCGTTCACCGTCAGCGTGCGGTCGAACAGCGAGGGCTCGACCTGCGCCGGCGTGGTGAACACGAAGTCGTCATAGACGAGGTGCTCGTACATGTCGTCGGTCATGATCCAGACATGCGGATGCTTGACCAGCACCTCGGTGAGCGCCTTCAGCTCGGCCTTGGTGTAGGCCGCGCCGGTCGGATTCGACGGCGAGCACAGGATCAGCCACTTGGTCTTCGGCGTGATCGCCTTCTCCAGCGCCTCCGGCTGCAGCTTGAAGCCGTGGGCGGCGGTGCAGACCACCGGCACCGGCTCGCCGCCGGCAAGCGCCACCATCTCCGGATAGCTGACCCAGTACGGCGCCGGGATGATCACCTGGTCGCCGGGATTGATGGTCGCCATCAGCGCATTGTACAGCACCTGCTTGCCGCCGACGCCGACGATCACCTGATTCGGCTTATAGGTGAGGCCGTTCTCGCGCTGGAACTTGCCGATGATGGCTTCCTTCAGCTCGGGGATGCCGTCGACCGCCGTATACTTGGTCTTGCCGTCCTGGATCGCCTTGATCGCGGCCTGCTTGATGTTGTCGGGCGTGTCGAAATCCGGCTCGCCGGCGCCAAGGCCGATGACGTTGCGGCCCGCCGCTTTGAGGACGCGCGCTTTATCCGTGACCGCGATGGTCGCGGACGGCTTCACACGGTCGAGCGCAGCGGCGAGAAAGGACATCATCAGCTCCTATGCAGGCGTCGTGGATCACCCCCTCGGGGCCACGACCAGTCATGTCAGGGAAACGCCCATTTGTAGGGCCCCCAGCGCTGCATCGCAAGAAGCTTGGGCACATGGCTCCCAAGACTTTAGAGAACGTTAAAGCCGCCCCGCTAGCGTGGGCCGACGATTATCCAGAGTCTCAGGCCGAAATGACCACTATCGGGTACGCCCTGCGATCCGGCGACTGGCTGACGGCCACGCGGATCAAGTCCTACAGCTGGATTCTGCTCGCGGTCACGATCGCGGCAATCGCCGGCTGGATCGCGCTGTCCGATGGCCTGGTCGACCGCAACGGCAAGCCGATCGGCACCGACTTCTCCAACGTCTATGCGGCAGGCGTGCTGACCCTTCAGGGCAAGGCGGCCGATGCCTATGATCCGCCGCTGCAGCATGCGACGGAAAAGGCCGTGTTCGACGGCCGCGACGTGCCGTTCTTCGGCTGGCACTACCCGCCCTTCTTCTTCGCGATCGCCGCCATCACCGCCCTGCTGCCCTATGCCGGAGGGCTCGCGCTCTGGGTCGTGTCGAGCCTGCTCGCATACCTCGCGGTCATGCGCGCGATCCTGCCGCGTTCCGAGACGCTGCTGGTCGCGATCGCCTTTCCCGCCGTCTTCGTCAACATCGGTCACGGCCAGAACGCGTTCTTCACCGCGGCGCTGCTCGGCGGCGCGCTGTTGCTGATGGAGCGCGGCCGGCCGTGGGCGGCCGGCGTCCTGATCGGCCTGCTCGCCTACAAGCCGCAATTCGGCGTGCTCATTCCCGTGGCGCTGCTCGCAGGCACGCGCTGGCCGACGATTGCTGCGGCAGCCGCCACGGTGGCCGCGCTGGTCGCGATCAGCTTCGTCGCGCTCGGCAGCGACGTCTGGCACGCCTTCTTCCAGTCGATGACCTTCACACAGAGCGTCGTGCTCGAGCAAGGCGGCACCGGCTGGGAGAAGATCCAGTCGGTGTTCTCGGCCGCGCGTCATTGGGGCGCCGATATCAGGTCCGCCTATGCGCTGCAGAGCCTGCTGGCGCTGTCGCTCGCGGCCGGACTTGCATGGCTGTGGCAGAGCGAGGCCGCGTTCGATCTCAAGGCTTCGGCACTGGCGAGCGCGAGCCTGCTGGCGACGCCCTATGTGCTCGACTACGACCTCGTCGTCGTCGCGGTCGCGATCATCTTCTTCGTCCGGCACGGCCTCGCGAACGGCTTTCGCGACTACGAGCTCAGCGTGCTCGCGGCCGCCTGGATCGTGCCGCTGCTCTCGCGCAGCGTCGCCGGGCTGACGACGATACCGCTGGGCCTCATCGTTCTGATGGCCCTGTTCGCGCTGACCCTGCGCCGCGCACTCACCGATCGCGCCGTCGAGATCGGTGGACACGCGCGCATCGCGCAGGCGTGATCTCGATTGTTTGAATCTATTGGAAAGTTGTTATTCGAGAGTGCAGTGCAGTAGCGCATTTCGACTTTTTCCATCCGCCGGCTCTTGCAGCCTGCGCCCATCGGCATCATTGTCTGGCCGCATTGCGGGACGATCTGGCGTCTGGATGTGCGATGCGTCCAACCTTTGATTCCTCGAACTCGAAATCGGCCGGATGTACAAGCTCTATTCGATGCAGCGGTCAGGCAACAGCTACAAGGTCCGCCTTGCGCTCGCGCTTCTGAACGCGCCCTATCAGGCGATCGAGATCGACATCCTGCGCGGCGAGAGCCGCACGCCGGATTTTCTCGCCAAGAATCCCAGCGGCCAGGTGCCGCTGCTGGAGGTCGGCGAGGACCGCTTCATCGCCGAATCGAACGCGATCCTCTGGTATGTCGCCGGCGGCACGCCGCTGGTGCCGGAGCAGCGCATCGAGCGCGCCGAAGCGCTGCAGTGGATGTTCTTCGAGCAGCATGCGCTGGAGCCGAACATCGGCGCCGCCTATTTCTGGCTGCTGCTGGTCAAGGGCGGGCGCGACCTGCAGACACATGCGCTCGAGGACTGGATGGAGCGCGGCTACGCCGCGCTCCAGGTGATGGAGAATCATCTCAAGAGCAACGACTACTTTGCCGCGAAGCAGCTGACGGTCGCCGACATCGCGCTCTACGGCTACACCCACGTCGCCGATCGCTGCGACTTCGACCTGTCGACCTTCCCGAAGATCCGCAACTGGCTGCGCCGCGTCGAACAGACACCCGGTTTCGTCGCGATGGATTGGCAGCCGGCGCTGATCGATTCGGCCGGCATCGCCGCCGACTACGGGTGAGGCATTCACCGTAAGACTACGGACCGTCCGTAGAACAGCGGGGAAAATACACGCTTCGGCGGGAACAAACACCGCCAGCGCCATGTTCCTGCCTTTTTTTCCGATTTGCCGCCGCAATCCTGCCCAGCGCGACCTTAGAATTTACCTCTGCGAGTGATTCGCTCGCGGATGTATGGGTAAGGGATTTCGACTTCATGTCCGGGTGGCGTCTTGCTTCCGTTCCGAGGTTCAGTTGGGTCCGCGGCCATGCGTCGCCGCAGGAGTCGAACCACCGTAGAGGGCTCCGTACGCCCGTCAGCGGCTTTCACGACCACGCAACGCTCACCCTTTCGCCCAGCCTGACCACCGCCGTGGTCGCAACGATCGCGGCCAGCACGCTCTCGTTGGGTGTCAGCGTCACCATCGCGGTGGTGTCGATCCGCGCCGTCTTGTCGATGCCCGCTTAACAGGAAGCCATTTTGACAACCCTTCGCGGTTTTCGCGACAACAGGCGATGATTGTCTCGCGCACAAAATGGCGATGAAATCAACGGTCGTAATCGTTGCCGTGACCCTGGCACTCGCGATCCTGCTGGCGGCGTCACTGCTGATCCTGATCGAGCGGCGGGGCGAGCTCTCGCTCTCGCCGCTGACCGAGGAAGATCGGTCCGTCTATGTCGAGCTGGTACGGCCGCCCGCCGCCGAACCGGTGCAGCCCGTCCCGGATTGATCGCCAACGCGGCTGCGCGTATCGAAGGTCCGTCGAGATTCAAACGGACGGCGAAGCCTTCATGCACGAAGCACTCACTGTGCGCGCCATCGCGCGCGACGACCATGATCACTGGCTGCCGCTCTGGGACGGCTACAATGCCTTCTACGGCCGTTCGGGGCCGACGGCGCTGCCGGCCGAGGTGACCGCGATGACATGGTCGCGCTTCTTCGATGCCGACGAGCCGGTCCATGCCCTGGTCGCCGAGAGCGGTGGCGAGTTGATCGGCCTGGCGCACTACCTGTTTCATCGCGCCACCACCACGATCGGGCCGCTCTGCTATCTCAACGACCTGTTCACGAGCGAGGCCGCCCGCGGCAAGGGCGTCGGACGGGCGCTGATCGAGGCGGTCTACCGCGAAGCGCGTCAGGCCGGTGCGCCGCGGGTCTATTGGCAGACGCACGAGACCAACACCACGGCACAGGCGCTCTACGACAAGATCGCCGAGCGCTCGGGCTTCATCGTCTACCGCAAGGCGCTGTGAACGGGCGGTGTCACGCCGCCGTCACGGGGCAGGCCTACGCTCCATCGAGCGCCTGATCATCCCCCGTCACCGGTCACGCGTTTCAGCGGTCCCCGTCAGTCGCCGTCTCTGACCGGGGCCGCATTTTTTTGTCTGGCCTTGGTCGTTGGACGTGGCGCGTCTCACGCTACGTTGGTCGTCGTGTTCTGCTGCTTCAATGGGACCTGCTGAGAAGCCTTCGCCTGCGCGACTTCGACGCACATTCTGACAGCCTCACCCATGCTCGCCGCGACCAGATCGGCCTTGGTGGCTTCCTGCAGCACCTTCGCGGCCTCCTGATCGACGTCGGCCGCGCAGCAGACCAACATCACTCTTGCCTTGGGGAGTCGTCGCTTCAAGCGACGAACGGAGTAGCGCATATGTGCAACGCCGGAATTGCCGATATAGATCAGGCAGGCAATCGCAACACCTGCGGGCTCGAGCTTGATGACGTTCGCCGTCGAGAGCGCCTCCGCTCCTGAGACCTTCGCGCCCAACCCGTGCACCGACGACAGTTGCGCGAGAATCACCGCCGCCGCTTCGTCGATCGGGGTTCGCCCGGCCACGCACAGGACCGGCTGCTCGCTCCGCCATCCTTCGGCGAGATTGTCCTTGCTGAGGATGGGTATCGTGTCGATTGCCCCACTGCTGGCCGAGCTGTCGACGGCCGATGCAGCTTCCGGATCGCTGGTGGTCTCGCGTTTCGCCAGCGGACCATCATTTTGATCGGAAAGATCGGCGGTCAACTCGGCGACGGCGTCACGGATCGTTGCAAGGCGATCATAGGCGAGCGCCCCTCGGTCGGCGTCGGCTTGGGCCAATTGCAGTCCCTTCACCGCGACCTCGTCGCAATAGGCAATCAACGAGCGCTCCTTCAAGAACTCCTCTGCCTTCTCGGCCGCTTCCGTCGGATCGTTCGCAAGCATGCGCTGGTAGAAGATCTCGGGAGGAGACAGCGCTGGACGATCACCGAACATGACGTCGAGGAACTCCAGGCGCTCCACATGTCGTCCGATGACGACCAGGCAGACCGTCAGCGGCGTCGCGAGCACCAACCCGATTGGGCCCCACAGCGCGGTCCAGAACGCGGCTGAAACGACCACCGCCACGGGGGACAGGCCCGTGCTGCGCCCATAGACCATCGGTTCGATGACGTGGCCGAGCAACGGCTCGACCACGAGAAACAGGGCCAAGGTCCAAATCAGCATCGACCAGCCAGGGTCGACCGCTGCCGCCAGAGCAAGCGGAAACGCCGCGGCGATGACGGCGCCGATATAGGGCACGAACCGAAGCGCTGCGGCGAGGATCCCCCAAAGGAGGGCGCTGGGGATGCCGATGAACCACAAGCCGACGCCGATCACGACGCCGAATCCGCCGTTCAGGGCGAGCTGGGTGAGGAACAGCCGGCTGAGCCTGTAAGCCGCATCATCGAGCGCCGCCGTGGTGCGCTGCAGGTCGGATGAGCCCGCAAGGCGAATGAGCCGATTCCGCAGGTCCTCGCGTTGAAGCAATATGAAGATCACGAAGATGATGATGATGCCGGTCGTCGCCAGCGGATGAATGAGCGGCGAAATCAGCGTGCGGAGACTGTCTAGCGCTCCGGGATCGGGCTGCCGGACCTCCACCGGGATCGGGGTCACAGGGACTGAGGAATTCGTTCGCAGTCCGCTCGGCGGCCGAGCCGCTTCCGGCTCATTCGGTTTGTCGAGTTCCTTGCCCAGATCCTTGAGCATGTCCGATGCACGCTCGAGCGTCCCTCTGCCGGCTTTGGTGTCGCGGAACGACTGGATCTTGTTGCTCATCGTCGATTGATAGTTCGGCAGCTCACTGGCAAGCTGGGTGAGCTGGGTGGCGAGCAGGCTGCCCAGTGTAAAGATCACGACGAATGCGAGAACGACCACGCTGACGACGGCCAGTCCGCGCGGGGCACGAAGCCGCTGCAGTTGCGCGACCAATGGCGCCAATACGAAGCTGAGCAGGATGGCCAGGGCCACGGGGACCAGGATATCGCGACCGAAATACAGCAGCGCGATGATGATGACCGCAAAAATGGCGACGGCCAGCGCGCTGATCAGCCCGAGAACTTCCTCTGGGGTGCGGACCTTGAGCGGCTGTCTGATGATCATCGAATCTCTCTCCGAACGAGGAAGGGCGGCGCGCGTCGCTCAAGCGGTCAGGCTGTCAACGTCGACGAAGGTGGCGCGTTGCAACGGAGGGAAGCTTCTGACGATGTCGCCGGCGCCGGTGGTCATATGCCGGAAGGTTCGTCCTCGATCCGAGCAACCATCCGGGCCTTCGCTAGAACAGAACGACCGAGGGCGCTGGCTGGCGCTGCCCGCCCTGCCGGACATTCGGCTTCCTGTTTCAGACACGCGATAACAGCCTCGTGAGGCTCCAGTTCCCGAGAGCGCCTGAGGTCGCATGCGCGTCTGCCGACGGCGACGACTGGTCAGCGTCGGCACACCGTCGCATCTCCGCGACTCAGCCGGAGCTTCACTGGGGCGTCGTCCTTGTTGATGTCAGCAGGTTCGGCGGTACGGCTTGCCCGGCGAGGCCCGGCGCGAGCAGCTTCCGAGGGCGCACGACCGGCGACCGTCCGGGTCCTGTCGGCCGCCGTGTCGTTCAGCGCAAATCAAGCGTCCGCTCGGCCGTGCTCAGCCAAGACGGGCCGCGGAGACGGATCTCGTCTGAATGGTGGACTCTGTCCTTGTCCTACGTCTTGCTGCCCACCGTTTGGCGGACCTCGAACCCCTCGAACTGCGGCGGGCCGAGATAGTGCACCTTGGTGTCGCCGGCCCGGTGGTGCGCGGCGCGGAAGGCTTCGGACCTGGTCCAGTCCTCGAACGCAGCTTTCGACGCCCAGATCGTGTGCGAGGCATACAGCGTATGGTCCTCCGCTTCCGGTCCCTTCAACAAGTGAAACTCGACGAAGCCCGGTACCTTGTCGAGATGGCTGTCGCGCGACAGCCAGACCTGCTCGAAGGCGGCCTCCGAGCCCTTGGCGACGCGAAAACGATTCATGGCGATGAACATGCTGATCTCCTGAGGGGTGAATGCCGCAGGTCGAGGAGTAGCAGACTTCGCGGTGCAATGCGCCAGCGGCGGTGGCCGCTGATGCCGCGATGTGGAATGCTTCAGAGCCCCGATCAGGACAGGGCGCAAGCGAGCCCTAGGCCACGAGCCCCTTGATCGGCTTCACGGCCGCGCTGTCCGGAAACACCGCGCCGCCGAGCGCGTGCTCGCCGATGCCGAGATGATCGGCGAGTACGCCCTTGAACACCGCGCGCAGATCCGTCGTCGGCGCAAGATCGCGTCCCTGGTAGAGGCTCGCCATCTTCAGCGTCGGCCAGTCGGCGATCACCCGCCCGCCCTTCACCGCGCCGCCGGCGAGCAGCGCAATCGTCCCGGTGCCATGATCGGTCCCCTGGGTGCCGTTGATCTTCGCCGTGCGCCCGAACTCGGTTGCGACCACCACGACCGTATCCCGCCAGCGCGGGCCAAGACCGCTCTCGAACTCGGCGAGCGCGCCGTCGAGGCCCGACAGGAGCTGCGCCAGCCGGCCGATTGCGCCGCCTTCATTGGCATGCGTATCCCAGCCGTCGAAGGCCAGCGCCGCGATGCGCGGACCATCATCCGCCGCGATCAGCTTCGCCGCGCCGCGCGCGACCTGGCGCATCGCCGCGATCTGGTTGCCGCCCGGCTTGGGCTTCATGTCGTCACCGAACGCGACCTTCTCGAGCTTCAGCCCTTGCGACAGCGCAGCCGCCAATGCGGGATCGCGATGCGCATAGAGGTCGACCAGCCGCGTCGCGGTGTCGTCATCGGCCTGCGGCAAGGTTACCGGCGCCCAGCCGACGGTGGGCGCTGCGCCGCGCAGCACCAGCGGTGCCGTCGGACCGACCGCGAGCGCGCCCGTGACGCGGGGGCCGCGCGGCAGCGCCTCGACTGCGCGGTTCAGCCAGCCCGATTGCACGCGGCCGGGACCGGCGAAGCCGCTTTCGAGCACGTCCTGGCCATCGAAATGCGAGCGCTCGCGATATGGTGTCGCGACCGCGTGAACCACGGCAGCCTGCTTGTCACGATACATGCGCGCGAATTCCGGCATCGACGGATGCAGCGCAAAGAACGAGTCGAGCGGCAGCGCCGGAGTTGGTCCCGTCGTCGTCAGCGCGATCGCGCCATGCAGTCCGGCGTAGTCGGGATCGCCGACCGGCGCGACGGTGGCGAGACCATCGAGCGCGCCGCGCAGGATTACGACGATCAGCCGCGGATCGCGCTGGTCGGCGGCGCGGGCGAATTTCGGCAAATAGCCCCACGCGGCGAATGACGCGCCTGCCAGCAGCAAGTGGCGTCGCGAGGTCGACAGCGAGGTCGCGATCCGGTCCATCGTCATCTCCTCTGGAATTCCGGCGACATCAGCAGCAGCGCCAGCGCCTGCTGGCGCGACTCCGCGCGCTCGATGGTGCGGCGTGTCTCGGTCGACGCAGCATCGCCGGCGACGAGCTCGAGCAGCTCGCGCGGATCGAGATTGTTGCCGAGTCGGCCGCCGAGCTGCGACGAGATGTCCAGCCGCAGCTTCATGCCCTCCGGCGCGGCCCACACCGCATTGGTATCAGCGAATCCGTTTGGTCCCGCGGGCGTCCACAACGGCTGGCCCAGCGTGTTCAGGGAAGTGAGATAGAAGCCGGGATCCTCCGGCACGCGCGCCAGCAGCCGGCCGCCGGCGACCAGGAACTCATAGGGCGAGCGGATCTTGGTGAGCGGCGCCGACCAGGCATCGTCGGAGTCCACCAGCGCCAAGGTCAGCGCCTTGAGGTCGCCATCGCTCCTCCTGAACACGGCTTCGAGTCGCGCGACGAGCGCGGGCGGCGGATCGTCGGCAATGAAATGGCGTGCGAGCTTGGCGGCGATGAACTTCGCGGTCGACGGATGCCGCGCGATGTCCGCGAGCGCCGCTTCGCCCTGGGCGAGGCCATCATCCGCATAGACCTTGCCGAGCAACGTCTGCGGCCCCGGCTGATGCGCATTGGCATTGAACACGAAGCTGCCGGGCGCCGCGTTGCGGGCGTTGCGGCCGGCGAAGCTCCAGCCGGTGATGATGCGCGCCAGCGAGGTCACGTCCTCCTGGCTGTAGCCGCCGCCGACACCCAGCGTGTGCAGCTCCATGATCTCGCGCGCGAGATTCTCGTTGAGGCCGCGCTTGCGGTTCTGGCCGGCACGTGAGTCCGGTCCGAGCGATTCCTGGTTGTCGAGAAAGAACAGCATCGCCGGATGCTGCTCGACCGCCTTCAGCATGTCGACGAAGCGCCCGAGCACGTGCGGCCGGATCGCCTCGCGCTCGAACGCACCGGCCCACATCCGCGCCAACTCGCCCTTGCCGGCGGAGATGCAGAAATGATTCGACCAGAACGCCACCAGCCGCTCGGTGAAGCCGCAGTCGGCGAGCACCGCGCGCTGCAGCCGCGCCAGCGCTTCGGCACGGAACGTCTTCTGGACGACGTTGGGCGGCTGCTGGGCTTGCGCGGGCTTTGCCGGCGCTCCCTGCATCGCGGGTGCGGGGTCGGCACCGGCCGCTGGGGCCGCCGAGGGCGTTGCGGCCATGGCTTTGTCCGCGCCGTTCGTGGACAGGCCGCGCGTGGGGCTGGACTGCTCCTGCGGCGCAGCCTCCGACTTCGCGGCCTCGCGGGCCCGCTTGACCTCGTCCTGATAGGCGAAGACGGCAGCGGCGAGTGCTGCCGTCGGCTGCAGACCCGGGGCCTCCAGCAGCGCTCCATCGGGACGGCCGAGCTCGGCCTTGACGAAGCCGCGCGGGTCCGACGCCGCATTGACGAGATCGCCCGAGGCACCGCCACGCGCGCCGAAGCCGAAGCGATTCAATGCGACAAGAGCCGATCGAGCATCACGCGCCATGCCACATCCTCGAGCCCGTCATCGCGGGAGCTCCCGAAACGCTGTGTTGCCGCGACCGCAGACTGCGATGGCGCGGCAGATTGTCACGCACTATACTTGCCCCTGCAGATGAACCGGACATGAAAAGGGGCTGGTCGGACGTGGTTCCGAAGGTGACAAATCGTTTAGCGGACATGACCGCGCGGCAGCTCATCTGCGAGTCGTGCGGCACGGCGTTCAGCTGCGATCCGGGCGGCTCCTGCTGGTGCTTCGACGAGACCGTGCGCCTGCCGCTGCCCAAGACCGGACAAAGCAATTTCAAGGACTGCCTGTGCGCCAACTGCCTCAAGAGACTGGCCGGCAAACCGGAGCCGGGCTCGTGACGCGCTGGCACGTCGAAGCCGTCCTGCTCGACATGGATGGCACGCTGCTCGACACCGAGAAGGTCTATCTCGAAGCTGCGATCGCGGCACTGAATGCGCTCGGCTACAGCGACGGCGTCGTCGAGCTCTGTCACGCGATGATCGGCATTCCCGGACCCGACAACGAGCAGACCCTGCGCGACCATTTCGGCGACGATTTTCCGCTGGCCGAAGTCAACCGCCTGTTCGCGGCCAAGACGGTCGAGATCCTGCAGGCGGGCATGCCGCTGAAGCCTGGCGTCATCGCGCTGCTCGATGCGATCGACGCGGTCGGCCTGCCCAAGGCCGTCGTCACCTCGTCCTCGCGCCGCACGGCCGCGGAGCATCTCCGCCTCGCCCGCATCGATCACCGCTTCGATGCGGTCCTGACGCGCGACGACGTGGCCCGCGCCAAACCGCATCCGGACCTCTATCTGCTTGCCGCGGAACGGCTGCGGACGCACGCGCCGGCCTGCGTCGCGATCGAGGATTCCAATCCCGGCGTCGCCTCCGCGCACGCCGCCGGCGCGATCACCTTGATGGTGCCGGACATCGTGCCGCCGAACGATCATTCGCGGGCGAATGCGGCGGCCGTGCTGCCGGATCTCGATGCCGCCATCGCGCTGCTCGCGCGCCGTTCGGTGTTGCCCCTCAGGACGTGACGTCACCTCGGCAGGCTGTGAATCGCCGTGCAGCCTTCTCATGAGCCATTTTCTTCAAACGCGGCCGAACACGGTCACGATCGGTTCACGTCGTTGCGCGCCGTCCGCAGTCCTATCGGATGCATTAACCCGCACGCACTACCGTGCAGGCGTTGGCGGATGGGCTTATTTCATGTTGCGATTCATTGGCGCCGCGGGTGCGGCATTTTTGGCTGCGTTCGCAGGTATGAGTTGGGCGGTCAGGGGATTTCCGCTTCCGGATGGACCGTGGCGGGGCATGATGCGGACAGCTTCGATTGAAACGGTCTCGAACCTTGCTGCGCCGGCGCCGGGGGGCGTGGCTGTCGTGGCTCCCCTATCCCCCACGGTCGACATGACCTTCGGCGGCCCGGAGGCAAAGGAGTTCGACCGCAAGGCGTGGCTCGCGCAGCACACCTCGCAGAGCGACAAGAATCCCAAGCTCGACGCGTTGCGGATGGACGCATTGCAGGCCGCGACGGCCTACAAGCTGTCGCCGTGCGACCAGACCATGAAGCAGAACCTGGTGGACGCACTGACGGCCTACACCCGCGCCTATGTTGCCAAGCTGGATTGCAAGCGGCAGTTCTGGGGCGCAAAGATCTGCACCGACAAATCGCTCCAGGAGGCGGCCGACAGCGTCGGCACGCCGCTCGATCAGCGCGTGAAGGAGGCGTTGTTCGAAGCCTTCGAGGAAAAGGGGATCACCAAGGCGGACTTTCCGGCCGACGTGCGCGAGGAGGTCCCGCAATTCGCCGGACCCGCCTTCTGGTCCGACGAGTCGGCGGTGTGCCGGACGCGGCAGGCGCAACGGGACCGGCGATAGCAAACGAGCGCTGCCATGAACCGGCTGATCTTCATCATTGCGGCCATCGTCGTCTGGCAGGTTGGCGGACGCCTGTTCCTGACCGAAGCGCCGACCGCGGCGGCGTTTCCGCCCGTCACCGGCGCGGAGTTTCAGGACCACGAGAAATACACCGAGGACGCCCGGCGTTCGCAGCGCGAAGACGCGCTGAAGTCGCTCGACCTCGCCTGGAGCGACCGCTGCGGCGCCAAGCGCGACAGCTTCATCAGCGGCCTCAACCACTACTACTATCACCGGCAGAACCAGAACGAGCGCTATCCCGAGACCTATGGTCCGGCCGGCGCCGCCTATATCGCGGGCGTATGGACCACCGCCGAGGATCGAAGGATCGAACGGCTCACCCAGGAAGCCTACGCCGCCGGCTACATCAAGCCATCCGATTTCGACGGCATGGCGAGCCGGATGGTCGCGACGATCGTTCGCGGCGAGCAGGTCAGGGGACGCGGCTGCGCCGGCTGACGGTGCTGCGGGAAGCATATCGCCTTCCCTTTGGCAGCGCCGCTGCGACCAGCGTCCGTGCCGCCGCGCCCGCGGTTTCCATGTAGCTGGCGTCCCGATGCAGCAGCACGACCGCGAACGCGCCGTCGAGCAGCAACAGCATCTGCCGCGCGAGCCCGCCTGCTTCGGCAATTCCCTGCTCCTCGAAGACCGCCTGCAGCCAGGCCTCGAACTTCTTCTTGTGGGCGGCGCCGATCCTGATCGCGGGATGGCCGGGCAGATTGGCGAGCTCCGCGGTGGTGCGCAGGAAGCCGCAGCCGCGCCATTTCGGATGTCGCGCGGCGCGCGCGAGCTGGTTGAAGATCCCGGCGATCTTGTCGGGCAGCCTGCCCTCGGTCTCGTCGAACCAGCGCTTGAACAGCGTCAGGTTCGGTTGGTCGCGCGCGGCAAGATAGGCCGCGACCAGATCGTCCTTGCTGCGGAAATGATAGTACAGCGTCTTCTTGGTAACCCCGGCCTTCTCCGCCACCGCGTCGACGCTGACGGCGCGGATGCCCTCGGCATAGAACAGCCTGCTCGCGGCGGCGACGATGCGGGCGGGCGTGGGATCGGAGGAACGGGGCATGGCGGCGCTCGGTCAATGTATACTGACCAGTGAATATACCTCGGCTGCCGCCGCGCCTAGTCTTCGCCTGCTCCAACCGCCAGCCAGCGAGATACCATGACCGACCTCATCCTGCTCGACATCTCCGACCGCATCGCCGTGATCACGCTGAACCGGCCGCAGCGGCTGAACGCGCTCAGCTATGCGCTGATCGATCGATTGATGGCCGCGCTCGACCGCATCGAGACCGATGCCGGCGTCAGGGCCGTGGTCCTCACCGGTGCGGGACAACGCGCCTTCTCGGCCGGCGCCGACATCGACGAATTCACCGCAAGCGTCCGCCAGGGGCGCGCTGCCGCGCTGCGCGACTTCGTCCGGCGTGGCCAGGCGATGACGGCGCGGCTGGAGGCGTTCCGCAAGCCGGTCATCGCCGCCGTCAACGGGCTCGCCTTCGGCGGCGGCTGCGAGATCACCGAGGCCGTGCATCTTGCGGTCGCGAGCGAGCGCGCCAGCTTCGCCAAGCCCGAGATCAGGCTCGGCATGCCGCCGACCTTCGGCGGCACGCAGCGGCTGCCGCGGCTGGTCGGCCGCAAGCGCGGACTCGAACTGCTGCTGACCGGCGATTCTTTCCCGGCGCCGCGCGCGCTGGAGATCGGCCTCGTCAACGCCGTCGTGCCGCATGACGAGCTCTTGCCGGCGGCGCGCGCGCTGGCCCAGCGCATCATCCGCCACGGGCCGGACACCGTCGCCGGCATCATCACCGCCGCGACGCGCGGGCTCAACATGGCGATCGGCGAAGGGCTCCAGGTCGAGAGCGAACAGTTCGCGAGCCTCGTCGGCAGCCGCGATCTCGCGGACGGGCTGGCGGCCTGGCGCGAGCGCCGGCCGCCGCGTTGCTAGACCGGGTGGCCCGGCGACTTGCGCGCCAGCCCATCGAACGCATCGAGCAGCCGCTCGCGCCAGGCATGGACGCTGTCGCTCTCCTCGAGCAGCCGGAACGGGCTCACCACCCGCGCCCATTGGAACCCGCCGAACACGATGTAGTCGGCATAGTCGGGCGTATCGCCGCCGATGAAGGCCTGCGTCTTCAGGGTCTGCCGCAGCGGCTCCAGCGACCTGCGGAAGCCGATGACCGCCTGGTCGCGCGAGGCCATGACCTCTTCGAGGCTCTTGCCGAACCGCGCCTCGCGCGATTTGCGGAAATAGTCGGCATCCTCGGCGGCGAGGTTCTTCGGAATGTCGGCGATGATCAGCGGAAAGATGCCGCCGACGATGGCGATGTCGCCCCAGGCATTGAGGAAGCGCGCCATGGCGCGGCCGCCGGCGCCGCCGAACAGCGACGGCCGGTCCGGATAGGCGTCCTCGAGGTAGTTGGCGATCGCCCAGGAATCGGCCACCGCGCGGTCGCCGTCGAGCATGACCGGCACCTTCTCCGAGCCATGCGGCGCGATCGCGCTCTTCTCGGTGAAGCGCCACGGAATCGTATCAGCGCTCAGCCCCTTGTGCGCCAGCGCCATCCGCGTGCGCCAGCAAAAGGGGCTGAACGGGCGGCCCGCATCGGTCCCGACGAGTTCATACAGTTTCACGGCCATTCCCGGTCCTTCCTCCAAGTCCGGACCGTTCTAGCGCACGACGCGGCCGTTGTCGCGCAGCAGCCGCGCACCGGCATCGGTGACGATGATGAAGAGGCCGGCGCCCGTGATCGCCTCGCGCGTGACATAGCCCAGATCGGCGGCATCCTCCCACACCGTCAGGCGCGGGCAGCTCGTCCGCCAGGTCGCCACCACTTCGGCATGGCTGCGCGGCGCGCGCGCGACCCATTCGACGAAGTCCAGCACCAGGGGGTCTGCCGATACGGCCATGCTCGCCTCACTCTGCCGCCGCCGAGCTCTGCGCGGCCAGCAGCAGCCAGCCGCCATAGAGGATGTAGTAGCTCGCCACCGCCGTGATGATGCGGTTGGCCCAGGTGCGGAACTGCTGCTCGCTCATCGCCTCGAGCAGCCGCCGCGCCAGGCTCGTGCCGAGCATCGACGCGCCGACGGCGACGAGCGCGAGCACCGGATCGAGGCCCGCGGCCTGATCGATGATGCCGCCGAAATAGATCAGCTTGGTGAGGTGGCTCGCGACCTGACACGTCGCCTTGGTGGCGACGATCGAGCGGCGGTCGAACCGCGCGCCGAGAAAGAACGTGTCGAGCAGCGGCCCCGACACGCCGGTCATCAGCATCAGCCCCATGCAGATCGTGCCGTAGATCGCGCCCTGCCAGACGCTGTCCGGATCGGGCTTGAGGCCGGCCGGCATCAGCCGCGCCATGAACGGGGTGACGCCGAGCAGCAGGAGCGCCGCCGGCTTGTCCGGCACGTAGCGCACCAGCGCCCACAGGCCGAGCGCCAGCGCGCAGCCGACGAGATACACCGCGACCGGCCGCCAGCGGATGTGCCGGCGCCACAGCACCGCACGCCAGCCATTGGACGCCATCTGCGTCGCCGCGTGCAGCACCATCGCCGCCGGCAGCGGCATGATCGCCAGCAGCACGCCGATCAGGATCAGCCCGCCGGCCATGCCGAACAGGCCCGACAGGAACGCCGTCGCCACCATCAGCAATCCGAGCGCTGCAATCAGGGCGGGTGTCATGGCTGATCTCCTCGCCATGCAATTTGTCGCACTGGCGATATCCGCACAAACCGAGTTATCTTGCCCTCCATCAGTTTTCCTGAGGGCGCGATGAGACGGCTGCTGTTCCTCAACGGCATCAAGGCGTTCGAGGCGGCGGCGCGCACCGGCAGCTTCGCCGCGGCAGGCAGCGAGCTCAACGTCTCCGCGGCCGCGATCAGCCGCATGGTCAACCTGCTCGAGCAGCGGCTGGGCGTCGTGCTGTTCGAGCGCAAGGCCAACCGCCTGGCGCTCACCGCCGCCGGCCGCGCCTATCAGAGCGGGCTGACGCCGATCTTCGACGCGCTGTCGAGCCTGACCGCGCAGATCATGGCGCCGTCATCGATGCGGGTGCTGACGCTCGGCGTCGGGCCGACGTTCGCGATGAAATGGCTGATCCCGCGTCTGGCCGATTTCAGCACCGAGCAGCCGGACATCGAGGTCCGCATCACCACCGGCGGGGCGGCGGTGCCGTTCGGCGACGATTGGAGCTGCGGCATCAAGCTCGGCCACGGCGCCTGGCCGGGCCTCGTCGCCGAGCCGCTGTTCGCCGCGGATCTCGTGCCGGTGTGCACGCCGCGGCTCGCCGCGACCTTGAAGAAGCCTGCCGATCTCAAGGGCTCGAGCCTGCTGCGGGTGTCGCATGCCGCCGAGGACTGGGCGCTGTGGCTGAAGGCCGCGGGCGTCACGCGCGTCAGCGCGCGCGGCACCGAGTTCCAGTACTATGGACATGCGCTGCAGGCCGCGATCGACGGGCTCGGCGTCGCCATGGGCATCCGTCCCTATATCGACGACGACCTCGCGGCGGGACGCCTGGTTGCACCGTTTGCATTGACCGTCCCAAAAGGCGAGCGCTGGTATCTTGTCTACCGCCATTTCCAGGCCGGCCAACGTGATTTCGCCGCGTTCCGACGCTGGATCATGCGCGCGGCGTCACAGCCCGCGACCCGGAATTCTCAGCGCCGGGACGCCATCAAAAAAGACGCTGACGTGTGAACCTGTTCACAAATGCTCGGACCAATTCATGCTGTCGTTGCCGTTCGGGATATCAGGACTGGGCAATGACGTATTTGTACGAGGACTTCGCCATCGAGCCGTTCGAAGCAGGACGCGGCTTGTGGCACGCGCGGATCCGCCGCGCGGACATGACCCCGGTGGTGATCAATGGCGTTTCGTTCCCCTCGCTCGAAGTCGGCTTCGCCTGGTCCGATGCGGACATGGCGATTGCCGACGCGAAAAGTCATATCGACCGCTTTCGCAAGCGGTGGGGCTGACACCTGCAGACCGAATCGCAGCACTTTGAAGCACGCGACGGAGGATATCGACCGACCCCCGGGAAAAGACGGATAGCGCGACGTGGAACAATCTCCGAGAGTGAAGTCCCCGAGAGTCCCCCCGCGCGGCCAGACGGTTCCAAGCCAACATCAAACGCCAATTCGAAATGCCGAGTGTATTCGTAATGCGGACTGCAATTCATGGCTGAGCCTGCCGTCAAACACCTCGCTTTTTCGGTGCGTACGCGATGCCCGGACTGCGATGCGGAGCTGAGCGTCCTGAGCGTCATCAACGGCCGCGGCGGTTCCGAGTACTGGGCCCTGCAATGCGTCGCCTGCCACGGCGTGCATCTCGACATCGTCGAGCAGCCGACGCGGCATTGAACGGCAGCGTGGCGTCGCGGCAACGCCATCGTGCGCGCCATGGCTCGCGAGTCGCCCGCTGATCTCGTGTGGCCTTTCGGGAGCAGTGCGTCTCGATGCCTGCTGCTGCCACCATGCTGTCAGCAAGGCTGGTGCGCGGCGCCCGATCACTCTTTCAACTCGGCGCCATCCGTCCCATATTCGGGCCATGGCGAAGACCCCCGACACTCCCAAGAAGCCAGGCCGAACCCCGAAATCGAAAGCGCACCGGCCCGACGTGCAGCCGATCGCGCCCGCGCTCGCCGAGCTGCTCAATCCCGCCATCAACCGCGGCGAGAGCGGCATCGGTTCCTCAACGGGACTGAAGCCGCCGCCGGACAATTCCTGGGACCGCCGCAGCGGCGGCGAGGCCGCCGCGCACCGCGCGCGGGCGTCGACGCGCGGCAAGAGCGCTGAGGTTGCGACGGGCGATGCCTCGGCGCGGTCCATGCCGCTGCGGCCGAATCCGCAGCCGGTGGGTGGACGTTCATCGTCAAACAACGATCCGTCGCATGGCCCGCCCCCACCCAACCCTCCCCCGCACGCGGGGGAGGGCTCCAGGCGGCAGGCGCCGCGTGCCGGCGCCAGCGATGATGCCGAGACTGCGCCGCTAGCGTCCCCTCCCCCGCGTGCGGGGGAGGGCCAGGGTGGGGGCCTCCCTCCGCAGCATCACCCCCTCGGGGCGGATGACGCCGCCTCAGCCTCCGGACTCGCCGAAGCGCCGCAAGCCAATTACGGCACCGCCGCCACCATCCCGACGCTCGATCCGGAACTGGCGCGGCAGCTCGGCCTGCCCACCGCCGAGGACGACGAGGAGGCGCTCGCCCGGCCGCCGCGCAACAAGATGGAGGCGCTCGGCGTCAAGGCCACGGCGGAAGCGCTGGAGTCGCTGATCCGCGAGGGCCGTCCCGAGTTCCGCAAGGACGACGGCTCGGTCAAAGTGTGGACGCCGCACCGGCCGCCGCGCCCCGAGAAGTCGGAAGGCGGCGTCCGCTTCGAGATCAAGTCGGCCTATGAGCCGAAGGGCGACCAGCCGCAGGCGATCAAGGAGCTGGTCGAGGGCATCGCGCGCAACGACCGCACCCAGGTGCTGCTCGGCGTCACCGGCTCCGGCAAGACCTACACCATGGCGAAGGTGATCGAGGCGACGCAGCGCCCGGCCATCATCCTGGCGCCGAACAAGACGCTCGCCGCGCAGCTCTATGGCGAGTTCAAGAGCTTCTTCCCCGACAACGCGGTCGAGTATTTCGTCTCGTACTACGACTACTACCAGCCCGAGGCCTACGTCCCGCGCACCGACACCTACATCGAGAAGGATTCCTCGATCAACGAGCAGATCGACCGGATGCGCCACGCCGCGACGCGCGCCCTGCTCGAGCGCGACGACGTCATCATCGTCGCCTCGGTGTCGTGCATCTACGGTATCGGCTCGGTCGAGACCTACACCGCGATGACCTTCGCGCTGAAGAAGGGCGAGCGCATCGACCAGCGCCAGCTCATCGCCGACCTCGTCGCTTTGCAATACAAGCGCACCCAGCACGATTTCACCCGCGGCACCTTTCGCGTGCGGGGCGACGTCATCGACATCTTCCCGGCGCACTATGAGGACCGCGCCTGGCGCGTGAACCTGTTCGGCGACACCGTGGAGAACATCGAGGAGTTCGATCCGCTCACCGGCCACAAGCAGGACGAACTGGAGTTCATCAAGGTCTACGCCAATTCGCACTATGTAACGCCGCGCCCGACTTTGGTGCAGGCGATGAAGTCGATCAAATCCGAGTTGAAGATGCGGCTCGACCAGCTGCATGCGCAGGGCCGCCTGCTCGAGGCGCAGCGGCTGGAGCAGCGCACCACCTTCGATCTGGAGATGATGGAGGCGACCGGCAGTTGCGCCGGCATCGAGAACTACTCACGCTATCTCACCGGCCGGCTGCCCGGCGAGCCGCCGCCGACCTTGTTCGAATACGTCCCCGACAATGCGCTGGTGTTCGCCGACGAGAGCCACGTCACGGTCCCGCAGATCGGCGGCATGTTCCGCGGCGACTTCCGCCGCAAGGCGACCCTGGCCGAATACGGCTTCCGCCTGCCGTCCTGCATGGACAACCGCCCGCTGCGCTTCGAGGAATGGGACATGATGCGGCCGCAGACCGTGGCGGTGTCGGCGACCCCCGGCGGCTGGGAGCTGAACGAGGCCGGCGGCGTGTTCGTCGAGCAGGTCATCCGCCCGACCGGACTGATTGATCCCCCCGTCGACATCCGCCCCGCGCGCACCCAGGTCGACGATCTGCTCGGCGAGGTCCGCGCCACCGCGCAGGCCGGCTACCGCTCGCTGATCACGGTGCTGACCAAGCGCATGGCCGAGGACCTCACCGAATATCTGCACGAGCAGGGCATCCGCGTCCGCTACATGCATTCGGACATCGACACCATCGAGCGCATCGAGATCATCCGTGACTTGCGCCTCGGCGCGTTCGACGCGCTGGTCGGCATCAACCTGCTGCGCGAGGGCCTCGACATTCCCGAATGCGCGCTGGTCGCGATCCTCGACGCCGACAAGGAAGGTTTTCTGCGCAGCGAGACGTCGCTGATCCAGACCATCGGCCGCGCCGCGCGCAACGTCGACGGCAAGGTGATCCTCTACGCCGATCAGATGACCGGCTCGATGGAGCGCGCCATCGCCGAGACCAACCGCCGCCGCGAGAAGCAGGTGGAGTACAACACGGCCCATGGCATCACGCCGGAGAGCGTCAAGAAGTCGATCGGCGACATCCTCAACTCGGTCTACGAGCGCGACCACGTGCTGATCGAGACCGGCGGCGGCACCACCACCGACGACGTCATCTCGATCGGCCACAATTTCGAGGCGGTGCTGGCCGATCTCGAAACCCGGATGCGCGAAGCCGCCGCCGATTTGAACTTCGAGGAAGCCGCCCGCCTCCGCGACGAGGTCAAGCGCCTCCGCGCCACCGAGCTCGCCGTCGTCGACGACCCCACCGCCAAGCAGCGCACCGTGCAGAGCAAGGCGGGCAGCTACGCCGGCGCCAAGAAATACGGCGACGCCGCCAATCTCCCGACCACGGCGATGAAGGGCCGTGGCGCTGCGGCACGCGCTGGCGGCTCCTCTTCACCCTCCCCTGGAGGGGGAGGGTCGGCCGCCAAAGGCGGCCGGGGTGGGGTGAAGCCCCGCGACCCGCTCGCGCCGTCCCTCGACGACATCATCAGCGGCGGCCCAAGCACCGGCTCCAAAGTCCACAAGCCGCATCTCGACGAGATGCACGGCCCGGAATCCCTGCCCTACCGCCCCAACGCCAAGCTGCCGCCAAAGCCATTCGGCAGCAGCAGCAAGATCATCCAGCCCACCAACTCCCGCGAGTCCGGCCCCGAATTCGGCCCGGCTCCGCGCTCGACCGGTGGCGCGCCGGGAAAGCGCGGCGGGTGGAAGAAGCGGTGAGGTGTAAACCTTCTCGCCGCCTCATTGCGAGGAGCGACAACGACGAAGCAATCCAGTCCATGCACTTGGCCTGATCTGGATTGCTTCGCTTCGCCGCTTCGCTCGCAATGACCTCCGGTCCCGCGATCTCGACTGGAATACATATGATGTTGAGCTACTCTGCTCACATGAAACTCGGCTTCGAAGAATCCCAGACCGCCTACACCAGCGGCACGCAGAAGGCGCGGGCGTGGACCGAGGCGTGGGTTGGCGCGCAAGCCTATTGTCCGAACTGCGGCCAGTCGAACATGACGCAGTTTCCAAACAACAGCCCGCTGGCGGATTTTCTCTGTAAAGCCTGCAGCGAAGAATTCGAGCTGAAGAGCCAGAAGAAGGCATTCGGCGCCAAGGTCGCCGACGGCGCCTATGGGACGAAGTGCGAGCGGCTGGCCGCCAGCAACAATCCCAATCTCCTGCTGATGAACTATGACCGTGACACCCGGTCGGTCATCAACCTCTTCGTCGTGCCGAAGCATTTCTTCGTCCGCGATATCATCGAGCAGCGCAAGCCGCTCGCGGCGACCGCGCGGCGCGCGGGGTGGGTCGGCTCGAACATTCTTCTCGATCGCGTTCCCGAGTCGGGCAAGATTCACATCGTGCAGAATGGCGTCGTCCGCGCCAAGGAGCTAGTGCTGCAGGAATGGAGCCGGACGCTCTTCCTCCGCAAGGAATCCCTGGATGCGCGCGGATGGCTGATCGAGGTGCTGAAATGCGTCGAGTCGCTCGGCAAGCCGGAATTCACGCTCGATGATGTCTACGCTTTCGACCGCCATCTCAGCCTGCTCTATCCCGGCAACCAGAACGTCCGGCCAAAAATCCGCCAGCAGCTCCAGGTCCTGCGCGATCAGGGATTCCTGGAGTTCGTAGCGCGCGGCCGCTATCGTTTGAAGACATGAGGTCCGGCAATGGCCTGGTTCTTGAACTTCTATCGCTGTGAACGTTGCGCGCAGGCCTGGACCGATGAATGGTCGTGCATGTGCGACGACGAGTGTCCTCATTGCGGCGCCCGCGACATGTCTCCGTCCCGGAGCGAGGACCTGACAGAGCTGATTTTGAGAAATGAGGATTGCTTTGTCGTCCTGCGATCGGCTGATGACGCCGAGGACGAGCCGTCCTATGAAGAGCTCGGGCGGTTCTCGAGCCGAGCCAAAGCGGAAGAATTTCTCGCGGCGTCGGACCCAAATTAGGGGTGCCCTTCACGAAATCCATCAGACGGCCCGCCAGACAACGCGAGAGATGAAGCGCGCATATTCCGGAAAAAATAAACTTCTTGCGAATTATCAGAAATCATGATTATCTCCTCGCATCCCGCCTCACCGCAGAGGGGCGTAGCGCGCGATCGTCACGACACGCGAGGCGGGGATGCGATGGCCGCGAGAGATCGCAGCATTCTCTTCGACGAGGGTGCCGACGAACGATCGCTTGCGGACGTGAAGTCGCAGCGTCCTGATACCCCGACGCTGGTATCAACCCGGCGCAATGCGAGCGCATGGCGCTGGGGATGGTGGCCAACAAGCCCGGCGCACCAGGGAGACTGCGTATAAGCGTGAAGACCGTCGCGCAGGGAATGCCGGTTGAATCGGCTTTGCCTGTGGTACCTGCCGCCTGCATTTTTTTCGCAGGCGGGCCATGGGTGAGGCCTTCACCCGGCATTCCCTGCGCCCTCTGCACTCACGAGGGCCACGCGGATCGCATCACTCGGGCATCCCATGCCGCGAGACCGCGCCGTCATGTCCCGGACTCTCTTCGGCTGTTTGAATCGTAAATGAGTTCTCCCCTCCGCCGTCGTCCTAGGCAAGCTGCGACGAGCGACAGCGCCGCGCCCATCCATCGTGAGGAGGCGATGCCGGCTCATCCCATCGCCAGCACCGCGACCGACAGCAGCGCCAGCATCACGGTCGAGCCCAGGAGCTGCAGCGATGCCTCGGGCTGCGTGCGCCAGCGCAGCACCTTGTCGGCGAGGCCCAGCGTCGCGTCGTAGAAATCAGCCGCGTAGGCCTGCTTGAGCACGCGCTGAAAGCGCGGCCCCGCAGCGGAAGTCATCAGCACGTGGATGATGGTCGCGCTCGCGACGAAGCCGATGATGCCGGGCCGCAGCGCCGTGCTGTGCGCCAGCTTGAGGATCAGCGCGGCGCCGGCATAGGTTGGAATGGCCTGGAACAGCGCGGTCAGCGCCATGCCTTCGAAGAGGTTGAGCAGCGGCGCCTTCGGCGCGGAGGTGCTGGGAGAGGCGACGGTGAGCATGGCCCGGACATCCGGTTGCGGCGGTCCTCGGCGAGGACCAGACCGCTCCCGTCTAACCGGCACGCCGGAGGAGGACCGTGAGCCCCGTCACGCGAGGCCATCGCCGCCGGCTGGGATGAGGGCACGCCGAGGACGGTCGACGCGCGGCATCGATTAGGTCCGGCCCTGCCCGTTCACCTGGCCCTGCTGCTGCTGACGCTCCTGCTCCTTGGCGCGGTGACGGCCATAGAGGCAGCCGGCGGCGGCGCCGAGCACGCCGTGATGACCGGCATAGTGGCCGGCCACGCCGCCGACGATGGCGCCCTTGATGCACCCCTTGGCCTCGGCGGCCTGCGTCGACAGCAGCGCCAGCGCTGCGACGGAGGCGGCCAGCATGGTCTTCGTGATCGACATCGTCATGATCGAGCTCCGCAAGAATGGTGCGAGGTAACGGCGACGCGGCGGGGCGGTTCCCGCCTCGCAACCGGCATGACGCATTGCGCGAACCTTATCGCGCGCGGTGATGACCCAAGAGCTGAGAAATGAGCTGAGAGATGAGCCGAGAGTGGGCTGAGACATGATCGTGACGCGATCACTCGCCAAGCTTCCGTTCACCGTACCGGCGCATTGAGCCGGCCGACGGTCACACAGGTGGTTGACGGCCGTCCGCCGGCATCTCCAGAACGAGATCGCCGACGCGGACATTCCCGTCAGTGGAGACAGGATGATCGAGCACATCAACAAGCAGCGCGTGCGCAAGCTGCTCGAGGCCCATGCCGCCGGCGATTTCGACAACGTGCTGGCGCATTGCACCGACGACCTCGAGCACTTCGCCTCGGCGCCGATCGACATCTTCCCCCATCTCGGCGGCCGCCGGGGCAAGGCCGAGGTGCGGCAGATGTGGGAGACGGCGCGCAGCCGCTATGCCGAGGTCCGGCACGAGATCAAGACCATGATCTGCGAAGGCGACCAGGTCGCCGTGGATCTGCGCATCTTCCTGCGCAAGCGCGACAACGACCGCATCGTGCAATACGACCTCGCCGCCTTCTACACGCTGCGCGACGGCCGCATCGCCCGCATCCGCGAGATCATGGACACCTACGACCTGGTGCAGCAGGTGCTGGAATGCGATCTCAGCCGGCTGCTGATCGCGGGCGCCGCCCGGCCCTGAGGCCGGCACGGCCGTGGCGGACCAGGGCCTGGACCAGCCGATCACGCAAACGTCACCACCGGCGGCCTCGTCGCCTTGAACCTGTGGCCCGGGCTCCGCACCCCATGAGCGGTGGTATACGGGGCATCGGTGACATGAGAATAGCATTCCTGGCGATGGCCGGACTGGTGATGGGCGTCGTCGGCGGCGCGACGATCGGAGTAGGGCTTGGACTGGCCTGGATCGAGCTGTTCAACACCAGCGAATTCGAAGGCTATGCGGGCATGCTGGTGTTCTTCACCTTCATGCCGCTCGGCGCCCTGATCGGCGGCCTCGCCGGCGCCACCCTGTTCGGCATGGCCGCCTTCCGCGACCACGAGGTCGCGATCGCGCAGCAGCGCATGCAGCATGAAGGGCGTTAGGGCGCGGCGACCGGCGGTCGCGCGCATTTGTGCAATGCAAAAACAGCCGTTGCGCGCGCAGGTGGTTGATTTATGTGAGGCTTAAGAGAGATAGATTCGGCGCCCCGGCGCGACGTCCGTTGCGACGTCGCCTTGAGGCCGGCGCGCCTCCTTGCAAGCCAGTTCAGGATCCCGAGCCGATGACGGAGCACAGCCTCTGGCGTCTGTCGCGCGCATTGCATGGCGCGATCAACGACCGCCGTTTCGACGATTTCGCCGAGCTTCTCGATGACGACATCGACTGGGCCATCTACGGCCCGATCGACATGTTTCCCTTCCTCGGCGCGCGGCACGGCCGCGCCGCCGTGCTCGACGCCGTCAGGCAGATCGCGGACAATGTGAGCATCCGCCGGCTGGAGCGCGAGACCTTGATGCTGGACGAGACCAGCGCGGCGACCATGGTCCGCTGCGCGATGACGGCGCAGGATTCCGACAAGCCGATCACGGCGCGGCTCGCGCAATTCATGCAATTCCGCGCCGGCAAGCTCGCGCGGCTGCGGATCCTGATCGATACGTTCGATCTGGTCGAGCAGACGCTCGGCCGCCCCATCGACCTGCCGCGCATCGGCAGCTTCGCCTGAGCCCGCCGGCGTGTTGGATTGTGGTCACACTCACCGGCAACCCAACAGATCGTGACTGGCGCAGCCATAATTTTGCGCCAAGATTCCACCATATTCCGGCACACAGGTTCGGGCGGCGGGGGTTGCTCTCATGACATCGTATGGTTGCGCGCTGGCGGTTTTCACGGCCGGCTTCGGCCTTCTTGCGTCCGCCGCGCCGGCCCAGACGCTGATGCAGGCGCCGCAGCCGCTGCAGATCACACCCTGGCAGCAGATCGCGCCGGAGCCGGAGGACGAGGACAAGTCCGAGGACCAGGCAGCGGCCGACCCAATGAAGGACATCGACGTCGAGAAGCTCGACTGGAGCCAGCTCGCGATCGACGACACCACCTTCCTCGACCGTCCCGAAGCCGCCGCGGCGGCGAAGCGCAAGGCCGCCGCAGAGAAGGCCGCCGCGCTCGACTGGTCGAACCAGAACAAGGGCAGCCTCGCCTCGGGCGTGTCGGTCAAGCAGTCGGTATCGCCGTTCTGGGACGCCCGCGTCGGCGCCGACATGACGGTCGCGCGGCAGCCGACCACGATGTCGGAATTGCTGGCGGAGAAGGCCGAGAACGGCGGCAATGCTCCGGAATCCGGCGGCTCGGCCTGGGCGGCCGTCACCGCGCCGGGGGCCGGCTCGATCTGGGACAAGACCGCCATCGAGGCCCGCGTCGATCCCGGATCCGATCACAGCCGGCTCGGCACCACCATCACCAAGGCGGTGCCGATCGATCACTACAATCTGACCCTGCAGAACGGCTACAACGTCACCCAGCAGGGCATGGTGCCGATTCCCGGCGCGGCGCCGAAGACCACCAGCCGCAGCTTCGACACCGAGCAATCCGCCAGGCTCTCGATCGGCGACACCGGCACCAGCGTCACCGCCGGCCAGACCCTGTCGTCGAGCGACGACAAATGGCTGCGCAAGATCGGCGCGGAGCAGAAGCTGTCGGATGGTCTCAGCATCTCCGGCTCAGTCAGCGAGACCGCGCAGGGCGGCACCAGCAAGAGCATCTCGGCCGGCTTCAAGCGGAGCTGGTGACGTTCACCATTGCGGCAGCCCGCCACGAATGATCGAACGTTCGCCGCAGCTTCGCCGCGGTGCGGCCCAATTTGGCCGCACTGATAGGCTTTGAGAAGTTCGTCGTGCGGGGACACCGCGCTCGCTTGAACGCGAAATGAGGAATTAGCCGATGAATGTCATTCGTCCGGACAAGATCGATGGAACTGAAGCCGAGCTGGATACGGATCTGGCCGCGGTCTCCGAAGTCGAGGCCGGCATTCGTGATTTCGTCCGTAACGATATCGCCTATCTGCGCCGCCCCAATGCGGCCGCCACGGCCGAGGCCTCGATCGATGCCGATGCAGCAGTGAACAGCGTCACCACGCTGATCCAGCGCGTCGCCGGCACCTCGCTGTCGGAGATCGAGAACCTGATCGGAGAGCTCGAGAGCCTGCGCGAACTGCTGCATGCCGAGGGCCAGCGGGTGCAGCGCGAGATCGCGAGCTATGCACAGCTCAGCCAGGCGGCGATGAAGTCGACCCGGGCGATCGCCGAGAACGTCACGCAGTGGAAGCGCGCCGCCGACGGCCTGCGCAGCAGCTGAACATTCTTTCCGGATCTTGAAGAGGGCCGCCGTGCGAGGCATCGCGCGGCGGTTTTCGTCTTTGCAGCGCCGCGTCCTTGAACGCGCTCCGGCCCTCCCGCGACCAACTTCCGCCGCTCTCGTGGCGGGCAGGTTGCGTCAGGGGGATGTCGCTCTCATGGAAACGATCCGGCCGCACAACACCGATCCGATTCCTCTGCGGCCCAAGCCTCAGCGGATCGGGACCATCATGGTCCGTTTCGTCGGTTTGCTGGTGGTGGCGATGGCGATGGCGATCATGGTGCTCATCTGGAGCCGCTAGATCGCCTCTACGAACAGGACCGCGTGGTCCGTTCTGGTTAACGAGTAGTTAAACTGTCACTCGTTGATCGTCGCTGACGTCTCGAGCGAATACGATCCGTCGGCGTAGCCCTTCACGACCATTCCCGTCGCGAGCATCACCGCGAGCGTCACGCTGGCAAAGATAAAGCCGAGGAGTTTCAGACCACCGCGATCTGCCATACTCATCCCCCACATCCTGATCCCTGATTGGCTGTCTTATAGAGTCGGAGTTCAGAATGCGTTAGCGCGAAGTTCGTTCCGCGCCGACAATCCTACGAAGCGTGACCTTTTCGCCTCAACCGTTGTTCCGTCGAGGGACGAAGGCCGACGCAAGCACAGAGAACACCAGCTCGTCGCGCTGATTGATGCCGGTATTGCGCGCCTGCAGGATGCCCCACTCCGGGCGCGAGGCCGACTCGCGAAGCGAATCAATCTCGCTCGAGAAGCTGATCGTATCTCCTGCAAGCACCGGCTTGTGCCAGCGCAGATCACGGAAGCCGGGAGAAGGACCTCCGAGAGCGATCGGCTCGCCACGCGTGCGCGCGATCTCCAGCAGTCGCTGATTATCCGCGACGATCAGCTTCATGCAGACCGAGCCGATGTGCCATCCCGATGCCGCGAGCCCGCCGAACAGCGATCGGCGGCCCTCTTCCTCGTCGAGATGAAAGCGCTGCGGATCGAATTGAATGGCAAAGCGCTTAATCTCTTCGGCAGTGAACGTGTGGGAGCCGAGCTCGCGGCGCTGGCCGACCTGAAGATCCTCGAAAAAGCGCATCAGCCCACCTGCCCGCGGCTCTCACGGCGCTCGACGATGATGGGAGAAACCATCTCGCAAAGTCTCATGCCCGCCTTGTTGCGCACGCTGCATTTGAAGGTGACGATCCCGGTCGACGGACGGCTCCGCGACACCCGCGCTTCCAGAACCTCCACATCGAGCATCAGCTCATCGTCAGGACGCAGCGGCGACAGCCACCGGACCTCGTTGACGCCCGGTGAGCCGAGCGAAGCGGTGCGGCCGATGAAGCCGTCGAACATCATGCGCATCATCAGCGAGCAGAGGTGCCAGCCCGAGCCGGACAGGCCCTTGAGCATCGACTGCGAGGCAGCCAGTTCGTCCAGATGCATCGGCTGCGGATCAAACTCAGACGCGAAGGCGATGATCTCGTCGCGGGTGACGTGTCGCGGGCCGAAGCTGCCGAACGGGCCTTGCGGAAAATCTTCGAAGGTGAGGGTCATGAGGCTGGGAATGGCTGAAAGAAGCCCGATTGTGGCCGCACTTTGCAGCAATCACAACCGGGCCGCTCGCATGGCTGACGCCCGGTCCAGTCGCAAGAGAGTGCCAGAAGGCGCCATACACCGGAACGAATTCGGCTGCCGCCGATGCCGTCTGGCGCGCAATTCGAGCACGACTTAAAGACGGATTTGACGACCGATTCGGACGTGGCCGGGGGATCAGGATGTTGGAATTTCGCGATTTGTTCCAGTGGGACCGCTTCATCACGCCCACCATCATCAAGACGTTCTATTGGCTCGTGATTGCGCTGATCATCCTGTCGGGAATTCGCGGCATTTTCACGGGCCTCTCCGAAATGGCGATCAGCCCGTTCGGCGGTTTCCTGATGCTGTTGTCGTCGCTCGCCGGCATCATCGTCGGCATGGTGTTCTCGCGCATCATCGCCGAGTTCGTGCTGATCGTCTTCCGCATCAACGAGCATCTCGGCGCGATCCGCGAGCAGGGGCGGATGTAGCCGCCCCGCACGGCCTTAGTTGTTGAAGCGGAAGTGCATGACGTCGCCGTCGGCGACGACATACTCCTTGCCTTCGAGGCGCAGCTTGCCACCCTCGCGGGCGCCCGCCTCGCCGCCGAGCGCGACATAGTCGGCATAGGCGATGGTTTCGGCGCGGATGAAGCCCTTCTCGAAATCGGTGTGAATGACGCCGGCCGCCGCCGGCGCCTTGGTGCCGCGGTGAATGGTCCAGGCGCGCGCTTCCTTCGGACCGACCGTAAAGTAGGTGATCAGGTCGAGCAGCTGATAGCCGGCGCGGATGAGCCGATCGAGACCTGCCTCTTCGAGCCCGAGCGTCTCCAGGAAATCCACTCGCTCCTCGCGCGACAGCGTCGCAATCTCGGACTCGATCTTGGCCGAGATCACGACGGCGACCGCGCCCTCCTCCTTGGCGCGCGCAAACACCGCCTTTGAGAAGCTGTTGCCGTCCTTGGCCGAGCCTTCCTCGACATTGCAGACGTAGAGCACGGGCTTGGAGGTGAGCAGTCCGAGCATGCCGAAGGCGCGCTCCTCCTCCGGCTTGCGCTCCAGCAGCCGCGCGGGCTTGCCGTCGCGCAGCAGCACCAGAGCACGGGTGACCAGTTCGTACTGCTCCTTGGCGTCCTTGTCGCCGCCCTTGGCCTTCTTGGCGAGGTTGTCGACCCGCTTCTCGAGGCTGTCGAGATCGGACAGCATCAGCTCGGTTTCGATGGTCTCGATGTCGGCGAGCGGGGCGATCTTGCCCTCGACATGGGTGATGTCGGAATCCTCGAAGCAGCGCACGACATGCGCGATCGCGTCGACCTCGCGGATGTTGGCGAGAAACTGGTTGCCGAGGCCTTCACCCTTGGAGGCGCCGCGCACCAGGCCGGCGATGTCGACGAAGGTCAGCCGCGTCGGAATGATCTGGCCCGACTTGGCGATCGCCGCGAGCTTTTCCAGCCGCGGATCGGGAACGGCGACCTCGCCGACATTCGGCTCGATCGTGCAGAACGGATAGTTCGCCGCCTGCGCCGCCGCCGTCTCCGTCAGCGCGTTGAACAGCGTCGACTTGCCGACGTTGGGCAAGCCGACGATCCCGCATTTGAATCCCATGATCCGTCTCGCATCCTCTTGAGGCGAGGGCCCGGGGCGCCCTACGCGGCGCCGGCATCGCCCTTGTCCAGAAAACCTTTGGCCTGCAGCGCCAGATGCACCTTGTTGGCGAAGGTGGCGTCGCGCCGGCCCGTCAACAAACCCGCATTGTCGGCCACCGCCTCGCACAGCGCCTCGACCCAGGGCATGTCGGACTTGGCGAAGTCCGACAGCACATGGCCGTGCACCAATTCCTTGACGCCGGGATGACCGATGCCGAGCCGGACGCGGCGATAGTCGTTGCCGAGATGCGCCGAGATCGAGCGCAACCCGTTATGGCCGGCAATGCCGCCGCCGACCTTCACGCGCAGCTTGCCCGGCGACAATTCCAACTCATCCTGAAACACCGTGACGTCGCCGACGCCGAGCTTGAAGAAGCTGGCCGCTTCCTGCACGGCGCGGCCGGATTCGTTCATATAGGTCGTGGGCTTGAGCAGGATGACGCGCTCGGAGTCGAGCGTGCCTTCCGAGGTCTCGCCCTGAAACCTGCGTCGCCACGGCGAAAAGCGGTGACGCCGCGCGATCTCGTCAACGGCCATGAAGCCGATATTGTGCCGGTTGCGCGCATATTTCGCGCCAGGATTGCCGAGGCCGACAAACAGCAGCATGACGCGGCATCCGCCCCCGCCGTCGCTTCGAGAAGCACGGGACCCGCCCGTGCTTCTCATAAGCGGAACGGCTTACTTCTTCTTGTCGCCGCCAGCCGGCGCCTTGGCAGCGGCCGCGGGAGCCTTCGCAGCTGCAGCCGGAGCAGCAGCAGCGGGCGCCGCTGCGGCGCCAGCAGCCGCCTTCTGCTCCTCGCCATAGCCCGACGGCGGCACGATGGTGACGAGCGTCGCGTCGTCGCGCGACAGCGTCTTCACACCGGTCGGCAGCTTGACATCGGAGATGTGCAGCGAGTGGTTGATCTCGAGCGCGCTGACGTCGGCCTCGATGTACTGCGGAATGTTCTCCGCGAGGCACTCGAGCTCGAGCGTGTGGGTCACGATGTTGACGGTGCCGCCGCGCTTGACGCCCGGCGCGCCTTCCGAACCCACCACATGCAGCGGCACGCTGACGCGAATGGTCGCGCCCTGGCCGAGCCGCATGAAGTCGACGTGGATCGGGAAGTCCTTGACCGGATCGAGGTGGAAGTCGCGCGGGATCACCCGGTGCTTCTTGCCGTCGAGGGTGACGTCGAAGATCGTGGTCAGAAACCGGCCCGCAAGGATGCGCTGGCGCAGCTCGCGGTCTTCCACCGAGATCGGCAGCGGGGGCTGGTTGTCTCCATAAATCACTCCGGGCACTCTCCCGGCGCGACGCTCTGCCCGTGCGGCCCCCTTGCCGACTGACGGACGGGCGGTCGCCTTCAGTTCTCTGACGGTCGCCATCGTGTTAAGTCCTTGTTTTAAAAAGTTAAAGGCCGCAATGCGGCCCGTTGCTGGACGTCCTTCGGCAAGCCTCCAGGGGTGCGGGGGCCGCGGACGTGGCGGCGTTCTAGCGGCAAACCCGGGAAATGACAAGGAAATGAAGGGGCCGCCTGCCCCTCCCGTCCCAGGGCGACCCCGGCCGCGGCGTCAGCCATCCGCGCTGCCGGCGCCCGGCGGCGTGCCGGCCGCACCACCCAGCTTGGCTTCCAGCGCCGCGATCCGCGCCTTCAGCGCCTCGTTCTCCTCGCGGGCGAGCCGGGCCATGTCCTTGACCGCCTCGAACTCCTCGCGCTTCACGATGTCCAGGTCGTTCAGGATCTTTTCCGCCTGGTTGCGGATGACGGAATCGACCTCCCGCTTCATGCCCTGGGCGGCACCTGCGGCATCGTTCATCAGGCGGCCGAGTTCGTCGAAAAACCGGTTGTTGGTCTGGGTCATGTGAGAAACTCCGCGTCCCGCGACGAGCAAGATAATGGAAGACAGAATGGCGATCCCTGTCGCCGCCCGCAAGATGGGCCGTCTTGTCATGCCTTGGTTTCCTTGTCATCGTACTTGTTGCGCCGGCCCGCGGCGCTGGTATGAGCAGCCCTGAGATCACATCGCGCCGCGCCCGTTCATGTGGCGGGGCTCGTTCGAAGCCCGCATCGCCCGGGGGCTTCCGGAAGCGGGACGCCGTGTCCACGAAAGCCAGTGAATGACGCCTCTCCTCATCGATTTCCCCGTGTTCGATCCGGTTGCGATCGCGATCGGCCCGTTCGCGATCCGCTGGTACGCGCTGGCCTATATCTGCGGCATCGTGATCGGCTGGCTCTACGCTCGCTCGCTGCTCAAGAAGGAGCGGCTGTGGGGCGGCCCGGCGCCGGTGTCGCTGGTCCAGCTCGACGACTTCATCCTGTGGGTCACGATCGGCATCATCCTCGGCGGCCGCACCGGCTACGTGCTGTTCTACAACCTGCCGTTCTTCATCGATCATCCGATCGAGATCTTCGAGCTGTGGAACGGCGGCATGTCGTTCCATGGCGGCTTCATGGGCTGCGTGCTCGCCGTGATCTGGTTCGCCCGCCGCAACGGCCTGCCGATCCTCTCGCTCGGCGACGTCACCACCGCGGTCGCGCCCATCGGCCTGCTGCTCGGCCGCATCGCCAATTTCATCAATGGTGAGCTGTGGGGCCGTGCCGCCGATACAAGCGTGCCCTGGGCGATGATCTTCCCGCGCGATCCGACCCACCTCCCGCGCCATCCGAGCCAGCTCTACGAGGCCGGCCTCGAAGGCATCGTGCTGTTCATCGTGCTGGCGATCATGATCCGGTTCGGCGCGCTGAAACGGCCCGGCCTGATCCTCGGCAGCTTCATCACCCTCTATGGCGTGGCGCGCATCACCAGCGAGCTGTTCCGCGAGCCCGACAAGCAATTGGGCTTTCTCTGGGGTGGCCTGACCATGGGCATGGTGCTGTCGGTGCCGATGCTGATCATCGGCGCCATCCTGGTGGCGCGGGCGCTGCGCAAGCCCGGGACACATCAAGCCACTCCCCCGCTGCAGGCCAATCCGTGATCGAAACCTCTCCGCTCCACACCGAGATCAAGCGGCTGATCAAGGCATCCGGACCGATGCCGGTCTGGCGTTACATGGAGCTGTGCCTGATGCATCCGGAGCACGGCTACTACATCTCGCGCGATCCGCTCGGACGCGAGGGCGACTTCACCACCGCCCCCGAAGTGAGCCAGATGTTCGGCGAGTTGCTCGGACTGTGGGCGGCCTCGATCTGGAAGGCGACGGGATCGCCGCAGCAATTCCGGCTGATCGAGCTGGGACCCGGCCGCGGCACCATGATGTCGGATGCGCTGCGGGCGCTGCGCGTGCTGCCGCCGCTGTACCAGACGATCTCGGTCCACCTGGTCGAGGTCAATCCTGTCCTGCGCGAAAAGCAGAAGGCGACGCTGACCGGCCTGCGCAACGTCAACTGGCATGAGAGCTTCGACGAGGTGCCGGAGGGCCCCAGCGTCATCTTCGCCAACGAGTATTTCGACGTGCTGCCGATCCACCAGATGATCAGGCGCGAGACCGGCTGGCACGAGCGCGTCGTCGAGCTCGACGAGGAGGAGAACTTCGTCTACGGCGCGGCCGCCGATCCGACGCCCGGCTTCGAGCTGCTGCTGCCGCCGCTGGTGCGCGCCGCGCCGGCCGGCGCGATCTTCGAATGGCGGCCGAACATGGAGATGATGGCCATCGCCAGGCGCATCCGCGACCAGCGCGGCGCCGCCGTCATCATCGATTACGGCCATGTGCGCAGCGACGTCGGCGACACCTTCCAGGCCATCGCCCGTCATAGCTTCGCTGATCCCCTCAAGACACCAGGGCTTGCCGACATCACCGCCCATGTCGATTTCGACGCGCTGGCGCGGGCCGCGGAAGCCGTCGGCGCGCGCGTTCACGGCCCGGTCACGCAGGGCGAGTTCCTGCAGCGGCTCGGCATCGAAACCCGCGCGCTGACCCTGATGCAGAAGGCGTCGCCGGAAGTCTCGCAGGACATCGCGAGCGGGCTGAAGCGCCTGACCGGCGGCGGCCGCGGCGGAATGGGGTCGCTGTTCAAGGTGCTCGGCATCTCCGATCCGGCCATTCCGGTGCTGGCGGGCATCAGCGACGAACACACCAACGAGAACACGGGAGGCGCATGATGCTGGTATCATCGGATGTGATGTCCGCGATCCCTGGCCTGCGCCACGCCTTCTTCACCCGCGAGGGCGGCGTTTCCGACGGCATCTATGCCGGCCTCAATGGCGGGCTCGGATCGAATGACGTGCCGGAGAACGTCCGGGAAAACCGCCGCCGCATGGCCGCCCATCTCGGCGTCGCGCCCGACCAGTTCCTCAGCCTGCACCAGATTCATTCGCCCGACGTCGTGGTTGCGACCGGGCCCTGGGACGGCCCCGTCAGGCCGAAGGCCGATGCGCTGGTGACCGCAACGCCGAATCTCGCGATCGGTGTCACCACGGCCGATTGCGGGCCGATCCTGTTCGCCGACCCCGAGAGGCGCGTCATCGGCGCCGCCCATGCCGGCTGGAAAGGCGCGCTCACCGGCGTGCTCGAAGCCACGCTGCAGGCGATGGAGCAGCTTGGCGCCGAGCGCGGGCAGGTCATCGCCGCCGTCGGACCCCTGATCCGCCAGCCGAGCTATGAAGTCGGCGCCGAGTTCGTCACGCGCTTCCTCGACGACGACGCCGAGCACGCGCGCTTCTTCCTGCCCTCGACGCGCGACGGCCACGCAATGTTCGACCTCGCCGGCTTCATCCGGATGCGGCTGGAAAACGCCGGCGTGCTGCTGATCGACGACCTCGGCCTCGACACCTATGCCGATGAGCGCTTCTTCAGTTACCGCCGCTCTGTGCATCGCAGGGAGCCGGACTATGGCCGGCACGTCCATGCCATCATGCTCGAAGGCTGAAGCGGGGCGCCATTGTGGCCGCATGTGGATTGCTTAACCCTTTCTGTACAACTGAGTGCACTCTGTCCCAATCTGTGGCAGCCGCGACCTAGACGTTAATCGATTTTAACGATATCGCTCCCGACGATGAGGGGAGCGCCGACACCACTTCGACGGATCAGCCGCGCTGCGCAGCACGCCTGCGTTGCCGTTTTGCTGATGACGTCCGCTGCAACGCTCGGCGGCTGCGCGACCAGCAGCGGTGGCCCGTCCAACGCCTATGCGATGGCGCCTGCATCGGATAGCGCCACGATCGCCTTCGAGCAGATCGACGGCCCGCCGCCGCAGATCTTCGACCGCATGGTCAGCGTGCTCGACAGCGAGTCCAAACTGCGCAGCCTCGCCATCGTGTCGCGCGAGGCCCCTGCAGCGTATCGTGTCCGCACCTATCTCTCCGCCCAGGTCGTCAGCGGCAAGAGCGTGATCGCCTGGGTGTTCGACGTCTATGATCGCAATCAGCAGCGCGCGCTGCGGCTGTCGGGCGAAGAGCCGGTCGGACGCGGCGGCCGCGATCCGTGGAACAATGTCGACGACATGGTGCTTCGGAAAATCGCGCAGGCGGGCTTCAGCGGACTTTCGAACATGCTGAACGGCACCGCGCCCGCCGACGGCGCGCCACCGGCGGCACCGGCCACCCGCGGCCCCGCGGTCGCCGTGGCCGAGCCCGCGTCGCCGGCGTCCGGCGGCACCAGCGTCGCGGCCCTCGGCTACACCGACCATTAGGCAAAGAGGCGCATTTTGCGCCGTTTTTGACCGGGAAAAACACCTGCGGCGGGTTGCCATGCGCGCGGTGTCCTTGATATCACCTCGCCCGTGCAAAACTGCCGGTTCCATGGATAGCCCGATATGCTGAACAAGGTCTCCAGCGAGACGCGAGGAGAATTCACGATGTCGGCCAAGAACGGCTCCATCAAACTCGTCGCCGGCAACTCCAATCCGGCTCTCGCCGCCGGCATCGCCGCTGAACTTGGGCTGCCGCTGACGAAAGCGGTGGTCCGGCGCTTCGCCGACATGGAGATCTTCGTCGAGATCCAGGAGAACGTCCGCGGCTCCGACGTCTTCATCATTCAATCGACGTCCTATCCGGCGAACGACCTGCTGATGGAGCTCCTGATCATCACCGATGCGCTGCGCCGCGCCTCCGCGCGCCGCATCACCGCCGTGGTGCCCTATTTCGGCTATGCGCGGCAGGATCGCAAATCGAACTCGCGCACGCCGATCTCGGCCAAGCTCGTCGCGAACCTGATCACCCATGCGGGCGTCGACCGCGTCATGACGCTCGATCTGCACGCCGGCCAGATCCAGGGCTTCTTCGACATCCCGACCGATAACCTTTTTGCCTCGCCGCTGATGGTGCGCGACATCAAGGATCGCTTCGATCTCTCCAACCTCATGGTCGTCTCGCCGGACGTCGGCGGCGTGGCGCGCGCCCGAGGCCTGGCCAAGCGCATCAACACGCCGCTCGCCATCGTCGACAAGCGCCGCGAACGTCCCGGCGAGTCCGAGGTCATGAACGTGATCGGCGACGTCTCCGGCCACACCTGCATCCTGATCGACGACATCGTCGATTCCGGCGGCACCCTGGTGAACGCGGCGGATGCGCTGCTCAAATACGGCGCCAAGGACGTCTACGCCTACATCACGCATGGCGTGCTCTCCGGCGGTGCCGCGTCCCGCATCACCTCGTCGCGGCTGAAGGAGCTCGTCATCACCGACTCCATCATGCCGACCGAAGCGGTCCGCAACGCCCCCAACATCCGCACGCTGGCGATCGCGCCGCTGATCGCCGAGGCGATCGGGCGGACGGCGGCGGAAGAATCGGTGTCGAGCCTGTTCGACTGACCTCGGTTGTCTGCGAACGTCGCCTCATCCTTCTCGCGCTAGAACTCGATTTGGCCCACCCTCCCCTGGAGGGGGAGGGTCGATCGCACGCGAAGCGGGCGAGCGGAGTGGGGTGATCTCTCCGCAGGCTCTGGTACAAGTGGAGAGATCACCCCACCCCGCCTCACGTCTCGCTTCGCTCGTCGTGATGCGACCCTCCCCCTCCAGGGGAGGGTGGGCAGCTTGCCCCGTACGCCGTCATTGCGAGGAGCGCAGCGACGAAGCAATCCAGGGTGCCTCAACGGAGAGATCCTGGATTGCTTCCGCCTACGCTCTCCGAGCTTCGGCGGACAAGTCGCTGCGCTCGCAACGACGCCCACGGTGTCTTTCATGGCAACATTGTCTGCCGACATCTGGAGATGCAGCTCCGCGATCTCGCGACGCATTTTGCGTCCGAGCTTTGCTCATCGTGCCGCCCTCACGAGATGAAGGGCGCAGGGAAGGCCGGGCGCTGGCCGCGCCCGTGGCCCGCCTGCGGAAAAAAATGCAGGCGGCAGGTACCACAGGTCTGGCCGAACACACCCGGCCCTCCCTGCGCGATGGTTTTGACGGCTGCTTCGCGTTCTCCCCGGTGCGCCGGCTTGTTGGCCACCGTGCGCGCAACGCGCTTGCGCGCGTTACGCGGGACACCAGCTTCGGGGTGCCAGGACCGCGCGACTTGACCGTGCGGGCCGCATCGTTCGTCGACGCGAACTGAATCACGCTGCGACCCGACCCGCCCATCGCATTCCGCTGCCGACGTCCATGACGACCGCGATACGTCCCCTCCGACGCAACGGAACGAGCGGGACCATAATGCTGATTTTGCGAAATCATCAAGCGATTTATTTTTATCCGAAGGGATGACAGGATTTGCAGCAATGAGGTGATTTGGTCGACGGGCAGAAGATTGCCCCTTTAGCGCGGATACATACGGCGGATTACGGCTGCGCCTAATCCGCCCTACGGGTCGAGCGTAGGGCGGATTAGCGAAGCGTAATCCGCCACCACACAGCACGGGATTTCGAGACAAACTTGACTCCGTCAACGCTCTCCGAACGTTCCGCTGACCTCGACATCACCCGCCCAGTCCGCAGGAAACATTCCTCCGCGCACATCGCGATGAAACGAAGAATGCGGCCAGTCCGCGACGCGGCTGACGAAGCTATGCTTCACCGGATTGATGTAACAATACTCCACGTGACGTGGCATAATCTTCTTCGTCGCGGATAAGATGCTCCCAGAATCGGCGCTGCCAGACGCCGCGCTCCTGCCGCACCACACGAGTGGGGCTGAGATTTTCTGTCCTTGGAAGCGCCCGCGCGAAGCGGTTCTTGATCAGCCGCCAGCGCATCGAGAAGTCGGCGTCATCGGGCGGCAAGGTCCAGACGGCATGAAGATGATCGGGCATCACCACGAAGGCATCGATCTCGAAAGGAAAACGCCGCTTCGTGGCGGCGACCGCGGAGCGCAGGACGTCGATGTGATCGATCAGCAAGCTCTGACGCCGATCGAGCAGATTCAGCGTGAAAAACCAACAACCGCCTGGAACGAATGCGCGTCGATAGTTGGGCATGGATCGAGCTTCGAGTCGAAACCAACGTAAGCCTACTCGCAGCGGATGCATGAATTCAAGATTTGCGGCGGATTACGGCTTCGCCTAATCCGCCCTACGCTCGAACCTGTAGGGCGGATTAGCGAAGCGTAATCCGCCGATCAGCCCCGTGCCTTGCACAGGCCGTCCTGTTCGGCCAACATCCCCTGGAGATGCGAGGAAACAAGAACCCCAGCCCCGAGCCCCGCCCTCATGTTCAGCGCCATCGAACGCCCCGCGGGCCCGCCGCCCAGCGCCGCCCGGATCGCCGACGACTTCGGTCCGCTCTACGCCTCGCACGGCTTCATCGGCTGGCTGTTCGCGATCACCGGACCGGTCGCCATCATCCTGTCGGTCGGCGCCAATGGCGGGCTGTCGCAGGCGGAGATCGCGTCGTGGATCTTCGGCGTGTTCTTCATCAACGGCCTGATCACACTGCTGCTGTCGTGGCGCTATCGCGAGCCACTGGTGCTGTTCTGGACCATTCCGGGCACCGTCCTGGTCGGCCAGTCGCTGACGCATCTCAGCTTCCCGCAGGTGGTCGGCGCGTTCTACGGCACGGCGCTGTTGATGCTGGTGCTCGGGCTCACCGGCTGGGTCAAGCGCGCGATGCAACTGGTGCCGATGCCGATCGTGATGGGCATGGTCGCCGGCGTATTCCTGCGCTTCGGCCTCGATCTCGTCCGCGCCGTGTTCGCCGACTTTGCCATCGCCGGGCCGATGGTCGTGCTCTGGCTGCTGCTGACCGCGCTCCCTGCGCTCGGCCGGCGCTGCCCGCCGATCATCGGCGCGCTCGTCATCGGCACGCTCGCGGCTCTCCTGTTCGGCAAGTATGATCAGAATGCGTCGGTGCAGATCGCGCTGATCCATCCGGTGATCCCCACGCCATCCTGGTCGCTCGCGGCCATGATCGAGCTGATCGTGCCGCTCGCGGTCACCGTGCTGGTGGTGCAGAACGGCCAGGGCTTTGCGGTGCTGACCGCCGCCGGCCACACGCCCCCGGTCAATGTGGTGACCGTGGCCTGCGGCATCGGCTCGGCGCTCGCGGCTGTCGTGGGCGGCGTGTCGACCTGCCTGACCGGACCGACCAACGCGATCGTCGTCTCCGGCGGCGAGCGCAAGCGCCACTATACCGCGGCGATGGTCGTGGGCGTGCTGGCGCTCGGCTTCGGCCTGCTGGCGCCGACCTTCACCACGCTGCTGCTGATCGCGCCGAAATCATTGATCACCGCGCTGGCGGGCCTCGCCATGCTGCGCGTGCTGCAAACGGCGTTCGTGACCGCGTTCAGAACGAACTTCTCGCTCGGCGCCCTGATCGCCTTCCTCGTCACCGTCGCCGACGTGCCCCTGCTCAACATCGGCGCCGCGTTCTGGGGGCTCGTCGCCGGCTTTGCACTGTCGTGGCTGCTGGAGCGGACGGATTTCACAGCCGCATCGGGCGCATAACGGATTGCCGCATCGCACCACGCGCTGTCGTCGCATCCCCAGTCGAACGGGCACCATGCTGTTGCAGCGCCGCTGGATCGCGCTACACTTCACGACCAAACAAGAAGTCTTCTGGGAGGATATGATGACCGCGATCACGCGCCGCAACATGCTTGCGGGTACGGCAGCAGCAGGCGCACTTGCGCTCACCGGCCAGCCCGCCTGGTCGGAGCCGCAGTGGAAGAAATATGCCGGTACCAAGCTCGAGGTGATCCTGGCCAAGGGGCCGCGCGGCGACAATCTGCAGAAGAACATCAAGGAATTCACCGCGCTGACCGGCATCGAGGTGGAATCCGAGCAGATCCCGGAGCAGCAGCAGCGACAGAAGGTTGTGATCGAACTGTCGTCGGGCAAGCCGAGCTTCGACGTCGTCCATCTCAGCTATCACGTGCAGAAGCGGCAGTTCGAGAAGGCCGGCTGGCTCGCCGACATCACCGACTTCATGAAGGACCCGAACCTCACCGCGCCGGACCTCGTGCAGAGCGATTTCTCCGCCGCTGGCCTCAGTTACGCCAGCAACGACAAGGGCCGGATGTTCTCGCTGCCATGGTCGGTCGACTACTTCATCCTCTACTACAACAAGGAGCTGTTCGCGAAGAAGGGCGTCGAAGTGCCGAAGACGCTCGACGAGATGGTCACGGCGGCGCAGAAGCTGACCGATGCCAAGGACGGCATCTTCGGCTTCGTCGGCCGCGGCCTGCGCAACGCCAACATGACCCTCTGGACGAACTTCTTCCTCAACTATGGCGGCGAGTTCCTGGATGCCAAGGGCAACATCCTGACCGACGGCCCGGAGGCCGTCGAGGCGACCAAGCTGTATCAGAAGCTGCTGACGACCTGCGCGCCTCCGGGCGTGGCCGGCTTCAACTGGATGGAGTCGATGGCCTCGTTCACGCAAGGCCGCTCGGCGATGTGGATCGACGGCGTCGGCTGGGCGCCGCCGCTGGAGGATCCCAACGCCTCGCGCGTGGTCGGCAAGGTCGGCTACACCGTGGTGCCCGCGGGACCGAAGGGGCAGTACTCGGCGACCTATGGCGACGGCATCGGCATTGCGGCCGCGAGCAAGAACAAGGAAGCGGCCTGGCTGCTGTGCCAATGGCTGGTGTCGAAGCCGCAGGGCGCCCGCCTGGTGCAGGCCGGCGGCGGTGTGCCGTTCCGCAACTCGGTGCTCAACGACCCCGGGGTCCAGGGCGGCGTGAAGATGCCGAAGGAGTGGCTGCAGTCGGCGATCGACTCCGGCAAGATCTCCAAGCTCGGCCTGCCCGTGATCATCCCGGTCGCCGAATTCCGCGATCTCGTCGGTGCGGCGCTGACCGCGACGCTGTCGGGCGCCGATCCCGCCACCGAGCTGAAGAAGGCGCACGAGCAGTTCCGCCCGATCCTGGAGCGCAGCGAGAAAGCGTGAGCACGATCGTCGAACAGGCCGGCGCGGCGGCGGAGGCGGCTGCGCCGGAACGTGCGCTGCGGCCGCCGTCGTACTGGCCGTTCGTGATCCCGGCGCTGGTCACCGTGCTGGCGGTGATCATCTTCCCTTGGTTGTTCACGATCTGGATGAGCTTCCAGGAGTGGAAGGTCGGTTCGCCAACGACATTCGTCGGGCTGTCGAACTATCTCAGGCTGCCGGCCGATCCGCGCTTCGTCGAGTCGGTCGGGCACACGCTGTCCTATACGGCTCTATCGGTGCTGCTGCCTCTGGTGCTCGGCACCTTCGCGGCGGTGATCTTCCATGCCCGCTTCCCCGGCCGGGGACTGCTGCGGGCGCTGTTCATCATGCCGATGATGGCGACGCCGGTGGCGATCGCCCTGGTGTGGACGATGATGTTCCATCCGCAGCTCGGCATCCTCAACTACCTGCTGTCGCTGGTCGGCCTGCCGCCGCAGCTCTGGGTATTCCATCCGGGCACGGTGATCCCCTCGCTGGTGCTGGTCGAGACGTGGCAGTGGACGCCGCTGGTGATGCTGATCGTGCTCGGCGGCATCGCCTCGCTGCCGACGGAGCCGTATGAGAGCGCACAGATCGACGGCGCCAGCACCTGGCAGATGTTCCGCTACATCACCCTGCCCTTGATCATGCCGTTCCTGTTCATCGCCGCGATGATCCGAGCCATCGACGCGATCAAGAGCTTCGACATCATCTTCGCGATCACCCAGGGCGGCCCGGGCTCGGCGTCGGAGACCATCAACCTCTATCTCTACAGCGTCGCCTTCGTCTATTACGACCTCGGCTATGCGTCGGCGATCGCGGTGGTGTTCTTCGCGCTGATCATCGCGCTGACTGCGCTCTTGCTGGTGTTGCGCCGCCGCGCGCAGTGGAATGCGCTGGGGAGCGACACATGAGCGCGCAGACCATCCTCGGCCGGCTCGGGCTCGCGCTCGGCGTCTTCCTCATCGTCTCGCCTGCGATCCTGTTCTTCCTCTGGATGATCTCGCTGTCGGTGAAGTACGAGGTCGACAACGCCGCGTATCCGCCGGTGTTCTGGCCGGAGCATTTCGCCTGGAAGAACTATGCCGACGTGCTGTCGTCCAACCGCTTCTTCACCTACTTCAAGAACAGTCTGGTGGTGACCGGCGGCGCGACGGCGCTCGCGATGCTGGTCGGCGTGCCCGCCGGCTACGGCATCGCCCGCATGGCCGCGCACAAGTCCGCGATCGTGATCCTGATCGCGCGCATCACGCCGGGCCTGTCCTATCTGATCCCGCTGTTCCTCTTGTTTCAGTGGCTCGGCCTGCTCGGCACGCTATGGCCGCAGATCATCATCCATCTCGTCGTCACCGTGCCGATCGTGATCTGGATCATGATCGGCTATTTCGAGACCACGCCGATCGAGCTCGAAGAAGCCGCGCGTATCGATGGCGCGACGCGCTGGCAGGTTTTCCGTCACGTGGCATTGCCGGTGGCGAAGCCCGGCCTCGCCGTCGCCTTCATCCTCGCGGTGATCTTCTCCTGGAATAATTTCGTGTTCGGCATCGTGCTGGCCGGACGCGAGACCCGCACCTTGCCGGTCGCGGTCTACAACATGATCTCGTTCGATCAGCTCTCTTGGGGGCCGCTCGCGGCGGCCGCGCTGATCGTGACCCTGCCGGTGCTGCTGCTGACCGTGTTCGCGCAGCGGCAGATCGTGGCCGGCCTGACGGCGGGTGCGGTCAAGGGGGGCTGACGGGTATAATGCATACCAAAGAGAACCTGCGGCGGAATGCCAAACTTGCCTTGGTCAGGCCATAGTCTGCCACTTGGTTACCTGCGTGGAACCGGGATTCGCCCCGCCCCTGAGGCGCGGCGATGGCCGCGTTGATGGCTTCATCTCGTCTCTGCGCCGGCTTCGTTCCAGCCGAATACCACTGCGCCGCACGATCGACCGGCTCCGGATTTGCGCTCCGTCCGGTCCGTCTTGCAACCTGTCACTGGCTGAACGCCCGACCGACGAAAGCTGCATGACGTCCGATCGCGACGCCTCCGCGCCAGACCGATTGACTGCCCTGTTGCAGACCGAGCTGCTCGACTCGCCGCCGGAGCCGGGCTTCGATCGCGTCACCCGCTTGACCTCGCGGCTGCTGCAGGCCCCGGCGGCGATCATCGCGCTGGTCGATCGCGACCGGCAGTTCTTCAAGAGCTCGGTCGGCCTGTGCGAGCCGTGGGCGTCGCTGCGCGAGACGCCGCTCAGCCACTCCTTCTGCCAGCACGTCGTGACCTCGGCGCAGCCGCTGGTGATCAGCGACGCCAACGAGCATCCGCTGGTGAAGGACAAGCTCGCGGTGCCGGTTCTCGGCGTGATCGCCTATCTCGGCGTCCCCCTGCGGCTGCCAAGCGGCGAGGTGATCGGCGCGCTCTGCGCCATCGATCACGAGCCGCGGCCGTGGAGCGACGACGACATCGCCCAGCTCACCGAGCTCAGCGAGATCGTGATGGACGAGATCGCGCTGCGCACCGAGAATGCACGGCGGCGCACGATCGAGCAGCACCATCGCGTGCTCGTCCATGAGCTCAATCACCGTGTCAAGAACACGCTGGCGCTGGTCGACAGCGTGATCGCGCTCAGCATCCGCGCCGATTCGGCGCTGGCCGCGTTCGGCGAGGTGCTGCGCGGCCGCATTGCCGCGCTGACCCGCAGCCACGCGCTGGCGCTGGACCGCGGCCGCGAGGCGATCGCGCTCGATGAGCTGGTCTGCGCCGAACTGGCGCCGCTGCAAGGCGACCGTGTCACGGTCGACGGTCCTGCCGTGCCGCTTCCGCCGGGCGTCGCGCTGTATCTGTCGATGGGGCTGCACGAGCTCGTCACCAACGCGGTGAAATACGGCGCGCTGTCGAACGATGCAGGACGGGTGACGCTGAGCTGGACCCATGCCGACGGACGGCTCAAGCTGTCCTGGGAGGAGAACGGCGGCCCGCAGGTCTCCCCACCTGCGAGCAACGGCTTCGGCTCGCTGCTGTTCGAGCGCATTCTCGGCGCGGCGCTGAAGGGCGAGGTGACGCGCGACTTCGCGCCGGATGGGCTCAGGGTTTCGTTCGACCTGCCGCTCGCGCCATGACGGAATTCAGCCGCGCTGGCCGCGCCGGCGCGTCAGCGTGATCTCGGCCAGAATCGACATCGCGATCTCCTCCGGCGTGATGGCGCCGAGATCGAGGCCGGCCGGTGCCTTGACCTTGTCGAGCAGCGCGGCGTCGATGCCGGCCCTGATCAGCTTGTCGCGCAGGCTGTCCATCTTGCGGCGACTGCCGACGAAGGCATGGTAGGCCGCATCGCAGGCGAGCGCGGCACGCAAGGCCGCCTCGTCGCCCTTGCCTTGCGTCGACACCACGACGAAGCGGCTGCTCCCGGCCGGTTGATCCAGCGCGAAGCCATCGATCAGCACATCGGCCTCCGGTGTCGTGACGAGATCGGACGCCGGCGCCGCCAGCGTCACGTGATAGCCGAGCGGCCGCGCCTGCGCCGCGAGCGCGATCGCGACCGGGCTCGCGCCGAGGATGACCAGCGCGGGATGCGGCAGCACCGGCTCGACGAAGATGTCCATGGTGCCCTTGCTCGGGCACATGTTGGCGGCGAAGCGCACGCCCTCCCTGGTTTCGCCCGGCTTGACGCCGAGCTCGGCGAGCAGGTTCTCAGGCTGCACCGAGACCATGCGCGGGATGCCGTCGGCGAGCGCCTCGCGCGCCGCCTTCAGCACCGCGCCGCGGGCGCAGCCGCCGCCGATCCAGCCCGCGACGATGCTGCCGTCGGGGCGGATGATCGCCTTGGCGCCGGCCTTCGCGGCGGTCACCGACACCGTACGGACGACGGTGGCGAGCACGAAGCTCTCGTCGTTGGCTTTCAGTTGCGCGGCGAGATCGAGCAGTTCGGAAGAGGCGGTCATGATTGCCTCCTCTGCGGACTGTCGGAAGCACACTGCTTCGACAGAGAAGGTATGTTCCCTCCCCCCTTGTGGGGGAGGGAGCCGACCGCCGATGCCGAGACAGTCTGCGTCAACAACACTTCAGAGCGGCTCACCCTCGTCATCTCACAACCTCGCCAGATACGGCTCCAGCGCCGCGAGCGAGCTCAACGTATGCGCGGGCGCGTAGAGATCGACGAAGGGCAGCGCGGCCTTGATGCCGCGCGCTTCCGGCGCATAGCCGTCCCAGCCGAGCATCGGATTGAGCCAGACGATGCGGCGGCAACGGCGCGACAGTTGCGCCATCTCGCGGCCGAGCAAGGCTGGGTCCCCGGTGTCGTAGCCGTCGGAGACGATCATCACGCAGGTCCGCGAATGGATGACGCGGGGCGCGTGCCAGCGATTGAAGGTCTGCAGGCTCTCGCCGATCCGCGTCCCGCCGCCGGCGCCCTGCGCCATCATCGAGAGACGGTCGAGCGCCCGCGCGGCATCCTTCTCCTTCATCGCATCCGAGACATAGGCAAGCCGGGTGTGAAACAGGAACGCTTCGGCCTCATGGAACGCGTCGAGCACACCGTGGATGAAGCGCAGGAACACCGCGGTGTAGGGGCTCATCGAGCCGGAGGCGTCGAGCAGCACCACCAGCCGCAGCGGCTTGTGCTTGCGTCGCCGGTGCACCAGCGCAATCGGCACGCCGCCATGGCTGATGTTGCGGTGGATGGTGCGGCGCAGGTCGAGCCGCTCGCCCTTGCGCCGCAACTGATCGCGGCGCGTCAGCCGTGTCCGCATCGCCCGGGCGAGCCGCGCCGCGGCCTCGTGCGCCAGCGCGACCTGGTCAGGATCTGCGAGCTTGCGGAAGTCGGTATCGCTGATGGACTCCACGCGCGATGCCCCTTCGCGCAGGCCCTCGCCGCCCGCGTCGCGTGGGGTTTCGTCAGAGGGAATCTGATCGGTCGCGCCGTGAGGCTCCGGCTGACCGGCATTCGCATCCTGCAGACTCTTCAGGGACGGGCTGTTCGCTCTCGCCGTCGCGCCGGAGACCAGCGAGCGCGAGCGCACGCGCTTGCCGAGCCAGAACGCGTCGAACAGGCCGTCGAAGCGATCCCACTCGCTCTTGCGCGCCGAAAACAGGTGCTTGAAGGCGGAGCGCAACAGGCCGGGCTTATCGGCATAGCCCGCACTCATCACGGCCGCCGCGTCCTGCCCCTCCGACAGGCCGACCGCAAAGCCGTTGTCGCGCAGCGTCTTGAGAAATGCACCGAGGCGTCCCGCGACCAGCCGCGCGACCGCGTTCATGTCCTCGTGGTCGGGCGTGGTGCCACAGCAGCTCATGCGACCTTCCCCAGCAGCCGCGCCGTGACCTCGCGCGTGATCCGCGCGCGGTCCTCATGGGTCTTGAGCAGGCACATCAAGGTGTCATGCACCATCTCCGGCTGGTCCTTGAGATCGCGCACGTCGAGCCCGACCAGTGCCGCCGCCCAGTCCAGCGTCTCGGCGACGCCGGGCACCTTGCGCAGTTCCTCCTTGCGCAAGGAGTCGATGAGGCGCGCGATCTGCAGGGCCAGTTGCGCCGAGGCGCCGTCGATCCGCGCCAGGATGATGCGCGCCTCGCGATCGACGTCGGGATAGTCGACGTAGTGATAGAGGCAGCGCCGGCGCAGCGCGTCGGACAGCTCGCGGGTGCCGTTGGAGGTCAGCACCACGTGCGGGATGCTGATTGCTTTGATGGTGCCGAGCTCGGGAATCGAGACCTGGAAGTCCGACAGGAGCTCCAGCAGGAACGCCTCGAATTCGTCGTCGGCGCGGTCGATCTCATCGATCAGCAGCACCGGCGGCGTGGCGCGGCGGATCGCCGCAAGCAGCGGCCGCTCCAGCAGATATTTCTCGGAGAAGATCTGGTCCTCGATGGTGTCCGGCTGGCCGCGATGCGCCTCGATCGCGAGCAGCTGGCGCTGGTAGTTCCACTCGTAGAGCGCGGAGCTCTGATCGAGGCCTTCATAGCATTGCAGACGGATCAGCTCGCTGCCGTGCACGCAGGCGAGCGCCTTGGCGACCTCTGTCTTGCCGACGCCGGCCTCGCCTTCCAGCAGCAGCGGCCGTCTGAGGAGCTGCATCAGCGCGATCGCGGTCGCCAGTTCGCCGTCGGCGATATAGCCGCAAGCGGAGAGCGATTGTGCGATGTCGTCGCGGGCTTTCATCAGCGTTTGATTCTCGATCTCACAGCGAAGCCAGTACGCTCCCTCCCCCCTTGTGGGGGAGGGCTAGGGTGGGGGGTAGCATCAGGCGACACCGCCGCCGGAGACCCCCACCCCCAATCCCTCCCCGCAAGGGGGAGGGGAGCGCACTGCCGATGCCGTTATAGCTCCACTCTCTCCGCGTCATTGCGAACGAAGCGACGTGTCCGCCGAAGCCCGCAGGGCGTAGGCGGAAGCAATCCAGGGTGATGGGCGGGACTCTGGATTGCTTCCGCCGTCGCCCTTCGGGCTATGGCGGACAAGTCGTCGCTTCGCTCCTCGCAACGACGAAGGTGCACTTGGATATAGCCTACGCCACCACGCCCAGGTTCTTCGCCGCCTGCCAGTTGCGCCAGAAGTCGTGGGGCATCTGGATGTGCGTCGCGCCCAGGAACGAGAACGCGTCATTGACCGCATTGGAGAACGCCGGCACGCCGCCGACATTGGGGCTTTCGCCGACGCCCTTGGCGCCGATCGGATGGTGCGGCGAAGGCGTCACCGTGAAGTCGGTCTCCCAATGCGGCGTCTCCACCGCGGTCGGCATGAAGAAGTCCATGAACGAGCCGGTGACGACATTGCCCTCGGCGTCGTAGCGGATCTCCTGGCCCATCGCGATGGCGAAGGCTTCGGTGAGGCCGCCATGGATCTGGCCCTCGATGATCATCGGGTTGATGCGGGTGCCGCAATCATCCAGCGCATAGAAGCGTCGGACCTTGTACACGCCCGTATCCACATCGATGTCCATCACGCAGAGATAGGCGCCGAACGGATAGGTCATGTTGGGCGGATCGTAGTAGCTCACCGCCTCCAGCCCCGGCTCCATGCCGGGCGGCACCGAGTTGTAGGCCGCCCAGCAGATGTCCTTCATCGACATCACCTTCTCGGGCAGGCCCTTGACCCGGAAGCCGTCGATGTCCCATTCGAGATCGTCCTCATGGACCTCGAGCTTGTAGGCCGCGATCATCTGCGCCTTGGCCTTGATCTTGCGCGCCGCCATCGCGATGGCCGCACCTGCCACCGGCGTCGAGCGCGAGCCGTAGGTGCCCAAGCCGTAAGGCGCGGTGTCGGTGTTGCCTTCCTCGACCATGATGTTGTCGGCGGGAATGCCGATCTCGCTGGCGATGATCTGGGCCCAGGTGGTCTCGTGCCCCTGGCCCTGGCTCTTGGTGCCCATCCGCGCGATGCCGGCGCCGGTCGGGTGCAGCCGGATCTCGCAGGAATCGAACATCGCGATCCCCAGGATGTCGCAGTTCTTCGACGGACCGGCGCCGACGATCTCGGTGAAGAAGGAGACGCCGATGCCCATGATCTCGCGGGTCTCGCCGCGCTTGAACGCCGCGCGCTTCTCGGCCTGCTCCTTGCGGAGACCGGCGTAGTCCACGCTCTCCATCATCTTGCGCATGGCGGTGTGGTAGTCGCCGGAATCGTACTCCCAGCCCAGCGCCGAGTGATAGGGAAACTGCTCCGGCTTGACGAAATTCTTCAGGCGCAGCTCCGCCGGGTCCATGCCGAGCTTCTGCGCCAGAATGTCCATGCCGCGCTCGATGCAATAGGCCGCCTCGGTGACGCGGAACGAGCAGCGATACGCGACGCCGCCCGGCGCCTTGTTGGTGTAGACGCCGTCGACGGAGAGATGCGCGACCGGGAAGTCATAGGAGCCGGTGACGATGTTGAAGAAGCCGGCCGGCCATTTCGACGGGTCGGCGCAGGCGTCGAAGCCGCCATGATCGGCGAGCACGTGGACGCGCAGGCCGGTGACCTTGCCGTCCTTGGTCGCCGCGATCTCGGTGGTCATGTGATAGTCGCGCGCGAACGCCGTCGCGGTCAGGTTCTCGATGCGGTCCTCGACCCATTTCACCGGCTTGCCGGTGACGATCGAGGCCACCGCGGCGCAGATATAGCCGGGATAGGCGCCGACCTTGTTGCCGAAGCCGCCGCCGATGTCCGGCGCGATGACGTGGATCTTCTGCTCGGGGATCTTGGCGATCAGCGACACCACGGTGCGGATCACATGCGGCGCCTGGAAGGTGCCCCAGATCGTCAGCTCGCCCTTGATCTTGTCGAACGAGCAGACGCACTGGCAGGTCTCGAGCGGCGACGGATGGGTGCGGTGATACGAGATCATCTCCTTGATGGTGACGTCGGCCTTCTTGAACGCGGCGTCGGTGAGTTCCTTGTCACCGACACTCCATTCGAAGATGTGGTTGTGATGCTTGCGCGGGCCGTGTGCGCCTGTGGTCTTGCCGGCGAGATCCTCGCGCAGAACGGGGGCGTCCGGGTCCATCGCCTTGAACGGATCGACCAGCACCGGCAGCGGCTCGTATTCGACCACCACCTTGGAGACGCCGTCATCGGCGGCATAGCGGTCGGTCGCGACGACGAAGGCAACCTCCTGGTTCTGGAACAGCACCTTGCCGTCGGCGAGCACCATCTGCACGTCGCCGGCCAAGGTCGGCATCCAGGCGAGGTTGACGGTCTTCAGCGTCTCGGCGGTGATGACCGCGAGCACGCCGGGCACTTTCAGCGCCTCCTCGGTGTGGATCGCCTTCACCCGCGCATGCGCATGCGGCGAGCGCACGAAGTCGCCGTGCAGCATGCCCGGCAGCTTGACGTCGTCGACGTAGTTGCCCTTGCCCTGGGTAAAGCGAATGTCCTCGACGCGCTTGCGCCGGCAGCCCATGCCTTCGAGCGCGGCTTCGCGTTGTTCCCGCGTGGGAGTCAGGTCGTTCATTCCGCGGCCTCCTGGAATTCCACGCCGTTGATCTTGGCGGCGGCGTATTGGATCGCCTTGACGATGTTCTGGTAGCCGGTGCAGCGGCAGATGTTGCCGGAGATGCCGGCGCGGATTTCCGCCTCCGTCGGCGACGGATTCTCCTGCAGCAGCCGATGCGCGCGGATGATCATGCCGGGCGTGCAGAAGCCGCATTGCAGGCCGTGCATCATGCGGAAGCCTTCCTGCAGCGGCGACAGCGTGCCGTCGGCGTTGGCCATGCCCTCGATCGTGGTGATCTCGCAGCCGTTGGCCTGCACGGCGAGCATGGTGCAGCTCTTCACGCTCATGCCGTCGATGTCGATGGTGCAGGCCCCGCAATGGCTGGTCTCGCAGCCGATATGGGTGCCGGTGAGCTGCGCCTGCTCGCGCAGGAAATGAACCAGCAAGGTGCGCGGCTCGGCGAGGCCTTCGACCTCGCTGCCGTTCACCTTCATCGTGATATGGGTTTTGGGCATTGGTTGCTCCCTCGTGGGATTGTGGGATTGGCCTCACTAAGGCCACAGCATCGGTGCGCTCCCCTCCCCCTTGCGGGGAGGGGTCGGGGGTGGGGGTGCCACGAACACAGACCTTTCGTGGGGTTACCCCCCTCCCCGACCCTCCCCCACAAGGGGGGAGGGAGAAGACCGCCCTCGCGGCGGCTTCAATGCGAAAAGCGGATTACGTCGCCCGGCTCGCCGCGCGCTGCAGCGCGCGCATGACCATGATGCCGCCGACATGGATGCGGTACTCGGCCGGGCCGCGCGCATCGGACGCCGGCTGCATGATCGCGCGCGCCGCCGTCGCGGCGGCCTTCAGCGCGGCATCGTCCAGCGCCGTGCCGATCACGGCGTTCGCCGCGTCGGTCGCGAGCAGCGGCGTCTCGTGCAGATTGGTGAGCGCGATCACACAGCTCGCCACCTTGCCGCCGGCCATGGTCAGCACGACGGCCGCCGCGGCGGTCGCGTAGTCGCCGACCTTGCGCTTCAGCTTCTCATAGGCGTAGCCGTGTCCCGCAGGCGGAACGGGAATGCTCATCCCGGTGAGGATCTCGCCCGGCTCCAGCGCGGTGAAATAGGCGCCCTGGTAGAATTCCCGCGCCGCGACCTCACGGGCGCCGTTCGGCCCCTCCAGACGGTAGCTTGCATCGAGCGCCAGCATCAGCGCCGGCATGTCGTTGCCGGGATCGCCATTGGCGACGTTGCCGCCGAGCGTGCCGCGGTAGCGCACCTGCGGATCGGCGATCAAAAGCGCCGTTTCGTGCAGGATCGGCAGGCTGGCTCCGATCTCGGTCGAGGCCAGCAGGTCGGCCTGCGTGGTCATCGCGCCGATGACGATGCGGTCGCCATCGCGGCGGATGCCCTTGAGCCCGGCGATGCCGTGCAGATCGATCAGATGCGCCGGGGTCGCCAGTCGCAGCTTCATCATCGGCAGCAGGCTGTGGCCGCCGGCGAGCGGTCGCGCGTCATCGCCGAGGTCGGCGAGCAGCTTGATCGCATCGCTGACGCTCGCCGGCCGGTGATAGTCGAACGGGCCAGGAATCATGACATTTCCTCTCCTGTGCTGGCCTGCCTTATCGGCAAGGCCGTCGCGTTGTTGCGGCGGGCGTTCGTGCTGCGAGAGCGAAGTGCGAACGCGGACGCATCGCGGATTGGCGCGGAGCGTCGATCGGGATCGCTGGCCGCGCAACGAAGCCGGCACGGAGAGCGGCGAAATCGCACGAATTGCGGCTGGTCGCGCACGAATTGCGTCAGCGAGGGCGACCCAATCGCGCGAGTGACGGCGTGAGCGGCCGCGCAAGACGCGCGCGCGGTGTTGCATGCGTTGGGGAGAATGGCGGCGCTCTGTTGCAGCAGCGAAACGAACGCTGAACTCAGGCCGGCCGCCGCAGCCCGAGCCGCGCCTTGACCTCCGCGACCTTGGCGCGGCTCACCGGCACGCGCGGCTTCGAGGGGCCATCGAGCTCGATGATCGCGCCCTCGCCTTCCCGACCGACGTAGATCACATGCTCGATCGCGACGATGTGGCTGCGGTGCACGCGGATGAAGCGGCCGGGATCGAGCTGCGCCTCAGCCTCGGAGATCGACCATGGGCACATCCGCTCGCGGGTGCCGTCGTGGATCCGCGTGTAGTGCGCATCGGCGCGCACGCTGCGCACGTCCCCGGCATCGATGAAATGGGTGCCGTTGGCGCCCTCCAGCGGCAATCGCGCCGCGGTCGCGCGCGGCGGCTGGCCGATGCCCCCCAGCGGCGCCGCCGTCGCCCGGCTCATGGCGGCGACCTCGACCACCGGCTCGGCCGCCGTCGCGGCCGGCTCCGGCGCCAATTGCGGCGCAGCCTCGGCAACGGCCGGCATCGGCTGCGATTGACGGCGCGGGTCCGGCACCAGCGACAGCAAAAATCCGGCGGCGATGACGAAGCACAGCACGGCGACGACGATCGCGAGCGCTTGCGGCGACGCAGCAAGTCCCGGTGCGGCGTGGTGGTGTCCCTCGCCCATCGGCACGACATGCATTCCCAGCATCGCCGTGTAATGCATGCCGGACACGGCGATGCCGAACGCAACCGCGCTGATGGCGAGCCGTAGCCCGTCCTGCCGCGCCAGGAAGATGCGCAGGCCGCCATAGGCGGCGCCGATCGCAATCGCCACCGACAGCGCCACCAGCGCCGGATCATGCGTCAACCCGAATGAGCCGGACAGGCCGTGCATGCCGACATAATGCATGCTGGCGATGCCGGCGCCGAGCAGCAGCGCGGAAGGGACGACGCGCCGGGGGAAGGGATCGCCGATGCTGACGAAGAACAGCGAGATGCCGATCACGAGCGCGCAGATCAGGAACGAGATGATGGTCGGCAGCACCAGATAGACGGCATCAGGCGGCAGTGGCGCCGCCATCATGCCCACGAAATGCATGGTCCAGATGCCCACAGCCAGAATGCCGGCGGCGCCGGACAGCAGCACGCGCGCATTCTCTCCCGGCCCGCTGCGGATGCGCGCGGTGAGACTGAAACCGGTATAGCCACCCAGGCTCGCGATCACGACCGAGAGCGCGACGAGATAAGGATCGTATCCTTCGATCATCCTTGTCGGCCGCCCGTCGCCACGGGCCAGCCTCCTCCCAAGGGAGATTTTACAGGGGTGGCGAGGAAATTGACAACACAAGGCGGGGAGCGTGAGGGGGCGTGTTGTCGCTGGGGGACAAGCGAGGGCGGCAAGCTTGATTGGCGTGGCGCCAGACGTTGGATTCGATCTGGAGCGGCGAACGCGGTGAGTTCCCCTCCCCCTTGCGGGGAGGGGTTGGGGGTGGGGGTCCCCGAGTCGTACCTTAGCTGATGACCAATCGAATTCTGCGGAGCACGACGGCAACGACTCGCATCATTGAGTCCGTCCTAGATGGGTAAATACAACGGTGCGCATCACCAAGTTCAGCGCCCGGAGACCCCCACCCCCAACCCCTCCCCGCAAGGGGGAGGGGAGCAGGCCGCCGTCGCGGTGAGACCTCGGCTCCCGACACTGAAGCATGTGTGGCCGGCCGTGACCGGCCACACACCGTCCGCCTCAGATAATCCCCGCCGCGACCTGGCTGCGCAGCCGCTCCAGGCTCAGCAGCGTCTCGGCGCAGGCGGTCGCCACCTCGATGCCCTTGATCGCAAAATGTTTGCGGAAGAACTCGAAATGCGCCTGCGTCTCGTGGAATTGCTGCGGCGTCAGCACCGCGGAGAACACTGGCACCTCGGTGCGCAATTGCACGTCCATCAGCGCCTTGATGACGGTGTCGGCGACGAATTCGTGGCGGTAGATGCCGCCGTCGACGACGAGGCCGGCCGCGACGATCGCTGTATAGCGCCGCGTCTTGGCCAGGAGCTGCGCATGCAGCGGGATCTCGAACGAGCCCGGCACCTCGAAGATGTCGACACGATCGCGCGGGATGTGGCGCGCCTCGATCTCGTCGAGGAAGGCCAGACGGCATTCGGCGACGACGTCGCGATGCCAGGCCGATTGCACGAAGGCGACGCGCTGCGGCTTGCTGAAGCGCGGATGCGACGGCGCCGGTGGCGACTCGTCGGGCGGTGACGCGACCGGCGTATCCGCCGGCGGCGACGTTCCTGCGGTGATGGTGTCGGTGGGCGTATCAGTAGGCGCGTCTTGCAACATCTGATTCATGGTTGTCCTCGTCAGAGACCAGAATCAGGGCACACGGAACGACGACGCCCCCACGCTGGATTGCGCGGGGTGCCGGGACCCGTTCTCTTTCATCCGGACTGTGACCGTCGGCTTCGGAATCGCACCGAATCTGCTGACCCTTCTCTGCGCGACACGTTCCGGAGAACAGAATTCTCCAGACCGTGCCTTGCCGAGAAGGCGCTCGCGGGCTCGCGCTCGACCGAGAACGCTTACCGCCGGTGGGGAATTTCGCCCCGCCCTGAGAACATCGGCCGCCCGGATGGACGGCCTGAATGAACTATGCAGGCGGTCGGCGGCTGCGGCAAGGCCTCACGCCCGCGGTCCGCGACGGGCGGCCATGCAGACGCTCACGGCCGTTCCTGCGGCCAAATCACCTCAGACCGAGCGGCTGCGGCGTGTCCGATTCCGTTTTGTTCTCGTTCGCCGATGATTCCACAGGCCGGACAGGAGTTGTGGACGAAGCGGTGTTTGGCTGTGGACGGACTCGCCCCCCCGTTGCGCAGATTCCGCAAATCACATCAGTTTGTCCTCGCACGCCTCGGGGTACCTCCGGGACTGCAAGCCGGGTCGCGAAGCGCCAAGAGGGCGTGGGCCGGGTCGCCGCGTATGTACCAACGAGATCAAGAAGACGAGGTCGAGACGGCATGTCCCTGCTCGAAAGCACTATCGATTCCGCAGATCATCCGCTGAGCGTGGTCGAGACAATTGCGGCCGACAATAATTGGATGTTCGAGCGCTCCGGCGAGGACGAGATCACGATCGCCTCCAAGGGCCAGTGGACCGACTATCAGCTTTCCTTCACCTGGATGGCGGAGATCGAGGCGCTGCATCTGGCCTGTGCCTTCGACATGAAGATTCCCGAGGCGCGCCGCGCCGAGGTGCAGCGGCTGATCGCCGCGATCAACGAGCAGCTCTGGCTCGGCCATTTCGACATCTGGACCCACACCGGCATGGTGATGCACCGCCAGGCCCTGGTGCTGCCCGGCGGGATCACCGCGTCGGGACTGCAATGCGAGAGCATGCTGGCGGGCGCCATCCACGCCTGCGAGCGCTATTTCCCGGCCTTCCAGTTCGTGGTCTGGGCCGGCAAGTCGACCCAGGAGGCCATGGCGGCGGCGCTGTTCGATACAGAGGGCGAGGCGTAAGCCGCCGCCGCTCCATCACACGCGGTGTCGTCCCTGCGCACGCAGGGACCCATACCGCGTGATGTCCGTGTGGCGCGCGACGCTTGTCGCTCTGCCCCTGCTCCACTAGAACCGCCGGTGGTTATGGGTCCCTGCTTTCGCAGGGACGACAGCGGAGTGCGTCGTGACATCAGCGGACAACAACCTGCTTCATCAGCTCACCGGCACCATCGTGCTGGCCGGCGCCGGCAAGATGGGCGGGGCGATGCTGACCGGGTGGCTGGCCGGCGGCCTTGATCCCGCGCGCGTGGTCGTGATCGAGCCGATGCCGTCGGCCGAGATCACGGCGCTAAAGGCCCGAGGCGTCCGCCTCAATCCGACGGCGACCGCGCCGGCCGAGGTCGTCATCGTTGCCGTCAAGCCGCAGATGTTCCCCGACGCCGGCCCCGCCTTGAAGCCGTGGGTCGGCGACGCGACGCTGGTGCTGTCGATCATGGCGGGGACGACGATCGCCGGCCTGCAGCAAACGATCGGCGGCGCGGTCGTGCGCGCGATGCCGAATACGCCCGCCGCGATCGGCCGGGGCATCACCGTGGCCGTGCCGGCCGGCAACGTCAGCGCCGCGCAGCGGGGGCTGACGGACGCGCTGCTGCGTGCCACCGGCGCAGTGGAATGGGTCGACGACGAGGCGCTGATGGACGCGGTGACTGCCGTGTCCGGCTCGGGGCCCGCCTATGTGTTCCTGCTCGCCGAGGAGCTCGCCCGCGCCGGCGTCGCCGGCGGCCTGCCCGAGTCCCTGGCGACGAAGCTCGCGCGCCACACCGTGTCGGGCGCCGGCGAGCTGCTGCGCCAATCGGACCTGCCGTCCGCCACCCTGCGCCAGAACGTCACCTCGCCGGGCGGCACCACTGCCGCGGCGCTGTCGGTGCTGATGGGAGCCGACGGCTTCCAGCCGCTGCTGACCAAGGCGGTCGCGGCGGCCACGGCGCGTTCGAAAGAGCTCGCGAAGTAGACAACCGCGAGCTGACAGCTCAGCGCGACGGCGTCGGCGGCCCGCCATGCTGCTGGCGCCATTGCAGGAACTGGCGGAACAGCGCGCTGCGCTCAGCCGGATCGTTCGACAGCTGTCCCCCGCTCTGGCGCACGAAGCTCTCGAACTGGGTCTGGCGCACGTCGGCGACCTGCGGTCGCGGCACCATGTTGTGCGCCAGCAGCCACTCTTCCGCGGCCTTGAACCGCTTCCAGTTCGGGATCGCGGCGACGATGCTCGACTCCCGCCATTTCGGATGCCGCGGCGGCTTCATGAACTCGTCGTAGTTGGCGAAGAACGCCTCGACGAAGCGCGCCACCTTTCGGTAGCGCTCGGTATTCTCCGGCCAATTGTAGCTGACGAGCAGCATGCCGATCGCCACCGTCTCGATCGTCTCGCCGGGGTTGAGCAGGTTCGGATATTCCTCGGAGGACAATGTCGTCGGCAGATAGAGGTCCTGCAGCCGGCGGTCGTAGGGGATCGTCACCAGGTGCAGCGCGCGGTTGTCGTTCCTGATGTTGCGGGCGAGCTGGAACACCTTGCCGGTAGAGACGATGTAGGCGTCGGCGTCGCCATCGATCAGCTTCTGGATCGATTTGGCGTCATCGGTCGCGTAGTCGAACGACGCCGTCAGGCCGAGCCGGTTGAAGATCACGCGCGCGGAATAGAAGCCGACATCGGTCGGCGCGATGACGCGCTTGCCGTTGAGATCGAAGATCGAGCGGATCGAGGAGCGCGCGATGACATGGATCTCGTTGTGATAGAGCCGCGCGATGTAGCGGAGCTGCGAGGTGATGTCGGGAATGCCGTATTGCAGGCGGTAGAATTCGGGCACGTCGGCGGCGACCGCGCCCATGTCGATGCTCTTCAGGAACAGAATATCGGAGACGTTGCGCACCGGTCCCTTGCCGAGCACCGGCAGCACGCGGACGTTGGTCTGATCATCGAGCACGCGCGCCATGTCCGAGCCAAACACGGAGGTGGCGCCGCCGGCCGGCGCGGTGATGATGGTGACGGTGCCGTCGTTGACGTCGGTCGGGTTGGGCAGCCGCCACACGTCCGGCCCGCTGCCGGGCGCGGGCGACAGCGACGCCGGCAGGCCGGCGGGACGTGGCGGCGCGGGGATCACGGGCGCGCCGTTCGGCCGGACGGCCGGGGCGACGGGCACGATGATGGAGCGGGTCGCTGCCGGGCGCGGCGGCTGCGGCGGTTGTTGTTGCAGCTGCGGCCAAGCCTGCGCCGATGCCTGGCTCAGCATGAGTCCGGCTGCGAGCGCGGCGAGCGCGACTTGCGAAGCTGCCTTCGTGACGATGGACATAGCGCAACGGCCTCCTGCACCATCGCGATGCCGCCGCAGCGTTCTCGACCAATCCGGAGCATTCACCTCGAGGCCTGCCTGCGTCAGGCATGCGACGGGCGACCGCGGCCTCGGCTGAGACCTCGCGACAACCAACCTCGCGATGCGGAGCGCGCCCGAGGCCAAATGGCCGCGATCGGCTCCGATCGAGTTCCATAGTTGCGTGACGTGATTCGATCGATTTGCGGCGGCCGCCGGGATTTTGTATGACGACGTGCATATAAGCCGGATATTGGACTCCGGCTGTGGCTCTCGTGCAACGCCTCTTGTTTCAGGCTGCCAGCCGGTGTTGCCGTCGTGCCAGGATCAGCAGCGTCACGACGATGGCCAGGTTCAGGCCATTCCACGCGATGCCGTTGGCGAAGGCCGCCGAATAGGACCCCGTGGCGTCGAAGATGACGCCCGAGACCCAGCCGCCGAACGACATGCCGAACACCGAGGCGAAGATGATGATGCCGACCCGGGTGGCGGCCTCGCGCGCCGGCATCGCCTCACGCACGATGATCGCATAGCTCGGTACGATGCCGCCCTGGAACAGGCCGAACATGCCCGAGATCAGATAGAGCGACGTCAGGCCGTCGAAGAACAGATAGAACAGCAGCGCAAAACCCTGCGCCAGCGAGCCGATCAGCAAGGTCCTGACGCCGCCGATGCGATCGGCGAGAAAGCCGGAGCCGATCCGGCTGACGATGCCGAGCGCCATCATCAAGGACAGCATCTGCGCGCCGATGGCGACGCCGTAGCCGAGATCGCCGCAATAGGCGACGATGTGCACCTGCGGCATCGCCATCGCCACGCAGCAGGCGATCGCGGCGACGCTGAGCAGCACCGTCAGCGCATTGGTGGAGATCGGCAGCTCCAGTTGCGGCGGCGCTGCGCCGGCATGATTCTGCGCGCCGGCACCATCCATGCGGGCGCGCAACACCAGGAGCAGCGCGCTCATCGTCACCGCGCAGAACACACCGAGCGCGACATGGCTGGCGCGCCAGCCGATCTGCTGCACGCCCCAATTCACCAGCGGCGGCCATACCGTGCCGGCGACGTAGTTGCCGGAGGCGACGATGGTGACGGCGAGGCCGCGATAGCGCACGAACCAGTGCGACGCCTCCGCCATCAGCGGCGCGAAGGTGACGGACGAGCCGAGCCCGACCAGGAAATACACCGCCTGAAACTGCCACAGCGTCACCGAGGCGCCGGCGAGCAGATAGGCCGCGGCCGTCGTCGCGATGCTGAGCGCCATTGCGGTGACGATGCCGAAGCGGTCGGTGATCCGGCCGACGATGACGCCGCCGAGGCCGAAGCCGAACATCGTCAGCGTGTAGGCCAGCGAGACCGCGCCGCGGCTGGCGGCGAACTCGGCCTGCACGACCGGCAGGACGACGACGACGGTCCACATCCCCGCGCCGCCGATGGAACCGATGACGAGCGCAAGCGCCAGCCGCGCCCAGGCCTGGCGCGAGTCCGGAATGAAATGAGGCGCTTCCTCGAATCTTGTATTGGGTCCGTGCACGATTTCAGCAACTTCGTTGCCGCACCGCATCAGGTCAAGCCACATTGCTGCGGCAATGGGCATGCAGAAGCAGCGCAACAGGAGGGATCTGCACGATCACGGTTCGGCCCTCTTGGCGGCGCAACGCTTTATCATTAGGTTGCGCGCCGGGTTGGAGTGATTGGCCGCGCATGTCGTTGGGACTGACACGAAAGATGCTGATGGTGGCAGGACGGCTGCTCGTCCTCGCTTACCTCGTCTGCGTGGTCAGCCCCGGCGTGGCGCTCGCGCTCGGCGCGGGGGCGGCGCCCTGTCTCGACGAGACCGTCGTTGGCGCCGAGGTCTCGCCTCACGATGCGGCTGACCACGAGATGGTCATGACGGCGATGCCGCTGACAATTGCGGCGCACGCCCATCATCATGATCACCCTGTCGCAGACGCCGGGATGCACGCTCCAGCTCCCGCACCGTCGCACCGCGATCATGGCAAGATGCCGGGCCCGTGCTGCGCCATGATGTGCGCCGTGGGCCTGGCCGCCACGCTGCCGGCAGTCGCCCTCCCCGCCCGCCTCGCTGCCATCGGCGTCGTTGCGCGCGACGAAGGCCTGCCCGGCCGCACGCCGCCGCGCCTGTACCGTCCCCCCATCGTCCTGGCCTGAGCGAACGACCCCGGCTTCGCGCGCAAATGACGCGCGGCCGCTCGCGTTTCATCAGACCAAGGATACCTCATGTTGTCGCAATCCAGGGCGACGCCCGCTGCCGCATGTCCGGCGCGGCGCAGCCTGCCATTCTCCGTCGTCGCCGGCGCATTGACGCTGCTTGCCGCGACGAGCCTCGCCGCCTGCCAGCCGCGCACGGTCGCGTTAGCCGGGGCTGATCCGGCCGATCCGGCGGCGAACGCTGCGCCCGTGCGCATGTCGGGCGTCGTCAGGCCCTACACGCCGCTGCGCCCGGCCGCGCCGGCCGCATGGGGCCAGCGCACCGACCCCGGCGCACCGCGCCCTGAGCCGAGCCGCTAAGGAGCGCCACATGCAGGGGACCATCAGGCTCGCGGCGCTCGCCGCAGCACTTGCGCTCGCAGGCTGCGCCTCGTTCTCGCCGGACGGCGGCATGAGCGCCGTCGCGGACATCGCCGGCCACATCACCGGCAAGGAGGTCGCCTCGGTGAGAGGCGATGACGATGCTGAGCGCGTCCGCGCTGCGACGCGCCGGCTGCTCGCCCGGCCCTTGTCGGCCGATGCCGCCGTGCAGGTCGCGCTGTTCAACAACAAGGGCCTGCAGGCCGCCTACAACGCCCTCGCGCTCAGCGAGGCGGACATGGTGGAGGCCAGCCTGCCGCCCAACCCGACCTTCTCCCTGATGCGCATCAGCGGCGACGGCGCGCTGGAGGCCGAGCGTCAGGTCGCCGGCGACATCCTGGCGCTCGCCACCTTGCCGCTGCGCTCGGAGATCGCGCGCGAGCGGTTTCGCCAGGCACAATTGAAGGCCGCGCTGGCGACACTGCGGCTCGCCGCGGAGGTCCGCCGCGCGCATGTGCGCGCCGTCGCCGCCAACGAGCTGGTGGCCCTGCTCGTCGAGGCGCAATCGGCCGCGGAGGCGACCGCGAAGCTCGCCTCGAAGCTCGGCGAGACCGGCGCGCTCAACCGGCTCGATCAGGCGCGCGAGCAGGTGTTCTATGCCGAGACCACGGCCGAGCTCGCCACCGCCCGCCGTGCCGCAGGAAGCGCCCGCGAGCGGCTGATCCGTCTGATGGGCCTGTGGGGCGACGATCTGAATTTCCGCCTGCCCGATCGGTTGCCGGCGCTGCCGCGCCGCCCGCTGAGCCAGCCCTTCGTCGAGGCCGATGCCGTCGGCCATCGCATCGATCTGCAGGTCGCCCGCCTCGAGCTCACGGCGCTCGCCACCGCGCTGCAGCTCAGCGAGGCCACGCGCTTCGTCACCCTGCTCGATCTCGCCGGCCTCGACCGCAAGACCGTCGAGCCCGACGGCCGCATCATCCGTGAACGCGGCTACGACGTGCAGTTCCAGATCCCGATCTTCGACGGCGGCGAGGTCCGCGTGCGGCAGGCGGCCGAGACCTACAACATCGCCTTCAACCGCCTGACCGAGCGCGCCGTCACCGTCCGCTCCGAGGCGCGCGACGCCTATCGCAGCTACCGCGCGGCCTTCGACATCGCCGGCCATTACGCCCGCGAGGTGCTGCCGCTGCGCCGGATCATCAGCGAGGAGATGCAGCTGCGCTATTCCAGCATGCAGGTCGACATCTTCGCGCTGCTGCTCGAGGCGCGGCAGCGCCTGGCCTCGCGCCGCGCCGCGATCGACGCCGTCAGAGACTTCTTCCTCGCCGAGGCCGAGCTGTCGGCCGCCGTCAACGGCGGAGTCGCGAGCGGCGAAGACAGCGCACAGCAGACCGCGAGCGCGCTCGCGCCAAGCAACGACTGAGAGGAGAGCCAACATGTTGTCCCGCCGAACCCTGCTCGGCTCCGCGGCGCTGGCCGGCGCCTCCGCCGTCTCCGGCCGCGTCCAGGCTGCCTCCATTCCGGAGGCGCCGACCATGGACAAGGCCGTGATGCAGCCGCCGTTGCATCCCAGCGCCGGCCCGGACTATCAGCCCGTGGTCACGCTCAACGGCTGGTCGCTGCCGTTCCGCATGAACGGCGACTGGAAGGAATTCCATCTCGTCGCCGAGCCGGTCACACGCGAGTTCGCGCCCGGCATGACCACGCATCTGTGGGGCTACAACGGCCAATCGCCGGGCCCGACCATCGAGGCGGTCGAGGGCGACAAGCTCCGCATCTTCGTCACCAACAGATTGCCGGAATATACCACCGTACATTGGCATGGCGTGATCCTGCCCTGCGGCATGGACGGCGTCGGCGGCCTGACGCAGCCGCACATCAAGCCCGGCAAGACCTTCGTCTACGAGTTCGAGATGAAGCATGCCGGCACCTTCATGTATCACCCGCACGCCGACGAGATGGTGCAGATGGCGATGGGCATGATGGGCATGATCGTCGTGCATCCGCGCGACAACCTGCCGCCGCCGGTCGACCGCGACTTCGTGTTCGTGATGTCGACCTACCGCATCGAGCCCGGCAGCTATCTGCCGAAGGTCAACGAGATGACCGACTTCAACATGTGGACCTGGAATGCGCGGGTGTTTCCCGGCATCGATTCCTTGCCGGTGCGGCTCGGCGATCGCGTCCGCATCCGCATCGGCAATCTCACCATGACCAACCATCCGATCCACCTCCACGGCCACAAGTTCAAGGTGATCGGCACCGACGGCGGCTGGCTTCCCGAAACGGCGCAATTCCCGGAGACCACGACCGACGTGCCGGTCGGCGCGGTGCGCGTGCTCGACTTCACCGCCGACAACCCCGGCGACTGGGCGTTCCATTGCCACAAGTCGCATCACACGATGAATGCGATGGGCCACGACATGCGCAACCTGATCGGCGTACCGCGCAAGGAGCTGGCCGCCGCCGTCGGCAAGCTCGCGCCCGACGGCATGGTGATGGGCAACACCGGCATGGCGATGGGCAACATGGAGATGCCGGCCCCCGACAACACGCTGCCGATGATGACCGGCAGCGGCCAGTTCGGGCCGATCGAGATGGGCGGCATGTTCACGACCGTGAAGGTGCGCGAGGGCCTCGCCCGCGACGACTACCGCGATCCCGGCCCGTATCAGTTTCCCAAGGGCACTGTGGCCTATGAGGTCGCAAGCGCGCCGGAGCCGGTGCGGCGAAGCGACGGCACACCGACGCAGGTCCGCACCCAGCGCTGAATTCACCAAACACCGCATCAACCGACGACCACCATCAGGAGATATCCATGAAGACTGCATTCGCGATCAGCGCAATGGCGGCGGCCGCTCTGATCGTAGCACCGGCCCGTGGCCATGAGCAGCACGGATCGCGCGGCTATTCCGCCGGTGAGCCGGGTGATCCCAAACAGCCGTCACGCACCATCGAGGTGCTGCTGAGCGAGATGGAGTTCACGCCGGCGCGCATCGAGGTGAAGCGCGGCGAGCAGATCCGCTTCGTGCTGCGCAACACCGGCAAGGAGGATCACGAGTTCCTGCTCGCCACCAAGGCCGAGAACCTGAAGCACGCCGCGGTCATGAAGAAGCACCCGCATATGGAGCACGACGAGCCCAACGGCGCCCGGCTCGCGCCGAACAAGACCGCCGAGCTGCTGTGGCGGTTCACCAAGCCCGGCACGTTCGAATATTCCTGCCTGATCCCGGACCACCGCGAGTACGGCATGACCGGCCACGTCGCCGTGAAGTGACGGATGAAGCCGTCCCGACAACGCGTAGGGCGGATCATCGCCGCGTCATCCGCCCTACGCCTCGCCATGAGTTCACCAGTAGAAGGAAACACATCATGAAGTCGTTCTCTCAGCTCGCGACCGCCGCCGCGTTGGTTCTCGCTCTCGCGACCCCTGCCCTCGCCGCCGAGGCCATCAGCGGCGACGTCAAGAAGGTCGATGAGGCCAACGCCAAGATCACGCTCCACCACGGCCCGGCCAAGAGTCTTGGCATGGACGGGGCCATGACCATGGTCTACCGCGTCAAGGACGCTGCGCTGCTGAGAGGCCTCAAGGCCGGCGACAAGGTGAAGTTCGAGGCGGTCGAGGACGCCTCCGGCTACACGGTGACCAAGATCGAGAAGGGCAAGTAGGCGGCAGCGTTTCGAGCTGTCCCCTTCTCCACCGCCATTCCGGGGCGCGCGCGGCGACGACGTCGCCGGACAGCGCGAGCCCGGAATGACGTGCGGATGGATCAGGCCACGAACCGGTGGCCGGTTTGCTTTCCAAGTTCGGATCGTATGATCGCGGCTCCCTGCGCGGAGCATGCCATGAAAGCCTATCTCGTCCTCGATCTCGCCGTTCACGACTTCGCAGCATTCAAGGTCTACATCGAGGCGATCCCCGCTTTCATCGCCAGGCACGGCGGCCGTTATATCGTGCAAGGTGCGATGCCGACTCCGGTCGAAGGCAACTGGACGCCGGAGCGGATGGTGATCCTCGAATTCCCGTCGCGGCAGAACGCGACCGGCTTTCTCAGCGATCCCGACATCCAGGAGCTGTTCGCGATCCGGCACCGCACCACGACGAGCCGGCTGGTGCTGGTCGACGGCTGCACCGAGTGAGCGTGCGTTGCAATGTTGTGCAGGTGGACAGCGCACAGCTTGGCAAGACCCCTATAGCCCGGCGCGACATCCGCAAGCGGCGGATCACGCTGCGCTGATCCGCCGTACGCGAGCTGCCCCTGTCATTCGGGCGCAAAGACCGTTCGCCATCGTGCCGTTAACCATTTGCTAACCATGGCGCGGGCAAGCTTCGCCGCGTCGCGCTGCGCGTGGCCGGCGACCGGACGACCACAGGACATCCTGGGCTTTGCTGCCGCCGGGCATGGCGGCGGGCCGGTTGCCGGCCGCAGCGCGCCGCTGCGGCGTCCGACGCCATGCCGTCCTGTCTGTCCGGAGACCCAAGTCCTTGAGCACCGTCGGTTCGCGCGCCTTCCAGAAGGCGCGGCAGGAAAAGAAGCAGAAGAAGCTCGTCGAGACGCAGCTGACGACGGCGTACAAGGCCTTCCAGGCCGGACGCCAGGCGGAGGCGCAGGCGCTGTGCGCGAAGCTGCTGCAGGAGGTCCCCGGCTGCTTCGATGCCATGCATCTGCTCGGCGTGTCGCTGGTGTCATCGGCGCGCTTCGCCGAGGCCACCGCCTTCCTGACGCAGGCCGTCGCGATGGAGCCGAATTCCGCCGACGCGCAGTCCAATCTCGGCTGGGCGCTGATCAATTGCGAGCGCTACGAGGAGGCGCGCGCCGCGCTGGAGCGATCGCTGGCGCTGCGCCCGAATGCGCCGATCACCTTGCGCAACCTCGCAATCGCGCTGCTGCGGCTCGGACAGGGCGAGGCCTCGCTCGCGGCCGCGACCCGCGCCCTCGAGCTCAAGCCGGACGACGTCGATGCCTGGTGCAATCGCAGCGTCGCCGAGCTGATGCTGCGGCGGTGGGACGCCGCTGCCGCCAGCGCCGAGCGCGCGCTGGCCTTCAACCCGAACCATTTCGAGGCCACGGTCAACAAGGGCCTCGCCCATCTCGAGCTGCACCATTTCGAGCTGGCGGAAGCGACCTTCAATGCGGCGCTGGCGGCACGCCCGGCCCACGCCGAGCTGCGGGCGCATCGCGGCCGGCTCTACATGATCTCCGGACGCACGGCGGAAGCCGAAGCCGATTTCGACGCCGCCGTGACGCTCGATCCCAATCTGCAACTGGGATGGCAGGGCAAGGCGCAGATCTGCATCCTCAACGGCAACGTCGCGCAGGCGATGGCCGCCTGCAAGCGCGTGCTCGACACCAATCCGAAGGCGCAGGTCGCGCTCACTTTGCTCGGCGCCTGTCGCGGCCGGCTCGGCGACGTCGCAGGCGCCATCGCCCAGTTCGACCAGGCGCTCGCGGTGCAGCCGGACTATGACGAGGCGATCACCAAGAAGATCTTCTATCTCGACTTCCTGCCCGGCGCCGACTTCGCGGTCCAGCAGGCGGCGCGGCAATATTGGTGGATGGCGGTCGGCTCCAAATTCCCGCGCCGCAAACTTGCGCCGCGTTCGCTCGATCCCGACCGGCGCATCGTCGTCGGCTACGTCTCGGCCGACTTCCGCATGCATTCGGCGGCCTTCGCCTTCCTGCCCGTGCTGCGCGGCCACGACAAGACGCAGGTCCAGGTCAACTGCTACTCGACCTCGCCGCGGCACGATTCCTACACCGCGACGTTCCAGTCGATCGCCGACGTCTGGGTCGAGGCCTCGAGCCTGTCCGACGACGAGCTCGCCGACCGCATCCAGGCCGACGGCGTCGACATCCTGGTCGATCTCTCCGGCTACACCACGGGCACGCGCATGCCGGTGTTCGCGCGCAAGCCGGCGCCGATCCAGGTCACGGCCTGGGGCAGCGGCACCGGCACGGGCCTTGCCACCATGGACTACTTCTTCGCCGATCCGGTCACGGTGCCCGAGAGCGTCCGGCCGCTGTTCGCCGAGCACGTCCACGACCTGCCCTCGGTGATCACGATCGATCCGGTGCTCGACGTTCCGCCGTCGCCGCTGCCGATGCTGACGAACGGCCACGTCACCTTCGGCGTCTACAACCGCATCGACAAGATCTCCGACGCGGCGATCGCGCTGTGGGCGCGGCTGCTCGCCGAGATCCCTGACGCGAAGCTCGTCGTCAAGCATCTCGCGCTGAACGATCCCGCGGTGCGCGACGGGCTGCTCGCCCGCTTCGTCGCACACGGCGTGCCCGAGGCGCGCATCCTCTGCCTCGGCGCCAGCGAGCGCGTCGAGCATCTCAAGTCCTACGAGCGCATCGACATCTCGCTCGACCCGTTCCCGCAGAACGGCGGCATCTCGACGTTCGAATCGCTCTACATGGGCGTGCCGGTCGTCGCCAAGCTCGGCGCCGGCGCGGCCTCGCGCGCCGCCGGCGGCATCCTGACCGCGGCCGGCCTCGCCGACTGGGTCGCCGGCGATGATGACGGCTACATCCGGATCGCCAAGAGCTTTGCCGCGCAGCCCGAGCTGCTGGTGAAGCTGCGGCCCGAACTACCCGGCCTGGTCGCGCGCTCGGCGGCTGGCGACGTCGCCAACTACACGCGCTGCGTCGAAGCCGGCTATCGGCAGTTCTGGCGGGACTATTGCGCCAAGGGAAGCAAGGCCGGCGCCTGATCGCGCCGTGCCAAGGCCTCGATCTCGCAGCAGCCCTCGACGACCGATCGCACGAACGTCCGGCTTCGACCGCCCCCTGCAACCGCAAGCTGCATCGATTTCCGCTGTGCCATTTTGGCCGCGTGCGATGAGGCGACGACTCTCGGACTGATACCACGGCGTTTCTCCGTCCAGACCAAGGCGCAATCAAGCCCATGGCTTTTTGGTGGCGAGGATGCGCCTCGCAGCAGCTCCGGTTGCGCCCAACCGGCGAGTAGTAGACCTCATTCCTCAACCAAGGAGATAATGCGCGAAAATCGGCCGCGCCTCGCGATCGCCGTGTGGCCGGCAACGGAGGAATTTGGGGCATGCGGGTCGCGTTGTTGAGTTGCGTCGTTGCGGCGGGATTGAGTCTGGCGGCACCGTTGCTGCCGGCCATGGCACAGACGGCGCGGACCGGAAGGCCGGCGGCGGCAACGGCCGCTGCGGCCGGCGAAGGCGGCAAGCTGCAGGAGTCCAACGAATGGACGGTCGGCGTCGCCGGCGGCCTGCTCGAAGGCACCAACATCCGTTTTGCCGCCGAGATGGCCAAGGTGCTCGACGACCGCCCGAACCTGCGCGTGCTGCCGATGGTGACCTACGGCGCGCTCGGCAACATCGAGGACCTGCTGTATCTGCGCGGCGTCGACGTCACCATCACCTCGGCCGACGTGCTCGACGAGTTCGTCCGCAACGGCACGCTCGCCAACATCAAGAACCGGATCCGCTACATCTGCTCGTTCTACATCAACGAGATGCATGTCTACGTCCGCCCGGAGATCAGGACGCTGGAGGATCTCGCCGGCAAGAAGGTCTCCTTCAACACCGTGGGCAGCGCCGCCAACCTCACCGGCGGCATCGTGTTCGACCGGCTCAAGATCGGCGCGGAAAAGGTGTTCATCAACAATTCGGTGGCGCTGGAGAAGATGCGCAGTGGCGAGATCGCCGGCGTCGTCCACGTCACGGGCAAGCCGACCGACCTGTTCGCCAAGTTCAAGCCCGAGCCGGGCTTCCACTTCCTTCCGATTCCGTTTGCGCGCAGCCTGCAGGACTACTACGTGCCGACCAAGCTGACCTCGCAGGACTATCCCAATCTGCTCAAGCCCGGCGAGAGCGTCGAGACGATCGGCGTGCCGCAGGTGCTGGCGGTCTACAACTGGCCGCCGGAGACCGAGCGCTACCGCCGCGTCGCGCGCTTCGTCGACTATCTGTTCAAGCGGTTCGACCAGTTCAAGCAGCCGCCGTTCCATCCGAAATGGAACGAGATCAACCTCGCCTCCTCGCTGCCCGGCTGGACCCGCTTCCGCGCCGCGGAGGAGCTTTTGGCCAGCACGCGCCCGCCGCAGGCCGACGGCGCCGCCATCAAGCAGCAGTTCGACGAGTGGATGAGCACGCGGGCGCCGACCGGCGGCCGGCGGATGAGCGAGGACGAGACCAGGGTCCTGTTCGAGCAGTTCCGCGACTGGATGAAGCGGGACGGCGGCCAGCCGGCGCGATAGCGCCGATGGTCGTGGCGTCGACTACGACACCGCCGGCTTGCGGCGCAGCGCCGCCGGCGTGTCGGGTTGCGCCAGCGGATGGGCGGACGCGAACGCCGGCAGCGCCATCGCGGCCTCGACGACGCGCTGCACCGTCGGCGTCGCGGCGAGGTCGAGGCCTTTATTGCGCGCGAAGACGGCGTGGCCGGCGAGGCAGATGTCGGCCATCGTCGGCGCATCGCCATGGCAGAACCGGCCGGTCGCGACATGGCCTGCAAGCTGGGCCTCGATCGCGACCAGCATCTCCGACGCCCAGTGCCTGAGCCAGGCCGCGCGCGCCGCGTCGTCCACGTGCAGCACCTCGGTGAGATAGCGCTGCACCCGCGGCGTCGTCAGCGGATGCGCATCGCAGGCGATCATCGCCGCCAGCGCCCTCACCCGCGCGCGCCCCTTGGCATCGGCAGGCAGCAGCGCAGCGCCCGGACAGGCTTCGTCGAGATATTCGAGGATCGCCAGCGACTGCGTCAGCACGGTGCCGTCGTCGAGCACCAGCGCCGGCAGCGCCATCTGCGGGTTGAGCGCGGCATAGGCCTCGTCGCGATGCTGCTGCCGGTCGACATCGACCGCGACCTGCTGATAGGCGATGCCCTTGAGGTTGAGCGCGATGCGCACGCGAAAGCTCGCCAGCGACTGCCAGAACGAATAGAGCTTCATGCGGGTCCCCCTGGGCGGGCGAGTGAATGTCGACGTCTTCGATCGATCCGTCGCCCACGGTCGACATTCGATATCCGGCGATCAGTTCACGCTCGAGATGAAGCCTGCGAGAATCGTCCGGCTCTGGCTGAGTGCCTCGATGCGTTGATCGATGATGCCGACCTGCTGCGCCAGTATTCTTCGCAAATTGTCGCAAGGCCTGAAATCTGGACGGTTGTTGCGCACGCAGGGGAGCAACTGCTTGATCGTCTCGAGCGTCATGCCGGCGGAGCCGAGCAGTTTGATCCGGCGCACGGCTTCCTCGTCCGCCGGCCCGTAGTCGCGGTAACCGGACGAGGTTCGGTGCGGCGCAAGCAAGCCTTCGTCCTCGTAGTAACGCAGCATCCGGATGCTGACTCCCGTCCTCCGGGAAAGTTCGCCGATCTTCACCTGAAAACCTCTTGACCCTGACAGCGCTGTCAGACCTTACAGATCGTGCTCATCCAAGTGGAGTCCCCTTGTGACGGGAGCAACGATGAAAGCCTATCATTTGAATGGCCATGCGGGCGCGGGTCGCCTGGTGCGCACCGACGTCATCAAACCTGAACCCGCCCCTGGCGAGGTCCGCATTCGGGTCGAGGCGGCAAGTCTCAACTACCGCGACCTCCTGATCCTCGACCGAGCGGGTGAAGGCGGTTTCGACCGCCGCGTCCCGCTCTCCGACGGCGCAGGCATCGTTGATGCCGTAGGCTCCGATGTCGTTCAATGGCGCCCGGGCGACCGTGTGGCCGCATCGTTCTTTCGCGATTGGATTTCCGGGCCGTTCAAGGCGAGCTATGTTCCGTCAGCCCTCGGCGGCAGCACGATGGATGGCATGCTGGCGGAGTACGTGGTGCTGCCGGCGACGGCGCTGGTCCCCGTGCCGGCGCACCTCACGTCGATCGAAGCCGCGACCTTGCCCTGTGCCGGCGTGACGGCCTGGCACGGCCTCATCACCCGTGGCGGAATGGGCAAGGCCGACACGCTGCTGGTCCAGGGAACCGGCGGCGTCGCGCTGTTCGGCCTTCAGTTCGCGGCCGCGCTGGGCGCGCGCGCGATCGTCATCTCGTCCTCGGATGAGAAGCTCGCCCGCGCCCAGGCGCTCGGCGCCTCGATCCTGATCAACTACCGCGACACGCCCGATTGGGATGTGGCCGTGATGAAAGCGACGGACGGCGAAGGCGCCACGCATGTCCTCGAGCTCGGCGGCCCCGGCACCTACGACCGATCGCTGCGGTCGGTCGCGTCGGTTGGCAAGATCGTCCAGATCGGTGTCTTGACGGGGTTCGGCCCCAAGCCCGACCTCGCCCGCCTGCAGTGGGAGAATGCCGACATCATCGGCGTCACCGTGGGTTCGGTCGAACATTTCACGGCCATGAATCGATTCCTGGCCGAACACGCGATCCACCCGATCGTCGATCGGGTCTACGACTTTGACGACGCTCCCGAAGCGTTCGCCCGTCTCCGGTCCGGCTCGCACTTCGGCAAGATCGTTGTGAAGCTATAGGCGAGAGGATGTGAGCACTTCGCCGATCTGCGACGCCGGAAAGCGCATCCCCCCCGGAGTTGGCACAATCTCTCCGGGTTGGAATCAACCCACGCAACAAACCGAGGGGTCGATCACGCCTCGCTGATCCGCACGCGTGGCCCCGGCCGGCAGCAGCGCCGGACGGCGCGTGACCGATCGTGCCTCACCGTCCCCCTGCTGTCACTCCGCACCGGCCGTGAAGTCCTGGTCGGCAACGCTGGCGGTCTGCGGCACCTTGATGACCACGGCGGCGCGATTGAGCGCCTGGTGGCAGGAATTGCAGGCGGCGGTGAGGTCGGCATAGGAGCGCTCGAAGCGGCCGATGTCCTTCTGCTTGATGGCCTGCGCCAGTTCGTCGAACGGCTGCTGCGTCACGGCCGTCGTCATGTCGGCAAACGAATTGCCCTCGACCAGTGGCTGCGCCCGGCTGACGCGGTTGAACGCGCCCTTGAGATTGCCGAGCTCATAGGCGCTGAACGCCCAGTTGCCGCTATGGCCGGCGATCCAGAGCCTGAGATGGCGCGGCTGGATGGTCGCGATCATCAGGTCGCTGACGGTCGGCAGGTAGGCTGGCGCCGGGGTCGGTGTCGGCGTCTCCGCCCTGGGCGCGGCGACCGCGATGAGCGATGCAAGCCCGGCCAGGCCAGCGGCCGTCGCTGTCAGCCGCAGACCATGGGGGAGCTTCTGTCGACGCATTTTCGGTTCTCCTGAATTCAATTTAGAAGCCTTCTAAAGAGCAGCATCCCCCGCCGCCAATCGCAAACGCTGATCGCAGCGATCAGAAAAACTTGATGCCGCGCGCCGCGCGACACGCACGATATCGACACATTGCTCGGCGCCACGCGCGCAACCGGACGACGCGCAAGAGCCGAGACCCGGGTCAGCAGAAAACCTGAATTTTGATTTGGCGAAATATTCTTGTTTCATTTTTTCCGAAATCGTGTATATGATCTCCCATCCTGCTTCCGCCGGAGGGGCGTGTCGCGACCGTCACGAGACGTGGGAGGTGGGATGCGATGGGCGCAGGGAATCGCAGCGTGGCCTATGGCCGCGCGGACGAACGGTTCGTTGCGCACGGCGAAGTCGTGCGGTCCTGATACCCCGACGCTGGTATCAAGCGGGTGGCGGTGCTCACGCATTGCGCCTGTGATGGTGGCCAACAAGCCCGGCGCACCAGGGAGACCACGTATAAGCCGTTCCAACCGTCGCGCAGGGAAGGCCGGGTGTTTCGGCCAGACCTGTGGTGACTGCCGCCTGCTTTTTTTGCTGCAGGCGGGCCACGGGCGCGGCCAGCGCCCGGCCTTCCCTGCGCCCTCCATCCGATCGAGGGCGGACCTGACGCACAACTCGGGCGCGCGGCGCCGCGAGACCGTGGGCGCACGCCAACCAAGCCGATGCAGGAGACCGACCGATGCAGACCAGCGCCTGGCTCGCCAAGTGCGCCCGCTCTCCTGCCCCCGCAACCCTTTGTTAACCGCCATTAACCGAACGCTAACCAACCACCGGGCAAAAATTGCCGGGTGGAATGTGCGTGTCGTGGTTGGGTGCAGTTGACGGAGGAGACCTTCCGTGGACGCCGGCGCGGTACCTCAGTTTCGGAACGGCGGCCCTGCGGCCGTCGCGCAGTCGTTTGGGGCCGGCACACGCGGCCCGCGGGAAGGGGCGAAAGCCATGGTCGACGTCACGGCGGGTCAGGGGGTCGGATCTCCGGCCGGCGGGTTCTCATTCGCTGACCTCAAGACAGCAGTCCTGCGCGGCGACATCGCGCTGGCGCTCGGCATCCTCACCATCCTGGTGGTGCTGATCCTGCCGCTGCCCTCGCTGGTGCTCGATCTGTTCCTGGCGATCTCGATCACCCTGTCGATCCTGATCCTGATGACCGCCTTGTTCATCCAGGCGCCGCTGGAATTCTCCTCCTTTCCGACCATCCTGCTGATCTCGACGATGCTCCGGCTGTCGCTGAACCTGGCCTCGACCCGGCTGATCCTGTCGCGTGGCCACGAGGGCACCGATGCCGCCGGCCACGTCATCGAGGCGTTCGGCAACTTCGTGATGAGCGGCAATTTCGTCATCGGCATCATCGTGTTCGCGATCCTGGTGACGGTGAACTTCGTCGTCATCACCAAGGGTTCGGGCCGCATCGCCGAGGTCGCGGCGCGCTTCCATCTGGACTCCATGCCCGGCAAGCAGATGGCGATCGACGCCGACCTCTCCGCCGGCCTGATCGACGAGAAGGTCGCCAAGATCAGGCGCAAGGAGCTGGAGGACGAAAGCGGCTTCTTCGGCGCCATGGACGGTGCCTCCAAATTCGTCCGCGGCGACGCGGTCGCCGGCCTGCTCGTCGTCTTCATCAACATCATCGGCGGCATCATCATCGGCGTCGCCCAGCAGGGTCTCGGCTTTGCCGAGGCCGCCCGCACCTACACCACGCTGACCGTCGGCGACGGCCTCGTCACCCAGGTGCCGGCGCTGATCGTCTCGACCGCCGCGGGCCTCCTGGTCTCCAAGGCCGGCGTCAGCGGTGCCGCCGACAAGGCGCTGATCAAGCAGTTCTCGGGCTATCCGCAGGCGCTCGGCATGTCGGCCGCCGTGATGCTGGTGCTGGCGCTGCTGCCGGGCATCCCGACCCTTCCGTTCCTGGCGCTCGGCGGCGGCGCCGCCGCGCTCGCCCTCAAGGCGCGCAAGCAGAAGGAGGTCGCGAAGGCCGAGGAGGTCGCCGCGGCTGCAGCGCCGGCGGCGGCTGCCACCGCCGCGGCCGCCGAGGAGCCGATCTCGGCCGCGCTCAAGATCGACGACCTCAAGATCGAGCTCGGCTATGCGCTGCTGCCGCTCGTGAACGCACCCGACGGCACCGACCGCCTGACCGACCAGATCAAGGCGCTGCGCCGGTCGCTGGCGATCGAGATGGGTTTCGTGATGCCGTCGGTGCGCATCCTCGACAACGTGCAGCTCGAGGCCAACACCTACATCATCAAGATCAAGGAGGTCGACGCCGGCTCCGGCAAGATCTGGCCGAGCCAGTTCATGGTCATGGACCCCGGCGGCAACCAGGTCGCGGTGCCCGGCATCCACACGACGGAGCCGACCTTCGGCCTGCCCGCCACCTGGGTCGACGCCGGCCTGAAGGAAGAGGCGACGCTCAAGGGCTACACGGTCGTCGACGCGGCGACCGTGCTGTCGACGCACCTGACCGAGCTGCTCAAGGCCAATATGAGCGACCTGCTGTCCTACGGCGAGGTGCAGAAGCTCCTGAAGGAGCTGCCGAAGGAGCAGAGCGAGCTGGTCAAGGACATCGTGCCGACGCAGATCACGATTTCCGGCATCCAGCGCGTGCTGCAACTGCTGTTATCGGAGCGCATCTCGATCCGCGACCTCTCGACCATCCTCGAAGGCATCGCCGACGCGCTCGCGTTCTCGCGCAACCCGGCAACGATCGTCGAGCACGTGCGCGCCCGCCTCGCCCGCCAGATCTGCGCCCAGAACACCTCGCCGATGGGCTACCTGCCGCTGATCGCGCTGTCGGCCAGGTGGGAGCAGGCGTTTGCGGAATCGCTGATCGGCCAAGGCGAGGAGCGCAGCCTCGCGATGCAGCCGTCGAAGCTGTCGGAGTTCATGACCGCGACGCGCGATGCGTTCGAGCGCGCCGCGCGCGAGGGCGAATCGCCGGTGCTGGTGACGTCGGCGGCGATCCGGCCGTTCGTCCGCTCGCTGGTCGAGCGCTTCCGCGCCCAGACCACGGTGCTGTCGCAGGCCGAGATCCATCCGCGCGCGCGGCTGAAGACGGTGGGGAGCGTGTGACGGCTGGCGTTGCGGAACCGCAGAATTCCGGGCGCGTTTGATCGGCGGGGCCGGCGCGAGGCGTCGGCTTTTGCCGTTTTTACCGGCGGACCACCCCTTGCTTTGCCGCCACAGGCAAACGAATTCTTAATTTTGCGTTAGGTGGCTGAAATTTCATCCGCATACCGAACAACTAATCAAACTATTGATATATCTGCATTAATTTGAATTTCATCGACTTTCGATCGCGAGACATCACGCCTTATCACACACTTGTGATGTGGCCTACGAAACAGAATTGAGGTTTCCTACGTTAGTTCACGCGAGACGATGAACCGGAAAGCCCCCGGCTCACACGAATCAGCGAAGGACGGAAGACGGCAGGAGGCTTCCATGAACCACTCGATTTACAGCGCGGATCGTACGACCCACCTCAAGATCGTGGTGGTTGCGCTCGTGGCTGGCATCGCAGTGGCCGGCCTCGGCATCTCCGCCCGACTGAATGCGGAGCCGAACTACGCGCAGACGGCAAAGGTCCTCAAGGCCGGCAAGCCGGTCGTGGTGACGAGCTCGGAGATGTCGGTGGTTCGCTGACAGGAATTCCCGGAATTCACGCGGTTCTCACAGCCCCCCAACTGGCCGCGTGGATATGTAGTAGACCCAACCCCAAGTCGACTACTGAAAACGCCCGCTCCCCACGGGCGTTTTCTCTTTTGGGCCTTAAATCACCGCGCCGACGGCACCGTCTCGATCAGCTTGCCGGTGAAAACGATCGGCCCGGTCGCCTGCCCGGTCGGCGACCCGCCCTCCGGCTCGACCGTGACCGCGTAGGTTGCGCGGTTGACGGTGTCGGCGTCGTAGGACGAGAGAACGGGACGGCTGGTGAAGTCGCTGCCGCCGATCACGCCGAGCGAGCGCGGCTTCTGCAGCTTGTCGGAGACGAGCCACAACTCGAAGCTCTTGCCCGGCTCCGGCGCGGCGCCGACCCGGCGCACGGTGTAGCTCTTGCTGGCGGCATCGACGGTCAGGATGAAGGCCGGCGACGCCGCGTCCTTCTGCAGGAGGGCAACGAACTGGGCGGAGGGTTGCGCGACCGGCACCTTGACCTCGACAGTCTGGATCCGCGGCTTCGGCTGCAATGGCCGCGGCAGGAGGTCGGGGCGGTAAACCTGGACACCGACCAGCGCGAGCAGCACGGCCGCGAGCGCGGTCATGATGTTGGCAACCGCGCGCAATTGCCGGACCTTGGACGAGAGCTGAACGACATTGGTGTCGTCGTTCGCGATCTCGCGAGCCGCGAAAGTGCTGCGTGTCGGCGTGATGACCGGCGCCGCGACCTCAGGCTCTGGTTCGCTGACGGGAGACGCATGGATCGGCGCAGCTTCCGCTTCGACAGGCGGGACCTCGGGAGGCGCGGGCTCGGGCTGAGCGGCAACGACCGGAGCCTCGACGATCGTCACCTGTGCAGCCGGCGCGCTCTCCGCGTTCGCGCGCAACCGCGCAATCTCGGCCTTGATGCGCTCCCACAGTTCGGGACGCGGCTCGACCAGCCCGACCATCTGATTGAGCGGACCGAGGCGAAATTCCCACGCCTGGACCAGTGCGACGAAATCCTTGTCGACCGCCATCATGGTCTCGACCTGCGCCCGTTCGGCGGCGTCGAGCGTCCCGAGCGCGTATTCCGCCGCCAGCGCGATATGGTCTTCGCTATACGCCATCACAGGTCCAGGTCACGTCCTACAAGGTCTCTCGCCGGTCCGAACAGCACCTCATCCGAGACCGAGGCATTGGCGGATGTCCATCATGCTCCGCCTCAGCCAGGTCTTCACCGTGTTCACCGGCGCCTCGAACTTGGTCGCCAATTGCTCGCGGCTCCAGCCGTTATAGTAGGCAAGCAGCACGAGCTTCTGGCGGTCGGGCTCGAGCTGGCCGACGCATTCCAAAAGACGCTTGAGCTCCTCCGACATCTCACGGCGCGCCAGCGGATCCGGCGTCTCGGCCGCAACCTCCAGCGCGGAGGGCTCATCCTCCAAAGACAGCTCACCGCGCTTGCGCACCAGATCGATGGCGCGGTTGCGGGCGATGGCGGCCATCCAGGTGATCGGGGAAGAAACGGCCGGGTTGAACTGTGCGGCGTTGTTCCAGACCTTCACATAGGTCTCCTGGACGACCTCCTCGGCGAGGTCCTGTCGGTGCAAGATACGGAGCACGACGCCATAGAGTTTCGCGCGCGTCGCCGCGTAGAGGCGCTCGAAGGCGGCCTCGTCCCCTTTGGCAACAGCGGCAAGCAACCAGACCAGCTCTGCCGGCGTCAGCATTCAGCGTCCCCGAAAATCGCCCCGCTCCCTCGTTCGAGCCTACGTCCTCCCGTAGCACAAGTCCTGGGCAACTCTCCACCGGGGCGGGCGCGACGAAAAACCCGGACCTCGCGGCCCGGGTTTTCGAAAGCGACAGCCGTGACGGCGACAGGCTCAGGCGATGACGCCGAGCCGGGCGCGCATCAGGCCGATAGAGTCCATGTCGGCCTGCTCGCGGGCGCTCTCCTCGGCCTTCTCGCGGGCCTGGTCACGCTCGTCGAGCAGCTCGACCTTTTTCATTTCCTCGAACGCCTCGGACAACGCGGCCTTGGCGTCCTCGAGCTGGGTGCGCAGCTCGTCGGCCGAGCGCGTCAGGTTTTCCCGGCGCTGGATCGCGGCCTTGGCGTAGGTCGGATAGGCAAAATGGGTCGGGTCGTTGATGCCGGCCCGCTCCTGCTCGGTCTGGATCTCCCGCTCGAGCTCGGCCGACATGCGCTGGAAGTCAGCGATCATGCCCTCGATCTGCGTCACCCGGCGGCGTTTCTCATCCACCTGAAATTTCTTCAGACGGATCAGCGTTTCGCGCGACTTCATCGACTCATACTCCCCAGAAGTCCCGTGTACGGCGCGGGACAGGGCCGGCCGCCCTTGCTGGGCTCGCCGACTAGGCTCATTACATGGAGGGGATGATTACCCGACAAAGTTAGCTTTCCGTTTCCAAGCGCCCCAGGATCTGTTCCAGCTCCCGATACCCGTTCTGCAGCGTCGAGACCTCGTCCTTGCGCTGGCGCAGGAACGCCTCCAGCGGCTCGTGCAGCCGGATCGCCTCGTCGACCTCCGGACTGGAACCGGCGCGATAGGCACCGAGCCGGATCAGCTCCTCCATGTCGGCATAGGTCGCCATCACTTGGCGCGCGCGCATGATCGTCGGCAAGAATACGGGGTCGGCCGATTTCGGCATCGTGCGCGACACCGATTTCAGGACGTTGATCGCCGGATAGCGGCCGCGTTCGGCGATCGAACGCTGCATCACCACGTGGCCGTCGAGAATGCCGCGCACCGCATCCGCCACCGGCTCGTTGTGATCGTCGCCATCGACCAGCACCGTGAAGATCCCGGTGATGGTGCCCTCGCCGCTGCCCGGCCCCGCCCGCTCGAGCAGTTTCGGCAGCTCGGTGAACACCGTCGGCGTGTAGCCCTTCGCGGTCGGCGGTTCGCCGGCCGACAGCCCGATCTCGCGCTGCGCCATCGCAAAGCGCGTGACCGAGTCCATCAGACAAAGGACATCCTTGCCCTCGTCGCGAAAATATTCCGAGATCGCGAGCGTCAGATACGCCGCCTGCCTTCGCATCAGCGCCGGCTCGTCGGACGTCGCGACCACGACGACCGAGCGCGCGAGGCCCTCCTCGCCGAGATCGTCCTGCAGGAACTCCTGCACCTCACGGCCGCGCTCGCCGATCAGCCCGATCACCGACACCGCCGCGTCGACGTTGCGCGCCAGCATCGACAGCAGCACCGATTTGCCGACGCCGGAACCGGCGAAGATGCCGAGTCGCTGGCCGCGGCAACAGGTGAGAAAGGTGTTCAATGCACGGACGCCGAGATCGAGCGGCGAGCCGACGCGCCGGCGCGAATGCGCCGGCGGCGGATTGTTCCGATAAGGAACCGGCGAGGCGCCCTGCGGCAGCGGCCCCTTGCCGTCGATCGGCTCGCCCATCGCATTGATGACTCGGCCGAGCCAGGCCGGCGACGGCCGCACCTGATTGGCGGCATTGGCGATCACGGCGCGGCAGCCGCGGCGCACGCCCTCCAGCCCGGCGAACGGCATCACCACGGCATTCTTGCCGGAGAAACCGATCACTTCGGCAGGGATGTAATTGTTGCCGGTCTCGATCACGATGCGCGCGCCGACCGACATCGCATGAATCGGCCCGGCGATCTCCACCATGAGTCCCTTCACGCCGACGACACGCCCATAGGTGTTCACGGCGTCGATGTCGCTGATCTGCTCGGCCAGAGCCTTCATTGCCAAAGCGCCTTCATCGCGAGAGAGCTGTCATTGGGCCAGAGCCTTCATTGCGAAAACCTTAAGTAGGGGCAGATTCGCGTCGTCGGCTTAACTCTGTGTTTACTCGCATCATTAATCATTACGTCATGGTCTGGAGTGACTGACGTGCTTCGCTTTGCCGCCCTCAAAAAGCGGTGAGATCCGAGAGTCGGTTAGGTCCATCTCTTAACATGGAGCTTGAACGAGAGCGGCTAAGAAAAACTGCTTCATCGCAACACCTTACGGCGATTCGATAAAAATTGCACGGATAGAGCTTGCGGAGGGGAATCAGGATTTGTTAACCATCTCTCGTCAGGATCCGAATCAGTTGTTCAAAGGCGTTTTGAGTGCCGCAGATGGCGGCCGACCTGACGCCCGGAGCGGCGACTATGGGGAACTGGCATGCGCGTTTTGCTGATTGAGGATGACAGCGCCGTCGCGCAGTCGATCGAACTGATGTTGAAGTCCGAAAGCTTCAATGTCTACACGACTGACCTGGGCGAAGAAGGCGTCGACCTCGGCAAGTTGTACGACTACGACATCATCCTTCTCGACCTCAATCTGCCCGACATGTCCGGTTACGACGTGCTGAAGCAGCTGCGTGTCTCGAAGATCAAGACGCCGATCCTCATCCTGTCCGGCCTCGCCGGCATCGAGGACAAGGTCAAGGGTCTCGGCTTCGGCGCCGACGACTACATGACCAAGCCGTTCCACAAGGACGAGCTGATCGCCCGCATCCACGCGATCGTCCGCCGTTCCAAGGGCCACGCCCAGTCGGTCATCCAGACCGGCGACCTCGTCGTCAACCTCGACACCAAGACGGTCGAAGTCGGCGGCCAGCGCGTGCATCTGACCGGCAAGGAATACCAGATGCTGGAGCTGCTCTCGCTGCGCAAGGGCACCACCCTGACCAAGGAGATGTTCCTCAACCATCTCTACGGCGGCATGGACGAGCCCGAGCTGAAGATCATCGACGTCTTCATCTGCAAGCTGCGCAAGAAGCTCGCCAACGCCTCCGAAGGCCGCAACTTCATCGAGACCGTCTGGGGCCGCGGCTACGTGCTGCGCGAGCCGCACGACATGGACGAGCGCATCCCCGCCTGAGCTTTCACTGGGTCCACCGGCGAGCCTCACGGCTTGCTCCTCCCAGACTGGGCCCCGCCGCGAATGGCGGGGTTTTTGTTTGTGGGCTGGGTCGATCGAGGCGAAGAACGTCGCGCACAGGCTGCGGCTTCGCGAACATTGCGCTCCCTTCTCCGGCGGTTGCGGCGCATCGCCTGTCCCGGCAGGGCAAGCCTGGCAGTCGGGCGCGATCTGCTGCCCCCCATCTCCGTCATTGCGAGGAGCGAAGCGACGAAGCAATCCAGAGTCCCACCCTGGCCCCTGGATTGCTTCGCTGCGCTCGCAATGACGCCCGGGGGCGACGTTCAACCCGAGAAGCACGCACGACATCTGCGGATGCACCTTATGCGACCCTGCGGACAAACCCTCGCGATCTCGCGGCGCCCAGCGCCCGAGCTATGTGCCATTCTCACCGCCCTCTCCTAACCGAGGGCGCAGGGAAGGCCGGGCGCTGGCCGCGCCCGTGGCCCGCCTGCAGAAAAGAAAGCAGGCGGCAGTCACCACAGGTCTGGCCGAAACACCCGGCCCTCCCTGCGCGATGGCTTTACGATTTATACGCGATCTCCCTGGGGACCGGCTGTCTTGCCCCCATCACCCGCAGGCAGCTCATCAGCAACGCCCGCAGGCTCGACCTCAGCACCGGGAGGCCAGGACCACGCGACTTCACCGTGCGCCCGGGATCGTTCGTCGGCACGGCGAACCATGCTGCGATCCCAAGCGCCCATCGCATCCCACACCCGACGTCCGTGACGACCGCGAAGCGTCCCCTCGTTGGGGCGGGACGCGCGGAGTAAAGCACATTTTTCGTAAAAACAAAATAGAATTTCGATAAACAGAAATCATATTTCTTCCAGCCGTTCGAACGGCCACCGTCAAGGCTTGCGTTCCCGATCGAGACTCTGTCGAACGCTCCTGTTTCGGATCGACGATCTGCCATGTGCGGCTTCGCGCAAGTCACCTGCGATGCCCATGCGGCGCAGAGATCGGTCCCAACGTCAGAGGCATGTTGCGGAGCGACATCGGCTCCGCCGGGCACCGCACCAGAGCCGAAGAAATGATGCCAAAAGGTGTGCGGACCGTGACGTCGCACCCGCCCTTATTACCTTGAGTTGCATCAAAGACGGCCAGCAATTTCCGTGGCAGGCTAGCACTGACGGCGTATCCGTCATCAATGGTCCTTCAACGTGAGGAGTTCACTATGGCTAGAAGCATTGCTGTTGGTCTTGCTATTCTCGCCGTCTCTACATCTGCGGCCTTGGCAGGACATCGTACTCATCATGCAAAAGGTACTCATGCAAAAGCCAGTGCGGCTCAGCAGGTCGGGGCGAGCAAAAGTGATCGCGACCAATATGGAAATATGCAGGTCAATCCCGGAACTCCGGGCCTGAGCGGCAGCAACGCTGCCCTACATGCAAAAACGCATCGCGATTCCGGCTACGGGCCGAAGAGTGACTACAATGCAGACGGGACCATGCGGGTTGATAGCGGAACTCCGGGCGTAAGCGGCAGCAACGCTGCCCTACATCGTAGAACGCACCGCGATTCCGGTTACAATCCCAAGAGTGACTACAACGCGGACGGGACCCTGCGGGTGCATCAATAGTCGTTTCTTGCGACCACGTGATTGGCCCGGAGCGTTCCGCGCACCGGGCTTTCACGTCCACGAAAACTAGCGGTCCTTGCATTCACCGACAGCGATTACGGTGACGCTGCTCGACTGCACAAAACTATCATCTCGGCCGTTGTGTAACGGTGGGCCCATGAGTCTGGCCGGTCGCGCTGGCGGCACCGTACGCGCGGACGCCATGTAGGAGCTAGTCGCAAAGATACTGTTCCTGCTGTCGTCCGAGGCGTCGAACCTGACCGGCGCGTTCTACGCGACGGACGGCGGATGGACGGCCTATTGAACCCGCTTCCAGTCCGCTGAGGACTGGAACGATCGTTCACCCACGATCAGCTTCGAGCAAAGAGACGAGATCATGATGCGATCCCGCGGACCCGCATCATGATCTCAGGGTCTCGGAAGAGCCGCGGACCTAGCGGCACTCCTTGATTACGGTGACGCTGCAGAAAACTATCGGAAAACTACCGCGCGATCCTCCTCCAACGGCGAGCCTCGCCAAAAGCACGTCCATGAGTCCGTCCGGTCGCTCTCGCTGCAGCGGCGCGGACCGGATGGGTGGCCTGCGGCACATTTCGCTCTGGTTGATCAAGATCAATCGCGCTACCTTGGCCTCGCCGATCATCGGATCACGCAATGAGCTGGTGGCAGAGCCATGCCGGACGGCAGACGTCTCCCAATGCGCGGAAGCCTCGGTCCGCACCTGGCGGCGTGGCTGTTCTCGCTGCTGCTCGTTTCTGCCGCCGGCGCCCAGGCACTGGGGCCCACGTTCGAGAACCGGCCGATCGAGTCGGTGCGTCTGGTGCTGTCGGGCGTGGTGCCCAGTGGGGCGCAGCGGGTCGCGTTCGAGGATCGCATTCGGCGGGCACTCAACATCTATCCGGGGTCGCAGCTTCACGACCTGATGGTCGATTTCGGGCTCGCCAAGGTGAAGCGCATCCCCGGCGTGGCCACGGCCTCGATCAACTACGTCGACGGCAACACCGGCGGCGTTGCGGTCGAGCTCAGCGTCGTCGTCGGCGACCGGCCGCAGGCGGATCCGGGCCGCGTCGATTTCCCCTATCTTCATCAGGGCGACGACAGCCTGCTGAAGCTCAAGCTGACGGCCGCGACGCTCGGCTACGCCAATCACGATGCCTGGTATGGCCGGCCGCAGGCCTTCGTCGGCGCCAATCCACTCGCCAAGGGACCGGCCGGCGCCGGCTGGTCGTCGTTCGGCGAAGCCGCGCTGGAGGGCGGGCTGCAGGGCATCGGACCGGTCGGCAACAACATCTATGCCTATGGCAGCCTCTCCTATCTGGCCAGCGGCTCGACCGGCACGGACCTGTTCGTCACCGGCCCGCGCCGCCATGGCGCGATCGAGGACGCCTATGCGGGCCTCGTCACGGGGATCACGGGCGACGACGGCTCGCGGCTGGTGATCAACCTGTCCGGCGGACGGCAGCCGTTCCAGATTGCCGACGGCATGCTGATCAGGATCACGGCAGCCAACGGTTTTGACCGCGCCGCGCTGCAGCTCAATCCGCGCTGGGCTGCCGACAGTTTGTTCCTCGCGCAGGCTCGCTACAACACCACGAAATTCGAGGCCTTCCGTCTCGCCCCCGACGAGCTGCCGGCGATCGATACCCACACCGTCATCGCCGGCGCGAACCTCGAGACGGGCCTGGGCACGCCGCATCAGCTCGGACTGACCTATCTGACCGTGCCGCGCTCCGACTACGGCTGGTACACGGCGACGGCGCAGGGCACGCGCCAGGGGCTGCAGGTCGCCGACGTGCGCTATTACTGGACGCCGGCCATCGGCGCGTCCGGTCCCTATGCGAAGACGGAGCTGGCGTTGCAATGGAACGACCGCAACGCGTTTCCGATGCGCGCCTGGGGCGGCTATGTCGAGGCGGGCTACACCTTCAACGAGGCGCTGTGGCGCCCCACTTTGAGCTATCGGCTGTCCGGATTCAGCGGCGACAATCCGGCGACGCGGACCTATGAGCGCTGGGATCCGCTGTTGTCGGGCGGCACCGGCGAGGAATGGGTGCAGGGGCTGAACCACTACAAGCTGTTTCAGGACACCAACCTGATCGCCCATCGCCTGCAGGCGATCCTGCGGCCGGCGCCGCAATGGGAGCTCGTGCCGCAGGCCTGGCTGTTCCAGGCGCAGCAGCTCAACAATATCGGCGGCACCACCTCGACGCTGGCCGGGCATCTGCTCGGCTACGAGGTCAATTTGACGGTGAAGTATTTCATGAGCCGCAACGTGATGTTCCAGTCGGGCGTCGCGCTGACGGCGCCGCTGTCCGGCGTCAGCCAGGCCGTTGTCGGCAACACCCGCCCGTGGTTCAGCGCGATGTCGCTGGCCCGGATCAGCTTCTGAGGGGAGATGTCGATGGATCGCCGCAGCATGTTGCAGAGCCTGGGTTCGGGGGCCGTGACGATTCCGCTGGCGCAACTGCTTCCGGGAGGCGCTGAGGCGGCTGAGCCCGTCGGCCCGGCCAACCTCGCGATCAGCCCGATCGATCCGGACTACTTCATCAAGGATCGCTTCAAGTCACGGACGATCGCCATCACCGGATTTGCCCGCGGCATGGGCCGCGCCGCCGCGCTGCGGGCGGCGCGCGAGGGCGCCAACATCGTCGGGATCGACTGGCTGCCGGACACGGCGCGCGAGACGGCGGCCATGATCCAGCGCGAGGGTGGCGCGATCGAATTTCTCGTCGGCGATGTCGCGAAGGGCGACACCTGCGACATGATGGTCAGGCGGGCGGTCGAGAAATTCGGCGGACTGGATTTTGCCATCAACAATGCCGGCGTCATGGACGGCGTATTTTCCGGCGAGGCGTTCGACTACGACAAGCAGAAGGACCTGCTGTTCGCGCCGATCCACGAAGCCTCCGATGCCTATTGGGACAATGTCCTCGCCACCAACGCCACCGGCGTGTTCCGCGCCATGCGGGCCGAGCTGCGGCAGATGGTCGCGCAGAAGCGCGGCGGGGCGATCGTCAACGTCGCCTCGATCGCCGGCCTGACCGGACTGGCCGGCAATCCGGCCTATGTCGCCAGCAAGCACGCCGTCAACGGATTGACCGCCAACGCCGCGGTCGACTACGCGCCCCACGGCATTCGCATCAACTCGGTCAACATGGCGGCGACGGACACGCCGATGATCGCGCGGGCCGCGCAGGCCGTCGCGGCCAAGATGCAGCGGTCGCCGGCCGACGGCGGCATGGGACGGCTGAAGACAAACTCGATCCTCAGCTATGCCGATCCCAGGCATCGTCCGGCCACCGTGTGGGAGCAGGTCGCGGTGATGCTGTTCCTGCTGTCGCCCGAGGCGTCGAACCTGACCGGCGCGTTCTACGCGACGGATGGCGGATGGACGGCCTACTGAGCCCGCTTCAAGACGGCTAGAGCATGATCTTTTCGGAAAACCGGTTTCCATTTTTTTGGATCATGCTCTGAGGACTGGAACGCTCGTGTGCCCGCGATCCGCTTCGGGCAAGAGACGAGATCATGATGCGATCCCGCGGACTCGCATCACGATCCCATGGCCTCGTCTGCGCGGCGACGGTTCAGCGCGGGCGCAACGCTCAGCGCCCTTTCCTCTTGGCGCTCGTCTTGGCTCGCCTGGCGGTCTTGGTCGCGGTCTTCTTCGCCGGACGCTTGGCCGCCGTCTTGGTCGCCTTGGCCTTCGCCTTCTTCGCTGAGGCGGCACGCTGGCTTGCCGTTTTCGACGCCTTCTTCGCGACCTTCTTTGTCGTGCTTGTCTTGCGGCCGGCCGAGGTCTTGGCTGCAGCGGCGGTCTTCTTTTGGGCCTTCTTGGCCGGCTTGGTCGACGGCCTCGCGGGCTTCGTCGTCGCAGCCGGTGTCTTGGCCGGCTTGGTAGTGCCGGTTGGCTTGGCGGGCTTCTTCGGCGTCGGTGGCGTTTCGACCGCCCCGCCGCCACCCGCCGCCGACAGCCAGAACCGCAGCTCCGGCGACTTCTCATCCGCGCCCTTGATGTAACGGTCCTGCCAGGTGTCGTCGGATTGCAGCGGCTTGCCGAAGATCTCCGGGTGCTGCTGCAAGAGGAAGCGCCAGGCGTAGTGGTCGTAGAGGTCGAGGACGTGGCAGGCATAGGCCTCGGCGAGACCGCGGTGACCGCGGATGATCAGCATGTTCTCGTCGTTGTTGTGCGAGGCGCGGAAGCCGAGATTGTGCGAGCCGGTGACGACGACGCAGTCGTCGCTGAACGGATCGATCACCACGATCTTGCTGTGGATGATGGCGAAGCCGTATTTGCCGAGCTCCCTCTCCCACTTGCCGAACGCGTCCTGCACCGCGCCGGCCGGCACGGCGCGGAAATCGATGCTGCCCTTGGCGCCCGGCTTCTTCGGCTTGCCGGCCTCGCCGACCACCGTCACCTGGGGCGCGGTGTCGTCCGCTCCCTCCTCCGCCGGCACCTCCGAATGGCCGCCGGAATGCAGCGCGGCGGAGAAATTCGTCGCGCGCACCGGGCTGGTCAGCGCGCCCCGCACGAACAGATCGGGCTTGTCCTTGAGCAACCGGCCGGCGACGTCGAGGATCGAGTTGTTGCCGGGATCGAAGGCCAGGAACAGCACGGCGTGCTTGGCCGATCGCATCAGCTCGAACACGCGGCCCATGTCACCGGGCGTATCGGGATTCTTGCCGAGCTTGCCGTGGGTGTTCGGCGAGAACATCGGCTCGACGGTGACGCCGTGGCCTAGGTCGACCGGCGCCTGGATCGCGTCGGCATTGTTGGCGCGGGCGAAGTCGCGCAAGGTCTTCGACTGCAGCGCCGACTTGTCGCCGGCGGCGGCGTCGACGTCGGCCTTCAGCGCGTTCCAATAGCCGAGATAGCGCTGCGCCAACACTGGGCTCTCCACCACCAGCGCGTTGTTGGTCTGGGTGCACAGGCCGGTCGAGGTCCAGTTGGTCGAGCCGGACAGCACCGCGCTCGGCTTGCCGTTCTCGGTGAGCACCATGAACTTGTTGTGCGGGATGCTGCCCTTACCGAGGATGCGGTCGATCACGGTGACGCCGGCGGACTTGAGGTCGGCGCGGTTCTCGGCGTCGGCGTCGTCGGTGTCCTTGCCCTGCTCGTTGCCGAGGATGACCGTGCGGCTGTTCGGGTTCTGGTGCAGCTGCTTCTCGAGGCCGTCGGGATCGTTCAGCTCGTAGAGGGCGGCATGGATGGCGCCGCCGCCGGCATCGGCGCGCGCCAGCAGCGAGGTCAGGCCGTCTTGAAGCTGGCCCATCAGGCGGATGCGAATGGGATCGGAAGGATCGAGGATGTGCGGGGCCAGCGCCGACACGCTCGGCTTGTCGTTCAGCGCATGGCTGAGCGCCTGGGTCGCGGTGATGCCGCGGTTGAAATAGACGTGGAACGGCGGCCGCTCCGGCGTCAGCGTGACCGGATTGCTCTCCAGCGGCGCGACGCCTTCGAGCGGCGTCAGCGCCTGGCCGGGCGTGCCGGCCATCGGCACGATGCGATATTTGTAGGTGCCGCCGCGCTTGGCGAACAGATCCTTCCACCAGAACTTCTGGATCGGCGCCTGCTCGGTGGTGAGCTTGTCCGCGGTCTGCCCGGCAAACCGTGCCAGCGCCGGCAGCACGGTGTCGGTGTGATCGGCGAGATCGATGCGATGAATGGCGAAGCCGAGACAGCCGTCGAGACGGCGATCGAAGGTCCAGGCGATGACGGCAATATCATTGTTGGAAAAGGCAAGCGCGGGCATGGCGGCACTCCTTGTCTGACAAGGATATGTCGTGCGGTTGTGACAAGGGTTCGACACATCCGGAACAAGAAGTGGCTAGTCGGAGGTCGCGAGGGAAGATGGTGCGGTGCGGGAGGGCAGTGGCTCGACCGGATCGCTGCTCACCCTCCTCCGGAGAGCCGGGGTGGGGGACAGACTACCCACACATGAGGTGAATGAGATGGATTGGCGAGGAAGCCTTCCGGATGGACGACGCGCGTAGCCTCAACCTCCCGGGCAGAGCGATCGCATATGGCCCCCTACGGATTGCTCTCGTCTGTTTCCACGTCGTCATGGCCGGGCTCGTCCCGGCCATCCACGTCGTCCGGCGCCCTGGGAGCAACGTGGATGCCCGGGACAAGCCCGGCCATGACGGAGTAACTAGCCGGCAGGCGTCGCTGCCGCGCTTGTCGCATTCGTCATATGCGATCGCCCTGCCGTCCAGGGGAGGGTGGGCACCTGTGTCCAACTCGTCATTGCGATGAGCGCAGCGACGAAGCAATCCAGAGTCCCGTTCACGACTCTGGATTGCTTCGCTTCGCTCGCAATGACGCGTCGAGAGAGCGCGCTCAGGCCGCTCAGGCCAGGCCGCCCGGCTTGCCGCGGGTGACGTAGCGGCCACTGCCCTTGGCGCCGATCAACTCGCCGTCGCGCACGACGAATTTTCCGCGCAGCATGGTCGCCACCGGCCAGCCGGTGATCTCGATGCCTTCATAGGGCGTGTAGTCGGAGCCGTGGTGCAGGCCGGACTGGCTGATCTTCGCGGTCTTCGCCGGGTCCCACAGCGCGATGTCGGCGTCGTAGCCGATCGCGATGGAGCCCTTGCCCTTCAGGCCGTAGGTCTTGGCATGGTTGGTGGCGGTGAAGGCGACGAACTGGTTCAGGGTGATGCGGCCCTTGCTGACGCCTTCGGAGAACAGGATCGGCAGCCGGGTCTCCACGCCGGGGATGCCGTTCGGTACCCAGCGAAAGCTGGTGCGGCCCTTCGGCGTCAGCTTGCCGGCCTCGTCGTCGTAGCGGAACGGGCAGTGGTCGCTGGAGAACAGCGAGAACACGCCCTGCTGCAGGCCCTCCCAGCAGGCCTCCTGGCTGGCCTTGTCGCGCGGCGGCGGCGAGCAGACATATTTGGCGCCTTCCATGTTGAGGCCCTGCATGTCCTCCTCCGTCAGCACCAGATATTGCGGGCAGGTCTCGCCATGGATCTTCAGACCCCGAGCCTGCGCGCGGCGGATCTCCTCCATCGCCTCGCGGTTGGAGACGTGGACGATCACGATCGGCACGTCGATCAGCTCGGCCAGCGAGATCGCGCGATGCGTTGCCTCGCGCTCGACCGGAATCGGGCGCGACTTGCCGTGATAGTACGGCGCGATGTGGCCGGCACGCTCGAGGCGATCGGTGAGGAAGCGGATCGCGTCGTAGTTCTCGGCGTGGATCTGCACCAGGGCCCCCCGCTCGCGCGCGACCTGCAGCACGCCGAGGATCTCGTAGTCGTTCAGCGCGAGCCCCTCATAGGTCATGAAGATCTTCAGCGACGAATAGCCGTCGGCGACCAGCGCCGGCAGCTCCTGGCCGAGCACGGCGTCGGTGGGATCGGCGATGATGAGATGGAAGGAGTGATCGACGTAGCAGGCGTTGTCGGCGAGCGCGTGATAGTCCTTCAGCGCTGATCGCAAGGGCTGGCCCTTCTCCTGCAGGCAGTAGGGCATGACGAACGTGTTGCCGCCGAAGGCGGCGGCGCGCGTCGCGCTCTCGAAATCGTCGGCCATGACGATGCCGGGGCCGGAGGGCTGGCTGATATGGACATGGCTGTCGATGCCGCCCGGCAGCACCAGCAGGCCCGTGGCATCGACGATCTCGTCGGCATCGGTGATGGCCTCGCCGATCGCGACGATGCGGCCGCTCTTGATGGCGACATCGGCCTTGAACGTATCGCTCGCGGTGGCGACGGTGCCGTTGCGGATGACGGTGTCGAAGGCAGCCATGTGACGCGCTCTCCCTAGTCCAGATTCAAGCGAATTTCTGAAACAGCGATCCCCACCCGCTGACGCCGCTGACATCGACCCCTGCCAGTTTCAGCGATTTCCATACCACGGTGGCGATGGTGTCGAGAATGGGAATGCCGGTCTCCAGCTCGAGCCGCGCGACCAGCGGCGCGGCGCGCATGTTGGTGCAGACCACCGCGATCGCATCCGGCTTCTCGCGCGCGACCTCGCGGATCATGGTCTCGATCTCGGACGGCGTCACTTCCGCGAAGGAGAAATTGTCCTGCAGGTTGAGGTGCCGGTCGCCGCGGCAGGCGATGCCGAGCCTGTCGTAGTTGGCGATGATGCGCGCCTGGACGTCGTCGCGGTAGGGCGTGACGAGGCCAAGCGAGGTGACCTTCGCCGCCGCCAGGATCTCGTTCAGCGCCAGCATCGAGGTGGTCGCAGGGATGCCGGTGGCTGCGGTGATATGCTCGCACAGTTTCACGTCGGCCTCGAAGCCGAGCCAGCCCGACGAGGTGCCGTTCCAGCCGATGACGTCGACCTTGGCATGCGCCAGCAGCTCGGCGGCGCGCAGGATGTTGGAAATGTCGAACTGCGCGAGCGCGTCGGACGAGAGCGCGATCTCGGTGACCTTGAAGCGCGAGAAATGCGCGGAGACGTTGGGCAGGCTCGCGACCATCGCCGAGGTGATCGGCTCCAGCGCGGTGTTGGACGACGGCGTGAGCATGCCGAGCAGCGTGCGTGTGGTCATGGGTGAACGACCTCGTTCGATCGCGGATGGCGAGCGGGAGAGCCTCCCCCGCTTGCGGGGGAGGCCGGATCGCATCGCAGATGCGATCCGGGTGGGGGAACTCTATCCGCTCGGGCAGCGCGCCGTGCGGCGCCCCCACCCCAGCCCTCCCCCGCAAGCGGGAGAGGGGGCGCACTGCCGTTGTGGCGAGGGCTTGACCTGAACATGCAGCGCTTGGGCGGGCGCGATTGAGCAGCAATCATGCACTCGCCCCCTGCTCCGCCCGCTCGCCACGCAACAACGCCAGGATATGCCGCTTCAACTCATTGAACTGCGGTGACGTGATATCACGCGGCCGCGGCAGATCGATCGGGATGATCTCGACGATGCGCCCCGGCCGTGCGCTCATCACCGCAACATGCGTGCCCAAGGTCAGCGCCTCGTCGATGCCATGGGTGACGAACACGATCGTGCCCTGGTGCTGCTGCCAGATGCGCACCAGCTCGGTCTGCATGTCCATGCGGGTCTGCTCGTCGAGCGCGCCGAACGGCTCGTCCATCAGGATCACTTGCGGATTCATCAGCAGCGCCCGGGCGATGCCGACGCGCTGGTTCATGCCGCCCGACAGCTCCGACGGATAGTGGTTCTCGAAGCCGGTCAGCCCGACCATGTCGATATAGATCTGCGCCTTCGCCCGGCGCTCGGCCTTCTGCCCGCCGCCGAGCAGGAGATGAAAGGCGACGTTCTCCCACACCGGCAGCCACGGCATCAGATTGGCATGCTGGAACACGACGCCGCGATCGGCGCCGGGCGCGATCACCGGCCGGCCGTCGACGGTGATATTGCCGGCGCTCGGCTTCTCGAAGCCGGCAATCATGTTGAGCAATGTCGACTTGCCGCAGCCGGAGGGACCGAGCAGGCAGACGAGCTCGTTGCGGGCAATGGACAGATTGATGTCGGCGAGCGCGGTGACGTCGGCGTTGCGCTTCTTGTCGGTGAAGATCTTGGAGACGCCGGAGATCTCGATCGTGGCCATCGTCATTCTCCGCCACGAAGCGTGGTGTTGCGCTGCCAGTGCAGCACGCGCGCCATCACGAAGCGGATGGCGAGATCGCTGCAGAAGCCGAGCAGGCCGATACTCGCCATCGCCGCCAGCACCAGATCGTAGCGCAGGAAGTAGTAGGAATCCCACAGCACGTAGCCGAGCCCGCTCTTCACCGCGACCATTTCGGCCGTCACCGTCAGCATCCACGCCGAGCCGATGCCGATGCGAAGCCCTGCAAAGATGCTCGGCATCGCCGCGGGCACGACGATGTAGCGCAGCAGCTTGCGCTCGCTGCCGCCGACCATGGCGCCGGCGCGGATCAGATTGCGGTCGCAGGTCTTCACGCCGTGGATGGTGTTGAGCAGGATCGGAAAGAACGCGCCGAGGAACACCAGGAAGATCGCCGGCTTGTTGGCGATGCCGAACCAGATGATGGCGAGCGGGATCCACGACACCGGCGGGATCGGCCGCAGCATCTGAAGCGTCGGCTCGATCACGATCTCTATCTTGCGCGACCACCCGATGGCGACCCCGAGCGAGACGCCGAGCACGGTGGCAATCGCAAAGCCGGCGGCAACGCGCGACAGGCTCGCCAGCATGTCGGCGAGCCAATGGCCGCTGTAGGTCTGGGTGTTGCCGTCGGTGCCGACCAGCCAGTCCGCCCACGCCCACACGACCGTCGACGGCGCCGGCAGCAGCGCTGCCGGCAGCGCGCCGGAGCGCGAGAACGCCTCCCAGCCGGCGAGCACGAGCACCGGCACGACATAGCGGTCGAGCTTCCTGAGCTGGGCGAGCGCCGTCATCTCAGTAGCCGAGCTCGGTCTTCGGCTTGCCCGTGGCCGCTTCCAGGAAGCGGTAGTCGAGGTTCTTCTCGACGGCGGCCGTGACGTCCGAGTTGATGTATTTCAGGTCGCGCATCATCGTGGCGATGGCGAGCGCCGAGGCACGGTACATCTTCGGGTCGGGATCGAGATTCTCGACCGCGCCGGTCGCGATCGCCTTGTCGAGGCCGGTGATCTTGGAGATGACCTCGATCAGCGCCGGCTTGTCGGCGGCGATGTGCGCATCGACCTTGACGACCGCGCGCACCACGCCCTCCAGCGCCTTCGGGTTCGACGTGATGACGTCGGAGCGGGTCAGGATCAGGTTGGTCAGCTTGCCGGCGGCCTGGTCGTAGGGGAAACCGAAGAACTTCGCCGCCTTGGCCTGCATGATCTGGGTCGCGAACGGCTCGACGGTGCAGATCAGCTCGACCTCGCCGCGGCGCAGCGCCTGCAGATGGTCGGACGGATTGGGGATGTTGACGAACTGCACGTCCTTGTTGATGTCGATGCCCTGCTTGGCGAAGGCGCCGCGCATGTGGATGTCCTGCGCATTGCCGCGCGAGGCGGCGACGCGGAACGGCTTGCCGTCGGCCTTGTATTTGGCGATCAGCGCCTTCAGCGCGCTCCAATCGCCCGGCGCGACCTCGAGATCATTGCCGAGCAGGATCGCCGAGCCGCCATTGACCTGGCCGGAGATCGCGACCACGTCGAAGCCTTTGTCGAGCGCGATGGCGTAATGCAGATAGGTCACCTGCGCGACGTCGATGTTCTTCGAGACCAGCGCGGTCAGCGCGTCCGTGCCGGTGTTGAAGCTGACGGCATCGATCGCGACGCCTTCGGCGAACTGCGGCGTCAGCGACATCGGCGTGCAATGCGCGCATTTGGCGTAGCCGAGTTTGATCTTGGGCGCGTCGTCGGCGAAGCTGAGCGAGGGCAGCGCGAGCAGGGCGAGAATGAGCAGCACGAAACGTTTCACATCCATCTCCAGGGCAGGTCGATCCACGGGCTTGTCTCTCATGGCTTGTGCTCTCATCAGCAAGCGACATGCCAACTGGATGCGATATGCAATGTTGCTTTTATACAATAAAATCAGTATTTAATGACCATCAAATCTTGAAGGACCTGCCTGATCCGCGGGCGCATCGCCCGAATTTCAGGCATCTCGCAGCGGAGCAGCCGCGCCGACATGACCCCACCAGCACCCCGGCCCAGACTGAAGACGCGCTTCAAGCCGGCGCGGCTGAAGCTGTCGTCCGACCACTCCAAGCGGCCGCTCGAGCGGCTGTCGCTGCACGATCAGGTCGTCGCCAGGGTGCGCGAGATGATCGTGGACGGCGAGCTCGCCGCCGGCGCTGCCTTGCCCGAGCGCATGCTATGCGAGACTTTCGGCGTGTCGCGCACGCCGCTGCGCGAGGCCTTCAAGATCCTCGCCGCCGAGGGCCTCATCGAGCTGCGGCCGCATCGCACGCCCGTGGTGGCGCCGATCGACGCCCGCGAGATCGCCGAGATCTTCGACGTGATGGTGTCGCTCGATGCCGCCGCGGGCCGCGCCGCGGCCGCGCGTGCGACGGCGGACGACCTCGCCAGGCTCGAGGCCATGCATGCCGAGCTGGTGGCGCTGCATCGTGCCGCCGAGCGCGCCGCCTATTTCCGGCTCAACCAGCAGATCCATGCCGAGATCACCAAGCTCGCCGGCAACGCCGTGCTGCTCAACATGTGGGGCACGCTGCACGCGAGCGTCTTCCGCGCCCGCGCCGTGGCCAATTACGATGCGCGGCGCTGGGACGAGTCGATCCGGGAGCACGAGGCCTTCATGGCGTTGCTGCGGGCCCGAGACGGCGACGGCTTCGCGCAGGCGCTCTCCGAGCACACCCGCAAGACCGGGGATTCGGTGCTGCAGATGCTGGACCAGGCCAGGCGGGATCTGGCGAAGGGCGGATAGACTTTGTTCACGTCGAACCGGGCATGCTGGCATAGCGACAGATGAGAGCTCCACACGCTTGGCCTGATCATGATCCTGCAATCGCTCGCCGGCCTGCCGGCCTTTCTGGTGTACTTCTGTACCGCGCTGGCCGCGGTGACGGCCTACCTGTTCGTCTACACCCGCGTCACGCCCTACAATGAATTCCAGCTGATCCGGGACAATCACCCCTCGGCCGCGATCGCGCTCGGCCTCAGCCTGCTCGGCTTCACCCTGCCGCTGGTCAGCGCCATCGCCCATTCCGCCAACGTGCTGGACTGCCTGGTTTGGGCGCTGGTCGCGCTGATCGTCCAGGTGATCGTCTATTACCTCGTCCGCATTCCGGTGCCGGATCTCGCCCAACGCATCGTCGCCGGCGAGCTGGCTTCGGCGATCTGGCTCGGTCTCGCGTCGCTCTCCGCCGGCGCGCTGAACGCCGCCTCGATGATCATCTGACCATGGCCGAGAAACGCCGCGAATTCGGCAAGCGCCGGCCGATGCCGCCCCCGCCCGCGACGCCGCCGGTGAAGCGCTCCGGCCATGTCGCGCTGCTCTTGATGGGCACGCTCGCCGTCGGCAGCACTGCCTATGCGCTGATGCCGCGGCATCAGAGCTGCCCGCAGCCAGGCGCCGAGACGCCGACCATCGCCGGCCAGCCGCAGACGAGCGAATGCACGACGCGCCGCTCGAGCGGCGGTGGTGGCGGCGGCAGCGGCTCCGGCCGCTGGGGATTTTCCAGCGGCGACAGCGATTCCAGAAGCAGCGGATCGAGCCATGTCGCCGAGGCCTCCTCCGCACATGTCTCGCGCGGCGGCTTTGGCTCGTTCGGACACGGCTTCGGAGGCGGCGGCTGATTTTCGTCGCGCCGGCGCCGTGAAAACACCGCGTTCATGCTGTTATCTCGGATTCGGATCTTTGACACAGACTCAAAATCATAAAAAACTGGCCTACCTACTGATCGGAAGCGATCCGATGCAATGTCGGCACCTGATGGTGCCAGCGACGATGAGGGCTGCGGCGACCGCCGCCGCCTCGCAGCAATCTGCTGGCAGGCGATCGCGTGGTCGCCGGCGCGGGATGGCGCCGGGACCGCGCGGACGTGATCATGGCCGCATCATTGATGGCGGCCGCGGTCGTGCTGCGCCCTGTTGCCACGGGCACGGCTTGTTCGCTGCTGCCTTGGGCTGACGCCGATGCAGCGCATCCCCTGTCCCGAACGTGACGACTGGCGCGAGACCGCGGCACGATGCGGATTCGACTTCTACGAACTCGACGGCGAGCGCTATTGGGACGAGCGCGCCTACTACGCATTCACGATCGCCGAGATCGAGCTCGGCATCGAGGAGCCGACGGCCGAGCTCGAGCAGATGTGCCTCGCGCTGGTCGCGCGCGTCGTCGGTGACGAGGCGCTGCTGCGCCGGCTGAAGATCCCGCAAGCGGTCTGGCCGCTGCTGGCGGAGAGCTGGCGCCGGAGGGACGACAGCCTCTATGGGCGGTTCGACCTCAGCTATCAGGGCGGCCGTACGCCGGCGAAGCTGCTCGAATACAACGCCGACACGCCGACGTCGATCTTCGAGGCCGCCGTCTTCCAATGGACGTGGCTCGAGCAAGCGATCGAGCGCCGCATCCTGCCGGGGCGCGCGGACCAGTACAACTCAATCCATGAGCGCCTGATCGAACGCTGGCGCGCCCTCGGCAAGCGGCGCCGCGTGCATCTGGCCGGGCTGACCGCCAACGCCGAGGACGCCACGACCCTGGCCTATCTGGCCGACACGGCAGCCCAAGCGGGCCTGTCGACAACCATCCTTGACGTCGCCGACATCGGCTGGCGCGAGACCGGCGGCGGCTTCGTCGATCTCGAGAACGGCGACATCGCGCTCGCCTTCAAGTTGTATCCCTGGGAATGGATGTTTCGCGATGCGTTCGGCGTCAAGCTCGCGGAGGCGCCGACGCAATGGATCGAGCCGCCGTGGAAGGCCATCCTGTCCAACAAGGGCATCCTGCCCCTGCTCTGGCAGATGCACGAAGGCCATCCGAACCTGCTGCCGGCCTATTTCGAGGACGATCCGAAGGCCGCCGGCCTCGGCCCGAGCTTCGTACGCAAGCCGATCTACTCGCGCGAGGGCGCCAATGTCAGCCTGGTGTCCGACGGCGTCGCCGTCTCTACGCAGGAGGGTCCCTACGGCGCCGAAGGCTTCATCCGCCAGGCGCCGGCGCCGCTGCCGGATTTCGGCGGTGTGTTCCCGGTGATCGGCAGCTGGCTCGTCGACCATCAGCCCTGCGGCCTGTCGATCCGCGAAGACACGAGCCCGATCACGGGCAACCGCTCGCGCTTTTTGCCGCACGCAATCCTGTAGGATATTAACGACCGCCGACGAAAACGCCTCGACACGCCGGTCGAGAGGATTAGATAGACCGAGGGTGAACTCCCTGCGCGATGGGCGCGCATGACCGGGACATGACCGGGACGAGGCATGGCGACGGACAAACCCGAACTCGAAGGCTTGCGTATCCTGGTCGCCGAGGACGAGGGCCTGATCGCGCTCGAGCTGGAAACGGTGTTGCAGGGATTCGGCTGCGAGGTGGTTGGTCCCGTCTCGCGCGTCGGCGACGTGCTGCGCGAGGCCGAGCGCGGCGGCCTGGACGGCGCGCTGCTCGACGTCAACCTGCGCGGCGAGCAGATCTTCGCCGTCCTGCCGCAGCTGATCGCGCGCGAGCTCAAGATCGTGATCACCTCCGGCTATGACGATGCGACGCTGTTTCCGCCGGAGTTCCGCAGCCTGGCCCGGCTCGCCAAGCCGTTCGACGAGCGCGCGCTGCGCGCGATGTGCGAGGCCACGTTCGTTCGGCGTCAACGCAACTCATAACGCCTCGCTCACGCCCGGCGCATCGGGAGGCATCGCGTGTCCATCATCGAAGATACCGCGGCCTACGAGGCCTGGCTTCGCAGCCAATGCAAAGTGGTCGAGGACGACCTTCTCGCCAAGCACCAGCGGATGCGAAAGTCTCCGTTCGCCCTGCTGCGCGCCACCTACTATCGCTGGGCGCGGCGCATCGAGGAGATCTGCCCGGAGCTGGCCGAGGCGCCGGTCGCGCTGTGCGTCGGCGACATCCATCTGGAGAATTTCGGCACGTGGCGTGATGCCGACGGGCGCTGGGTGTGGGGCGTCAACGATTTCGACGAGGCCGCGAGGATGCCCTACGCCTTCGATCTGGTCCGGCTCACGACCAGCATCGAGCTCGCGCCCGACATGGCAATCGACAGCCGCGACGCCGCAGACGCGATCCTCCAAGGCTATCGCGACGGTCTCAAACACCCGCGGCCGGCGCTGCTCGACGAACACGAGATCTGGATCAGGCCCTACGTCAAATGCTCGGATGATTGCCGCCGCGCGTTCTGGGAGGAGATCAACGGCCTCGCGGCCGCCGATGCGATTCCATCCGCGGTGCAGAAGCTGCTCACCGCCAGCCTTCCGGAGCAGGCGAAGAATGCCGCATTCTTCCATCGCTTCGCCGGCGGCGGCAGCCGCGGACGCACGCGCTACGTCGTCGTCGCGACATGGCGCGGCGGCCGCGTCGTCCGCGAGGCCAAGGCGCTGGTCCCTTCGGCCTGGACCTGGGCCAAGAACAGGACGAAGGGCAGGATGCAGCCAAAGCCGGCGCCGCCGCACCGATTCGTCGAGCTGTCGACCGGGACCTATCGCGCGCCCGATCCATTCCTGCACGTTCACAGAACCAATGACGGGGACTACGTGGTCCGACGCCTGTCCGCGGACTCGCGCAAGATCGATCTCGGCAAGGAAGCCGGCGCCGATCTCAAGCTGGAGCTTCTGCGCGGCATGGGCACCGACCTCGCCTCCATCCATGCCGCCGACCGCCGCGCCGGCGCCGGGATCGCGGCGGACCTGAAGCAGCGCGGTTCAGGCTGGCTGCGCCGAGCAGCGCGCGCCGCGCGTGAGGCGACGGAAAGGGACCACGACGTCTGGCGCCGCAAGGCGGCACGCTCCGTTCCGATCGCGCGCTGAGGCGGGCATCCGATCAGTCCGGCTGCACGGCCGATGCCGGCAGATGCTCGGGGGTCGTCTCCGCGGTCAGCGCAAAGGTCAGCGAGCAGCGAATGCCCGCGGGCTCGAAGTCGAGCAGGGCTTCGCCCTCGAGATCGAAGCGGACGACGCGGTCGATCAGCGTGGTGCCGAAGCCGCGCCCACCGCCGCCTTCGATCAGCGGTCCGCCGCGCTCGAGCCAGACCAGCTCCAGCCGGCGGCCATCGTCGCGCAGGCGCCAGGAGATCGTGACCTGGCCGTGGGAGGCGGACAACGCGCCATATTTGGAGGCGTTGGTCGCAAGCTCGTGCAGCACCATCGAAAGCGGCAGCACCAGCCGTGCCTCCAGGAGCACCGGAGGGCCGTCGATGGCGATCCGCCCTTCGCCGATGCCATAGGGCGCCAGCACGGTGGTGAGCAGTTCGTTCAGTCCGATGCCGATCCAACGGGTCTGCGTCAGGATGTCATGCGCGATCGAGACCGCCTGGATGCGCCCGGAGAACGCCTTGTTGAAGGCCGGCAGCGACGGTGAGGTCCGCAAGGTCTGCCCCGCCACCGACTGCACGATCGCCAGGATGTTCTTCACGCGGTGATTGAGCTCGGCGACCAGCACGGTCTGCTGCTCTTCCGCGCGCTTGCGTTCGGTGATGTCGGTCAGGGTGACGATCGAGCCGACCGTCTCCTTGAGATCGTTCACCAGGGGCCCGCCGGACAGCAGGAACGACCGCCCCGACGCCCGCGCGTTGCGCAAGGCGACCTCGACGCCATGGAAGGGCTTGGTCGCCAGCGCCTGATCAAGGCTCTCGCGCGAGAAGCGCGTCAACGTGCCTCGCTGGCTGGCGCTCTGCCCATCGAGCGGGAACGCCTCAGAAAACAACTGGCCGACCGGCGGTCGTTCCGCGAGCTGCTCCGCGACCCAGCTCGCATGGGTGATCCGGCCGTCGAGCGCCAGCACCACGACCGCATCGGTCGCCTGCTCCAGGATCGAGCGCGCAAAGCGCTCGGCATTGGCGACCTCCTCGGCGCGCCGCTGAATCGACATGTCGGTCAGCGTCACGAGCGTGGCCACCACGCCGCCCATCGCCATCTGGCGCATCCACACCGACACTGGCAGTTGGCCGCCGTCAGCGCGGCACAGTTGAGCGTCGGTTGCCGCATCGTCGGCGCGCTGCTCGGGCACCGCTCCCGCAAACAGCGAGGCAAAGCTGCGTCCCACCAATTGCTGTACGCCGAGGCCGGTCAGCGCGCACAGCCTGGAATTGACATAGACGATGCAGCCGTCGGCATCGAGCGTCAGAGCGCCGTCGCTCATGCGCTCGACCAGAACATGATAGGGCGCGTCCGCGCCCTGCAGCATGATGACCTGGGGTCCGGTCGGGCCCTGCACCACCACGGCATCGACGTTGCCGCGATGAATGGCCTCGACCGTCTCCTCCGCCTCGTTACGCGGCCGTCCCGCCTGCATCGCGTCTGTTGATGCCACGCGTCCTCCGTTCAGCTCGGTGCGATGTCCAGACCAACCAGCACCTTCTCCGCATTGGAGAGATCGCCGATGATTCGCTTGAGGGGCTCGGGCAGTTGACGGATCAAGGTCGGGATTGCGACGATCTGATCTCGTTGTGCGAGGGCCGGATCCTTCATCAGGTCGATCACCTCGATCGTGTAGCGGCCCGGCAGATGCGTCTCGCACAGCTTCTTGAGGTTGGCGAGCGCCGCCAGCGATTTCGGCGTCTGACCGGCGACATAGAGCCGGAGATTGTAGCCATCCTGTTCCATCGGAGCCGCCGTCATTTTCTGGATGTCAGCGGGTTGGCTGGGGAGCTCGGACGAGGCCTGGACGAGCGGCTCTCGATCTGCGCGAGGCGAGCGGCTGCGCGCTGATCCTCGCGGGCAGCGCCTTCCAGATTGATGAGCTCCATCTCGCTCTCCTCGTTGGCCAGCTGAGCCTTGAGCGTTTCGATCTGAGCCGCGAGGTCGCGGCGGCGACGTTCGATCTCGCGCGTGCGTCGTTCCGTATCCTGCATGCGCAGCAGGCGCTCGACGCGATCTCTCGCCTCCTGCGCCACCCTGGCCGATCCCGTGAGCACGCCCTCCGGGCCGACATAGACCTCGCGCAGCGAGATGCCGTCGGCACTCATCAGGAATTCGCGGACCTGGTTGGAATGCGCCATGCCGCGCGACTTCAGCAGATAGAGCTGGCGGTTGTGCTCGCCGTTGCTCTCGCGATTGTAGAGCAGCAGCCAGGTGTCGGTGAGCGACGAGATCTGCATCTCCGTGGTCGCCGTCTCCGCGCTGCCGGCGCCGAGATTGGTGAACAGCGCCGTGACGCCGCGCGCCTTCAGGAAATCGATGAGGCGCAACGTCATCGAATGCACGTCGCCGGCAATGCCGGCGCCCATGAGCGCCGAGATGGGATCGACCACGACGGCGGCGGGATCGAACTCCTTGACCTCGCGATGCATGGCGGCGAGATGCGTTTCCAGTCCGTACAGATTGGGGCGCCGGGCCGAGAACCGCAGCAGGCCGCGATCAACCCATTGCTGCAGGTCGAGACCGACCGACTTCATGTTGCGGATGATCTGCTGCGGGGATTCCTCCAGCGCGAAATAGATGCAGCGTTGCCCGCTCTTGCAGATCGAATTGGCGAAGTGTGCCGACACCGTCGACTTGCCCGAGCCGGCCATCCCCGAGATCAGGATACTCGACCCTTTGAAGTAGCCCTGGCCTTCGAGCATGTCGTCGAGATCGGCAATGCCGGTGGAGACCCGCTCCGTCCACGCATCATGCGCGAGCCCCGACGAGGTGATCGGCATCACCGTGATGCCTTCCTGGTCGATGATGAAGGGGTATTCGTTGGTGCCATGCGCCGTGCCGCGATACTTCACGACGCGCAGCCGGCGGGTCGAGAGCTGATCGTGCACGCGGTTGTCGAGCAGGATGACGCAGTCGGCGACGTATTCCTCGAGGCCGTAGCGCGTCAGCGTACCATCACCGCGCTCGCCGGTGATGATGGCGGTGACGCCCTTGCTCTTCAGCCATTCGAACAGCCGGCGCAACTCGGAGCGCAGCACCGCCTGATTGTCGAGGCCGCCGAACAGGGTCTCGATCGTATCGATCACGACGCGCTTGGCGCCGATCGAATCGATCGCGAAGCCGATGCGGATGAACAGGCCGTCGAGATCGTAGTCGCCGGCCTCCTCGATCTCGTTGCGATCGAGATGGATGTGATCGACCACGATCTTCTTCTGCTCGATCAGCCTATCGATGTCGTAGCTGAGCGAGCCGACGTTTTTGATCAGGTCCTCGGGCTGCTCCTCGAACGCGATGAACACGCCCGGCTCGTCGTAGGCGACCGCGCCATTGTAGAGAAACGTCATCGCAAACAACGTCTTGCCGCAACCGGCCGCGCCGCACAGCAGCGTCGGCCGCCCTTGCGGCAGGCCACCGAAGGTGACCTCGTCGAGGCCGTCGATCCCGGTCGGCGATTTGGCGATGACAGGGAGATCCCGCGTCACGATTCGAGGACGCACACTCGTTTTCATCCAATCCCCCGCCACCAATTCAACACGCGTGAGTCCACACCAAGGCGTGAATAGACGCGTCAGGAACCGAAAAGTTCCATGGGTCGGCGAGATTTGCTTCGGAAGGAGGCCTGCGGGCGCAGAAAGGACCGGCCGCCCGCGCGGGACGGACGCACGCGGGACGGAACGGCCGACCGCCCGACCGGTCGAAGCGCCCCCCGGTCACAGACGGCTCCGGCCGGCGTCAGCGCGCCGCGACCACCTTGAGGCCGGGCAGCAGCGCCGCGCCGCCGCGCGGGCTGCGCACCGGATTGATCTGGTACAGACCCCGCCGCTCCTGGTTGGGCCGGAACGCGTCGGTGATGCCGACGACCGATTCGGCGGCTCCCAGCAACAGCGTGCCGTCCGGCTCCATCACCTTGGCCATTCGCTCGAAGATCGAGGCCTTGGTCTCCTGATCGAAATAGATCAGCACGTTGCGGCAGAAGATGATGTCGAACTTGCCGAGATGCGAGAAGTCCTGCAGCAGATTGAGCTGGCGATGCTGGACCATGCCGCGGATGTCGGCGCTGAGCTGCCAGAGCTCGCCGAGCTGCGTGAAATATTTCACCAGCAGCTGGATCGGCAATCCACGCTGCACCTCGAACTGGCTGTAGAGGCCGGCCTTCGATTTCTCCAGCACCTCCTGCGACAGGTCGGTGGCAACGATCTCGATGCGCCAGCCCGCCAGAGCGGGACCGAATTCGCGCAGGCACATCGCGATCGAATACGGCTCCTGTCCGGTCGAGCAGGCGGCCGACCAGATGCGCAGGGAACGACGATTGGCGCGCGACTGGATCAGCGCCGGCAGGATGCCCTCACGGAGATGATCGAACGGAATCTTGTCGCGGAAGAAGAACGTCTCGTTGGTGGTCATCGCCTCGACCACCTGCGTCGTGAGCTGCTCCGCGCCGCTCTTGATCTTCTGCACCAGCTCCGTGATGCCCGGCAGGTTGGAGCGGCGGGCCAGCGGCAGCAACCGGCTTTCGACCAGGTACTGCTTATCGGCCGACAGATCGAGGCCGGAGCGATCCTTCAGGACCTTACGCAAGAACTCATAGTCCAGGGGTGTCACGAACGGTCTCCAGCAAACAGACGAACCAGCTTCGGTCCAATCTGATTCAAGGGAAGGACGGCCGCGCAGATGCCGGCATTGGCTGCTGCGCCCGGCATGCCCCAGACCACGCTGGTCGCCTCGTCCTGCGCGATCACGCTGCCGCCGGCGGCGACGATGTCCTTGCCGCCGCGCATGCCGTCGGATCCCATGCCGGTCAGGATCACGGCCAGGGTCGAGCCCTGCCAGACCTCGATCGCCGACATGAACAAGGGATCGACGGCGGGCTTGCAGAAATTGACCGGAGGACCGTTGTCCAGCGCGATCACCACATCGGCGCCATGGCGCGCCACACGCATGTGGCGGCCGCCGGGGGCAAGGTAGATCTGACCCGGCTTCACCACTTCACCGTCGACGGCCTCATGGGCCGGCCTGCGGCTCGAGCGCGCCAGATGCTCGGCGAGGATGGTGGTGAAGGTCGGCGGCATATGCTGGGTGATCAGCACCGGAAAGCGGTCGATCACGGGACCGAGCTCGGTCACCAGCGACATCAGCGCCTGCGGGCCGCCGGTCGACGATCCGATCAGCAGCACCTTCGGCATCTGCGTGCTGAAGGAGCGGCGCGCCAGCTGGGCCGGCGCGGCGGGCGCCACGGGAGCGACCATCGGCCGCGCCGTTGGCGCAGGCCGGAGCCCCTGGACTTGCGGGACGATCGGCGAGGCGGCCGGCGCATGCGGGGCGGGAGCGGCGCGGCGCGCCTTGGCGCCGAGATTGCGGATCTTCTGAATCAAATCGTAGTGGAAATTGTCGGCCGCCGAGGCCTCGCGCGTGCTCTCGGGTTTCGGAATGTAGTCGGCCGCGCCGAGCGACAGCGCCTTGAAGCTGATCTCCGCGTTGCGGCGGGTCAGCGTCGACGCCATGATGACGGCGAGGTTCTTCTTCTTGGCAAGCAGCTTCGGCAGGGCGGCGATGCCGTCGAGCTCGGGCATCTCGATGTCGAGCACGGCGACGTCGGGATTGACGCGATCGATCTGGTTCACGGCTTCGAGGCCCGTGCGCAGCGACGCCGCCACGACCATGTCGGGCTCAGACGCGATCCAGCGCGAGATCATGCCGCGAATGACCACGGAATCGTCCACGACCATCACGCGGAGAGGTTCCTGCCTGGTCGAACTTGGGATCGAAGAACTGGCCAACGCGACGCTCATAGTTCACCAACAGGACAGAGGCACGGGGTGACGGCAAGCCCGGACGACCACGGGACCGACGCTCGCGACGGAGATCAGATCAGCCCGACTTCCTGAAACTTCGCCGTCACGATGTCCTTGTCGAAGGGCTTCATGATGTACTCGTTGGCGCCGGCGTGCAGCGCGCGCGCGATGTGCGCGACATCGTTCTCGGTCGTGCAGAACACCACCTTCGGCGCGTCGCCGCCGGGCATACGCCGGAGATTGCCGAGGAACTCGTAGCCGTCCATGACGGGCATGTTCCAGTCGAGCAGCACCGCATCCGGGAGGCCCCGCTTGCAGATCTCCAGCGCCTGCTCGCCGTCCTCCGCTTCCACGATCTGGAAATCCAGACCTTCCAGAATGCGTCGCGCCACCTTTCGAATGACGCTGGAATCGTCAACTACCAGACACGTTCTCATATCAGCCTCACGAGATCAGGATCCAATGCAATGACGCATGATGCGCCGCTGCCCGCACGTTGCAGTGTTCAGGCCGCCATCTTGTCGGCGGCGAGCTCGAGCACGCGATCGACGTCGAGAATGACCATCAGCTGGCCGTCGAGGCGGTGCACGCCGCCGGCAAGCTTCGCCATGCGCGGGTCGAGATTGACGGGGTTCTCCTCCCGGCCCTCCTCGGGCAGCCGCAGCACCTCGCCGATCTGGTCGATCAGGAGACCATAGGACTCGCCGCGCAGATCGACGCCGACCGCCATCGGCGGCTTGCCGTCCTCGGCGCGGGCAAGGCCGAGCCGCGCCCGCATGTCGACGACGGTCACGATGCGGCCGCGCAGGTTCAGGACCCCGGCGATCTCCGCCGATGACAGCGGCACCCGCGTCACCCGCTCCGGCATGAACACGTCCTGCACCCGGGAGATCGGCAGGCCGAACAGCTGGCCGCCGATCATCGCAGTGACGTATTCGACGGCGGCGCCCTCGGTGGTTTCGATCTTGCTGCTCATCGCACGCTACTCCTGTCCGCTTGCTGTCACGCGGCCCGCCGGTTGGCTTCGGCGCGGGCCCGTTCCTCGATCTGTTCCTTCAGCGCCGCGATCAGGCCGGGCCGGTCGAACTTGGCGATGTAGTCGTAGAGACCCGCCTGGCGGCCGCGCTCGATCGCCGCCGGCGACACCAGCGACGACACCGCGATGACCGGCATCTGGCTCAGGTTCTGGTCGGCGCGGATCGCCTCGGTGAACTCGAAGCCGTTCATCTCCGGCATCTCGATGTCGGTGACGACGATGTCGAAGCTGTGCCCGGAGCGCAGCGTGGCCAGGCCCTCGATCGCCGAGGCCGCCGTGCGCACCTTGTAGCCGGCCGACTTCAACACCGGCGCCAGCATGTTGCGGAAGAACGGCGAGTCGTCGACCAGCAGCACCGACTGCGTCTGCGCATCGGTGTGCATCTCCTTGCGGATGAACCAGTCGGCGAAGGCCATCGGCAGGAAGTGGCCGACGTCGATCACCTCGGTCGCCTGGCCCTTGATCACCGCCGAGCCGAGGATGCCGTCCTTGGCGCCGGAGACCTGGATGTTGAGCCGCTCCTCGACGATGTCGATGATCTCGTCGACCACGAGGCCCATCGCGCGGGTCTCGTCGGCGAACACCAGGATCGGCTGCGAGCCCGACGTCTGCACCGACACGCCTTCCATCTGCACCAGGGGCATCAGCTGGTCGCGGTACTGCACCATGTAGCGGCCGTTGGAGATCTCGATCTTGTCGGCCGCGATCTCCTCCAGGCGCGTGACCAGCGCCAGCGGCACCGCCTTGGGCTGCGCCGTGCCGGCGCGGAACACCAGCAGCGAGGTGAGCTGCTCGCCGCCGATGGCGTGATGCGCGGCGTGCTCGTCCGACACCGCCTGCGAGGCCGAGCCGGCGGCGCCGAGCGCTTTCGCAATGCCGTTCGGATCGATGATCATGATCACGGCGCCGTCGCCCAGGATGGTGTTGCCCGAGAACATGTCGATGTGACGCAGCTTGGTCGACATCGGCTTGACCACGATTTCCTCGGTGTGGAACACGCAGTCGACCACGATGCCGAAGGTCTGGTTGCCGACCTGCGTCACCACGATGAAGCCATTCTCCGGATCGGTCGACGAGCCGTCGTCGATCTTCAGGAGCTTCTTCAGATGCATCAGCGGCAGCAGCTTGTTGCGCAAGCGCAGCACCGCGGTGTCCTTGATGCGCTCGATGCGGTGCTCGGAGTTGGCGCGCGCACGCACCAGCTCGACGACCGACAATTGCGGGATCGCGAAGCGGTCGCCGCCGGCTTCGACGATCAGCGCCGAGACGATCGCGAGCGTCAGCGGGATCTTGATGGTGACCGAGGTGCCCTCGCCGAGCACCGACTTGATGTCGATGGTGCCGCCGATCTGGTCGATGTTGGTGCGCACCACGTCCATGCCGACGCCGCGGCCCGAGACCGAGGTGACGGCGGCCGCGGTCGAGAAGCCCGGCTCGAAGATGAACTTGTGGATCTGCGCTTCCGTCATCTTCTCGAGCTCGGCCTCGGTGACGAGGCCGTTCGCCAAGGCCTTGGCCTTGATGCGCTCGGTGTTGAGGCCGCGGCCGTTGTCGGCGATGCAGATGATGATATGGCCGCCTTCGTGATAGGCGGACAGCCGGATGGTGCCCTGCTCGGCCTTGCCGGCCGCGGCGCGCTCGGCCATCGTCTCCAGGCCGTGATCGGCGGAGTTGCGCACCATGTGGGTGAGCGGGTCCTTGATCAGGTCGAGCACCTGGCGGTCGAGCTCGGTGTCGGCGCCGTGCATCTCGAGCTCGATCTGCTTGCCGAGTTCGGTGGCGAGGTCGCGGACGATGCGCGGCAGCTTCTGCCAGGCATTGCCGATCGGCTGCATGCGCGTCTTCATGACGCCCTCCTGCAGCTCGGCGGTGACGTTGGACAGCCGCTGCAGCGGCACCTTGAACTCGGTGTCCTCGTTGCGGCGGGCGATCTCCAGGAGCTGGTTGCGCGTCAGCACCAGCTCCGAGACCATCGTCATCAGATGTTCGAGCGTGTCGACGTTGACGCGGATCGACTGGTTGGCGACCTTGTCGTTCTCGTGCACCTCGCCGTCGGCATTGACCTTCGGCCGCGCCGCCTTCTTCGGCTCGGCCTTGGCCTCTGCTTCCGCCTTGGCAGGCCCGGCCTTGGCGACCGGCGCCGGGGCAGCGGCCTTGGGCTCAGGCGCCTTCTCATGCGCGGGCGGCAACTCGATCGCGGTCTCGCGGAAGGCCCGCTCGAGCTCGTCGAGCGACACTTCGCCCGGACGCAGCGGACGCTCCAGCGTCTGGTCGATCAGCGAGCCGTGCGTCACCGCGGGGGCGGGCGGCGCGGCCGGCACCAGCGGCGGGGCCGCCTCGCCGGCGGCCATCGCCGCCATGCCGCGCTCGACCATGGCCTCGAGCTCGCTGATGAGGTCGCGGTCCTCGCCCTCGGGCTCGGCCTCGTTGGCCTCGAGCTGTCCCAGGATGTCCTTGATGCGGTCGATCGTGGTCAGGATCAGCGTCACGGCCTCGCCGGTCACCGGCATGCCGTCGCGGAATTTGCCCATCAATGTTTCGGCGGCGTGCGCCAGTGCTTCGAGCCGCGGCAGGCCGAGGAAACCGCAGGTCCCCTTGATCGTGTGCACCAGCCGGAAGATGTTATCGAGGATCTTGGCGTTGTTCGGCTCCTGCTCGAACCGCACCAATTGATTGTCGACGGTATCCAGGCTCTCGCTGGTCTCCGTCAGGAACTCACGCAACAGGTCATCCATGAAACTGGCCTTCGCACGCAACGGAACGCGACATGACGCGCCCTTCAAACCGTGGCCAGTTTCGGTGCAAAGCGTTTAATATTAGTTGAGTAAGCGCAAATGAACGGACTCAACAAAGAGATAAGATGCATCCGGACAAGTTCGGACACATCGGCAAGGCTTGATTAACCATGGTGAAGGGATTGTTGCGTCTGTCCCACGACACGAGGCCGCAGGGACTGACGCGGCAGGACGTCCGCCCGATCAGGCCGCCTGCACGACCATCGCATTGCCGTCGGCGGTGAGCGTCACCTTGAGGCCGCAGGCATCGGCAAGCAGACGGGTGTAGTAGGGCTGCACCGCGTGGGCATCGATGGTCGATTGCAAGTCGCCACCGAGCAGATTGACGATGTTCTGCGGCAGCCGGGCATTGAGCCCGGTGGCGGCGACGCGGAAGCTCATGGTCTCGCCATCGCCGATCGGGTCGACGGTCAGCATGCCGCCGCGCGGGATCGTCTGCTGCGCCACCACCATCATGTTGAGCAGCAGCTTGACCCGGTTCTTGGGCAACAGCAGCCGCGGCAGATTCCAGGTGATCGAGGTCTTGGCGTCCTCGATGTGGCCGCGCGCCATGGTCTGGGCGTCGCCGAGATCGATCTGCGCGCCCGCAGAGCCGGCCGCACCAAAGGCGAGGCGGCAGAATTGCAGCCGGGCCGACGCCGTCTTGGCGCTCTTGCGGATCAGCTCCAGCGCGAAGTCGCGATCCTCCGGCTTCGGATTGTCGTCGAGCACCTCGAGCCCATTGACGATGGCCCCGACCGGACTAATCAGGTCGTGGCAGACCTTCGAGCAGAGCAGAGCGGCAAGTTCGAGCGTATCGGGAGCGGGAATCGGATTGGCGATCTCGGGAGAGGACGTGCCGGACATTCGATGTTCCTGAAATCCGCGAACCTGGGCGAATCATGCTTGCGCTAACGCTTGATACACTGCGAAAGCATGGACCGCCACCGAACTGAGAGCGGCACACGGGAAAGTACGTAGCGGTTTTCCCGGCAGCCGCAATGAACGTGCGAACGGCCGTACCCGGATGCGCCGGGCGCCAGAACAGGGATACGATGATGCCAGCTGCGTACGGAATGGCCGGAAGGAGCACCGCGCAATGACGACGGCACCGACTGCAGGAACCGTCGGGGTCGAGGCCGCCGCGGCGCTGATGACGCCCCTGACGGAGCTCGTCGTCGAGGCGGCCTACGCGATCCTCGCCGTCAACCGGCGCGCCATGGCCGTCACCGACAAATCCGACGGCTCGCCGGTCACCGAGGCCGATCTTGCCGCCGACCGGGTCATTGCCGAGGGGCTGGCGCGGCTGGCGCCCGCGATCCCCGCGCTGTCGGAGGAGCGGGTCGGAACGAGCGCAGGACCGTTCGAGGGCAGCTTCTTCCTGATCGATCCGCTCGACGGCACCAAGGAGTTCGTCGCCGGGCGCGGCGAGTTCACGGTCAATCTGGCGCTGGTTACCGACGGCAGCCCGCTGCTCGGCATCGTCTGCGCGCCGGCCATCGGCCAGATCTGGCGCGGCCTGGTCGGCCGTGGCGCCGAGCGGCTGTCGTTCACGGAGGCGGGTCTGGCGGCCGCCGAGCCGATCCGCACCCGGCCGATGCCGCCGCAAGGCGCGGCATGGGTCGCCGCGGTCAGCCGGTCGCATGGCGATGCCCGCACCGAAGCCTTCATTGCGGCGCGTCCGGGCGCGGTGCGCCTGCCGCTCGGCTCGGCCGTGAAGTTCGGGCGGCTCGCCGAAGGTCTGGCCGACATCTATCCGCGGCTCGGCCCGACCTCGGAATGGGACGTGGCGGCAGGCCATGCCGTGGTCGCAGCCGCCGGCGGCACCGTCACCAGCGAGACCGGCGCGCCGTTGCGCTATGGCGAGCGCCCCGACGGCTTCATCGTGCCGTCCTTCATCGCCTGGGGCGACCCGGCTGCGGTGAAGGTTTGAGACAGCGCTGCCGCGCTATTGCGGCAGGTCGCCCTCGAGCGCCGGCCAACGGGCCTCCGCACCCGGCAGATAGCGGCTCGGGTCGGCCGCGAAAGCGTCGCGGCTCTCTTCTCGGTTGAACAGGAACAGCCGTTCCTCGACCACGACGAAGAAGCGCGGGTTGCCGGCCACCGTTACGCCGCGAGCCACATCGGTCGGGTCGTAGCCGCCGAATTGCGGGCCGTAGACCTCCGGATGGGCCAGGAACGAGGCGCGATTGCCCTCGTTGCGAAACCGCCAGACCACTCCACCCTGGGACGCCTCGAAATCCGGCAGCCCCGGCATGGCCCTGCCATCCACGAAATAGGAAACAGGGTCGAAGCCGTCGATCGCCAGCCCGCTGAAGCGGTCGGAGATGATGCGCTGCGTCGTGGCCGCCGGCGCGCCGACCGGCGGCAGCCCAGCGAGCGCGATAGCGGCAATTACAAGGCGAAACAGCGACTTTGACCCGGTCTGGGGCGGTTGTTGCCGTTGTGCGGTCATAGTTGGTGCCGATAACATGAGAGTCGCAGGGGCATCGCCCCTCGCCCGACAATCGCCCGATGTGGTTGGCGTCAGGTTAAGGCGAGGCTCGGGCAGCCGATAGCAGGGGATTTCCATCGATGAGTTTCGCATCCCGCCTTGCCGCCACGACGTTCGCGGCCGTGCTGGCCATGACCGCGTCGGTCGCCGCGCAGCAGGCGCCCCCGCCTGCCGCGCCGCCGTATCAGCAGCCCGCACCCCCGCCGCGCCCTGCGCCGAGCCCGGACAGCTTCAACCCGGACGAGCTCGTCAATGCCGGCCACCGCTTCTTCGGCAACGTTTCGCGCGGCCTCGCCTCGGTGATCGAGCGCGCCGTCAGCCAATGGGGCCTGCCGAATGGCTACATCCTGGGTGAGGAAGGCGCCGGTGCCTTCGTCGCCGGTCTCCGTTACGGCGAAGGCACGCTCTACACCAAGAACGCCGGCGACCTCCGCGTCTATTGGCAGGGCCCCTCGCTCGGCTTCGACTGGGGCGGCGACGGCGCCCGCACCATGACGCTGGTCTACAACCTGCCGGCCACCAGCGCGATCTACCAGCGCTTCGTCGGCATCGACGGCTCGGCCTATATCGTTGGCGGCTTCGGCATGACGGCGCTCACCGCCAACAACATCGTGCTGGTCCCGATCAGGTCCGGCATCGGCCTGCGGCTCGGCGCCAATGTCGGCTACCTCAAGTTCACGCCGAGCGCGACCTGGAACCCGTTCTGAGGCCGCCGCCGATACCGCCAATTGATGCCGCGAGGACACGTTCTCCCGTGACGGATCAAGGTTAACACGGCATTGGGCTGGCGTTGAATCAGCCCGCCGTGCATTGTGATTCCGTTAATCATTTCTGACCGGGAGTTGTGCGTCATGGTCGAGCCGATCATGTATTTTGCGATCGGTTTTCTGATCGCCATGCTCTGTGCGCTGATGATCGTGCCGCTGGTGCACAATCGTGCGGTGCGGCTGACGACGCGCCGGCTCGAGGCGGCGACGCCGCTGTCGATGGCCGAGATCCAGGCCGACAAGGACCAGCTGCGCGCGGAGTTCGCGATGTCGGCGCGGCGGCTGGAGATGAGCGTCGACGCGCTCAAGAACAAGGCCACCGGCCAGCTCGCCGACCTCGGCAAGAAGACCGACGCCATCAACCGCATGAAGATCGAGCTCGGCGAGAAGAACGCCGCGATCTTTGCGCTGGAGGCGCGCGAGAAGGCGCTGAAGGATCAGCTGCGCGCCACCGAGGAAGAATTCGCCGCCAAGACGGAGGCGCTGCGCGCCGCCGAGCAGGCGCTGAAGGAGAAGCAGGCCGAGCAGGTGCGCCTGACTGCCGAGCTCAACGACAAGGCTTTGCTGGCCGACAGCCGGCAGGTCGAGCTGGTGTCGGTCAGGACCCAGGTCGAGGAGCTGCGCAGCCGCGTGGCCGACGCCGAGAAGGAATTCTCCGCGACCCAGACGCGGCTCGCGCTGGAGCGCGACGAATCCGACACCGCGACCAAGGCGCTCAACGACGCCCGCGCGCGGGTCGAGAATCTCAGCCAGCGCGTCACCGAGCTCGACCGCCAGCTGATCGTCCAGGTCAAGGAAGCCGAGATGCTGGCGAGCCGCGTCGCCGACCTCGAGGGCCGGCTGTCGACCCAGGGCAAGCTGCTTGCCGAACGTGATTTCGAGAACAACCAGCTGCGCGAGGCCAACGTGGCCGCCGACCGCGCCTTGAAGGAGCTGCGCGAGGAGCTGGCCGGCATGGGCAGCGGCAAGTCGGCCGCGTTCGAGCGGCTCAAATCCGAGAAGGCCGCCCTCGAACAGCAGCTGCAGGCCGCCCGCGACGAGCGCACCAAGCTGCAGCGCGAGATGAACGCCATCCAGCAGCAGGCCGAGAGCACCTGGGCCCAGGAGCGGATGGAGAACGCGCTGTTGCGCGAACGTATCAACGACATCGCCGCCGAGGTCGCCAAGCTCGCGATGCAGATCGAGGGCCCGAACTCGACGATCGAGGCCATGCTGGCCGCCGAGCCGGCCCCCGCCAAGCCTGCCAACGCCAATGGCGTCGCCGCGGCGCCGGCTGCTGCGGCCGGCGGTGCGCCCCAGGGCGGTACCCTGGCCGACCGCATCCGCGCGCTGCAGTCTCATGCCTCGCGAGCACGGCAGCTCGGGGCCTGAGGCCGCCGGATCGGAGCCGAGTGCGGCGGATATCTGCCCCTCTCTTCAGTATGGAGGCCGGCCCGCGAGAGGGCCGGTTTCGGCCCCGATCGAGGACGGGCCACCGCACCCCGGCAGTTTTCCTCGCCATCTCCGCCGCAAATCCTTGACACCCCCTGCCCGCGCTTCGTAAATCGCGGGCTCCGACGGACTGCTTCGGCGGCTCGCTGGCTCACAGCCACGACCGCCACCGGCAACCGGGCGCATAGCTCAGCGGGAGAGCGTTCCCTTCACACGGGAGAGGTCCAAGGTTCGATCCCTTGTGCGCCCACCATTTGCCGTCGCCATCCTTTTCCTTTCATGCGATCGCTTGTGCTGGTCTGGCCCGTCGTCATGCCTCCGGCGACGCGATGGTCACGCAGGATTGAGCGGGATCAACGACTGCGTCGGCGCCTGGCTTATGTTAGCTGTCTTGCTCTGCGACCGGAAAGGTAACTCCATCTCGATGCGGCTCGTCCGTACCATCCTGGCGTTCGCGATTGCCCTGTCCGTGGCGATGCTGCCGATCGGCGCATCGGCGGCTGTGATGGCGTCGTCGGACGAGATGCAGACGAGCATGCAGATGGACGACGGGGCCGGCATGTCGATGGACGAATGCTGCCCCGACGACATGAAGGGCACCGGCTCCCCGTCGCACAACACCAAATGCAGCATGGGTTTCTGCTGCGCGGGAGGGACGGTTGCGCTCGGCGATGTCAGGGCCGTTGCCTTCGCGCCCCTCGCCGTGAGCGCGACCAGGATCGCCATTCCCGCCGATCAGGTCGCTTCTCTTCACAGCGGCAGTCCTCCGTTCCGACCTCCTCGAGTCTGATCTCGCACGAGCCGACGCGCACAATGTCTGCGCGCCGATGACTGACGTGCGCGCCGCGGGCGCCACGGCCGAGATCCATTCATGAGGACAGGACCATGCTTTCCAGAATCAGCACCGCGGCCCTCGCCGCCACCCTTTCGCTCGCCGCACCGGCCGCCATCGCCGGCGCCGCCGACTACAGCTTCGAGCCCGTCACGGCCGAGATGAAGAAGGGCGACGACGTCACGGTCGCCGTTCGTCTCACCCATAAGCAGACCGGCAAGGCCGTAACTGACGCGGTCATTTTCAAGACACGCGTCGACATGGCGCCGGACGGGATGGCCGACATGGTGTCGGAGGTGGCGCCGCTGCCGTCCAAGGAGCCCGGCGTCTACGCCTTCAAGACCGACCTGCCGATGGCCGGGCGCTACCAGGTCACGCTCTCCGCGAAGGTGCAGGGCGAGCCGGAGACGGTCACCGGCAAGGTCGTCGTCAAGGCGACGAAGTGAGCCTGCGGGGCGCTCCCCGACGAGCGCCCCGCCCTTCCCAACGGATCGCGCGCGTCGCGCGCCTCACGGTGATGTCATGAACACATTGCGTCTGCTCGCGGCCGTTACGCTCGGCGCCGGCCTTGGTTTGGGTGGTCTCTGGTCGATCCAGACATCGCCGCCGTCGCTCCGCCCCCATCTTGCCGCCACGGCGGCGGAGCGGATGCCGCTGTATTATCGCGATCCCAGCGGCGCCCCTGCCTGGTCGGCAGGCCCCAGGAAGGACGAGCGCGGGCGGGACTACCTGCCGGTCTACGACGACGATCAAGCCGCGCCCGCCCCCGCCAAGCCGACGCAGCAGGCGGACTCCTCGCGCCGGATTCTCTACTACCGCAATCCCATGGGCCTGCCTGACACGTCGCCTTCTCCGAAGAAGGACCCGATGGGAATGGACTACGTTCCCGTCTACGAGGGCGACGATGCCGAGGATGGCGTGGTGAAGCTGTCGCCCGGCAAGATCCAGCGGACGGGCGTGAGATCCACGCCGGTCGAGCGGCGCACGCTCCGCATCGCCGTCAAGGCACCGGGAACGATCCAGCTCGACGAGCGCCGAGTCTCCGTGATCGCGATGCGGGCCGAAAGCTTCGTGCAGAAGGTCGCCGACGTGACCACGGGCACGCGCGTGAAGGCGGGCCAGCCGCTGATGGAGATCTACAGCTCGGCGATGGCCGCGGCCGCAGCCGAGTATCTCTCCACCATCAATTCCAGCATCGTCGGCGGCAACGCAACCTACGGCCGCGGCGCGCGCCAGCGCTTGACCAATCTGGACGTCCCGGAGCCGGTGATCATGGCGATGGAGAGGTCGCGCGTCGCACCGATCACGGTTCAATGGTCGGCGCCGCGCGATGGCGTCGTGCTGGAGCGCAATGCGACCGAAGGCATGCGCGCCAATCCGGGCGACGTGCTGTTCCGGATCGCCGACATCTCGACGGTCTGGGCCTTGGTCGATGTCGCCGAACGCGACCTCGGCAGCATCGCCGTCGGACAGCCCGTGACGATCCATGCGCGCAGCTTCGCGGGCCGAACCTTCGCCGGCTCGATCGCAGTCGTCTATCCCCAGGTGAACAAGGACACGCGGACGGCGCGCCTACGGATCGAGCTCGCCAATCCGGACCTCGCGCTGCTCCCCGACATGTATGTCGATGCCGAGATCGACACCGCGGACCCGGCGCCGCTCTTGGCCGTGCCCGCTGATGCCGTGCTCGACACCGGCAGGCGCCAGGCGGTCCTCGTCGACAGGGGCGGCGGCCGCTACGAGCCGCGCGCCGTGACGCTCGGCCGGCGCGGCGCCGGCTATGTCGAGGTGCGCGATGGCCTGTCGGATGGCGAGGCGGTCGTCACCTCGGCCAACTTCCTGATCGACGCCGAAAGCAACCTGAAGGCCGCGCTGAAGAGCTTCGCGGACTCCGACGAAGCGCAATCCGCCGGCAGCGACCACGCCGGCATGGGAGACCACAAATGATCGCCCGCATCATTGCCTGGTCGGCGCGCAACCTGCTGCTGGTCCTGTTCGGGACCGGCTTCGCCGCAGCAGCCGGGCTCTACGCACTCATTCACCTGCCGCTCGACGCAATTCCCGATCTGTCGGACACCCAGGTGATCGTCTACACCGAGTATCCCGGTCAGGCGCCTGAGGTCATCGAAGACCAGGTCACCTATCCCCTGACGACCGCGATGCTCACGGTGCCGAAGTCGAAGGTCGTGCGCGGCTTCTCGTTCTTCGGCGTGTCGTTCGTCTACGTCATCTTCGAAGACGGCACCGACATCTACTGGGCGCGCTCGCGCGTGATGGAGTTCCTGAACAGCGCCGCCTCGCGGCTTCCGGCGGGGGTCACGCCGACGATCGGGCCGGACGCGACCGGCGTCGGCTGGGTCTATCAATACGCCGTCATGTCGAAGGAGCTGAATCTCGCCGACACCCGCACGATCCAGGACTGGAACCTGAAGTTCGCGCTCGCCAAGGCCGAGGGTGTCGCCGAGGTCGCGAGCATCGGCGGCTTCGTCAAGCAGTACAACGTCGTGCTCGATCCGCAGCGCATGCGCGACCGCGGCATCAGCCTGCAGAAGATCCGCGACGCGATCCGCGCCAGCAATGCCGATGTCGGCGGCCGGACGGTCGAGCTGTCCGAGTTCGAATACGTCATCCGCGGCAAGGGCTATCTGAAGAGCATCAACGATCTCGGCAACATCGTGCTCAAGAGCTCAGGCGGCACGCCCGTGCTGCTGCGCGACGTCGCCAATGTCGAGCTTGGCCCCGACGAACGGCGCGGCATCGCCGAGCTCAATGGCGAGGGCGAGGTCGCCAGCGGCATCGTACTACAGCGCTTCGGCGTCAACGCGCTCGACGTGATCGAGAACGTCAAGAAGCGCCTGCATGAGATCGCGAGCAGCCTGCCCAAATCGGTCGAGATCGTTCCGGTCTACGACCGCTCGAACCTGATCTATGCCGCCATCGACACGCTGAAGCACACGCTGCTCGAGGAGAGCATCGTCGTCGCCTTCGTCTGTATCGTGTTCCTGCTGCACGTCCGCAGCGCCCTGGTCGCCATCCTGATGTTGCCGGTCGGCGTGCTGATGGCGTTCGGCGCGATGAAGCTGCTCGGACTCGGCTCGAACATCATGAGCCTGGGGGGCATCGCGATTGCGATCGGCGCCATGGTGGATGCCGCGATCGTCATGATCGAGAACGCCCACAAGCATCTGGAGCGTGCCGAGCCCGACGCATCACGCGTCCAGATCCTGATCGACGCGGCCGCGGAGGTCGGCCCCGCCCTGTTCTTCAGCCTGCTGATCATCACCGTGTCGTTCATGCCGATCTTCACGTTGGAATCGCAGGAAGGCCGGCTGTTCAGCCCGCTCGCCTTCACCAAGACGTTCTCGATGGCGGCAGCGGCGCTACTCTCGGTGACGCTGGTGCCGGCGCTGATGGTGATCTTCGTGCGCGGCAGGATCGTTCCCGAGCATCGCAATCCGATCAACCGCTTGCTGATCTGGATCTACCGGCCGGTCATCAAGGGTGTGCTGCGGGCCAAGACGCTCGTGATCCTCGCCGCGGCCGCCGTGCTCGCCATCACCGTCTGGCCGGCACGCCAGCTCGGCACCGAATTCATGCCGAGCCTGAACGAGGGCACGCTGCTCTACATGCCGACCACCCTGCCCGGCATCTCCGTCACCAAGGCCGCCGAGCTGATGCAGATGCAGGATCGGATCATCAAGTCGTTCCCCGAGGTCGCCTCTGTCTACGGCAAGGCCGGGCGAGCGGCGACCGCCACCGACCCTGCGCCGACAGAGATGTTCGAGACGGTCGTCAACCTCAAGCCCAGGGAGCAGTGGCGTCCCGGCGTCACGATCGACAGCCTCGTTGCCGAGATGGACAAGGCGCTGCAATTCCCCGGCGTCTCCAACGCCTGGACGATGCCGATCAAGGCGCGCATCGACATGCTCTCGACCGGCATCCGCACGCCGATCGGCGTCAAGGTAATAGGCACGGACCTGACCGAGATCGATCGTCTGGCCAAGCAGATCGAGCGGGTGATCAAGACCGTCCCCGGAACCTCCTCGGCCTATGCCGAGCGCGGCATCGGCGGCTATTACCTTGAGATCACGCCCGACCGCGAGGCCCTCGCCCGCTACGGACTCCTGGTCCAGGACGTCCAGGATACGATCGCGGCCGCCCTCGGCGGCCAGACGATCACCACGACCGTGGAGGGCCGCCAGCGCTTCAGCGTGAACATGCGCTATCCGCGCGATCTCCGCGACAATCCGAAGGCCATCGCCGGCGATGTCCTGGTGCCGATGCCCTCAGGCGGCGCCGTGCCGCTCGGCGAGGTCGCGAAGGTCGAGCCGGCCAGGGGCCCCACTTCGATCCGGACCGAGAACGGACAGCTCGCGACATACATCTATGTCGACATCCGCGACCGCGACATCGGCAGCTACGTCGCGGACGCGCAGCGCGCCGTCACCGAGAGCATCCAGTTTCCGGCCGGGACCTATGTACTCTGGAGCGGGCAGTATGAGTATCTGCAACGCGCGACTGCCCGGCTCAAGATCGTCATTCCCGTGACGCTCACCATCATCTTCCTGCTGCTGTATCTGAACTTCAGGGCCATGACCGAAACCCTGATCGTGATGCTGTCGCTGCCGTTCGCGCTGGTGGGCGGCATCTGGATGATGTGGTGGCTCGGCTTCAATCTGTCGGTCGCCGTCGCCGTCGGCTTCATTGCGCTTGCCGGCGTCGCCGCAGAGACCGGTGTCGTGATGCTGATCTATCTCGATCACGCGCTGGCCGCGGTGAAGGCGAGGCGCAGCGTCGAAGGCTGTCCGGTGAATCGGCAGGATCTCCAGGACGCGATCATGGAAGGCGCGGTCGAGCGCGTGCGCCCGAAGATGATGACCGTTGTCGCGATCATGGCGGGCCTGCTGCCGATCATGTGGAGTACGGGCACAGGGTCAGAGATCATGCAGCGCATCGCCGTGCCGATGATCGGAGGCATGATTTCGTCGACCCTGCTCACCCTGATCGTGATTCCGGCCATCTTCGGTCTGGTCAAGGGACGCAGCCTGTCGACCAGAACCGGGACGGCGGCAAGCGCTTCGAGCGGGTCGCAGGACGTGCAAAGGGCAGCTTGATCCACCGACAGCGAGAGGAGAGACGATGAGAAATTTCGCGACAGGAGCTCCGGTGGTCGCGGCGGCGCGGCGAAGGCGCCCGATCACGGTCAGCGACTAGCCGTACCGGCGCTGACAACGAACGATCGTCACCCCTGAGCCCGCCGACCGTTGATGTGGATCAACCTGAATGGCCCACGTCTGGCCATTGTTGATCGCCCCCTGAAGGAGGACTTGGTCATGCAAAAATTGCCCCTGGCTTTTCTGTTGGCGTTTTCTGCTTTGGCGCATCCCGCCTTTGCTCAATCCTCTAGTGACCATTCGGCCCATCATCCTGATCAGAAGGAAGCGCCAGCAACTGATGCCGGCAAATCGACCAGCGGGGCGAGTGGCGGCGGCATGATGAAGATGATGGACGGCATGCCGATGTCCAACATGATGCCGATGATGTCCGGCATGACGCGGCCGTCCGACGATTGTATGGGCGGCATGGAGGTGCTCGATCATGTGGAGGGACGGATCGCGTTCCTGCGGGCGGAGCTCAAGATCACGGACGCCCAGATGCCGGCATGGAACGGCTTCGCCGACGCGTTTCGCGCGCGTGCGAAGACGCTCGGCGATCTGCGGACTGCGATGATGTCGCAGGCCGGCTCGGAGACGGTGCTCGACCAGCTGACCGCACAGGAAAAATCGCTATCGGCTCGCCTCGACGCCACGCGAGCGATCAAGACCGCCCTGAGCGACCTCGTCGCAACCTTTTCCGACGAGCAGCGAAAGGTGGCCGACGAACTGCTCGCGCCCAATCTCGGCATGCCGCCGATGGGGATGCGGGGCGGCCGAATGAGCTCCATGCGGATGCAGCGGGGCCATTAGGAGAGGACCTGCTCCATGAAGCCGTCGACTCCGCCTCCGCCTGGCGGTCGTCAATCCGAACGGGGGATCCGCGGCGCTCGTCGGTTTCGTGCAATGACCGGTTACGACGGGGTTGCCTGGGGCCGATCGGCAAGCGGATACGCCGCGAGCGTCGCATTCGACGTCTGCGGTCGACATGGGAAGTTGACCTATATAGGGTACCCCCCTATATTATCCCGATGTCGCACACCATCAAACACAAGTCCAAGCTCCTCGCACGGGTCCGGCGCATCAAGGGCCAGATCGATGCGGTGGAGCGCGCGCTCGAAGCGGAGTTGGGCTGCGCCGACGTGCTCATGCTCGTCGCGTCGGTCAGGGGCGCAATCGGAGGCCTGACCACCGAGCTGCTGGAAGATCACATCCGGCACCATGTCGTGGACCCCGCGCACGAAAGCGATCCCGACAAGGCCAAGGGCGCCGCCGACCTGATCGAAGTGGTCCGGACCTATCTGAAGTGAGACTGGCATTGACCGATCTGTCTCAACTGCTCCAGCAAGGCAGCGCGCATGCGTGGCTGTTCGTGCCCAGCGCGATTGCCCTGGGTGCGCTGCATGGCCTGGAGCCCGGTCATTCCAAGACCATGATGGCCGCCTTCATCGTCGCAATCCGCGGCACCGTCCTGCAGGCCGTGCTGCTCGGCCTCTCGGCGACCATCTCCCACACCGCGATCGTATGGGTGATCGCACTCGCCGGTCTTCACTTCGGTCAGGAGCTTTCGGGCGAGCGCAGCGAAGCCCTTCTGCAACTGATCTCGGCCGTCGTCATCATCGGCATCGCGGCCTGGATGGTCTGGCGCACCTGGCGGGACCAGAGTGGACACCATGACCATGACCATCATCACCATCACGACGCGCTGCGATCGGTCGCGCTTGCCGGCCACGCGCTGTCGGTGGAGATCTTCGAAGATGGCGTGCCGCCGCGTTGGCGGATCCGGAACGAGACCGGCGCACTCCCACCCGCCGATACGCTCCACGTCACGACCGTTCGTGGAGACGGCCACGAGCAGCAGTTCAGTTTCCGGGCCAGCGGCGACGCCTTGGAGAGCATCGAGGAGATCCCCGAGCCGCACGTGTTCAAGGCACGCATCACGCTTGCTGGCGCCTCCGTCGAGATCCTGTTCGAGGAGCACACCCACGATCACATGGACCTCGGCGACGAGGACGATGCCCATGCGCGCGCCCACGCCGACGACATTCGACGGCGCTTCGCCGGCCGTACGGTCACGACCGCACAGATCGTCCTCTTCGGACTGAGCGGCGGTCTGATCCCTTGCCCCGCCGCCATCACGGTCCTGCTGTTGTGCCTTCAACTGAAGCAGTTCAGCCTGGGCTTCATCCTAGTGCTCTGCTTCGGCATCGGCCTGGCCATCACCATGGTGTCCGTCGGCGTTCTGGCCGCACTCAGCCTTCGGCATGTCGAGCGCCACTGGTCCGGCTTCAGCCGCCTCGCGCACCGGGCGCCCTATCTCTCGGCTGCTCTGATCGTACTGGTCGGGACCTATACGGGTTGGCTGGGACTGCACCAACTGATGACTTGAGGCGAAAGCGCGACCTAAGCCGATGCGGCGCCACAGAGGATTCATGGGCGAATTCGTCCGTGAATGGCGGCCGGACTAGCCTCTCATCGGCAGATCGAACCGCCGCCGATCGATCGCCTCGCGCTCCGACAGTCCCGCCGCCCGCGCAGAGATCCGGCTCTGACAGCGGCCCTCCTGGCTCTCCGTAGCGGCGTCGATGAGATCATCGATGTCGCGCGCAGCTTCCAGGCAGCGCCCGAGCTTGGCGAGAATGCCGAGGTCCTGGTCGTGGGCTCGAGCGACCTCCGCCAGGATCTCGGCACCGCGCTGAGGCCGATTGGCATGACATTCATTCCCATGACGCCGCGAGCCCACCGCATCGCGATGAGAGCCCGAAGCTCGCAGCCGCAGTTGGAGGCTGCTGCGTCGATGCACTGGGCCAAATTGGCCTCGCTCACCCGCGCATGGGCTCCCTGCGTCCGGCACAATCGTCACAGAATGCCCTCGCCGCTGCCCGTGCCGCCGGTGCAAGTCGGCTTTTGCGGGGCGGAACTCTCACGTTTTCCTGATTCCTGCGTCAGAACGCCGCTGGTCGAATTCGCCTATGGTCCGGCGCGTTTCCAACCCACGGAGGTTTTCCGCATGCGTAAACTGATCATCGCTACCGCCGCCCTCGCGTTCGTCTCGTCGGCCGCTCTTGCCCAGTCCACCGAGAAGCCGATGACGACCACCGGCCAGTCGGCGAAGAGCGGCGACGCCATGGGCGGGGGCGACGACATGAAGATGAGTAAGACGAAGAAGAAGTCGGCGAAGAAGTCGTCCGGCGACGCCATGTCGAAGTAAGGCGTGGGAGCGCCTGTCCGCAGGCTCCACATGCGCGACGAGATCGGGCCGCTCCTCTCAGGGGCGGCCCTTGTTCATTCGCGTCGACCGGCGATCGCGCACCTCTTCTGCGAGATGTCTCAGCCGGCGGCGAGTCCCATCTGCTGCAATCGCCCCGCGAACCAGGCCGACAAGACCGGATCGATCCGGGCGCCGACATAGACCTCCGGCGTGATCACGCTGCGGCGGTCGAGAATCACCAGCACGCCGATCCAATAGGCGAACCACAGATGCGGATCGGTCAGCGCCATCAGCTTGTGGCGGTCATGCGCCAGCGGCTGGTGGTTGCCGGCCTTGCGGACCTCGATCGCCAGCAGATTGTCGGGCACGGCACGCTTGTGCACGACGATGTCCGGGTAGACCGATTTTCCCAGCTCGTCGTCGGTCGAGACGATGGTGCCACGCGGCAGCAGCATGGCGCGGTCGCCGAGCCGGTTGTAATCGCAATCGACGTCCCACCCCAGGAAGTTGCGTTCGAGATGCACCGCCAGCCGATGCGTCAAGGCGCGCTCGCCGAGATCACGGTCGAGGATGAAGCGCTCGCGCGCATAGAACTCCTGCAGCGCAGAGATCAGCCGGTTCAATTCACTGTGCATGCCGCTCAGATACAGGAGAGAAGGACACCTCACCATCAACACGCGATCGGCGTGAGTCGCCAACCCCATAAATGAGGCGATGCGCCTTCCCTCGGCCGGCGGCCGTTTTGCGGCCGCCAGCGTTGCGGATTTACATCTGCACTTCGATCAGGCGCGGACCATATTCGGCGTTCGCCTCGGCCAGCGCGGCATTGAACTCGTCGGCCGAGGTGACGGCGCGGCCGGGGACGCCCATGCCCTTCGCCATGGCGACGAAGTCGAGCGTCGGACGGTCGATCTTGAGCATGTCCTGGGCGCGCTGGCCGGGCTCACCGGCGCCGACGCCGTCGAACTCGCCGCGCAGGATCTGGTAGATCCTGTTGGCGAACACCACCGTGACGACGTTGAGGTTCTCGCGCGCCTGGGTCCACAGCGACTGGATCGTGTACATCGCGCTGCCGTCGCCCACGAGGCACATGACCTTGCGGTCCGGGCAGGCCACCGCGGCGCCGGTCGCGACCGGGGTCGAGAAGCCGATCGAGCCGCCCATGTTCTGCAGCCAGTCATGCGGCTTGGCGGCCGCCGTCGGCGGGAAGAAGCCGCGGCCCGTGGTGATGGATTCGTCGACGACGATCGCGTTCTCGGGGATCGCATAGGCGATCGCCTGGGCGATGGTGGTGTGGTTCAGCGCGCCGGTGGGCTTGATCAGCTCGGCGAGCGGCTGCGGCTTCACGTCGGCCGGCTTGGCGCCGAGATGGCCGGCCAGCGCCTCGAGCGCCGCGGCCGAGTTCTCGCCCCAGGCGGTCATGCGGTGCACCTCGGTGCCCTCGGCCTTGAGCATGCTCGGCTTGTTCGGATAGGCGAAGAAGGCGACGGGGTCGTTGGCCTCGACCAGCACGATGTGCTTGTAGTTCTTCAAGATCGGCAGCGCCTGCTCGATCACGTAAGGGATGCGGTCGATCGAGAAGCGGCCGGCGCCGCGCGCCATGCGCGGGTGATAGGTCTGGCCCATCACGCGGCAGCCGGTCTTGCCGGCAATCTGCTGGGCGAAGGTCAGCGCCTGCTCGGTCAGCGCGCCCGCCGTCATCAGCACCAGGGTCTCGGGGCCGTGGGCATGCAGGATCTTGGCCGCCTTCTCCACCGCGTCAGCCGAATAGCTCGGGCGCTGCGCCTCTCCCGGAACCTGGGCAATGCCGTCGGCCTCGTTCCAGGCGGTGTCGGCGGGCAGGATCAGGGTGGCGATCTGCGGCGGCGCGCTCTTGGCGGCGGCGATCGCGGCGGCGCCGTCGGCGGCCACGGCCTTGGCGCTCGGCGAGGTCCGCACCCAGTCCGACATCGGCCGCGCCAGGCCCTCGATGTCCGAGGTCAGCGGCGCGTTGAAGCCGATGTGGTAGGTGGCGTGCTGGCCGACGATGTTGACGATGCCCGAGCGGGCCTTCTTGGCGTTGTGCAAATTGGCAAGGCCGTTGGCGAGGCCGGGGCCGAGATGGAGAAGCGTCGAGGCCGGCGTGCCCTTCATGCGGAAATAGCCGTCGGCGGCGCCGGTCACCACGCCTTCGAACAGGCCGAGCACGCAGCGCATGCCCTCGACACGGTCGAGCGCGGCGACGAAGTGCATCTCGGAGGTGCCCGGATTGGTAAAGCAGACGTCAACGCCGCCCGCGACCAGGGTCCGCACCAGGCTTTCCGCACCGTTCATCCTATTCTCCTGCTGATTCCGCGCGCCATTTGCAATGCTGGGCAGATCAATCATTGTTCGCCCGCGGCGTCAAAGGGGCTGGCCGCATTGCTGCCATCGCCGCGGTGCTCATGCGCGGGCTTGGCTAACAGGATGTTGGTCCAGGACGCGCGCGATTTTCCGTGGGATTTGGGTCACGGACCGTCGCCACATACCGGCCTCACGCCGCCGTGGGTTGCGAAGTGCAACCGTTTATGGCCTGTCTGCGAACGGAATTTGATGTTTGCCAGGGGATGGAAATGAAGCGCTGTTTGGCTTTGGGAATTGCTGCGGTCGCGTCGGTGGCAAGCGCCGGGATGGCGCGGGCGGAAATGTTCGACACCAGGGACCTCTTCGGCGGCGGGCCGAACTTCTACCAGAGCGGCGTGAGCCCGATTCCGCGCCAGACCGTGATGTTCCAGAGCCAGTATGCGCCCGGCACGATCATCGTGAACACCAGCGAGCGCCGGCTCTATCTGGTCCTGCCCGGCGGCCAGGCGTTGCGCTACGGCATCGGTGTCGGCCGTGACGGGTTCCGCTGGAGCGGAGTGCACCGCATCACCGCGAAGAAGGAATGGCCGGCCTGGACCCCGCCGTCGCAGATGCTGCGGCGCCGGCCCGACCTGCCGCGCCACATGGCCGGCGGCATCGAGAACCCGCTCGGCGCCCGCGCGATGTATCTCGGCTCCACGCTGTACCGCATCCACGGCTCGAACGAGCCCGAGACGATCGGCCAGGCGGTATCGTCGGGCTGCTTCCGCATGACCAATGACGACGTCGCCGACCTCTACGACCGCGTCTCGGTCGGCGCCACCGTGATCGTCAAGAACTGAGAGCCGCACGCGACCACGACGATGAGGCAATGTCACAGCGCGCATCCTCGCCGGCAGCACCGGTGCTCCGGGCGTCCCCTGCGGAGCGCGGTGGCTGCCGCGCTGGCTGCGCTCGTGACCGTGGTGGTCCCGCTGCCGGCGTCGGCCGCCGAAATTCCGGCGATCGCCGCCCGCCAGCGCACCGAGAAGAAGAGCTTCACCGACGCCGAGATCACCGACGGCTTCTTCAAGACCGCCTTCGGCGCCGAGTATCACCTGGCGGGCCGGGTTGACCGCATCCGGAAATACAGCGCGCCGGTGCGGGTGTTTGCCGACGGCCGCCGCGCCGACCGCAAGGCGCAGCTCGCCAAGGTCGTCAAAGATATCGCCGCCCGCATCCGCAACCTCGACATTGCGATGACCGAGACCGACGGCGACGCCAATGTCCGCGTCAAGCTGGTGCGCGACCGCGACCTCTACCACACCATCAGCCAAGCCTATGGCAGCGAGCGCGCGCGCGAGATCAAGACCTCGCTGGATCCGCAATGCCTGTCCGGCTTCCGCAAGAACGAGGCGTTCGAGATCGAGCGCTCCGACGTCATCCTGACCGTCGACAACGGCGATTTCGTCTTCCTCGATTGCGCCTATGAGGAGCTGCTGCAGTCGCTCGGGCCGATCAACGACACCTCGAGCGTGCCCTGGACGATGTTCAACGACAACGTCTCGATGGGCTATTTCGACGTCTACGACCAGTACATCCTCAACCTGCTGTACGACCCGCGCGTCAAGGCCGGCATGACGCTCGCCGACGTCAAGGCGGTGCTGCCGGACGTGCTGGTCGATGTGCGGGCCTGGGTGAGGAAGACCAACAATCTGGCGGAGTGAGCGGTCGGTTGATCCGAACGCGCTTGTGATCGCCTCATTGAGAGCCCGGACGCCGCCTCAGCCTCCGCTGTCGTCCCTGCGAACGTAGGGACCCATACGCCGCGGCCTCTGCAAGTGGCAAGCTGAGCGACGCCCGCTTCCAACAACAAGGTTCGGTGGTTATGGGTCCCTGCGTTCGCAGGGACGACAACGAATGTATGGCAACGCTGTCGGCACAAATCGACGCCAAGCGCAGCCGTCGCCCGAACGCCAAACGCGTCCCAATGCCTAGCGACAAATCCCCTTCAGCGCCTTCCACTCCTCCGCACTGAGCAGCGGCGGGCCGCTCGGCGGCCGGTCTTCGGCACGCATGCGGGCGAGACGGTCCTCGCTGAGCGGATGGCTGGCCCACAGCGACGGGCGCTTGCCGTCCTCCTTGCCGGTGATGCGGAACAGCAATTCACCCATCGGGCGCGTCGGCCGTCCGAGCTTATGCATCACCTCGATGGCGAAGCCGTCCGCGGCCGCCTCCGCCTCGCGCGAATAGGACGCGTTGATCATGGCCCGCGAGGCGAAGATCGCCGCACCCGCGCCGGTGACGTCGCCGAACAGCAGGCCGATCAGGAACGAGCTGCCGCCATTGTGGATCAGCTGCCGCAGGTTGTCGCGGTGCTTGAGGTGGCCGAGCTCATGCGCCAGCACGCCGGCGACCTCGTCGGGGTCATTGGCCTTGTCGAGCAGCCCCCTGAACAGGAAGAATCGCCCGCCCGGCAGCGCGAAGGCGTTGGGGATCGGCGTGTCCAGCACCTGCGACGCGATGCTGTCGTCGAGGCCGGCGGGGCGGCGCAGCGCCGTCACCAGCTTGGCGAACGCGGCCTGCCCCGCCGCCTCGCTGCAGAGCTTGTCGCCGAACACGGTCTGGATCTGCACCACGGCGGCCTCGCCGAGATGCCGCTCCATGGTCGGCGGCACCAGGGGCGTCAGCCGGTCGGATGCGAACGGAATCACCACCAGCACGACGGCGACGATCGAGGCCGCGGCGGCCAGCGACCAGCCGACGATGCGCGTGATGGCGCCGCGGGTCATCCTGTTCTGGTCGATGTGGCTGCAGCGCGCGATCAGCTCGGCCGACAGCGCTGCGTCGCGGATCTCCAGCCGCGCCAGCGGCGACGCCGACAGGCAGCTCACGCGCAGCGTGCCGCTCGGCCCATCGACGCGGCGGATGTCGGCATAGGGCCAGGAGACGAAATTGTCGGCGCTGCGCATCACCAGCTGATTGGCGAAGCCGATCGTGACCACCTGCCGCCGGTTGGACAGGCCGTCGAAATAGACCGCAGGGCCGCCGAGCGGAGCGGCAGGCTCGACCGGCGAGGCGGCGGCCGGCGCAGCAGCGCCCGCCGGCCCGGAATCAGAATCCGGCGACGTCGAGTCCATCGGCAAATCCTTCGCCGAGCGCGCTGGCCAGATCGCCCTTGGCGGCGACATTGGCCATGGCCTCGATGCCATGCACTTGAACCGACTGCAGCACGGTCGCCCACATGTCGCGCACCAGATAGAGCCGCATCACGACGTTGAGCGCCAGGATCCAGGCGACGTAGCCCAATCCGACCATCACCAGCATCGGTATGTTGTCAGACAGCGCCTGCACCTGAGGCAGGCCGTCGCTTCCCGGCCCCAGCAGTTTGATCATCAGCGCGGCGACGCCACTGAAATAGGCGCCGGAGGCGACCGACAGCAGAAACCACCAGCCGATCACCTTCCAATACAGACCATAGAACGCATTGCCGGGCAGGTCCGATTCCAGACGCACGCCGCCGAAGCGGATGCCCGACAGCCACCAGCGCCACTCGATCGCTTTGAACTGCGCATAGACGAACGGAAACAACGGAAACAGCAGCAGCGCAAACGGCGCGATGACCCACAGATACCAGGCGCGCTTGAAGAACTCCCAGCCGCGTCCCTCGAAGTCGCCGCTGAGATCGCCATAGTGCGAATGCCGCATCTTGTAGCGCTCGAGCGCGGCGGCGCGCCACGGCCAGGCCAGCCCCAGCGTGACCACCGTCAACAAGGTCCACAGCATGGCGCGCCCGGCATAGGCCCAGCCCGAGCCGGTCATCCAGAACCGGATGCCCCGCCAGACCGTGCGCGTCAGTCGGTAGCGGCGCGCGCGGAAGATCGCGAACTGGCCGAAGGCGTAGAAGGCGATCACCAGCGGCACGCTGGCGAAGCCCTGGTAACGCTCAGCCTCGACGCCGACGAGGAAATAGGCAAGGTAGATCGGGACCAGAATCGCCATCGCGAACAGGAAGCCGATCAAGAGCTCCTTGCCGCGCCCGGTGTATTCGGCGGCATCGCCGTCGACGGTCGTATTGACCCAGAGATGCCGGCGGATGTCGGTTGCGAGCCAGAAGCGGTAGAAGCCCAGCGTAATCAGTTCGATGGCCGCCCCGCGGCTGACCAACCGGAAGAACTCGCCCCGCGCACCCGAGAAGGTGGCGGTGAGAGGCGGAAGCGGCGGCGGCTGCTCCGGAACATAACTCATCTGGTTCACGGCTCAAGCCTCCGACACACGCAAAAGATCTACAATATACCTCGATGGTTCGTCGCCGGGACGACTTCGAGGTTCGACGTATTTTCTACGCAAGTCGGCCGGAAAAAAACACCGGCCTCGACGAGGATGACTAAAATATCTGCATCCGGCCGGTTGGCGAACGCATGCCCCGCATACGCCAACCGCTTGGCCGGCGCCTCAAGACGTCTTCTCGAACAATTCCCGCCCGATCAGCATGCGGCGGATCTCGCTGGTGCCGGCGCCGATCTCGTAGAGCTTGGCGTCGCGGAGCAGCCGCCCGGTCGCATAATCGTTGATGTAGCCGTTGCCGCCCAACAGCTGGATCGCATCGAGCGCACATTGCGTCGCCTTTTCGGCGGCGAACAGAATCGCGCCGGCGGCGTCCTCACGCGTCGTCTCGCCCCGATCGCAGGCCTTGGCCACGGCATAGACATAGGCGCGCGCGGCATTCATCGTCGTGTACATGTCGGCAACCTTGCCCTGCACGAGCTGGAAGGTACCGATCGGCTGGCCGAACTGCTTGCGCTCGTGCACGTAGGGCAGCACCGCGTCCATGCAGGCCTGCATGATGCCGAGCGGACCTGCCGCGAGCACCGCGCGCTCGTAATCGAGGCCACTCATCAGCACGTTGACGCCGCGGCCGACCTGCCCCAGCACGTTCTCCTCCGGGACCTCGCAATCCTCGAACACCAGCTCACAGGTGTCGGAGCCGCGCATGCCGAGCTTGTCGAGCTTCTGCGCGGTCGAGAAGCCCTTCATGCCCTTCTCGATGATGAACGCGGTGATGCCGCGCGGGCCTCCTTGCGGATCGGTCTTGGCATAGACCACCAGCGTCTCGGCGATCGGACCATTGGTGATCCACATCTTGTTGCCGTTGAGGACGAAGCGGTCTCCCTTCTTGTCGGCGCGGGTCTTCATCGACACCACGTCGGAGCCGGCCTGCGGCTCGGACATCGCCAGCGAGCCGACATGCTCGCCCGAGATCAGCTTGGGCAGATATTTGCGCTTCTGCGCCTCGTTGCCGTTGCGGCGGATCTGGTTGACGCAGAGGTTGGAGTGGGCGCCGTAGGACAGGCCCACCGAGGCCGAGGCGCGCGAGATCTCTTCCATGGCGATGCAGTGCTCGAGATAGCCGAGGCCGGCACCGCCATACTCTTCCTCCACCGTGATGCCGTGCAGACCGAGCTCGCCGATCCTGGGCCAGAGATCGCGCGGAAACTGGTTGGAGCGGTCGATCTCGGCAGCGCGCGGCGCGATCTGCTCTTGCGAAAAGCTCGCCACCGTCTCGCGAATCGCGTCTGCGGTCTCGCCGAGATCGAAATTGAACATGCGCTGCGCGTTGGCGATCATGGGGCGGCCTCCTGCTAGTCTTCTGCTTTGCAACAATCGCCCAAAGCCATATTCCGTGACGTGGCGCTTGTCACGCCCGACGTCCGGACAAATACCAGCGTTGCGACGCAAGACCGGCCCGGCGGCCCCACTCCGCGCTTGCCCCGCGCTCCCGGGCAGGATGTAATCGCACCCAACATCGCCGGACAGCTCAAATCCGGCCATCAGGGAGACGTCCATGCACGGGACCACCACGACGGCCGAGGCACAGCGACACGCCGCAGCAGTCGAGCGCGTCGACGACACGGCCGCCAGCCGCGCCGCATCGTTGCCGCTCGCCGAATTCGACCCCGGTCATCCGGAGTTGTTCCGTACCGACACGCACTGGCCCTATTTCGACCGGCTGCGTCGCGAGGATCCGGTGCACTACTGCAAGGAGTCGATGTTCGGTCCCTACTGGTCGATCACCCGATACGACGACATCATGGAGATCGAGACAAACCACGCGGTGTTCTCCTCGGCGTCCGCGCTCGGCGGCATCACCATTCGCGACGTCGATCCTGACCTGCGCCGCGAGAGCTTCATCGCGATGGATCCGCCGCGCCATGCCGCGCAGCGCAAGACCGTGGCACCGATGTTCACGCCGACACATCTCGACGAGCTCGCGATCAACATCCGCAAGCGCTCCGCCGAATGCCTGGACAATCTGCCTGTCGGCGAGGTGTTCGACTGGGTCGATCGCGTCTCGATCGAGCTGACCACGCAGATGCTGGCGGTGCTGTTCGACTTCCCCTGGGAAGACCGCCGCAAGCTGACGCGCTGGTCGGATATCGCGACCACGATCCCCGGCCCCGATGGGCTTGTCGCGACCGAGGACGAACGGCAGGCCGAACTGATGGACTGTGCGCGCTATTTCGCCCGGCTCTGGCAGGAGCGCGTCAACCAGCCGCCGAAGAGCGACCTGCTGTCGATGATGGCCCACAGCGAGGCGACCCGGAACATGGACCCGAAGAACTTCCTCGGCAATCTCGTGCTCCTGATCGTCGGCGGCAACGACACCACGCGCAATACCATGTCCGGCAGCATCTATGCGCTCAGTCAGAACCCTGATCAGTACCGCAAGCTCAAGGACAACCCCGCGCTGATCGACAGCTTCGTCCCCGAGGTCATCCGCTGGCAGACCCCGCTCGCCCACATGCGCCGCACCGCGCTGGAAGACATCGAGTTCCGCGGCAAGCAGATCAAGAAAGGCGACAAGGTCGTGATGTGGTACGTCTCGGGCAACCGCGACGAGGCCGCCATCGAGCGTCCCTACGACTTCATCATCGACCGTGTCAGGCCGCGCCAGCATCTGTCATTTGGCTTCGGCATCCACCGCTGCGTCGGCTTGCGATTGGCCGAACTGCAACTCAAGATCATCTGGGAGGAGATCCTGAAACGATTCGATCATATCGACGTGATGGACGAGCCGAAGCGGGTCTATTCGAGCTTCGTGAAGGGATATGAGACGTTGCCGGTACGGATTGCAGTGTGAACTGATTGCGGTGCAGATCAACTTTGCCGTCATACCCCGCGCAGGCGGGGCATCCCGTATTCCGGAGAACGATATTGCAATATGATTGACGTCTCGACGTACTGGATCGTCCGCCTTTGCGGAGGATGACGTGAGTACGATCGGTACGGCAGCAAGAAACAGCAGCAAGAAAAGGACCACCCCATGACCGTCCAGGCCGCGCTTCGCTCCGATAAGGCCGATCTGCTGCGCGACGCGCGCCTCGAGGCCTACTCGACGCCGATCGAGGACTTCCATCCCGGCGCGCCCCGGCTGTTCCAGAACGACACGATCTGGCCGTGGTTCGAGCGGCTGCGCAAGGAGGCGCCCGTGCACTACTGCACCAAGGCGCCGATCGAGCCCTATTGGTCGGTGACGCGCTATCACGACATCATGCATGTCGATACCAACCACGCGGTCTTCTCGTCGGACGTCAGCAATGGCGGAATCATGATCCGCGACGTGCCGCCGGGCTATGAGTGGCCGAGCTTCATCGCGATGGACGAGCCCCGCCATGGCGAGCAGCGCAAGACCGTGCAGCCGATGTTCACGCCGGACCATCTCGACGAGATGGCGGTGCTGATCCGGCAGCGCTCGGCCAAGGTGCTGGATTCGCTGCCGCGCAACGAGACCTTCAACTGGGTCGAGAAGGTCTCGATCGAGCTGACGACACAGATGCTGGCGACCCTGTTCGACTTCCCGTTCGAGGAGCGCCGCAAGCTGACGCGCTGGTCGGATGTCTCCACCGCCCTGCCCAAGAGCGGCATCGTTTCGTCGGAGGAGGAGCGCCGCCGCGAGCTCGGCGAATGCGCCGAGACCTTCGGCCGGATGTGGAAGGCGCGTCAGGCCGAGCCCGGCCGCGACCTGATCTCGATGATGGCGCACAGCGAGGCGACGCGGCACATGACGCCGGACAATCTGATGGGCAACCTGATCCTGCTCATCGTCGGCGGCAACGACACCACCCGCAATACGATGACGGCATCGGTGCTGGCGTTGAACGAGAACCCGGCCGAGTATCAGAAGCTGCGCGACAATCCGGCGCTGATCGAGACCATGGTGCCCGAGGTGATCCGCTGGCAGACGCCGCTCGCCCACATGCGCCGCACCGCGCTGGTCGATACCGAGCTCGGCGGGAAGACGATCAAGAAGGGGGACCGCGTCGTGATGTGGTACGTCTCGGGCAACCGCGACGGGGAGGTGATCGAGAACCCCGACGCCTTCATCATCGACCGCAAGCGGCCGCGCATTCATCTCTCATTCGGCTTCGGCATCCACCGCTGCGTCGGCATGCGACTCGCCGAGTTGCAGCTGCGCATCGTCTGGCAAGAGATCCTCAAGCGCTTCGACCGCATCGAGGTCGTGGGCGAGCCGAAGCGGGTCTATTCCAGCTTCGTCCGCGGCTATGAATCGCTGCCGGTGCGGATCCCGGGGTGAGTTCCTGTTGCTCCCGCCACTCCACATGACGATCGCGTGGTCGGCCGCATGGGGCCTCATGGTTCGAGACGCGCCGCGAGCGGCGCTCCTCACCATGAGGGTGAGGAGCCGCGCACCGGCGTCTCGAACCATGAGGCCTCCCCAGCCGGACCACGAGGCCCTAGGCTGCCTATGAGAATCCGGCATGGCGGGTTGAACGAGATTCAATGGGCTTCGACGGTCGTTTCTGGCTAAATCATCCGCTGCACCATCGGTGCTCATGAACCTCAGGACGCCATGGCCGCTTCCGACACGCCCACCACCGACTGGCCGCTCGCCATCTACGAGGCGCTGAAGGCGGCCGACGTCCGTCAGCTGTGCTACGTCCCCGACGCCGGCCATTCCCGCCTGATCGGCCTCGCCCATGACGATCCCGCGATCGCCACCACGGTCCTGACCACCGAAGAGGAAGGTGTCGCGCTCTCCGCCGGCGCCTGGCTCGGCGGGCAGCGCGCAGTGCTGCTGATGCAGTCGAGCGGCGTCGGCAATTGCGTCAACATGCTGTCGTTGCTTCAGAGCTGCCGCTTCCCGTTCCTCGCCTTCGTGACGATGCGCGGCGAGTGGGCCGAGTTCAATCCGTGGCAGGTGCCGATGGGCAAGGCGACGCAGGCGGCCTTCGAGATCATGGGCGTCACGGTGTTCCGGCTGGAACGTCCCGAAGACGCCGGCGAGATGGCGGCCGCTGCAGCGAGGCTCGCGTTCGACAGCGATCAGCCGATCGCGGTGCTGATCTCCCAGCGCATGATCGGCGCCAAGAAGTGGACGGAGGCGAAGTGATGGGAGCACCGCTCGACCGCCGCACCGCCGTCAAGGCGCTGCTGCAGAACCGTGGCGACCTGCTGGTCGTCAGCGGCCTCGGCTCATCGTCCTACGACGTGTTCGCCGCGGGCGATCACGACGCCAACTTCTATCTCTGGGGCGCGATGGGCGGCGCGGCCATGATCGGCCTGGGTCTCGCACTGGCGCAGCCATCGCGCCCGGTCGTCGTCATCACCGGCGACGGCGAACAACTGATGGGGCTCGGCAGCCTCGCGACTGCAGCCGCGAAGAAGCCCAAGAATCTCTCGATCGTCGTGCTCGACAACGCCCATTTCGGCGAGACCGGGATGCAGATGAGCCATTCCGGGCTCGGCGCAAATCTCGAGCTGATCGCGACCGGAGCCGGCTTTCCCTCCGTCAGCACGCTCGAGGACAGCGCGGCGCTCGACGCCTTCCGGCCAAAGCTGCACGCGTTCTCCGGGCCGCACTTCGCCCGCGTCGCGATCTCGACCGATCACGTTGACCGCGCGCTGCCCGCACGCGACGGTGTCTTCCTCAAAAACCGTTTCCGCGGTCATCTCGGATTTCCCGTCAGCTAGAACGTCGCCGCAGGCGGCCTGCTCTGTCGCTCCGGCAAGGCTGCTCGGCTGCAACGCTGGCATTCCAAGCTTGCCAAGCGTGACCCGCTTGGTCATAGGCTATCAGGAAACAAGTCCAGGGAGAGAGCCCAGGCCGCGTCACGGCGGCCGGCGGAGCAACACATGACAGACCAGCATCAGCACGACGATTACGCCGATATCCGCGACGCGGTGGCCAAGCTGTGCGCGCAGTTCCCTGGTGAATATTGGCGCAAGCTCGATCGCGAGATGGCCTATCCCTCGGCCTTCGTCGATGCGCTGACCGAGGCGGGCTATCTCTCCGTGCTGATTCCCGAGGAATATGGCGGCGCGGGATTGAAGCTGTCGGCCGCTGCGGCGATCCTCGAGGAGATCCAGCGTGCCGGCTGCAATGGCGGCGGTTGTCACGCCCAGATGTACACGATGGGCACGGTGCTGCGCCACGGCTCCGCCGAGCAGAAGGCGAAGTGGCTGCCGAAGGTCGCCAGCGGCGAGTTGCGGCTGCAGGCTTTCGGCGTCACCGAACCCACTTCGGGCACCGACACGACGTCGCTGAAGACGGTCGCGAAGCGCGACGGCGACAGCTATGTCGTCAACGGCCAGAAGATCTGGACCAGCCGCGCGGAGCATTCCGACCTGATGATCCTGCTCGCGCGCACCACGCCGAAAGAGCAGGCGCAGAAGCGCACCGATGGTCTGTCCGTCTTCATCGTCGACATGCGCGAGGCCAAGAAGGCCGGGCTCACCATCCGCCCGATCCGGACGATGATGAACCACGCCACGACGGAAGTGTTCTTCACCGACATGCGGGTGCCGGCGGAGAACCTGATCGGCGAGGAAGGCAAGGGCTTCCGCTACATCCTCTCCGGCATGAACGCCGAGCGCATCCTGATCGCGGCCGAATGCGTCGGCGACGCCAAATGGTTCATCGCGAAAGCCACCGCCTATGCCAAGGAGCGCGTCGTGTTCGGCCGCCCGATCGGCCAGAACCAAGGCATCCAGTTCCCGATCGCCAAGGCCTATGCGTCGATGCGGGCCGCCGAGCTGATGGTCAAGGAGGCCACGCGCAAATACGAGGCCGGGCTCGACTGCGGCGCCGAGGCCAATATGGCCAAGATGCTCGCGGCCGATGCGTCGTTCGAGGCGGCCAATGCCTGCATCCAGACCCATGGCGGCTTCGGCTTCGCCGAGGAATACGACGTGGAGCGCAAATTCCGCGAGACGCGGCTGTATCAGGTGGCGCCGATCTCGACCAACCTCATTCTCTCCTACGTCGCCGAGCACGTGCTCGGCATGCCGCGCTCGTATTGAGGTCGGGCCATGCTGCCGCTTGAAGGGATCATTGTCGTCGCCGTCGAGCAGGCGGTGGCCGCGCCGTTCTGCTCGTCGCGTCTCGCCGATGCCGGCGCTCACGTGATCAAGATCGAGCGGCCCGAGGGCGATTTCGCCCGCGGCTACGACGCCGCCGCCAAGGGTCAGAGCAGCTATTTCGTGTGGCTCAACCGCGGCAAGGATTCCGTCATCGTCGACCTCTCAAGGCCGGAAGGTCGCGCCGAGCTGGAGAAGCTTATCGCCGGCGCCGACGTGCTGCTGCAGAACCTGAAACCCGGCTCGATGGACAGAATGGGCTTTGCCCGTGAGCGGCTGCGCAAGGACTATCCGAAGCTGATCTGCTGCACCATCACCGGCTATGGCGACTCCGGTCCCTACGCCGATCGCAAGGCTTATGACCTGTTGATCCAGGCCGAGAGCGGGCTGGCCTCGATCACCGGCGGGCCGGACGGCCCCTCCCGCGTCGGCATGTCGATCGTCGACGTCGCGACCGGCGCGACGGCGCATGCCGCGATCCTGGAGGCGCTGATCAGGCGCGGCCGCACCGGCGAAGGCGCCGACATCAGGATCTCGATGTTCGACGTGATGGCCGACTGGCTCACCGTGCCGCTGCTCAACGCGGAAGCCGGCAATGCGCCGAAGCGCATCGGCCTCGCCCACCCCTCGATCGCGCCCTATGGCGTGTTCACCTCGAAGGACGGCAAGGACATCCTGATCTCGATCCAGAGCGAGCGCGAGTGGAAGACGCTGTGCGCCAAGGTGTTGGACCAGCCCACATTGCCGGACGATCCGCGCTTCGCCAACATGGTCGCGCGCGTGCGCAATCGCAGCGTCACCGACGGCATCGTCGCGGAGCGCTTCGCGGCGCTGTCGCGCGATGAGCTGCTGGGCAAGCTCGCGAGCGCCGACATCGCCTTTGCCGAGGTCAACAGCATGGCAGACCTGTCCGTTCATCCGCATCTGCGGCGCATCGAGGTCGACACGCCGAACGGCGTCGTCAGCTATCCCGCACCGGCGGCGATCGTGGTCGGCGACGACAGGTGTTACGGCGCCGTGCCCGCGATCGGCGAGGCCGCCTCGCCGCATCAGCGAAAGGGATGATCATGACGGACACGCTCGATCTCGATCACCTCCGGCAATGGGTCGGCCGCAGCGCCGAGGCGACCGACATCGTCACCGCGCAGCTCACCAAGGGGCTGCGCGCGACGCTGTTCCAGGACATCGGCGAGCCGACAGCCGGCGACATCGCGCCCTACACCGTGCATTGGTGCCTGGGCCAGCCGGTGTTTCCGCACGATCAGCTCGGCCCCGACGGCCATCCGACCCGCGGCGGCTTCCTGCCGCCGGTACCCTTGCCGCGCCGCATGTGGGCGGGCGGTGAGGTGCAGTTCATCGATCCCTTGCGCGTCGGCGATGTCGCGACGCGCCTTTCGACCATCACCGACGTCACCCTGAAGAGCGGCTCGACCGGCCAGCTCTGCTTCGTGTCGGTGGAGCATGTCGTATCGACGCCGCGCGGCGTCGCGATCCGCGAGCGCCAGGACATCGTCTATCGCGACATGGGTGGCGCCCAGGCTGCGCCGGCGAAGGCGCCGCCGCCTCCGCCGGTCGCGCAGCACAGCGAGACGCGCGTCTCCGATGCCGTGCTGCTGTTTCGCTATTCCGCCCTGACCTTCAACGGCCATCGCATCCATTACGACCGCGACTACGTCACCAGGGTCGAAGGCTATCCGGGCCTGATCTTCCACGGACCTTTGCAGGCCGCGCTGCTGGTCGAGTTCGCCGCCAGACTTAAGGGCAAACCGCCGGCCAAGTTCGCCTATCGCGGCGTGCAGCCTTTGTTCGAGGGCAGCGCGTTCTCGGTGAATGCGAATGACAAGGATGGCGGCCTGGAGCTGTGGACCGCCAACGCCGAGCGACAGCCGACGATGAAGGGCACCGCGAGTTGGTGACATAGGCCCCGTCATTACGAGCGAAGCGATGCAATCCAGAGCCCCGCGACGACTCTGGATTGCTTCGTCGCTTCGCTCCTCGCAATGACGACACAACAACAATCGTCTTTCGAGGATACGCCTTGACCACCAAGAAAAGCGCCAAACCCGTCACCGTCAAGCAGGCCACCTTCGAGCTGCTGCGCGCCTTCGGCATCAAAAAGGTGTTCGGCAATCCCGGCTCGACCGAGCTGCCGTTCCTCAGCGACTGGCCCGAGGACATCGACTACGTGCTCGGCCTGCAGGAGGCTTCCGTCGTCGGCATGGCCGACGGCTATGCCCAGGCGACGCGCAATGCCGGCTTCGTCAATCTGCATTCGGCGGCCGGCGTCGGCAACGCGCTCGGCAACATCTACACCGCGCACCGCAACCAGACGCCGCTGGTCATCACCGCCGGCCAGCAGGCGCGCTCGATCCTGCCGCTGCAGGCCTTTCTCTATGCCGAACGCCCGTCCGAATTCCCGCGCCCTTACGTCAAATACAGCGTCGAGCCGGCGCGGCCCGAGGACGTGCCGGGCGCGATCGCCCGCGCCTACTACACCGCGATGCAGCCGCCTTGCGGGCCGACCTTCGTCTCGATCCCGATCGACGACTGGATGCATCCGGCGCAACCGATCACCGCGCGCAAGGTAAGCCGCGAGCTCGGCCCCGATCGCGCCGCCATGGACGACCTGGTGAGCGCACTTGCCGCCGCGAAGAATCCCGCGCTCGTGGTCGGCCCCGGCATCGACCGCGCCGGCTGCGTCGAACTGATGGTCGAGGTCGCCGAGAAGGCCAAGGCCGCGGTCTGGGTCAGCCCGTTCTCGGCGCGCTGCTCATTTCCCGAGCGCCATCCGCAATTCCAGGGCTTTCTGCACGCCTCGCCCGGACAATTGTCCGACGCCCTGAAACCGCACGACCTCGTCGTCGTGATCGGCGCGCCGGTGTTCACCTTCCATGTCGAGGGCCACGCCGCGATCTTCGACGGCGCCACCACGCTTTATCAGATCACCGACGACGCCGAAGGCGCCGCGGTGCCGCCGGTCGGCACCAGCATCATCGCCACGATGCGGCCGGCGCTGTCGCTGCTGCTGGAGCTGCTGCCGGAGACCAGGCGCGCGGCGCCGAAGGGCCGCGTGCTACCCGACGCACCGAAGCCATCCGATCCGATTCCGGTCGACTATCTCCTGCATACGCTGGCGCAGGCGCTTCCGGCGGGCAGCGCCGTGGTCGAGGAGATCCCCTCGCACCGGCCGGTGATGCACAAGTACATGCCAATGCCCGGCGCGGAGTCGTTCTACACGATGGCGAGCGGCGGGCTCGGCTACAGCCTGCCGGCGGCGGTCGGCATGGCGCTGGGCCGTAGCACCGGCCGCACGGTGTGCCTGATCGGCGACGGCTCGGCGATGTATTCGCTGCAGGCGCTGTGGACCGCCACGCAGCGCAGGCTGCCGCTGACGGTCGTCGTCATCAACAATTCCGGCTATGGCGCGATGCGCTCGTTCAGCCAGGTCATGCAGGTGCGCAACGTGCCCGGGCTCGAGCTGCCCGGCCTCGATTTCGTCAAGCTCGCGGAAGGCATGGGCTGCGACGCAGTGCGCGTGAACCATGCCGCCGATCTCGCCGGTGCGCTGACGCGAGCCCTCGCCCATGCCGGCACGAGCCTCGTTGAGGTGATGGTCGACGCCGCGGTCCCGCTGCTCTACGCCCAGAAGGGCTGAGCCGCCGTTCGCACAGCGGACGACTTTCACGGCATATGCGACAATGCGTCGCACCTTCAATGGCGGCGGCATGGCTCGCCGCGAAATGCTCATCGGCCCGCCCCAACCGTGCAACCGGCGTTCCGACTGCAACCGTTTGTTTCAAAAGCTTTCTGTTCCCCTGCGCCATCTCGTCGCGGCCGGCTTGCCGCAAACATCGCGAAATCCTGCCGTCAGCTTGCAGGCAGACGCCTTGCTGCTTGCAAGGTCCGACCATTCTGCAAGCCAAAATCATTTTCAAAAGGTTCCATCATCCAATCCAGCGTACCAAGGGAGTTGAGCTGATGGCGGATAAGAAGAATCTTCAAACCGCGGCGTCGAGGACCGATCTCTATCGCCATGTCAGCGTGCTGGCCCTAATGTCCGCTCTGGCGGTGACGGCGCTGCCGCATCAGGCGGCCAATGCGCAGGCCATGACCACCGCCCTTGCCACTTCGGCCACCACCAACGCCGCCGCGAAGGCGGCGCAGGAGGCGGCGGCGAAGGCCGCAGCCCAGGCAGCCGCCAAGGCGGCCCAGGATGCCGCTGCCAAGGCTGCAGCCGCTGCCGCCGCCAAGGCCGCGCAGGACGCCGCCGCCAAGGCTGCGGCAAACGCTGCGGCCAAGGCTGCAGCGAATGCTGCCGCGAAGGCGGCGACCGACGCGGCAGCGAAGGCCGCAGCCAGCGCCGCTGCGAAGGCCGCGGCCGGCGCCGCCGCCAAGGCTGCGAACACCGCTGCGACCACGGCCGCCACCACCGCCGCGGCGACCGCGGCGAGCACCGCCGCCAAGACGGCGGCCGTAACGACCGGCACGGCTGCGGCCAAGCCCGTCGCTGCCGTCGCCACGGCCGCGACGACCGCCGCCAAGCCCGCCGCTGCCGCCACCGCCGCAACGACGACGACCGGTGCGGCCAAGACCGCAGCCGCGACCAGCACCACGACGAGCGCGGCGAAGCCGGCCGCTGCGGCCGCCGCGGCAGCGACCACCACCGTCGCGGTCGCCAAGGCCACCGCGACACCCGCAGCCGCAGCGACGCCGGCCAAGGCGGCTGCCGCGGCGTCGAGCAGCACCGATGCCGTCGCCAAGGCCAACGCAGCGGCCGCGGCCGCCGCGCAGACCGCCGCCGCCGCCGAGGCGCAGGTCGCTGCCGACCGCAAGGCAATCGACGTCGCGCGTCAGGCCGAGCAGAACGCACGCGGCGCCGCGATCGAGGCCCAGGAGCAGGCCGAGAAGAACCCGACCGCCGCCAACCAGGCCGCGGCGACCGCGAACGCTGCGAAGCTGACGGCAGCCTCGGCCGCGCTGCAGGCCGCGTTCCAGAAGCTCGACAAGGACATCGACGTCTCCAACGAGGCCAAGGAAGCCGCCAACGCCGCCAAGGACACCGCGCGCGAGACGGCCGAGGCCGCCGGCAAGGCGGCCCAGCAGGCCGGCCAGGCGGCCGGCAACGCCAACAATGGCGGCAATGCCAACAATGGTGGAGCGGCGGCCGGCAACGGCAACAACAACAATAACAACAACCAGCAGAACCAGGCGGCCCAGGAAGCCGCCGAGCAGGCCGCGCTGCAGGCGGCGTTGAAGACCGGCGAGCAGGCACGCGCGGTCGCCCAGCAGAAGACCCAGGCCGCGCAGGCGGCTGCGACCCAGAACCAGAAGACGGTCGAGGCCGCGCTGAACCAGAAGATCGGCACGATCGATGCGACGGTGGAAGCGGCCGAGCAGAAGGTGAACGCCGACAGGCAGGCGCTGGAGCAGGCGCGTCAGGCCGCGCAGCAGGCCAAGCAGGACGCACAGGAGGCCGCCGAGGTCCTCGAACGCGCCAACAATGCGGCCAACCAGGCCGCACTGGCGGCGGCCCAGGCCAAGGCGCAGACCACCGCCAACGCCTTCAACCAGGCCAATGCGACGCTGAATGCCGACAATCAGGCCCTGACCCAGGCCCGCGAGACCGGCGAGCAGCAGGAGCAGGCGCTGCGGGCCGCGGCTCAGCAGCAGATCCAGGCCGGCTACACCGCCGCCCAGCAGGCCACCCAGGCCGCCTGGGCCGAGGCGCAGCAGATCGGCAACGCTGCCCTGGCCGCGCTCGAACAGTGAGACCGCTGCGCTCCGCGCCGCCTGTCGGCTTACGCCGGGCGGCGCGGACACGGATAACGATAACAAGACCATCACCAGCCGCATGCCGAACCAATCCGGGACGACCCACGCGTCGGCGACCTGACCTCATCCCGCCGCGTGAGACGCCCGGGTCCCCCCCCACCCGACCGGCATGCATTGCCTTCAAGCCCCGTCCCCTGCGGGGCTTTTCTTTTGAGCGCGACAGACCAGCCGCTTGTGGTCGATGCAGACCAGCCGCGTCGTTCGCAATCCGGTCAGACATCCGTCGCGGCGTCTGGGTCCCCGTCGGCGTCGCACCCGCGCTGTCGCGCGGCTTGCCCGGGACGACGGCGGAGATGCAGGGCGGCGAAGGTGCGCAACCGGACCCGGCCGCTGCTCAATATTGGAATCGCACGCCGACGACGCCGACCACCGCCATGAAGCTGTTGAGCGCGATGTTGGAGCGGGTCCATTCGGTGCGGACCTCGCTCTTGAGCTGAACGTTGCGGTTCATCTTGTAGGTGCCGCCGGCGGCGACGAACATGCGCTGGTCGACGCGGCCGATGCCGACGAACTGATCCTGGCCGTAGCCGCCGCGCAGCGTTCCGATCAGCCACGGCTCGAACTGATGGTCCATCTGCAGGATCACGTCGCGCGACAGGATGCCCGAGACGTTCATCGCCGGCGTCTCCGAGGCCTGCGAGCGCGCCACCAGCACGAAGGTCGTGGCGTCGGTCGCGGCCCAAGCGAGCGTCGCATCCGCGATCACGCCGTTGATGTTCGGCATCAGCGGCGAGTCCATGCGGCGCGAGAGATAGCCGACCGAGGCCTCGCCGGTCAGCGATCCCATGTTGACGACGGCGCCGCCGCGCGCGGTGATGCCGCTGGAATCGCGGCGCTGGCCGTTGAAGTCGACCTGCAGATCGTGGTTGCGCCGATCGAAGCTCATGTCGACGAACGGCGAGATGTTCGGCGTGAGCACATAGGTGACGCGGACCTGCGCGCCCGGCTGGGTGTAGTTGCGGTCCTGCGTCCGCAACGGCACGTTGGCCAAGATCAGCGCGTCGTTGAACATGACGCGGTCGGCCGATCCCTTGAATGCGATCTCGGCGGGACCGATCTTCTGCAGCACGCCGGCGCTGCCGCCGAACGTCGTGGCGCGGGGCAGCTTGAGCGCGCCCGGAAGCGCCAATGCATCGTTGACGAAACGCGCCTCGCCGGTGATCGCAGTGCCCTCGGTGACGTCGTAGCGTCCTTGCGCCCGCGCCTCGAACGTCGGATGGCTGAGCGAGCGGACGTTGCTGTCCTCGGTGTAGGCGCCGCGGAAATCGGCGTTGAGCTGATGCCGCTCCCATTGCGAGCGGACCGCGACCTCCGTCGCCACGATGGCGACCGTTGAGCCCTGCCCGCCGTTGCGCCGCGTGGGATTGGTGTCATAACCGGCCTGGATCTCGACGGCCGGTTTCACCAGGAACGACCCGACCGTCACGCCCGTCGGATCATAGGGCTTCGCGTCGGCGGTCACCGGCTGCGGCTTCACCGTATTCAGGTTGCGATCGGGAAGAACGTCACGGTTGCGCAGCACGGCCGCGGGCTGGGCGGTTGCCACGGTCTCGTCTGGCTTGGCCGGCGGCGCCTCGGCGGCTGCCGCGGGCTTTGCCGCGATCTGCCGCGCAGCCGGTTGCGGCGCGGCGCGTTGAGCGTCTCCCGCCGGCTCGGCCGCGGCCATGCGCGCGCCACGGGCGGGCTGAAACGCGGAGAATCCGAAGCTGCCTACCGGCGCGCCGGGCCTGCCCGGCGCGGCCAGCGACGGCGCACCGGCCTCGCGCACCGGACGCAGCAATGCGCTCACGCCACGCGGGTCCTGGCGCATCATCAGCGTCCGGCTGTCGTTGGTGATCCGCGGAACGTTGTAGTAGATGCTGCGCGCCGTCACGTGACGAAAGAACAGCCGGTCGGCGCGTCCCGGGACGACGTCCGTCGGCTTGGCCTTGATGGTCTGCTGCGCGGACGCGCCGTCCACCACCATCACGGTCAGCAGCAGCACCTCGACGAGCGCGAGCGTGACCCCGCGGTGGGATCGCGTCACCATGAGCCGCTTGGTCCGCACCGCGAACGCGCCGGTCTTGTGTGGTGAATGAGCCTGCAAAGCAAATGCCGGGGTATGCCAATATCACGCGACGAGGTCGGGTCAGGGCGCCGTCGCGATGAATACGCAGCGCATGCACGCGACGAAGCCCCTTGCCTTGGAGATAGCCGGCAAACGTCGGCGGAAGTTTTGCCGAGCTGGGAACATTTCAGGCGAGATTGAGAGCTGTTCGCAACGAGCCGCCGCGGAGCGGCGCCTAAGCATCTTCGCGTTCGTAGAAAGCACTAATTAGTTGAAACGGTGACGATCGCTGCGCGGCTTCGCGGAAGCTGGCGAAATTCCGACTTCAGCATGAAGCTGTTTCGACCACGATCGCTCGCGTCCGAGACCGCTCGGCGATCGCGGGCCTTGCGCCATCGGCGACAGCCGACGCCTTTCAGATTCAGACCGCGAGGAAGCCGCCGTCGGCCGCCAGGACGTGGCCGACGACGTAGGGCGACGCGTCTCACCGCGATGCAGCTCGGCGCGGTCCTGCACCTGGAAAAATCCGGCGTCAGCCGCATGGTCCGCAAGCTGATCGACAGCGGCGAATTGCAGGAGACAATCGATTCCGGCGACGCCCGCATCAAGCCGCTCTGCCTCACCGCGAAGGGACGGAAGAGGGTGGCCACGCTGCACGCCTTCGGCCGCCAGCAGGTCCGCGGCGCCCTGTCGGCCCTGTCGAAGACCGAGCGGCGCACGGTGCGCGAGGGCCTGTTGCTGTACGCCCGCGCGCTCGAAGCCTGGCGCGCGGCAGAGCAGGACATGCAACCGTCGGAGCCATGAGGGCGCCCGACGGGCAGATTGCGCATACACACCATGACGAAACTGCCCGTCGTGTTGAAATGCCGCAGCATGCGGCCTTGCGCCGTCGGGCAAATCAGGACGATCTTTCCGCGCATCCCGCCTCACCACGGAGGGGCGTTGCGCGCGATCGTCACGACACGCGAGGCGGGATGCGATGGCCGTGGCCATGCCGCAGCGTAGCTTGCTACGCGGACGAACGGCGTGGCCGCGGACGTGAAGTCGCAGCGTCCTGACACCCCGATGCTGGTGTTACGTTCGCGATGGCGCTGATGCACCGCGCGGACAATGGTGGCCAACAGCCCGGCGCACCAGGGAGACTGCGTATAAGCGTGAAGACCATCGCGCAGGGAATGCCGGTGATCGGCTGCACCTGTGGTACCTGCCGCCTGCATTTTTTGCTGCAGGCGGGCCATGGGTGAGGCCTTCACCCGGCATTCCCTGCGCCCTTCGAATCTTGAAGGGACAAGTCAACTGTACAGCTCGGGCATGATGTGCCGCGAGAAGGCGCAATGATGTCTATCGATGTCGGATCAAGTCCGCTGCCCATGATGTCCGCACGATCTCTCCTTAGCGTCATTCCGGCGAACGCCGGATCCATACGCCGCGGTCGAAAACCTCGGGCGAGATGGTCGACGCGCGTGGCTCGAACTGCACCCTGGGACTATGGGTCTCCGTGGTCGCGGGGACGACCGCGGAGGGCGTTGAGGCCGGGCGCCGTCACGTCGACCGACGATGGTCGCAGACCTACTTCCCGAACTCCTCGCGCATCTTTGCCTGGATCTTCGCCATGCCGCCGAGCCAGCGGTCGTAATTCTCGGTCTTCTTGCGCATGTAGCCGAGGACCTGCGGATGCGGCAGGATCAGGAAGCTCTCCTCGGCAAGGCCTTTCAGCACGTCCTGCGCGACCTGCTCCGGTGTCAGATCGCCGTCGCCGGATTGCGGGCCCTTCGGAATCGATCGCAGCATGTCGGTGTCGACGCCCTGCGGGCACAGGATCGAGACCTTGATGTTGTCGGCCTTGTGCGAGATCGCGAGATTCTCCGCAAATCCCACCGCGGCATGCTTGGTGGTGGAGTAAGGCGCGCTGCCGACCTGCGACAGCAGGCCGGCCGCCGAGATCGTGTTGAGGAAATAGCCGCCGCCGCGCGCCTTGTAGCGCGGGATCAGATGCCGCGCCGCGTAGACATGCGCCATCACGTGAATGGCCCAACTGCGCGCCCACGGCTCGTCGGAGGTGCCGCCGACATTGACCGACAGCGGGTCAAAGCCGCCGCCGATGCCGGCATTGGAGCAGAACAGCGCAATGGGCCCGAACTGCCGCTCGGTTTCCTCGATCACGTGCCGGATGTCGGCTTCCTGGGAGACGTCGCATCTGAAGGCGGCGCCGCCGATGCCATCAGCGACGGCCTTGGCGCCGGCTTCGTCGAGATCGGCTACGATCACCTTGGCCGCACCGGCGGCCGCGAAGGCCTCGCACAGCGCCTTGCCGATGCCGCGGGCTCCGCCGGTGACCACAACAATCTTGCCGGTCACCTGCATGCAAAGCCCTCCTCGTGGAATTTTCTAGGTCAAGACCAAGTCGAGCACTGCGGTATAATGAAAGCCGGCGCCCAGCAACACGAAACCATGCCAGATCGCGTTCTGGAAGCGCAAGCGCCGCCACGAATGGAAGATGACGCCGAGGCTGTAGAGGATGCCGCCGGTGAGCACGAAGGCCAGGACCGAGGGCGGCATCACCGAGATCACCCGGTCGTACATCATGACGCCGCTCCAGCCGAGCGCGAGATACAGCCCGATCGAGAGCGCGTCGAAGCGGCCCGGCCAGCGCAGCTTCAGCACGATGCCGAAGATGGCGACGCCCCAGACCCCGAGCAGCAGCGCGGCCGAGAACACCGTATCCTTCAGGGCGGCGATGAACGGCGTATAGGTGGCTGCGATCAGCACATAGATGGCGGAGTGGTCGAAGCGGCGCAGCACCCATTTGGTCGGCGACACCGGCCACAGATTATAGGTTGCCGACAGCGTCAGCATCGAGAGCAGTCCCGCGACATAGATCGACACAACCACGATGTCGACGGCGCTAGCATAGATCGAGGTCAGCACGATGAGCACGGTTGCGGCGACCAGGCCGGCGGCGATGCCGACGACGTGGACGACGCCGTCCGCGATCATCTCGACCTTGTCGTAGTTCCAACGCATCGCGCCGGTGGCGGCATGGACGGAGGTCGAGGCGAGCTGCTTCAGTTGAAATACGGTCATGTCAGAACCTGGTGCCGGTTTTCCGGGACAATTGTGCCGGAAGGATTATGGTTTCCAGTGGTCAACGTTCCGTTCAAAGTCTGGTTCTATCCGGAAACGGGCCGGAATTGTGAGCTTGAATCCGGCGTTTTGCATCGCCACCTGTCAAAAATCGCTCACGCCCTTTTCAACTGGCGAATTCCCCTCCTCCCATGGTGACCTTTTCCGAACTCGTCGAGGAAGCGCGGCTCTCGGCCCGTGCCCTGCTCGATTATGGCGAGAGCTTCCTCAATCCGACCGTCCGCCTTGGCGTCACCGGGCTGTCGCGGGCCGGTAAGACCGTGTTCATCACGGCGCTGATCCACGACCTCGTTCGCGGCGGGCGCATGCCGGTGTTCGAGGCCTTGGCATCGGGCCGCATCGCCCGCGCATATCTGACGCCGCAACCCGACGACGGCGTGCCGCGCTTTGCCTATGAGAGCCACATGCGGGCGCTGGTCACCGAGCGACGCTGGCCGAGCTCGACCGTCGACATCAGCGAGCTCAGGCTGGTGATCGAATTCCAGCGCGCCAATGGCGCCGAGCGCACGCTCACGCTCGACATCGTCGACTATCCCGGCGAATGGCTGCTCGACCTGCCGCTGCTGAACAAGAGCTATGAGCAGTGGGCGCGGGAAAGCCTCGCGCTGTCGCGCAGCGAGCCGCGCGCGCATGTCGCCAAGGACTGGCACGCGCATCTGGCGACGCTCGCCCCCGAAGGCCGCGAGGACGAGTCGGCGACACTCGAGGCCGCACGGCTGTTCACCGACTACTTGCGTGCCTGCCGCGACGAGCGCTTCGCCATGAGCCTGCTGCCGCCCGGCCGCTTCCTGATGCCGGGGAATCTCGCGGGCTCGCCGGCGCTGACCTTCGCGCCGCTCGATGTCCCGGCCGACGGCCAGGCGCCCGCCGGCTCGCTATGGGCGATGATGGCGCGCCGCTACGAGTCCTACAAGGACATCGTTGTCAGGCCGTTCTTTCGCGACCATTTCGCCCGGCTCGATCGCCAGATCGTGCTGGTCGACGCGCTGGCGGCGTTCAATGCGGGCCCCGAGGCGCTGCACGATCTCGAGGCCGCGCTGACCGGCATTCTCGATTGCTTCCGCGTCGGACGCGGAAACATGCTGACGGCGCTGTTTCGGCCGCGCATCGACCGCATCCTGTTCGCGGCGACCAAGGCCGACCATCTGCATCACACCAGCCACGACCGGCTCGAAGCCGTGCTGCGGCGCGCGGTCAACCGCGCGGTGGCCCGAGCCGAGAGCACGGGCGCCGCAATCGACGTGGTGGCGCTGGCCGCCGTCAGGGCGACGCGCGAGGCGCTGGTCGCCCGCGGCCGCGACAAGCTGCCGTCGCTGCTTGGCACGCCGGCGGCCGGCGAAAGCGCCAATGGCGAGATCTTCGACGGCGACACCGAGGTGGCAACCTTTCCGGGCGAGCTGCCGGCCGATGCGGAGGAGCTGTTCAAGGGCGGCGCCTATCGCGGCCTGTCGAGCGCCGCCGCCGACGGCACCGACTTCCGCTTTCTTCGCTTCCGTCCGCCTTTGCTGGCCCCCGATCCTGGCGGCGAGCCCGCTTTGCCCCATATCCGCATGGACCGCGCCCTTCAGTTCCTGATCGGAGACCGGCTGCAATGAGCGAACGCGCCAAGCATCGTCGTCCCCAGACCTTCCGGCTCGATGATCCCGACGTCGTCGTGGTCGATGCCGAAGAGGCCGCCCGGCCGGGCCGCGGCACCATCCAGGTCACGCCAGAGGCTGATCCGGCGCAATTGCCGGTGCCGGTCGAGACCGTCCTGCCGGCGCGGCGCAGCTTCGGCTGGGGCGCACTTTTCTGGGGCTCGGTCGCAGGCCTCGTCCTGCTCGGCCTCGGCCTCGGCGTCGTCAGACTGATCGAGGATCTGTTCGCACGCAGCGAGGCCCTCGGCTATGTCGGCGCGGGGTTCGCGGCCGCAGCCGCGATCGCATTGGCGGCCGTCATTGCCCGAGAGACTTACGGGCTGGTGCGTCTCGCCACCATCGAGAAGCTGCACCAGCGCGCGGCCGCGGTGCTGCTGTCCGACGATCGCGCCGAGAGCCGCGAAGTGGTCGCCGAGCTGTTGCGGATCGCACATGCCAATCCCCGCCTGGCGCGTCCGCGTGCCGCGCTCGCCGGCCACGCCGACGACATCATCGACGGCGGCGACATGATCAAGCTTGCCGAGCGCGAGCTGATGGCGCCGCTCGACAGCGAGGCGCGGCGTCTGGTGTCGGTTGCGGCGCAACGGGTTTCCGTGGTCACGGCCGTGAGCCCGCGCGCGCTGATCGACGTGCTGTTCGTCTTCGTGGCAAGCTTGCGGATGATCCGGCAGCTCGCGCGGCTCTATGGCGGCCGTCCCGGCGCGCTTGGCATGATCAGCCTGTTGCGCCACGTCGTCGCGCATCTCGCCATCACCGGCGGCATGGCCGCGAGCGACAGCCTGATCCAGCAGGTGCTGGGCCATGGCATCGCGGCAAAACTGTCGCAGCGGCTCGGCGAAGGCGTGCTCAACGGACTGCTCACGGCGCGGCTCGGCCTCGCGGCCATCGACGTGACGCGGCCGATGCCGTTCGCCGCGCTGCCGCGGCCGGCGCTGGCGGATCTCGCCAAGGATCTGCTGCGCAAGCAGGACGACCAGTAATGAGGCTCAGGCCCGCGGCGTGGAATCGAGGGCGCCGGCGAGCCAGCGCCATTGGTACAATGGCGAGTCCGGTGGCGGCGCCAGTTCGGGAGTCCAGCCCGTCAGCCTGCCGAACGCGTAACTGTCCATGACGCGGCCGCGCCAGCTCCGCTCGACGTGTCCGAGCGGCTCGCGGTGCGCGGTCGTGTCCGCCAGCAGCGGGCCGGTATTGTCCGGCTCGCGCACGACATAGAGGCCGGCATGTCCTGCGATCAGGTCCATGCCAGGATCACGGAAGCCGATGAAGCGGGCCCGCTCGTTGATCTGGAGCACCGGCACGCGGCCGCGAAAGAACCACCGCATCATCGCATAGGTGCGATAGTCGGAGGTCGCGATCCAGGTCGCGCCGGTCTTTTGCAGCTCCTGCTCGACCCGCGCCGCCACCTGCTGATAGCCCGCCTCGGCGCCGATCGGATCGGCCCGCCCGAGAAAATTCCACGGCGCAACGACGTAGTAGAGAAAGATCAGGACCACCATGGCAATGCCGCTGACGACGGCGATCCGCGCCCAGCGCACGGTCGATCGGACGAACCAGGCGGACGCGCCGTCCTGCGGCAGCTTGACGATGTTGATCGCGACCGCCGCAAACCCGATCGGCCACATGAACATCGGCCAGGTGTCGCCGATCCGCAAGGTGAACGATTTCCAGAGGAAGTAGAGAAACGGCACCAGCACCGCCGTCGACAGCAGGATGGCGACCGGCTCACGCGTGCGATAGCCGCGCCAGGCCGTGAAACTCAGCGCCGACAATGTGACCGGCAGCAGGACGAAGCCGACCTGTCCGAACTGCAATCCGAGATAATCGCCAAGCGTCCGCAACGAAAACTCATGCGGCGCGGTGGCGCGAACGAACTGGAAGCGGAACGAGGCCCAGTCGTGCTGCGCGTTCCAGATCAGCACCGGCGAGAACAGGGCCAGCGCAATCAGTGCTCCGCACCATGGATAGGGACTGAGAAGCCAGCGGCTGCGCCATGCCGGAACGAGCAGGAACGCCGCCACGCCCGGCAGCAGCATGACCACCGTGAATTTGGACAACAGCGCCAGTCCGCCGAACAGTCCGGCGGCGAGCCACCAGCGTTCATCGCCGCTCTCGGCGAGGCGCACCAGCGCCCAGATCACCGCGAGTGCAAACGGGATCGCCGCGACGTCCGGCGCCACCTTGGCCATCAGCAGGCCATAGTAGAGCGCGGCCTCGGGCAGCAGCACCGCGAGGATCACGGCCCGCATATCGTGAGTGGTACGGCGAACGATGTCGGCGAGCAGGAGCTGCGTCACCCCCATCGCGAGGATGCCGGCAAAGCGAACGCCGAGATTGGTATCGCCGAACAGGGCAGTGCCCAGCCGGATGAACCAGGCGATCATGGGCGGATGATCGAGGAAGCAGAGCTGCAGCTCCTTCGACCAGGTCCAGTAATAGGCCTCGTCGGTGCGCAGATCGAGCGTCCCGGCATAGACGATGCGGATGATCGTCATGCTTGCGATCACGGCCGCAGCCATCAGCCACGCAGAGCGCGTGGATCGAGACTTTGGGCTGTCGATGCCTGGGGAAATGGCCGTCACGCGGTGCTTTTCCCCGACTCCACCGGGCGAGTCAACGTTCCCGCGCAGCTCGCGCCGCCGGATGACCGCCGCCACCAGCCCTCTAGGACAACAGGGAATAAATCTCTAGCATTGCGGCTCCAGATCATACGGGCCACATGACCATTTCGATTTACCATCGTTTGCGGTCGACCTGTCGCGGCATCGGTGTGCGGCAGGTGCGGCTGATCTGCGGCTTCATACTCTTCAGCTACCTGCTCAGTCATTTTCTCAACCATGCGCTCGGCAACATCTCGCTGCAGGCGCTCGCCGAGGGCGTGTCCTATCATGTGGCGTTCTGGCAGTTTCTTCCGATCGCCGTGCTGTTCTATGCGGCCGCTCTTACCCATGGCGGGCTCGGCGTATGGGCGCTTTATCAGCGCCGGCAATTCAGCCGCAACACGATGGAGCCGCTGCAACTTCTGCTCGGCCTAAGCATTCCGGCGCTGATCTTCAGCCACATCGCCGGCGTCCGCATCGGACAGACCCTGTACGGACAGGAGAAGCTGTACCCGCAGGTCCTGTACTCGTATTGGACCGGCCCATCCTGGCGGATCTGGTTGATGTCGGCAGCCCTGCTGACGTCATGGGCGCATGGCTGCATCGGGCTGCACTTCTGGCTGCGGCTCAAGCCGTTCTACAAGCGCGCAGCGCCGTGGCTGCTCGCCTGCGCCGTGCTGCTCCCGGCGCTGGCGCTGCTCGGCTTCTATCGTGGGGGCCGAGACGTCATCGCCGCCAACGCAACACCGCGGTGGCGCGCCGAAAATCTTTCATTAAGGCAGACCGGCACGCCATCTGAACAGGCGGTGCTGGAGACCATCATGAACGGCTTCTTGGTCGGCTATGGCGGCCTGATCGGCTTGGCGCTCGCCGCGCGCGGCGTGCGCGCGGTGCATGAGCGACGTGGCGGCATGGTCACGCTATCCTACAACAATGGCCGCTCCATCCGGGTGCCAAAGGGTTTGTCCGTGCTCGAGGCCAGTCTGCGCAACAACGTACCGCATGCCAGCATGTGCGGCGGCCGCGCACGTTGCTCGACCTGCCGCATCAGGGTGATCGGAGATCCCGGCGCGCTGCCGCCGCCCTCGCCTCGCGAGGCCTTCGTGCTCGCGCAGATCGGCGCGGCGGACCCGTCGGTCAGGCTGGCCTGCCAGTTGCGCCCCACCGGCGATCTTTCATTCTTCCAACTGTTCATGCCGAACCCGACACCCGGCGAGCGCGGCAGCTCGCGCGCCGGAATCGGGCAGGAGCGCTACCTCGTCAGCCTGTTCGTCGACATGCGTGGATCGACCGGCCTCGCTGAGAAACGGCTGCCGTTCGACGTGGTGTTCATCGTCAACCGCTTCCTCAGCGCCGTCTCCCAGGCCGTGCTGGCGAATGGCGGGCAGCCCAATCAGTTCGTCGGTGACGGTATGCTCGCGCTGTTCGGACTAGCCACCGATTCACATGTCGCCTGCGGCCAGGCGATCCAGGCGGCGCGTGACATCGCGGCCAATATCGCCGAGCTGAACGCGTTCCTCAGCCATGATCTGCATGACCCGATCCGCTTCGGCATCGGCATTCACGGCGGCGAGGTGATCGTGGGCGAGATCGGTTATCGCGACCACATGGTGTTCACCGCGCTGGGCGACGCCGTCAACGTCGCGTCACGACTGCAGGACATGACGAAGACCCTCGGCTGCCAGGTCATCATCTCGGACGAGGTCTACGCGCGGGCGCGACTCGGCTCCGACGTGCTGCCGGAGCGCGAGGTCGAGATTCGCGGCCGCGCCGAGCCGATGCGCGTCAGGACGGCCATGGACGCCGCTGAACTCGCGATGCTCTCGGACGAGGGGACGGCTGCGTGACGAGTTGCGTTGAACCTGTTTGCAGCCTGCGCTGTCATACCGAGAACGGTTGCAGCGGGTCCGCGGTGACTGGCGGAACGGTGGCACTGCGGTCAAAAGCCGCAAAGTCGCCACGATATCGATCATTTCGGGCCAAAACCGCCCGCTGTTTGCGCTATCACGCCTGTCACAACCGCAGTAGTCTCGAATTCCGGGCCTGACGGTTTGCGGGGACCGCGGCTCGTACTCGGATTGGTCCCGCGGAGGCGACGTATGGCTAAAGGTACGGTCAAGTGGTTCAACCCGACCAAGGGCTATGGCTTCATCCAGCCCGCGGCCGGGGGCAAGGACATTTTCGTTCACATCTCCGCAGTGCAGAAGGCCGGGCTGGCGACCCTCAACGAGGGCCAGACCATCGAGTACGACGAGATTGCCAACCGCGGCAGGAGTTCGGCCGAGAACCTGAAAGTGTAGCGGATCAATTGGCGCGCCATTCCGCCTCGCGGCTTTTCGGCGCGATCGTTTCCCTCACCAAACCAGCATGATTGTCGACACGTCGAAATAGACAGGAGCGGTGCCCGCTCCTGATCACATCTTTGCGTTTGTTTGTAGTTTCAGCTCCCTCCCCGCCATTGCCTCGCCCGCCCGACCCGGGTCAAATGCGCCTCGAACCGCGCCGTCAACGTAATTCCAGCGCGCGGAAACAAGCGACGGGAGCGACGCAACATGGACGACAAGGGCATTTTCCATGGCCTGAAGGTGCTGGACTGCGCGAGCTTCATCGCGGCCCCCGCAGCCGCCACCGTTCTTTCCGATTTCGGCGCTGACGTCATCAAGATCGAGCCGCCCGGCGCCGGCGATCCCTACCGCAACCTGCCGAACCTGCCGGGCTATCCGCGCAGCGAGCATAACTACGCGTGGTATCTCGAAGCCCGCAACAAGCGCAGCCTCGCACTCGACCTGTCGAAGCCGGAAGCGCAGACCGTGCTGCAACGGCTGGTAAGTGAAGCCGATGTCTTCATCACCAATTTCCCGCCGTCGGTCCGCGCCAAGCTCGGCCTCACCCACGAAAAGCTGGCGCCGCTCAATCCGCGGCTGATCTATGCGTCGTTCACTGGATATGGCGAGAAAGGCGAGGAAGCCGACAAACCCGGCTTCGACAGCAATGCCTATTGGGCGCGCTCCGGACTGATGGACCTGGTCCGTGCCGACGAGAGCACGACACCCGCCCGCTCCGTCGCCGGGATGGGCGACCACCCCTGCGCAATGGCGTTCTATGGCGCGATCGTCACGGCGCTTTACCAGCGCGAGAAGACCGGCAAGGGCTGCCACGTCGCCTCCAACCTGATGGCCAACGGGGTCTGGGCGGCCTCCGTGCTTGCTCAGGCCAAGCTTTGCGGCGCGACCTTCGTCGAGCGGCGGCCGCGCGAACGCGCGCTGAACGCAGTCGCCAATCACTACAAATGCCAGGACGGCCGCTGGATCATGCTGTCGCTCCTCAATGAGGAGAAGCAGTGGCCGATCCTCGCCCGCTGCCTCGGCCGAGAGGAGCTGATCGACGATCCGCGCTTCGTCACCAAGGCCGATCGTCACGCCCGCTCGGTCGAACTGATCCACGAGTTCGACGCGGTGTTCGCGACCAGGCCGCTGGCCGAATGGCGCCGGATCCTCGACGGCAGCGGGCTCGTGTTCGGGGTGGTCGGGATTCTCGACGACATTCCAAACGACAGGCAGATGATCGAGAACGAGGTGCTGGTGCCGTTCGAGAACGACACCATGCTGACGGTCAACAGCCCGATCTTCATCGACGGCCAGCGCAAGGTCACCCCGCGCAAGCCGCCCGGCATAGGCCAGCACAGCGACGAGATCCTGCGCAGCGCCGGCTTCGACGACGAGGCCATCCGCGACCTGCGCGCGCGCGGTGCGGTGGCCTGAGCTAGCGCGTCGCGATGAAGCACATGCCGAACCGCGTCGCCGGGCCGGTCTGACAGGACAGGTTCGCGGCGCAGGTCCAGGTCGAGAAGCTCTTGTCGTTGTCCGCGGCCGCGGCGTGGCTCGCGTAGCAATGCCCGCCCCAGCCGTCGTTGTAGACCGTGCCGGCGAGCTCATCGCTGCCGCGCAATTGCGGGCGGCTGGCGAAGCCGCGCGAGAAATCCGGAGTCCGCCCCTCGGCAAAGGCGGTGAGGATGTCGCGCCGGCGGACCTGGTCGCCGAAGAAGTGCGGCGAGCCCGGCACCACGACGGTGTTGGACGGCTTCTCCGCCATCCAGTCGACGCCGGGAAAGTGAAAGCCGCCGATGCCGCGGGTCTGATGGCAGCCGCCGCAGCTCGAATCGTTGAGGCGTCGCTCGAAGCCCGCGACCGACCGGATGTTCTGCAGCACGATGCCCTGCGCGGCCGCCTTCTCCAGCGCACCGACCACGTCGGCCTCGGTGAACACCGCGCCCTGCCCGGCCGCGCTCCCCTGCACCAGCCCGTAGGCCGGCAGCAGATCGGAATTGACGAATCCGACCGGGGTCGGCGCCACCGCAACCTTGGCCAGGAACTGCTCGGGGATCACCGCGGTGCCGCGGTCGAGCTCACCGAGATGGACGGGGTCGAGCAGCCAGGCCTTGAACTCGCGCGCCAGCGCGGCATCCGCCAGCAGCCGGTCGCGATCGACCTGATCCTCCAGCACCGCCTCCTCGAACGTCCCGCTCGCGGCCTGATAGTCGAACACCTTCATCATGTAGTCGGTGCGGAAATCGCGGATCGCCGATTTCGGCGCATGCGCGATCTGCAGGTTGGTCTCGATGCGATGGATGTTCTCCGACCTGATCAGCGCCAGCGGGCCGTCCGGCGCCGTCAGCTTCGCGGCAAGCTCAGGCCCGGTCAGTTGCAGATCGGACGTCGCCAGCCACCGCTTGGCGATCTCGGCACAACTCGGCGAATTGCTCTTGGCCTCCGCATCGCTGCGCGCCTTGAGCACGATGTTGAGCGTCATCGGCAGCCGCGGCGAGGCGACCTCGCCATCTTTGGCCTCGGGCGGCGTGGTCCGCGTCAGGCGGTACAGCAGCCGCACCTCGCCGCAATGGTCGGGATCGACGAAGGCGCGATCCATGCGATTGACGACGCCGGCCAGCACGAAGCGGGCATCGGGCGAATCGAGCACAGTGCGGTCGAACAGCTGGAACGCGTAGGACGTACCGATGCCGATGCTCTCGTTCGGCAACGTCGTCTTGTGCTTGTCGACGTAGCGGTCGAACTCCGTGTCGAGCGCCTTGCGTACGGGCATCATCGACGGCAGCGCAAACAACGCCGCGTCGGTCAGCGGCGCATCACTGGCGTGCGCAAGCATCTTCCCGAGGCCGAACGCGCCGTTGTCGAGCTCACGCAGCGCGAACGGCTCGAGGATGGCGGCGCCGCGCTCGACCGGCGGGCTCTCGTCCGCATGAGCGAGCGGGCCGCAGCACAGCATGACAAGGCCGAATACCGACAGTCGCAAGACGCGCCTCCTCACTTCCACGAACATGCAATTGAGGGCCTGCTAGTCCTCGAAGATAGCCGAAAGGCGGGCGGCTTCGGACAATTGTGCGACGAGGCGCCTCACGTCGCGGTGAGGCGCCTCGTCCAGATTCGTCTCCAAAAACAGATGGTCCGTCAGCGCGCGACGACAAGCCCCTTGGTGGTGACGACCACCCAGCGACCGTCCTGCTTGCGAATCGCGTCGACCTTGCCGAGGCCCGGCACGGGATCGCCGGCATAGACCTCGTAGAGGCCACCGCGGCCCTCGATCAGCGCGCCGCCACGACCGACGTCGCGCAGCACCCAGCCCTCGACGACCTTGGGCTTGGTGGCCTCCGTGCGGTTCGGCTCGGGGCGAGCGGTCTCCGCCCTGGCCGGCTCGGCCCGGCTCGCCTCTGCCCTTGCTGCTTCGGTCCTGGCTGCCTCGGTGGTCCTGGCCGCGTCGGCCCGGCTCGCCACGCCCGCGGGCGGCGCCGCCGCATTGATCGCCCCCACCGCCTGCGGCGCGGACGCGGCGCTGTCACGCGCGGGGGCTTGCGCGGTCGCGGACGCCTGCGCGGCGCGCAGCCGGTCCACGGCCTCGCTCAGACGCTGCAACTCGCTCGGCTTGGCCGACGATTTCGTCGACAGATCACCGAGGATCTTCTCGAGCCGGTCGAGACGCTCCGCGGACTTGTTGAGCTCGACGAGGCTCGTCTGATTGGTCTGGTCGAGGCTCGCCTTCAGCGCGGCGACATCATTGTCGATTCGCGCCACGGTCGCGCCAAGCGTGGAATCCGCAGCCTCGCCGGCCGTCGCATCGGCCGCGTCGCCGCCGCCGGAGCGCGTGACGAATTTGGCCGTGACCAGACCACCGGCAACGCCGCCGACAACCATCGACAGCAGCAGGATCGCAGCCATGGCCGGTAGGCCGAGCCTGCCGTTCACGGCATGCGGCGGCGGGGTCTGGCCCGGCTGCGGAGGTGGCAGCGTCGCTCCCGCAGCGGCCGTGCTGGCCGCCGTTGCGGCAGCGGCCGCCGGCTTGGACGCCGCATTGAACTTGAAGGGCTCGGTCTTGAACTTCGCTTTGGCCCAGGCCGCGGCCTTGTCGACCGCGGCAAAAGCACCCGCCCTGGTCGCCGGTCCGGCATCCGCCTGGACTGGCGTGACCGGGCGCGTCGCGGACGCCCCGGGTTTGGCCGCGGATGCCTGCTTGGCAACGGGCTCCGACTTGGCATCCGGTTTGGCATCCGACTTGGCAACAGTCTCCGGCTTGGCAGCCGGCTCAGGCCGAACGACGGCTTCTGTCTTGGTGGCAGCCACCGACTTGATCGGCGCGTCCGGCTTGATGGCCGTCTCCGGCTTCGGCGCGGCCGCTGCCATCGGGCCGACTTTCGGCGCATTGGCCGCGAGCATCGACAGCTTCGGTGTCTCGACCTTGAGGAGTTCACCGGCCGCAGCCGTCTTGATCGGGTCCGACTTGACCGGCTCCGTCCTGATCAGATCCAAGATCGTCGAGGGAGGTTTCGCAGCACTCGAGGCCACTGCGGCTTCGACTTTGCCCGGCGCCGCAACGTTGCCCCCCACCGCCTGGGGCTTGGTCAGCTCCGGCTTGACCTTGTCGGATTTGCCCTTGTCGGACTTGACCAGGTCGAGCCGCGCGGGCTCGGGTTTGGCTCGCTCCGGCTTCACCGCTTCGATCTTGGAGGGCTCGATTTTTTCCTGCTCGGCCGTGAGGGTTTCGACCTTGACCTGCTCGGGCTTGACCGGCTCGACCTTGGTCGTCCCGATCTCGGTGTCGGCTATCACCTCGGTCTTGATCTCGGACTGGCTGGCCTCCGGCTGTGGCTCGGGCGCGGTCACCGCTTCCACGATCTTCGCCTTCGGGTCGATGCCCGGACGGTCAGCCGCCGGCGCTTCGTGATCCGGCGCGATCATGGGCGGGGCGACGGTCGCGATCGCAGGCACGGCCAGATCGACTGCATCGGGGACTGCGGATGTCTTCGGCATCGGGTCGACACTCGCACTGGCCTTGCCAGTGGTACCGGCCACGCCAAGGCTGGCCCGTTCGGGCTTTTGGTCGCTCACGTTCAGAGTCTCCGCATGACGTTGAGCACTTGGTAACCTTAGTTAGCGTTCGATTGATTGCCAAAATCTTACTTTTGGAAGGCTTACCTGAGTTTTAGGGATTCATACGGGGCGGATTTGCGCCGACAAAGTGGAGCAGATGTGGCGGACGTTGCCCGATTATTCAGCTCTGGCGGACGCGCCCGGGGGCAGCAAGCTCGATCGGCACGCGGCGCAGCGCGGTCGACGCGGCGTCAAACGGAGCCGCTCTCGCGGCGCGATTGCGCCCGAGCTTTGCCGATCATTCCCTCCTCGTCAGTCGGAGGGCGCAGGGAAGGCCGGGTGCCGACTGGCACCCGTGGCCCCCGTGCGGAAAGATTGCACGGGGCAGGAACCACAGGTTCAGCCGGAGCGACCCGGCCTTCCCTGCGCGATGGTGTTACGGCTGCTTCGTAGTCTCCCCGGTGCGCCGGGCTTTCTGGTCACCGTCATCCGCACGAGGCGAAGCCTGCATGCGAACTTGGCATCGGCGTCGGGATGCCAGGACCCTACGACTTGACCGTCCGTACCTCGCTTGCTCGCCGGCCCGCTCGCGCAGAGCCCCAAGCCTGATACGGCCACCGCTCCCCGCTGCTACGCCTCGTGACGATCGGCCGAGCCGCCCCTCCTCATCGCGAACGGGATGGCCGGGATCATCGTCGTGATTTGCCCGACGCTGCAAGGCGGCACACATGCGACAAACTGGCTCGACGGGCAGTTGGCGCATGGACGGATTGCCGGAATTGCCCGTCGGGTGGGTGGGCGATGGGCGACTGCAGGCTCGCGAATGTTGTAGTCCTGCAATGCAATCGACAGATGGAAGGCATGAACCGTCAGCGAAATCACCTCCGGCCGAAGCGGCAACCACCGATTGCATAATGTCCCGTGCAGCCCGCCGTTTTCGATGAACGCTCTGGTTGCTTTCGTAGACTAATACTCTGCGTTCGGGCTATTTTTCATTTCCAGCATTTCAAGGGGAGCGCTCATGCGAAAGCTCATTTCTTCGATCGGATTTTTGTGCGCCGCGTTTTTGATCCTTGCCTCGCCAGAGGCTCACGCGCAGGCGACGCGGACCTGGGTGTCCGGCGTCGGCGACGACGTCAACCCGTGCAGCCGCACGGCGCCCTGCAAGACCTTCGCCGGAGCGATCTCGAAGACCGCCGCGGGCGGTGAGATCGACGTGCTCGATCCCGGCGGCTACGGCGCCGTCACGATCACCAAATCGATCACGATCGACGGCGGGGGGACGATGGCCTCGATCCTGGCATCGGCGACCAACGGCATCAACGTGAATGCCGGCGCCAACGACGTCATCATCCTGCGCAATTTGAGCATCAACGGCGCCGGCACGACCCTCGGCCTCAATGGCGTCAATTTCCTGGCCGGCCGAAAGCTCGTCGTCGAGAACTGTACCTTCGAGAACTTCTCGCAAAGCGCGATCTCGGTCGCGCCGACCGGTGCGGCCCAGGTGGTGATCGCGGACTCCTCGCTCAAGGCGTCCGCGTTCGGCGTCACGGTCTCGACCGCGAATTCGAGCAGCGCGATCAGCGTGCTCGTCTCGAACACCAAGGCCATCGAAAATGGCAATGCCGGGATATCCGCCACGGTCCCGGCCGGAAAGCCGGGGATGGGCGTGTTTCTCGACCGGCTGACCTCCGAGTTCAACAACACCGGCGTTCTGGCGAGCGGCAGCGGCGCCATCGTGACGTTGGGAAATTCCGTCATCCAGGGCAATTCCAACGGCGTCGTCCAGACCGGCGGCGGCTCCGTCTCGTCCTTCAAGAACAACGCAATCAGCAACAACGGCGTCGACGGCACGCCGCTCACGGGGATCAGCCTGAACTAGCGACGCCGCCGCGGGAAACCCGGCATTTGGCGAGCTGCGCCTGCCGGACAACGTGCAATCACATCAGTGAGGTCCCGTTGCCGGCGGGACCTCGCTCGATTGCGTCAATGCTGGCGCTCAAACGCCGGTGGCGGCCGCGTGCTGGGCCGCCATCTCGGCATCCGCGGCGGTGACGCGCTGGAACGCCGGACGCTGGGTGATGCGCTCGGCGTAACGCGCGAACACGTCCTTGCGCGGCACGACGCCGAACATCATGGTCCAGTTGAAGGCGACGCCCCACAACACGTCGGCGGCGGTCATGCGCTCGCCGAGGAGATACGGCCCCTTGGCGAGCTGCTGCTCCAGCGCGCCCAGCATCGTATCGTAGTCGGCATAGGGTGACTGCGTGATCGGGGCCGGTTCGCGCTTCATGAAATGGTCGATCACGGCGGGCTCGAACGACGCACCGTAATAGGCGATCCAGCGCAGATAGGGCCCGCGCAGGGCATCGTCGAGCGCCGGCGTCAGGCCCGCTTGCGGAAACAGATCGGCGAGATAGATGAAGATCGCGACCTGCTCGGTCACGATCTGGCCGCGATGTCCGATCGTCGGCACCTTGCCGAGCGGATTGACGGCCAGGAACTCCGGCTTGCGCTGCTCGCCCGCCTTCATGTTGAGGACATGCAGATCGTAGGGCGCGCCCAGCTCCTCGAGCAGGACGCGGGTGCCGGCGGCGCGGGTCTGCGGCGAGTAATACAGCGTGATCTTGTCGTCGGCGGTCATGATGGTGTCCTCCCATTGCCGGCTGCGGTGCTGGCTTGTCGCACACCATACCTGACAAGGTGTGTCAGGTATGTTTAAAGAAGGGCATGCGCGCGAGCCGGCTGCTCTCCATCCTCACCACCTTGCAGGCCAAGGGACAGGTCACGGCGCCCGAACTCGCAGGCGCCTGCGAGGTCTCGGTGCGCACGATCTATCGCGACATCGACGCGCTCGCCGCGGCGGGCATCCCGGTCTATGCCGAGCGCGGCGCCGAAGGCGGATTCCGCCTGCTCGACGGCTATCGCGTGCGGCTGAACGGGCTGTCGCCGACGGAAACCGACGCACTGTTCATGGCGGGCCTGCCGGGCCCCGCCGCCGCGCTCGGGCTCGATGGCGCGATGAGCGCGGCGCAGACCAAGCTGGTGGCGGCACTGCCGCAAAGCCTGCGCGCCAATGCCGGCCGCATGCAGGCGCGCTTCCATCTCGACGCGCCTGGCTGGTTCGGCGAGTCCGAGGAGCCGACGCATCTGCGCGCCATTGCCGACGCCCTGCTCCGCGACGTCATGGTCGACGTCCGCTATCAGACCTGGCGCGCCGAGAAGCGCCGCCGCGTCGCGCCGCTCGGCCTCGTGCTGAAGGGCGGCAATTGGTATCTCGCCGGGCAGGTCGAGCGCAGCGTGCGCACCTATCGCGTCGCGCGCATTCTCGACTGTGCCGTGACCGACGAGTGCTTCGCGCGACCTGCAGACTTTGACCTCGCCGCCTATTGGCGCGCCGCGACGGAGCGGCTGGAGGCGGAGCTGCATCCGAAGCAGGCGACGGTGCGCCTGTCAGCGCTCGGTGTGAAGCTGCTGGAGGTGTGGAGCCAGCCTTACGTGCGCGCCCGCACGCGCCTCGCCGACGACACCGATGCCGATGGCTGGCGCATCGTGACGATCCCGATCGGAACGACGCTGTGGCATGCCGCCGGCGAGCTGCTGCGCTTCGGGCCCGAGGCCGAGGTGCTCGACCCGCCCGAGCTGCGTGCGAAAATGGCCGAGCTGGCGCGGGCGATGGCGGAACGCTACGGCGCATGAGCTGCGACGGCGTGAGTTGCGGACGTATTTTCCATCCGTGTCATTGGCGAGAGGGGTGCGCGCTCACGTCCAGCCAGGATGAGCGCGACCGGCAAGTGAGCGCGACCCGTATGATCGGAGCTAAAGCACCACTGGTGTGTCGGGCAGCTCGTTGGGATCGCCGGCATGCGGCGGGTAGTGCCTGGCGAGCTCGCGTGACACCGCGGCAATGCCATCGACCACGCCCCGCTCAAAGCGGCCTGCGCGAAACTCCGCTTCCATCGCGCGGCAGATCGTCTCCCAGCCTTCGGCGCCGACATGTCGATGAATGCCGCGATCGGCGATGATCTCGACGTCGCGATCGGCCAAGAGCAGGTAGATCAGGACGCCATTGTTGTGCGCGGTGTCCCAGATCCGCAGGTTGGAAAAGATGTCCAGCGCGCGCTCGCGCGGCGGCTGGTCGCGCCACAACGGCCGGCCGTCGAGCGCGCCCTCGACGACGAAGCGAAGCTGGCCGGCATGGGTGCGCTCGCCGTCCTTGATCGCCTGCTCGATGCGTGCCAGCACAGCCGGCGTGAAGATGCGCTTCAGCTGCCAGTGATGATGCAGGAGATGCCGGCCGATCCGCCTGATGCTCATGGTCGCGCGCCTCGTCCTCACCAGTTGCCCGAGGCGCCGCCGCCACCAAAACTGCCGCCGCCGCCCGAGAAGCTGCCGCTGTCGCTCGAGCTGCCGCTGCTCCAGCCGCCGGATGACGAGCCGCTCGACCAGCCGCTGCCGCGGCGCCCGCCCGACGTCGGCATCGACGAGGACAAGCCGCCGGCGATGAAGGCAATGACGATGCCGGCCACGCTGGACAGCAGCGCAAGCGTGATCGATCCCACGAGCACCCAGGTCAGAATCCCCAGCGCGCCGCCGGTCGCAAGCGAACCCAGCAGCCGCCCGAACAAGGCCCGCAGCACGCCACCAATAAAGATCGCACCGAAGAAGGCGACAGGTGCGAACGAGGAGATGGTGTCGATATCAAGATCCGTGCCGTGCGAGGCCTGCGGCTGCGGCACCGGCAGACTCTCGCCATTGATCACGCCGATGATGCGGTCGACGCCGGCGTCGATGCCGCCGGCGAAATCGCCGCTGCGAAATCTTGGCGTGATGACCTCGTCGATGATGCGCCGCGCGGTGACGTCGGTGAGGCTGCCTTCGAGGCCGTAGCCGACCTCGATGCGCAGCTTGCGGTCGTTCTTGGCGATCACCAGCAGCGCGCCGTCGTCGACCTTCTTGCGCCCGATCTTCCAGGCCTCGGCGACGCGGAGCGAAAACTGCTCGATGGTCTCCGGCTGCGTCGTCGGCACGATCAGCACCGCGACCTGGCTCCCCTTGCGGGTTTCCAGGTCCTTCAGCTTCTGCGTGAGGCCTGCGATGTCCGAGGAGGACAGCGTGCCGGTCTGGTCGACGACGCGGCCGGTGAGCTGCGGCACCGCGACGTCCGCCAGCACGATCGTCGCGAGGCAGACCAACAGCGTCGCAAGCAGCGCCTTGAGGACGGGCAGCGCGCGCACGATTCCCTGCTCCGGCTATTTCGACGGAGCAGGCGACGGCGCGTTGAAATCGACCTTCGGCGCGACCGATATCTCGCGCTCGTTCTCGACGGTGAAGTTGGCCTTTTCCTTGTAGCCGAAGACCATCGCGGTCAGGTTGTTCGGGAAGGTGCGGATGCCGACGTTGTACTCCTGCACCGCCTTGATGTAGCGGTTGCGCGCCACCGTGATGCGGTTCTCGGTGCCTTCGAGCTGGGACATCAGGTCGCGGAACAGCGCGTCCGATTTGAGCTGGGGGTAATTCTCGGTGACGACCAGCAGCCGCGACAATGCTCCGGTCAGTTCGCTCTGCGCCGCCTGGAACTTCTGCAGCGCCGCGGGATCGTTGACGACGTCGGGCGTGGCCTGCACGCTGCCGACCTTGGCGCGGGCGTTGGTGACGCCGAGCAGCACGTCCTTCTCCTGCTGGGCAAAGCCCTTCACGCTGTTGACCAGGTTGGGCACGAGGTCGGCGCGGCGTTGATACTGGTTGACGACCTCGGACCAAGCCGCCTTGACCTGCTCGTCATTGGTCTGGATGGCGTTGTAGCCGCAATTGGTCAGGCTCAGCGTCATCAGTGCCGCCAGCACGGTCAGCAATCTCCGCATCGCGCGTCCCCCTCTTCATCCGGTTGTACCGCCTTCACACAGCACAGCTTTGGCGACGGCGCAATGACGGCAGCCGGCCGCCGGACATGGGTCGCGGCGGCCGGTGCGTCGGTTCAGGGAGGTTCCGGGTCTGCCGCGGATGCGGGTCATTCGCGCGGAATGACCGGCGGAGAGAGGCAATGTCGTCTTTGCAGCGGGACTCGCGGCTGGATGAATGGGCCTGCGCCAACCACACACTCCGGCATTCCGGGGCATCCGCGCGCCCCGGACGACACCATAGGCGCTTACGCTCAACTGCCCTTGCGGTCGCGTAGCTGGGTCACGAACATGTCCTGCCAGCTCGCCGGCTTGACCTTGATCGAGCCGACGCCGTGCATGAACTCGGCGATCTTCAGCACGCCCTCCGGCGTCGACGAGAACCAGGTGTCCTTGTCCTGCAGCATCTCCAGCACGTCCTCCTTGGTGGTCTTCACCTTGGCGGTGCGGGCATAGATCTCGGCTGCGGCAGCCTTGTCGTTGGCGATCAGCGTGCAGGCCTCGTCGAGCGCATCGAGGAACGCCTGCACGACCTTGGGATTGGCGTCGACGAAGCGCTTGGGCGCGAACACCACGTCCATCGTCATCCGTCCGAGCACGTCGGCGGAATTGGCAACGCGGCGAATCTTCGAATCCTTCAGCTCGATGTAGGAGAACGGCGGCGAGGTGAAATGCGCCGTGATCTCGGTCTTGCCCGAGGTGAGCGCCGCCAGCGCCTCCGGATGCGGCAGGCCGACGGTCATCGGATCGAGCTTGGCGTAGTTCTCCTTGCCGAACTCCTGCGCCGCCATCATCTGCAGCATGACCGCCGAAAGCGAGGTCTTGATGCCCGGCAGGGCGATCTTGTCGCTCGGCTTGAAATCCTTCAGCGACTTGATCTCAGGATTGTTGGTGTTCATCCACAGCGAGGTCGAGCTGAGGCCGCTGACGCCGACCACCTCCACCGCCGGAATGCCCTTGGCCTTGGCCCACAGCGTGATGAAGCCGGGCGCGCCGGTGCCGGCGATGTCGAGCGAGCCGGCCATCATCGCGTCGTTGATGATGTTGCCGCCGTCGAGCATCTGCCAGTTCACCTTGAACGGACCGAGCCCGGCCTTCTCCGCCTGCTTCTCCATCAGCTTCTGATCCTCCATCACGATCAGCGGCAGATAGAGGATGCCGTAGCCCTTGGAGAGCCTGATCTCCTTGACCTCGGCCTGCGAAGCGCCGGTGGCGCCGAGCAGCGCGGTGAGGCCGAGCGCGGCGGCCGTGAATGATTTGCTCCAGGACATGGTCGTCTCCTTCCCTGTTGTTGTGCTTATAACTCGAAATTCAGTGCTGCATGCCCCAGCGCCGCACCGTCTTGCGCTCGATGGTCGCGAACACGACGTTCTCGACGACGAGGCCGATGAAGATCACGGTGAACAGGCCGGCGAAGACGTTGGCCGTCTCCAACTGGTTGCGGTTCTCGAAGATGAACCAGCCGAGGCCGCCGGAACCCGAGGATACGCCGAACACCAGCTCGGCCGCGATCAGGGTGCGCCAGGCGAAGGCCCAGCCCACCTTCAGGCCGGTGAGGATGGCCGGAAATGCGGCGGGGATCAGGATGAAGCGCACCAGCTTCAACCCGCGCAGGCCGTAGTTCAGGCCGACCATGCGCAAGGTGTTCGACACCGAGCGGAAGCCGGAATGGGTGTTGAGCGCGATCGCCCACAACACCGAATGCACCAGCACGAAGATGATGCTGCCCTTGCCGAGGCCGAACCAGATCAGCGCCAGCGGCAGCAATGCGATCGCCGGCAGCGGATTGAACATCGAGGTCAGCGCCTCCAGCATGTCGGCGCCGATCCGCGAGCCGATCGCGATCGTGGTCAGCACGGCCGCCAGCGCGATGCCGATGCCGTAGCCGATCAGCAGCGTCTCCAGCGACACGAGGGTGCGCGCAGGGATGATGCCGTTGCCGATGTTCTCGAAGAAGGCTGAGAGCGTGTCGGTGAAGGTCGGAAACAGCAGGGGATTGCCGAGCCACAGGCCATAGGCCTGCCACAGCGCGGCCAACGCCACCAGGATGATGGCCTTGCGGACCGCACCGACGTGGTAGATGCGTTCCAGCCAGGACAGGCTCGCCTCGACCTTGACGTCGCCGAGGGGCGTGTCTGCATTGACGATTTCGGGGCGCAGCGCCAGCGTCTCGCTCATGGATGCTCTCCTCGTCTCAGTGTTGGCCGAACAGCATGTCGTTGATGCGCCCTTCGAGGGCGACCTGTTCGGGCGAGCCCATCGTACCCGGCGGCACGCTGTTGAGCTCGGCGCGGACGCGGCCGGGATGCGGCGACAGCAGCAGGATGCGGGAGCCGATCTTGATCGCCTCCTCGATCGAATGCGTCACGAACAGCACGGTGAAGCGGGTGTCCTGCCAGAGCTGCAGCAGCTCGTCCTGCATCTTGCGCCGGGTCAGCGCGTCCAAGGCGGCGAACGGCTCGTCCATCAAGAGCACGTCGGGCTCCATCGCCATGCCCCTGGCGATCGCGACCCGCTGCTTCATGCCGCCGGAGAGCATATGCGGATAGGAGTCGATGAACTTGGTGAGGCCGACCTTGTCGATATAGGACTTGGCCCGCTCGTTGGCTTCCGCGGTGCCGAGCCGGCCGCTGGCGGTCAGCGCGAACACGACGTTCTCGCGCACCGTCTTCCACGGCAGCAGCTGGTCGAATTCCTGGAATACCATCATGCGGTCCGGACCGGGCTCGCTGACATCGTGGCCCTTGAGGCGGATGCGGCCCTCGGTCGGCTTCAGATAACCGCCGATCGCCTTGAGAAGCGTGGATTTGCCGCAGCCGGAGGGGCCGAGCAGCACGAAACGGTCGGAATCGAAGACCTTGAAGTCGACGCGGTAGGTCGCCGTGACCAAGGTGTCCGGCGTCTTGTACTGGAGCGTCACGCCCTCGACCGAGAGCAGCGGCTCGAACTGAGATGGCGATTGATGGACGGTCATCGTCCTCCCCTCCTTTATATTGCAATGCGAAATTTCGCTCGGTGCACTTCGGCGCCCTTATTCGAGGTGATAAAGGAGGAGACTGACGCGAACCTGACTCCGAGGCGGACAACAAGACCTTGCGCATCCTGCTGGTGGAAGACACGCCCGAGATCGGCGCCGCCGTGACCAGCCGGTTCGAGCGGATCGGCTACGCCGTCGACTGGGAAAAGGACGGCCGCACCGCGAGCGAGCTGATCGAGGTGCAGACCTATGACCTTATCGTGCTCGACGTGATGCTGCCGAACATGGACGGCTTTGCCGTGCTCAAGCACCTGCGCAAGCGCGGCCTGCGCACGCCGGTGCTGGTGCTGACCGCGCGCTCGGCGGTCGACGACCGGATCGGCGCGCTCGACCTCGGCGCCGACGACTACCTGATCAAGCCGTTCGACTATCGCGAGCTGGAGGCGCGGGCGCGGGCGCTGCTGCGCCGGGCCGCCGGCCAGTCCGACAATCTGCTGACCCTGGGGCCGCTGGTGATCGACCGCGCCGGGCGCACCGCCAGCGTCGCCGGCCAACCGCTGGACCTGACGCGGCGCGAGCTGACCGTGCTGGAAATCCTCGCCGCACGCCCTGGGCGTTACGTCGCCAAGGAGGAGCTGGTCGAGCAGCTCTTCAGCTTCGACCAGGATCCGAGCCCCAACGCCGTCGAGCAGTTCGTCGCGCGTCTCAGGCGCAAGCTGGCGGCGACATCCGTCGAGATCAAGACCGAGCGCGGCCTTGGCTATCAGCTCCACGCTTCGTGACCTCAGGACCTCGCTGCGCGCGCGGCTGCTGATCGCGATCGGCGCGATCCTGGCCGTCGGCGCCGTCGTGCTGAGCCTCGCCGCCTGGCAATATGCAGCCACCGCCGCGCGCGACGCCTATGACAAGCTGCTCGCCGGCGGCGCCGTGCAGATCGCCGAGAACATCTACATGCAGGGTGGCGTCGTGACGCTGGATCCGCCGGCGGCGGCGTTTGCGACATTGTCGGCCTATGACCTCGTGTTCTATCGCGTCACCGATCCGCGCGGCGTCGTCGTCGCCGGCTATGACGATCTCGCCGTCACCGCGCCCGCCAGGGCGCTGCGTGAGGGCGTCGTCCTGCGAGACGGCATCTATCGCGACCAGGCGGTGCGCATCGCGGCCGTGGCGCGCAAGCTCGACGGCGCGCCCGGCGACGGCTGGAGCGAGATCGTGCTGGCGCAGACCCTGCGCGCCCGCGACGCGCTGACCTGGGATCTCGCCTCCAAGGCGATCGGCCTGATCGCTGCGATGAGCCTGCTGGCGCTGGTGGCGACTGCGCTCTGCCTGCGGCTGGTGTTCGCGCCGCTGACGCGGATCGAGGCCGAGATCGTCAAGCGACGGCCGGACGATCTCAGCCCGATCGCGATCACGCCGCCGCGCGAGGTGCGCGCGCTGGTCGGCGCGATCGACGGCTTCATGCAGCGCCTCGCCGAGCGCATCGCGCTGATGCAGCGCTTCATCGCCGACGCCACCCACCAGCTGCGCACGCCGCTGGCGGCGATCGATGCCGAGGTCGAGCTGCTGAGCGATCAGACCAAGGACCCGAGGGCGCTCGACAGGCTGCGCGGCCGCATCGCGGATCTCGCCCGCCTCACCAGCCAACTGCTCGATCACGCCATGATCCAGCACCGCGCCCAAGCACCGCGCTTCGCCGCGGTCGATATCAACGCGCTGGCGAAATCGGTGCTGTCGCAGAGCGTGCCGCTCTCTCTCGATCGCGAGGTCTCCGTCAGCTTCGTGCCATCGGAGGACGAGGTGATGCTCGCCGCCGACGCCATCAGCCTGCGCGAGGCGCTTGCCAATCTCATTCACAACGCGCTGGCGCATGGCGCGCGGACCCGGCTGATGGTGACGGTGGAGCGAGCGGCGGCACATGTCGCGATCGTCGTCTGGGACGACGGACCTGGGATCGCAGCCGACGCGCAGCAACGCCTGCTGACCCCGTTCCAGAAGGGCGACGGCTCCCACGGCTCAGGCCTCGGCCTCGCCATTGCGAGCGAGGTCGCGCAGGCCCATGGCGGCCGTCTGCGGTTCAGCGGAGTGGCAGGCGACTTCAGTGTGCGACTGGAGCTGCCGGTGGATCGGTCGACGGCAGTCGATGCACGTCCAGATTCACAGCTCAAACAGCAGCAGACATGACCTCGTCGTCCCGCAGCGGATCACGCCCGGGTCTTGCGATCGACATGCCCTTTCGAAGATCGAGAGGGCGCAGGGAAGGCCGGGAGCCTTCCAGCGTGCACTTGCAAAGTGTAAAGGCTTGGCGGAATGAGTTGGCAGAATAGCGAGACCGTGGAATTCTGACACGAACTCCGTCGAGGATCGTTAAGCCCATCTTTTGGGAGAACCTCTCATGGCCTGGGTGATCTTATTCATTGGCAGCCTTTGCGAGGTGGGTTGGCTGATCGCTCTCAAATATTCCGAAGGTCTCTCGCGCCTGCCGTCGATCCTGGTCACCGTGGGTTTTATGGGCGCCAGCGTCGGTTGTCTTGGCCTCGCCGTGAAGACGATCCCGATGGGCACCGCCTACGCCGCGTGGACCGGCGCGAGCATCGCCGTCGCCACTCTTTTCGGAATCTATCTGTTCGACGAGCCGACGACCGCGACCCGGCTCGCCTCGATTGGTCTCATTGTACTTGGCATCGTCGGACTGCGCCTCGAGTCCGGATAGGCGTGCCAATCCTCAAAAATAGCTCTCGAGCGTCCCGCGCCGCCTGATGTCGAGTGTCGCGCAATGGAATGCTCCGCCAAATGCGGCGTAATGCAGGAATTCGCAGGGGATCGGCTCGAAACCCCATTGCTCGATCGCACGCATCGTTCGCACATGATGCGGATCAACGATGATGCGCTTTTCGTCCACCATCAGTACATTCATGTTGAGCCATTTTCCGCAGAGCGACGTGATATTGAGCAAGCGATCGGTGATCGGATCAGGCTCGGGAGCGACGAGAATGTCCCATTTCTTCAGTATGTCCGGGAGGCGGCTGACGTCGATGTATTCGGGATTGATCAGAAGCCTGCCCGGCCCCAGCGGCAAAATGGTCGTGTCGATGTGCATCGGGCTACGACAGCGGCTCTCGATCTCGTGGATGCGATAGCCGTCGCCGAGATGGCGGCGCAGCCATTCGATGCCGGATGCATTGGTGACATTGCTGAGGGTTACAAACAGATCGCGCCCGCAGCGGACGAAATCGGCAGCGTCGAACACCGGTTCGAATTCAGTCAGAATATATGACATCGGCTCACCGTTTTCGGGCCGTCTGAAATCGGCGTTATACAGTTCGTCCGTGAGTTGCGGCCGTGGCGCGGCAGTCCAGCGGGCGCCGCGACGGAAATAGTCCTTCAGGACCGGACGAAAGGAATGGGTCTCGAAATAGCGGCTGGGCCACGCCATAGGCGTTTCAATGATTTCGTCTCCGATCACCAGCATGCTATCGCGCGGGCAGGAGTTGCAAAAACCGCGCGAAGACCATTCGGGCGTGCTGAAGCGCTTCTTGAAATCAACCGGTTCCGGCCGGGTGACCACCACGCCAAGCGACTGCAACAGCGCAATAAAGCCATCGAGCTCGCGCTGAGCCGGTTCAATCATCATCCTTGGATAGCGAAAGCCCCCGAGCAGCGCTTGCGCCCGTGCAGCCATTCCCGGAATGTTACAGGCGACGACCGGATGAGCGGATGGAATCGTCGCGCCTTCGAGCCTTCCGACAATCACTTCCTCGAGTGGATCCCACTCATTGTGCGAGTTGACCGGAGAAATCCTTACCTTGCGGTCGGCATCCGGGCCGCTGTCGTGCGTGATCATGGCATGACCAAAGCAAGAGGTGCAGATGTGGCACGAATACTCTAATGCGGTAGCATCGCCGGCGCATAGCCTCAGTGCAGCAATGCACCACAATCCGTCCTTAACAAACGGCGCGGCGCTTCCAGCCCAGTGCGGTGGCAGGGCTTCACGGCGAGCGCTCCGCAGTCATGTCGCGCGGCGTGCGAGCGCCACAACGCGGATATAAAGATGACGTTGTATCTGTCCGTAGGGCTCTGCCCTGTCAGGAGCCGCCTTTCTTGAATTCCAGCGGCGCGGCCGGCTTGAACTGGCTGCTCACCTCGCCGACCAGATCCCTGTCCGCCCCGGACAGGTCGAGCTTGCGGATCGGAGCGCCGACGGAAAGGTCCAACAGCGGCAAGTTGACCCAGACGATGTTCGGGCTGAGGGTCGATTCGAAGAAATAGAGCCGGTCGGTCGAGTCGGCGACGGCGCACCAGATCGTATGCGACGCCTCCGGTCGCTTCGGGTCCGGCCGCACGAAAGGCTGCGCCACGTTGCGCATGACGGACAACATGCGGGCCACGGTCTGGCGAGTGTCCGACGGCTTGGTCTGGTTCTGGATGTAATAGGCGGCGCGGACGAAGCGGTCGGCCGCTTCGCTCGTCCCCGGCAGCGCTTCGGTGCCGCCAAAGACGTGGTATTTTTTCAGATTGGCGAGCTGCTCGGGGAAGGGCGGCGAGTTCGTCATGACCAGATAGCGGCGGTCGTGATGAACGCGCACCTTGCCGCCATCGACGATCTCGATGATCGCCGAATCGCCCGTCGCGTCCGAAAGCGACAGATGCACGGTCGCCGTCGCGTATCCGGGCATGCCGGCGGCGATGAGTTGATAGCGACCGGTTTCGATGTCGGCCACCGCCTCGGCAACGGTGGCAAAGTTGTCGAGGTTGTATTGCGCCCATAGCGACAGCGCGAGGCCGGGGCGCTTGAGATCGCGCTTTCCGTAATCGCTCTCGGAGAGCCACAGCAGGTTGGCGACAAGACCTTTTTCATTCATGCCGTCGGCGATCGCCAGATTATAAACCGCCCCGCCGACGCTGCCGTATTTCGACGTCCAGCTCAGTTCGTTGTCGTCGCCGCTCTCGCCTTTGCGCGCAAGGCCGCGCGGAAAGGCCCAGAGATCGGTGCGCATGTCTTCGGGCCAATCCATGTTGCGCCCGGTGACAACGGCCTGACCATTATCGGCCCAGAGGACGCGCGAACACGCGTCCGCCAGAGATGATCCAAACGCGACGATTGCCAAAGCCATCGCCCCGCTCATCACGCCCGCACACCGCCGCATGGTCAGGCTCCTCGTTGTGTTCAATACAATCTAGAGGCGAGTGCGAGTCGGCGACCTTGATCTGGGTCAATCATCGTCGGTCGCGGCGCCGCGACGATTCGCATGAGATCGTTGTCTTGCCGGGCGCGGCGGGGCGATCCGACAGCATCGTCCCCTCAGATGCACAATTGCACCGAAAATCTCGAGATTCCGGATTCAGCCCTGACGGGCTGGCCCGGAATGGCGGGCTATGACGCAGCAAGATCAGTCGCCGCTGCGCATGCAGGGGCGCGACCAGATGCGGGTGTAACCCTCGCCGCCCTCGTCACCGAACAGCTCGGCGCAGATCGGCGCGTTGAGCGACGCAACAGGAGCACGTCCGGCGCGGAAGCGTCCCGCGCGCTCGCTCAGGCCGACGCTTTGACCTTTGCCGCCTTCGCCTCGGAGATCGCCGCCCACACCTTCTCCGGCGTCAGCGGCGTCTGCAGGTTGGTGATCCCGAGCTCGAACAGCGCGTCCATCACGCCGTTGGTGACGCAGGGCGGGCCGCCGATGGCGCCGGATTCGCCGCAGCCCTTGGCGCCCAGCGGGTTGGTCTTGCACGGCGCGGAATCGTCGAGAGTGACCACGATCGGCGGCACGTCGTCGGCGCGCGGGATGCAGTAGTCCTGATAGGTGGCGGTCAGGAGCTGGCCGTCGGCATCGTAGGCGACGTTCTCGTACAGCGCCTGGCCGATGCCCTGGGCGACGCCGCCATGGATCTGGCCCGCCACCAGCATCGGATTGACCGCGACGCCGACGTCGTCGACGGTGGTGTAGCGCACCACGCGGCTGACGCCGGTCTCCGGATCGATCTCGACCTCGCAGATATGGGTGCCGTTCGGCCAGCTCGGACCGTCGACCTCGCCCTCGCTGTCGACCGACAGCTTGGCGCCCTGCTCCTTCCCGGCGATGTCGAACAGGCTGATGCGGCGGTCGGTGCCGACGACGGTGAGGAAGCCGTCGCGATACTCGATGTCCTCGACCGCGGTCTCCAGCAGGTTCGACGCCTTTTCCCGCGCCTTCGCAATCAGGTCGTTCGACGACACCGCCACCGCCGTGCCGCCGACGAACAGCGAGCGCGAGCCGACGCTGCCGAAGCCGGTGGCGAGATCGGTGTCGCCCTGCACGACGTCGATCTTGTCCAGCGGAATGCCGAGCGTGTCGGAGATCATCTGCGTATAGGTGGTCTGCAGGCCCTGCCCCATCGCCATGGTGCCGGAATGCAGGATGACGCGGCCCTCGGAGGTCGCGTGCAGCGACACCTTCTCGGTGTGGGCGCGGCCGCCGGTCCATTCGATATAGCTGGTCAGGCCGCGGCCGTAGAGCATGCCGCGCTTCTTCGCCTCGCGCTTGCGCGCGTTGAAGCCGTCCCAATCGGCAAGCTTGGACGCGCGCTCCAGCATGTGGGCAAAGGCACCGGAATCATACACCTGGCCGACGGCGTTGGTGTAGGGGAGCTGCGCCGGCTTGATGTAGTTGGTCTTGCGGATGGCGCGCGGATCGATCCCGATCTGGCGCGCGGCCGCATCGAACAGCCGCTCGACGATGAACACCGCCTCGGGGCGTCCGGCACCGCGATAGGCGCCGACCGGCGCCGTATGCGTCATCACGGTCTTGATCTCGAAATGCACCAGCGGCAGATCATAGACGCCGGTCTGCACGAATGGCCCGAGCACCAGCGGGATGATGTTGGCCGCGCCCGACGAATAGGCGCCGGTGGCGCCGATCGAGCGCACGCGATAGGCCAGCACCCTGCCCTTGGCGTCCAAAGCGAACTCGGCGGTGGAGGTGAGGTCGCGGCCATGCGTGCCGCCGACGAACTCGTCGGTGCGCTCGGCGCGCCAGCGGATCTTCTTGTTAAGCTTGGTGGCGGCATAGGCGACGATGCCGTCCTCAGGATAGAGGTTGGTCTTCTGGCCGAAGCCACCGCCGATGTCGCCGACCAGCACGCGCACGCTCTCCTTCGGGCGCTTCAGCACGGCTTCCGCCAGCACGTCGCGGGTCGAGGCCGGGGTCTGCGACTGCACGTGCAGCAGCAGCCGGCCGGTCTTCTTCTCGATCTCGGCGATGGTCGAGCGCGGCTCCATCGCCGAGGGCACCAGGCGCTGGCTGGTGATGTCGAGCGAGACCTTGTGCGCAGCGCCGGCGAACGCCGCCTCGACCTTGGCGGCATCGCCATAGCTCATCGCGGCGACGACGTTGTCGGGCGCCTCGGCCCAGACCACGGGCGCGCCGGGCTCGATCGCCTTCACCGGATCGGTCACCGCCGGCAGCACCTCGTAATCGACGACGATCGCTTCCGCGGCCTCCTGCGCGACCGTGCGCGAGGTCGCGACCACGGCGGCGACCGCCTCGCCGGTGAAGCGGACAATCTCATGGGCAAGCAGGCGGCGCGGCGGCACCGTCATCGGCTTGCCGTCGGGACGCTTGAAGATTGCCAGGGTCGGAATGGTGCCGACATCGTCAGCGACGAGGTCCGCGCCGGTGTAAATCGCCTGCACGCCCGCGATCTCGCGGGCAGCGGCGGTGTCGATCGACAGGATCCTGGCATGCGCATGCGGGGAGCGCAGCACGTAGAGCCACAGCGCGCCGTCCTCCGCCTTGTCGTCGATGAACTGCCCCTTCCCGGTCAGCAGCCGCTGATCCTCCAGACGCTTGAGGGGCTGCCCCGCACCAAACCGCATATTGTTGGGAAGAATGTTCATTCGTCAGTCCTTGGTCAGTTCAATGAATTTGGCAGGGTCTTAGCGGATCGGCGTTGCGGTGGCCAACACGTGTTTAAGCTGATGCGTCATGACGAACCGTCATTCCGGGGCGCGCGCAGCGCGAGCCCGGAATCCATAACCACGACCGGTAGTTTGGAGGCTCGATGTCTCCCGGTCTGCCCACCCGAGAGGTCGCGGAGTATGGATTCCGGGCTCAGCCCTTGGGCTGCCCCGGAATGACGATGAGGAGAGAGCGGGGGCCAAAGCCGGGGCTAGCTCACCCCAGGCTGCGCAGTACCTCTTCGACGACCTTGCGCTGCTCGGGCGAGAGCGGGGCCTGCGGCGGCACGGGATCGCCGACGTCGTAGCCCTGGATCGACAGGCCGGCCTTGATGCAGGCCGCGAGGTTGAAGCGGGCGAAGGCCTCGTTGACGCGCCACAGCTTCTTCTGCAGCAGCATCGCATCGTCCCAGCACGACGCCTTGCAGAGATTGTAGAGCTCGACGCTCTGGCGCGGGATGATGCAGGCCGGCCCGGCCATCCAGCCCTTGCCGCCGATCAGCATCACCGCGGCCGGAATGTGTGAGGACGCCGCGAACACCTTGATGGCGTCGCCGCAGCGATTGATGATCGACAACAGCCGGCCGGTGTTGGTCGAAGCGTCCTTGATGTAGTTGATGCGCGGATGCTCGGCGAGGCTCGCGATGACGTCGAGCGACAGGTCGGAACGCTGGAACTGGGGATTGGTGTAGATGACGACGGGAACGTCGACGGCATCGGCAATCGCCCGGAAATACGCCTCGATGCCGGCGTCGTTGACCGGGAAGTAGGCTTCGAGCACCGCCAGGATGCCGTTTGCGCCGCGCTTCTGGTAAGCCTTGGCCTGCGCCACCGCGTCAGCGATCGCAGTCGAGGCCACGCCTGCGATCACGGGAACGCGGCCCTGGGCGGCATCGATGGTCGTCTCCACGACGGTCATGCGCTGGGCACGATCGAGATAGGCGAACTCGCCGGTGGAGCCGAGCGGCGTCAGGCCGTGCACACCGGCAAGGATCAGATCGTCGCAAAGACGCCCCAGCACCTCCGTACGGATCGTTCCATCCGCGCCGATCGGCGAGGCCAGGTAGGGAAAGACACCATGAAATTCAGTCATGCGGCCGGTATAGCGGCCGGGTCGCTGGTTCCGCAAGGCGGCCGCCGAAGCGGGAGGCGCCCTTCTCAGGCCCGGCCTGTTGCCCGCAGCGACATCTGCCTCAGGGACCTGACACCAGCGGACAAGAGCCGGTGTGTAGCAGCGCCACACTGCCGCGATGGAATGCGGGGTGTTGCCGCAAACCGAGCTGCCAATCAGCTCACGTTAAATCCGGCTTCAAACTTTCTCTTCACCATAGGTGCATGTCCCGCGGCGGAGGCGGTCAGAGGGCAGCGATTCAATCTGGGATTGCGCGCACCGTGGCGAAGAAGGACGAGCGCGATGACCTCAAACACGGCAAAAATGGCTACGAACTTCGCCATTTTCAGTCATTTTTCCGCCGGATTGACCAACCATCATGCGAAGCGGAAAGAGTTAGTACGAGTGCTCCAGCGTAAATTCGCCGTAGGAATTTCGATCGGAGACGAGGGAAGCCTGCAGCGAGAACGACGATGAAGACGCTTTACGATTTACTCGGAGCTCTTCCGGACGATGACGCTGACGATATCCGGGCGGCCTTCCGCAAAGCGGTCAAAGAGAGCCACCCCGACGTCAATCCCGGCGATCCGGATGCCGCGCTGCGGTTTCGACAGATCATCCGCGCCAACGACATTCTCGGCGACAAGGAGCAGCGCACGGCCTATGACCGGCTGCTCGGCGCCGCGCAGGACGAGCATCAGCAGGATTCCAAGCTGGCCGTCGTCGCCAAGGTCCACAAGGTTGCGTCCGGCGTGATGGCGCTGGCCGGTGCGTCCGCCGTGGCGCTAACCGGCTACCTGCTGTTCACCCACATGTCGTCGGCTTCCGTCGCGCCGCTCAAGCCGATCGTGGTTGCGACCAACAAGGTCAAGCCGAACGAGGTTCCCGCCAAACCGATCGATAGCGCCACTGAGGCGGCGACGGCCGGCGATGCGGCCGCGAATTCCGGCGGCGAGACGGCTGCCAGCGCAACGGTCGGCAGCGCATCGGGCAGCAATGCCTCGGTATCCGCCGATCCGCTTCCGCTACGCGTCAGCAAGATCGACACGGTCTATTCTGCCGAGCAGGAGCGTGCGCCCTGCGCGGCAGGCGCGACCGCGCCATGCACGGCGGATGCAATGCTCGCCGGGGGTACGGCTTCGAACGAGGCCCAGGCCCATCACGATCGCGGCATGGCCGCGTTCCAGAAGGGCGACTTCGCGGCGGCGCTGGCCGATCTCGACGCGGCGATCCAGCTCGATCCCCGCTACCATGAGGCCTATATCGACCGCGGCATCGTGTTCTATCGCATGCGCAAGTTCGACCGCGCCTTTGCCGACGTTGCGGCCGCAAAGCGCATCGAGAAGACGAACCGCGCCGTACTCGACGCGATGGCGAAGCGTCAGCCGCTGCGGCCGCTGAAGCTCGAGCCGCCAAAGTCCGACATCAAGGCGGAGACGCCGAAGGCAGAGGCGCCGAAAGTGGCGGCGGCGGCGCCGATGCCCTCGCGGATGTCGACGGCGACGCCGGTCTATCCAACCACCGACCCCAGCCGCGCCCCCTGAGCGATTGACGAAGATTTAAGGTAACTCCGAACCTTCGTCGCGCGAATCGTTCGCGCCCATCAACTGTTAGGAAAGGTGTCCCATGGTGTTCCCATGGGACATGGGCTGCTTTCCAGATTCATCCATCCGAACCCGGCGATCCGGCGCGAGCTCGTCGATCTGCTGTACACGTCTCTGCCGCAGGTCATGTCGATCAACGCGGCCGCCATCACCGGCTCGGTCACGCTTGCGGTCCTGCACGGCGATCCCGGCTACATCGCGATCACGTTCGCGATCATCGTCAACGCCATCGGTCGCGTGGTCAGCCTGCTGCGCTACAAACAATATGCGGGACGCCTGTCCGATCGCGACGTGATCCTCTGGGAGAAAGTCTACGCCGCGGGCGCCGCCGCCTTCGGCCTTGCGCTTGGCGCTCTCACCTTCCGCGCGTTCCAGCTCAACGATGCTCCGGGCGCATGGATCGCCTTCGGCCTGTCGATGTCCTATTGCGTCGGCATGGTGTCGCGCGCGGCGATCCGCCCGTGGGTCGTGCTGACGACAACCGCCGTGCTGCTCGCCCCGACGCTCATCGCCGGATTGATGCGCCCGGAGCTGCCCTATCAGCTCGGGGCCGTCCTGCTGGTGCTGTTCTGGTTCTCGATCCGCGAAGCCTCGCGCCATCTCAGCACCGCGTTCATCGAGCGGCTCGAGGCCAAGCACGCGCTGGCCCGCCAGGCCAACCATGATTTCCTGACCGACCTGCCCAACCGGGCGGCCTTCCTGGCTGCGCTCGAACGCACGACCCGGACTGTCGCGATCATTGCCATCGATCTCGACGGCTTCAAGCCCGTCAACGACCGCCATGGCCACCACGCCGGCGACGACCTGCTGCGTCAGGTCGCAGCCCGGCTGTCGAGCTGTGTCGGCCAGGGCGGTCTCGCCGCGCGCTTCGGCGGCGATGAGTTCATGCTGCTGAAGCCGGTGACGGGCGGCGCGGACGGACGCGACGAGGCGCTGGCGCTGGCGCGCGAAGCAATCCGCTCGCTGTCGATGCCATTCCTGCTGTCCGACATCCCCGTGGTGATCGGCGCCAGCGCCGGCCTGCTGGTGAACGACCGGCCGCTCACGGACGAGTCCATGGACGAGGTGCTGCGCCAGGTCGACAGCGCGCTCTATGCCGCCAAGCGCGCCGGGGGCGGCTGCTGTACCTGGGCCGAGGCCGCGGACGGCGCATTGCGGCAGGCGGGCTGACGCGCGGCCTTCGATCTCAGGCGACGATCACCTCGTGCAGCAGCGCGTCGATCTCGCCGGCGTCGAGCTCACCTTCGAGTCCGATCAGCACGAGCTGGGCCGTGAGGCCATCGGCGGGCGACACCGGCGACGGCGCCAAGGTGCCGCGCGTCGCCACCGACTGAAACAGGATCGGCTGTCCCGGATGGTCGGTGAACAGCAGGATGCCCTTGATGCGCAGGGTGCGCGGCGCGAGCTTTCCGATCACCTGCTGGAAGCGGGCCAGCGACAGCGGAGCACGGGAGGTCCAGGTGAGGGTTGCGAAAGGTTGCGACATCGTCGGCACCTGCTTGGGCAGCTCTCGCGGCGCGCGAATGTCGCGGCTGAACAGCAGGTCCGGCGCGACGACGCCATGCGCGATCTCGAAGATCGCCGATTGCGGCTTGGTGCCGCCGACGACGGCGCGGGCCGCATCGAGCGCGGCGCGGTCGAGCAGATCGGCCTTGGTCAGCAGCACGAAATCCGCGGCCCGCAACTGCGAGCGCCACAGCACATCCTGTTCGATCTCGGGGTCATCGCGCAGCCGCTGCGGGTCGACCAAGGTGACGACCGTCTCGAGCGGCGCCACCTTGAAGATCACGGGATCCATCAGGCTGCGAATGATTTCGGCGGGATCGGAAATGCCCGATGTCTCGATCGCAATCGCGTCGGGTGCCGGATCGCGCTTGATGACGGAGGACAGCGTGCGCAGCAGGTCGCCCTGCAGCGAGCAGCAAATGCAGCCGTTCTTGAGGCTGATCACCTCCTCGGTGACGGTGCCGAGCAATTGCGCGTCGATATCGACCGCGCCGAAGTCGTTGACAACAGCGGCGATGCGCCGTCCGTCCGGATTGGCGAGCAGATGATTGAGCAGGGTCGTCTTGCCGGCACCGAGCGATCCGGCGACCAGCAGGACCGGGACGATCATGACAGGACCGGACGGCGTACCGCCTGCCCCGGCCGGACGTCGCGAACGAGCTCGCCATCGGTGATGACGGCGCGGCCATTGACGAGCAGATGCCGTACGCCCTCGGACGGCCGGTTCATGTTGAGGAAGTCGGCGCGGTCGCGCAGGCTGGCGAGATCGAGCACGGCGATGTCGGCGTCGCAGCCGGCCTGCAGCCGTCCCTTCTTGCGCATCGCGGGCGTCGACGGTTCCAGAATCCGGGCCGGGATCAGCGTGCACTTGGCGAGGCCCTCCATCAGCGGCACCGCCTTGCGGTCCAGCACCCATTCGCGCAGGAATTTCGTGAACGTCGCCGATGAGCGCGGATGCGACACCGCGTCATCCGGCAGCGGCCAGGCGTCGCCGGTGTAGTCCGTGCCGTTGGACAGGATCCACGGCATCGCATCGGAGGCGATGGCGCCGCCCGGAAACAGCACGGAGACATCGAGCAGGTCGCGGTGGCGCTGGTTGACGGCGACATCGAGGAAATGGATCAGCACCAATGCGCCGGGATCGTCCTGCTGCCGCGCGAGCAATTCGTCGCGGCTGCCGAGCCGATGGCGCTCGGCGACCATCTCGATTGCGTCATAGCCGGTGCCCATGCGCTGGCAGAACGCGGGATCGGCGAAGAAGCCGGCGCCGACCACGGTCGAGCCGGTGCCGTAGGGATAGGCTTCGGTCGTGACCTTCAGGCCTTGCTTCTGCGCGGTCTGCACCAGCTCGGCGCAGCGCTCGACATCCTGCAGGCTGGTGCTGTTGAAATGGCAGATGTGCATGTGGGCGCCGGTCGAGCCGGCCAGCCCGATCAGCCGCGTGTAGGCATCGACCGAGCTGCGCGGATCGACGTTCGACATATAGGCGATGTGCGTGTAGGTCGGCACGTCATGCTTGGCCGCCAGGCTGCACAGCTCCGACAGCTCCTTCATGCCGGTGCCGGGCGCGTAGGCGTTCGGGAAGGCAATGCCGAGACCGCCCTGCTCCAGACCCTGCCGCGTGCGCTCGACGATCTCGGCGGTCTCGGCAGCCGTGGCGACCTCCTCGACCCAACGCTTGTCGCGCATCGCCTCGCCCATGCCGGCGATGTTGGACGCGGTCTGCTGCGTCGTCATCGTCGCGATCCGCGCGAACACCCAGCCCGACGCTGCGCCGTAATTCAGAAGGCGGCCGATCGCCGCCTGCTCATCATACCAGCGCGCCACCGGCATCACGCCGATCTCGAGCTCCAGCGTCGTGGTGACGCCGTCGAAGGCCTGCATGCGGTCGGCCGGCAGCGACTGGCCATGGGCGTGCAGATCGATGAAGCCGGGCACGACGGCAAGGCCGGCCGCATCGACCACCTGATCGGCGGACCCGCCGACATCGCCCACGGCAGCGATCGCGTCATCCTTGATGGCGACATCGGCCGTGGCGTCGAGCTTCGTTTCCGGGTCGAGCACGCGACCGCCGCGAATGATCAGATCGTAGTGAGGCATGAAATCAGCTGGGCTCGCGAAGTGGAACTGCGCGCAGGCCTAACACAGATGCGCGGCGATGAGAACGCGGCGGGAGAGATCGATGCTCTCCGAGCCATGCGTGGCGCACTTATCAGTTCGTCGAACTGGGGCGCCGCTCTTCCCCTTGCGCAAGGGATCGGTCAGGATTGCGAAGAACGACCTCTCGGCATCCGCCGTTCGACAGAGGAGACCCGAATGGCTTCGCACACACGGCGCATCGCCGACTTCACCTGCGAGAAGCAGCCGGCGACGGGCTCGCGCGGCATGGTGGTGACCAATCATCCGCTCGCCTCCAGCGCCGGTGCCGAGATGCTGATGCGTGACGGCAACGCGATCGATGCCGCGGTCGCCGCACTGTTCGCGCTGACGGTGGTCGAGCCGATGATGGTCGGCATTCTCGGCGGCGGGCTGTCGCACATCCGCCTTGCGGATGGACGGCACATCGTGCTCGACGGATTGAGCACCGCGCCGCGGCGCGCCACGCCAGGAATGTATGATCCGGTCTCCGACGAGATCACGCTGGCGCGCGAGACCCGCGGCCGCCGCAACGTCGCAGGCGCGCTCGCGGTCGCCGTGCCCGGCGCGCTGAAGGGATGGTGCGAGGCCCTGTCGCGCTTCGGCCGGCTGCCGCTGGCCGAAGTGATGGCGCCGGCGATCCGGCTCGCTGAGCACGGCTTCATCGCCAGTCCCTATCTCAACGATTGCGTGCGGCTGGTCGCGGACGACCTCGCGCGCGATCCGCATCTGTCGACGCTGTTCGTGCCGGGCGGCGAGCCCGTCAGTCCAGGCACGCGCGTGATCCAGACCGACTATGCGGCATCGCTGCGGCTGATCGCGGAGCAAGGACCGGACGCTCTCTATGGCGGGCCGCTCGGGATCGCGCTGGCCGACTACATGGCCGACAATGGCGGGCTGATCGATGCGAGCGACCTCGCCGCCTACAAGGTGATCGAACGCGCGCCGATCCGCGGCCACTATCGCGGCCATGAGATCATCGGCCCGCCGCCGCCCTCCTCCAGCGGCGTGCACATCGTGCAGATGCTGAACATCCTCGAGGGCTTCGACGTCGGCGGGCTCGGCTTCGGTTCGGCCGATGGCGTGCACGTGCTTGCCGAAGCCTTGAAGATCGCCTTTGCCGACCGGGCGGTCGCCACCGCCGATCCCGCTTTCGTCGACGTGCCGGTCGAGCGGCTGACGTCGAAGGCCTATGCCGCGCAGCGGCGGGCGCAGATCGACATGAGCCGGGCCCGGAGCTTCGGCCCGGGCCTTGCGCCGACGGAGTCCGCCAACACCACCCATGTCACGGTCGCCGATGCCGAGGGCAACGTCGTCGCGGCGACCCAGACCATCAACGGCCTGTTCGGCGCCTGCGTACAGATCCCGGGCACCGGCATGACCGCCAACAACTACATGTACAATTTCGATCCGCATCCGGGCCGCGCGCTGTCGATCCAGCCGGGCAAGCGCGTCTTCACCTCGATGGCGCCGATGATGGCGCTTCGCGACGGCCGCTTGCGCTATGCGCTCGGCCTTCCCGGCGGCCTGCGCATCTTTCCCTCGGCCTTCCAGGCGCTGGTCAACCTGATCGACCACGGCATGTCGCTGCAGGAGGCCGTCGAGGCGCCGCGGCTCTGGACGCAGGGCGGCGTGCTCGAGCTCGAGCCGGCGTTTCCCGACCATGTGGCGCGGGAGCTCGCCGCACGCGGGCACGAGATCAAGCGCGAGCCGGTCGTGGCCGGCGGCATGAACGCGATCGCGTTCGGCGACGACGGCACGCTGACAGGAGCCGCGTGCTGGCGCGCCGACGGCACCCCGATCGCGATCTCCGGCGGGCGCGCCCGCGCCGGGCTTCGCTTCGCCATCGCGTGAGCTCTACAGGCGCTCTCGCATCATCCGCGCGATCGCCTCGCCGATCACGACGGTGGTGAAATGCGTGTTGGCGCGGCAATCGGACGGCATGATCGAGGCATCGGCGACGCGCAGGCCGGCAATGCCCTTCACGCGGCCGTCCGGATCGACCACGCCGTCGCCATCGTCGAATCCGCTCATGCGGCAGCTCCCCGCCGCATGCTGGATGTCGCCGGTGACCTGCCGCAGCAGCGCATCGAGCTCGGCCTCGGGCAGCGCAGCCGCCTGCGGCAGCGTGAACTCCGTATCGCCGAGGCGAATCCAGTCGGCGATGTCGCGCAGCGCCGGCTGCACCGTGATCACGGCCAGCCGCTTCACCGCGTCCCGCATTCGCGCCACGTCGCGCGGATCGGCCAGCATGTTCTCCTCGACGATCGGATCCACGCTCGGATCGGTCGAGGCGAGCCTGAGCGTACCGCGCGAGAAGGCGTTGAACAGTCCGGCGCCGATCGCGCCGGGCACGCCGATGCCCCGATGGTTGAACGCGATCAGGATCATGTCGCGCTTGCCGCCGCCGGCGAGGCCCGACGAGTAGGTGACGCAGCAATTGGTATGGCGCGTGTCGCGGTCGGTCGGACGCAGCGCCTCGCGGAGCTGGATGGTGGTGCGGAACAGCGGATGATCGAAGAAGTGCCGGCCGACCGGAAGATCACGCACGACCGCAATTCCCATCGCCAGCAGATCGGTCGCAGGGCCGATACCCGAGCGCAGCAGGATCGCGGGGCTGTGGATCGCGCCGGCACACAGCACGACCTCGCGCGCCGCGACGTTTTTCACGCCTTCACCTTCGACGTGGACGCGCACGCCGGTCGCCCTGCCGTCGCTGATCAGCAGCCGATCGACCAGCGCCCGTCCGCGGATCTCGAGGTTCGGACGGCCGCGGGCCGGCTCGAGATAGCCCTCATTGGTGGAAATACGGCGGCCGGCGCGGCTGTTGATCGGATAGCAGGCAACACCCTCGCCATCGGGCCCGTTGAGATCGTCGCACCAGCGATAGCCGCTCGCCAGCGCGGCATCGCGCAAGCCACGATCGATCGGGCCCCATGTGTCAGGCGGTGCGCGAGTGACTGGAAGCGGGCCGCCGCGACCGTGCCCCTCGCGATCACCGAATGCGAGATCGTCCTCGATCACCGCGAACAGCGGCATGATGTCCTTGGCCGACCATCCCGTGCAGCCATTGGCCGCCCATTCATCGAATGCATCGGCCACGCCGCGGATCGCGATCTGGCCGTTCATCATCGAGCTGCCGCCCAGCCCCTTTCCGCGCCAGTAGAAGCGCATGTCCTGCCCGGCGACGCGGCGGGACATCAACTCCGGCCACTGCCATTTCTCCTGGAAGGCGCGATCGTGGATGATCGGAATCGGGTTCGGCGTCACGATCTCCCACGGCGCGTCGTCCGCGCGCCAGTCCGCGCCGGCTTCGAGCAGCAGGACCCGCGTCCGGGGGTCTTCGGACAGGCGCGCAGCGACGACCGCTCCCGCGGAGCCGCCGCCGACCACAATGACGTCATACATGGACTGAATTCTCGCTTGTTCTCAGGCACCGCAACCATGACGGCCAGCTTGCGCTGCCGAGAGCGATCCGTGAAGCCCTTGAAAACTCAGGCCGTCAGCATGCCGACGCAGAGCTGCGGCGCATCCTCGGCAACGAGACAGGAGGCGACGGCGATCACCTCGCGCGCCGATTTCCAGGCGCCGCCGCCACCTGCCGGGCCATTGGTGTAGAGCGTCTCGACCTCGTTGCCGATACGAATCGCCTCCGCCATCGTCTCGGTCCGCCCGGCGACGCGAACGCGCACCTCGTAGGGCTCGGTACCCTGTGCGCGATCGTCGCCATGCAGCGCATTCAACCCGATCAGGTCGCAGCGCAGCTCGTTCACCGCCACGCCGGTGAGCGCGAGGCGCTCCCTGACGACATCGAGCGCAAGGCGGCCGCGCGTGACCGCGCCAGGGCCGGCATAGGAGATCTGACCCTCGCCGACATAGGAATCGAGATAGCCGACCGAGGTCTTCAGCAGTCCCGTCTTCGGCCGGCCGCGACCGCCGACCACCCTGACCCGGTCCGGACCAAGCTCCTCGACGGTCACCTGCGAGAAATCCGCCACGACGTCGGGTTGGAAATATTGCACGGGATCGTGGATCTCATAGAGCAGTTGCTCCTTCACGGTCGCCGGCGTGACGCAGCCGCCGGAGCCCGCGACCTTGGTCACGATCAGTTCGCCATCCTCGCGCACCTCGCCGATCGGAAAGCCGAGCCGGGCGAGATCGGGAACATCCTTCGCTCCGGGATCGGCGAAATAGCCGCCGGTGATCTGTCCAGCGCATTCGAGCAGATGACCGACGACGGTGCCCTGCCCGAGCCGGTCCCAATCATCCAGGGCCCAGCCGAACTCGTGGATCAAAGGTCCGAGAAAGAGCGCTGGGTCGGCGGCGCGCCCGGTGATCACGACATCCGCGCCGGCCGCGAGCGCCTCCGCGATCGCGCCCGCCCCGACATAGGCGTTGGCCGAGACGACCCGATTGCCGAGGGCCCGGATCGTGTCGCCGGTGTCGAGCATGACATCCGCTGTCTTCAACGGCTCCAGAACATCGTCGCCGGTCACGGCCGCGATCTTCAGCCCCTTCAGTCCAAGCCGGCGCGCGATGGTGCGGGTGGCTTCGGCCGCGGCGACCGGATTGGCCGCCCCCATGTTGGTGATGATACGGACCTTGTTGGCGCGGCAGATCGGCAGCACGGCCTGCATGCGCGCCGCCAGCAGCGGATCATAGCCGGCGGCCGGATCCTTCATGCGCGCCTGCTGCGCCAGCGCGATCGTGCGCTCCGCCAGGCACTCGAACACGAGATAGTCCAGGCCGCCCTTCGCCGCGAGCTCCACCGCAGGCTCGATCCGGTCACCGGAATAGCCCGCTCCGGCGCCGATCCTGATGCTCCGCATCGGCCGCTCCTCCTGACATCGTGCGCCGTTCGTCGGCTTCTGCCGGTTACATTAGCGGCCGCGGTCCGAGCTTGCCAGCGTCCGCGTGGAACGGTCAGGCTGCCATCGTGCTGCTAGTCCGCGAGCGCCAGCGTCGGCGCCTCGCTGCTCGCCGTGCATGCGACGGCAACGGCCATGTGCTCGTCGGCCCAGCACCAACGCTGGCCGCCGGCACGCTTGGCCGCATAGAGCGCGCGATCGGCCTGGTCGAGCAGCGCCTCGGTGTCCGCCTGCCGATCCTCGGTGACCAGGATGCCGGCGCTGGCGCCGATCTGAACGCGCGTTCCAGCCAGCGTGAAGAGTTGCGACAGCGCCGTCACCGCCGCTTGCGCGAACGCGAGAGCGGCGTCACGTCCCACCGCGGGCAGCAGCAGCATGAATTCGTCGCCGCCGAACCGCGCCGCCAGGCCCGTTTCGCCGAGGCAATCCTGCAGACGTGCGCCGACCTGGCACAGCAGCTCGTCACCGGCCTGATGGCCGAACCGGTCGTTGACGAGCTTGAAGCCATCGAGATCGACCGCGATGATGGCGACGGGGCGATCGCACCGGCCGAGCGCGGCGATGAACGCGGCGCGGTTCGGCAGGCCGGTGAGGAAATCGCGCAGCGCCTGCCGCGCCAAGGCCTGCTGCGCCGTGATCCGCTCGGTGAAGGCGGCCGTGAGTCGATACGACGTGCCGCGCAGCGTGATCCAGAACAGCACCACCATGCCGGCGCCCATCCGGTACACCGGTTCGGGCTGCATCAGACAAGCCACCACGGTCGGAATCAGCAGCACCGCCGAGGAGGTCATGACGATCCATGGGCTGACCCGCGACACGATGCCGACGCAGAAGGCCATCGACAGGCCGAAGCACATCCAGATGCCGGGCCCGTCGCCGATCTGAAACGCGCGTGCCGACAACGCACCGACGGCCAGACCGAAGGCGGCGGCGCCGAGGCCGTAGAGGCGTTCCCAGCGAATGATCGCATCGTGATCGAGCCGATCGAAGCGCGCGGCGAACATCCGTAGCTTGAGAACACGAAGGGCGCCGATCACCAGCAGCACCACCGTGATCGCGGCGTAGCCCGGATCGCGCGCAACCCAGGCCATCACGCTGCCGATCACGACGGCGGCGGCCGAGATCGTCCCGACCAGCGGCATCGAGCTGTACAGCAGATGCGCGAGATCGCGACGAATGTCCGGGTCCAATCGATGCATCGCAATTCCAGTTCGCCAAGCGCGCGCACTCTCGTACCCACGCCTTAACGAAATCTCGCTGCACCCGCGAAGGGCTGCCATGCGCCGCGGATGCTTAAGAGATCCTCACCGCGACGATGACAATGCAAGTGGATACAATGCGAATGATGGTACGCGCACGCGCGCATGAGCGATGCAGGGGCGGGATCAGCTCGCCCAATTGTCTCGGAATTCGCCGAACAGCGTGATGCCGCCGCATGCATAGATCGTCTGTCCGGTGATGTAGCTCGCTTCGGACGAGGCGAGAAAGGCGAACACGCCGGCGATCTCTTCCGGGCTCGCCACCCGCCCCATCGGAATGTGGGACTCGACCGCGGCGCGCTTGGCCGGGTCCCCGGTCCAGGCCGCGTTGATCGGCGTGTCGACGGCGCCCGGCCCGACCGAATTGACGCGGATGCCGCGCCCGGCGAATTCGAGCGCCAGGGTCCGCGTGAGGCCCGCCATCGCGCTCTTACTGATCGAATAAGCGAGATAGCCGGGCTTCGGAATGATCTGGTGCACGCTTGAGGTGTTGATGATGTTGCCGCCGCCGCGCGTGACGAAATGCGCCAGCGCGTGACGCGCGCAGAGCACGGCACCGTTGAGGTTGACCTCGAGGATCTTGCGATACGTGTCGACGTCGAGCGCCTCGCTGGGCGATTCCCGCTGAAAGCCGGCATTGTTGACTAGGCAGTCGAGCCGGGGCCAGCGCTTCAGCACCGTCTCGAACATCTCGGCGATCTCGGCCTCGACGCCGATGTCGGCCTTCACGGCAACGTGATCACGCGAGCCGTGACCATGCGCGGCAGAGGCGGCCTGCACCAGCGCCAGGGTTTCGTCGCCGGACGGCGACGGGCCGCCGAAATTGATCGCGACATGCGCACCCTCCTCGGCAAACCGCACCGCGATCGCGCGGCCGATGCCTTGCGTTGCGCCCGTCACCAGCGCGTAGTGTCCGACGAGACGCGACGCCCGTTCGGCTGGTTGGTCAGATGGCTCCATGTCTCGACTCCGTGAAAATGATCTCGCCTCAGCGCGCTGCGATGACTCGCGTTCGGATGACAAGGCTATCAGGAGTCTGGTATCGCTCCACTCCGTATCCGTCGTTGCGCACGCAGGCGTGAGACGTCATGTATCTCGGCATCGATCTTGGAACATCCGCGGTCAAGACGATCATCGTCGATGACACGCAGCGCGTCGTTGCGAGCCGCAGCCACGCCTTGACGATGGACGTGCCGCGACCGGGCCGGGCCGAGCAGGACCCCGCCGCATGGATCGGCGCGGTATTCGCCACGCTCGATGCGCTGAAGGCGGATCATCCCGGCGCGTTGGCGGCGGTGGACGCCATCGGCCTGTCGGGCCAGATGCATGGCCCGGTGCTGCTCGATGCCGCGATGAATCCGTTGCGGCCCTGCATTCTCTGGAACGACGGCCGGTCGGAGCGCGAATGCGCTGCGCTGGAGCAGCGCTGGTCCGCCTTGCGCACGATCACCGGCAACAAGGCGATGCCCGGCTTCGCCGCGCCGAAGCTGATGTGGATCGCGGCGCACGAGCCCGAGATCTTCGCGGCCACGCGGCTGGTTCTGCTGCCGAAGGCCTATGTCCGGCTGGTGCTGACGGGCGATGCGATCGAGGACATGTCCGATGCGTCCGGCTCGCTCTGGCTCGATGTCACCAGGCGCGACTGGTGCGACGAGGGCCTCGCCGCCACCGGCCTCACCCGTGCGCAGATGCCGCGCCTCGTCGAAGGCTGCGCGCCGGCAGGCCGGCTGCGCAGTAACCTCGCGGAACGCTGGGGCATGACGAAGCGCCCAACCATCGCGGGAGGCGCCGGCGACAACCCGGCCGGCGCCATCGGCATCGGTGCTGTCCGGCCGGGCGCCACGTTCATCACGCTCGGCACGTCCGGCGCCGTGATCTCGCCGGTCGACGCCGTCACGGCCAATCCCGAGCGCGTCGTTCACACCTTCTGTCATGCCATCCCGGCGATGTGGCTGCAGGCTGGCGCGATGCTGTCGGCGGCCTCATGCCTCGCCTGGGTCGCGCGGCTGCTCGGCGCGAGCGAGACCGAGCTGCTCGCCCCGCTGGGCGCGGGCCCCGCCGCGCCGTCGCCGGTCAGCTTCCTGCCCTATCTCGCGGGCGAGCGCACGCCGCATGACGATCCCCATGTCCGCGGCCTGCTCGACGGCCTGAGCCACGCCACCGACCGCAACGCCATCGTCCAGGCGGTGCTCGAGGGCGTTGCCTTCGCACTGGCCGACTGCCGCGACGCGCTGACGGAAACCGGGCTCGTCATTGCCGAGGCGGATGCAATCGGCGGCGGATCGCGCTCGGACCTTTGGCTGGCGATCCTGGCGAATGTGCTCGGCATTCCCGTTCATCGGCTGGCCGAGGGCGAGACCGGCGCCGCCTTCGGCGCGGCGCGGCTGGCACGTCTTGCCGTCACCGGTGAGGACATCGGCGCGGTCTGCACGCCGCCGGCGCGCGTGCGGACCTTCGCTCCGGACGTCGCGCTGTCGGCAGCCTATGCCGAGCGGCGGCCGCGCTGGCGACAGCTCTATCGTCGGCCGAGCTAACCGGATCTCCGAAAGGCATTCGTCGCGGCGACGTGTTGCGGCGGCGTCTCTTTCATATTGTATTCGGCAACAGCCTCTAGTTTAATGGCTTCCCGCGCCAGCGATCAACGAGCCGCGGACGACGAGACGACGTGCATTGGGAGGCACGATGAGCGGTCCGATCCTCGAGATGCGCGGGGTGTCGAAGTCATTCTTCACCATCAAGGCCCTGCACAAGGTCGACCTCACCGTCTACGCCGGCGAAGTCCATGCGCTGATGGGCGAGAACGGTGCCGGCAAATCCACGCTGATGAAGATTCTCTCCGGCGCCTATCGCCCGGATCCCGGCGGTGAGATCCGCATCGAGGGCCGGCCGGTGCGCATCGAAGGGCCGATGGGCGGCCGCAACGCCGGCATTTCGATCATCTACCAGGAGTTGTCGCTGGCGCCGAACCTGACGGTCGCCGAAAACATCTATCTCGGCCGCGAGCTGTCGCAGAGCGGCCTGCTCGCGCGCAGCACGATGCGCGAGGGCGTCGGACCGATCCTGGACCGGCTCGGCGCCGATTTCACGGCCTCCACCTTGGTGGCCGAGTTGTCGATGGGCCAGCGCCAGCTGGTCGAGATTGCCCGCGCGCTGCATGCACGATCCAAGATCCTGATCATGGACGAGCCGACCACCTCGCTGTCGGCCGGCGAGAGCGAGAAGCTGTTCGCGCTGATCCGCCAGCTCCGCGCCGAAGGGCTCGCCATCATCTACATCTCGCATCGCATGGACGAGGTCTATGCGCTCGGCGACCGCGTCACCGTGCTGCGCGATGGCCGGCTGGTCGGCTCGCTCGACAAGCCGGAGATCCGCGCCGACAGCATCGTCCGCATGATGGTCGGCCGCGACGTGTCGTCGTTCTACAAGAAGGACCACGACCCGCACGCCAAGCGTGATCGCGCGGTGCTCAGCGCCGTCGACCTCGGCGACGGCCATCGCGTCAAGAATTGCTCGCTGACCGTTCATGCCGGCGAGGTGGTCGGCCTCGCCGGGTTGATCGGCGCCGGACGCACCGAGCTCGCGCATCTCATCATCGGAGCCGCGCCGAAGACGACCGGACACATCGAGCTCGACGGTGAGAAAGTCAGCATCGACACGCCGCGCGATGCGCTCGATGCCGGCATCGCCTATCTGACCGAGGACAGGAAGGCGCTCGGGCTGTTCCTCGACATGTCCTGCGCCGACAACATCAACCTCGCCGTGATCGGACGGGACGCGAAGCCCGGCGGCATTCTCGACCGCGACAAGGCGCGCGCACGCGCCGACGAGGCGTTCAGCGCGCTCGGCATCCGCGCTCCCAATCCGGGCGTCACCGTCGGCGGCCTGTCGGGCGGCAATCAGCAGAAGGTGCTGCTGTCCCGCCTGCTTGCGACCGCGCCGAAGGTCCTGATCCTGGACGAGCCGACCCGCGGCGTCGATGTCGGCGCCAAGTCCGAGATCTATTCGATCATCGACAATCTCGCCAAGTCCGGCACCGCGATCCTGGTGATCTCGTCCGACCTGCCGGAAATTCTCGGCATCTGCGACCGCGTGCTGGTGATGCGCGAAGGGCATCTGGCCGGCGAGCTGCAGCAGAGCGCGACATCCCCCATCACCCAGGAAGACATCATGGCGCTGGCCACCGGGACGGAGCACGTCGATGCCTGACAACAGTTCGTCGCAAGCCAAGACCGCGCCTTCATCCGGCCTGCCGTCCGCATCGGACAACAAGCAGCAGCGGCTACGGCTGATGATCCGCGCTGCCGGCATGCTGCCGGTGCTGCTGATCCTCTGCGTCGGCTTCCACATGCTGTCCGAAGGACGCTTCTTCTCCGGACAGAATCTCGGCATCGTGCTGCAGCAGGCCGCCGTGAATACCGTGCTCGCCGCCGGCATGACCTTCGTCATCCTGACCGGCGGCATCGATTTGTCGGTCGGCTCGATCCTCGCCGCGGCTGCCATGGCCGGCCTGACACTGTCGAAGATGCCCGATCTCGGCGCACTGTGGCTGCCGGCCGCGGTGCTGACGGGCCTTGCCTTCGGCGTCGTCAATGGCGCGCTGATCGCGCTATTGCGGCTGCCGCCGTTCATCGTGACACTCGGGTCGCTCACGGCGGTGCGCGGTCTCGCCCGCCTGATGGGTGGCGACACCACCGTGTTCAACCCATCGATTCCCTACGCCTTCATCGGCAACGCCTCGCTGACGATCATTCCCGGCGTCGTCTCGATCCCCTGGCTGTCGGTGATCGCGCTGCTGGTGATCCTGGGCTCCTGGCTGATCCTGCGCCGGACCGTGCTCGGCGTGCACATCTATGCCGTCGGCGGCAATGAGAGCGCCGCGCGGCTCGCCGGCATCAAGGTCTGGGCGGTGCTGATCTTCGTCTACGGCATGTCCGGCCTGCTCGCCGGCCTCGGCGGCGGCATGCAGGCGGCGCGGCTCTATGCGGCGAACGGCCTGCAGCTCGGCCAGTCCTACGAGCTCGACGCGATCACCGCCGTCATTCTCGGCGGCACATCGTTCGTCGGCGGCATCGGCTCGATCTGGGGCACGCTGGTCGGCGCGCTCATCATCGCGGTGTTGTCGAACGGGCTCATCCTGGTCGGCGTGTCCGACATCTGGCAATACGTCATCAAGGGCCTCGTGATCATCGGCGCCGTCGCGCTCGACCGCTACCGGCTGCAGGGCTCGGCCCGCACCTGAGACAACATGGCGGGCGCCACCGGGGCCCGCCACAACGCATTCTTCCACGGCCACTGGTCCGCCGTGCGTAGACGAACAGGAAGGACCAGGGAGGAAACACATGGTCAAGTCGATGTTATCAGCCGGTGCCGCGCTGGCGCTCGTGATGAGCTCCGCGCCGTCATCGGCCAAGGAGCTGAAATCGATCGGCGTGTCGCTGGGCTCGCTCGGCAACCCGTTCTTCGTCGCGTTGTCGAAGGGCGCCGAGTTCGAGGCCAAGAAGACCAATCCCAACGTCAAGATCACCGCGGTCGGCTTCGAATATGATCTCGGCAAGCAGGTCACCCAGATCGACAATTTCATCGCCGCCGGCGTCGACATGATCCTGCTCAACCCGGGAGATCCCAAGGCGATCGGCCCGGCGATCAAGAAGGCGCAGGCGGCCGGCATCCTCGTCGTTGCGGTCGACACCGCGGCCGAGGGCGCCGATGCCACCGTGACGACCAACAACGTGCAGGCCGGCGAGATCTCGTGCCAGTACATCGTCGACAAACTCGGCGGCAAGGGTGACGTGATCATCGAGAACGGGCCGCAGGTGTCGGCGGTGATCGACCGCGTCAACGGCTGCAAGAGCGTGTTCGCCAAGGCCCCCGGCATCAAGGTTCTCTCCAGCGACCAGGACGGCAAGGGCTCGCGCGAGGGCGGCCTCACGGTGACGCAGGGCTATCTCACCCGCTTCCCGAAGATCGACGCCATCTTTGCCATCAACGATCCGCAGGCGATCGGCACCGATCTCGCTGCGCGTCAGCAGCAGCGCACCGGCATCATCATCACCGCGGTCGACGGCGCCCCCGACATCGAGGCGGCGCTGAAGGATCCGGCCTCGCAGCAGATCCAGGCCTCGGCCTCGCAGGATCCGTTCTTCATGGCCCGCCGCGCCGTGCAGATCGGCGTCGGCCTGCTCAATGGCCAGAAGCCGGCCTCGACGGTCGAGCTGCTGCCCTCCAAGCTGATCACGCGCGACAATGTCGGCGAGTACAAGGGTTGGACCTCGGAGCGGAAGGAATAGAGTTCGATCGTCGACCCGCATCTGATTGAAAGCATCGAGAAGCGCCGCCCTCTCTGGGGCGGCGTTGTGCTTGGAACCACATTCTGTCTCGTCGGCGTGCCTTCAACGACCGATCGCCGCGGACTCGCGCGTCGATGGCAGATGTGGCAAACAATGTTCTCGACGGGGGAATTCAACCTGCGCTGCGCCCTGTCGCGTTTGCGACAAGACTCCCCTGTTTGTCCCCGCTTTCCGCTGGTCCGGAACTTGCGTGGGCCTGCCTGACGGCATCAATCAGCAGGCGATCCGATGGCTTTCACCGCAGTCTGTCCGACAAGCGCCATGACCGAAGGCGGCATGGGCCTGTACCAGGTCGGCAAGAAGAGCGTGCTGCTGCTCTGGCCCCGTGGCGGCGAGCTGAAGGCCTATCGAGGCCGCTGCCCGCATGCCGACGTGCCGCTGGCGGAAGCGACCTTCGACGGCCGGACGATCACCTGCCCGCACCATCAATGGGGCTTCGACGCCACCCATGGCAAGTGCGTCACCCATCTCGTCCGCAATGCGCTGCACGCCTACCCGCTGCAGGTCGAGGGCGATGAGATCCAGGTGGATGTCGGGCCGGTGAAGCCGGCACGCGCCGCGAACTGATCGGGCCCCAGGCCGGCCGCGGGGCGCTCGACGGTCGCGCGGCAGACACCTGCCGGCACACCGCCGCAGCTATCCCGTTGCCATCAGCCGCTTCATGAACTGGTCGACCTCGCGACGCAGCGTCTCGACCTCACCATGGACCCGCTCGGACGCATTGTTGACCCGCGCCGCGATCCGGCCGGTGTCGGCGGCAGCGCTGCTGATCGCGCCGACATTGGACGCGACCCGTGCCGTGCCGGACGAGGCTTCCTGAACGTTGTGCGCGATGTCTCGCGTCGCCGCCGCCTGCTGGTCGACCGCGGCCGAAATGGCGGAAGCGATCTCGTCGATCTCGGCGATCGTTCGCGCGATCGCCTCGACCGACGCGACCGACGTGGAGGTCGAGTGCTGCATCTCGTTGACCTTGGCGCTGATCTCTTCGGTCGCCTTGGCGGTCTGATCGGCAAGACTCTTGACCTCGGCCGCAACGACGGAAAAACCGCGCCCGGCGTCGCCGGCCCGCGCCGCTTCGATCGACGCGTTGAGCGCCAGGAGATTGGTCTGTTCCGCGATCTCGCTGATCAGCTTGACCACGTCGCCGATCCGGACCGCGGCATCGGCCAGTTCGCGGATCTCCCCGCCGGCACGATTGGCCTCGCTGACCGCACGCCCGGCGCTTTCGGTGGAGCGTGAAACCTGCCGGCCAATTTCGGCGATCGAGGACGCGAGCTGATCGGCCGCGCCCGCCGCCGTCTGAACATTGGACGACGCGCGCCCCGAGGCGGCGATCACATCCTCGGTCTGGCGGCTGGTTTCCGTCGCGGCCGTCGCGACGTGGCCGGCATCGGACTCGAGATCCTCCGCCGCACCGACGAGGCTGACGACGATCTGATCGAGTTGGGTGCCGAACTGCCGGGCCAGACCCGCAATGTCGACCACCCGGCGGCCGAGGCTGTCGGTGCCCTGGTTGATGATCGCCGCGGACCGGCGGAATGCGCCAGGCAGGCCTCGCGCCATGATCTTGCGGAAATGCTTGCCGCGGCTGGCATAGTCCATCGACGCCGACGCTTCGCGCACGAAGGCGTCGGTGATGTCGAGCATGTCGTTGATCGATTTCTGCAACAAACCGATGTCGCCGTGCTGGCGCCGGCTCAGCACCCGCGGCTCGAGGTTGCCTTTGGCCGCGCTGTGACACACCATGGCCGCTTCCGCGACCACGGCGGCCGCCAACCGCAGCTGCCACAGGGCAAGGCCGAGCAGCAGCGCGACCGCGATGAGCAGCGCTCCGCCTGCCGCGGGCGGGGTCGCGCCGGCGACGACGAGCCAGGCCAGCCCGCCGAGTGTCAGCAGCGCCGCCGCCGCGATCGCGATCTGCGCCTTAGAGAGAGAGCACGAACTCATCATATTCAACGCCTTGTTGTTTGATCACCGCGACCATCATGTCAAAGCTTGCGCGCAGGCCGTCCTTGGCATTGGCGTGGCGCGCCTCTTCGTCGCACAGCGCCTTGTAGATGGACTTGAGCCGCTCGATCGGCGCACGCTCGGGTCTGCGGCGGTTGGAATGGTAGCCGATGATATTGCCCTGGTCGTCCAGCGTCGGCGTCACATGGGCGAGCACCCAATAATGGCTGCCGTCCTTGGCCAGGTTGACGACATAGGCGAAGATCTCGCGCTTGGCCTCCAGCGTGTCCCACAGCAGCTTGAAGACGCAGCGCGGCATCTCGGGATGGCGGATCAGGCTGTGAGGCGCTCCCAGGAGCTCGTCATAGCTATACCTGGCCATGCGAACGAAGACGTCGTTGGCGTAGGTGATGCGTCCCTTGCGGTCGGTCTTCGAGACGATCAGGTCTTCTTCGCCGAGCATGTGCTCGATTCCCGTCGGCTTCACAACGTGGGCCATGGCTGGTCCTCCTTGCGGTCATCACGATGCGGGGCGGACAGACGGGATGTCCCGGCCTTCACGGACGGTCCGGTCGACGCGCTGGCGGAACCGGCGTCGTCCGGCATGCGGCCGGGTGTCGCCGAGACCCCCATCGACCGGCTTTCGTCGGCTCAGGAAAAAGGCTGTCCGCCTCACCGGCCTCAATCTGACGTTAACTGTCAAACATCGCGTTAACCGGGAGGTCCGCCAAACTACAGAGACCGCCCGCGGCAGGGACGGGACGCGCCGGCTCGATGGTCGGCGTTGGGTCTGGACCGCTGGCCGGAGGATCGCATCGGCCGTCGCCTTGTCGGAAGGTGTGGCACAAGGACCAGGAGGTGCGTACGTGACGCCACGCAACCTCGTGAGACCCGCACGGGCCGGTCGGGGCGCTCATGCCCGACCGGCCCGGCGCCCCCTGCCTCAGAAGAAGCCGAGCTTCTTCGGGCTGTAGCTGACCAGCATGTTCTTGGTCTGCTGGTAGTGGTCGAGCATCACCTTGTGGGTCTCGCGTCCGACGCCGGACTGCTTGTAACCGCCGAACGCCGCATGCGCCGGATAGGCGTGATAGCAGTTGGTCCAGACGCGCCCCGCCTGGATGTTGCGGCCGAAGCGGTAGCATGTGTTGGCGTCGCGGCTCCACACGCCGGCCCCCAGGCCGTAGAGCGTGTCGTTGGCGATCGCCAGCGCCTCGTCCTCGGTCTTGAAGGTCGTGACCGAGACGACGGGTCCGAAGATCTCCTCCTGGAACACGCGCATCTTGTTGTGTCCCTTGAACACCGTCGGCTTGACGTAATAGCCGCCGGCGAGATCGCCGCCGAGCATGTTGCGCTCGCCGCCGATCAGGAGCTGCGCACCCTCGTTCTTGCCGATGTCGATGTAGGACAGGATCTTGGTGAGCTGCTCCGAGGAGGCCTGCGCGCCGATCATGGTGGCGGGATCGAGCGGGCTGCCCTGCACGATCGCTCCGACGCGCTTGAGCGCACGCTCCATGAAGCGTTCATAGATCGATTCATGGATCAGCGCGCGGCTCGGGCAGGTGCAGACCTCGCCCTGGTTGAGCGCGAACATCACGAAGCCCTCGATCGCCTTGTCGAGGAAGTCGTCGTCCTCGGCGCAGACGTCCTTGAAGAAGATGTTGGGCGACTTGCCGCCGAGCTCGAGGGTAACCGGGATCAGGTTCTGCGACGCGTATTGCATGATCAGCCGCCCCGTCGAGGTCTCGCCGGTGAAGGCGATCTTGGCGATGCGGTTCGACGATGCCAGCGGCTTGCCTGCTTCGAGGCCGAACCCGTTGACGACGTTGAGCACGCCCGGCGGCAGCAGGTCGCCGACGATCTCCATCAGCACGAGGATCGAGGCCGGTGTCTGCTCGGCCGGCTTGAGCACGACGCAGTTGCCGGCGGCGAGCGCGGGCGCGAGCTTCCAGGCCGCCATCAGGATCGGGAAATTCCACGGAATGATCTGGCCGACGACGCCGAGCGGCTCGTGGAAGTGATAGGCGATGGTATCGTGGTCGATCTCGGCGATCGAGCCTTCCTGCGCGCGGATCACGCCGGCGAAATAGCGGAAGTGATCGATGGCGAGCGGGATATCGGCGGCGGTCGTCTCGCGGATCGGCTTGCCATTGTCCCAGGTCTCGGCGAGCGCGAGCTTGTCGAGATTGGCCTCCATGCGGTCGGCGATCCGGTTGAGGACCATCGCGCGCTCGGTGACGCTGGCGCGGGCCCAGCCGTCCTTGGCGGCATGCGCGGCGTCGAGCGCGGCCTCGATGTCAGAGGCATCGGAGCGCGCGATCTGGCACACCGGCTGGCCGGTGATCGGCGAGATGTTGTCGAAATATTTGCCGGCGTTGGGGGCCTTCCAGGCGCCGCCGATGAAATTGTCGTAACGCGCAGCGAACGGCGGCTTGAACGCCGCATTGACGTCAACCTTGGTCATCTGTCTCTCCCATTCACGCCGATGCACACGGCGTTGGAGACAGACTCGATCAAACCGACGCAACAGACCAGAGGCCGGAGCGAGCGCGTCCGAGGAAGTGTCGCAGTTCTGCGACATCTTGGCTGCGATTCGACAGCCGCGGCGCGTTCACCGCTCGAGCCCGAGCCGCTTCATCTTCCGGTGCAGGGTGGCGCGCGACATGTCGAGCTCCTTCGCCGCCTTCGAGACGTTGCCGCCGGCGCGCGCCAGCGCGCGCTTCAGAACAGCACGCTCGGCGGCGTCGATGTCGTCGCCCTCGGTGGTTGCGTCCTTGATCAGGTCGCCGGCTGGCACCGGGCGCGCCAGCGCGGACGAAGAAAGGTTGAGCGCACGGCGCGCCGCCCGTGTGGCACCGATGACGAGGTCGTTGCGATCGACTGCCAGCAGCGAGTTGATCTCGCGCTCGCTGTCCGGCGTGAGCACGATGCGGGCGTGCGGAAAGGCCTGGCGGAAATTCTCCGCCTCGATCAGGCGCGCGGCATCCGCGACGGTGGTCGCGATCAGCCGGCTGAAGCCTTCGGTCAGATCGGCACGACAGGAGGAGACGTCGAGCGCGGCCTTGAGCTGACCGTGCTCGTCGAAGATCGGCGCCGTGGTGCAGAACAGGCGCGCGTTGCGCGACAGGTAGTGCTGATCTCGGTCGATGGTCAGCGGCCGCTTCTCGACCAGGCAGGTGCCGATGGCGTTGGTGCCCTCGTGCCGCTCGCTCCACACCGCGCCGGTCCACAGGCCCCAGGATTCGAAGGTGGCGTCGTCCCCGCGGGCGCCGCGGCGCTCGAGCACGGTGCCGTCGGCATCGGCGAGCAGCACCGAGCAGCCGACGCCCCCAACCGCCAGGAACAGCCGGTCGAGGCTCGCCTGCGCGATCGCGAGCAGCCGCCCGAGCCGCGCGCGCGCGTCCGCGATTTCGGCGGCAGTCAGGCGAGCCGGCAGCTTCGGCGTGGCGGGATCGAGCGCATGGAGATGGCCGGAGCGGCGCCATGATGCCGCGAGCGCCGAGACCGCCGGCGCGCCTCTGTCGGCTCTGCTGTCTGCGTCAGCCTTCGCATCCCCCTTGGCCAAGGCCTCCAGGACGCGATCCGAATGGGCATTCCCGGGCGAACGCCCCATGTCCCTCCTCCCGGCTCTGCCCGCGTTAGCGCGGCTTATTGCTAGACTAGCGCAACTACAGCACCGCGGTTTGACCGGCGTCAAGGAACGCCGACCAGGCTGCAATCCTTCGCTCGCCGCCGGGGCCGCGACCGATGCCTCACTTTCCCCGGACGACTACGGGGGTGTCGCAACACTGCGACACTCCCTCGCCCGAACTGGTCCGTGCGCCCTGAAATGGAGCCGGTGCCTTAAAGCGCATTAATCCTCAGTCCGGATGGTTCCCGCACGCGCTTCGCACCGACGAACGTCATTGCCCGGTGTCGCGAGGCAACCATGAGAGGGAAACATGCGCCTATCCTTTGCGGCAATACGCTCCATCCAGACCAAGATCGCCTTGATCGCCGGCTTCTGCCTGGCGCTCACCTGCGTCATCCTGATCGGCTACGGTCTGTTCTCGACGCAGAGCATGAACCAGTACGTCAACCACGAGGTGATGCAGCTGGTCGATCGCCAGACCAAGGAGAGCCTGATGAACCGGGCCTCCACCGAGGCCAACGTCATCAAGGCCGAGCTGGAGGTCGGGTTCGACGCCGCGCGCACGCTGGCGCAGTCCTTTGCGGTGTTGGCTGACGCCAAGAACGGGACCGCCACGAGCGCCCGCCGCGCGCAGCTCAACGCCGTGCTGCGGCACGTGCTGGAGCTCAATCCCGCCTTCAACGGCACCTATTCGGCCTGGGAGCCCGACGGGCTGGACGGCAACGATGCGGCCTTCAAGGCCAACAAGGAAATGGGCTCCGACCACACCGGCCGCTTCCTCCCCTATTGGACGCGAAGCGCCGGCGGCGCAATCGCCGTGCAGCCGCTGGTCGAATACGACAGCAGCGAGCGCCATCAGAATGGCCTCGTGAAGGGCGCCTGGTACATCAACCCGAGCACCACCGGGAGGGAGAACATCCTAGGACCGCTGCCCTACATCGTCCAGGGCAAGCCGGTGTTCCTGGCCACGATGTCCGTTCCCGTCATGATTGACGGCAAATTCCGCGGTCTCGCCGGCGCCGACTACAATCTCGACTTCGTGCAGAAGCTGGCGGTCAAGATCAACACCTCGCTGTTCGACGGCAAGGGCAAGGTCGTGATCCTCAACGACACCGGCCTCGTCGTCGCCGACAGCGCCGACCAGAACGTCATCGGCAAATCCGCCGCCGAGGCCGACTCGCGCTGGGCCGACAGCGCCGCCATCGTTCGAACCGGCAAGGGCACCGTTCTCGACGAGCCCAACAATCCCAACGTCGACATCTACGCCCCGATCACATTCGGTCTCACCGACACGCCCTGGTCGGTCGTGATCTCCGTCCCGCGCGACGTCGTTCTCGCCTCCGCACGGCAGCTCGACGCCTCGCTCAGCGGCCGCTCGACCAACAACACGCTGTGGCAGCTCGGGGTCGGAACGGTGATCACGGCGCTTGCGATCTTCCTCATCTGGGTGGCGGCACGGGGCATTGCCCGTCCGATCCAGGATTGCGCCGTGTTTGCCAATGGCATCGCCAAAGGCGACTTCAACCAGACCCTCACCATCGAGCAGGCGGACGAGGTCGGAGCCCTCGCCACCTCCCTGAAAGCCATGCAGGGCGACCTGAAGCAGAGCATCGCGCAGCGCGCCGAGGACCAGGCCGCCGCCGACGCCCAGCGTCGCCACGCGATGAGCCAGATGGCGGATCAGTTCGAGGCGTCCGTCGGCGGCATCGTCGAAACCGTGTCGGCTGCCTCGAGCACGCTGGAGACGTCGGCCGGCTCGTTGAGCGCCACCGCGGAGCGGGCGCAGACGCTGGCTACGACGGTCGCCGCGGCATCGGAGCAGGCGTCCACCAACGTGCAGTCGGTGGCGTCCGCGACCGAGGAGATGGCCTCCTCGGTGACCGAGATCAGCCGCCAGGTGCAGCAGTCCGCGCGCATGGCCAACGAGGCCGTCACGCAGGCACGCTCCACCACGGGGCGGGTCGGCGAGCTGTCGAAGGCGGCCGCGCGGATCGGCGACGTCGTCGAGCTCATCAACAGCATCGCCGGCCAGACCAACCTGCTCGCCCTCAACGCCACCATCGAGGCGGCACGGGCGGGCGACGCCGGACGCGGCTTTGCCGTGGTCGCCACCGAGGTCAAGGCGCTTGCCGAGCAGACCGCGAAGGCGACCGGCGACATCGGCCAGCAGATCGCGGGCATCCAGACCGCCACCCAGGAGTCCGTCGGCGCGATCCGCGAGATCAGCGAGACCATCGAACGTCTGTCGGAGATCTCGGCCACCATCGCCGCCGCAGTCGAGCAACAGGGCGCGGCGACGCAGGAGATCTCGCGCAACGTCCAGCAGGCGGCCCAGGGCACGCAGCAGGTCTCCTCGAACATCACGGATGTGCAGCGCGGCGCAAGCAGCACCGGGACCGCGTCCTCCGAGGTGCTGTCGGCCGCAAAGCTGCTGTCGCGTGACAGTGGCCGCCTGAGGGACGAGGTCGGCAAGTTCCTGAGCTCGGTCCGCGCGAGCTGAGCGCCGGCCGACCAAAACCGAAAAGGCCGCCTGGATGAGCCAGGCGGCCTCGTCGTGTTGGATGCAATGCGTCTGCTGCTGATCTCAGCGGCCGCCGCGCGACAGCATCTCGAAGCGGTAGTTGACACCGACCATCGCCGTGTGGAGCTGGGTCTTCTGGCTGACGACGTTCGGCCCTCCGGTGATCGCGGCGGCGCCCGGCAGCGTGCCGGTCACGGTGCCGAAATCGGCGTAATCATATTCCGCGAAGGCCGACCAGTTGCGGGCGAACATCCACTCGACGCCGGCGCCGACCGTCCATCCGCTGCGGTTGAACGCCACGCTCGCCGACTGCCCGGTGGCGGTGTTGACGACCGAAACGTTGGTCCGTGTCCACGCCGCACCACCGCGCACGTAGGCCAGGATCTCAGGTGTCACGAGATAGCCGGCACGCACCGTGGCCGTGTAGAGGTTGCTCGTCCGCGTGTTCATCGTCAGCGCCGGCCCGAGCGGGCTCGACGCGTTGATGATGCCGATATCGGCCATGGCCTGGATGCCGACCACGAAGCGGTCCATCTGATAATCGCAGCCGAGCTGCAGGCCGCCGATGACGTCGCTGCCATTGCTCGAGATGGCGGTCGGAATCTGCACGGCAGCGACGGGCAGCGGCGCCACGTTGCCGCCGCCTGCCACCGGCGGCTGGTTCTGCGGCGGCGGGTTGCCATTGTTGCCCTGCGGCGGCGGGTTCGGCTGGCCGCCGCCATTGTTCGGCGGCGGATTCTTCGGCGGCCAGGGCTTGTCCGGATGATACGGCCATCCGCCATGATGGTAGTTGCCGCCCTGCTGCTGCCAATGATCCTTGTCGGGCTGCTTGTCGCCATAGCCGCCCTTGCCGTCATCATTGTCGCGCGGCTTGCCGCCCCAGCCATAGCCGCCATGCTTGTCGTCGTCGCGTTGATCCGGCTTCAGCCAGGCGTAGCTGTCACGCTCGCTCTTCAGCGGCTGCTTCGACCAGCCGAAACCGAGTGGCTTGTCGTATCCGTCGTCCTTCTTCCCACCCCATCCGGAAGCCGGCTTGTCGTGATCGTCCTGCCGATCACGGTGCAGCCAAGCCGATCTGTCGGAGTAGCCGTTTGAATGCAGCTGCGACCAGCCGCTCGACTTGTCATGGTCGTCGTCGTGATGCTTGTCGAACCAGCCGCCACCATATTTGACGTCGTTGTAGTTGTTGTCCTTGTTCTTGGATGGCGCCGACGGCCAGGACGACTTGTTGTCGCCGCCTTTCGATCCAACCTTTGGCCAGTCGTGATCCTTGTCGCCGTACGGCTTGCCGGGCTGCCACCAGCCCTTGTCGCCGCGCTCACAGATCGGGGGCTTTTGCGGCGGCTTATGCGGCGGCTTCCATCCGCCGTTATTCCCGCCGGGGTTGTTCGGCGGCGGCGGGTTCGGCGCAGGGTTTGCAACCACAGGCGGTTTGACCACAGGCGGGTTGTTCGCGTTGCCGACCGGCTGCTGCACGGGCTGAACGGGCGCGGCGGCGGCATTGGCGACCTGGCTCCACGTCTGCTGCTGGCGCGACCAGGCCATCCCGGCATTCGCGCCGGCATGGCAGCCACTCCACCTGTAGGCGAAGACGTCAGGCGGCGGGAGCGGGGGAGGCAGGGCGAGATCAGTCGCCCAGACCGATGTCGTACTTCCTGCGAAAGTAGATAGGCAAAGGCATACGCCAAATACGCGACGCATCGAACTCACAACTCCTGAACACGTGCCGCAACAAACGGCGGCCGCATCAGGAGGGTGAGATTGTGTCGCGAACTGAATTGAAAAATGTCATTCGGAAGGAATGCAGATCGGGCCCCCGACGCGATCGAGATTCGGCTTTGACTGTTGCACGCAAGATGCAGGATTCTGGCGAAAAGAAGCAGCGCGCGACACGATTGCGACAAACGGCGCGATGCGCGATGCCGTCGCGGCTCATGAGTTCATTCGTAGACGAACGTGCGCACCGAACTCACTGGAGGCGCAGCGCGCGGCCCCGCGCTCGACGGCATGCTTCCTGATCGCGCGCACCTCGCGATCGTCGTCCTTCACATCTACTACACGCCTCGATTGCATCACATCGAGCGGGGCGGCACATCGGCTGCACGGTCGCCATCGTCTTCGACGCGCCGACGCTCGGCGGTCCATGCGTGTCGACAACCCCTGCTCTTGGTTTCGCCGTTATCGCGCAGCTTGTGCGACGTCATCGATCGGGAGAGAAAGCGGCGGACGCCGCCGCAATCGCACCGAATGAGGCGTGGCTTCGTCAACGTTGCGGCAACTCATCGGGGGCGCGTGCCGCGAAGCATCCATAATTGCGGCCGGTTGTGTCGTGCTCACTCGCCGGGCTCGAAGGCCCCGCAGAGGGTGTCGATCCGATCCTGCACTCCGAAGAGATGCACCCATTTCCGCTCGTTCTGGATTGCGATGAGGATGGAACGAAGCTAGGTCACGGCCGATCGCGTCCGGAAATACGGATTTGAGCTCGCCGCCAAATCGTCCGGTCATCAGCACAAGCGCCGCCTGCGGCGCGCAGCATCATGGCGGGGCTCGCCTCGGCCATGACGACAGACTGAGGCCCGTCAGGCGGATCAGCGCAGCGTGATCCGCCGCACCGCGCGGTGCGCACGGCACATGGCGTGTCATGCCACCATCATCACGGATTGCGCCGGGAGAACGAGATGGCATAGGCGCCGTTGCGGATGTCGATCATCGGATCGTCGGAGGCCTCGATGCCGTCGGTGAGCTGGCCCGGCAGGAACAGCAGCTTCTTCTGCGCGGCGTCACTGTCTTCGACCGCCTTGTCGATCGTCAGCACGCCGAGCTCGACCAGCTTGCGATCGTCAGGCCACGGCTTTGCCGGATCCTTGGTGTCGTCGCCGGCCGCGGCGAGCTGCGCCTTGAAGCGGAACGTCACCGGCCCCTGCTTCAGCCGCGCCGGCAGCTCGGCCATCAGGAAGTCCGGCGCGCGTTTCGCCGCGTCCTCCTGGTCGATATGCACGACCTTCTCCGGCAGCATCTGCCAGCGCACCGCCTGCTTCTCGCCGGCCCTGTTGACGAGGACGAAGGCGTTGACGCCGAAATAGGCCTCGTCGGCAAGACTGTCCGGCGTCGCGATGGTGCCGAGCGCCGCCGGCACCGAGGGATGGCTGGCGACGAACTGCTCGAGCCTGGTCGGCTTGGCCGCGTTCGGTCCAGAGTCCGCGATCGCCAGGAACAGATCGCGCAGCTCCGCACCGGTCGAGACGGGGAAGAATTTCAGCGAGTTGATCACGAGGTCCATGTCGCTGCCGTCGGCGAGATGAAACTTCACCGCCATGCCGTGCGGATTGGCGTCGCCGGATCCGTCCGGCAGGTTCGGCACGCCGGTGGAGTCCGAGAACCGCACCGTCACCGGAATCTCGCCGCCGCTGAACAGCGACGCCTTGCTCAAGGTCGTCGCCTCGGTCGACGGCTTGAACTTGCCCTCGACCACGACGCCCTTGGCGTGATTGGCGCGAAAGCCGGCGTGCACGCCGAACACCTTGTTCATCGCGTTGACGAGTTGCTCCTCGACCGGCGGTTCCTGCGCGAGGGCAGCGGCGGGCAGCGCGAGAGCAATCCCGGCCAGCGCGGCAACGAGTGTGCGTATCGTCATGAGCGGCGTCCTCCTGTATGAGCGATGCAGCATAGCAGCATGAATTGACGCGTGAGCGATTTTCGAGCGCGGCCGATTGGGCGCCGATCACAGCGGCATGATCCACCTTGCGGTCTGACAGGAGCCATCACGCCCCATCACCGCTCCTTGCGGCGAGATGGCGAATGTCTCTATTGTAGCCGCACGTGCCCGGTCTGCCTCCCTCCGCCCTGCGGTGCGGATCCGGGGATCGTGCCCCCTCCGACCCTGACGCCGGACGGCGCGCCCACGACGGAGTTTCGACTGTGTCCGCACCGGAAAGCTTCCCCATCGACAAGATCCACATCCCCGACAAGAAGCGCAAGGCGCTGAAGCAGGACGCGGTCGACGCGCTGGCCGAAAGCATTTTGGAGGTCGGCCAGCGCGAGCCGATCCTCGTCCGCCGCGACAAGGACCATTTTGTCCTGGTCGAAGGTCTGCACCGCCTCGAAGCCTGCAAGGCCCTCGGCGAAAGCGCCATCATGGGTCTGCTGATCTCCGCCGAGGAAGCCCGCCAGCGCGAGCTGCCACCGCCGCCCGTCGATCCGGAGCGCGAGAAGATGGAGCGGCTGCGCAAGCTGCGGCTGGAGAAGGAGGAAGCGGAGAAGCTCACAACGGCGCCGAGGGGCGTCTCTGGCGCCCATGCCGCGACGCGCCCGCGCGGGCCGACGGAGACGACGAACCGGAGCAACAGGACTGCCACCGCGAAGCCATCGCGCCCCGGACAAGGATCGTCGCCCCGGACCTTGTCGGATTGGATCAAGCAACAAGAGCGCAGCGGCGGGCGATACTGACGGTTTCAACGCGCGAGTTCCTCCCCGGCCACGGTCTGATTGAGCGGCAGTCCGTCTGGCGGGTCAGCGCAGCGTGATCCCCGGCAGCCTCTCCGATGCGCCTTGCGCAGCGGGTATTTCACGATTGCGCCGATGCGAGGTCTGTCGCTCGGCCAGGGGCTTATCGCGGCCGCCAAGGCCGATACGATTTCGATCGCGTCTTGGCAGGTTGGAATGCACGGCGTCACACTTGCCATTTCCACGGCCTCCGACACGTGCTCGGCACGCGACTGGAGGTCTACGGCTCGTGAAGGTCAGCAGCCCGGAGTTCCGTGCTCCTGGGTTCCTTCCCACCCGGCGAACTGGTGGCTTCTGACTCGGGGCTCGAAGGAGAAGAAGTAGCGACCTCCGCGGCCGATCGAGGCCCGTTTGGTATTGAGCTGCGGATTGTCTCACGCCCCCCGCTATACCGACAGTGCCAGAGATAGTCCGCCATGCGCCGAGGAATTGGGTTGGCAAACCGGATGGGGGCCCTTCTCGGCCCCGAACGGGTACGGATGCGGCGCGTGGAACCCCTGCTTCGACGAGACATTCTTTTCTCGTCCGTTGAATCACCGCCGCTGCCCCGCGCTCGTCGGCCATGAATCTTGGAGCGTTGACTTGACCTCATTTGAGCAGAGGCCGCTCGGCCCGATCATCATCCTCGTGGCAGCCGCCGCCGGCACGCTGCTCGGCCTCTACGACTACCTAGCTCCTTTGACCGGGGTCACTGGCGCCCCGGGCGCGTTGCTCGTCATCGGATCCAGTCTGGCACTCGTCGTCGACGCCTTCGTCCTGTGGTTTGGTCGAAGCGGGTGGCTCTTCTGGGTGTTCTGGTCCCTCGGGCTGCTCGGCGCGCTCGGCACAATAACCGCCGCCTGCTTTCTGCATGCGTGGTGGCTGGCGGCGGCCACGGTCGTCGCACTCGTCGGATTGATTGTGACGCTTGCCGCCCCACCCCAGCCAAGAAGAGCCGTGGCATGAGAATCCGTTCATTCTGCCGTAGCGCCCCATTTGCGGCGCTCACGCTGCGGTCATGGTCGCGCTGCCGCCGGCGATTGCACAGAACGACACTGCTCATCCGGCTGCCACCCCCGGAAGCATTCCAGGCCCAGAGCAGCATGGGCCTTCGAGCACTGACTCGGAGCAGCCCCACAGCAATGCCGGTCGCGCATCGTCAGCACCGGGCAACGAGCAATCGGGAGCTGCCGACGCAGGCGCTCAGCTGCCGTCCGGCAGCTTGCCCACGCCGAAGCCGATCCCGCTCGTCCCGACCCATGCCGTCTGGAATACGTTTCACGGTCAGCTCAATGCCCAGAAGTACTCTCCCCTGACCCAGATCACAGCCGACAATGTCCGATCGCTGGTAAAGGTGTGGGAGTATCACACCGGCGACGTTTCGGATGGGTCGGGCAAGCTGCCGACCAGCGTCTGGTCCGCCACGCCGATCTTTGCCAATGACACGCTCTACATCGGCACGCCGTTCTATCGCGTTGTTGCGCTGGAGCCCGCGACCGGAAAGGTCAAATGGACCTTCGACTCCAAATCGACGCTCAAGGCCTTGACCCAGCCGGCGCTGAAGAACCGCGGGGTCGCCTATTGGGAGGCAGCGAATCCCGTCGCGGGCCAGCCGTGCCAGAAGATCGTCTATCTCGGCACCATGGACGCGCAGCTCTTTGCCATGGACGCGGATACTGGCAAGCTCTGTCGTGATTTCGCGAACGGCGGCGTCCTCAACGTCGATCAGTGGAACGACGTGAACAACAAATATCCGCTTTCGTTGCTTCAGCCGCCGACGGTCGCGGGCAATCACGTGATCCTGGGCTGGGCCGGCAAGGACTGGGCCTATGCTGAAGCACCGCCCGGCACCGTATTCTCGCTCGATCCGCAAACGGGCAAGCGACAATGGTCCTTCGCTACGCTGCCGCCGAAGATCGCGTCCCGCACCGGCACCGCCAATGTGTGGACGGGCATGTCGGTCGACGAGGGACTTGGATTGGTCTATCTCCCGGTCTCCAGCCCCTCCCCGAACTACTGGGGCGGCAACCGCACCGAGCCGATCCCGTTGGCCACATCGACAACGGCCCTCAACCTCGAAACCGGCGAGGTCGTTTGGTCTCGCCAGTGGGTGCACCATGACATCTGGGACTACGACATCAACTCCGCGCCGACGTTGATGGACATCACCGTCGATGGGAAGCAGATCCCAGCGCTGATGCAGGCAACCAAGATGGGGTTCCTCTTCGTCGTCGACCGACGCACTGGCAAGGACGTCTGGCCGATCGAGGAGCGCAAGGTGCCTGGTGGCGACGGCTCGATCCAGGGCGAAATCTACGCGCCGACGCAGCCGTTTCCGATCAGGCCGGCGCCGCTGCTCGACCAGTCGAAGAAGCCTCCCATCTGGTGGGTCGCCGACGCCCTCGGGCTCGGCCAATGCTCGAGGCTCTGGAAGAGCCTCAATTACGCCGGCATGTACTCGCCGCCGACTCACAAGGACAGCGGCGTGCTCGCCTATCCCGACTCGGCCGGCGGCGTGCAATGGGGCGGCGTAGCCTTCGATCCGCGCGGCAAGACCGCGATCGTCAACTTCTCGCACGTGGTGCAATCCATCAAGCTCTACCCCCGGAAAGAATATGAGCAGCGCGCAGCCGGCTCGGGCAACGAGCAAGGCTTCTATCCTCAAGAGGGTGCGCCATACGGCATGTCACTCGACAACGCGCTGAACTGGCTCGGCATGCCCTGCTGGAAGCCGCCATTCGGCGAGATCGCCGCCATCGACATGACCACCGGTGACATCAAATGGCGCCGTCCCATCGGCGCCTCCCAGAAGTGGGGCTTCTACATGCCGGAGTCGATGGGATCGGTGACGATCGGCGGCCCGGCGGTTACGGCCGGAGGCGTGATCTTCATCGGAGCCTCGATGGACGCCAAGGTGCGGGCCTACGCGCTGGCCGACGGCAAGGAGCTCTGGTCCGACATCGTCCAGGCCCCCGCGGTCGCCAATCCCGCCGTCTATGAGTACAAGGGCCGCGAATACGTCGCCTTCATCGCGGGCGGCAACACGATCCTCAAGGACCAGGTCGGCGATCAGGTCGCCGTCTACGCTCTACCGTAGTGCGGCGGTGCTCGCCAGCTGGCTTGCGCTGAACCGTAGCGGAATGGCTTCCGTGCCTACGCCGCGGCGATACAGCTGCCGTCGCATTCGCTGCGCAGATGGCGCGGCCGACTGGACCGCGGCGAGGTCGCGATCGCCGGCGGGCGCATCCTCATCCCTCCGCCCGCCCACCGTTAGGACGTCTTTAGGCGAGGTCCGCCTTCATCAGGTCGCGCAGCGCTTTCGGTATGGGCTGCGCCCTGCCGCCGCTGACGAACGCAACTCTCACGTCGGCCTTGACGAGCACCTCCTCGCCGCGCCTGACCTCCTGCGCCAGCGTGATCGACGCGCCCTTCACCGCCACGGGCCAGGTGACGACGTCGAGCACGTCGTCCATACGGGCCGGCCGCAGGAAGTCGAGCGTCATCGAGCGCACCACGAAGGCGAAGCCCGGGGCCTCGCTTGCCGCCTCCGCGAACAGCGCGTGCTGCTCGGCGCCCATCAGCCGCAGATGATTGGTGCGGCCGCGCTCCATGAAGCGGAGGTAGTTGGCGTGATAGACGATTCCGGAGAAATCCGTGTCCTCGTAGTAGACCCGCACCTGCATGTGGTGGCGGCCGTCGCGGATCGCGCCGTCGAGATGTCGTTGGGTCAAGGGAAGCCCTCGATAGCCGGAAATGGCGATCGTTTCGCCCAGTTCAACGGCCAGCGCAAGAGCAGGCGAGCACGAGCCGGCTAGGACGTCACCTCGACGGGTTCCCTGCCGACGTTGACCAGCACGATCTCCGGCGGCATGCCGATCCGGACTGGCATGATGCTGCAGCCGAGGCCGCCGGAGACGATCACGTCGCATTGGGTGCGGATGTGGCCGTAGGCCAGATTGACGCCATTACGCGCGGGAACGGCCGGCGACCAGCCGAGCACGCGGATCTGGCCGCCATGCGTATGCCCGGACAGTTGCAGCGACACCCGCGCGGGCACGCGGAGCGCGACGTCGGGCTCGTGCGCCAGCAGAATTACCGGGGCGCTGTCCGTCACCTTGCGCAGCGTCCCTGCGAGATCATCGATGCCGATCCGCGGCATCGGCCGGAAGCGCCGCGCTGGCATGTAGGCCAACTGATCGCCAAGGCCGGCAAGCCAGAAGGCATGGCCATTCTTGGTGAGACGCACGACGTCGTTCTCGTAGACGGGAATGCCGGCGGCCTCGAGCGCCTTCTGGGCATACGGCGCGCCGCGGCCGTCACGCTGCACGGTTCGATCATCCCAATAATCATGATTGCCCAGGATGGCGTGCACGCCCAACGGCGCCCTCAGGCCACCGAGCACCGGCGCCCAGGCATCGGCGTCGATGCGTCCGATGTGATGACGATGACCGGCGACGTAGTCGCCGAGCAGAACGATCAGATCCGGCTGAAGCGCGTTGGTTCGCTGCACGATCCCGTCGATATGAGCGAGCGACATCCAGGGATCGCAGGCATGGATGTCGGCGATGGCCGCGATCTTCAGTCTTAGCCCAGCCGGCCAGTTGCGTGGATGGATGTGATAGTCGGTGACGCCCAAGCGGAGCGGCTCGACGCCGACGCCGTAGGTCGCGGTCGAAAAACCGGTGGCGGCGAGACCGCCTGAGAATGACAGAAAGCGACGGCGTGACAGCATCGATAAACTCCTCGCAGCGGCTCCCTTCTCCCTGATCATTGCAACCGATTTCGGGTGCGTCTGTGCAGATTGTCAGCAGTTTCGTTAATCATCGTCCTCGCTGCCGAACAGACCGAACTGGCCGGGATCGCGGTTCGAAGGCTCGGCCAGGCCAAGATGCCTGAACGCGTGCGACGTCAGCAGCCGGCCGCGCGGCGTACGCTGCAGATAGCCGCATTGGATCAGATACGGCTCGATGATGTCCTCGATGGCATCGCGCGGCTCCGACAGCGCTGCCGCCATGGTCTCGACGCCGACCGGCCCGCCGCCGTAGTTCAGCGCGATGGTCGAGAGATAGCGCCGGTCCATCGCGTCCAGCCCGGCGGCATCCACTTCGAGCGCGCTCAGCGCGTGATCGGCAATGGCACGATCGATCGCACTGGCGTTGGCCGCCGACGCGAAGTCGCGCACGCGGCGCAGCAGGCGGCCGGCGATCCGTGGCGTGCCGCGGGCGCGCCGCGCGATCTCGTTGGCGCCGTCGGCGGTCATGCCGACCCCGAGCACGCGGGCACCGCGCGTGACGATGCCTTCGAGCTCCTCCACCGTGTAGAAGTTCAGTCGGATCGGAATGCCGAACCGGTCACGCAACGGATTGGTCAGCAGGCCTGCGCGCGTCGTCGCGCCGACCAGCGTGAACTTCGACAGGTCGATCTTGACCGAGCGGGCCGCGGGGCCTTCGCCGATGATGAGATCGAGCTGGAAATCCTCCATCGCCGGATAAAGGACCTCCTCGACCGCCGGGCTGAGACGATGGATCTCGTCGATGAACAGCACGTCGCGCTCTTCGAGATTGGTCAGCAGCGCGGCGAGATCGCCGGCCTTGGCGATGACCGGGCCCGAGGTGGCGCGGAAGCCGACGCCGAGCTCACGCGCCACGATCTGCGCCAGCGTCGTCTTGCCAAGTCCGGGCGGACCGACGAACAGCACATGGTCGAGCGCCTCGCCGCGCTTGCGCGCCGCCTCGATGAAGATCGAGAGGTTGGCGCGCGCCTGCTGCTGCCCGACGAACTCCGACAGCTGCTGCGGACGCAGCGCGGTGTCGCCGACATCGTCGGAGCGCCGCTCCGGACTGACCATGCGCGCCGGCGGCTTCATTCGTTGCCGCGCCTGTATTTGTTCGGCAGCAATTCGCCGATGGTCACCGCCGCAGGCCCCTTGCCGTTCGACGGCACGATGACGCGCGCCTTGGCATCATAGTCGTGGATCAGCTCGCGGCAGGTGCCGCAGGGCGAGACCACGGCGACCTCGCCGGGCTCGCCGGGCTTGGGATGGCGCACGGCAACGATGGTCTCGATGCCGTGGTCGCCAAACTCGGTGATGGCGCGGCCGATCGCGATGGCCTCGGCGCAGACAGCGTTGCGGCCGAGATAGGCATCGATGTTGACGCCAGTGATGATGCGGCCGTCGCGCGTGCGCATGGCGGCGCCGACCTCCTGCCAATCGTTGCGATAGCGGCTCTTGACCGCTGATGCGGCCGCCTCGATCAGCTCCTTGTCCTTCTTGCTCACCATGGGGGAAACGGATGTCCTTCTGCTCGCCCGGCCGGGCGACGATAGCCTATTTCGCCAGCTCCTTGAGGCCGAGGCGAATGAGTTGCGCGGTCTCGGCCTTGTCGCCGGCCGCGCGTGACGCGGCGGCAATGGCGGCAGCCGCCTGCGGCTGGCCATAGCCGAGATTGATGAGCGCGGAGATCGCGTCCGCGATCGGCTGCGGCGCGCGGGATTCTTCGATGGCGCCGGACAGCCTGACGACACCGGGATCGACATCGGCAAAAGCCGGCGCCTTGTCCTTCAGCTCCGTGACGATGCGCTCGGCGACCTTGGGGCCGACGCCCGGCGTGCGCGCCACCGCGGCCTTGTCGCGCAGCGCGATGGCGTTGGCGAGATCGGACGGCGGCAAGGTGCCCAGCACGGCGAGGGCGACCTTGGCGCCGACGCCCTGCACCGTCTGCAAAAGGCGAAACCATTCCCGTTCGACATCCGAGCGAAAACCGAACAGCTTGATCTGGTCCTCGCGCACATAGGTCTCGATCGACAATGTGGCGGCTTCACCGGGCGACGGCAAGGCCTGCAGCGTGCGCGCCGAGCAGTGCACCTGGTAGCCGACGCCGCCGACGTCGAGGATGACGAAATCCTCCGCGTAGGAATCGATCAGCCCCTTCAGCTTGCCGATCATAGCCCGGCCACCTTCATGCGCGGCGCCTGGCCCTGGCGGTGATGGGCGTGGGTGATGGCGATGGCGAGCGCGTCCGCCGCGTCGGCCGACGGCGGCTCGGCCTTCGGCAGCAGGATCTTCAGCATCACCGCGATCTGGCCCTTGTCGGCATGACCGGCGCCGACCACGGTCTTCTTGACCTGGTTGGGGGCGTATTCGGCGACCGAAATTCCGAACATCGCCGGCGCCAGCATGGCGATGCCGCGGGCCTGGCCGAGCTTCAGGGTGGCGACGCCGTCCTTGTTGACGAATGTCTGCTCGACCGCAGCTTCCATCGGCGCGAACCGGCCGAGTACCGCCGAGAGCCCCTCATGGATCGCCAGCAGCCGGCTCGCCAGCGGCAGATCATCGGGCGGCTCGACCGAGCCGCAACCGACATAGATCAGCCGGTTGCCCTCGCTCTCGATCACGCCCCAACCGGTGCGGCGGAGGCCGGGATCGATCCCGATGATGCGGATTGCTGCGCGAATCGGCTGGGCTTTCATGGATTAGAGATAGCCTCGCGCCGCACCGATGGAAACATAAACGGAACACACGAACGACGTGGTTGAGCGTCCGTCAACCGCCCATCTTCGCCATCAGGGCGTCCGAGATCTCGAAATTGGCGTAGACGTTCTGAACGTCGTCGTGTTCGTTCAGGAGGTCCATCAGCTTCAGCAGCTTCTCGCCGGTCTCGTCGTCGACCGCGACCGTGTTCTGCGGCTTCCAGGTCAGCGCCGCCTTGCGCGGCTCGCCGAACTTGGCTTCGAGGTTCTTGGCGACTTCATGGAAACTGTCCGGCGAGGCATAGACCTCGTGGCCGCCCTCGCCCGAGATCACGTCGTCGGCGCCGGCCTCGATCGCGGCGTCCAGCACGGCATCGTCGGAAGCGACGCCGCGGTCGAATTCGATGATGCCGACGCGGTCGAACATGAACGAGACAGAGCCGGTCTCGCCGAGGTTGCCGCCTGATTTGGTGAAGAAGGAGCGGATGTCGGACGCGGCGCGGTTGCGGTTGTCGGTCAGCGCCTCGACGATGACGGCGACGCCGCCCGGGCCGTAGCCCTCGTAGCGGATCTCGGCATAGTTGTCGCCCTCGCCGCCGAGTGCCTTCTTGATGGCCCGCTCGATGTTGTCCTTGGGCATGTTCTCGGCCCGGGCGGCGACCACGGCGGCGCGCAGCCGCGGGTTCATCGCCGGGTCGGGCGTGCCGAGCTTGGCGGCGACGGTAATTTCGCGCGCCAGCTTGCCGAACAGCTTGGACTTCATCGCATCCTGCCGGCCCTTGCGATGCATGATGTTCTTGAATTGGGAATGGCCGGCCATGCGAGGTCTCTTGCAATCGTAGGGGATCAGGTGGGGAAGCGCGGCCTTATAGGCCGGGAATCGTCAAAATCAAAGATTTGAGGTGGTTTCAGGGTGGCTGCCCCCTCCTCGGAGAGCCAGTTGGCTGCCCCGCACCATAAGCCAAATGTTAACCATGGCTTCACAGTCAAGTGCAACGATGCCGCCCCTCTGCACCTTTTCACCCGCACCGGGGCCTACCCCATGGCGTTTGGTTTCTTTGCAAGACGAGCCTCTGCGCCCGAGCCGGTGGCCGAACCGAAGCCGGTAGCCGCGCCGGAGCCGCTGGCGTCGTCGGATGCCGATTCGGCCAAGGCCATCCTCGACCTGCTGGAGCTGGAACTCGGCGGCATGATTCGCCAGCTGGAGCGCGCCGCCGATGCGGTCGCCAGCGGCGCCGAGGCGACGGCGGGGACGCTGACGGACATTCGCCAGCGCGCCGATGCGCTGAGCGGACGCAGCAGCACCGCGCAAGGAACGGCGGCGACGTTCGCCCACGCCGCAGAGAAGGTGACCCAATCCGCCCACGGTATCCGTGCCCAGGTCCAGGACGCCGGCCAGCTCGCCGACCAGGCCAGCGCCGCCGCCTCGGAAGCCCGGGCCAACGTCGACCGCCTGCGCGAATCCTCGGCGGCGATCGGCAACGTCGTCAACCTGATCTCCCAGATCGCGCGCCAGACCACCTTGCTCGCGCTCAACTCGACCATCGAGGCCGCCCGCGCCGGCGAGGCCGGCCGCGGCTTTGCCGTAGTGGCCACCGAGGTCAAGGCGCTTGCCGTCCAGACCCAGAACGCGACCGAGGAGATCACCCGCAAGATCGAGGCACTGCAGAAGGACGCCGCCGGCTCGGCCGACGCCGTCCACCGCATCGCCCAGGCGATCGAGGCGATCCGCCCCGTCTTCACCAACGTCAACGGCGCCGTCGCCGAGCAGAACCAGACCACCGGCGAGATGTCGAACAATGCGGCCCAGGCCTCGCAGTTCATATCCTCGGTGGTCGACAGCGCCGCCGACATCAGCAGCGCCACCCAGCAGGCCGAGAGCTATGGCGAGCGCGTCACGAACGCCGGCCGCGCCGTGACGATGTACGCCCAGAAGCTGAAGGCGCGCTGCGCCGTGCTGCTGCGGCAGGGCGATCGGCCCGTGCGCAGCGGCAGCGAGCGTCTGCCCTGCCACCTCAAGCTCGAGATCAAGTCGGGCGCACGCACGATCGGTGCGCCGGTCTATGAGATTTCCAACGACGGCCTTCTGATCACCGGCCCGGATGCGAGCCGCCTGCCCGTGAACGAGCGTCTCGACGCCGTGCTGGAGGACGTCGGTCCGTGCCGCCTGCGCGTCACCGAGCAGGTCAAGGCCGGCGCCCAGGCGCGGTTCGATGCGCCAAGCGCCGAGCTGCGCGAGAAGATCGAGGACAAGCTCTGGGCGCTGCACGAGGAGAACAACGAGTTCGTCACCCGCGCCATGGAAGCCGGCACCGAGCTGAACCGGATGTTCGAGAGCGCCGTTGCGCGCGGCGAGATCACGCTCGAGGACATGTTCGATACCAACTATGTCGAGATCCCCGGCACCAATCCGCAGCAGCACCGCAGCCGGATCCTCGACTGGGCCGAGCGCGTGCTGCCGTCGTTCCAGGAGGCCTTCCTCGCCAAGGACCAGCGCATGGCGTTCTGCGTGGCGATCGACCGCAACGGCTATCTGCCGGTGCACAACCGGATCTATTCGCATCCGCAGCGGCCGGGCGACACGGCCTTCAACACCGCCAACAGCCGCAACCGCCGCATCTTCAACGATCCGGCCGGGCTCGCGGCAGGCCGCAGCCAGCGGCCCTATCTGATCCAGAGCTACGCGCGCGACATGGGCAACGGCAACACCGTCATGATGCGCGAAATCGACGTGCCGATCCGGGTTCGCGGCCGGCACTGGGGCGGCTTCCGCACCGCCTACAAATTGTGAGCCAAGCCGTGATTTTCTGATCCTTTCAAGCCCGGGAGTCTGGACATGTCGGTCGCGCAACGCGCCATTCTGGAAAGTCACGACGCGCGCACCGGCGCCGAACGGCTGATGGACGAGATCGCCGACCGCATCGGCGGTCTCGGCGTCGAGCTCGCCGATGTCGCCGGCAACGTCCAGGAGGTCGCCAACCGCGTCAGCTACCAGTCGCAGCGGTTCGGGCATCTCCAGGCCACCGCCAAGACCATGGTCGCGGCCAATCACGACATCGCCACCGCCTCGCAGGCGGTGCAATCGGCCACGACCGCCGCGGTCGGCGACATCGCCCAGTCGCGCAACGTGGTCGACACCGCGGTGCGGCACATCGCCGAATTGGTCGAGTCCGTCGAGCGCATCGAGCAGCGGCTCGGCTCGGTCGGCGATGCGCTGTCGCAGGTCGCCAAGGTCTCGGTCGCGATCGAGGCGATCGCCAAGCAGACCAACCTGCTGGCGCTGAACGCAACCATCGAGGCGGCCCGTGCCGGCAGCGCCGGCCGGGGCTTCGCTGTCGTCGCAAGCGAGGTGAAGTCGCTCGCCGAGGCGACGCGGCAGGCCACCCAGGAGATCGGCGATACCCTGCGCGGGCTCGACTCGCAGGTGAAGAGCCTGCTCGGCGAGAGCGGCCAGGCCTCCTCCCGCGCCAAGACCGCGGGTGAAGGCGCCCAGCAGATCGGCGGCATCATCGTCCGCGTCCAGGACGGCTTCACCAGCGTCGGCCAGGAGATCGACGGCGTGGCGAAGGCCGCGACCTCCAACCTCGCGCATTGCGACGCCGTGATCAGCGAGCTCAACGAGCTCGCCAAGGGCGTCGACCAGTCCTCGGTCGAGCTCAAACAGGCCGACAGCCGGATCGCCAAGCTGCTCGATCATTCCGAGGCGCTGATCGGGCTGATCGCCGAGAGCGGCGTACAGACCGCGGACGCGCCGCTGATCAAGACCGTCGTCGACACCGCCCGGCAGATCTCGGCGACCTTCGAAACGGCGATCGACCGCGGCGAGATCACGCTCGCCGACCTGATGGACGAGAGCTATCGCGAGATCCCCGGCACCAATCCCAAGCAGTACATGACGCGCTACGTCGAATTCACCGACCGCGTCCTGCCGGCGATCCAGGACCCGATCCAGGGCAGCGATCCGCGCATCGTGTTCTGCGTCGCCTGGGCGCGCGGCGGCTACCTGCCGACGCACAATCCGAACTACCGCAAGCCGCAGGGGCCCGATCCGGTCTGGAACAACGCCAACTGCCGCAACCGCCGGCTGTTCGAGGACCGCGCGGTGAAGAAGGTCGCCGCCGCCAGCAACAAGCCGTTTCTGCTGCAGACCTACCGCCGCGACATGGGCGGCGGGCAGTTCGTGCTGATGAAGGACCTCTCGGCGCCGATCTTCATCAAGGGCCGGCATTGGGGCGCGTTCCGGATGGGTTTTCGGCTCAAGGCCTGATCCAGGCTCTCATCCTCCCCAGAACGAAGGCTTCGCCGGCGACAGCCGGCCGCCGATGCGCACCGGCGCGATCTTGATCGCAAGCCCGGTGCCGTTGTCGGTCTCGACCGCCACGCCGCTCAACGTCGCCTCGCCGGAGGCCGGCTCGAAGCGCGCCGACGGGATGCCCGACTGGAAGCGGCGCAGCGGCTCGTCCTTCTGCATGCCGATGATGGAGTCGTAATCGCCGGTCATGCCGGCATCGGTCATGTAGGCGGTGCCGCCGGGCAGGATCTGGTGATCGGCCGTTGGCACATGCGTATGGGTGCCGACGACGAGGCTGGCGCGGCCGTCGCAGAAATAGCCCAGGCCCTGCTTCTCGCTGGAGGCCTCGCAATGCACGTCGACCACGATCGCATCCGCCGCCTCGCGCAGCGGGCAGGCGCCGAGCTCGCGGCCGACAGCCGCGAACGGGTCGTCGAACGGCGTCATGAACACGCGCCCGAGCACGTTGACCACCAGCGCGCGGGCGCCGTTCTTGGCGTCGACCAGCGCCGCGCCACGGCCGGGCGTGCCCGCCGGATAATTCGCAGGGCGCACCAGGCGCGGTGCGCGCTCGATGAACACCAGCGCCTCGCGCTGGTCCCAGGAGTGGTTGCCGAGCGTGACCGCGTCGGCGCCGGCATCGACCAGCTCCTGATAGATCGCCTCGGTGATGCCGAACCCGCCGGCCGCGTTCTCGCCATTGACGATGACGAGATCGAGCGCCCAATCGCGGATCAAGCCTGGCAGGTGGTCCGAGACGGCGCTGCGGCCGGCCCGGCCGACGACGTCGCCGACGAAGAGAATTCGCAACTCAATTGCTCCGGAAATCCAAGGTCTCGCGCTCGGTTAGCACATAATCCAGCGCCGCGTCGTGGGCCAAGGCCGGGATCGCCTCGGTTTCCTGCACGGCAAAGCCGAGGCCGACGCCGATGAGGTGATGCGATTTACGCAAGTGCGAGAAGGTGTAGTCGTAGTAGCCGCCGCCGTAACCGATGCGATGGCCGGTGCGGTCGAAGGCGGCGAGCGGGACCAGCATCACGTCCGGCACCAGCTCGGCCGCAACGGGCGACGGCTCGGGGATACCGAGCGAGCCCAATGTCAGCCGATCACCCGGCGACCACGCCCGGAAGGAGAGCGAATGGCCGCGCGCCAGGATGACCGGCAGTGCCAGCCGCGCGCCCTTCGCCGCCAGCACGCGCATCAGCGGCACCGGATCGAGCTCGTTGCGAATCGGCGCATAGCCGGAGACCACCTGGCCCGGCTCCAGCGCGAAGGGGTGCCCGCGCGCCGCGATGGCCTGCGCGGCGGCGCTGCGCGCCTCGTCGCTCAGCGCGTCGCGCGCGGCGAGGGCTGCAGCCCGCAGCTGCTGCTTGGTGTGCTGGACGGCCTTCATCGGCATGCGGCGGGATCTCCGTCAAGAGCTCGCGGACGCGGGCACTCCAACGTTCTCAGAAACGCAGCAGATCGGCAATCAAGGGGACAGAACAGAGGGAGAGAGACAAGCGCGAAGCCGCAATCGCCGTTGAAACGCTCGATCCCGGAGTTCCCTACGAAAGTAGGTGGGCACCATATGTCCAGGTCCACGGACCTGGCCAGGGACAGTTCCCTAAAGGATCGATAAGGCCCCGGGGATATGTTGGTTCCGGACGCGCGTCGCAGCCTCGCTGACGCAATGTAACCATGGCGGGGTGATTTTGCCAGCGGTGGAAGCGGATTGACGCGCGCTGCCGTTGTCCAACCTCGGCGTCGTCGCCCGGCTTGACCGGGCGCCCCCGTACGCCGAGGCAGCAGTGGTTGAGCCGACAGGCCGCGGCGTACCGGATCGCCCGCTTTTCGCGGGCGATGACAGTTGTCGGGTGGTAGGAGCCGGGCCGAACACGGCAGAGCAGATCAGAATAGGCATGGCATCGCGTCCTCGTGGCGCTCGGCGTCCGAGTTGTTCATTTGGCTCGCCCTCTCGACACAGAGGGCACAGGGAAGGCCGGGCGTCGGCTGACGCCCGTGGCCCGCCTGCGTAAAAAATGCAGGCGGCAGGTACCACAGGTGCAGCCGGAAACACCCGGCCTTCCCTGCGCGACGGTTTGAACGGCTGCTTCGCGATCTCCCTGGTGCGCCGGGCTTGTTGGCCACCATGCGCGACAACGCGCTTGCGCGCGTTGCGCGGGACACCAGCATCGGGGTGTCAGGACCACGCGACTTGACCGTACGTGCATCGCCGTTCGTCCGCGCGATCAACTCACGCTGCGGCAATCCACGCCCATCGCATCCCACTGCCAACGCCTCGTGACGGTCGCGACACGCCCCTCATGCGGCAGCAGGACGAGCGGAAGCATCCGCCTGATTTGCCCGACACGGCAAGCCATGCGGCCTGCGACATCGTAACGCGACGGGCAGTTTACGCATGATCGACATGCGCGGTTTGCCCGTCGTGCAGTTTACGACGTGCATCTGCTCCCGTGCCGCCAGCTCAACATTCCGCCGTCGTCCCGGCCTCGCGCGCCCTTGCGCCGAGGCAATTCAGGATCTCTCCGCAGATGCAGCCTGGATTGCTTCGCCTCGCCACTGCGCTCGCAATGACGCCGTGGTGATGACGGCGCTCCCGCGGCAGCGCCGCGTCGGCAGCGCATAGTCTTGCCACGATTCAGGCTCATCGACTTGGAGCTGAGGTTGTGGCAGATCATGCCTACATCCCAATGCCCTGTATCGTACATTGGAGTCCTGGCATGCGCTTCGATCTCAAAACCGTCACGGCCGCCTGCGCGCTACTGATCGCGTCGGCTGCTGCGAGCCTCGCCGCCGACGTCAAGATTCATCGCGTCTCGATCCAGGTCGATCAGAACGATCCGGCGATCATGAATCTCGCGCTGAACAACGCCACCAACATCATGGAGACGTTCAAGGAGAAGGGCGAGGAGGTCGAGATCGAACTCGTCACCTATGGACCCGGGCTGAACATGCTGCGCGAGGATACCTCGCCGGTGAAGGACCGGCTCAAGCAGATCGCCGAGCTCAGCTTTCCCGCCAAGATCAAGTTCTCCGCCTGCAACATCACCAAGCGCGGCATGGAGAAACGCGAAGGACATCCGATTGCGATCGTCACCGAAGCGAGCCTGGTGCCATCGGGCGCCGTCAGGCTGATGGAACTGCAGGAGAGCGGCTGGAGCTACCTGAAACCTTAGGTAGTTTCTGCCCCAAAACTGCCAGCTTTAGGGCTCATTGAGATACGACCTTGGATTGAGCTGTGTCATCAGTCTGCTCGGGGGATGGCGAGCAGACGCGATCGGGGACTAGTCACATGCACAGAGTACTCGCCCGGCCGGCGCTGCTGGCGCTGGCAACGCTTTCGGCTGCCTTGCTCACCCCCGTCGGCGCGGTGCTTGCGCAAGGGCAGTCCGCCGCTCCGCTCTCGATCAAGCCTGCGCGCGCGTCGGAACGGCGGGCCGTCGAGCCTCGGGTCTCCGAGACCCGCGCGCCCGAGCCACGGAGCGCCTCGGACGAAGCCGCCATCAAGACGCGCATGAACCAATGGACCGTCGGCCTGGCCGCGGGCCTGCCCGACGGTGGCTTCGTGCGCTTCGCCAGCGAGATGGCGCGGACCATGGACGACGGCGACAACATGCGCCTGATCCCGATGGTGACGCGCGGCACCACCTCGAACATCGCCGACCTGCTCTATCTGCGCGGTGTCGACGTCGCGATCACCTATGCCGATGCATTCGACTTCTATGCCAGGCAGGCAGGCCTTTCCAACATCAACGACCGCATCCGCTACGTGCTGCGCTTCTTCATCTCCGACGTGCACATCTATGCGCGCGAGGAGTTCAAGTCGCTGCAGGACCTGAAGGGCCAGAAGGTCGCGGTGGGCACGGCGGGCGTGGCCGCCGCCCACACCGGCCCACTGATCTTCCGGCGCCTCGGCATCGACATCGAGCCGGTCGCGGTCGGTGGCCCCGTCGCACTGGAGAAGCTGCACAAGGGCGAGATCGCCGCGATGGTATATGTCGCCTCCAAGCCCGGCGAACTGTTCAGCGGCAAGAAGGCGGATCCTGGATTCCACTTCGTGCCGGTGCCGTACACGCAGCAATTCTCGGACTTCTACTATCCGACCAGCATCAAGGCCGACACCTATCCAGGGCTGGTCGCACCCGACACCGCCGTGGAAACCATCGCCGTGCCGTCGGTGCTGGCCGTCTACAACTGGAAGCCCGGCAGCGACCGCGCCGACCGCGTCAACCGCTTCGTCGACACGCTGTTCACCAACCTCGCGCGGCTGCAGCAGCCGCCGTTCCATCCGGGCTGGAAGGATCTCAATCTCGAGGCCCAGGTGCCGGGCTGGCAGCGCTATCCGTATGTCGACGCCGTGCTGGAGCGGATGAAGAAGGAGGCCAATGTCGGCCTGCCGCCCGCCGCGGCCGGCAGTCTCTCGCAGCAGGAGCGCTTCGATGCCTTTCTCGAATCGCAGGCCAAGGCGCCGACCTCGAAGGCGGAGAAGGAGGAGCTGTATCGCTCCTTCCTGGACTGGAGCCGCAAGCGGCAGAAGTGAGCAGGCGATGGGCTGATGACAGCGGGCGAGGTGGTGGGCTGTCGACCATAAGTTCATTTGCATTCTCGCCCTAACGCTGGCGTGTTGCGAGACGCTGAAAAATAGTGAGACGAGATATGGCGGCTCGGGCAGTCAGCTCTCTCTCCCTGTTCTCGCGGGGAGAGGGTTGGGGTGAGGGGCCGACGCACGGGGAGTGCACGTCGTGAGACCTGTACTCCCTCACCCGGATTGCATCTGACGATGCAATCCGACCTCTCCCCGCAAGCGGGGCGAGGTACACCGAGCAAGCCGCCAAAGCGATCTTCCGACCCGCGACGATCAGCTCAACAACAACGCCATCCCCGGATCCCCCTTGGCCATCGCGCGCTGATAGGCCGGGCGCGCAGCGATGCGGGCGAGATAGGCGCGGATGTTGGGGAAGGGTCCGAGATCGTAGGGCAGGAAGTAGCGCATGGTGGTAAGCGAGAACACGGTCATGATGTCGGCGGTGGTGAGCGCGTTTCCCGCGAGATAATCCACCTCGCCGCAACGCGCCTCGACCAGCGCGAAGGCACGGTCGAGCCTCGCCCTGATGGCGCCGAGAACCGGATTGTCGTCGGGCAGATGCAGCCGGTTGAGGATCATCAGTCGGCCCATCGCCGCCTGCAACGTACCGTTGGCGAAATGAAGCCAGTAGAGGAACGGCGCGAAGCTGGGATCATCAGGCCCAGGCCGCAAGCGGTCTTGGCCGTAGGTCGCGGTGACGTAGTCGACGATCGCGCCGGATTCGGCGAGCACGAGATCGCCATCGGTGATCACGGGCGCCGCGCCGATCGGATGCAGCGCCTTGTACTCGGGCGGCGCCAGCATCGTCCGGGCGTCGCGCGTGTAGCATTTCAGTTCGTACGGAATTTCCAGCTCCTCGCAGAGCCAGACGATACGTTCGGACTGCGACTTGCCGAGGTGATGAACCGTGAGCATGCGCTATTTCACCATCGCGCCATAGACGATGTCCTGCACCTGCTCGCGATAATATTTGCGCAAGTCCCCGGGCGCCGCCGTGCCGACCACGACGACGAGACGCTCCCTGGGATCGCAGAAGAACTGCGTGCCATAGGCGCCGTTCCAGCTGAACTCACCGGGATTGCCGGGCACCGCCGACAGGCCCTCGCTGACGCGCACGGCGACGCCGAGCCCGAAGCTGAAGCCGGCGCGATGCGGCTCCACATTGGCGACGGTGTTCTTGATCTCGGGCCCGAGATGGTTGGAGGTCATGTGGTGCACCGTCTTCGGACTCAGGATGCGCGCGCCGTCGAGCTCGCCGCCATTGAGCAGCATCTGGCCGAAGCGGACGTAGTCGCCGATGGTGGCGAACGAGCAGACGCCGCCGCAGTCCGACTTGGTCGGCGTGTCCAGCAGCTTGATCGCCTGCGGCTTGCCGGTCAGCGGATTGTTCGGAAACGGATGCGCCAGCCGCGGGCGCTGTGCGTCGGTCGGCGCGAACGTCGCATCGGCCATGCCGAGCGGCTTCCAGAGATTGGCCGACAGATATTCCCCGAGCCGCTGCTCGCTGACCTTCTCGATCACGGCGCCGAGCACGTCGATGGAGAAGCCGTATTCGAACTGCGTGCCGGGCTGATGCGCCAGCGGCAGCTTGGTGATGCGCTCGATGAACGCCTGGGTGTCGCCTTCGATCGCAGGCGCGGTGCCGTCGGGATAGAGCCGCGCCACCGCGCTCGAGCTGTCCGGCCGGCCGCCATACATCAGGCCCGAGGTGTGGCGGTAGAGATCATGGATCAGGATGGGGCGGGCCTGCGGCACCAGCAGCAGCGCTCCGTTCTCCTGGGTGACGCCGACCTTCATGTCGGCGAATGCCGGATAGTAGTCGGCGAGCCTGGCCTGCAGCGGCAGCCGCCCCTGCTCCATCAGCATCAGCCCGCCGACCGCAGTCATCGGCTTGGTCATCGAGGCCAGGGCGAAGATCGCGTCGAGCGGCATCGGCGTGCCCTTGACCGGATCGAGCTGGCCGTAGGCCTTGTAATGCACGAGCTTGCCGTCACGCGCGATCGCCACGACGGCGCCGGGCACGCGCTTGGCGGCGATCTCGCGAGCGAAGAAATCATCCATGCGTGCGAGACCCGCCGGCGAGAAGCCGACCTCGTCGGGCTTGGCTTCCGGCAGCGGCGCGGCCGCGAGCTGCGTGATGATCATGGTGAAGGCTGTGGCTACGGCCGCCTTGAGCAGCGTCTTCATGCGCACTCCCTGATGCGCGGACGATCCCGTTTGTCGCCACGGGATTCAATGGCTCCGCCTGGACAATGAGTAGAGGACACAGGGAGGAACGACAAGCGGTCGCAACACGATCGCATCGCGATGACGTGATCGGCCTCGCTGCCGCACAACGGCGTATCCGCGCGACCAATCGGAGGGGGACGGGCGAGACCGCTGACACGCGAGATCACGCATGCTGAGGACGATCGGACTCATCCTTCACACGCTCTGGGCCATCTGTACGCTTGCGACGGGAGCCTTCGTCGGTGCAACCGTCGGCTTTCATTCGGGGGGCTGGATCGGTTCCGTCGTCCTCGGCCTCGTCGGTCTGGTCATCGGCGCAGTGGCTGCTGCATTGCCGTTGCAAGCCATCGCGCTGATCTTGGGAGGCCTTTGATTTCTGGTCGGAACCGTTGCCCTTGCGAGAAGTTGCCTGCTCTCGTTCGAACGGACCCAGCGCCATGACCGGACCCGAACTCGCCAATCACTATCGCGCCTACATCGTGTGCCTGAATGCGCAGGCTTGGCCGGTGCTCGGCGATTTCGTGCACGAGCATGTCGTCCACAACGGCCGGCAGATCGGACTTGCCGGCTATCGCGACATGCTGATCGGCAACTTCGCCGACATCCCCGACCTTCGTTTCAACATCGGCCTGCTGCTATCCGACCCGCCGCGCGTCGCGAGCCGGCTGGACTTCGACTGCACGCCGCGTGGCGCGTTTCTCGGGCTGCCGGTCAACGGCCGGCGGGTCGCCTTCACGGAGAACGTGTTCTACGAATTCCGCGACGGCAGGATCGCGGAGGTGTGGTCGGTGATCGACAAGGCGGCGATGGAGGCGCAGCTGTGACATCATCATTCCAGGCGTTGAAGGACACGGAATGATGATGACAGATGCGGGCCAGCACACCTGTCGCAACCGAAAGAAATGCGGGCCCGACACGCGCCAGATTGTCGATTGCTACTTCGGTCGTGGCGGAGCTACAAGATCGATCGTCCAAGTTCGCGTGTTAGCAAGTTCACCCGAGACTTCGGCCCCGACGACAAATATTTGGAACTTTCCTCCAGCATTCACATTCGATGTGGCGGTAGAACTATCGTTGCACGTGATCGTCTGTCCTGCGACGAACGCCGGCGCCTGCTCTTGGAAGCAAGACAGCACACCTACATCGACAATATTTCTCTTCCGACAATTGACACTGTTGTCGACGTGGATATTGCGGACACCTTCCATACCGCGCTTACGTCCGGCCTTCTTCTCATACCCGCCGCCGAACTTCCCAAAAAAGTCGATTCCACCGGAAATTTTTCGAGAAACAACGTCTTCACCACTTACATTGATTGCGGCAACCATGCGAACGGCCGGCGGCACAGGACTTGAGCGGGCTAATAGCTTAGCCACCTGACCGAGCTCGCACTTGATGGAGTTATCTATGACGCCGATGTCATAGCGATACACCGCTTGCGATTGTGCACTTGCTGTGGAGGCGCCGAAGACGACTGCGACCAACACGCTCAAAAGGCATTTCACTGGAGTCCTCCCAAAATAAAAAAACACACCCAACCAATAAAATGTACAACGGAACAAATAACAACTTCAAGCTGCTCCAACCTCGTCGCTAGACCAGTGACGGATGAGGAGAATCCTGATAGCAATACGTAAATCGAAGCCGCGGAGAAGAACTGCGGCCAAGACGAAAGCCAAAGGCCATCTGCGTTGACAACGCCGCCCTTTGCGGCCGTTCGCTCTGATGCCGGCCCCGAGATACCCCTACCCGATCGCCACACCACCGCCGATGGTGCGGTTCAGCACCTGTGTGGTGCGCTCGATGCGCTCGGCGGCGGCGTTCAGCGCCTTCGCCACCGCGACCTGCGTGGCACGGGCGCGGTCGCTGGCCTGGTTGCGGACGTTGCGCAGGCCTTCGAGCTCCTGCTCCAGCACCTGGACGCGCTGATTGGCATCGATCAGCTCATCGCACACGGTGAGCGCCGCCATCACGGTGAGCCGGGCGTCGCCGATCTCGCCGAACTTGCCGCGCAGATTGGTGATGCGCGTCTCGAGACTCTCCGCGAGCTTCAGCAGCCGCAGCTCCTGGCCCTCCTCGCAGGCCATGCGATATTGACGGCCGTTGATGGTGACGTTGATGTGGCTCATTCCTCGTCCTCATCATCATGGGCGGCGTCCTGCCCGTCGCCGCCAGCGAGCACCGCGCGGATGGTGCCGATCGCGGTGTCCAGGCGTTCGGCGATCTCGCGGTTGGTGCGCTCGAGCCGGCGCGTCTTCATCAGGGAGCCGTCGAGCTCGTCGGCGAGACGCGAGCGGTCGGCGCCGAGCGCCTGGATGCGCGTCGCCAGCTCGTCCTCGTCACGATCCGCCTCGCGCCGCCGCTCGACCGCGCTCTCCAGCGCGTCGAGGGCCGTCATCAGTCGCCGCGTCGCCGCCTCGAGATCGGCGGCGCCGGGTTCCACCTGGCCGGTAAGATTGGCAGGGTGATCGTTCATGGCACGGATGCGAGGCCCTCGGAGCAAGCGGGATGCGACAAAAGCGCTGTCCGGCAAGCGGTTACGGGCAAAATCTTACGTGGTGGGCGAGCCAAGCGCAACGCTCGGCCGAAACTATGCACTACTAAGCAACTTTTGGGAGGTTCCCGGCGTTGCAGAACCTTTGATTCCCGGAACCGAGGTGCTAATCAGCCCGCAAAATCCCGGCCCGCCAGCAATACCGGCGGCGCTCCTGTCATCAGCATTTCACGTTTGGACGGATTCCAGCATGACGCAGGTCGATCATTCCCGCATGGCCAACGCCATCCGCGGGCTCGCAATGGACGCCGTCGAAAAGGCGAAATCGGGCCATCCTGGCCTGCCGATGGGCGCGGCGGACGTCGCCACCGTGCTGTTCACCCGCGTGCTGAAATACGATGCCGCAGCGCCCGCCTGGCCGGATCGCGACCGCTTCGTGCTGTCGGCCGGCCACGGCTCGATGCTGCTCTATGCGCTGCTGTATCTGACCGGCAACGAGGAGATGACGCTCGACCAGATCAAGCGCTTCCGCCAGGTCGGTTCGCTCACCCCCGGCCATCCGGAGAATTTCCGCACCAAGGGCATCGAGACCACCACCGGCCCGCTCGGCCAGGGCATCTCCACCGCGGTCGGCATGGCGCTGGCCGAGAAGATGCTGCAGGCCGAATACGGCAAGAAGATCGTCGACCACCACACCTATGTGCTGGCCTCCGACGGCGACCTGATGGAGGGCATCTCCCAGGAAGCGATCGCGATGGCCGGGCACTGGAAGCTCAACAAGCTGATCGTGCTGTGGGACGACAACGGCATCTCGATCGACGGCCCGCTGTCGATCGCCGACTCGGTCGACCAGGTGAAGCGCTTCAAGGCGTGCGGCTGGGCCGCCGAGCTGATCGACGGCCATGATCCCGAGGCGATTGCGGCCGCGATCGCGCGGGCGCAGAAGTCGTCGAAGCCGTCGCTGATCGCCTGCAAGACCACCATCGGCTACGGCGCGCCGACCAAGGCCGGCACCTCCAAGGTGCATGGCGAGGCGCTCGGCGCGGAGGAATTGAAGGGCGCCAAGGAGAAGCTCGGCATTTCGCAGGAGCCGTTCTCCGTGCCCGACGACGTGCTCGCCGCCTGGCGCGAGGCCGGCCGCCGCGGCGCAACCGCACGGGCGGAGTGGGAGACCCGGCTCGGCGAGATGGGCCCGCGCAAGCGCGCCGAGTTCGAACGGCGGCTGCGCCACGAGCGGCCCGCCGCGCTGGCGAAGGCGCTGAAGGACCACAAGAAGGCGCTGCTGGAGACCCCGCTCAACGTCGCCACCCGCAAATCGTCGGAGGCCGCGATCGAGGTGATCGCAGCCGCCATGCCGTTCGAGTTCGTGGCCGGCTCCGCCGACCTCACCGGCTCCAACAACAACAAGGCGAAGTCGGCCGTCTCGTTCTCGGCCAAGACGCCGAAGGGACGCTTCATCCATTACGGCATCCGCGAGCACGGCATGGCCGCCTGCATGAACGGCATCTTCCTGCATGGCGGCTTCGCGCCGAACGGCGCCACCTTCCTGGTGTTCTCGGACTACGCGCGCGGTGCTATGCGCCTGTCGGCGCTGATGGGCGCGGGCGTCGTCTATGTGCTGACGCATGATTCGATCGGCCTCGGCGAGGACGGCCCGACGCACCAGCCGGTCGAGCATCTGGCCGCGCTGCGCGCGATCCCCAACATGCGCGTGTTCCGGCCGTGCGACGCGGTCGAGACCGCCGAATGCTGGGAGCTGGCGCTGAACCGCACCAACGGCCCGACGGTGCTGGCGCTGACGCGGCAGAACCTGCCGCAGCTGCGCACCAATGCGCCGACGGACAATCCGTGCAGCCGGGGCGGCTACGAGCTCGTCGCCGCGCAAGGCGAGGCCAAGGTGTCGCTGTTCGCGACCGGCTCCGAGGTCGAGATCGCCGTGGCCGCGCAGAAGCAGCTCGCCGAGCGTGGCATCCCAGCCCGCGTCGTCTCGGTGCCGTCGCTGGAGGTGCTGCTCGAGCAGCCGGCCGAGGCCAGGGCCAAGATCATCGGCAACGCTCCGGTCAAGATCGCCATCGAGGCCGCGGTGCGCTGGGGCTGGGATGCGGTGATCGGCCAGGACGGCATCTTCATCGGCATGCATTCGTTCGGCGAGAGCGGCCCGGCCAAGGAGCTCTACAAGCATTTCGGCATCACCGCCGAGGCGGCTGTCGCGGCGGCCGTACAGCGGCTGGCGTAAAGCCCACTCGATCCTGCGCGGCGGTTCACCAAATCAGGAGCGCCGCGCGAACATGATTCGCGACGGTTGAGCGAGCGCAAAAAAAGGACTACGAAAGGGCCATATCGTCCGCTCGCGCCCGGCAGAACCGGGCGTCAACAGGTCCAAACCCTCGTAGAGCCCTTGCCAGGGGCCGGCTGCGAGGGACGAGAAACGTCATTGAAGGAGACGAAAATGGCAGTCCGGGTCGGGATCAACGGGTTTGGCCGCATCGGCCGCAACGTTCTGCGCGCCATCGCGGAATCGGGTCGCAAGGACATCGTGGTGGTCGGCATCAACGATCTCGGCCCGGTCGAGACCAACGCCCACCTGCTGCGCTTCGACAGCGTGCACGGCCGCTTCCCCCATACCGTGACCGTCGACGGCGACACGATCGATATCGGCAACGGCAAGATCAAGGTCACCGCCGAGCGTGATCCGTCGAAGCTGCCCTGGAAGGACCTCGGCGTCGACATCGCGCTGGAATGCACCGGCATCTTCACCTCCAAGGACAAGGCCTCCGCGCATCTGACCGCCGGCGCCAAGCGCGTGCTGGTCTCGGCCCCGGCCGACGGCGCCGACGCCACCATCGTCTACGGCGTCAATCACACGACGCTGACCAAGGATCACCTCGTCGTCTCCAACGGCTCCTGCACCACCAACTGTCTGGCGCCGATCGCCAAGGTGCTGAACGACACCGTCGGCATCGAGACCGGCTTCATGACCACGATCCACGCCTACACCGGCGACCAGCCGACACTCGACACCATGCACAAGGATCTCTATCGCGGCCGCGCGGCGGCGATGTCGATGATCCCGACCTCGACCGGCGCGGCCAAGGCGATCGGCCTGGTGCTGCCCGATCTGAAGGGCAAGCTCGACGGCGTCGCGATCCGGGTGCCGACGCCGAACGTCTCGGTGGTGGATCTCAAGATCGTCGCCAAGCGCAACACCGATCCGAAGGAAATCAACGAGGCGATGAAGCGCGCCGCCGAGCAGGAGCTCAAGGGCGTGCTCGGCTACACCACCGCGCCGAACGTCTCGATCGACTTCAACCACGATCCGCACTCCTCGACGTTCCACATGGACCAGACCAAGGTCATGAACGGCAACCTCGTGCGCGTGATGTCCTGGTACGACAACGAGTGGGGCTTCTCCAACCGCATGGCCGACACCGCCGTCGCGATCGGCAAGCTGCTGTAACCACCTGCCAGTCATTCCGGGGCGATGCGCAGCATCGAACCCGGAATCTCGAGATTCCGGGTGCGGTCCTGCGGACCGCCCCGGAATGACGACTGAGGAAGCGCGATGACCCTTCCCAACTGGCTTGGAATCCCCGGCGCGCTGCTGCTGATCGGCTTGATTGCCTATGGTTTCCGCCAAGGCATGCGGGTGACGACGAAGCAGGAAGGCGATCCGCCGGAAAACACCAACGGCTACAATCAGCCCTGATAGTCCCTCGTTCAACGGTGGCTTCAATGAAACAATTCCGCACCCTCGACGACGTCGATGTCAAAGGCAAACGCGTGCTGCTGCGCGTCGACCTCAACGTGCCCATGGAGAATGGCCACGTCAGCGATGCGACGCGCCTGGAGCGCGTCGCGCCGACCATCAATGAGATCGCGACCAAGGGCGGCAAGGTCATCCTGCTCGCGCATTTCGGCCGGCCGAAGGGGCGCGATGCCAAGGACTCGCTGAAGCCGGTCGCCACTGCGCTCTCGCAGGTGATCAAGCGTCCTGTCGCCTTTGCCGACGACTGCATCGGCGAGCCGGCGGCGACCGCCATCGCCGCGATGAAGGACGGCGACGTGCTGTGCCTGGAGAACACGCGCTTCCACAAGGAGGAAGAGAAGAACGATCCGGCGTTCGTCGCCGAGCTCGCCAAGCTCGGTGACATCTGGGTCAACGACGCCTTCTCCGCCGCGCACCGCGCCCACGCCTCGACCGAAGGCCTCGGCCACAAGCTGCCGGCCTATGCCGGCCGCACCATGCAGGCCGAGCTCGACGCGCTCGACAAGGCGCTGGGACGGCCGGCCAAGCCGGTCATCGCGATCGTCGGCGGCGCCAAGGTCTCCACCAAGATCGACCTGCTGGAAAACCTCGTCACCAAGGTCGATGCGCTGGTGATCGGCGGCGGCATGGCCAACACCTTCCTGCACGCCCAGGGCGTGCAGATCGGCAAGTCGCTGGCTGAGAAGGATCTCGCCGCCACCGCGCTCAGGATCATGGAGAAGGCCGAGGCCTCGAACTGCGCCATCATCCTGCCGGTGGATGCCACCGTCTCCTATCACTTCGCGGCCAACTCGCCGTCCTTCGCCTATGGTCTCGACGCCATCCCGCCGGACAGCATGATCCTCGACGTCGGCCCGCAGTCGACCGCCCGCATCCATGCCGCGATCGACGACGCCGCGACGCTGGTGTGGAACGGTCCGCTCGGCGCCTTCGAGCTGACCCCGTTCGACCGCGGCACGATGGTCGCCGCCAAGCACGCGGCCGAGCGCACCAAGGCCAAGAAGCTGGTTTCGGTGGCCGGCGGCGGCGATACCGTCGCCGCGCTCAACCAGGCCGGAGTTGCCTCGGACTTCACCTATGTCTCGACCGCCGGCGGCGCCTTCCTGGAGTGGATGGAAGGCAAGCCGCTGCCGGGCGTCGAGGTGCTGAAGGCCTGATCTTTCCACGCTTGTCGGCCATGGATGTTTCTGTTATGTTCCTTCCATGGCTGACACCCCGATAGACGCTGTGCACTCGATCCTGATCAAGATTCAGGAAAGCATCGTTGCGCTCCGGGCTGAGTTTCGATCTGAGCTTGGGTCGTTTAGGCAATCGACCGAGACGCGGTTCGATAGCTTGGAAACCTTGATCCGCAAGCAGCGTCGCGATTCCGCTGGCATGCTGGTCATGATGCGCGCGGCGGCGAGCGACTTCGACGAGCGGGTCAGCGCGGTCGAAGAGCGCATCGCGGCTCTCGAAGCCAGGAAGAGCTGAGTCGGCTCTTACGTGTCCGTTGCGACGGATTTGGCTGCTAACCTGTGAATGGCAGCTGACAGCCCGGGTCTGGTCGCCTGCGTCGCCCGCAACCCTTGGAATCTCCCGACCACCGCGTTATGCACGGTGCAGCAGTTTCGACACGTGCGTCAGCCGCCGCACCGTCCAATTCTTAATCAGGGAGTTCCAGCCATGGCTCGTATCACGTTGCGTCAATTGCTCGACCACGCGGCGGAAAATGACTACGGCGTCCCGGCCTTCAACATCAACAACATGGAGCAGGCGCTGGCGATCATGGAGGCGGCCAATGCGGTCGACGCGCCCGTCATCATCCAGGCCTCGCGCGGCGCCCGCTCCTATGCCAACGACGTCATGCTCAAGCACATGATGGACGCGGTCACCGAGATCTATCCGCACATTCCGGTGTGCGTGCATCTCGATCATGGCAACGGTCCCGACACCTGCATGACCGCGATCCAGTCCGGCTTCACTTCGGTGATGATGGACGGCTCGCTGAAGGCCGACGGCAAGACCCCGGCTGACTGGGACTACAATGTCGGCGTCACCAAGACGGTCGCCACCATGGCGCATCTCGGCGGCATCTCGGTCGAGGGCGAGCTCGGCGTGCTCGGCTCGCTCGAGACCGGAATGGGCGACAAGGAGGACGGCCACGGCGCCGAGGGCAAGCTGTCCCACGACCAGCTGCTGACCAATCCGGACGAGGCCGTGAAGTTCGTGCGCGAGACCCAGGTCGACGCGCTCGCGATCGCGATGGGAACGTCGCACGGTGCCTACAAGTTCACGCGCAAGCCGGACGGCGACATCCTCGCCATGAACGTGATCGAGGAGATCCACCGCAAGCTGCCGAACACGCATCTGGTGATGCACGGCTCGTCCTCGGTGCCGGAGGATCTGCAGGAGATCATCAACACCTATGGCGGCAAGATGAAGCCGACCTGGGGCGTGCCGGTCAGCGAGATCCAGCGCGGCATCAAGAACGGCGTCCGCAAGATCAACATCGACACCGACAACCGCATGGCGATGACCGGCCAGATCCGCAAGGTGCTGTCGGAGCACCCGGAGGAATTCGATCCGCGCAAGTACCTGAAGCCGGCGATGGAGGCGATGGCCAAGCTGTGCAAGCAGCGCCTGCAGGAGTTCAACACCGCCGGCCAGGCCTCGAAGATCAAGCGCGTGCTGACGACGGCCGAGATGGCCAAGCGCTACGCCAAGGGTGAGCTCGCCCCGAAGGTCGCGTGAGCGTTCGTCGTGTAGTTCGACCTTCGCCCTGAACTCGGTGTGCTCCCCTCCCCCTTGCGGGTAGGGCTATCGCATCTGGCGCTTTACGTCTTGCGCCCGCCTTTTTCCACTCCCTCATGGCCGGGCTTGTCCCGGCCATGAGGGAGTAACTCGTTGGCAGCAGCTCGTGCCGCGATTGCCGAATTTCGTCAAATGCGATCGCCCCGCCCGTACGGGGAGGGGAGCCGACTGCCGCTGAGTTGACAAGGTTGCCCCATCAGCAACCTCCCCTTCACCTCTCCGAGAGTCCGCCTCACCTGCGGCCAATGTTTGCTCGGCAACCGCCCGAGAACCGTCTATTTTGATGGGCAGGGCAGGTGCGTCTGGAGCCAAGCATGAACCTCTCCGCACTGAACACCACGGCCCTTGCCATGGTCGCGCCGGGCAAGGGCATTCTCGCCGCCGATGAATCCACCGGGACGATCAAGAAGCGCTTCGATGCCATCAAGGTCGAATCGACCGAACAGAACCGCCGCGACTATCGCGAGATGCTGTTCCGCAGCGCAGGCATGTCGTTCATTTCCGGCGTCATTCTCTATGACGAAACCATCCGGCAGAACGCCGCCGACGGCACCCCGCTGGTGAAGCTGATCGAAGCGGCCGGCGCCATTCCCGGCATCAAGGTCGACGAGGGAACGCAACCGCTGCCCGGCTGCCCCGGCGAGCGGGTCACGGCCGGGCTCGACAGGCTTGCGGATCGGCTGGCGACGTACTACGCGCTGGGTGCGCGCTTCGCCAAATGGCGGGCCGTGATCGATATCGACAAGGACAACATCCCTTCGATGACAGCGATCCATGTCAACGCGCATGCGCTCGGCCGCTATGCCGCCCTGTGCCAGGCCGCGAACATCGTGCCGATCGTCGAACCGGAGGTGCTGATGGACGGCGATCATGATATCGCTCGCTGCTTCGACGTCACGCGCCGCGTCCTGAACGAGGTGTTTCGTGAATTGCGCATCCAGCGCGTCGCGTTGGAAGGCATGATCCTGAAGCCCAACATGGCGGTCCCGGGCAAGCAATCGCCGGACCAGGCCGGGGTGCAGGAGGTCGCCGAAAGGACCGTCCAACTGCTGAAGGAATGCGTGCCTGCGGCGGTGCCCGGCATCGCCTTCCTGTCCGGCGGACAATCCGACGAGAGCGCGACCGCGCATCTCGACGCGATGAACCGGCTCGGTCCGCTGCCCTGGAGGCTGACCTTCTCCTATGGCCGTGCGTTGCAGGCCGCGCCGCAACAGGCATGGGCCGGCAAGGCGGCGAACGTCGCTACCGGCCAGCGGGCCTTCACCCACCGCGCTCGCATGAACGCGCTTGCCAGCCGCGGCCAGTGGACCGCCGCGCTCGAGAAAGAGGCCGCCTAGTGTCCGGCAAGACGACATCCGCGCGGCCCGCGCCGCGCCTGTATCTAGCAACGCCGGTCGTGACCGACGCGGCGGCGCTGGCCGCCGGCCTGCCGGCGATCCTCGCCAGCGCCGATGTGGCGGCGGTGCTGGTGCGGCTGAAGGAGAGCGATCCGCGCAGCATGATCACGACGGTCAAGACGCTGGCGCCGGCGATCCAGGGCGCCGGTGCGGCGCTGCTGATCGACGGCCATCCCGACATCGTGGCCCGCGCCGGCGCCGATGGCGCGCATCTGACCGGCGTCGCCGCGCTGGAAGAGGCGCTGCCCGGCCTGAAGCCGGACCGCATCGCCGGCTGCGGCGGCCTGTCGACACGGCATGATTCGATGCGTGCCGGCGAGCTTGGCGCCGACTATGTGCTGTTCGGCGAGCGCGACGCGCAGGGCCGGCGGCCCTCGCCGGATGCCGTCAACGAGCGCCTGGCCTGGTGGGCCGAGCTGTTCGAGCCGCCCTGCGTCGGCTATGCGATCTCGCTCAAGGAAGCCGCGGACTTCGTCGCCGCGGGAGCCGATTTCGTGCTGGTCGACGACCTCGTCTGGAACGACGCCCGCGGTCCGGCCGCCGCTCTTGACGAGATCAGCGCCGCGATCCGGAGCGCGCATACGGCCGTGCTGGCCGACGCGCCGGGACAGAGCTGAACGGCCGCCGATGACGATCCTGCGCCTGACATGTGTTGTTGCTGCGCTCGCCATGGCGACGACGGGCGCGGCCGCGCAGATCTCGTTGACGCCGCCTGCTCAGCAGCCGCCGACGGAAAAGCCCAAGCCGGTCGAAAGGCCGGCGGAGAGGCCCAAGCCGCCGGCACCGTCCGCTGCGAAGAAGCCAGCCCCTGCCCCGTCGGCCAAGCCGGCCGCCCCGGCGCCGGCCGCGACGCCACAGCCCGCCGCCAATGATCCCAATGTCGACGTGGTCTACGGCGCCTATCAGCGCGGCCAGTACAAGACCGCGTTCGATCTGGCGTCGCCGCGCGCCCAGGCCGGCGACCCCAAGGCCATGGCGATGCTCGGCCAGCTCTACGAAAACGCCATGGGCATCCGCCGCGACTACGACAAGGCGGCGATCTGGTACAAACGCGCCGCCGAGGCCGGCGACCGCGAAGCGATGTTCGCGCTGGCGATGATGCGGCTGGCCGGGCGCGGCGGCCCTGTCGACAAGCTCGAGGCGGTCAAGCTGCTGGCCTCCGCCGCCAAGCTCGGCGAGCCCAAGGCGGCCTACAATCTCGCGCTGCTCTATCTCGACGGCCAGACCTTTCCGCAGGACCTCAGACGCTCGGCCGAGCTGCTGCGCCTTGCTGCGGATGCCGGCAACGCCGAGGCGCAATACGCGCTAGCGACCTTCTACAAGGAAGGAACCGGCGTGCCGAAAGACCTCGAGAAGGCCGCCCAATTGCTGAAGGCGGCCGCGGTCGCCGACAATATCGACGCCGAGGTCGAATACGCGATCGCGCTGTTCAACGGCACCGGCGTGCCGAAGGACCAGCCCGCGGCAATCGCGCTGCTGCGCAGGGCCGCGCGGCAGAACAGCCCGGTCGCCCAGAACCGACTGGCATGGGTGCTGCTGTATGGAATCGCCACCCAGATGGACAAGGTCGAGGCCTACAAATGGCACCTGGTGGCCAAGACAGCCGGCAAGGGCGATCCCAAGCTCGACGAGAAATTCGCCGACATGCCCCCCGAAGACCGCGCCAAGGGCGAACAGGCCGCCAAGCGCTGGCTGGGCACCATCAAGTGATCGGCCGCTGATCCGGCCTTGACGCGGCGGCCCCGGCAGGGCACCCACAGCCAGCCATTTCACCCGCCTTCGTCCGCTTCCGGGGAAGGCGCGCACCGCGAGGTGCGGTCAGCCCAGCGCATCGAGCTCATGATCCATTCCGCCCTCATCAATGTCATGGTCAAGGCCGCGCGCCGCGCCGGCCGCAACCTCAAGCGCGATCTCGGCGAGATCGAGCACCTGCAGGTGTCGCTGAAGGGCCCGGCGAACTTCGTCTCCCGCGCCGACAAGAAAGCCGAGGAGATGCTGTACGAGGACCTCTCGAAGGCCCGGCCCGGCTACGGCTTTCTCGGCGAGGAAGGCGGCAAGCGGGAAGGCAGCGACAAGTCGCACACCTGGATCGTCGATCCGCTCGACGGCACCACCAACTTCCTGCACGGCATCCCGCAATTCGCGATCTCGATCGCGCTCCAGCGCGAGGACACCGTGATCGCCGGCGTGATCTACAATCCCGCCAATGACGAGCTCTACATCGCCGAGCGCGGCAAGGGCGCGTTCCTCAACGACCAGCGGCTGCGCGTCGCCGCACGGCGCCAGCTCCATGAATGCGTCATCGCCTGCGGCCTGCCGCATATCGGCCGCGGCGACCACCAGCTGTTCCTGCGCGAGATGACCTCGCTGCAGGTCAAGGTCGCAGGGCTCCGCCGCTTCGGCGCCGCCTCGCTCGACCTCGCCTTCGTCGCCGCCGGTCGCTTCGACGCCTATTGGGAACGCGACCTGCAGCCCTGGGACATCGCGGCCGGCCTGATCATGGTGCGCGAGGCCGGCGGCACCGTGTCGGGCATCGACGGCAAGGAGGACGCGCTGGCGACCGGGCACGTCGTGTGCGGCAACGAGGTCATTCACCGCGAGCTCGTGAAGGTGCTGAAGGCGGCGGCGTAGCTTTGATTCTGCGCGGCCACGCCGTTCGCACCGCTCGCTTCACATACGGTGTCGTCCCGGCCTTGAGCCGGGACCCATAACCACCGGCTGTTCTGATGGAGCGAGATGGGGCGACCTGCGCGCCTCAAACATCTCCCTGGGGGTATGGGTCCCGGATCTGCGCGCATACGCGCGCTTCTCCGGGACGACGCCGAGGATGGAGTTGGCGGCCGAGCTCTACCGCCGGAAAGCTATCTACAGCCTGAACGCTATCTGCGCCCGCTGGTGAACGCCTGCGGCGTCGCGCCGGGCAATGCCGGGGAATTGATGTCGCTGTCGACGCGGTCGGATGACTGGCCGGCATAGCTGAAGCCGAGCGACAGGCTGACATTGGATGTCGGCTTGAACTCGACGCCGCCATTGATCGCGTAGGCCGGCGTAGACGTCGAGCGTCCGTCGAATGTTGCGAACGGGCCGCCCAGGCCGGGATTGTATTTCAGCGTGTCGAAGCCGCCGTAGAGGCTGACGCCGCTCTTGAACGTGTAGCCGTATTGCGCGCCCTCGGTGGTATACGAGCCGAGTGCCCCATAGCGATTGACGATGTTCGGGCTCAGGCCGACTCCCGAAAGCGCCGCCCAATTGTTCGTCACGCTGTAGCGCCGCGAGAAGAAGCCGCTGTCGCTGCCGTTCGTCGTGAAGCTCGGAAAGTTGCCGTAGGAGTCGAGGCTGCCGGCATCGCTGAAGCCGACCGGCCAGCCCGGCAGCCAGTATTTCACGGGGCCCGACTGGGCGTGAGCCGCGTGGCTGACAAGGGAGAGACCAGCAAGCGCGATTGCGAAGACAGATTTGCGAGAGACCATCGACATGCCGTGACCGTTTACATGCTGTGGGAGCATACACGCGGAGAGTGGCGAACTCCAGCCGGCGTCGGTGGAGTTCCGTTCTCCCGGCACGAGCGGTGTGCTCCCCTCCCCCTGGCGGAGAGGGAAGCGGAGCGCCTGTGAGGCAAGACCGCGGCACAATCCTCCGAAAAGGCCTATTCAACCTCACTCACGGCTTCGCCGGCGCCGGCGGCCCATAAGCCTCAAGCTCCGCCACCGGCTCCGTCTTCTCCCGATCCCCCGCGAGCACGCGCTGGACCGAGACGAAGAACACGGGGACCATCAACAGCGCCAGGATCACCACCGCGATCATGCCGCCCATCACGTTGGTGCCGAGCGCCTGCTGGCTGGCACCGCCGGCGCCTGTCGCCATCGACATCGGCAGCACGCCGCAGACGAAGGCGAGACCGGTCATGATGATCGGGCGGAAGCGCAAGGAGCAGGCCTCGATCGTCGCCGCAACCAGCGGCTTGCCGTGGGCGCGCAGATCCTTGGCGAACTCGATGATCAGGATCGCGTCCTTGGCGGCGAGACCGATGATGGTGATCAGCGCCACCGTGAAGTACACGTCGTTGGACAGGCCGCGCAGATTGGCGGCGACGACGGCGCCGAGTATGCCGAGCGGCACGGTCAAGAGCACCGCGAGCGGGATCGTCCAGCTCTCGTAGAGCGCAGCGAGACACAGGAACACGACCAGCGCCGAGAGACCGAGCAGCAGCGGCGCCTGCGAGCCCGACAGCTTCTCCTGCAACGACTGTCCGGTCCATTCATAGCCGAAGCCACGCGGCAGCTTGGCGGCGAGCCGCTCCATCTCCTTGAGCGCATCGCCCGAGGTGTAGCCCGGCTTGGCCTCGCCGGAGATGCGGATCGCCGGATAGTAGTTGAAGCCGGCGATCTGGCTCGGTCCCTTGGCCCATTGGATGGTCGCGAACGACGAGAACGGCACCAGCTGCCCCTTGGCGTTCTTGACGCTGTAGTTGAGGATGTCGTCCGCGTTCATGCGGCTGATGCGGTCGGCCTGCACCACGACGCGTTGCATGCGGCCGCGGTTCGGGAAGTCGTTCACGTAAGTAGAGCCGAGATTGGTCGAGATCGTGGTGTTGATGTCCTCGAAGGTGACGCCGAAGGCGCCGGCCTTCTCGCGGTCGATCATCAGATTGACCTGGGGTCCCGGCGGCAGACCCTCGACATAGACCTTCTGCAGCACCGGGCTCGCATTGGCTTCCGCGATCAGCTGGTCGGCGGCAGCGGTCAGCGCAGCATAGCCCTTCTGGCCGCGGTCCTGCAGGCGGAAGCTGAAGCCCGAGGAGTTGCCGAGATTGTCGATCGGCGGCGGCTGCAGCGCCGTGATCTTGGCGTCGCGCAAGCCGGCGAGATCGCGATTGATGTCGGCGACCAGCGCCGCGGCGCTGTCACGCTTGCCGCGCTCCGACCAGTCCTTCAGCGAAATGAAGGCCTGGGCGGTGTTGACGCCCTGGCCGGCATAGCTGAAGCCGGTCAGGAAGGTGACGTCCTCGATCCCTTCGCGCTTGGCGAGATACCTCTCGACGGCCTCCACCGCGGCCTGCGTCCGCGCGTAGGACGAGTCCGCCGGCGTCTGGACGTCGGTGGTGATGAAGCCCTGGTCGTCGACCGGCAGGAAGCCGCCGGGCAACTGGATGAAGGCGAAGGTCAGCCCGACCAGGAAGATCGCATAGATCAGCATCAGCCGTCCGGTGCGCTTCAGCGCGCCGCCGACCACGCCGGTGTAGCGGTTGCGGCTGTTGTCCATGAAGCGGTTGAACCAGCCGAACACGCCCTTCTTCGCGTGGCCGTGGCCGGCCGTGACCGGCTTCAGCAGCGTCGCGCACAACGCCGGGGTCAGCGACAGCGCCAGCAGCGCCGAGAAGCCGATCGCCGCCACCATGGTGACCGAGAACTGCCGGTAGATGATGCCGACCGAGCCGGGGAAGAACGCCATCGGCACGAACACCGCCATCAGCACCAGCGTGATGCCGATGATGGCGCCGGTGATCTGGCCCATCGCCTTGCGCGTCGCCTCCTTCGGCGACAGCCCCTCCTCGGTCATGATGCGCTCGACGTTCTCGACCACGACGATGGCGTCATCGACGAGGATGCCGACCGCGAGCACCATGCCGAACATCGTCAGCATGTTGATGGAGTAGCCGACCAGCATCAGCGTTGCGCAGGTGCCGAGCAGCGCCACGGGCACCACGATGGTCGGAATGATGGTGTAGCGGATGTTCTGCAGGAACAGGAACATCACCACGAACACCAGCACCACGGCTTCGACCAGGGTCATCAGCACCCGCTTGATCGACGCCTTCACCACCGGCGTGATGTCGTAGGGAATCTCATAGCTGATGTTGGAGGGGAAGAAGCGCGACAGCTCCTTCATCTTGGCCTCGACCGCGCTCGCGGTCGCCAGCGCATTGCCGGTCGGCGACAGCAGCACCGAGAGACCCGCGGTCGGCCTGCCGTTGAGGCGGGTGTTGAACTGATAGCTGAGGCCGCCGATTTCGACGCGCGCGACATCGCGCAGCCGCACCGTCGAGCCATCGGGATTGGCGCGCAGGATGATCGATCCGAACTCGTCGGGCGAATCGAGCTGGCCCTTGACCAGCACCAGAGCCGAGGTGCGCTGCAAGGTCGTCGCGGGCTCGGCGCCGATGCTGCCCGAGGCGACCTGCGCGTTCTGCGCGCCGATCGCCTTGGTGACGTCGTCGGCAGTGAGGCCGTAGCCGATCAGCTTGGCGGGATCGAGCCAGACGCGCAGCGAGCGCTCGGTCGAATACAGCGTGGCGCGGCCGACGCCGGGAATGCGCCTGACTTCGCCGAGCACGTTGCGGATCATGAAGTCGCCGAGGCCGACCTCGTCGAGGCTGCCGTCGGTCGACTGCAGCGTGATGATCTGCAGCACCGCGGCGGAGGCTTCCTCGACCAGGATGCCCTGCTGGATGACGGCGCGCGGCAGCCGCGCCTCGACACGCTTGAGGCGGTTCTGCACCTCGACCGAGGCGTCATTGGTCGACGTGCCCGGCACGAAGTTCGCCGTGATCTCGACCTGGCCGAGCGAATCGCTGGTGGATTCGAAGTTGAGAATGCCGGAGGCGCCGTTGAGCTCCTCCTCGATCAGCCGCGTCACGCTGTTGTAGAGATTCTCCGGCGACGCGCCGGGGTAGCTGGTCGAGATCGAGATCGAGGGCGGCGCGATGATCGGATATTGCGCCACCGCCAGCAGCGGAATCGCGATCGCGCCGATCAGGCAGATGAACAGCGCGACCACCCAGGCGAAGATCGGCCTGTCGATGAAGAAGCTCGGCATGGCGACTTACCGCGTCGCCGACTTCGATTCGAGCTGCGTCGCGGCGCTGACCTCGGTCCAGACCTGCGGCGCGACCCTGTCGCCGGCGGCGAACTTCTGGAAGCCGTCCACCACGACCTTGTCGCCGGCGCGCAGACCGTCGGTGATCAGCACCAGGCCATCCTGGGTCGGGCCGGTGCGCACCGGCCTGGCGATCGCGCGGTTGTCGTCGCGGATGACGTAGACCTCGGACCCGCCGGCCGCGTTGCGCTGCACCGCCTGCTGCGGCACGCCGACGGAGTCGCTGTCGATGCCCTGCTCGATGCGGACGCGGACATACATGCCCGGCAGGAGCTCGCGCTTCGGATTGGCGAACTCGCCGCGCAAGGTGACCTGACCGGTGGCGGCATCGACCTTGGCGTCGGAGAACAGGAGCTTGCCCGGAATCGAATACGGCGTGCCGTCGTCGAGCACGAGACGGACCTTGATCGCGTCGGGCGCGATCTGGTCGAGGTCGCCGGACTCGAACGCCCGGCGCAGGCGGTTGAGCTCGCTCACCGACTGGGTGAAGTCGGCATAGATCGGATCGAGCTGCTGGATCGTGACCAGCGAGGTCTCGTTCTGGACCGCGATGGCGCCCTCGCTGACCTGGGCCGCGCCGACGATGCCGTCGATCGGCGCGCGCACGGTCGCATAGTCGAGATTGAGCTGGGCACGCGCAAGATCGGCCTTGCGGGCCTCGATGTCGGCCGCTGCCTCGCGCTCGGTCGAGATCGCCTTCTCGTTCTCGACCGCCGGGGCTGCGCGCTCCTTGAACAGCAGGCTGATGCGGTGGGCCTGCTGCACCGCGCGCTCATGCACCGCCTCGGCCTTGGCCAGCGCCGCCCGGCTCGACAGGATCTCCACCTCGAACGGCTTCGGATCGATGCGATAGAGCGGATCGCCCGCCTTGACCTCGCTGCCCTGGCGGAACAGCCGCTCGACGATGATGCCCGAGACGCGCGGACGGACGTCGGAGACGCGGGTCGGCGCGATGCGGCCGGGCAGCTCGCGCACGATCGCTCGCGCCTTCTGCTCGACGGTCACGATGCCGACGTCCGGAATGACGATCTGCTCATTGGCGGAGGCCTGAGCCTGGATGGGGTCGTTACAGCCGGCCAGCAGCGGCGCGGCGGCCGCGAGCATCAATGCACTGCTGACCAGCGACGCGCGAAAACGTGACATGCGTGGAGGAGCCCCCTCGATGATGATGATGAAAACTAGTCGACCGGATGGCCCAGTCATGGCGCCATTCTGGCGCTCGCCTTGCTGCAACATAGAAAAGAGCTGCTGCGACGCAACGCGAAACCCGGGCGGCTTGATGTCACACGAACTACATAACTGATAGATCAAGCTTTTTCGGGACTCACCTAATTGTGAGTGCTTTGTGGCAGCAGGTTCCCAGCAGGTTCCGCACAGCGAAACGCGAATCCCCCTACGACACTGCGGCATCCCGCCGCAGCGAACAAATTAGTTCGCCGGCCGCAGGCGGTAGTGACTGACGCCCCATTCACGGCCTTCGTCGTGCCCGAACAGACCCGCGGTGGCGAGGAAGAACCAGCGCCAGCGGCGCATCCACAGCGCCGTGTCGTCGCCATAGACCGGCTGCAGCACCTGCAGGATGCGGTTGTAATCGGCATCGAAATTGGCGAGCCAGTCCCGTGCCGTGCGCTGATAATGCGTGCCGCTCCAGCGCCATTCCTTCTCGACCGCGAACAGATCCGCGTACTGCCGGATCAGGCCGTGGCTCGGCATGATGCCGCCGGTGAAGAAGTGCTGCGCGATCCAGTCCTCGCGATCGTTGCGGTCGAACAGGTAGGATCCGGTGCGGTGGGTGAAGATGTGCATGAACAGGCAGCCGTCCGGCAGGAGCCATGACCGGACCCGCGACAGCAGCTCGCGCCAGTTCATCATGTGCTCGAACATCTCGACCGAGACGATGCGATCAAAGCGCGCGTCGGGAGCGAACCCGTTCATGTCGGCGGTGACGACCCGCAGGTTGAGCAGGCCGCGCGCGGCCGCCATCTCCTCGATCGCGCGGCGCTGCGAGTGCGAGTTGGAGACCGCCGTGATCTTCGCACGCGGGAACTGCCGGGCCATGAACAGCGACAGCGAGCCCCAGCCGCAGCCGAGCTCCAGAATGGTCTGGCCATCCTGGAGATCGGCATTGGCGACGGTCTGGCGCAGCGCCTCCTCCTCCGCCTCCCGCAGGGTCGAGACCGGCTCCTTGTAGAAGCAGCAGGAGTATTTGCGGTTCGGCCCGAGCACGCGGGCGAAGAACGCCGCCGGCACCTCATAGTGCTGGCTGTTCGCCGCGTCGGTATGCTCGGCGATCGGCCGCGTCGTCAGCAGGCGGGCGAACTCCGCGTCACCCATCGCATCGGCCCCGCCGAGCCGCGCCGCCGTGCGCGCGCACAATTCGGAGATTGCCGAGCGGATGACGGCATCGGGCAGCGGCACACGCTCGGCGGCGCCGATGATGGTCGAGATGAAGCTCATGCGGTGGCTCCGTTACTTCGTAAAAGGATTTGGCGGCAGGGGAAAGAACGCGCTGGTGCGCGCCTGATAGGCCCGGTAGCGATCGCCGCGCGAGCGCAGCATCTGCTGTTCCAGCGGCGGGATGCCGGTGACGTGGACCAGGATCCAGTACATGAACAATGGCGCGAGCAGGCTGGCGAGGCCCCACGGATGGTCGAACGACAGCGCGATGACCGGATAGGACAGCCAGCACACCCACTCGAAGAAATAGTTGGGATGGCGCGACCAGCGCCACAGGCCGACGTCGCACACCTTGCCCTTGTTGGCGGGATCGGCGCGAAACGCCTTGAGCTGAGCGTCGGCGACGCCCTCGCCGGCGATGCCTGCGAACAGCACGAGGATGCCGAGATAGTCCTGCAGCCGAAGCTCGGCGGCCGGCGCATGGGCGGCGACGAACATCGCGAACACCAGCGGGATCGAGCCCCAGGCCTGCTGCTGCAGGAACAGGAACATCTTTCGCGGTGCGGCCGCACCCCATTGCCGGGCAAACTCCGCGTAGCGCGGGTCGTCGGAGATGCCGCGGCTGCGCGCTGCGACATGGCCGCCGAGCCGCAGCGACCAGACCGCCACCAGCACCGCGACCAGCCACTGCCGCGCGTTGGGGGCGGCGCCGCCGGCGGGCCAGATCGCGCCGGCGGCGCCGACCAGCCCGACGGAAAATGTCCAGATCGTGTCGACCCAGCCGGAGTTGCCGGTGCGCTGCTGCACGACCCAGGCGAGCCCCATCAGCACCGACATCGCCACGGCCATCGTCAGCAGCGCCTGCAGATATTCAACGACGGTCATGACAAAGCCAGGGCGTTCCCGTTAGATATGAGCCACGGGACTAACTACGCCGCGGATGCCCGCCGGTTTCAGCCATAGTTCCGCGCAGGGACGGGATTGCGCTGATCGCGGCTTTTTTCCCGCCGCTGCTGTGCCATAGTGGATTTCAGGTACCGGTCCCCGCAACGGATGTCATCGACAATGCCTCAAGGCTCCCCTTCCCGCTCCGCGATGGATCTCGAACCGACCAAGCTGTCCACGCCCCGGATCTTCCTGGTGCGGATGCTGGTCTTCCTGGTGCTGTGCGCCCTGGTCGGTGTCGTGCTGTACAAGCAGATCATCCTGGCGTTCTTCGCCAATCCCGGCCTGAACGCGCTGATCGGGGCGGTACTGTTGATCGGCGTCATCCTGGCGTTCCGCCAGGTGGTCCGGCTCTATCCGGAAGTGTCCTGGGTCAACAATTTCCGCATCGCCGATCCCGGCCTGGCGGTGCCTCGCCACCCGGTCCTGCTGGCGCCGATGGCCGCGATCCTCGGCCGCGAGCGCTCGGGGCGAATGTCGATCTCGCAGCAGACCATGCGCCACCTGCTCGACTCGATCGCCACCCGGCTCGACGAGGCCCGCGACATCTCCCGCTACATGACCGGCCTCCTGGTGTTCCTGGGCCTGCTCGGCACGTTCTGGGGCCTGATCGAAACGGTCGGCTCGGTCGGCAAGGTGATCGAGGGGCTCAAGGTCGGTGGCGACGCCGGCGCGCTGTTCGATACGCTGAAGGGCGGCCTTGCCGCGCCGCTGGGCGGCATGGGCATCTCGTTCTCGTCCTCGCTGTTCGGCCTCGCCGGCTCGCTGATCCTCGGTTTCCTCGACCTGCAATCGAGCCAGGCGCAGAACCGCTTCTATACCGATCTGGAGGACTGGCTCGCCGGCACCGTGCGGGAATATGGCGGCAGCGGCGACACCGGTGCCGACCTCTCGGTTGCCATCGAGCGGCTGCGCACCGCGATGGAGGACGGCTCCAACCGCGGCGCCACCGCGGCGATGGCCAACCTCGCCGAGGCGATCCAGGGCCTGGTCGGGCACATGCGCACCGAGCAGCAGATGATCCGCGAATGGGCCGATGGCCAGGGCGAGCAGAACCGCGAGATCAAGCGGCTGCTGGAGCGGCTGGCGCGGCAGACCGAGAAGAGTTGAGCTGCTCGACCGGCCGGCCGAAGACGAACTAGGAGACGCTGAATGGCGCTTGCCCGTACCCGCCGTGGAGATTCCGGCCTCAACTACTGGCCGGGCTTCGTCGATGCGCTGTCGACGCTGGTGCTGTCGATCGTGTTCCTGCTGACCGTGTTCCTGGTGGTGCAGTTCTTCCTGTCGCAGGAGGTCACCGGCAAGGACAAGGCGCTGGAGCAGCTCAACGCCAAGATCGCGCAGCTCAACGAGATGCTGTCCCTGGAGAAGCTCGGCAAGCTCTCGCTGGACGACCAGGTTGCGCAACTGCGCGCCGGGCTCGCAAGCGCCGAAGCTGAGCGCGACCGCGTCAAGGGCCTCTATGACGGGCTAGCCAATGCCGGCAGCAATGCCGCCGGCCGCGCCAACGAGCTCAACCGGGCACTCGATTCCGAGAAGCAGGTCACGGCGCGGGCGCTGGCCCAGATCGAGGTGCTCAACCAGCAGATCAGCGCACTGCGCCGCCAGCTCGCCGCGCTCGAGGATGCGCTCGATGCCTCGGAGAAGCGCGACAAGGAATCGCAGAGCCGCATCGCCGATCTCGGCTCGCGCCTCAACGTCGCGCTGGCACAGCGGGTCCAGGAGCTGACCCGGTACCGCTCGGAGTTCTTCGGCCGGCTGCGCGCCATCCTCGGCAACCGTCCCGACATTCGCGTCGTCGGCGACCGCTTCGTGTTCCAGTCCGAGGTGTTCTTCGACACGGGGCAAGCCACCCTGCTGCCCGAGGGCCAGCAGGAGCTGAACTCGGTGGCGACGGCGCTGGTCGATCTCGACAAGCAGATCCCCGCTGAGATCTCCTGGGTGCTGCGGGTCGACGGCCACACCGACGTTCGTCCGATCAACAGCCCGGTGTTCAAGTCGAACTGGGAGTTGTCCTCGGCGCGCGCCATCTCGGTGGTGCAGTATCTGATCTCGCTCGGCGTCCCTGCGCAGCGCCTGGTCGCGGCGGGCTTCGCCGAATTCCAGCCGCTCGACCCCGCGAACACAGAGGACGCCTTCCGCCGCAACCGGCGTATCGAGCTGAAGCTGACGGAGCGGTGACGTCGAGCTCCACCCTGCGCCCCTATCGCGCCGACGACGAGGACGCGGCAATCGCGCTGTGGCAGGAGACCTGGCAGCTCGCCTATCCCGCCATCGATTTTGCCGCGCGGGTGCCGTGGTGGCGCGAACGCTGGCGCAGCGAGCTGGTGCCGAAGGCCGATGTGATCGTGGCCGAGGCGGAGGGCGTGCTCGCCGGGTTCGTCACGATCGATGCGACGGGCTATCTCGATCAGCTGGTCGTCTCGCCCGAGCATTGGGGCTCGCCGCTCGCTACTCAGTTGGTCGATGCAGCGAAGGAGCGATCACCTCACGGCATCACGCTGCTTGTGAACAAAGACAACGCGCGCGCGATCCGCTTCTACAAGCGCAACGGCTTCATTGAAGCCGGCGAGGACGTCAACCCGACCTCGGGCCGTCCCGTGCTGCGGATGGTGTGGATGCCAACACAATCTGTTGAATCCGAGATGGTGCCGCAATGACGCTGCGCTCCCTCTCCCCGTTCTTACGGGGAGAGTGTTGGGGTGAGGGGCAGCCACGCGCACCGACCGTGCGGAGAGCCCCCCTCACCCGGATTGCATCTGACGATGCAATCCGACCTCTCCCCGCACGCGGGGCGAGGTGCACCGAGCGCGCCGCGATTTCTATTCACACAATTGCTGGCGCAGGGAGCTAACGACTTCTCTGCTCGACCCGTTTCGTATTGTCCTCAAACGCCGCGAAACAGCACACCGATCGTCAGCACCACGAACGCGATCGCCAGCGCGTCGAAGGCGTGGGCGGCCGACAGCAGCGGCACCGAGGCGTGCATGTAGTGCGCGAGCATCGCGACGAGGGCGAGCACCAGCGCAATTGCGAAGATGACGAACGAGGGCGGCGTGAGGGCAAAACTGCCACGACGATAAGGCATGTCCGTTGCTCCTGTTGGGACCCGGCACGCCTGCTACGAGCGGCGCGCCATCTGTTCCGGCAGGGAACGTACAAGGCGGGAGAAAGGTTGCAGGGTCGGGAACGAGAATTCCGAGGGTGTTGCCGGCCGTCCACGGTGTTGCAGGAACTACACGCCCTCGAACTGCAGCCGGGCCAGCCGCGCATAGAGGCCGTTGGCCGCAACCAGCGACGTGTGGGTGCCCTGCTCGACGATGCGGCCGCGATCCATGACCAGGATGCGGTCGCAGGACAGCACCGTCGCGAGGCGATGCGCGATCACCAGGGTGGTACGGTCCTTCATCAGCCCCTCGAGCGCGGTCTGCACCAGCGTCTCGCTCTCGGCGTCGAGCGCCGAGGTCGCCTCGTCGAGCAGCAGCAGCGGCGCATCGCGCAGGATGGCGCGCGCGATGGCGATGCGCTGGCGCTGGCCGCCCGAGAGCGTGACGCCGCGCTCGCCGAGCGAGGTGTCGAAGCCGTCCGGCAAGCGGCGGATGAATTCGCTGGCATGAGCGAGATCGGCGGCGCGCTCGACCTCGGCGTCGGTCGCCTCCGGCCGGCCGAAGCGGATGTTCTCGCGCGCACTGGCGGCGAACACCACGGATTCCTGCGGCACCAGCGCGATGCGCTCGCGCATCCTGCGCGGGTCGGCCGCGCGCACCGGCACACCGTCGAACGAGATCGAGCCGGAGGCGGGATCGTAGAAGCGCAGCAGAAGATGGAACAGCGTGCTCTTGCCGGCGCCGGAGGGGCCGACGATCGCGACCTTCTCACCGGCGCGGATCGCAAACGAGACGTCATCGAGGACGCGGACATCGGGGCGACCCGGATAGGCGAAGCTGACCCGCTCGAAGCCGAGGTCGCCACGCGCCGGCTCCGGCATCGGGCGCGGCTGCGCCGGCGCCGTGATTTCCGGCTGCACGTGCAACAGCTCGAACAGCCGCTCGGCGGCGCCGGACGCCGCCGACACTTCGCCCCAGACCTCCGAGAGCTGGCCGAGCCCGGCGGCGGCGAAGGCCGCGTAGAGCACGAACTGACCGAGCCGGCCGGCGCTGATCGCACCGGTCAGCACGTCGTGGGAGCCGACCCAGAGGATCGCGACGACGCTGGAGAACACGATGAAGATGATGATCGCGGTGAGCACGCCGCGCGCCTGGGTCGAGACCCGCGCCGCCTCGTAGGCCTGCTCGACCTCGCCGCCGAAACGCGCCGCCGCGAGCCTCTCGCTGGTATAGGCCTGCACCGTCCTGATCGAGCCGATCAGCTCGGACGCATAGGCCGAGGCGTCGGCGAGCGTGTCCTGGGCGTTGCGCGACAGCCGCCGGACCCAGCGCCCGAACGCCACCAGCGGCAGCACGATCAGCGGGATCGCCAGCAGCACGAAGCCGGACAGCTTCGGGCTCGTGATCACCATCATCGCGGTGGCGCCGATGAACAGCAGCAGATTGCGCAGCGCGATGGAAACGGAGGCGCCCGCCGCCGATTTGATCTGGGTGGTGTCGGCGGTGAGCCGCGACACCAGCTCGCCGGAGCGCGCGGAATCGAAGAAGGACGGCGACAGCGACATCAGATGCGCGAACACGTCGCGCCGGAGATCGGCGACGATGCGCTCGCCGATCGTCATGACGAGGTAGTAGCGGGCCGCGCTTGCCAGCGCGAGCACCGCCACGACGGCGATCATGACGCTGAAATAGCTGTTGATCAGCTCGATGCCTTTCGGCGTGAAGCCGAAATCGATCATGCGGCGGACCGCGATCGGCACCAGAAGCGTGGTCAGGGCCGCGACCGTGAGCGCGATCAGCGCCAGCAGGGCGCGGCCGCGATAGCGCAGGACATAGGGAGACAGCGCCAGCAGCGGGCGCAGCTTCGAGCGCCGCACAGGGCTTGCCGGCTCGGCCAATGCCTCGACGGCCGCAACGGCATCTCCAACCGGATCCTGCCCTGGGGCAGCGCCCTGCCGCTCGTCAAGCCGTTCCACTGCGCTCATGGGCCACCTGAGAATTCTTCCAAATACCGATCTGCCGTCCTGATAGGCCCGCCGGGCCGGGCTTGGCAAATCCGGAAACGTACCAAGGTGTTCATCCGCGACCTTGGCTTGTTTTGGGCAGAACCTTGGGCTATAGAGCCCGCCAATTGTCCCCCTTCAGTGACGACAGGATCAGGCGCGGCCGCGTCGCATCATGTCTTCGCATCGTGCCGTAGGATCAGCCATGAAAGCCGACATTCACCCGAATTATCATACGATTACGGTCGTGATGACCGATGGCACCGAGTACCAGACCCGCTCGACCTGGGGCAAAGAGGGCGACAAGCTCAACCTCGACATCGACCCCAAGTCACACCCGGCCTGGACCGGTGGCACCCAACAGATCATGGATCGCGGCGGCCGTGTCTCGCGCTTCCAGAAGAAGTTCCAGGGCTTCCTCAAGAAGGATTGATGCCTTCTTGCCCTCGGCACCGGCCTTCCTGGCCTGCGCCTGATCGAGAGCTCACAGCAAAACGCCCCCGGAAACGGGGGCGTTTTTGTTTCTGAGCTGGTCGCAACGAGACCTTCGGCTGGGGGAGCGGCCCCGGCGGGGGCCGCCCGATGCCGGGGCCTACTGCTCGAACGCGGCCTTCAGCCGGTTGAGATGCGGCACCAGCGGATTGCCGATCGCGCTCTGGTCCGGCGGCGGGGAATGAATTGTCGAGTCGAGCCGGCGGACCCGCACCTGCAGGCTCATCGAGCGCGAGATCAGGCTCTGCAGCTGCTGCGGCAGCTTCTCCAGCAGATCATCCGGCCCGGGATCTGCGGCGGTGAGCTTGACCTTGGTCTTCTCGCGGTTGGCCTGGCTCAGGGTCATCTCGCCCTCCTTCACCGCGCGGTGCAGGAGCAGCCAGGACGCCAGTTGCATCAGGCGGGTGGTGAGACGCATGCTCTCGGTCGCGTAGGTCAGGCTGACGGCGCGGTCGAGCGCCTTGGCCTCGTTGCGGCCGTCGCCATCGAGATAGGCGGCGGTCTCCTCGACCAGATCCATGCCTTCCCGGAACAGCGCGCCGAATGCAGCAGAATTGGTGAGCCGCTCGTTGAACTGAACCAGAGCGCCATCGCCCAGCAAACGGTCCGACATGGTTAACGCCTCTTAAACGCGACTGTTTACGCAACCCGGCAACGTCGCCGGTATGATGAACAAATCATTGCGCGGCCGGTTTCGAGAGTCCAGCAGCAACGCCTTTTATGGTTTCCACGGCGTGGGCCATGCCGTGCCCTCGTACCATTTGCGACTGCAACACGGCCGATCGCGGCCGAGTCGCACGATCAGCTCAACTAGCAACCATGATCACGGCAATAGTTTGCAGTCGTCGAACGAGGATCGTCACGCCTGCCGCGGCGCACAGGATTTTCGCGCCTGACCTGCTGGCGACCGAAGACCGGCACGGGCGCAATGAGCCGGCACGACGTTCGTTCCACGATCGCCGCCTGCGCATGGGGGAGCGCGCCACGGGCGACCGCCCGGTTCGCCCGGCTCGGCGCGGGCGCAAAAAAAGAGCCGCCGTTTCCGGCGGCTTTGAAGTTGATAACAGGGAGGCGTCAAACAGAGTGGACAGGAGCCACTCGGTGTCCAAACGAGGACGGTTCCGGTTGTAAACGCGAAAGCTTAATCAACCGTAAATGGCGAAAATTTTTCAATCTTCGTTAGCCATGTCGGCCACTGGCCGACCGCGTTTCTACGGCCGCGAGGTTCACGACTTGAAGATGCTGGCGGCGGCATCACGCGAGGCGCGCTTTTTCGCCACCGCCTGCTCGATGCGCTCGATCTCGGCCCGGAGCAGCGCCACCCGGCTGGTCAGCTCCTCGACCGACAGCATCGACAGATCCTGCCCGATCTCGTGCGAAACGGCCTTGCGCGGCCGATCGTCGTCCTCGTTCGCCATCTCACCCTCCTCCCGGTTGCCAGCCATGCCCCGGCTGGCTTAAGCACGCGGCAGCACCCGCTTTCAGCCCTCGCCGAAGGATTTCTCATGGAACAGCTGCCCGCGCAAATGACCGTGGTCGCCATCAGCCAGCCGGGCGGACCCGAGGTGCTCAAGCCGGAAACCCGGCCCGTGCCCAAGCCCGGCCCCGGCGAGATCCTGATCAAGGTGAAGGCCGCCGGCGTTAACCGTCCCGATGTCGCCCAGCGCTCCGGCAGCTATCCGCCGCCGCCCGGCGCCAGCGACCTGCCGGGGCTGGAAGTGGCCGGGGAGGTCGTGGCGCTCGGCGAGGGCGCCGTCCGGCACAAGCTCGGCGACACCGTGATGTCCCTGGTCGCCGGCGGCGGCTATGCGCAATATTGCATCGCACAAGACGCGCAGGCGATGGCGGTGCCGCCGGCGCTGTCCCTCCTGGAAGCCGGCGCCCTGCCCGAGACCCTGATGACGGTCTGGCACAACGTGTTCGAGCGCGGCGGCCTGAAGGCGGGCGAGACCCTGCTGGTGCATGGCGGCTCCTCCGGCATCGGCACCATGGCGATCCAGCTCGGCAAGGCATTCGGCGCCAAGGTGCTGGTCACCGTCGGCTCGCAGGACAAGGCCGACGCCTGCGTGAAGCTCGGCGCCGACCGCGCCATCAACTACAAGACGGAGGACTTCGTCGCCGTGGTCAAGGAAGCGACCGGCGGCAAGGGCGCCAACGTCATCCTCGACATGGTCGGCGGCGACTACATCGAGCGCAACTACGACGCCGCGGCCACCGATGGCCGCATCGTCCAGATCGCCTTCCTCGCCAGCCCCAAGGCGTCAGTCAATTTCGTCAAGCTGATGGTGAAGCGCCTGACCCATACCGGATCCACGCTGCGCCCGCGCAGCAACGCCGACAAGGCGGCGATGGTGGCGGCGATCGAGGCCAAGGTGATGCCGTTCCTGCGCGAGGGCCGCATCAAGCCATTGATGGACTCGACCTTTCCCCTCGCAGATGCAGCCAAAGCGCATGCACGCATGGAGACGAGCCAACATATTGGCAAAATTGTGTTGGAAATCTAGGCGCAGTCTAAACACAGCGTGTTTGGAAACTCTTTGATTCTCCTCGCTTTCGTGCCAATGATCGCGCACAGCTGAACCGTGCCTGGAACGGCTCCAATTAGCCCGGCGACGACCTCTTTCGATTTGGCTTGTTTCGCTTTGGATTGGTGTCGAACGCGGAGATTTGACATTGCGTCTGATCAGGTGCCTCGCGTCGTTGGCGGCGCTGGGCCTCGTGATGTGTGGTGCCGCTGCCCCCGCTCAGGCCGTTGACGCGGTCAGCGTTCGCAGCGATGCGCCTGCGATCGACCTCACGGGCATCCTCGATCATCAGCGCAGCGAGAACGACCGCATCCAGGTCTCGACCGCGCCCGGCACCGACGGCATCGTCCGCCGCATCGAGGTGCGGGCCCGCGAGGGCGGCCAGAACTGGATCGTGTTCGCACTGGCCAACAACACCGACGACCAGCTCGACCGCCTGATCGTGGCACCGCACTACCGCGTGGTCGGCTCCGGCGTGTTGTGGCCCGATCTCGGCCTGTCGCGCATCGCCACCATCACGCCCTCGGTCGGCGACCTGCCGGAGCGGCAGGAGAGCCCGACCGCCGACGTCTTCCGCGTCACCCTCGATCCGGGCTCGGTCGTTACCTTCGTGGCCGAGCTGCGCACGGACAAGCTGCCGCAGCTCTATCTGTGGGAGCCCGAGGCCTACAAGGACAAGGTCAACTCGTTCACGCTGTACCAGGGCATCGTGATCGGCATCTCCGGTCTTCTCGCCCTCGTTCTCACGATCCTGTTCGTGGTCAAGGGCAGTATCATGTTTCCGGCGGCCGCGGCGCTGGCCTGGGCGGTGCTGGTCTATATCGGCGTCGATTTCGGCTTCTGGGGCAAGGTCCTGGACATGTCGAACAATGCCGAGCGCGTCTGGCGCGCGGCGGGCGAGGCGATCCTCGCCGCGACCCTGCTGGTGTTCCTGTTCGCCTATCTCAATTTGTCGCGCTGGCACGTTCGCTACTCGCACATCACGCTGGGCTGGCTGTTCTTCCTGGGCTCGCTGGTCGCGGTGGCGCTGTTCGACCCGGCGGTGGCCTCGGGCATCGCGCGCATGTCGTTGCTCTTGATCGCCGTGCTGGGCTTTGCGCTGATCGTCTATCTCTCCAGCCACGGCTTCGACCGCGCGGTGCTGCTGATCCCGACCTGGTTCCTGCTCACGGTGTGGGTCGCCGCCGCCGGCATGACGGTTGCGGGCCAGGTCACCAACGACATCGTCGGCCCGGCGCTGCTCGGCGGCCTCGTGCTGATCGTGATGCTGATCGGCTTCACCGTGATGCAGCACGCCTTCGCCGGCGGCGGCGCCACCACCGGCATCGTCTCCGACGTCGAGCGCCGCGCGCTGGCGCTCGCCGGCTCCGGCGACCTGATCTGGGACTGGGACGTCTCCGCCGACAAGGTGTTCACCAGCCCGGAGACCGAGAGCCTGCTCGGCCTCAAGCGCGGCACGCTCGAAGGCCCGGCCGCGAAATGGCTCGAGGTGCTGCATCCGCTCGATCAGGACCGCTTCCGCGCCGCGCTCGACAGTGTCCTCGACCAGCGCCGCGGCCGCCTGGTGCAGGACTTCCGGCTGCGCACGCCCGACGGCCATTTCATGTGGTTCGCGCTGAAGGCGCGCCCCGTGGTCGGCTCCGACGGCGAGGTCTCGCGCGTGGTCGGCACCTTGACGGACGTGACCGAGTTCAAGAATGCCGAGGAGCGCCTGCTCCACGACAGCGTGCACGACAATCTGACCGGCCTGCCCAACCGCAAGCTGTTCATCGACCGTCTTGCCGCCGTCGCCAATTTCGCCAAGTCGATGCCGGCCATGCGGCCGACCCTGATGGTGATCGATCTCGACCGCTTCAAGCAGGTCAACGACTCCGTCGGCATCGCGGTCGGCGATTCCATCCTGCTGACCCTGGCGCGGCGGCTGTCGCGCATCCTCAAGCCCCAGGACACGCTGGCGCGGCTGGCCGGCGATCAGTTCGGCCTGATCCTGCTGTCCGAGCAGGACCCCGCCCGCATCACCGCTTTCGCCGAGACCATCCGCAAGACCATCCGCGCGCCGATCGCCTTCAACGAGCGCGAGATCTTCCTGACCGCCTCGATCGGGCTCGCTTTGTCCGATCCGCAGACGCAGCTGTCGGAGGACATCATCAAGGATGCCGAGCTTGCGATGTATCATTCCAAGCGCATCGGCGGCGACCGCATCGACGTCTACAAGCCGGCGATGCGCGCGCGCAAGAACGACCGCCTGACCCTGGAGAGCGAGCTGCGCCGCTCGATCGAGCGCCAGGAGATCACCATCCTTTACCAGCCGATCGTGCGGCTGGAGGATCGCTCGATCGCCGGCTTCGAGGCGTTGGCACGCTGGGACCATCCGAAGCTCGGCCGGATGTCGCCGATCGAGTTCATCACCATCGCGGAAGAGATCGGCCTGATCGTCGATCTCGGCACCTTCGTGCTCGACCAGACGGCGCGGCAGCTCTCGGTGTGGCAGCGCGCGACACGGCTGCGCGAGCCGATCTTCGCCAGCGTCAACGTCTCCTCCCGCCAGCTCCTGCGCCACGACCTGATCCACGACATCCGCTCGGTGCTGGCGCGCTCTTCGGTGGCGCGCGGCTCGCTCAAGATCGAGCTGACGGAATCGCTGGTGATGGAAAACCCCGAGCACGCCGCGCAGATGCTGGCGCGCATCCGCGAGCTCGGCGTCGGCCTGTCGATCGACGATTTCGGCACCGGCCATTCCTCGCTGGCCTATCTGCAGCGCTTCCCGTTCGACACCTTGAAGATCGACCAGTCGTTCGTGCGCACCACCGCGCGCGGCACCCGTCCCGTCATCCTCAAATCGATCATCGCGCTGGCGCACGACCTCGGCATGGACGTGGTGGCGGAAGGCGCGGAGACCGACTCCGATGCCGTCGAGCTCTATCAGCTCGGCTGCGAATACGCCCAGGGCTACGCCTTCGGCGAGCCGATGGACGCCGACGCCGCGATGCGGCTTCTCACGGAAGAGCGGCTGGAAGCGGCGAGCTGAGGCTGCAATGCATCCAGGACGGCAACAGCCTCAGGATGCATCTTTCATTTTGCTTCGTTTGAGGTAGATTTACCGCGGTACCGCGTAAAGGGTGCCGTGTGAGTGATGACCGATGCGTGCTTGCGGGGCAGAAGGCTCGCGACATGGCCCGTTCGCGACGAGCCTAGTCCGTCTCGAACTGCGACAGCGCCGTGAGCGCGCGGCGATAATTGTCGCCCCCAAGCCGGCGTGCCACCCGCTTCTCGTGCGCGGCGACCAGTGCATTGGCCTTCTTGAGCATCAGGCGGCCACGCGGCGTCAGGCCGAGCGCATGGGCCCTGCGGTCGTGCTCGGAGCGTTCGCGCACGATCAGGCCGGCCTGCTGCAGGTCGTCGAGCAGCGCGACCATGCGCGCGCGCTCGATGCCCAGCGCGCCGGCGATCGCGATCTGCGCGGCGCCGGGATTGGCCGCGATCGTCTCCAGGATCGAATAGAGGATGACGTCGAGGTCGATCGTCGCGAGCGCGGCGTTGACATCGCGGAAAATCCAGTGCTGCAGGCGGCGGACGAAATAGCCGAGATGGTTCTCGAGCTCACCGAGACCGATCCCGGAATCCTGGCTGGTTGTGTCTCGCTGCGCTCCGGTGCTCGCGCTCTTGGGCATGCTGGCTCGCTGACATGAGGCATCCTTGCCTAGACCGATGCCGTCGCAGGGGCAAGCCGCTCCAATCGGTCACATCCACAATAATTGCAAAGTACAACCATTCTGTTAGTCTCGCGGTCAACGAATACAACATGGGAGGGAAACGCATGCCGTCATCGATGGCGATGGTTGCCTGCATTGCAACCGCAATGCGGCGGCGCATTACACCCGATCGCGGCGCCCGCCGCGCAGCGTGTTCCTCCCGCACTGCAGCTTCAGCGATCACCTCCCGCAGCCCGGAGACACGCCATGGCTGATGCAGAACGCCGCGCCTCCGAGCCTGCGATGTTCGCCGAGCCGTCGATCGAGGCTGTCAGGCGCGACGACGGCGCGATCATCCTGCGCTCGCGCATGCCGCTGCAGCCGGCCGCGCGCTGCACCGGCGAATGGCTGGAGCATTGGGGCCGCCATTTCCCGGATCGCACGTTCCTGGCCGAACGTCGTGGCGACAACTGGACCTGGCTCACCTACGGCGAAACATTGATGCAGGTCCGCGCCGCCGCGGCCTGGATGCTCGCGCAGGGCCTCGGTCCGGAGCGTCCGCTCGCGATCCTCTCCGACAACAGCATCGCCCATGCCGTGCTGGCGCTCGCAGCGCAGCATGTCGGCATCCCCGTCTGCGCGATCTCGCCGGCCTATTCGCTGATGTCGACGGATCACGAGAAGCTGCGCGCGATGATCCGTCTGCTCGATCCGGGCGCCATCTTCGTCGCGCAGCGCGAGCCGTTCGCGCGCGCGCTCGCGGCCGTCGACGGCCTGCATCGGGCAACGATCATTGCCGGCGACGGCGATGGAACGAGCGCGGTGCCGCTGCAGACCCTGCTCGCGACGAAGCCCGGCGCCGAGGTCGACCGCGCCTTCGCCGCGGTCACGCCGGACACGGTGGCCAAGCTGCTGTTCACCTCCGGCTCGACCGGGCAGCCGAAAGCGGTGATCAACACGCACCGGATGCTGACCATGAGCCAGCAGGCCAAGGCGCAGTTGTGGATGTTCCTGCGCGAGGTCGAGGGCGGCCCCGTCATCGTCGACTGGCTGCCATGGAGTCACACCTTCGGCGCCAACCACAATTTCAACCTGGTGCTGAGCCACGGCGGATCGATCTACATCGACGGCGGCAAGCCTGCGCCGGGCCTGTTCGAGACGTCGCTCGCCAATCTACGCAGCCTGGTGCCGACGATCTATTTCAACGTGCCGCGCGGCTTCGACATGCTGGTCGCGGCACTCAGGTCCGACGACGATCTGCGCCGCAGATTTTTCTCCGGCGTCAGGTGCATCCTCTATGCGGCCGCGGCCTTGCCGCAAAATCTGTGGGATGCGCTCAACGAGATGAGCCGGGCCACGATCGGCCGCCCTGCACCGCTGGTGTCGGCGTGGGGCGCCACCGAGACATCGCCGCTCGCGACCGACTGCCACTTCTTCGCCGAGCGCGCCGGCAACATCGGCGTGCCCATCCCCGGCACAGAGCTCAAGCTGGTGCCGACCGGCGAGAAGCTCGAGGTGCGCGTGCGCGGGCCGAACGTGATGCCGGGCTATTGGAAGGCGCCCGAACTCACGGCCGCGGCTTTCGACGAGGAGGGCTTCTACAAGATCGGCGACGCCGTGAAGCTTGCAGATCCCGAGCATCCGGAGCGCGGCCTGTTCTTCGACGGCCGCATCACCGAGGATTTCAAGCTCAGCTCCGGGACATGGGTGAACGTCGGCGCGCTGCGCGTCGCCGGCATCGCGGCGCTGGCGCCGTTGGCGCAGGACATCGTGATCGCCGGCCACGGCACCGACGAGGTGCACTTTCTCATCGTGCCCAACATCGCAGCGTGCCGCGGCGCTGCCGGGATGACCGAGGCCGTCCCGGCCGGCGACGTTCTGGCGCATCCATCGGTGCGCACCGCCATCGCGCGAGGATTGGCCAGGCTCCGCACCGAGGCGGTCGGCTCGTCGCGCTATGCGACCCGTGCGCTGTTGATGGCGGAGCCGCCCTTGCTCGATGCCGGCGAGATCACTGACAAGGGCTATATCAACCAGCGCGCAGTGCTCACCCGCCGCGCCGATCTGGTCGCACGACTGAAGGATGAAACCGCGACCGAGCTGATCAGGCCCGACATGTCCTGACCCAGAACTACGCAACTACTCAACTCACTCACAAGACGGCGCTCGTATTACTACGGGAATGCCTCGCGAGTGCGGCAATTGGTTACCATCCACACTTAACCGGGCATCAACTGCGAATCCTTAAAATCACTCGCATCTAGCTCCCTCATTTGCCCGGACCGCCCCATGGCTCAGCCGCGTTTCTCTCTCGCTTTCCGCATCTACGCGATCATCGGCCTGTCGTTCTGTGGACTGGTGGGGCTCGCCGCAACGCAGAGCCAGAACCTCGAGACCGCTCTCAAGGATCAGCGGCAGAGCGAGCTGAGCCATCTGGCGCAGACGGCAGTCAGCATCGCCCGCGAGGAATATGACGCGATCGCGCGCGACAAGGTGCCGCCCGAGGTCGCGCAGAAGAAGGCGGCCGAGCGGATCGGCAAGCTGCGCTACGGCAGCGGCGACTACTTCTGGATCAACGACATGGGTCCGAAGATGGTCATGCATCCGATCAAGCCGGAGCTGAATGGTCAGAACCTCGCCGACAACAAGGACCCGACCGGCAAGCGGCTGTTCGTCGAAATGGTCGACGTCGTCAAGCGCCAGGGCGCCGGTGTCGTCGACTACATGTGGCCAAAGCCCGGCAAGGATGCGCCACAGCCGAAGATGTCCTATGTCGCCGGCTTCGAGCCCTGGGGCTGGATCATCGGCACCGGTGTCTATGTCGATGATCTCGAAGCCCAGATGTGGGAGAGCAAGCGCAGCGTGTTCATTGCCGCCATGCTGGTGATGCTGATCATCGGATCGATCACGCTGATCATCGCGCGGCGGATGTCGTCGGCGCTGGCCGCGATGAGTGGCGCGCTGACCGAGCTCGGCAATGGAAACTTCGACATCAAGCTGCCGGGCCAGAACCGCAGCGACGAGCTCGGCGACATGGCGCGCTCGATCGAGCAGTTCAGGCAGAAGACCGAGGAGAAGGCGCGGCAGACCGCGATGCTCGAAGACGAGCAGCGCCAGGTCGCAGAGCGCATCAAGACCAAGGCGCTGCAGGAGATGGCCGAAGCCGTCGAGCAGGCCGCCAGCAGCGCGGTCGGCGAGGTCGCGCAGGGAACCGGCCACATGGCCGACAATGCCAAGTCGATGACCGACAGTGCGCTGACGCTGGAGCGCAACTCGAGCAGCGTTGCGGCGGCGGCCGAGCAGGCCCTCGCCACCACCCAGACGGTCGCCAAGGCGTCGGCCCAGCTCGCCGCCTCGATCTCGCAGATCTCCAGCCAGGTCAGCTCGTCGCGCGAGCTCACGCGCAAGGCCGTTGCCGCCTCGTCCGACGCCCAGGCCACCATCGCGAAGCTGTCGGAAGCCGCCGACAAGGTCGGCGCCGTGACCAGCCTGATCAGCGAGATTGCCGGCCAGACCAACCTGCTGGCGCTGAACGCCACCATCGAGGCCGCCCGGGCCGGCGATGCAGGCCGCGGCTTTGCGGTCGTCGCCTCCGAGGTGAAATCGCTCGCCGAGCAGACCGCCAAGGCGACCAGCGAGATCGCGCAGCAGATTGCCGAGATTCAGGACTCGACCCGCGCCTCGGTCACCTCGATCGGGGCGATCGGCGAAGTCATCCGCAACGTCGAAGCCGTATCCTCCGGCATTGCCGATGCGATCCAGGCGCAGAACAGCGTGACCATCGAGATTTCGCGCACGGTCGAGGAGACGTCCGCCGCCGCGCGCGAGGTCGCCAGCCAGATCGCCGAGGTCTCTCGCGAAGCCAGCGAGGCCGGCCGGCGCTCGACCGACATCCGCGACGGCTCGACTGTTGTCGCCGACAAGGTGCAGCGGCTGCGCACCGAACTGGTGCGGGTGATCCGGACGTCGACTGCCGACGTCGATCGCCGGCTGTCGACGCGGCTCAACATCAACCGCCCGGGCACGCTGCAGGTGAACGGCGAAGCGATCCCTGTCACCGTGCGCAACCTCTCGCTCGGCGGCGCCCTGCTCGAAGCCGTTCCGGTTCGTCTGACGATGAACACGTCGGTGACGCTTGCCATCACCGGCATGGTGTCCGATCTGCCGGGGACCGTGACCCGCGTTGGCGACCGTACCGCGTTGGTCCAGTTCGCATTGAACCCGGAGCAATCGGCGCGGCTGACGGCGCTGGTCTCGGACCGTCAGGCGGCGTAACGCGCCGATCTCCGCCTCAACGGAAATGGCAGGCGACGAGATGCCCCTCGGCGCTTGCCTTCAATGGCGGCACTTCCTTGCTGCAGACGTCCTTGGCGATCGGGCAGCGGGTATGAAAGTGACAGCCCGATGGTGGATTGATCGGGCTCGGCACCTCGCCCTTGAGCCGCACGCGCTTGCGCTTGACGCTCGGATCCGGGATCGGCACCGCCGACAGCAGCGCCTCGGTGTAGGGATGTTTCGGCGTCGAATAGAGCTGGCGTGACGGCGCGGTCTCGACGATGCGGCCAAGATACATCACCGCGACGCGGCGGCTGATGTGCTCGACGACCGAGAGGTCGTGGGCGACGAACAGATAGGCGATGCCGAACTTCTGCTGCAGATCCTCGAGCAGGTTGATGACCTGGGCCTGGATCGACACATCGAGCGCCGACACCGGCTCGTCGCAGATGATCAGCTTGGGCTCGACCGCGATCGCCCGCGCGATGCCGATGCGCTGGCGCTGGCCGCCCGAGAACTCGTGCGGATAGCGCGTCATGTGGTCGGCCTGCAGGCCGACGGTCTCCAGGAGATGAACGATGCGCGCCTCGTATTGCTGGCGTGAGGTCGCCAGCCCATGGATGGTCAGCGCCTCGCCGATGATGGCGCCGATGGTCATGCGCGGGTTGAGCGAGGCATAGGGGTCCTGGAAGATGATCTGAATGTCGCGGCGAAGCGCGCGCAGGCTTTCGCCGGACAGCGCGATGACGTCCTTGCCCTCGAAATTCAGTTCGCCCGAGCTCGGCTCGATCAGCCGGAGGACGCAGCGCCCGGTGGTCGATTTGCCGCAGCCGGACTCGCCGACGAGGCCGAAGGTCTCGCTCGGCTCGATGTCGAAGTTGACGCCGTCCACGGCCCGCACGCTGCCGATCTGGCGCTTCAAGAGCCCGCCCCGGATCGGGAACGCCTTGGTCAGGTTGCGTACGCTGAGCAGCGGCGCGGGTACGACGGGGGTGGCAATGGCAGCTTCGGTCATCACAGCAACATCTCTTCGGCGCGGATGCACGCTACCTTGTGGCCGGGCTCGATCTCGCGCAGCAGAGGCTGCGCGGTCCTGCAATCGGGAATGGCGAAGCGGCAGCGAGAGGCGAAGCGGCAGCCCTCCGGCGGATTGACCAGCTTCGGCACGCTGCCGGGGATGCTTTCCAGCCGGCTCTTCCTGACCGCGTCGAGATCGATCCGCGGGATCGAGCGGATCAGGCCCTGCGTATAGGGATGGCGCGGATTGGCAAACAGCCGCTCGACCGGCGCCTCCTCCGCGACCCGGCCGGCATACATCACCACGACACGCTGCGCGACCTCGGCCACGACGCCCATCGCGTGGGTGATCAGCATGATCGACATGCCGAGCCGCTCCTTCATGTCGAGCAGCAGATCGAGGATCTGCGCCTGGATCGTGACGTCGAGCGCGGTGGTCGGCTCGTCGGCGATCAGGAGCTTCGGGTTGCACGACAGCGCCATCGCGATCATCACCCGCTGGCGCTGGCCGCCGGAAAAGTGATGCGGGTAGTCGTGAATGCGGGCTTTCGGATTGGGGATCTGCACCAGCGCCAGCATCTCGGCCGCCCGATCCATCGCCGCCTTGTTGGACAGGCCCTGATGCAGCCGGATCACCTCGGCGATCTGATCGCCGACGGTGTAGACCGGGTTGAGCGAGGTCATCGGCTCCTGGAACACGATCGCGATCTCGCTGGCGCGGATCTTGTTCATCTCGGACGAGCCGAGCGGCACCAGGTCACGGCCCTGCCACAGGATCTGGCCCCCGGCGATGCGGCCGGGCGGCATCGCGATCAACTTCAGCACCGACATCGCGGTGACGGTCTTGCCGGAGCCGGACTCGCCGACCACGCACAGGGTCTCGCCGCTGCCGATCGAGATGTCGACGCCGTCGACGGCCTGGACCTCGCCCTCGTCGGTGTTGAAATAGGTCTTCAGCCCCTTGATCTCGAGCAGCGGAGCCACGCGCGCGTCCATCACATCACCTTCCGCGGATCGAGCGCATCGCGCAGGCCATCGCCGATGAAGTTGATCGCGATGACCGTGAGGAAGATCGCGCCGCCGGCGAACAGCGCCCAATGCGGCGCGATGTCGAGATAGTCCTTGGCGTCGAACAGCAGCCGGCCCCAGGTCGGAATGTCCGGCGGGAAGCCGAGACCGAGGAACGACAACGTCGATTCCGCGATGATCGCGGCCGCGACGTCGATGGTGCCGGCGACGATCACCGGCCCCAGCGCGTTCGGCAGGATGTGGCGAACGACGAGACGGGTGTTGGAGGCGCCGAGCGCGCGCGCCGCCTCGACGAATTCCTTCTCGCGCAGCGACAGGAACTGGGCGCGGACCAGACGCGCCACATGCATCCAGCGGAAGCCGCCGATCACGAGCACGATGAGCACGAACACGCCGCCTTCCGGGCCGAGCCAGCCTTTGAGGAAATCGCGGAACAAATAGATGATCAGGAGCAGCAGCGGCAGTTGCGGCAGCGACAGAAACAGATCGGTCAGCCACATCAGCGCGGCATCCACCGGTCCCTTGGCCGAGCCGGCGATCGCACCGACGAGAATGCCGACGAACAGCGCCACGCCCATCGCGGCAAAGCCGACCGCAAGCGAGATGCGGCCGCCATAGATCATGCGCGCCAGCAGATCCTGGCCGAGATCGTCCGTGCCGAACGGGTGCTCCCAGGACGGCGGCGCGAGGCGTGCCGTGAAGTCGATCTCGTTGATCGGAATCCGCCACAGCCACGGGCCGAGCAGGATCGAGAGCGCGAGCAGCAGCAGCACGACGATGCTGGCCGCCGCGAGGCGGTGACGGAGGAAGCGGCGGAGCGCGTCGCGGCCCGGCGAGAAACGCCGTTTGGGCGATGCGACGACCGGCACCGTCTCAACGGAAGGAGATGCGTGGGTCAAGCCAGCCATACAGAATGTCTGCGATGAGGTTGAAGAGGACGACGAGACAGGCGAACACGAAGGTCACCGCCATGATGACCGGCGTATCGTTGGCGAGGATCGCGCTGATCAGGAGCGAGCCGATGCCGGGAATGCGGAAGATCTGCTCGGTGACGATGGCGCCGCCGAACACCGTCGGCATCTGCAGCGCGACCAGCGTCACCACCGGGATCAGCGCATTGCGCACGACGTGCTTGACGATCACCTTGCCCTCGTCGAGGCCCTTGGAACGCGCGGTCGTGACGTAGTCGAGCTTGATGACGTCGAGCACGGCGGAGCGGACATAGCGCGTATAGGACGCCGCCTGGTAGAGGCCGAGCACCATGACCGGCATGATCGCCTGCTTGATGCTCTCCCACCACCATTGCCAGCCGGTCGCCTGCAGGTCGGCGCGATAGACGAACGGCAGCCAGCCGAGATTGACGCTGAAGATCAGGATCAGCAGCAGGCCGGTGAAGAAGGTCGGCAGCGAGAAGCCGATGAAGGCGAAGGTGTTGGCGATCTGGTCGAAGATCGAATACGGCCGCCGCGCCGCGAGCACGCCCACCGGCAGCGCCACCGCCAGCGCCAGGATCTGCGCGGTGCCGACCACGTAGAGCGTGGTCGGTATCCGCTGCAGGATCAGCGTGTCGACGTTGACGCGGCTGGCGAAGGAGAAGCCCCAGTCGCCCTGGAACATGGCGACCAGCCAGTGGACATAGCGCAACAGCACGGGATCGTTCATCCCGAACTTGATGCGCAGCGCCTCGCGCACCTCGGGCGGCACGTTCGGGTTGCTCGCGAGCTCGCCGAATGGATCGCCCGGTGCCAGCGCGAGCAGCACGAACAGAATGAGACTGATGCCGAGCAGGCTCGGCACAGCGACGATGAGGCGCCTGAGAAGATAGTTTCCCATCGCTCCACCCCTACGATGTCTGGCTGGTCATGCTGGCCGCGCGTCAGCTCGCCCGATACCAGGTGGCGATGAACGCCAGATCGTTGTCCCAGCCGCTCTTGTACAGCACCATGCCGTTCTTCACGCCGATCGCATTGAGCCGGTTGATCTCCGGCAGGACGTAGTTGTCACGCACGACGAGATCGTTGAGCTTGATGAACAGCGCGGCGCGCTTGACCGGATCGAGCTCGCTCTGGGCCAGCATGTAGGTCTCGTCATACTCCTTGTTCTGCCAGCGGCAGATGTTGCGGCCCTGCCACTTGTTCTCCTTGGTCGCGGCCTCGGTGGACACGAACTGGTTCATGAAGAACTGCGGATCCGCCTGCGGCATCGTGGTCTGATACATCTGCATGTCGCAGTAGAAATGCGAGTAGGTGTCGGGGTTCGCGACGTCCGAGGAGAAGAACACCGACGCGACCACCGACTTCAGCTCGACCTCGATGCCGGCCTTCTGGAACGCCTGCTTGATGATCGCCTGGTTCTTCTGGCGCGGGCCGTTGATCGAGGTCTGGAACACGAATTTGAGCGGCTTGCCGTCCTTCTCGCGGATGCCGGAGGCGCCCTTCTTCCAGCCGGCGGCGTCGAGGATCTGGTTGGCCTTCTCGATCGAGAACTCGAAAGTATTGTTCTTGGAGCGGAAGCGCTCGGGGTTGTTGAGAAAGTTGGGCGTCGCGACGCCGGCGCGTCCATAGATGAATTTCTGCACCGACGCACGGTCGATCAGGAGATTGATCGCCTTGCGCACCTCGGGATCGGAGAACAGCGGGTGCTTGGTCTTCAGGCTGGCGCGCTCGCCGTCGACCTCGACATTGGGGTCGGTGACGTTGAGGCCGATATACTCGATGTTGCCGGTCAGCGTCAGCTCGGTCTTGCCCTGGCCGCCCGCCTCGAGCTTGGTCAGGATCTCGTCCTCGACCTGCAGATTGTAGGCGTAATCGTATTCACCGGTCTGCAGCACTGCGCGCGCAGCGGAGACCGCGTCGCCGCCGCCCTTGATCTCGACCGTGTCGAAATAGGGCTGCGTCGGCACGTGATAGTCCGGAAAGCGCTTGCCGGCGACGGTGTCGCCCGGCTTGAAGTCCACGAACATGTAGGGACCGGTACCGACCGGCTTCAGGTTCGCCGGCGCCTCGCGCGACTTCGCCCCGATATAATCCGCAAAGTGATGCTTGGGGATGATGCAGCCGAACGAGGCGACGAAGGCATCGGCCCAGAACGGCGTCGGCTGCGGAAAGACCAGCTTCACGGTCAGATCGTCGATCTTCTCGATCGACTTGACGTTCTTGTAGCTGCCGATCGAGACCGCCGAGGTCTCGGGGTTGTTGGCGTATTCCCAGTTGAAGATGACGTCGTCGGCCGTGAACGGCTTGCCGTCGTGCCATTTGACGCCCTTCTTCAGCTTCCAGGTCACCGACATGCCGTCGGCGGCAAGACCGCCATTCTCCTTGCTCGGAATCTCGGCCGCGAGAATCGGCACCAGATTGCCCTCCTTGTCCCATCCGGCCAGCGGTTCGTAGAACAGGCGGCTGGCCTCCTGGTCCTTGGTGCCGATGGCGAAATGCGGATTGAGCAGCGTCGGCGCCTGCCAGAGCAGCAGCTTGAGCGGACCGCCGCCACCGGCCTTGGTCGGCTTGTAGGGGATGGCATCAGCAGCGACCGCGGCGCCTGAGTAGGAGAGCATCGCGCCAGCCATCGGCGCGGTCAGCCCCACGGCAATCATCCGCTGCACAAATTCGCGCCGTGACAGGCGTCCTGCTTTGACATCAGCGATCTGGCTACGGAGGTCACGCTCGTTCATTCATCGACTCCAAAGGTGGTGCTGAATGCCAAAAACGCGTCCCCGTCCTGGATCGATCGGGAACTGCATAAAATTGGATCAGCCTTCGAAGCGACTGTCAAAGCAGAATCCGGGCCAATTCCGCAATAAAGAACGGATCGATTGTCGCACTTCGCAGATGCGGAAAGATTGACTGCGAGTCACATCCCGGAAAATGGAACTACGTCGCTCGCGACGGTCGCCACACACCGGAATGTTCTGCTTCGGAATGAACGCTCTCGATGTGCGCTCAGCTCTCGCGACACCAGTTCGGCAACTGCCAGAGGTCATTGTCCCATTCCGAGGAATGGCTCGACAAACCTTTGCGGATGCCGCTGACGCGCGGACCCGGCGACGCCATCGTTGATCATCAGCATCTCCATGTCGCAGTAGACGTGCGTGTAGGTGTCGGAATTGGCGACGTCGCTGGAGAAGAACGCCGAGCCACCACCGACTTCGGCTCGAGCTCGATGCCCGCCTTCTGGCAGGCCTACGTGACGATGACATGGTTCTTCGGCCGCGGGACGTTGGTGGAGATCTGGACCACGAGCTTGAGCGGCTTGCCGCCCTTCTCGCGAATGCCGCTCGCGCCCTTCTTCCAGCCGGCGTTCTCCAAAACCTCGATCGCCTCGTCGACGTTGAGCGCGAAGCACTACCGCCGGAAAATCAGGACACAGCCCCAGTGCCGCGGACACAGATGCAGCTCAGCGCTCCGGCTTCAGCTTGCGGAAGCGGACGCCCTTGCCATCGGGCAGCCGGGTCGCGACATAGCCTGCCGCCAGGCAGGCCTCGCGCTGCGGCATCTTCTCCTGCGGACTTCGCAGGCTGTCCCACCACGAGGCGCGCTGCGCGGCGCGCGGCAGGCCGTCGCCGATCAGCTCCTCGATCTCGTCGAGGCTGAGCACCAGCTCGGGGCGGGTCTGCCGCTTGAGATAGTCTCGAAGCGCATCATAGTCCGGCAAGTCTCGACTCCATCGTACCAGCGCGTGTGCGGCCGCCTTGACGACAGGCGCGGCGAACGCAACGACTCGTTAACCTAACATGCGTTACTTCGGCTTTATCCGTCAGTCTACGGACGGGACTCCACGGGGGACGGGACGATCCGATGCGCTGGACACGCCGAACGGGCCGGGCGACGCAGCCTTGGCGGCTTTCGGCGCGCACGCTGATCACCTGCTCCATCTCGACCATCATCGGTTTCTCCGCCATCTGCGCCAGCGTCATGATCGACCTGCGCCGGAGCGAGGAAGTCCGCGCCCGGCAGGCGCTGGAGAACATGGCCGCCAGCATCGGCGCCGACATCAGCCGCACCGTCGAGCTCTACGATCTCTCGCTGCGGGCGGTGGCCAGCAACATGTTGCTGCCCGAAATCAACGAGGTCAGCAAGCACGTCCGCCAATTGATCCTGTTCGACCGTTCGTCCACCGCGAAGAATTTCGGCACCATCCAAGTCTTTGATGCCCGCGGGCGGCTGTCGCTCGAGTCGTCGACGCTCGACCCGCTGCCGGAGGACCGCAGCGACGCCGATTTCTTCCAGGTGCATCGCGACCGGCCCGACACCGGGCTCTATGTCGGGCGGCCCGCTCAGCATCATGGCCAATATTCCATCGTTCTCAGCCGCCGCATCTCGACGCCGGACGGACGCTTCGCCGGCGTCGTCGCCGGCTCGATCCGCCTCGGCTATTTCCGCGACCTGTTCGCAAGGCTCACGCTCGGGGCGGGCGACAACATCACCGTGCTCCGGCGCGACGGCACCGTCATCGTCAGCGCGCCGTTCGATTCCGGCGCGATCGGGCGCAACCTAGCGCGGGCGCCGGCCGTGACCCGCGCGCTCACCGAGCCGGCCGGCTGGTCGAGCAGCTATGGCGCGCTGGACGATCTGCCGCGGCTGCTGGTCTGGCGCAATGCCAATGAGCCGCTGGTCGTGATCGCCAGCAAGTCGTGGGACAGCGTCTATGCATACTGGCGCCATGAGGCTGCAGAGATCGGGGCGATGATGCTGGCGCTGATCGTGTTCGTCCTGGCCGCGACGCAGGTCGCCGCGCGCGAGATCCAGCTCCGGGCGAAGGTCGAATCCAGACTGGAGCAGCTCGCGACCACGGATCCGCTGACGGGCCTGAAGAATCGGCGCAAGTTCGACGAGACCATCGAACTCGAATGGCGGCGGGCGCAGCGCGCCGGCGCGCCGCTGGGGCTGCTGATGATCGATGCCGATCACTTCAAGAGCTACAACGACACCCATGGGCACCAGGCCGGCGATCAGGTGCTGGTCGGCATCGCCGTGTGCATCTCCGATTCGGTGCGGCGCGCCGGCGACTGCGCCGCGCGTTATGGCGGCGAGGAGTTCGCGGTGCTGCTGCCGGGGACCTCGGAAGCGGATGCGCTGCGCGTCGCGGAGACGATCCGCAGCAAGGTCAAGCTGTGGGCGGGAGAAGCGTGCACCACCTCGATCAGCATCGGCGCCGCCAGCGTCACGCCGTCGCGCGACACGGACTGGACCGGCCTGCTCAATGCCGCCGACCGCGCCCTGTACATGGCCAAGGCCGCGGGCCGTAACCGCTGCGCCAGCGCAGCGGTGCGTCATCCGTCACCCGCGGCTTCGCTGGCGGCGTGATGCCGCCAACCGCCTCGAAGGCGCGGCATTTCGCGCCGGCTTGGCCTCAGCCCTTGCCTTCGAGATAGCGCTTCATGTCCGCGCGCAGGCCATCGCGCAGGTCGGCTCGCGCCATGGCGAAGGCGATGTTGGCCCTCAGGAAGCCGGACTTCGAGCCGCAATCATGCCGCTCGCCGTCGAAGTCCACGCCGTAGAATTTCTGCGTCTTCGACAGGCCGATCATCGCGTCGGTGAGCTGGATCTCGCCGCCGGCGCCGCGCTCCTGCGTCGCGAGGATCTGGAAGATCTCCGGCTGCAGGATGTAGCGCCCGGTGATCGAGAAGTTCGACGGCGCGGTGCCCTTGGCCGGCTTCTCGACCATGCCGTCGACCTCGAACATCTTGCCGTCGCGCTTGCCGACGCCGCAGATGCCGTATTGATGGGTCTGGTCGGCTGGCACCTCCTGCACGGCGAGCACGTTGCTCTTTTCCGGCAGCTTGCTGGCGGCAGCAATCATCTGCGCCAGGCACCCCGGCGCGTTCAGCACCAGCTCGTCGGGCAGCACCACCGCGAACGGCTCGTCACCGACGATGTCGCGCGCGCACCACACGGCATGGCCGAGCCCGAGCGGCGCCTGCTGGCGGGTGAAGCTGACCGCGCCGGCCTCCGGCTGGTCGCGCGCGAGGATTTCCATCTCGGTCTTCTTGCCGCGCGCCGCGAGCGTCGCGTCGAGCTCGTACATGCGGTCGAAATGATCCTCGATCGCGGTCTTGTTTCGCCCGGTCACGAACACGAAATGCTCGATGCCCGCCTCCTTGGCTTCGTCGAAGACGTATTGGATGAGCGGCTTGTCGACGATCGTCAGCATTTCCTTCGGCATCGCCTTGGTGGCGGGCAGGACGCGGGTGCCGAGACCGGCGACCGGAAAAACGGCTTTGCGGATCTTCATGGGGATGACTAGACCTTGTGGCGATATGAATGCGAAATCGATCGCATTTTAGGTAGCTCGTTTGCAGCCGAGAACAAAGGCGGATGTTGGTCCAGTGTTCCGCTCGACACGGACCGAACGGCTAAATTTCGCTGCGGAAATCGTTAACCTTGTTAATCTCCCGTTAAGCAGGACCGGGCCTCGTGGAGGCCGATCTTCCATGCGATCTGGATCGAGACATGATGCGACGGAACGTGATGCTGACAGCTCTGAAGGCCGGTGCTGGCGCGGCGGTTCTGGTCACGGCGTTGACGGTGGTGTCTGGTTCCGCTGTCGCGCAATCCTCAGGCGGGCCGCTGAACTTTCTCGACGGCCTGTTCACGGGCACCCTGACGAAGGGCGACCCCGCCCCCAACCAGCCCCCTGCCGCCGGCGGGCCGCAGCCGTGGAGCGGCCAGGACGGCGCCTCCGGCCATCCGCTGATGACGGCGGCGGCGATCCGCGAAGCCGCCGGCAATTTCGACAATTGCGTCGCCGGCATGTGGCCAGATGCCGCACGACGCAACATCACGCAGGACAATTTCCAGCGCTTTACCGCCGGCCTGTCGCCGGACCTGCGCATCATGGACCTGCTCGACGCGCAGCCCGAATTCACCAAATCGATCTGGGACTATCTCGACATCCTGGTGAACGACAACCGGCTGGCGAAGGGCCGCGAGGTGCTGGCGAAGTACAAGCCGCAGTTCGATGCGGCCGAGCGTACCTATGGCGTCGACCGCTACATCGTCGCTTCGATCTGGGGCATCGAGTCCAACTACTCGACCCAGATCGGCGACCGTAGCGTGCTGCAGTCGACCGCGACGCTCGCCTGCATCGGCCGCCGCCAGGCCTATTTCAAGGATGAGTTCCTCTCCGCCCTGGAAATCCTCAATCGCGGCGATTTGCGCCCCGAGCAGTTGCGCGGCTCCTGGGCAGGCGCCTTCGGCCCGACCCAGTTCATGCCGACCGCGTTCAAGCGCTTCGCCGTCGATGCCGATGGTGACGGCCGCCGCGACGTCGTCGACAATCCGGCCGACCTGATCGCCTCCACCGCCAACAATCTGAAGAAGGACGGCTGGCAGAGCGGCCAGAGCTGGGGCTACGAGGTCGTGGTGCCCCAGGGCTTCAACTACATGCTCGCCGACCGCGCCAAGAGCATGAGCTTCGCCCAGTGGGAACAGCTCGGCCTGCGGCGGGCCAACGGTCAGCCGTTCCCGACTGGCGCCGAAAAGGCCTATCTGCTGGCGCCGGCCGGCGCCCAGGGCCCCGGCTTCCTGATGCTGCAGAACTTCCGCGTCATCATGAAATACAACCCTGCGGAAGCCTATGCGCTGGCGATCGGACACTTCGCCGACCGCCTCCGCGGCGCACCGCCGTTCGTTCAGGCCTGGCCGCGCGAGGAGCGAACGCTGTCGCGCGGCGAGCGGCTCGAGCTGCAGCAATTGCTCGCCGAGCGCGGATTTTACCGCGGAACGCCGGACGGCCAGTTCGGCGGCCAGACGCGCGAGGCGCTGCGGAACTTCCAGGCCTCGATCGGGGCGCCGGCGGACGGATTTGCCACCTCGGATGTGCTCGAACGGCTGCGGACGCGCTGATCGCAGCCCCAATCTGCCCTGCCGGTAACCTTCTGGGGCGATTACCGGCGCCGTCAACACCATCCGGTGAATGCCCGTTTGCGGCCTGATTCGCGTCCTATTATATGAATCGTCACGATCACGCCGCGCGACGGGTGCGCATGTCAAAGCTGAAGTCCATCCTCAAGCTGTTGAACGAGCCCGGCCCGCTGGTCGTGCTGGCGGTCGTCATCGCCATGCTCGTCGGCATCGCCGGTCCCGCCTCGGCCCAGTTCTTCAACTTCAACCCGTTCGCTTCGCCCCGCCCGGCACCGCGCGGCGGTGGAGGTGGCGGAGGTTGGTTCGGCGGCGAATTCTTCGCTCCGTTCCCGCAGCAACAGCCGAAGAGGGTGATCCAAGACTATTCCAAGGCGCCGCCGCCGGAGAAGCGTGATGGCGCGCCGGACCGCTACGTGCTGGTGCTCGGCGACGCCATGGCCGACTGGCTCGCCTATGGCCTGGAAGAGGCCTATGCCGAGCAGCCCGACATGGGCGTGACCCGCAGGATCCGGACCACGTCGGGCCTCATCAAGTATCAGCCCAGGGGCGAGCCGGCCGACTGGGCCGCCGCCGCCAAGGGTATCCTGGCGACCGAACGCGCCGACGCCATCGTCATCATGCTCGGCCTCAACGACCGCATCTCGCTGCGCGAGCCCGCGATCGAGAAGACCGACGACAAGAAGGGCGACAAGGCCAAGAAGGATGCCAAGGCCAAGCCTGGTGAGACAAAGCCTGGTGAGACCAAGCCGGGCGAAGCCAAGCCGGATGGCAAGGCCGACACGGCGGCCAAGCCCGACGACAAGGCTGCCGATACCGATCTGCCGCAGGACGAGGCCGACAACGACACGCCTGCGGTCGCGGCACCGGAGAAGGCCGCCCGCTCGCCGGGCGGCCTCTACGAGTTCCGGGACGAGCGCTGGGTCGAGCTGTATACGAAGAAGATCGAGGAGATGATCGCGATCGCCAAGAGCAAGGGCGTGCCCGTGCTCTGGGTCGGCCTGCCCGCGGTTCGCGGTCCCAAGGGGACGGCGGACACGCTGTTCCTCGACTCGCTGTATCGCGATGCCGCCGGCAAGGCCGGCATCACCTATGTCGATGTCTGGGACGGCTTCGTCGACGAGGCCGGCCGCTTCCTGCAGAAAGGCCCGGACTTCGAGGGCCAGATCCGCCAGCTGCGCTCCTATGACGGCGTCTATTTCACCAAGCCGGGCGCGCGCAAGCTCGCCCATTATGCCGAGCGTGAGATCAACCGGCTGCTCGCGGCCCGTTCCGCGCCGCTCGAGCTGCCGAACGAGCCGGCCACGCCGGACGCCAATGCCGTACCGGGCCAGCCGGCGCCGCGGCCGGTCGCCGGCCCGATCCTGCCGCTGGTGGCGTCATCCGTCGGCACCGATCAGTTGCTGGGCGGCCCCGGCTCCCGACCTGCGGCGGTCGACGCGCTGGCGGCCCGAACCCTGGTCAAGGGCGAGGCGCTGAGCCCGCCGGCCGGCCGCGCCGACGATTTCGTCTGGCCTCGCCGCGAGGTCGGCCGTGAGCAGGCCAAGGAGCCGCCGAAGGAGCCTACCCGGCCCGAAGCGCCGATGGCAGCGACTTCGCCGGCGGAAGCGACGCCGGCAGCACCTGGGCCGGTGTCGCCGCAGCCGCGGCAAAGGCGGCTGACCACGCCGGTGGCGCCCACCCAGCAGCCGCCAGCCCAAACGCCGCAGCCGAATCAGGGCGTTCGTGAGTTTTTCGGCTTCGGCGCACCTCAGCAGCAACAGCAGCCGGCGCGGCCGCCCGCCGCGCGCAATCCGAACGCGCCGCCGCGGCCGCCAGGATTGGTCGGCCGCTCGGCAGCATCGCTGGAGACCCAGGGCCGCTGATCGTGACCACATTTCGGCGCTGAGGGCGATCGACGCGGATCATTCCGGACCAAGGTGCCAATGACAAATCGGCCCGCATTCGAGAGCGAATGCGGGCTGATTGTCATCTGATCGTCAGCGGGTCTTTGCAGGCTCAGTAGCGCCAGCGCTGCGGCGGCTGCGGCCGGCTCGGCGAGCGCATCAGCATCGCCAGCAGGAAGCCGATGCCGCCGGCGACCAGCAGCGCGCCCATCGGATTGTCCTGAACCCGCTTGGTCAGCGCCTGCGTGCCGTCACGCAGCGTCTCGGAGCCGTTGCCGAACGTATCCTTGGCGAAATCCATCGCCGCATCGCCGGCCTCGCGCGCCGCGTCCTTGGCCTGGCCATACATGTTCTGCACGACGCCCGAGGCCTCGCGCGCACGCCCCGACGCCTGCGTGCTCTTGTCGCCCAACATCTCGCCGACGCCGCCTTCGATCTTGCCTGCGACATCCTTGGCCGTACCGGTCAGCCGATCCTGATCCATTGCCGCTCTCCTTCTCTGCATTGTGCGGGATTGCTGGCCTGCTAACCGGCCAGCACGGCGCAGGTTCCGGACGACTACAAAATCAGGCCGCCGTCGACGACGAGGGTCTGGCCGATGATGTAGGACGACAGCGGCGAGGCCAGGAACAGCGCCGCACCGGCCATGTCCTGCGGCGTCCCCAGCCGCCGCAGCGGAATGCGCTGCAGCGCGCCCTCGAGGCGCTTCGGATTGGCGGTCGTCACCTTGGTCATCTTGGTGTCGACGAGCCCGGGCGCGATCCCGTTGACGCGGATGCCGTCTTCCGCCCACGCCTCGGCCAGGGTTCGCGTCAATCCCATCGCGCCGGTTTTCGAGGCGTTGTAGGCCGGATTGCCCATGGTCGAATGATAGGCCGCGGTCGACGAGACAATGATGAGCGCGCCCCTGGCATCGCGCAGCAGGCCGTGAAATTTCGTCGCACAGGCCATCAGGCTGATGAGGTTGACCTCGACCACCTTGCGAAAGCCCTCCATGGCGAATTCGCCGCGCCGGTACAATACCGCGCCCTGCGCCAGCACCAGCACATCGAGCCGATCGAGCCGCGGCGCGAAGCTCTCGATCGCGCCGGGATCGCTCACATCGAGCTGATGGTAGTTCACCCCTGCGAGATCGGAGCCCTCACCTTCGGCATAATCGGCGGCGCTCGCCCGCGTGCCGCTGACGTCGACGCGCGCGCCCTGCGCGCGAAACGCCTGCGCGATGCCGTTGCCGATGCCGCTCGATCCGCCGATCACCAGCACCGAGCGTCCCGTGAAATCGAGCGCGTTCATCTCCCCACTCCTTCTCTTGTTGTTTGTCGGATGGTGTGGGGATCGGCGCAGGCCCTGTCAACGGCATCGCGGGCTGTGGCGACCCCGGCATCGGCGCCTTCGCATCAATGCTGCTGCGCAGCTACTTCATCGGTGTCAGCCGCAGCAGGCGGCCGGGCGAGTCGTCCTCGATGACCCAGACGGCGCCGTCCGGCGCCACGGCGACGTCGCGGATGCGCTCGCCCATGTCCCAGCGCTCGGCCTCGTCAGGCTGACCATCGGCCCGGAAGGCAACGCGGACCAGCGCGTGCACCCGCAAGCCTCCGATCAGCGCCGATCCCTTCCATTGCGGAAACATCGGACCATCATAGAAGACCAGGCCGGCCGGCGCGATCACAGGATCCCAATAGAGCGGCGGCGGCGCGAGGTCGGGCCGCGTCGCATGCCGCGGGATCGGCGTGCCGTTGTAATTGTCGCCGTTCGACACCAGCGGCCAGCCGTAGTTCTTGCCCGGCTCGATCAGGTTCAGTTCGTCGCCGCCGCGTGGTCCCATCTCGTGCAGCCAGAGCTTGCCATCTGATGCGAAGGCGAGCCCGTAGGGATTGCGGTGGCCGGTGGTCCACGTCTGGGCCGGCACGCCCTTGTCCTCGGCCATGGGATTGTCCGACGGAGTCGCGCCGTCGAGATCGAGCCTGAGCACCTTGCCGCGCGCCTGACGTGGATCCTGGGCGCTGTTCGGCTGCATGCGGTCGCCGACCGTCGGGAACAGATGCGTTCCCGACGGATCGAACGCGATGATGCCGCCGGGCTGCCCGCCGCCGCCGGCGGGCGTCTGGCGCCAGATGACGGTGGGGTCGGTCAGCGTGGCGTTGTCATTCGAAACCGACAACACGGCACGGGTCAGGACGAGCCGGCTGCCTTCGCTGCCCGGCTCGGTGTAGGTGAGATAGATCTGCGACGTCGTCGCGAAGCTCGGCGACACCGCAATGTCCAGGAGGCCGTTCTGTCCGCGCGCCGCGACGGCGGGCACGTTGCCGATCTGGATCTTCTGCCCACCTTGCGTGACGAGAAAGATCCGGCCTGGCTTCTCCGTGACCAGCATCCGCCCATCCGGCAGAAAGGCGATGGCCCAGGGCGTATCGAACTCGGCAACGCTCCGCGCCTCGAACGGGCGCACGGCGCTTGCCTTGCGATCGCCGGCATTGATGCTCTCGGCTCGCGCGGCCGTGGTCGCAACGAGTCCCATCACCAATGCCAGGCGCAGGAAGGTCGTGGAGAGCACCATGATCACTCCGGTTTGTTGATCCGTGTCGTCGGCAACGAGAATTCGGCCATGCCGGATCGGTGCCTACCGAATGCGTCCGATCAGTGATAATCCCGACGGCGAGCATGCGATCCGCATTTTTCCGTGAGCCGCAAATATGCACCAGCACAGGCAACTCAGCCGCTCGGTCAAGGGATTGACCGTCCTGATCACCGGCGCCGCGTCGGGGATGGGGCGCGCGACCGCGCGCGTGTTCGCCGATGAAGGCGCCAGGGTCGCAGTCACCGATGTCGATGAGAACGCGGCCCGCGCGGTGGCGGCAGACATCGAGGCCAGCGGCGGAACGGCGCGCGCCTGGCGGCTCGACCTCGTCGACCGCAACGCCATCGCGGCCGTCGTCGGCGATGCTGCGACGCATTTCGGCGGGCTCGACGTCATCGTCAACAATGCCGGCATCTCGGTGCATGTCGCGATCGACGACGAAGCCTACGACGAGGCCTGGGCAAGAGGGCTTGCCATCATGCTGACGGCGCAGCAGCGCGTCATCCGTGCCGCGCTGCCGCATCTGCGCCGCTCGAACAGCCCGCGCATCGTCAACATCGCTTCGACCGAGGCGCTCGGCGCAACCGCGCGGCACAGCGCCTATTCGGCTGCAAAGGCCGGGGTGACCGGATTGACGCGCTCGCTCGCGGTCGAGCTCGGCCGCGATCGCATCACCGTCAACTGCATCTGTCCGGGCCCGATCACCACGGCGATGACCGCGCGCATTCCAGATGAGCAGAAGGCGGTCTATGCACGGCGCCGCACCGCGCTTGGCCGCTACGGCGATCCCGAAGAAGTCGCGCACATGACCTTGAGCCTGTGCCTGCCGGCCGCGTCGTTCCTCACCGGAGCGGTGATCCCGGTGGACGGCGGGCTGATGGCCCGCAATGCATGACGTCTGACGCGTCGGCATGACAGCCGTGCGGTCGGCGATCCGCGCCTTGCGTTGACTTCGCGCATCGCCGGCGTAGCCTCTTCTATCAGAAGAAGCGGACAGGAGTCCGCCCTGATGAGGACGCGAGGAGGACACCATGGCGATCGCCATCCGGCAGCTGCATCCGCATTTCGTCGGCGAAGTATCCGGTGTCGATCTGCGAAAGCCTCTCGCTCGGGACGAGGTCGCGCAGTTGCAGGCCGCGATCGATCACTACGCCGTTCTCGTATTTCACGATCAGGACGTCACCGACGAGCAGCAGCTCGCCTTCGCGCTCAGCTTCGGCGACCGCGAGCAGGCGCGCGGCGGCACCGTCACCAAGAAGGAGGATTACCGCCTCACCACCGGCCTCAACGACGTCTCCAATCTCGGCAAGGATGGCAAGCCGCTGCCATCAGACCATCGCACGCATCTGTTCAATCTCGGCAACTGCCTGTGGCACTCCGACAGCTCGTTCCGGCCGATCCCGGCGAAATACTCGATCCTCTCGGCGCGGATCGTGAACCCGAAGGGCGGCAACACCGAATTCGCCGACATGCGCGCCGCCTACGACGCGCTCGACCAGGAGATCAAGGCCGAGATCGAGGATCTCGTCTGCGAACATTCGCTGATGTATTCGCGCGGCGCGCTCGGCTTCCTCGACTACACGGACGAGGAGAAGGAGATGTTCAAGCCGGTCAGGCAGCGGCTGGTCCGCACTCATCCTGCCCATGGCCGCAAGTCGCTGTATCTGTCGTCGCATGCCGGCGCCATCATCGGTATGAGCATGCCGGAAGGCCGGCTGCTGCTGCGCGACCTCACCGAGCATGCCACGCAGCCCGAGTTCGTCTACGTCCACAAATGGACGCTGCACGACCTGATCATGTGGGACAACAGGCAGACCATGCATCGCGTGCGCCGCTACGATCAGTCGCAACCGCGCGACATGCGCCGCGCCACGGTGGCCGGCACCGAACCGACGGTCGCGCAGCAGGCGGCGGAGTAGTTCTGCCTTCAGCAGAGATGCGCGGCCTCATCCCTCTCCATGTCGTCATTGCGAGGAGCGAAGCGCAGAGGCAATCCAGACAGCATCCGCGGTGGACATTCTGGATTGCTTCCGCCTACGCTCTCCAAGCTTCGGCGGACAAGTCGCTGCGCTCGCAATGACGGCGGAGAGGCAGAGCGCCCCATTGAGCCTTCTCTGATCCCAGCGAGCACGGGAGCTCCAACCGGACGATAAGGCCTATGCGTGCCCGGCGGCGTTGGACAGCATGCCGGGATCAATGCCGATCTTGCGCAGCGCGAGATCGTATTTGGCGTCGACATTGTCGCCGAAGATCAGCTCCGGATCGGCGTCGCAATGCAGCCAGCCATTGTCCTGGATCTCTTCCTCCAACTGGCCGGCGCGCCAGCCGGCATAGCCGAGGGCGAGGATGGCGTGCTTCGGACCGTCGCCCTTGGCGATCGCCTTGAGGATGTCGATCGTCGTCGTCAGGCAGACGCCGTCGTTGATCTTCAAGGTCGCGTTGGCGATGAAGTAGTCGCTCGAATGCAGCACGAAGCCGCGCCCGGTATCGACCGGGCCGCCGCTCAGCACCTTCATCGTCTCGGCGCTGTCGGGCAGGCTGATCTGATCGCTCTTCTCGATGATATTCAGTTGCATCAGGAGCTGAGGGAAGTCGATGCTGCCCGCCGGCCGGTTCACCATGATACCCATGGCGCCCTCGGCCGAATGCGCGCAGAGATAGATCACCGAGCGCTCGAAACGGGAATCGCCCATCACGGGCATCGCAACCAGCAGCTGACCGTCGAGGTAACCACCGTGAGAGGTGTGATCCCCGATCCCTGTCACTTTGCGGCGAATGTCGCCCAGCCTTTTTGCCTCAGGATTCATCCGCAAGGACTCTCATGATCATCGATATCCTGATATTGGGATGCGCATCTGTCAATCAAGGTTCAGGTCCTCGCGAGGAAATCTGCTCACAAGCATTTCAATGGTTTGCGCCCGAACCGCACTCTAAAGACGTCTCATGTCCGCCTTGGTTCCTCACCACTCTGCCACACTGCTCGTCGCGACCGTCGTATCATCCTGCCTTGCGTTCGGCGCGCAGGCGCAGGATTCCTCGCCCTGGCAGCGCGACAGCCACTCCGCGGTGCGCCTGCTCGCGGGCTCGCGCAGCGGTCCGGTCATGCTGGGCGGCATCGCCTTCGCGCTGCAGCCGGGATGGAAGACCTATTGGCGAACGCCCGGCGATTCCGGCGTGCCGCCGCGGTTCGACTTTTCCAAGTCGGAGAACGTCGAAGCGGTGACGGTTCTGTGGCCCGCGCCGACAAAGTTCGATGACGGCGCCGGCGGACACTCGCTCGGCTATCATGATCAGGTCGTGCTGCCGCTGCGCATCGTCGCCAAGAACCCCGACAAGCCGATGACCCTGCGCGCCGACGTCAGCTACGCGGTCTGCGAGAAGATCTGCATTCCCGTCGAAGCAAAGGCCGAGCTCGCCTTCACCAGCGTCGCCAGCACCGAGGATACGGCGCTCTCGGCGGCCCTCGACACGGTGCCGAAGCCGGCCACTGTCGGCGACGCCATTCCCTTGACGATCCGCGACGTCAAGCGCGACGGCCCGAAGGACGTCGTCGTCGACGTCGCCGTCGCCGATCCGCGCGGTGTCCAGCTCTATGTCGAGGGGCCGACGCCTGACTGGGCACTGCCGATCCCGACCGTGCGCGACAGCGGCATGCCGGGCATCAAGCGCTTCGCCTTCGAGCTCGACGGCGTTCCGCCGGGCGTGAAGCCGGACGGCGCGGCCCTGAAATTCACGCTGGTCGGCCCCGACAAGTCTTACGAGTTCAACTTCACTCTGCCGTGACGGCTGTAGCGCCGCGCGACCGACGCGGCGCCGGCCCAACTCAATCTTAACGTTGCGTTGATAGGGAAGCACCATCGCCGCCATCCGCGCGGCCGTGGAGCCGGACCCCGCCGTGGCCGTGATGGATGCCCGCAACGCCCCCGCATCGAGCGGCCTCGCGGCCCGCCTGAAGGCGCGCCTGGCCGCGCTCGGCGGCAGCGGCGAGGCATCGCTGACGCGCCGCCTGGCCGGCACCATCTTCCTGATCCGCGTGCTCAGCGCGGGCCTCGCCTATCTCAGCCAGATCCTGCTCGCGCGCTGGATGGGCGGCTCGGACTACGGCACCTATGTCTATGTCTGGACCTGGGTGCTGCTGCTCGGCAGCATGCTGGATGTCGGCATCGCCTCCTCGGCGCAGAAGATCATTCCGGACTACCGCACCTCGGGCCAGCAGGCGCTGCTGCGCGGCTTCCTCTCCGGCGGACGCTGGCTGACGCTGGCGACGTCCACCGCTGCGGCGCTGCTGCTCGCCGGCCTGATCGCGCTGCTGTCGCCCTGGATCGACGCCGGCGAGCGCATGCCGCTCTACATCGGCTGCCTCACCTTGCCAGCCTTCGTCGTCGCCAACACCCAGGACGGCATCGCCCGCTCGCACGACTGGATGACGCTCGGCCTGATGCCGCAATTCATCATCCGCCAGACGCTGATCATCGGCTTCACGGCAGGCGCCTTCGTGCTCGGCCTCGATCTCGGCGCCACCGCTGCGATGGCCGCGAGCGCGGCCGCGGTGTGGCTTGCGATGCTCGGCCAGATGCTGGTGCTGAACAACCGGCTCCGCGGCCACGTCGAGCCAGGTCCCAAACAATATGATCTCCGCGGCTGGCTCGCGATCTCGCTGCCGATCCTCTTGGTCGAGAGCTTCTATCTGCTGCTGTCCTACACCGACGTGCTGGTGCTGCAGCAATTCCGCTCTTCCGAGGAGGTCGGCATCTATTTCGCGGTGGTGAAGACGCTCGCGCTGGTGTCGTTCATCCACTACGCGATGTCGGCGACGACGGCGCATCGCTTCGCCGAATACCACGCGCTCGGCGACAAGGCGCGGCTGTCGGCCTATGTCGCGCATGCGATCAAGTGGACGTTCTGGCCGTCGCTCGCGGCGACGCTGGTGCTGCTCGCGCTCGGCAAGCCGCTGCTGTTTCTGTTCGGCGCGCAGTTCACCGCCGGCTACGACATCATGTTCATCGCCGCAATCGGGCTCGTCGTACGCGCCGCGATCGGACCGGTGGAGCGGCTGCTCAACATGCTGGGCCAGCAGCGCGCCTGCGCCATGGCCTATGCGGCGGCCTTCGTCATGAACCTCGTGCTCTGCATCCTGCTGGTGCCGCAGTTCGGCGGCCACGGCGCCGCGGCGGCGACCTCGCTGTCGCTGGCCTTCGAGACCGTGCTGCTGTTCCGGATCGTCAAGCAGCGGCTCGGGCTGCATGTCCTCGCCTTCGGCAAGGCATCTTGAGGAAACCATATTGACGCATCTGTTGCGTCATCTTGGCCTCGCCTTGGCGGAACTGCGAGCGTCGTGCCGCCACGTCTCGTCTCGCCCGGCGATCACGCAAGTGTTGGGTGCAACGCCTTGATATTGGCGCGATCCTCCGGGCACATGATTTGAATGCGCGCTGGGGGAGAATGAGATGTCGAGACTGGGGGTCGCACTATCGCTGGCCGGAACCGTGATGCTGGCCGGCTGCATGGAAGCGACGCTGTCGCCGACGTCAGACGCGGCGTTGACGCCCCGCGACCGTCAGTTGCTGGCGCACGCGCCCTATGCCGAGGCGCAGATCCCGCAACAGTTCCAGCGCCACATCGTCGACTACACCCGGCAGGAACAGCCGGGCACGATCGTCGTCGATACCGATGCGCGCTTCCTGTACTACGTGCTGCCCGACCGCAAGGCGATCCGCTACGGCGTCGCCGTCGGCGAAGAGGCGATGGCCTTCTCCGGCGTCGCCACCGTCGGCAAGCTCGCGGAATGGCCGGACTGGGTTCCCACCGCCGACATCCAGGCGCGCCTCGGGCCGTATCCGAAGCGCGTCGCCGGCGGCCCGGCGAATCCGCTCGGCGCCCGCGCCATCTATCTGTACGAGGGCAACAAGGACACCCTGTACCGCATCCACGGCACCAACCAGCCCGAATATATAGGCCAGGCGATCTCGTCAGGCTGCATCCGCATGACCAATACCGACGTCGCCGACCTCTACAACCACGTCCAGCTCGGATCGACCGTGGTCGTGCTGCCGCCGGGCCAGAGCGTCGCGTCCACCACCGCGAACGTGTTCGCCCGCCGCAGCTGATCGGCTGAGGTTTCCTAGCCGTAGCGCAGCTTCAGGCCGAGGATCGCCGCCACCAGGCCGAGCGTGATCGCGTTGGCGACGACCAGCGGCAGGTCGCTGATCAACGCGCCGTAGAGCAGCCACATCGAGTTGCCGGTGGTCTGCAGAACGAACATGCCCATCGAGATGTCATGGGTCGAGCGCGACCGCCAAGCCTTGATGACCTGCGGCAGGAACGAGCTCGTGGTGCAGATGGCGGCGCCGAGGCCGATGATCGTGGTCAGCAAGGTGGAGGATCCGTGCGCTGGTCGTGGAAACGCACGCTTGTAGAATGGACCGCGCCGAAGCGAAACCCGCCTCGGCGCGAAACTGGTGCCTTGTTCAGCGCTCCTGCGATCGTTACGCCGCCGTCCAACCGCCGTCGATCGAGAGGTTGGTGCCGGTGATCTGCGCCGCATCGTCGCCGCACAGGAACAGCGCCAGCGCCGCGACCTGCTCGGAGGTCACGAACTCCTTGGTCGGCTGCGCCGCGAGCAGCACGTCGTTGATGACCTGTTCCTTGGTGAGGTTGCGCGCCTTCATCGTATCGGGAATCTGCTTCTCGACCAGCGGCGTCCACACATAGCCCGGCGAGATGCAGTTGCAGGTGATCTTGAAGGTCGCGAGCTCGAGCGCCACGGTCTTGGTGAGGCCGGCGATGCCGTGCTTGGCCGAGACATAGGCCGACTTGAACGGCGAGGCGACCAGCGAATGCGCGGACGCCGTGTTGATGATGCGGCCCCAGCCGCGCTTCTTCATGCCGGGCACCGCGGCACGGATGCCGTAGAACGCGGACGACAGGTTGATCGCGATGATCTGCTCCCACTTCTCCGGCGGGAAGTCTTCGACCGGCGAGACGAACTGGATGCCGGCATTGTTGACGAGGATGTCGACCGAGCCGAACGTGGTCTCGCCGAGCGCGATCATGCCGGCGATCTCGGCCGGCTTGCTCATGTCGGCCGGCGAGTGCACGGCCTTGACCTTGAAGTCGCTCTCGATCGCCGCACGCTCCTTCTCGATGTCGGCTGGCGCGCCGAAACCGTTGAGCACGATGTTCGCGCCGGCGGACGCGAAGGCGCGCGCATAGGCCAGCCCGATGCCGCTGGTCGAGCCGGTCACGACCGCGGTCTTGCCCTTCAGATTCGTCGTCATTGCTTCACTCCTTCTTGGCGGCAGCGAGACTGCCGTCCTGCGTGAGATCGTAGGTGACCATGGTCTCGCCGGACTGCGGCCGCTCCAGCCAGTCCTTGTGGCGCATCGACTGGTGGACATCGCGCACGCCCGCTTCCCAATGCTCGACCATCGCGACATGGGAAAAATCGTAGTCCTTGGAGGACGTCTCGTAGTTCTTGCTGCGATAGATCAGGTGCACCACCGTGACGGTGTTTTCCTGCGCCGCCTTGCACAGGATCTCGAGCGAGGGATCGTTGCGCAGCTCGTCGGGCAGCTTGGCATAGAGCTCGCGCAGCGCCTTGCGCGTGTTGTGGATCATGCGGTTCTTGTCGGTGTTCATCCGCGTCCGGCTGGAATAGCGGATGTCCTTCTCGCGCTCGGCGGCCTCCAGCAGCGTCCGCGGCAGATCGCCGCGCGCGGAGAACAGATCGACCTGGAAGATCAGCAGATCACGATCGGTCTCGGTATCGAGCACGTAGTCCAGCGGCGTGTTGGAGGCGATGCCGCCGTCCCAATAGTGCTCGCCGTCGATCTCGACCGGCGGGAAGCCGGGCGGCAGCGCGCCCGACGCCATGATGTGCTCGGGCCCGATCCGCTTGCCCTGCTTCCTGAATTCGACATTGTCGAAATAGGTGAAGTTGCCGGTGGTGACGCCGACGGCTCCGACGGAGAGCCGCGTCTTCAGATCGTTGATGCGGTCGAAATCGACCAGCCGTTCCAGGGTCCGCTTGAGCGGCGCGGTGTCGTAATAGCTGACCGATTGCAGCGTGCCTGACGGCCACAGCGGCGCCGGTGGGAAGCGCGGCGTGAAGAAGCCGGGCACGCCGAACGCCGCGATCAGCCCGGCGCTGACTTCGTTGAAGGCCGAGCGGTGATGATCGCCATTGAGCAGCGGCTTCCACGGCACCGGCGACGATACCATCTCCCAAAATTCCTTGAGACGGCCAATGCGTTTCTCCCGGTCGTTGCCGGCGATGATCGCGGCATTGATGGCGCCGATCGAGATACCGGCGACCCATTCCGGTTCGAAATCGAAATGGCACAGTGCCTGATAGGCGCCGGCCTGATAGGAGCCGAGCGCGCCGCCGCCCTGCAGGACGAGCACGCGTTGCGATTCGGCGGGGGTTGCAGGCAGCGGGGGAAATGGATGTTGCGTCATTACCGCGGTCATTAGCAAAGCAAGGCGCCACCGTGGCGTCACTTCGCGGTGACGTCAATCCACCCCAAGGGCTAGGCCGGCCTGACTCGCACGCGGCCTGCGCAGGGCGGCGGCAGCCCAGCCTGTCAGGAGGGCTTCTTGCCGTCCGGCGCGGCCAGGATCATGGTCCAGAACACTTTGTACTTGGTGTTCGGAGCATAGCTCGCTGCGATGCCTATTTTTGTGACACCGCTCTTGAGCATGTTGGCGCGATGCGGCGGCGAGTCACGCCAGCCGGAAAACGCTTCCGCCAGCGTATGATAACCGGCCGACACGTTCTCGACCGCGACGACAGCGTCATAGCCGGCACCCGTCAGGCGCTTCGCCAGCGGGGCGCGCACGTCATGATCGAGCTTGTTCTTGTCGGCCATCGCCTGCGACTGCGATTCCGCCAGCCGCATCAGCTCGGGGTCGACCTCGACCGTGCCGAGCCCGTTGTTCTGGCGGTATTGCGAGATCATCGTCGCCGCAGCCACCGCATCGAGCTTGGCGCCCGCGACCGCCATATCGGCATACATGGTCGGCGCCTGCACGACCGGCGTCTCGGCCGCACAGCCGGCGAGCAGGAATGCAATGGAGAGAGCGAGAGCCAGACGCTTCAATGAACCAATCCCTATGCCGATGCGAGAGGCGGGTTGTTGCACATCAACCGTGGCTGAAAGGTGAATCGGTGGTAAGTTCCGTCGCGACAATTGCGGCCATTCCTGCCGGCAACCGTTCGTCAACCATAGGAGCAGTTCGGTCAAGCCAGGAACGGCACGACGCCCTCGGTGTCGTCCTGGCCTTGAGCCGGGACCTTACTCCGCAGCGGTCGTGGTGAGACCCGATGCCGCTCCGGCGTGCCTCAAGCAAGCTTCACGGCGTATGGGTCCCGGATCAGCGCCCGCCAACGCTTTCGCGTTGCCGGGCTTGTCCGGGACAACACCGCATGTTTGGCAGCGATCCGGGACGAGCCCGAGCAGCCCCTACCCGGCCGCGAAAATCCGATAATGCCGCGGCTTCAGGCCGATGCGGTCGCCGATGCGGAGCTCGCGGTCGCGGGGGGCGTCGATCTCGATGGTCGAGCCTTCAGTCAGCGCGATCTCGGCGCGCTGCACTGGGCCGAAGCTGCGGACGTGGGTGACGGCGCCGTGCAGCGTGCCGCTGTCCGCGGAGCCGATCAGCATGTCGTGCCGGCGCACGAACAAGGTCGAGGCGCCCGCGGCCACGCCCTCTGCAGCCAGGTCCAGCGGCCGCCCGTTCAGATGCACGGCGCCGCCGGAGATCTCCACCGGCAGCATGATCGATTCGCCGATGAAGCCGTGCACGAAGGCCGTCGCCGGACTGTCGTAAACGTCGCTCGGCGAGCCGACCTGCTCGATGCGGCCCTTGTCCATCACCACGACGCGGTGCGCGACCTCGAGTGCCTCCTCCTGATCATGCGTCACGAAGATCGAGGTGACGTTGATCGAGTGATGCAGGGTGCGCAGCCATTGCCGCAGCTCCTTGCGCACCTTGGCGTCGAGCGCGCCGAACGGCTCGTCGAGCAGGAGGATGCGCGGCTGGATGGCGAGCGCGCGCGCCAGCGCGATGCGCTGGCGCTGGCCGCCGGAGAGCTGGCTCGGATAGCGATCGGCGAGCCAGTCGAGCTGGACGAGGTCGAGCAGCTCCTTCACGCGCGCGCGGATCTCAGCCTCGCTCTTGCGGATGCGGCGCGGCTGCACGCGCAGGCCAAAGGCGACGTTCTCGAACACGTTCATGTGCCGGAACAGCGCGTAGTGCTGAAACACGAAGCCGACGTGACGCTCGCGCGCGCCGCGATCGAGCGCGCTCTCGCCGTCAAACAGGATCTCGCCGGAATCGGGCCACTCCAGCCCGGCGATGATCCGCAGCAAGGTCGTCTTGCCCGACCCGGACGGGCCCAGCAGCGCCAGCAATTCGCCGTCGGCGACCTTGAGATCGACGCCGTCGAGGGCCTTGAACGTGCCGAACGTCTTGACGACACCCCTGACTTCAATGGTCACGCGGACCTCCCTCATCGAGTTGCCGTTCGAGGACGGTTTTGACGACCAGCGTGATCAGCGCGAGCATCGCCAAGAGCGAGGCGATCGCGAACGAGGCGACCATCTGGTATTCGTTGTAGAGGATCTCGACCAGCAGCGGCATCGTATTGGTCTCGCCGCGGATATGGCCGGACACGACCGAGACGGCGCCGAACTCGCCCATCGCGCGCGCGTTGCAGAGCAGCACGCCATACAGCACGCCCCATTTGATGTTCGGCAGGGTGACGCGGAAGAACGTCTGCAGGCCGGACGCGCCGAGCGAGATCGCCGCCTCCTCCTCCTGCGTGCCCTGCTCCTGCATCAGCGGGATCAGCGCGCGCGCCACGAACGGGAAGGTCACGAACACGGTCGCCAGCGCAATGCCGGGAAAGGCGAACAATATCTGCAGGCCATGGCTCTGCATCCACGGACCGAAGAACCCCTGCGCGCCGAACAGCAGCACGAACACGAGGCCCGATATCACCGGGCTCACCGAGAACGGCAGATCGATCAGGGTGATCAGGAACGTCTTGCCCGGAAAGTCGAACTTGGCGATCGCCCAGGCGGCGCACAGGCCGAACACGAGATTGGTCCCGACCGAGACCAGCGCCACCAGCAGCGTCAGGCGGATCGCGTCCCACGCCTCGGCGTCGGCAAGCGCGGTGAAATAGGCCGCGATGCCCTTGCCGAACGCTTCCACGAACACGACGATCAGCGGCAGCACCACGAACACCGACAGGAACGCCAACGCCAGCGTCGTGATGACGATGCGGACCAGGCGCGGCTCGGTGCGCGGATCGGGACGGCCGGCCTGCGCGACGTGCGGGCTGGCCGCGGACGATGCCACGGATGGCGCCTGCAGGGTCATCTCCACGCTCATGTCGGGTCCTAGTTCAAGGGCGCCCGGCTCTGCGCCCAGCGCTGCAACCGGTTCACGGCAAAGATGATCAGGAACGCCACGACCAGCATCACCACCGCGATCGCGGTGGCATCGGCGTAGCGGAATTCGGACAGCCGGATCACGATCAGCAGCGGCGCGATCTCGGAGACGTTCGGCAAATTGCCGGCGATGAAGATCACCGATCCGTACTCGCCGACCGCGCGCGCAAAGGCGAGTGCGAAGCCGGTGAGCAGCGCCGGCGTCAGGCTCGGCAGGATCACGCGGGCCACGATCTGCCAGCGCCCGGCGCCGAGGCTCGCTGCCGCCTCCTCGATCTCCGGATCGAGATCGATCAGCACCGGCTGCACGGTGCGGACGACAAAGGGGATGCCGATGAAGATCATCGCAACGAAGATGCCGAGCGGCGTGAACGCCACCTTGATGCCCATTGCGGCGAGCGGCGCGCCGAGCCAGCCCTTCTGTGCGAACAGCGCCGTCAGCGCCACGCCCGCCACCGCCGTCGGCAGCGCGAACGGCACGTCGACGATGGCGTCGAACAGGCGGCGGCCGGGAAAGCGGTAGCGCACCAGCGCCCAGACGACAATGGTGCCCATCACCAGATTGACGCAGGCGGCGGCGAAAGCGAGCCCGAACGAGATCTTCAGCGCGCTCAAGGTGCGACGGCTGGTGACGATGCCCCAGAACTGCTCCAGGCTGAGATCGGTCGAGCGAACGAACAGTCCCGCCAGTGGAATCAGGACGATCAGCGACAGCCAGGTCAGCGTCAGCCCCATGGTGAGACCAAAGCCTGGCAAGGTGCTGCGACGTGGTGCAAGTACGTTCAAAAAAAGGCCTGGTCCGTTGATGATCGGTGTCGATGGGCTTGAATCGATTGTGGTGTCCGCCCGCCGCCCCCAGCCTCGTCTCGGCAATCGAGACCGGGGACCGCGTCTCATGCGCGATATCGCAGATCGCCGCAACGCCAGCTTCTTGCCTTGTTGTCTCGAAGCCGTATCAGATCGGCGGTCACCAACTTGTTCCTTCTGATTCGATCAATTCTTGTAGATTTGATCGAAGATTCCGCCTTCCGCAAAATGGTCCTTCTGGGCCTTGGTCCAGCCGCCGAACACCTCGTCGATGGTGAACAGCTCGACCTTGGCGAAGGCAGCCTCGTACTTCTTGGCCACCTCGGGATCACGCGGACGGTAGGAGTTGCGTGCGGCAATTTCCTGACCTTCCTTTGTATACCAGTATTTCAGGTAGGATTCAGCCACACTTCGCGTGCCCTTTTTGTCGGCCACCGAGTCGACCACCGCAACTGGCGGTTCGGCCAGGATCGACAGCTGCGGCGCGACGATCTCGAACTTGTCCTTGCCGAACTCACGCAGGGCCAGATGCGCCTCGTTCTCCCAGGCGAGCAGGACGTCGCCGACACCGCGCTCCACGAAGGTCACGGTGGCGCCGCGGGCGCCGGTGTCGAGCACAGGGACGTGCTGATAGAGGTCGCCGACGAACTGCTTGGCCTTGTCGGCCGAGCCGAACTTCTTCAGCGCATAGCCCCAGGCGGCCAGATAGTTCCAGCGCGCGCCGCCGGATGTCTTCGGATTGGGCGTGATGACGTCGACGCCCTTCTTGAGCAGGTCGTCCCAGTCCTTGATGCCCTTGGGATTGCCGTTGCGCACCAGGAAAACGATGGTCGAGGTGTAGGGCGAGGCATTCTGCGGCAGTCGCTTTTGCCAATCCTTGTCGAGCAGACCCTTGCCCGCGATCGCGTCGATGTCATAGGCGAGCGCCAGGGTCACGACGTCGGCCTGCAGCCCGTCGATGACGCTGCGGGCCTGCGCGCCGGAGCCGCCATGCGACTGCTTGACCTCGACGCTCTTGCCGGTCTCCTTCTGATACGCGGCTGAAAACGCCTTGTTGAACTCGACGTAGAGCTCGCGGGTCGGGTCATAGGAGACGTTGAGCAGACTGATGTCCGCGGCATAGGCCGATCCTGCCCATGCCAGGCCTGCGACCGCTGCCAGAAGACGTCGCATCTTCATCCAAGCTCTCCGTTCCATTCACCGCCCGCAATGTTGCAGGCGCGCACTGCAGATCGCCAAATGTTCACGTCGGAGTCAACGGAACCGGATTTTCTTGTTTCCGGCCGGACATAGGCATTTTGCTACGAAGCGCTCGGCGTTGGGATAGCTGTTCTTGCCGCGGCACAATGTCGTCATGGGCTGCCAGGTCAGCCGGCCGGTGAGTTTCGAACTACACCGTCGAGGTCGCGACCGTGTGGATGCCGCATTCGGTCTTGTCGCGACCGCGCCAACGGCCGGCCCGCTCGTCCTCGCCGGAGTCGGCGCGGCTTGTGCAGGGCATGCATCCGATCGAACGGAAGCCGGCGGCGACCAGCGGATGCTGCGGCAGATCGGCAGAGCGGTAGATCGCCGCGATCTCCTCGCGGGTCACATTGGCGAACGGATTGAATTTCACCCGCACGCCGTCCTGCTCGACGACCGGGATCGCCGCCCGCAAGCCGCCTTGGAAACGCTTGCGGCCATTGATCCAGGCGGCGAACGGCGCCAGCGCGCGTGCCAGCGGCTCGACTTTGCGGATGCGGCAGCAGGCGTCGGGATCGGAGAACCACAGATCGTTGCCGGCGTCCTCGCGCTCGAGCGTGGCGGCGTCCGGCTTCATCGAGCGCACGTCTTGCAGGCCGAGGATCTCGATGAGCCGGTCGCGATAGGCCAGCGTCTCCGCGAACATGTGCCCGGTGTCGAGGAAGATCACCGGGATCGCCGGATCGACATCGGACGTCACCTTCAGGAGCGCGGCCGACTCCGTTCCAAACGACGACACCACCGCCAGCCGCTCGCGACCGATCGCCGCGAGAGCAGCGGCAATGACCTCATGCGGCGCGGCGGTGCGCAGCGCGGCGTCGAGCGCCGCGACCGGGATCTCCGCAACGGAAGGCGATGCAGCCAGCGTGCTCACAGCCCGGCACTCTCCGAATGGCGCAGTTGCAGGCGCTGATGCAGCGCCGAGATCCGGCCATCGCCGGTCGGCTGATAGAACACCGAATAGCGCTTCACGGTCTCGGTGAAGGCCTCGGCATCCGCCTGCTTCTTGACCTCGAAGGCGTCGAAGCCGGCGCGCAGCATGAACACGAACTGGTCACGCAGCACCTGCCCGGTCGCGCGCAGCTCGCCGCGGAAGCCATGGCGCTCGCGCAGCAGGCGCGCCTGGGTGTAGGCGCGGCCGTCCCGGAAGCTCGGAAACACCAGCGCGACCAGCGCGAGCCGATCGAGATACGGCACGAGATCGTCGACGTCGCGATTGTTCGGCCAGATCACGCCGAGCTTGCCGGTGGCGCGGCCGACCAGCGCGTCGGGGCCGGCGAGGAAGCGCGTCTCCGAGACGAGGATCGCGCCCTGCGCCGGCAGCTCGGCATCGTCGGTGAGGCGGACGAACGTGTCCGCGATGATGTGTCCGCCCTTAACGAGTGGCATAGACCCGCTCCCTGAATGGTTCGACCCCGAGCCGCTTCACCGTGTCGACGAACAGCTCCTCAGGGCTCGCGCGCAGCGCAAGATAGGCTTCGACGATGTCCTCGACGACATCGGCCACTTCGGCATAGGGCACCGCGGGTCCGATCAGGGTGCCGAGCACGGCGCCCTCGTCGGCGCGGCCGCCGATCGTGATCTGATAGAATTCCTCGTTGTTCTTCTCGACGCCGAGGATGCCGATATGGCCGACATGATGGTGGCCGCAGGCATTGATGCAGCCGGAGATGTTGATGTGCAGCCGGCCGATCAGGTTCGCCGTGTCGTGATTGGCGAAGCGGCGCGTGATCTCCTGCGCGATCGGGATCGAGCGCGCGTTCGCCAGCGAGCAGTAGTCCAGGCCCGGACAGGCGATGATGTCGGACACGAGGTTGACGTTGGGGATCGCGAGGCCAATGGCCTCGAGCGCCTTCCACACCGCCGGCAGGTCGCGCTTGCGGACGTGCGGCAGCGCCAGGTTCTGCTCATGCCCGACCCGGATCTCGCCGAACGAGTATTTGTCGGCGATGTCGGCCAGCGCATCCATCTGGTCGGCGGTCGCATCGCCAGGCGGCTTGCCGATCGGCTTCAGCGACACGGTCACGATGGCATAGCCCTGCACCTTGTGCGGGAAGACCGAGTTCTTGCGCCATGCCTCGAACTTCGGATCGTGCGCCGCCTGCTTCAGCTCCTCCGGCATGTGCGGCAGCGTCTCGTAGGCCGGATAGAAGAAGCGCGAGCGGATGTCCTCGATGATCCCCTGATCGAGCTTGAGCACGCCGTCGCGGATCTGCTGCCACTCCTCCTCGACCTCGGCGGCGAACTTCTCGATGCCGAGCTCATGCACCAGGATCTTGATGCGCGCCTTGTAGATGTTGTCGCGGCGGCCGTACTGGTTGTAGACGCGCAGGATCGCCTCGACATAGCTGAGGATGTCGTGGCCGTGGACGAACGGCTTGATGGTCTTGGCGATGAACGGCGTGCGGCCGAGGCCGCCGCCGACCAGCACCTCGAAGCCGGTTTCGCCCTGCTCGTTCTTCTTGAGACGCAGGCCGATGTCATGGATCTTGATCGCGGCGCGGTCGTGGTCGGACGCCGTGATCGCGATCTTGAACTTGCGCGGCAGGAACGAGAATTCCGGGTGAAGCGTCGTGAACTGGCGCAGCAGCTCCGCCCAGATCCTGGGATCCTCGACCTCGCCCGGCGCGACGCCCGCCCACTGATCCGAGGTGACGTTGCGCATGTTGTTGCCGGAGGTCTGCATCGACTGGATGCCGACCTCGGCGAGGTCGGCCATCGCATCCGGCAGCTCGGCGAGCTTGATCCAGTTGAACTGGATGTTCTGCCGCGTCGTGAAGTGACCGTAGCCGCGGTCGTAGCGGCGCGCGACATGGGCCAGCCGGCGGAGCTGGTTCGACGCCAGCGTGCCGTAGGGGATGGCGATGCGATACATGTAGGCGTGGAGCTGCAGATAGACGCCGTTCTGCAGCCGCAGCATCTTGAACTCGTCCTCGGACAATTCGCCCGACAGGCGCCGCTTCACCTGGTCGCGGAATTCGGCGACGCGCTCGTTGACCAAGGTGCGGTCGATTTCGTCATAAGCGTACATGACAGGCCTTCAGACTTGAGCCGGGAGCGCGATGGAGGCGCCCGTGAGCCGGATGTGTTCGCGCATATTGCCGGGCTTGACCGCACCGTCGGCGCCCACCTCGACCGGCGCGATGTAGGGACCGATCGCACCGAGATCGTCGGCCACCGCTTCCGACAGCAGGGCGCGCGCCTCGTCGGCGGTGCGGACGATCGCCGCATCGGAGAGCTCATCCGACCAGCTCTTGGTGCCGGTGCGGTAGATCACCGCGCCATCCCAGGTCCGGTTCGCGGTGATGATCGAGGGACCGGTGATCTTGATCTTCTGTTGCAGCGGGGAGGTCATTCAGACGGGTTCCAGGAGTTGTGCGATCACGCCACTGATAGTCTGCTGACGCCACGGCGCGGAGTGCGCCACGACGTCACCGATGATGAGGATGGCCGGACCGCCATCGATTTGGCCGACGAGATCCGGCAACTGATCGAGCGTGCCGACCGCCGCCTGCGCATCGGGGCGCGTCACCTTCGCGAACACACCCACCGGCGTCTGCGGCGAGCGGCCCGCCGCGAGGAGCCCTGCGCGCACCGCCGGCGCCGCGGTCATGCCCATGTAGACGACGACGGTCATCTTGGTGTCAGTCAGCGCCGACCAGTCGACCGCCTCGGCATCGCGCTCCTTGTGCGCGGTGAGGAAGGTGATGCGCAGCGCCTTGCTGCGGAAGGTCAGCGGCACCTCGAACTGCGCGGCGGCGCCGAGGCCGGCGGTGATGCCGGGCACGATCGTGTAGGACACGCCCGCCTTGCGCAGCGCATCGACCTCCTCGCCGCCACGGCCGAACACGTAGGAGTCGCCGCCTTTGAGCCTGACCGCGCGCTTGCCCTCGCGCGCCGCCGCGATCAGGAGTTCGTTGACGGCGTCCTGGCCGATGCCGGGCTTGCCGACCCTGCGGCCGACCGGCACGCGCGCGGCGTCACGGCGGATGCGGTCGAGAATCTCAGGAGTCACCAGTTCGTCGTAGTAGACGACGTCCGCGTCCTGCAGCGCGCGCAGCGCCTTGATGGTCAGAAGATCGGGATCTCCCGGACCGGCGCCGACCAAGGTCACGTGGCCGTTGCTGCGGCCGGCATGATCGGCGCCCGCAAACGCCGTGGGATCGGCAATGCCATGCAGCGCCGCCTCCGCTTCCTGCTTGCGGCCCGCCAGCACCAGTGCACCGATCGGGCCGTCGACGATGCGCTCCCAGAAGCGGCGGCGCAGCGTCATCTCGGCGATCTGCGGGTTGATGGTCTTGCGGAAGTCGCCGATGAAGCTCGCGAGCTCGCCGATCCGCGCCGGCAGCAGCGCCTCGATGCGCTCGCGCACGCGGCGTGCCACGACGGGCGAGGAGCCGCCGGTGCCGATCGCCACCACCACGTCGCCGCGATCGACGATCGCCGGAAAGATGAAGCTGGAATGCGCGAGGTCGTCCATCACGTTGACGGGCAGACCAACGCTGCGCGCCCGCGCCGACATCGCAACGCCGATGTCGCCAGCGCCCGCGCACAGCACGGCGATGACGCCAGTGAGATCGGCGCTCAGCGGGTCGCCTTCGGCGCGCTCGATCTGGCCGTGCTGATCGCGCAGACCCGCGAGATCGAAGTCGCCGTCGGTGGCGAACCAGCGGATCCGTGCGCCCGCGGACAGCAACACGCGAAGCTTGGCGCGCACGAGCTCGCCCGCGCCGATCAGCAGCACGGGGCCGGTCTTCAGATCGAGAAACACCGGCAGATATTGCATTGCGTTCTTCAGCTTCGGCACTTGGGGGTTGACTGGAATTATTTTCTATATAAGTGTCCCGCCTACGACGTAAAGAGAAAATTATTCCTTGGCTCCGCCATAGAATTTTCTCCCAGGCAGGCGATGGCTGATAGCATGCACATTCTCACCAACGACGTTTCCAGAGATCGGTTACCCTCCTCCGAGATCGAGCAAGCATCTTCCATGCCGCGCGTCCTCAACGCCGCACCGACGATGGACCATCTCGACGAGCTGGAGGCGCAGAGCATCTACATCCTTCGCGAGGCCTTTGCACGGCTGAAGAAGCTGGCGCTGCTGTGGTCGCTGGGAAAAGATTCCAACGTGATGATCTGGCTGGCGCGCAAGGCGTTCTTCGGCCGGGTGCCGTTTCCGGCCATGCATGTCGATACGGCCAAGAAGTTTCCCGAGATGTACGCCTTCCGCGACACCTACGCGAAGGAATGGGGCCTCGATCTCAAGGTCGAGCCGTGCCCGCCGATCGATGCCGTCGATCCCACCCTGCCGCCCGCCGCACGCTCGGCTGCGCGCAAGACCGAAGGCCTGAAGATGGCGCTCGCCAAGCATGGCTTCGACGGTCTGATCGCGGGCATCCGCCGCGACGAGGAGGCGACGCGCGCCAAGGAGCGCGTGTTCTCGCCGCGCGGGGCCGAGGGCCATTGGGATGTGCGCGACCAGCCGCCGGAATTCTGGGATCACTTCAACGCCTCGCCGCCGCAGGGCGCTCACTTGCGCATCCATCCGATCCTGCATTGGACCGAGGCCGACATCTGGGCCTACACGGCGCGCGAGAACATTCCGATCATCCCGCTGTATCTGTCCAGGAACGGCAAGCGTTATCGCTCGCTCGGCGATCAGGACATCACCTTCCCGGTCGCATCGAACGCCTCGAACATCCCCGAGATTCTCGCCGAACTCGAAAGCACCAAGGTGCCGGAGCGTGCCGGCCGCGCGCTCGACCACGAGACCGAGGACGCCTTCGAGCGGCTTCGCGTCGCCGGCTATCTGTGAGGGGGGATAAGGCGATGAACATGCGAGTCCCGTCAGCCGCCCCCGCCACGCCGAACGGCACCACCCGTCCGCAGGTCCGCATCGTGATCGTCGGCCATGTCGACCACGGCAAGTCGACCTTGGTCGGCCGCCTGCTGCATGAGACCGGCAGCCTGCCCGAGGGCAAGCTGGAGATGCTGCAGGCCGTCTCCGCCCGCCGCGGCATGCCGTTCGAATGGTCGTTCCTGCTCGACGCGCTGCAGACCGAGCGCGACCAGGGCATCACCATCGACACCACGCAGATCCGCTTCCGCACCAATGCGCGCGAGGTCGTGCTGATTGACGCGCCCGGCCACGCCGAATTCCTGCGCAACATGATCACCGGCGCCTCGCAGGCCGATGGCGCGGTGCTGATCATCGACGCGCTCGAAGGCGTGCGCGACCAGACCCGCCGCCACGGCTATCTCCTGCATCTGCTCGGCGTGAAGCAGGTCGCGGTCGTCGTCAACAAGATGGACCGCGTCGATTTCGGCGAAGACCGCTTCGACGCGATCAAGGCCGAGATCTCGGCGCATCTCGAAGGCCTCGGCGTCAAGCCGGTCGCCGTCATCCCGATCTCCGCGCGCGACGGCGACGGCGTCGCCGAGCTGACCTCGCGGATCGGCTGGTACGACGGCCCGACCGTGGTCGAGGCGCTCGACGGGCTGGAGCCGGCCAAGCCGCTGTCGAGCCTGCCGCTGCGCCTACCGGTGCAGGCGATCTACAAGTTCGACGACCGCCGCATCGTCGCCGGCCGCGTCGAGGCCGGCGAGTTGCGCGCCGGCGACGAGATCGTGATCATGCCCGCCGGCAAGATCGCCAAGATCAGGACCGTCGAGGGCTGGCCGCAGACCCCGGTGACCACGGCGCAGGGCGCGGGCCGCTCGGTCGGCATCACGCTCGATCGCGAGCTGTTCATCGAGCGCGGCGACGTCATCGCCCATGTCGGCCGCGAGCCGCAGGCGGCGCGCCGGCTGCATGCCCGCATCTTCTGGCTGCACGACCAGCCGCTGTCGAAAGGCGACAGCATCCTGGTCCGGCTCGGCACCCGCGAGGCGCGCGGCAGCGTCGTCGCGATCGCGAAGGCGGTCGACCCGGGCTCGCTGTCCAACGAAGAGAACGCTTCGATCGCGCGCAACCATGTCGGCGAGATCGAGATCGCACTGACCCAGCCGGTCGCCGTCGATCCCTACACCGAGAATGCGCGCACCGGCCGTCTCGTCATCGAGGTGCAGGGCCGCATCGCCGGCGGCGGGCTGGTGCTGTCGATCGCCGCTGGCAAGCGCGCCGCACCGGTCGACATCATGCCGGTGGAATCGGCGCTGCAGCCGCAGGAGCGCGCCGATCGCTATCGCCACAAGGGCGCCGTCGTGTGGATGACCGGCCTGCCCGGCGCCGGCAAGTCGACCCTGGCGCGCGCGCTGGAGCGGCGGCTGTTCAGCCGCGGCGGCGCTCCGGTGCTGCTCGACGGCGACACCGTCCGCGCCGGCCTCAACAAGGATCTCGGCTTCACGCCGGAGGACCGCGCCGAGAACATCCGTCGCCTCGCCGAGGTCGCGACCCATCTCGCCCGCAACGGCCACATCGCGATCGTCGCCGCGGTGTCGCCCGCGCGCGAGGACCGCGCGGCTGCGCGCCGCGTCGCCGGCGACCTGTTCCGTGAGGTCTACGTCGCGACGGCCGCCGAGATCTGCGAGAGCCGCGACCCCAAGGGCCACTACGCCAAGGCCCGCGCCGGCAATCTGCAGAACTTCACCGGCATCGGCACCGACTACGAGCCGCCGCTCGATGCGGAACTGGTGATCGACACCGCGACGCGCGGGATTGCGGACGCCACCGACGAGCTCGAGGCGCTGCTGTCGCGGACATCCGTGCTGTTCGACGACATCGCCGATCTCGGCGCGAATATCTGACGTCTGCTTCCAGACTTGTCATGCACCCCGTCATTCCGGGGCAAGGCCGCAGGCCTTGAACCCGGAATCTCGACATTGCCTTGCGCTCAATCCCCAATCACTTCGAGATTCCGGGTTCGATCGTCAACGCACAGCCGCTTCACGGCTGCGCATTGTCAATCGCCCCGGAATGACGGTGAAGCGCGACCCAACTCAGCCCGAAGCTACAGCGCGCCGACATAGGCGGTGAGATCGTCGAGCTCGGCCTCGGTCGGCAGTCGCGTCTCCATCTTCTTGGCATAGAACTCCCACATCAGCTTGACGGCGTCGCGCAGCGACGCCGTGCGGCCGTCGTGGAAATACGGCGCGGTCGACGCGGCCGCGTGCAGGGTCGGCACCTTGAACTTGCCGCCGGTGCCGATGTCGTCTTTGCTCTTCTTGTCGAAGCTCGGCAATTGATGGCAGGTGCCGCAACCGCCGTCGCCGATATAGAGCTCATAGCCGCGCCTGACGGCCGCGCTGGCATCCTCCCTCGGCGTGCCGTCCCCCTTGACCTGCCAGTTCGCCGGATAGTTCAGCGTGCGCACATAGGCGACCAGCGCCGCCAGGGTCTCCGGCGACGGCTCCGGCCCCTTCATGCGATTGACGATGATGCCGCGGATGCTGTCCTCCAGGGTCGGCGCCTGGCCGGCCCAGCCGAACACCGCACGCTCGCCGACACCCCACAGCGTCGGCGTATTCCGGCCATTGGGATCGCCGTCGGCGACCACGTCGAGGCCGACATAGGTCTTGTTGTTGGTATGCCCGGTCGAGAAGTGGCAGGTCGCGCAGGACGCCTTGCTGCCGCCGGAGAGGCTCGCGTCGTTGAACAGCTCCAGCCCCTTGGCGGCGAGTTCGGCTTCGGAGAGCTGGGCCGGTGGCGCCACGGCGGCGCCGACCGTGGTGGGCTCGGCCACCGGCGCCTCGGTCACGGCAGGTGCTGACGGCGCCTTCGGCTGCTTCCTCACCGCCGCGGTGGCGTGGCGGATTCTCGGCCTGTGCTCGGACGACGCCGCGTGCGCCGATTTCGGCTTCAACGCTGAAGCCAGCATTTGCAGCAAGGTCGGCTTTTGCGGAGCTGCCGCGAGATAGGGCGCTACAGATTTGTCCGCCGCAAGCGCGGGCAGGGCGAGCAGGCCAAGACACAAGACGACCGACCGCAGCCCCGTGAACGACATCGCCCGTCTCCCCCGACATCCCCTTGATGCAAATCGTTATCGATAGCTTTTACGTCCGAAGTGGGACTGTGCGGGGGCAATGAATCGGCGCAGGCGGGATTGAGCGGCGTCAGTGCACGGCCTGACCGCCATCGGCGGACGCGATGCCGGCGTGCGTCGAGAACAGCCGGCGCGGCGAATGTGAGAACCTGTCGCCTCCATCGACGACGGCGCGCCGGCGCGTCAGGCGCTGCGCGCATCCTGGCCGGAGAACTACGGAGGAGTGCGCCGGCTCGTGCCTGGACAGCAGTTTGCCCACGGCGCGGCCGCCGCATCGGCAAGCAGAAATTAGCACTTGATCCGCACAGTTCACGCCACCCGCAGCAACGCGGTCGAGGCGCATGATGGAGCATCTGGCGGCCTATTGGTCGACGGCCGAACTGGAGACGAACGGGATTCTGCTGCTGCACCTGATGGGTGCGGCGGCCGTCGGCCTGCTGCTGGGCTACGAGCGCACCTATCACGGACGCGCGGCCGGCATGCGGACCTACGCCCTGGTTTGCGTCGCATCGACCTTGCTGACGGCGATCAACGGCTTTCCCGGCAGCTGGTATGGCGGCATGGCGGTGTCGCCGACCGTCTCCGATCCGACGCGCGTGATCCAGGGCCTGATGACCGGCATCGGCTTCCTCGGCGCCGGCGTCATCATCAAGGACGGCTTCACCATCCGCGGCGTGTCGACGGCCGCCTCGATCTGGATGACGTCGGCGATCGGCATCATCATCGGCATCGGCTTCTACGGCACCGCGCTGTGCGCCACGGCATTGTCGCTGGCCGCGATGACCCTGCTCGGCCAAGTCGAGAAATGGCTGCCGCATCAGACCACGCTGTCGCTGTCGGTCGTCTACCGCCACGGCCTGCAGCCGAGCGAGGCAGAACTGCGCGAATGCATGCGGGCCTATGGCTTCGACGTGCTGGACTGGTGCTACGAATACAGCGAGGCGAAGCGGCAATTCCATTTCGAGCTGGTGCTGCAGGCCGCCGGCCGGTTCGAGACCGCAACGATGGCGCGCGACCTGTCCACGGCCGAGGACGTGGTGGAATTCCGGCTGGCGCCGTCAAGGGCGTGAGGGGAGCAGCGTTGCTGCGGTCATCGCTGTCCATCGCAAGATCCTCCCGACCTGCCTCTGAATCTGCTCCATTGATCAGACCCAAAGGCTGATGCCGAGAGTTCGAGCGCGGTCTCGAAGCACGGTTCCCGTCCGGCTCGAAGGTGGTATGCTCAATCGTGAGCGATCCGACGGAGGGCCAGAGCCGATGTGGAAGGCGCTTTGGAGAAAATGGACCATCGATCAGCCAGCTCTCCTTGGCGATTGGCTGTGGGACGTTTTCGTCGTCCAGTTCGCCGCCTTCCTGGACCGGCTGACACTGAGGCGGATCGTCGCCTTCCTGCCGGTCATCATCCTCGGCCTGGCCTATTATCATAGCATCCCGATCCCGCCCGAACTGATGCTCGTCGGCGATATCCTGGCCTATATCGATATCTTCTCCGTCCTGCTTCTCGTCGGCATCCTCAGTCGCGTCACGACGATCCTGTTTCTCATCAAGCAGGCGACCGCATCGATCGGACGCCTTGCCAACAGCTTGACGACGGTAGCGAGGCGCTTGGATCGTCGCCATCGGCGCGAGCGCGGCGCACAGGTCGGCAGGCGCGTGATTGAGGGACCCAACAAGGAAAGCGACCGTCCTGCGATCGTGATCGGCATGGCGTGGGCATAACTCCGCAGTGGCGGAGGGAGGCAATGCGATGCCGCAGGCGGCGTGTACTCACCGCTCCGAGCCGACCAAGCGCATGCATGGCATCCTGCTCGAAGAGCGTGGCGAAGAGCCGACACACAGCCGCGACCAACATTCGAGCTCACCCTGCGTTCGTTTGCAGCCTCCATCTCGTCACGGCTGCACGCCGGCATGATTCCTGTGCACCAAGAAACGAATTCTTTGGGTCCCATCAAGCTGCGCGCGCCGTCCAATCCTCCCGCCCAAATTCTACTTTCTTTTTTTCAGAAATCATGATAGGTCTATGTTCATCCCGTCCCACACGAGGGACAGTTCGCGACCGTCACGGACGTCGGGTGCGGGATGCGGTGGGCGCTTTGGGCTGCGGCGTGAGCAATCATGTCGACGGACAGTCCCGAGGCGCACGGCCAAGCCGTGGGGTCCTGGCATCCCGACGCTGATGCCACGCAAGCTGCGACGCCGACGCGTCGCGCGGGCAACGGTGACCAGAAAGCCCGGCGCACCGGGGAGACCACGGAGCAACCGTAGAGCCATCGCGCAGGGAAGGCCGGATGTCCGGCTGAACCTGTGGTGACTGCCGCCTGCATTTTTTTCTGCAGGCGGGCCATGGGTGCAGCCTGCACCCGGCCTTCCCTGCGCCTCTCGTGACCGAGAGGCGGCAAGTGTGCAAAGCTCGGACGCGAACAGGCGCCGCGAGGACGAAGTTGCATGAGCCATCACCACCACGAGCGATCACCTTCGTTGAGTTGTCCGCAGCCGTTTGGTGTACGTCGAAACGCCATTTGCGGCACGCTGTGCGTTGTCACCCTACCCTGGAGGGGGAGGGTCGGCGCACGTCGCGGCAGCGATGCGCGGCGGGGTGGGGTGATGCCACGGGCACCGGCGCTCGTGGAGAGATCACCCCACCCCGCCTCGCATCTCGCTTCGCTCGTTGCGAGTCGACCCTCCCCCTCCAGGGGAGGGTGGCAGCGTGCCCGATCCGAGGGCTCTGCACGGCTGTGGGCTCGCGGCCGAACTCTGAGGCGGTCGTGCGAAATTACTTGTCATCACTCCGCCCGGAACCAGCCCGCCTGTCCGCTGCCCTCCCCCGACCAACTGCGATACCCCTCCCCCCTTCCTTGGCCCCCGCTTTGGCGCTAAATGCACTGCACACGCCGCCTTCGAGGCGGCCATTTCAGCACGCCCAAGACACGCGCAACGTCGCCCTATTCGAGAGAAACGTCTCATCATGACCCGTATCGACGCCCATGGACTGAAGATCGCCCCCGTTTTGTTCGACTTCATCGCCAAGGAGGCCGCGCCGAAGACCGGGATCGATCCGGACGCGTTCTGGGCCGGCCTTGCCGCGATCCTGCGCGATCTCGGCCCTAAGAACCGCGAGCTGCTCGCCGTCCGCGACGCCCTGCAGGACAAGATCGACGCCTGGCACCTCGCCAACAAGGGCAAGGCCTTCGACCTCGGCGCCTACACCGCATTCCTGAAGGAGATCGGCTACCTGCTGCCCGAGCCGGCCACGCACAAGGTCGAGACCGCCAATATCGACGAAGAGATCGGCAAGATCTGCGGGCCGCAGCTCGTGGTGCCGCTCACCAACGCCCGCTACGCGCTGAACGCGGCGAATGCGCGCTGGGGCTCGCTCTACGACGCGTTCTACGGCACGGACGCCATCCCGCACGATCCGAGCGAAGCGGGCAAGGGCTACAACAAGGCCCGCGGCGACAAGGTGATCGCCAAGGCCAAGGCCTTCCTCGACGCCGCCGTGCCGCTCGCCACCGGCAGCCACACCGACGTCACCGCCTACAGCGTCATTGCCGGCCAGCTCTCGGCCAAGCTGAAGAGCGGCAACGCCACTGCGCTCAAGAACGCCGACCAGTTCGCCGGCTATCAAGGCTCGGCCGACGCGCCCTCCGTCATCCTGCTTGCCAACAACGGGCTGCATGTCGAGGTCGTGATCGACCGCAGCCATGTCATCGGCAAGGACGATCCGGCCGGCGTCTCCGACATGATCCTGGAAGCCGCGGTCTCGACCATCCTCGACATGGAGGACTCGGTCGCCGCCGTCGACGCCGAGGACAAGGTGCTGGTCTACCGCAACACGCTCGGCCTGATGAACGGCACGCTATCGGCCGACTTCGAGAAGGGCGGCAAGACACTCACCCGCGCGCTGAACAGCGACCGCAGCTACACCACGCCGTCCGGCGGCAGCCTCACGCTGCACGGCCGCAGCCTGCTGCTGATCCGCAATTGCGGGCATCACATGTTCACCGACGCCGTGCTCGACTCCGAGGGCAAGGAGGTGCCGGAGGGCATTCTCGACGCCGCGGTGACCGGCCTGCTCGCGATGCACGACCTCAAGGGTCTCTCCAAGGTCAGGAACAGCCGCACCGGCTCGATCTACATCGTCAAGCCGAAGATGCACGGCCCGGACGAGGTGGCGCTGACGGTCGAGCTGTTCGCGCGCGTCGAGAAGATGCTCGGCCTGCCCGAGAACAGCATGAAGGTCGGCATCATGGACGAGGAGCGCCGCACCACGGTGAACCTCAAGGCCTGCATCCAGGCCGCGTCCAAGCGCATCGTCTTCATCAACACCGGCTTCCTCGATCGCACCGGCGACGAGATCCACACCTCGATGGAAGCGGGTCCAATGATCCGCAAGAACGAGATGAAGGCGCAGCCCTGGATCAAGGCCTATGAGGATTGGAACGTCGACAACGGCCTGACCTGCGGCCTGCCTGGCCATGCCCAGATCGGCAAGGGCATGTGGGCCGCGCCGGACAAGATGGCCGACATGCTGGCGCAGAAGATCGGCCACCCGCAGGCCGGCGCCACCACCGCCTGGGTGCCGTCGCCGACCGCCGCGACGCTGCACGCTTTGCACTATCACCAGGTCAACGTGCACGCCCGCCAGGCGGAACTCGCGAAGGGCGGCCCGCGCGCCAAGCTCGGCGACATCCTCACCATTCCGGTGTCGCAATCGAACTGGGCGCCCGACGACGTGCGCCAGGAGATCGACAACAACTGCCAGGGCATTCTCGGCTACGTCGTGCGCTGGATCGACCAGGGCGTCGGCTGCTCCAAGGTGCCCGACATCCACGATGTCGGCCTGATGGAGGACCGCGCCACCTTGCGCATCTCGAGCCAGCATCTCGCCAACTGGCTGCACCATGGCGTGGTCAGCAAGGAGCAGGTGATGGATTCGCTGAAGCGCATGGCCGTCGTGGTCGACAAGCAGAATGCCGGCGATGCGCTCTATCAGCCGATGGCGCCGTCGTTCGACGGCGTGGCGTTCAAGGCGGCCTGCGACCTCGTGTTCGAAGGCCGCACCCAGCCGAACGGCTACACCGAATACATCCTCACGGCGCGGCGCCGCGAGGCGAAGGCAAAGGCCTGATGACGAAAAGCCCCGGCCATCCGCCGGGGCTTTTTTTGATCAGCCGGAGGTAACATGATGCTGGATCATATCACCGCGATGAAACGGAGCAGCGAGATCACGCCGAGCACGATCACGACCACGCGGCAGATCTGCTTGGCCCGGCCGTCGATCGGCAGCAGGTTGATCAAATAGAGGATCAGGATGACGACGAGAAAGGTGACGAGAGCACTGACGAGCATGAATGAGCCCCTGAACGAGAGGAGGATGCGCTGGCGGTGATCAGCTAACACGCTCGGCGGCTGGTAGTTCCACTCCCGGAACCTGAGTGCTCAGCGACTGTCTCCGTAGTTCAACGGAGCCAGCCCTCATCCAGATTTTTACGGCTCTGCGGTCAAATGCGGTGAATCGGAGATCAACATGCTGAACCGCCTGACCATTTCCACGACGTTGAAGGCCATCATCCTGGTGACGGCATGCCTGTTTGTCGGCCTGTTCGCCTCGCGGGCCTACAATTCGTGGCAGCAGCTCAAGCTCACCGCGCGCATCAGCTCGATCGTCGATGCCTCCGAAAGCATGTTCAAGGCGATGGACAAGCTGCGGGCCGACCGCTCGACCTCGAACCGCATGGTGACCGTGGACGAGAAGGTCGAGCCAGAGACCGAGCGATACGTCCGCGGCCTGCGCGACGTCGCCATGCCCGCCATGGGCCGCGCGCTGGGCACCCTTCCGGGCATCGAGTTTGCTGACAAGGCGGCGCTGCTCTCGCAATTCCAACAACTGCTGACAACGCTGAGCGATCAGCAGAGGGAATTCTGGCAGGAGGTCGCCAAGCCGAAGGCGTCGCGCCGATTGGCGCTCGGCAAGGAATACATGCAGACCGAGGACAGGCTGCTGGAGACGCTGGAGAAGATCCAGGCCATTCTCGCCGCCGAGGTCAACCATGCGGATCCGACCATCGATCAGCTGTTGCAGATCAAGCAGATCGCATGGCTGCTGCGCAACACCGCCGGCGATGCCTCCTTCCTGGTTTCGAACGGCCTCGCCGCAGGCAAGATCACGCCCGAGGCGCGGCTGAACTATACCAAGGCGGTCGGCGGCGCCGAGGCCGCATGGAAGGCGCTCGAACTCGCGACCAGCGGCGCAAAATGGCCGGCCGCGATGACGGCCGCGCTGGAGGCCACGCGCAAGGCCTATTTCGAGACCGAGTACACGGCGCTGCGGGATCGCCTCGTCAACGCACTCGCGAGCGGCGAGACGCCGGAGATGGTCGCCAACAAATGGAGCCCGTTCACGGTCGGGCGCCTCAATGCGGCGGTTGCGGTCGCCGAGACCGCACTCGAGACCGCAAGGACCTATATCGAGGAGCAGCATGCGGCGGCCATGCGGACCCTTGGGGTCGAACTATGCCTCCTGATCGCGGCGACCGTGATCGGCGGCACCGCGCTGATGCTGGTGAGCCGCCGGGTGATCCAGCCCCTCAACAGAATGCGCGATGCCATGCTGGCGGTGGCGGGCGGCGACCTCAGCGTCGAGACGGGCTACATGCAGCGGCAGGACGAGATCGGTGCGCTGGCGGGCGCGCTCGAAACGTTCAAGCAGCAGGCCAAGGACAAGCTCGCGATCGAGGCCCAGGAGCGCCAACGCAACGAAACGACGGTCGCGCGCCAGCGGGCGATCGAAAGCTATGTGAGCGAGTTCGAGGGGCTGGTCCGCGACTCGCTCGAGCAGCTCGGCCGCGCCTCCACCGACATGCAGGCGACGTCCGCCGGACTGACCAACGTCTCGCGGCAGACCAATGCCCGCGCCGAGGAGGCCTCGAAGGCCTCCAGCGACGCATCGACGAGCGTGCAGACGGTCGCCTCGGCCGCGGAGGAACTGAACGCCTCGATCGCCGACATCAGCAAGCAGGCGTCGCATGCGGCCGGCATCGCCAGCCGCGCGGTGGAGCAGGCCCGCATGACCGACGGCACCGTGCAGGGGCTGGCACAATCGGCCAATCGGATCGGCGAGGTGGTCGGGCTGATCAACAGCATCGCCTCGCAGACCAACCTGCTCGCGCTGAACGCGACCATCGAGGCAGCGCGCGCCGGCGAAGCCGGCAAGGGTTTTGCCGTCGTCGCCTCCGAGGTGAAGACGCTGGCGAGCCAGACCGCGAAGGCGACCGACGAGATTTCCGAGCAGATCGCCGACATCCAGCGCGTCGCCAATGACGCGATCGACGCGATCAAGCGCATCGGCGGCATCATTGGCGAGGTCAACGAGGTGGCGACCGCGATCGCCGCGGCGGTGCAGGAGCAAGGGGCGGCGACGCAGGAGATCTCGCGCAGCACCCAGTTCGCCGCCGACGGCACCAGGAACGTCTCCGACAACATCACCGGCGTCAAATCGGACGCCGATGCCGCTGCGGCGGCGGCCGACAACGTGCGCACCGCCTCAGAGACGCTGGAGAGCCAGAGCAGGAATCTCGGTCATCAGGTCAGGGATTTCCTCGGCAAGATCCGCGCCGCCTGACGACCTCGCAGGATCAGTCGGACGCCGTCACCGGCGCGCGCTCGTATTTCGCGCGCAACGCCGCGGGCGCCGGCGAGAAGTTCAGCTCGGCGCGCTTGCCGCTGCCGGTCCGGTTGGCGACCTTGAGGCCGTCGTCGCTGGCGACGACGTCGCCCTTGCGCAGGGTCGGATCGTTGTCGATCGACACCTTGGCAAGGCCGAAATGGTCCTTGCCGTTGCAGGTGCAGCCGTCGACGATCTCGGTGCGATACTTGAAGGCGTTGGGCAGCGCCGAATACGGCTTGCCGCCATCGGTCTCGGCACCGTCGATCGAGCTGCCATAGACAATCTCGGTCTTGGCCGCCGGGCAGAAGCTGTTGCAGGCGGCTTCCTTGCTCTGGTCGCCGGTCGCGCCGAGCGGGAAGTAGCGGCCATCACAGGTGCGGACACACCAGGCGACGCTGCTGCTGCCGCCGCGATAGGTGACGTCGCCCCGCGGGGCCGGCCGTGGCGCCGGTGGCGCTTCGTCGGCGAACGGCATCCGGATATAGGGCGCCTGACGCTGCGGTGCGTTGAAGCCGCCGAACAGCGCCGAGAAAAAATCCTGCGCGCCGGCTGTGGTCGGCGCTGCCAACGCACCCGCGGTTGCCATGGTTGCCACTGCAATGGCGGCGAGTGCACGTCGACCGTTCATCATTCCGCTCCCATATCAATTGACGGCCGAGACGGGCAGCGACATCGCCTGCCGCCCCGACGGCAGCGACGTCACGCGCGGCGTACGTTGGTGCGCGCCTGCAGCGAGCCGGCCTTCGGCAGCACCACGACCTTCGTCCCCACCTGCACGCGGCTGAACAGGTCGGAAACATCCTCATTGGTCAGGCGGACGCAGCCCGACGACACGAACTTGCCGATCGTCGTGGGGTCGTTGGTGCCATGGATGCGATACTCGCTGGACCCGAGATACATGGCCCGGGCGCCGAGCGGATTGCCCGGGCCGCCGGCCATGAATCGCGGCAGATAGGGCTGGCGCGCGATCATCTGCGCCGGCGGATGCCAGTCCGGCCATTCCGCCTTGCGCGTCACCGTCTGGACACCCGACCAGGTGAAGCCCTGGCGCCCCACGCCGACGCCGTAACGCAGCGCGCGGCCGCCGCCGAGCACGTAGTACAGATAGGTATTGCCGGTATCGATGATGATCGTCCCCGGCGCCTCCCGCGTATCGAGATTGACGATCGTGCGCCGCAACCTGTCGGGCAGCCGGCTGTCCTCGTCCTGCTCCACGGCGGGTGCAGTCGCCTCGTCCGGCGGGAAGGCCTGCTGCTGTTCGACCGACGCATATCCGAGGCTTTGTGCGCGAGACGCGGTGGGACCAGCAACAAGAAGAACCGCGACGCCGGCGATCAGCGAAGCGGTCCGCGCAAAGCTGCGGTGATCGGAAACGAGCTGTGTCATGGAGCGCCCCTGTCAGACGAGCATCGCGGTACGATGCGTGATTGCTTTCCAAACGCCGAACGTCTCGCCGTAGTTCCGGCCCGGTGTGGTCGCCCTGCGTCAGTCAAGCGTATGAGTTCTCACGTTTGCGCGACGGAACCGGATGGCCCCTCGGCTGTTGGATGACGAGAACGTCACCACGCGAGCTGTGCGCGAACGACTCGATCGGGAGATTCATGGTGCGTGTACTTCCCACCGAGCGGCTGCTCGCCAGCGGGAACGACGATTCAGCCCTGAATGAAAGTCGCCAAGAAATACCGCCCGTGATCAGGCGGGCTGACGTCGTCGCCATCGCTCTCGTCATCCTCACGGCCGTCTGCGTGACGGGTGTCCTCTATGTCGCCCGGGGGTTTTTTCTGCCGATCGTCATGGCCTTCGTGGTCGGCACCATGCTGTCGCCGGCCGCCAACTTCCTCGAACGCCATCACGTGCCGCGCGGCGTCGGCGCCGTGTTGATCGTGATCGCCGTTGCCACCGGGCTCGCCTTCATCATTGGCCTGATTTCGGCGCCTGTGCTCGACTGGACCAATCGCCTTCCCGAGCTTGCCGCGACGCTCAAGGCCAAGCTGCACGTCTTCGATCGACCGCTCGCGCTGTGGCACGAAATGCAGGCGGCCGTCGGCGGCGGAAGCGCACAAGCCTCGGCCAGCCTGGAGCTCCCCAAGTTCGATTGGGTTCAGCCAACGATCGAATTCCTGTCGCCGACCTTCACCGAATTCCTACTGTTCTTCGCGACGCTCGTGCTGTTCATCGCAAGCTGGCGCGATCTCCGGCGAGCGCTGATCATGACCTTTGGTGATCACGAGGCACGGCTGCGGACGCTGCGCATCCTCAATGAGCTCGAGCTGCACCTCGGCAACTACCTCCTGACAGTGACGCTCATCAACACCGGTGTCGGTATTGCAGCCGGCCTCGCCTGCGCCCTCGCCGGCATGCCCAATCCCGCCGGCCTCGGGGCGCTTGCGGCAACGCTGAACTTCATCCCCATCATCGGGCCGATCGCGATGTTTGCAGTGCTCGTACTGGTCGGCGCAATCGCATTCCCGACCTTGAGCGCCGGCATGGTCGCGCCCGCCATCTTCGCCGTGATCACCTTCATGGAAGGCCACTTCGTCACGCCGACCATCATCGGCAGGCGGCTGGCTCTCAACGCACTCGCGGTGTTCATCGCGCTGGCATTCTGGACCTGGCTGTGGGGCCCGATGGGAGCCTTCCTTGCCTCGCCGCTCCTGATCGTCGCCCTCATCGTCAAGGAGCATCTGCTGCCGGACGATTCGCCGCAACTGCCGGCAGACTAATTCGGTTTCCACCGTCGGAACTTCGGCTGAGACCCCGCGTTTGTCGAGCAGACGCAATCACCTTGCTCCGGGAGCTTGCCATGCCACCGACTGACGGTGAGACCGCCCTGAAAGATCTCGTCGACAAAGCGAACTACGAACGCCTGCAGAAGGATGTCCACGCCGTGAAAAACGATATCGCAGCTCTCACAGAACAGATCACCGACGCGCTCAATGCTTTCGCTGGGCAGGCGAGCAAGCAGGCCCGCAGCGGCTATCGTCAGGCACGCGAGAACGTGGACCAGACGTTTGACGACATGTCCGAGCGCGGCACCGCGATGTTTGGTGCAGCCCAGGATGCCGCAAACTCGCTGGAGGAGCGCCTCGAGGACGTGATCTCCCATCGCCCACTCGCCACCGTGGGTCTTGCGCTCGGACTTGGATTTCTCATCGGCGCCGCCTGGAGACGCTGAGGGTTGGCCCCTGAAATCCAGAGGTCGTCTTGTTCCGGCGCCGCGTTGTCGGCGCCGATTTGAGTTTGTTGCGCAGATGAACGAGACGGAGGAGAATGACATGCTGCAGCGCCTGATTGCGGACTTCCAGGAATCGACCGGGCATGCCGTTCGGCTCACATCGCTCGCGATCGCTGCAGCGGTCGGACTGTTCGTAACCACGAGCTTTCTGTGCGCCGCAGCTTTTGTCGCCGTCCTGGATCGTTACGGGCTCGTGGCCGCGTGCCTCACAGGTGCCGCCATCTTCTTCGTGGTGACGTTGATGGCCGCAATCAGCTACATGGCGCGCAAGCGCGCAATCGAGAGTCGTGCCGCGCGGACCGCGGAAACGGCGCGGTCGGCAGTCCAATCTGCTTTCGCAGACCCGATGTTGTTGGCTAGCGGCCTGCAGATCGTCCGCATGATTGGCATCAAGCGGCTGATTCCCATTCTGGCTGTGGGCGGTCTGGCGCTCGGATTCATGGTCAGCCGCCCAGCGGCGGAGGAGCAGACTCCCGCAGAGTGAGGACTGCCCCTGACCGTCATCCGACGGCTTTTGTCATTGCCAGGCGTTGATCCGCCGCTTAGGCCGCGGGCCCGCTGCTACTAAGTCACACACCGTCCCGGTTGCAGGCGCTTGGCGATCTCCGTCAGCACGGACACCGACGGCTCGCACGCCACCGGATGCTTGACGGCCTGCCGCTCGTTGCCGGTGGTGATGAGCTGCGATCCCTGCGGCGATGGTAACGAGCCCGCGCTTACACCCGTGGGGTTGAAGGGAAGCCGCACCAGGAAGGAGGTCTCCGCGAAGGCTGCCAGCTTGATCGACACAGTCTGCGACGGCGCCGCAGTCCCATTTTGTTTGGCGCGGTCAGCCTTGGCGGCCCGGTTCACGTCATTCGCGGTTGCGACGATCGGCAGGGGAGAGGGGCTCTGAACCGGCAGGTTGGCGCCAAGATCATGGCCTGAAGCCAGTTGCATTGCGCCCACGAGCATCGCGGAAGCCGCAAGCGAACCCAAAACGATAACCTTCCTGGTCTGCGACATGTCTCTGCTCCCCTCGCCGTAAGGCGATCGGCATACCAACGTAAGTCGCAGGAACTGGGTTCTCGGTTGGGCAAATCACTTAACCGTGTGTAAACTGCGGCGGTATTCTTCAATTTCATGGCGCCAAAAAATTCGATCTCACGCGGAACGACTTTTCGGGTCGCGCGTCATCTCGGCAGCCGGTTATTCCCCCTGCCCCATTGACCGGCGACGCGGGGCACCGCCGTGGTGATGCCGGCGGTGCCCCGCATTCTTTCCTGATCCACCCTTCCGGTCAGATCGCGGCCCCGACATTCGCGGCGCTTTATCCCCTTTTCGTCCCGGTTATATGTTGAAGCAGCGCGGCTGCGTTCATGGTCCGCGCGCGTGGGGGCAGGGATGCTGAGCTCGCTGGATCGCGTCGGCGTATGGAGAGGGTTTGGACTGGCGCTGGTTCTCGTTTGCCTGTTTCCCGGGATTGCAGCGGCCGACGGCGCCAGGGAAACTTGGATCAAGAACCTCGTCGCACAATTGAAGGTTCAGCGTCGCTATCCGCTGCAGGCCTCGGATCAGGGCGGGACGGCCAAGGTCCTGTTTCACATCGACCGCGAAGGCCACCTGATCTCGGCGGTGCTGGCCGAAACGACCGGTGACCCCGCGCTCGACCGGGAAGCGCTCGCCATGGTGGAGCGAGCCCAACCATTTGCGCCACCGCCGCCGGAACTGGCGGACGGCGATCTCACTTTTCTCGTGCCGATCGTGTTTGCGCCTCGACGGACGTCCGCAATCATCCGGCTTGAGGAGACAACGTTGAAGCTCCAAGAGACCCAGCCGAATGACGCGACGCTGAAGGCACGGCTCGACGGCGTGTGCCGCGGCTGCTGATCTCGTCTTCGATGCTGCAACGAAATCCGGCGCGCTCCGTGAGAAACGCGCCGGGGCGACGTTGTGCGCGCGGCTTGATCAGGCCGCCGGCTTCGGCATCCTGTTGCGCGAGTTGCGCTGGAAGAACAGAGCCTGGCTGGCGACTGCCGACACCATGGCCGGCTGGAACGGCTTTGAGATCAGGAACGCCGGTTCGGGCCGCTCACCCGTGAGGAAGCGCTCCGGATAGGCGGTAATGAAGACCACCGGCACTTCGAAGGTGCGCAGCAGCTCGTTGACGGCATCCAGGCCGGACGAACCATCTGCGAGCTGAATATCAGCCAGGATCAGACCGGGCTTCTTGTTCTTGGCCAGAGCCACCGCGTCGGCATGGGTGCGGGCCACGCCGATCACGTTGTGACCGAGGTTCTTGACGAGGCTCTCGAGGTCCATCGCGATGAAGGTCTCATCCTCGATGATCAGGACATCGGTGGCGATCTCGGCGGCGAGCTCACGTCCGGCTGCATCCGCCAGCCGGCGGGTTTCCGCGACGTCGATGTCGAGGATGAAGGCCACTTCCTCCTCGGGAAAACCCTCGAGCGAGAGCAGCAGGAAGGCCTGGCGGGGCAAGGGGGTGATGTTGGAGAGGCGCCGCTCCGGCGGCATCGGCAGGGTCGCCACTTCGGCGTCGTCGTTGAGCGCCACCGAGTTCCAGATCTGCGTGAACAGCCGGAACAGCGCAGCCCGCGGGCCATAGCGCTCGTCCAGCAGAGCGGGATCCTGAATCAGGGCCTCCAGCATCGCTCCGACATAGGCGTCTCCGGAACCCTGGCTGCCGGTGAGGGCCCTCGCATACCGGCGCAAAAGCGGCAAATGTTCAGCAACAAGCTGTGATCGGCTCATCCCCACTCCATTCGGTCATCTGGGCTTCCCGCCCGGGTTCCATGATGAGCTGATTACGCCCGAACCGACGAAAAGTTCCCCAAACGCGTGGAACTTTTATCGCCCCGTCGCATTAGTTCCCGACAGACCCTCTCGGTGGCGAGAATAATTCTTGAAGCTTCAGGGACTTAACTCTCGGGGAAACGTGGAAAAGGTCATGAAAGATGTAAAGTCTCAAGCCAGCAAGAATGCGGCACCGCGCAAGCCCGGCGGACTGAACGCGGAAATTCAATCCAGAATCGGTCATCAACTCCGCGCGATGTACGACGACGTCGTCCGTCAGGGAGTGCCGGACCGCTTTGCGGATCTGGTGCGGAAGCTTGATGCGCCGGCAGCACAGTCCCACGTGGAGAACGGCGGGGGATCCAACGACCAAACCGACGGGAGGGAGTGAATGCCTCTCACTGATTCCTTGCGGGACGATATCCTCGCGGCCGTCCCCAGCCTTCGCGCATTTGCGATTTCCTTGAGTGGTAACAGCGATCGTGCCGACGACCTCGTGCAGGAAACCCTGCTCCGGGCGTTGGCCAACATCGACTCGTTTCAACCAGGATCGAATCTGCCTGCCTGGCTGTTCACGATCCTGCGCAACCTGTTCCGATCCGACTACCGCAAACGCCGGCGCGAAGTGGAAGATGCCGAAGGGAACTATGCCAAGACGCTCAAGACGCATCCCTCGCAGGGCGCGCATCTCGAGTTCGAGGAGTTCCGCGCGGCGCTCGAGAAGCTGCCTCAGGACCAGCGCGAGGCGCTGATCCTGGTCGGTGCATCGGGCTTCTCCTACGAGGATGCGGCAGCAATCTGCGGCTGCGCGGTGGGCACCATCAAGAGCCGCGTGAACCGCGCGCGCTCGAAGCTGGCAGCGCTGCTCTATGTCGAAGGCGCCGAGGATTTCGGCCCGGACGAGACCGTGCGGGCAGTGATCGGCGGCAGCGGCGGCTGATCAGCCAAGCCGTCGCAAACGAACCAGTAAAGAGGCGGCTCGCGAAAGAGCCGCCTCTTCTTGTTGTTGTTGATCACGTGCACTCGGGCATCGTGCGCCCTGGCATCCTGTTTGCCGAGAGCGCTGCGGCTATCGCGCCGGATGCACCGGCGCGGAGAACTGCTCGGTGCGATCGCGCTCGGTCATGTCGATCACCGTCTCCATCGGAGCGGTCAGCTCATACACATAGCTCGCCTCGGTGAAGAAGCGCTTTGACGTGCCGCCGAGCGCCTCCGGCGCCACGCGATCGAGCAGGATCAGTCCGAAATCGCTGTCCGGCCGCCGCGTTGCTTCACTGGTGTTCAATTCCTCCCAACGGAAGTGGAAGACGGCATTCGGCTCCTCGCCGGTCACCTCCCATTTGGCGGTGATGTGCGGGTGCTTTCCCACGAGCGAGAGGCCCTCGTCCGAGTGCGAGGCGAGTTCGAAAAACAGCAGCGACAGGCTCTGCGCGGCACGCGCGCTCACGGTGATGTCGGGTCCGTTGACCGCAATCCTGTCCGCATGCGGGATGGCGCGAGCTTCGAACAGTCCGCGCAATTGCACGCCTTGCCATTGGCTCTCGCTGAGCAGCGTGACGACGTTCGACATCGCATGGATCCGTCCGATCAGCAGCTCGCGCGCGACGTCCATGTCGCTGCCATGACGCAGCGTGCGCGTCACGATGGACTGGATCACCGCCAGGATGTTCTTGACCCGGTGGTTCAGCTCGTCGATGACCGCCGTCAGTCGGCGCTCGAAGCCGATCCGCACCTGGATTTCGCGGCTCAGGCGCAGATTGTTGTAGGCGACGTAGCCGAACAGGCCGCAGATGATACCGGTCAGCGCCATCCCGATGACGCCGACGATCGCCGCGGTCTGTTGCGCGCGCCGGACCGCATTGCCCTTGGCGTAATAGACCAGCGACCAGTCGTGATTGCCGAAGGCCACGGTGCGGGTCGACGACGGAGCAGGATCGTCCGGCCTGCGGGTCCGGCTCGTCACCGTCCCCTGATCGTTGGCAACCAGCTCATCCGAGGCGTTGCGCGGATCCTTCAACGCCACCGAGAACAACGACAGATCGTCATTGGTGAGCAGCAGTGGCCCGATCTCGTAGGAAAACGTCACGAAGCCCGCCGGCGCAGTGGCACCTTGCGGGACGACCGGGGCTGCCAGCACGATCCCGATCGGACCATCGCTTCGCAGCAGCGGAGTGGGATCGGATGCGACCGGCTTGCCCTCGGCCATGGCACGCGCGAGCATCGGTCCGACGATCGGCTGCCGGTCGAGTGCGATACCGGGAAGCTTCGAGGTCTCGGCATTGCGTGGCTCGAGATCCATCAGAACGTCCAACGGACGATCGACGTTCGGCCCGAGCGGCATGTCGTCGAAATTGCGAATGGTTGGATTCGGGAAGCCAGCCTGGCGCAGCTCGGCTTGCGCGATGGGGAGCTCATCCGGCCGCAGCCGTGCGATCCACGATGCCACCACGAAGTCGGTCTTGAACGCGTAGATCGACGATCGCAGCGGCTCCAGCATATTGGCCTTGATCACGGAGGGAGCGCGGAACAGCCCGGAGGCCACCCGGGCCAGCAGCTCACGTTCGGTCAGCCGGTCCTGGACGAGGCTGGCATGGACGTCGATGGCACGGGCCAGCGCAATGCGATCGAGCGCCAGCTCCTGGTCGTGTACGCGATAGGCGGCCAAGCCGGACAGCGCCGTCCCGACCAGCGCGATCAAACCGATGATGACACCCAGCCGGAGCACTCGTTCACTCTGAAGTAAAGGGTTGGCGAAGGAGGCGACGAGTCATCCAATAACCGGGCCTGCAACTCAAGGACGCACCTCGGGGCGATCGGAAGTGATCGGAGCGATCAGCGGATAGCGAATCCCAGGATACCGGTGCATCGGCGCCGAGACGCCTTGGGCAAGGCGCACCCCGGGTCGAGGCAACACCCGAGGGCTCAAGTTGTTCCGGCCGGATGAGGCTTTTTTGCGTCGGTCATTCCAGCAGACGCATCGAGCAACGAAGAGCCGTGCGACGCAGATCCGTCCCCGCGCTCAGGCCGACGGCTTCAGACCGCCCTTGGCTTCGATGAAGCCGATGATCCGGTCAAGCCCCTGGCTCTTCTTCAGGTTGGTCATGACGAAGGGCCGTGAGCCGCGCATGCGCTTGGCATCCGTCTCCATCTTCTCCAGAGAAGCGCCCACATGGGGTGCCAAGTCAATCTTGTTGATCACCAGAAGGTCGGAGCGGGTGATACCCGGTCCGCCCTTCGACGGGATCTTGTCGCCCGCCGCGACGTCGATGACGTAGATCGTGATATCGGCGAGTTCCGGCGAGAACGTTGCGGCGAGGTTGTCGCCGCCCGACTCGATCAACACCAGGTCGAGTCCGGGAAACTTGGCTCGCATGTCGGCCACGGCGGCGAGGTTCATGGACGCGTCCTCGCGGATCGCAGTATGCGGGCAGCCGCCGGTCTCCACGCCGGCGATACGATCCGGAGTCAGCGATCCCGAGCGAACGAGAAACTCCGCGTCCCACTTGGTGTAGATGTCGTTGGTGATCGCAGCGATGTCGTAGTGCTCCCGCATCGACTTGCAGAGCAGATCCATCAACGCAGTCTTGCCGGACCCGACCGGGCCACCGACGCCAACGCGGAGCGGACCGTGAGACGATGCCATGTCATTTATCCTTCTGTCGTGCGCGCGACCGCGCGGGGCCGTGATCGAGCAGCCGTTGCCCCGCTTCATCACGACCGAAACAGCCTTGTATATTGCGTCTCGTGATGAAGGCTTGCGAGATCGGAGCGGAACGTTGCGCCGCCGATGTGATCGAGCGAGGCGAGCAGAGCGCGGTCCGCCGTCGCGGCGACGACAGGTTCCAACGCGGCGAGCACGCGCTGGCTGTCGGTCTGCCCCAACGGTACGAGACGACTGCCGGCGGAAATCCAGTTCGACGTCAGGGCGTGCAGAAAGCCGTGCAGCAGGGGTCCCAGAGGAACGCCGTGAAGCGCGCCGACCAGCCCCACGGCGACCGGATAGACGATGGTCTCACAGCGCGCCACCGCCTCGTCGAGGCCTGCGCAGTTCCAGGCGGACCGCGCGATCTCGATGAAGGCCCGGCCCTGCGCGGTGGTCTCGAGCTGACGCTCGCGCGACGGTACGAACGCGGCCGCAAGCTCGGCCACCTCGCGGAGGCTGGCCATATCGTCGAGCTCGACCGCGCGATACGCGTGCGCGAGAAAAGCCGCGTCGCAGAAGCCGGAGCCGTTGGTCAGCATCGTCGCGAGCCAGCCGCGCAGCTCCGCCGCATCGCCGATGTCGCCTGCCTCCACGGCCCATTCGATGCCGCTCGAATAGGAGAAGCCGCCGATCGGAAACGCCGGCGACAGCCATGTCAGCAGCCGATACAGCGCAGCCGAATCCGCGGCCCTGATTGCAGCCGGCCGAGCCCCCTCCTCATTTGTGCTCATGAGCATGGGAATGACCGTGATCGTGATGGTCATGGCCGCAGTGCTCGTCATGCACGTGATGATCATGTGCATGGCCGTCGTCGTGGCCGTGATGCGCGTGATCGTGCCCGGCATGATCGTGATGATGATCGTGACCGTGGTGATCATGATCATCGTGGCCGTGCGCATGGCTGGGCTCGGCGTAGGCGCCGCCTTCCGGATCGAACGGTGCCTCGATCTCGATGACGCGCGCGCCGAGACCCTTGACCATGGCCTCGATCACGTGGTCGCGGCGGATGCGCAGGCTCTTGGCCATGATCTGCGTCGGCAGGTGCCGGTTGCCGAGGTGCCAGGCCAGCCGCACCAGATGATGCGGATCGGAAGCCCGGATCTCGAGCAGCGGCTCGGCCGCCGCCACGACCTCGATCAGCCGGCCGTCCTCCAGCACCAGGGCATCGCCACCGCGCAATGCGGTAGCGTGCTCGAGGTCCAGCAGAAACTCCAGCCCACGCGTTCCGGTCATCACCAGCCGCCGCCGGTGCCGGTCATCGAAATCGAGCAGGATGGAATCGGCGGCAGCCTCCTTCCAACGATGCTGCCCGAGCACGCGTGTCGCGCGGATCATGCTGAAACTCTCATTCTCTTATTGCGCTCACTCTTATTCCGCTCAGCGGACATCGACCTTCTCAGGCGTGATGATCTCGATCTTCGGCGGGGCCGACATGCATTTGACCGCGACGCGCCCGAACGTCTTCATGTGCTCGGTCGCGCGGTGCGGCACCAAGGCCTCGGCGTTCTCCCACTGCTCGACGAAGACCATCTTGCTCGGGTCGGTGACGCTCTCATGCAAATCATAGGCGATATTGCCGGGTTCTTTGCGGGTCCCCGCAATGCAGGCAGCCGCAGCGGCGATGAATTCCGCACGGGTTTCGGGCTTGATGGTCAAGGTGGCAACGACATAGATCACGAACTCGTCCTCCCGGTACTTTTCTGGTTCTGGTACCGGGCGGGAGCTTAGTACATGAAGTAGCGCTGCGCCATGGGCAGCACCTCGGCCGGCTCGCAGGTCAGGAGCTCGCCGTCGGCCCGCACCTCGTATGTCTCCGGATCGACCTCGATATTGGGCGTCGCATCATTGTGGATCATGCTCTTCTTCGAGATCCTGCCGCGGGTGTTCTGCACCGCGTAGAGCTTCTTCGAAAGGCCGAGCTTGCGGGCGAGCCCGCCGGTGATGGCCGCCTTCGAGGTGAAGATCACGGACGAAGCCGTCAACGACTTGCCGAACGCGCCGAACATCGGCTGGTAATGCACCGGCTGCGGGGTCGGGATCGAGGCGTTCGGATCGCCCATGGGCGCGGCGACGATGGTGCCGCCCTTGATGACGCAGTCCGGCTTGACGCCGAAGAAGGCGGGCGACCACAGCACGAGGTCGGCGAGCTTGCCCTTCTCGACCGAGCCGATCAGCTTCGACACGCCATGCGCAATCGCCGGGTTGATCGTGTATTTGGCGATGTAGCGCTTGACGCGGAAATTGTCGTTGTCCTTGCCCTTGTCCTGCGGCAGCGCGCCGCGCTGCTTCTTCATCTTGTCGGCGGTCTGCCAGGTCCGGATGATGACCTCGCCGAGCCGGCCCATCGCCTGCGAATCCGATGACATCATCGAGAGCGCGCCGAGATCGTGCAGGATGTCCTCCGCCGCGATCGTCTCCTTGCGGATGCGGCTCTCGGCGAAGGCGAGATCCTCTGCGATCGACGGGTCGAGATGGTGACACACCATCAGCATGTCCAGATGCTCGTCGATGGTGTTGCGCGTGAACGGACGCGTCGGGTTGGTCGACGACGGCAGCACGTTCTTCAGCCCGGCGACCTTGATGATATCAGGCGCGTGCCCGCCGCCGGCGCCTTCGGTGTGGAAGGCGTGGATGGTGCGGCCCTTGAAGGCCTTGATGGTGTCCTCGACGAAGCCCGACTCGTTCAGCGTGTCCGAGTGCAGCATGACCTGCACGTCGTGATCGTCGGCGACCGAGAGACAATTGTCGATCGCCGCCGGCGTCGTGCCCCAGTCCTCGTGCAGCTTCAGCGCGCAGGCGCCGGCCTTGACCATCTCGACCAGCGCGGCCGGGCGCGACGCGTTGCCCTTGCCGGAGATGCCGAGGTTCACAGGGAACGCGTCGAACGACTGCATCATGCGCCCGATGTGCCAGGGGCCGGGCGTGCAGGTGGTGGCGAAGGTGCCGTGCGACGGGCCGGTGCCGCCGCCGAGCAGCGAGGTGACGCCACTCATCAGCGCGTGCTCGATCTGCTGCGGGCAGATGAAATGGATGTGGCTGTCGAAACCGCCGGCGGTGAGGATCTTGCCCTCGCCCGCGATCACGTCGGTGCCCGGGCCGATCACGATGGTGACGCCGGGCTGGATGTCCGGATTGCCGGCCTTGCCGATCGCTGAGATCATGCCCTCTTTGATCGCGACGTCGGCCTTCACGACACCCCAGTGATCCACGATCAACGCATTGGTGATGACCGTGTCGGCGGCGCCCTGCTTGTTGGTCGCCTGCGACTGGCCCATGCCGTCACGGATGACCTTGCCGCCGCCGAACTTCACCTCCTCACCATAGGTGGTGAAGTCCTTCTCGACCTCGATGATCAGGTCGGTGTCGGCGAGCCGGACCTTGTCACCGGTGGTCGGGCCGAACATGTCGGCGTAGACGGAACGCTTGATCTTGACGGACATGTCGTGCTCCAGCCTCTAGCTCTCAAATATATCCGGTGCGGCCCATTTGGGACGCGCGCAGATCGATTGAAACTTGGCGACGTTCTCAAGACCCGCCTTGAACTCCTCGCGAACGACGGTCTTGCCGACTTTGAACGTCAATCGTCCGGACCGCTTAAACGCATCGAAGGCGGGCGCATCCGCCTCCAACTCAAAGCTATACTCCCAGACCGATCCCGCCTCGCTGTAGGACACGCTCAGGAGGGCTTGCCCGAACCGGCTCGCCGGGACCATCTCGACCTGCGGATAGCCGTTGGACCGCAGAAGATCAGCGACCGCATTGCGAAGCTCCTGGCCGGCATCTCCCGTGACGGCGATGGTCCCGGATTTGGCCTTGCAGCGAAAGGAGGGCGAACCGACATCGTCGGTGGCCTCATCGCTATGACTCGGAGATAGCAGCGCTCCCCCGTCCTGTTCGAAAATGCGCCAGCGCTGATCGTCGGCCGCCCAAGCAGCAGAGGCAAATGCTGCAAGAGCCGATGCCGCACGCAGGCCGCAGACAGCAGCAGGGCGCATGCGAGCCAATACGCTCACAACGTCGCCCTCGCATTCGCAACCGTCTCATCGAACAGCACATCGAGCCGCGCGTTGACACCGCGGCAGCCGGCGACGACCTGCTCGGCCCAGCCGAGATACTCCATCAGCTCGAGCTGCTGCTCCAGGTCCGGCTCGAAGAAGATTCGGGCGCGGATGTTGCTGATCTTGTCGGCGATCTTGATCTGCTTGGCACCAGCGGACTTGCCGGGCGCGGCGATGACCTGGACCTGGCGCCGCTCGCTCTTCGGCAGGGTCATGTCATCTGTGACTTCCACGACGAGGTCGGCAACACGACGCCCAAAGCGCTCCGCGAGCTCGTCAGAGGCCGTATCGGTGTCCTCGATGGTGTCGTGCAGCCAGCCTGCCGCGACGAGCTCGGCGTCCTCGCCGTCGCAGGTTGCCGACAGGATGTTTGCGACCTCGGCGAGATGATTGATGTAAGGCTCCTCGTCGCGGCCCTTGCGCTGCTGGCCGGCGTGACGGCGCGCCGCCAGCTCGGCGGCTTCGGAGACGAGGCGTAATCCGGTCAGCATCGGCTTACAACTTGCCCATGACGTCGCCGCGAAAGCCGTAGACCATGCGCTTGCCGGCGAGCGCCACCAGTTGCACGTCGCGGGTCTGGCCAGGCTCGAAGCGCACGGCCGTGCCGGCCGCGATGTCGAGCCGCATGCCGCGCGCGCGTCTGCGATCGAACTTCAGCGCCGGATTGGTCTCGAAGAAATGGTAGTGCGAGCCGACCTGGATCGGCCGGTCGCCGGTATTTGCGACCGACAGGGTCACGGTCTTGCGGCCGGCATTGAGCTCGATCTCGCCGTCCTGGATGAAGAGTTCGCCGGGGATCATTTCGCTTTTTCTCCGTCATTCCGGGGCGGTCCGCAGGACCGAGCCCGGAATCTCAAACGATTGTTTTCAAGCCACCTCTGGATTCCGGGCCCAGCGCTGCGCGCTGTCCCCGAATGACGTGCAATGACTTAGCGGATCGGCTCGTGCACCGTGACCAGCTTGGTGCCGTCCGGAAACGTCGCCTCGACCTGGATGTCGTGGATCATCTCGGGGATGCCGGGCATCACCTGGTCACGGGTCAGGACCTGGGCGCCGGCCTGCATCAGCTCGGCCACGGTGCGGCCGTCACGCGCGCCTTCCAGGATGAAGTCGGAGATGATCGCGACCGCTTCGGGGTGGTTCAGCTTGACGCCGCGATCGAGCCTGCGGCGGGCCACGATGGCGGCCATCGAGATCAGGAGCTTGTCCTTTTCGCGGGGAGACAGGTTCATGCGGACTCTCTGGTGATGGTCTTTTGGTAGTCATCAGTTGGTAAACGTCTAGTTGAGCCACAGCCGCGGCAGCGGTCCATTCGAAGCACAGCCGAGCACCGCCATCATGTCGGCGCGCAGGCTTGCGGCATCTTGGGCACAGAAGCGGGCCATTGCAAATCCATTCCAGGCCGACAGCGCGACCTCTCCCCGGAAGGCCGGCAGGCTCTCCCGGATGCGCTCGACCAGCGCGGCGTCGCCCGGCACGATCAGCGCGGTCCCGATGGCCGCGCCGCCGTTGGCGATGGCCGGCTGCGCCAGCTTGTCGCCGACGTCGCCGTCGAGGCGGACCGTCTCGGCGAACACCAGCTTGCCGCCGCGCCGCAGCCGCCAGCGATCGACGAATTCGCCCTCACGCATGCGCTCGCCCATCGCGGTGCGGCCGAACACGACGATCTCGCACAACAACAGCGAGGCGGTATCGGCAAGGTCGATGTCGATCCGGCGATGGATGCGGGCGCGGTCGAACAGGATGGTCTCCTGCGGCAGCCAGGAGATGTGGGCACCCGCATGGGCGGTCAGCGCGATATCGAGCTCTGCGGGCTTGCCAGCGGCGCGATAGACCTTTTCGGCCGCGGCGCTCGAAAGCGTCATGCGGCTACCTTCGCCGGCTGTGACCTCGATCGCAAAGTGGTCACCGCCGGCGATGCCGCCGGCCGTGTTGACGAACATCGCCGACAGACCGTCGTCCTCGGGCGAGGGAAAGCGCACCCGCAGCGAGCCGGATTCATGCAGATGATGGCGCCGCGTCATGCCATCCTGCAGCCGCACGTCGAAGCGCACCGCGCCTCGGGCGCGGTTGGCCTCGAAGATGTCGGCAGCGGCGCTGGCGGGATCGGCCCGCATCGATCCCCTCCCCTGGGACCAGACGCGGGCGAGACCGCGTCGAGAAGCTACGTGATGATCACAGCGCCATCTGGCGGCTGATCTCGGCCTGATCGAGATTGGCGCGGGTGCAGGTGAACTTCACCGCGCCGCGATCCATGACGGCGAAGTTGTCGCCGAGTTCGCAGGCAAAGTCGAGATACTGCTCGACCAGGACGATCGCGATGTTGCCGAGATTGCGCAGATACGAGATCGCCCGGCCGATGTCCTTGATGATCGAGGGCTGGATGCCCTCGGTCGGCTCGTCGAGAAGCAGGAGCTTTGGCCGCATCACCATGGCACGGCCGATCGCAAGCTGCTGCTGCTGGCCGCCGGAAAGATCGCCGCCGCGGCGGCCGAGCATCGATTCCAGCACCGGAAACAGCGAGAACACGTCGTCCGGGATGCTGCGATCGCTGCGCTTCAGCGGTCCGAAGCCGGTCTTGAGGTTCTCCTCCACCGTGAGCAGCGGGAAGATCTCGCGCCCCTGCGGCACGAAGCCGATGCCCTTGCGCGCCCGTTCATAGGGCTTGAGATGGGTGATGTCGGCGCCATCGAAGGTGATGCTGCCGGAGGCCAGCGGATATTGTCCGACCAGCGCCCGCAGCAGCGAGGTCTTGCCGACGCCGTTGCGGCCGAGCACGCAGGTGACCTTGCCGGGCTCCGCCGCGATCGAGACGCCGCGCAGCGCCTGGGCGGCGCCGTAATAGAGGTTGATGTCCTTGACGTCCAACATCGCCTAGCGCCCCAGATACACTTCGATTACCCGATCGTTCGACGACACCTGATCGATGGTACCTTCGGCCAGCACCGTGCCTTCGTGGAGGCAGGTGACCTTGACGCCGAGCTCGCGCACGAAGGTCATGTCGTGCTCGACGACCATGACGGTATGATCCTTGTTGATTTCCTTGAGCAGCTCAGCCGTCTGATGCGTCTCGACGTCGGTCATGCCGGCGACCGGTTCGTCGACCAGCAGCAGCTTCGGGTCCTGTGCCAGGAGCATGCCGATCTCCAGCCACTGCTTCTGGCCGTGCGACAGGCTGCCGGCGAGCTTGCGTCTGGCATCCTTGAGCCGCACGGTCTCGAGCACCCGGTCGATCTGCTCGGACTCGCTCCTCGAGCCGCGCCAGAACAGCGTGCCCTTGACGCTGTGATCGACATTGAGCGCGAGCAGCAGGTTGTCCTCGACCGACTGGCTCTCGAACACCGTCGGCTTCTGAAACTTGCGGCCGATCCCGAGCTCGGCGATGCGGGTCTCGTCGAGGCGGGTGAGATCCGTCTTGCCGTCGAACAGCACCGTGCCCTCGTCGGGCTTGGTCTTGCCGGTGATGATGTCCATCATCGTGGTCTTGCCGGCCCCGTTCGGGCCGATGATGGCGCGCATCTCGCCGGGCTCGAGCGTCAGCGAGAGATTGTTGATGGCGTGGAAGCCGTCGAACGAGACGTGCACGCCGTCGAGATAGAGCAGCGACGACGTCGCGCGGGTGTCCATCACGTTCATGCGCTCACTCCGCCATCTTGGGTTCGGTGACGCCGTCCTCGCGGGCGGCGCTCTCGGCGTTCAGCCTCCTGCTGCCGAGCTGATCCCACCAGGAATTGAAGGTGCCTATGATGCCTTTTGGCAGCAGCAGAGTGACGAGCACGAACAATGCGCCGAGCATGAACAGCCAGTACGGCGCCAGCACGCCCGAGGTGAAGAACGTCTTCGCGTAGTTCACGACGACGGCGCCGAGCGCAGCACCTACCAGCGTGCCTCGGCCGCCGACCGCGACCCAGATCACGGCCTCGATCGAATTGCCGGGCGCGAACTCGGATGGATTGATGATGCCGACCTGAGGAACGTAGAGCGCGCCTGCGACGCCGGCCATGCACGCCGACAGCGTGAACACGAACAGCTTGTAGGACTCGACACGATAACCGAGGAAACGCGTCCGCGACTCGGCATCGCGGATCGCGATCAGCACCTTGCCGAGCTTCGACGACACGACGGCCCGGCAGATCAGGAACGCCAGAATGAGCGCGAGACAGCTCAGCGCGAACAGCGCGGCGCGGGTGCCTTCCGCCTGGACGTTGAAGCCGAGGATGTCCTTGAAGTCGGTCAGGCCGTTGTTGCCGCCGAAGCCGAAATCATTGCGGAAGAAGGCGAGCAGCAGCGCGTAGGTCATCGCCTGGGTGATGATCGACAGATACACGCCGGTGACGCGCGAGCGGAAGGCGAGCCAGCCGAAGCAGAAGGCGAGCAGGCCGGGCACCACGAGCACCATCAAAGCCGCGAACCAGAACATGTCGAAGCCGTGCCAGTACCAGGGCAGCTTGGAATAATTCAGGAACACCATGAAGTCCGGCAGGATCGGATTGCCATAGACGCCCCGGGTGCCGATCTGGCGCATCAGATACATGCCCATCGCATAGCCGCCGAGCGCGAAGAACGCGCCGTGACCGAGCGAGAGGATGCCGCAATAGCCCCAGATCAGGTCGATCGAGAGCGCCAGGATCGCGTAGCAGACATATTTGCCCCACAGCGCGACCAGATAGGTCGGCACCTGCAGCGCCGAACCGGCCGGCAGCAGCAGGTTGGACAGCGGGATCAGCACGCCGCAGGCGGCGACGACGAGCACGAAGGCGGTCGCAGCGCGGTCCAGCGACCGGGTGAGGACGTGCGGCATCATGCTTCCACCGCCCGGCCCTTGAGCGCGAACAGCCCGCGCGGGCGCTTTTGAATGAACAGGATGATCAGCAACAGAATCGCGATCTTGCCGAGCACGGCGCCGGCGACCGGCTCCAGGAACTTGTTGGCGATGCCGAGCGTGAAGGCGCCGACCAAGGTGCCCCAGAGATTGCCGACGCCGCCGAACACCACGACCATGAAGGAGTCGATGATGTAGCTCTGGCCGAGATTCGGGCTGACATTGTCGATCTGCGACAGCGCCACCCCGGCGATGCCGGCGATGCCGGAGCCGAGCCCGAAGGTGAGCGCATCGACCCGCGAGGTCGCGATGCCCATCGACGCCGCCATGCGCCGGTTCTGCGTCACTGCACGCATCTCCAGGCCGAGCGCGGTGTAGCGCAACATCGCCAGCAGGATGGCGAACACCGCCATGGTGAAGCAGAGGATCCAGAGCCGGTTGTAGGTGATGGTGATCTGTCCGAGTTCGAACGCACCGCTCATCCAGGAGGGATTGCCGACCTCGCGGTTGGTCGGACCGAACGCCGTGCGCACCGCCTGCTGCAGGATCAGCGAGAGGCCCCAGGTGGCGAGCAGCGTCTCCAGCGGACGCCCGTAGAGGAAGCGAATGATGGTACGCTCGATCAGCACGCCGATCGCGCCGGCCACCAGGAAGGCGAGCGGGACGGCAATCAGCAGCGAATAGTCGAACAGCGCCGGGTAGCGCGTGCGGATGACCTCCTGGACGACGAAGGTGGTGTAGGCGCCGAGCATCACCATCTCGCCATGGGCCATGTTGATGACACCCATGACGCCGAAGGTGATGGCAAGGCCGATGGCGGCCAGCAGCAGCACCGAGCCGAGCGACAGGCCGTACCAGGCGTTCTGCACGCCGGACCAGATTGCGAGCGAGCTCTGGATCGACGAGATGGCGCTCGCCGCAGCCTTGGCGACGGTTGCCGGCTGGTCCGCGCCGCCGATCTCCGTCAGCAGCGCCAGAGCTTCCTGGTCGCCGCGCGCCCTCACGGTGGCGACGGCTTCGAGCTTGTCGACCTCGCTGGCGTCAGACTTGAACAGGAGGATGGCGGCACGCGCCTCGGTCAGCGCCTGCTTCACGGCGCGATTGGTTTCCTTGGCGAGCGCCGACTCCACCGTCGGCAACGTCGCCTCGTCATGCGACTTGAACACCGATCTTGCGGCGGTCAGGCGCGTGTTGGTATCCGGCGACAGCAGCGTCAAACCGCCGAGCGCGGCATCGACGCTGCGGCGCAGCCGGTTGTTGAGGCTGACGGCGGCGGCATTGTCGGGCAGTTTGTCGACGGCGGCGCCGGTGGCAGCATCGATGATCCTGCCGTCGGCCTGCTTGATGAAGACCTTCTTGGTGTCGGCATCGAACATCAGCCGTTCGTCCTGGAGCGCGCTGATGATCGGGAAAGCCAGCGGGTTGCCCGACACGGCGATCTCGCCGACGGCCTCGTCCGTGTCCGAGAAATCATCGTTCGCGAACTTCGCGACGGACTCTTCGAAACTGGCTGCGAAGGCGGGAACGGAAACGGCGATCAGGGCGAGCAAAACAAGCAGACGGCGAATGATCGCCAGAAAAAGAGCAGGCACTGGACAACCCCGGCAGGAGTTCAGGAGGTCAGGAGAAGGCGGCAACATCGCCGCCTTCTCCTGTCGTCATGGTCGCGTCAGGTCGAGATCAGGAGCCCGAGCCCAGGCACTTGTTGGTCTTGACGTTGAAATTGCCGCACTTCTTGCCGACCCAGTCGCCGATCAGGTCCTTCGAGCCCTCGAGCTCCTTCGACCAGGCGTCGCCGGGGACGAGGTCCTTGGTCTTGTAGACGACACTGAACTGGCCATCGCCCTTGATCTCGCCGATGAACACCGGCTTGGTGATGTGGTGGTTCGGCAGCATCTTCGACACGCCGCCGGTCAGATTCGGCGCCTCGGTGCCCGGGAGAGCGTCGATGACCTTGTCCGGATCGGTCGACTTCACCTTCTCCACCGCCTTCACCCACATGTTGAAGCCGATCACATGCGCTTCCATCGGGTCGTTGGTCACGCGCTTCGGGTTCTTGGTGTAGGCCTGCCAGTCCTTGATGAACTTCTCGTTCGCCGGGGTCTTGATCGACTCGAAGTAGTTCCAGGCGGCGAGATGGCCGACCAGCGGCTTGGTGTCGATGCCGGCGAGCTCTTCCTCACCCACCGAGAATGCGACGACCGGAATGTCCTTGGCCTTGATGCCCTGGTTGCCGAGCTCCTTGTAGAACGGAACGTTGGCGTCGCCGTTGATGGTCGAGACCACGGCGGTCTTCTTGCCGGCCGAGCCGAACTTCTTGATGTCGGCGACGATGGTCTGCCAGTCGGAATGACCGAACGGCGTGTAGTTGATCATGATGTCGTCCTGAGCCACGCCCTTGGACTTCAGGTAGGCTTCGAGGATCTTGTTGGTGGTGCGCGGATAGACGTAGTCGGTGCCGGCCAGCACCCAGCGCTTCACCTTCTCTTCCTTCATCAGGTAGTCGACCGCCGGGATCGCCTGCTGGTTCGGCGCCGCACCGGTGTAGAACACGTTGCGCTCGCTCTCCTCGCCTTCGTACTGGACCGGGTAGAACAGGATGCTGTTCAGCTCCTTGAACACCGGCAGCACCGACTTGCGCGACACCGAGGTCCAGCAGCCGAACACGACCGCGACCTTGTCCTTGGTGATCAGCTCACGCGCCTTCTCGGCGAACAGCGGCCAGTTCGAAGCGGGGTCGACCACGACGGCCTCGAGCTTCTTGCCGAGCACGCCGCCCTTCTTGTTCTGTTCGTCGATCAAGAACAGGATCGTGTCCTTCAGCGTGGTCTCGCTGATGGCCATGGTGCCGGACAGAGAATGCAGAACGCCAATCTTGATGGTGTCGTCAGCGGCCTTGGCCGGGCCAAAGCCGGCTGCGCCGAGCGCCAGGCCGGCAGCAGCAGCAGCCAGCCAGCGACGGCGGCTGAACGGCGCCGTTAATTCCCGAGTGAGTCGAGTAAGCATGAGGTAATATCTCCCTGACGCAGACCTGCTTCGCAGCCAAGGCGGCCGGCGGTCTGCGCAGGCAGAATCGCAAGAAGTGTGCCATGCCGTGCACATCTGGTAAGGCATTGACATAAAAGTGGAACTGGGCGTTCTCGCAGAGAGGTACCGCGACCTTCTGCTGCCGGATTGAGCAAGCCAGATGATTAATCAGATGGCATACAGCGCAGGATTTGTGCACTTTGTTTTGAATGGCTAAATTTAAAGCAGCCGAGTACCACCCGGAAAGCCAATCCGTTGCGCACCGGCCTTGAAAGTGCCGTCCATCTGTTCCATATAGCTGGTAGATCAAGGCGAATCGGCCGGATCTTTGCAAGCCGCGTGTTCTTTAGCTCGACCAGAGCTTCTGGCTTCGCATTCTCACCCATCCAATCTAGGCGCTCCAAACACGCGGGTGTCTCTCAACCACCCACCCGCGTCCGGCTGCCTGCCGACACGGGCCTTATCCTCTTATGGAAAGCCCCATCTTTTGACATCCTTCCAGGATTTTAACCTCGCCGACGCGCTGACGCGCGCGCTGAAGGAAGAGAACTACACCACCCCTACCCCGATCCAGGCCCAGACCATCCCGCTCGCGCTTGAAGGCCGCGACGTGATCGGCATCGCCCAGACGGGAACCGGCAAAACGGCCTCGTTTGCGCTGCCGATCCTGCACCGCTTGCTGCTGAACCGGATCAAGCCGCAGCCGAAGACGGCACGCGTGCTGGTGCTGAGCCCGACCCGCGAATTGTCGGGTCAGATCCTCGACAGCTTCAACACCTATGGCCGGCACATCCGGCTGAGCTCGGCGCTCGCGATCGGCGGCGTGCCGATGGGGCGCCAGGTCCGCGCTATCATGCCCGGCCTCGAAGTGCTGGTTGCCACCCCTGGCCGGTTGCTCGATCTGGTTCAGAGCAACGCTTTGAAGCTGACCCATGTCGAGTTCCTGGTGCTCGATGAAGCCGACCGCATGCTCGACATGGGCTTCATCAACGACATCCGGAAGATCGTGGCCAAGCTGCCGATCAAGCGGCAGACGCTGTTCTTCTCGGCCACCATGCCTAAGGACATCGCCGAGCTCGCGGACGCCATGCTGCGCGACCCCGCGCGAGTCGCGGTGACCCCCGTCTCCTCGACGGTCGAGCGCATTGCCCAGCGCGTCATCCACGTTGACCACTCGGCCAAGCCGAACCTTCTGGCTCAGTTGCTCAAGCAGGAGCCGGTCAACCGCGCGCTGGTGTTCACCCGCACCAAGCACGGCGCCGACAAGGTCGTGAAGAGCCTCGAAAGAGCCGGCATCCCCGCCCAGGCGATTCACGGCAACAAGTCGCAGAACCACCGCGAGCGCACGCTGGCGGCGTTCCGGACCGGCGAGATCCGAACCCTGGTCGCAACCGACATCGCGGCCCGCGGCATCGACGTCGACGGCGTCAGCCATGTCGTCAATTTCGACCTGCCGAACGTGCCCGAGACCTACGTCCACCGGATCGGCCGCACGGCGCGCGCCGGCGCCGAGGGCGTTGCGATTTCGCTCGTGGCGGGATCGGACGAGCTGTCCTACCTTCGCGACATCGAACGGCTGATCAAGATCTCGCTGCCGCGCGACGATCGCCGCACGCCCGGCCTCCGCGAGGCCGCTGCACCGGCCAAGCCGCCTCAGCGCGGTGGCCGTCCTGGCATGCAGAATGCGCGGACCAACGAGGGTGGCACCGCCGCAAAAGGCCCTCGCCGTCACCGTCGTTCCAATGCTAAGATGGCGTCTCTGCCAGGCAATCGTCAGGAGCCCCAGCGGCCGTCGCAAGGCGGCGCTAAGGCCGGGTCGATTCAAGGCGTTGCTTTCCTGCATCGCGAGGGCAGACCCAAAAACCACGCTCAAAACCGCAACCAACGGCCAAACTAGACGTCTATCGATCTGGAGAAAGACATGGCTAAGGAAGAGCTGATCCAGTTCGAAGGGCTGGTCACCGAAATCCTTCCCGACGCACGCTATCGGGTACAACTCGACGCGGGGCACGAGATCGTCGCCTACACCGCCGGCAAGATGAAAAAGAATCGCATCAAGACGCTCGCGGGAGACCGCGTGACGGTCGAGATGTCGCCCTACGACCTCGAAAAGGGCCGGCTGATCTTCCGCCACAAGGACGAGCGTCCCAGCTCGCCCGGCGGTCCTCCGCGTGGCGCAGCGCAGCGCGGCGGCCAGTTCCGTCGGCGCTAGGGGCATTGGGGCGGAGCAATGTTCCGCCCGGCCCGGCGGATTGATCAAGCCTTGCGCAATCAGCGACAATTCAGCGCGTCGGCGTCGAGCCGGCGCGTCAAAAAATCATGCACTCTCGCGCAGCTCAGGATTGTTTTGCGCGGGCATTTCCAATAATATATCCCGCAATCGATTTTCGGCCGGACGAGATTAGCTATTACCGGTACAGCCGGTTCAGACGCTGACGACCCTTCCAAAAATTCGATCTAACCAGCCCAGGAGACTGGGCTACGCATTTGGTATCTGAGAAGGGAACTACCCCGTGAGCATGGGAACCGTGAAGTGGTTTAACGCAACCAAGGGCTATGGCTTCATTCAGCCGGACGACGGCGGCAACGACGTGTTCGTGCACATCAGCGCCGTCGAGCGCGCTGGTCTCGGCACGCTGCGGGAAGGCCAGAAGATCTCCTACGAGATCGTGGCGGACCGCCGTTCGGGCAAGTCGTCGGCCGACAATCTCCGCGCCGCCAATTGAGCGACGCCCGGGCGATCGCGCATGCGATTGCCCATCTGGACAACGAAAGGCCGCCTTGCGCGGCCTTTTTTATTGCCTTGATATTTGCCGCCGAGTTCTGCTCGTCCGAAAGACCGTAGTGTCGGCCGCTCCGGTTCGCAGGCGCGTGCGACTGCGGCCCCGGGGCCGGGCGGGCTCCGTTGCGGCAGCCCTCACCTCAGCAGGAGGTCGCCGGGCTATACATCACACAGGTCGACTGCCGCGGGCGGGTATAGGCGACGTCGCTGAGATTGACGCCCGTCTTGCCCATGACGTAGCCGATCGTCGGAACGTACTGGTAGTTCACCTCGCTGAAGATCAGATAGGTGCCGGACACCAGCAATTCAGCCGGCACGCCGACCGTCATGCCGACGGTTCGCGGCGTCGATCCCTTGCTCCACTTCACCGTCGCCTGCTTGGTGGTGGGATCGACATAGAGCTCGGTGATCGTCGCATTCACCGGCGTCGTGGAATACGGGTACATGATGCCGGTCGAGGCGGCGAAGAAGTTCGACATGTCGCTGTCGCCGACCGAGGTCGATTGCGAGGTCAAATCCGACAGGGTGCGCGCCATCAGGGTGACCTTCCGGTCAACGGCGATGGCCGAGCAGAATTCGACCGTGCCGAAGAACATCACCAGCATCAGCGGCACGATGAATGCGAACTCGGTGGCCGCGACACCGCGACGATCGGCAGCGAAGGCGTCGATGCGACGCCACAGGCGCAGGCTCGAAAACATACCCGGCATTCTTCCCAACGGCATGATGAATTCCTGGTGTTCCTCAGACGCAGCTCGCGAGGTCAGTGTTATGAATACGGCTCGTTCTTGAATGCGGCCGTACCCACCAGCAGCCGCTTGCTGCCGCTCAGATTGGCGATGTTGTAGCCGAGCCCCGTCACGAAGATCGGCCATTGATAGAACAGCCTGACGACGACGATGTCTCCGGCGGCGCCCGGGCTGTAGGTCATGTTGTTGACGAAGTTGCCGCTGTTGTCGATCTGGTTGCTGATGGAGACGCTCCCGAACGAGGAGTAGCTCTTCACGTCGATATAGATCTTGTTGCAGTCGAACAGCGCGGGAACCTGGGTGCAGACGTAGCTCGCGAACTGCGACTGCGTATAGGCGCCCTGTTGCGCCTGTCCGGTCAGGATCATGCGCGCCGAGTCCTGCGTGATCGTCTCGAGCACCTGGCCGGCAAAGAACATCAGCGCCGTTTCGATGATCGCGAACAGCAGCGCAAAGAAGACCGGCGCGACCAGCGCGAATTCGAGCGCGGCCGATGCCCGCCGGTTGCGCCGGAAGCGGCGCAACAGCCGGCGCATCGAAGCGGTCAAGGAGACGGAGGCTTGCATGGGGTCATCCGGACTGGGAAGGCACATCAACCTGAGTGAAACGAATAGCGGAAACTCCTTGGGAAAGAGTTTCCTACGATACGGACAGTATGGCCCGCCGCATCAACGTCCCGCTAACCATGCTTGGGGTTCGCTCGCAGCCAGCCCTTCGAAGCAGCGCGCTACCTGTCCGCCCCTCGAAACCAAACGAATCGGGCGATCCAGCCGCAGCACCGGCGGCAAGGCTCACCGCGGTGCGGAGGCGCGTGGAGATCCGGTCAGGCGCGGCCATCGACCCGGCCAAGCATGGCCAGGCCAGCGCTCAGTTGGTCTTTGAGGCCGCTGCCGCGTTGCCGCTCGCCGTGCTGGACATCGTTCCAGCCTGGTCGAGCACCGATTTGAAGTAGTTGTCGCCGTCGCCCAAGGTCACCCGGCGCTGGCAGATCGGCATGCAGCTGTAGGTCTCACGATCGACGCCCCGATACACCGTCACGAGCTGGTCGGTGGGTCCGGCGACCTGGATCTGGCGATCGATCAGAACCTGTCCGCCGCGATCCATCGCAATGAAGTTGGTGGCACCGTAGCTCTTGCCGGTGACGACGATGATGCCGCCGCTCTGCAAGGTCACATCGGCGATCATCGGATTGCCGACGACGAGCGTCGCGACCCGGTCGGGCAACTTGACCAGCTTGGCCTGGTCGACATTCACGGCGATGGCGGGATCAGGCTCCGCCAAGGCGGCAGCCGGCCACAGCAGCACCGCGGCGACAGCCGCCCGCAATGCGAAGGAAACACTAGGACGACGCGACACACAGAACGACATACTCAACCCCGGGACATTGACGAGCCGTCTCAAGCGATACGCAGCGGTGACGGCGCCCGACGCGGCAAATCTGCGCTCAATTGGTGAATGATCTGCAAACGTCGCGATAAAGCCTCGGGCGGTTGCAGAACACGTCATCTTCGGAACGGAAAGGCGAGCTGACCGCCGAACTCACCGGGCATCGTCGCCTCGTCCTTGCCGTAGGCCATGGGCAACTGCCCCTCCGGCATTCGGAACGTGCCGAACAGGATGTCCCAGATCGGGAACGTGCCGGCGAAATTGGTGTTGCCGCCCTGCTCCATCGACGTGTGGTGCCAGCGATGGAAGACGGGTGTGGCGAGGACATATTTCAGCGGGCCCAGCGTCCAGTTGAGATTGGCGTGGACGAAGGCCGAATGGAACGTCGTGAACGGTCCGACCCAGATCATGACATTGGGCGAGATGCCGGCCATCAAGAGGATGACGTCGACCGCGATCGTGCCGAGGATCAGGTTGATCGGATGGAAGCGGGCCGCCGAAATCCACTCGAGATCCTCCGACGAATGGTGAACCGCGTGGTATTTCCAGAACTCGCCGCCATGGAACAGACGATGCGTCCAGTACAGCATGAAGTCGGAGAGCACGAGGAAGAGCACCCCCTGCAGCCATTCGGGAAGCTGCGCCAGCGGGCCGTGCCCGTTTTCATAGAAGGCGATCAACTCGTCGGCGTCGCGGATCTTGAAGACAACGCTGGCGCCGAGCACGAGAAAGCCGATGCGGAGCACCCGCGCGAACACCGGCACGAAGAACCAGTAGACCACGTCGGTGACGAGCTCGCGCTTCTGCCACCACGGCTTGCCGGGATTGCAGGCCCAGAAGTGACTAAGCACCGAGAACACCACTGCCAGCATCAAGGTGATCGGCAACACCTTCTCGATGGTCTGGCCGAGCATCAGCGCGACTTCCCATGGCAGACCGGACATCACATTCCTCATCTCATGAACTGTTCCGAGGGGTACTCCCTGGCGCTTAAGGAGCCGTGAACCTGCGCGCCAGCAGAACCGCTCTGCCGATCGGCCCAGCGCGATCGACCTCGAGCCACATGCTCCACCAGCCAGGTCGACACGGCCCCATGCATATCGTGTGGATAGTGTGGAATGCGGAGCAGGCCCGGCGATGGATGGGGCCGGGCATGACGGCCCCAACCCTGCGCCCGTCTTTTCAGCGAGACCGACTGCGGCGTGGCCATGCGTTATTTCGAATGGTCGTGCCGCGCTTCATCCAATGTTTACTCTGCACAATAACAGCCATTTGTCGCCGTGTTTCGGCGACCGAATTAACTACGCCGAAATTCCTGCCCCCTACGGTGGCCGCATGGTCACGGTGCTGAGAACGCCGCAACGACCAGAGTTTGTTCGACCAGCCACGTGTACATGGAGTTACCTATGAAGAATCTTCTTGCTCGCTTCGTGAAGGATGAATCCGGCGCGACCGCGATCGAATACGGTCTGATCGCCGCCGGCATCTCGCTCGCGATCATTGCCGCGGTGAACGGTCTCGGCTCCAGCCTGAGCTCCAAGTTCGGCGCGATCAACACCTCGCTGAAGTAAGCGGTCGTCACGGCCGAGCAAAAAAGGCCCCGGACATCCGGGGCCTTTATCATTTCCACATTCAGCTTCGCGGCGTTCAGTGATGCGTAACCACGTTTTGTCCGCAGCCGCGTCCCGGCCTCCGTCCAGCGGGGCCGACGTCGCCTTGCGTTGGATCTGCGGCGGCCTCGGCCTGTCCATCCTCGCTCTGGCGGCCCGCATCGTCAGCGTCTGGTGAGAACGACAACCAGCCGGCCATTCCGGCTGTTTCCCGATCGTTTATTTCTTGCAGCTAGGCTCTGGCGCAGCGGCGCACCCATGCCCCGCGTCGATGCCATTGAGAGCCCATGACCCTCGATCTCGCGCGCCTTCTGCTGTTTCCGGCCCTGATGGCCTTTGCCGCGGCGAGCGACCTGTTCACGATGACCATTTCGAACCGGGTCTCCCTGGCGCTCGTCGCCGGCTTCCTGGTTCTGGCGCCGCTGAGCGGGATGAGCATGGCTGACATGCTGATGCATCTCGGCGCCGGCGCGACCCTGCTGGTGATTGCTTTCACCTGCTTTGCATTCGGCTGGATCGGCGGCGGTGACGCCAAGGTCGCATCCGCCGCCGCCCTGTGGTTCGGCTTCGCCCACCTGATGAACTACCTGTTGTACGCCTCGATCTTCGGCGGCGTGCTCACCCTCGCCCTCATGCAGTTCCGGCAATGGCCGTTGCCCTACATGCTGGCGGGGCAACCCTGGCTTGCACGCCTGCACGCCAAGGAGAGCGGCGTGCCCTATGGCATCGCGCTCGCCCTGGGCGCTCTGATGGTCTATCCGGAGACCGATTGGGTGAAGGCGATCGACGCTGCGCGTCTTGCATTGCTCTGAACACACCGTGTCAACGCGGTGTTAAGGCGATTTAGATACGCCTCATTAACCATGCTTTGACGAATAACTGCTCAACTCCCATCACGGCGGCGGAAACGTCGCGGCGTCATGTGGAAAGTGAAGCGTATGAATACCGCACGCATTGTGGTTCTGACCATCGCTGTAGGCGCTGGCGGCGTGGCCGCATATCTCGCGAGCGGGTCCGACGACCGGCCGGCTCAAGTCGCCGCGCCCGCGCCGCAGATGCCGACCGTCGACGTTCTCGTCGCCAAGGGCGACATCGCCCTCGGCCAATCCCTCAAGCCCGAAGATCTGCAGTGGCAGAGCTGGCCGGCGGCCACGGCCAGTGCCAGCTTCATCCGCCGCAACGAGCGGCCTGAAGGACAGACGCAGATAACCGGCACGATCGCGCGGGCGCCGTTCATTGCCGGCGAGCCCATCCGCGAACAAAAGCTCGTCAAGGCCGACGGCTCGGGCTTCATGGCCGCGATCCTGCCGGCCGGCATGCGCGCCGTTTCCACCGAGATTTCCCCGGAGACCGGCGCCGGCGGCTTCATCCTGCCGAACGACCGCGTCGACGTGATCCTGTCCAAGCGCGAACGCAATCCGGATCAGCCCAACGCGGGCGACGTCGTCAGCTCCGATATCATCCTGTCGAACATCCGTGTGCTGGCGATCGATCAGGCCCCCAAGGAAAAGGACGGCCAGACCACGGTGGTCGGCAAGACCGTCACGCTGGAGCTGAAGCCGGAACAGGCCGAGACGCTCGCGCGTGCCCGTCAAACCGGAACGCTGTCCCTGGCGCTCCGCAGCATCGCCGACGTCAACGTGGCCGAGCGCCGCACGGACGAGACCAGCCGCAAGCGCAGCGACAGCGTTGCCGTCGTCCGCTTCGGCATTCCCAGCACGATGACGACGCAGAAGTGAGCAAGAGGACCACCCAGATGACCTGCAGCGAAAATCAGCGGAAGATGCGGACCCTGCTGGTCCGCGCGCTGTCGTTTTCGGCCGCCGCTGCGCTGACCCTCAATCCGGCGATCGCGCCGGTGATCGCGGCAGACTATCGCCCGGCGACTGCAGCCGCCGCCGCGGACGGCCAGATCAATGCACGTTTCCTTGCGCTCGGCATCGGCAAGTCCGTCGTCATCGATCTGCCGCGCGACATCAAGGACGTTCTTGTCGCCGATCCGAAGATCGCGAATGCCGTCGTGCGCTCCTCTCAGCGCGCCTACATCATTGGTGCGGCGATCGGTCAGACGAATATCGTCTTCTTCGACGCGCAGGGCCAGCAGATCGCGGCCTACGACATCGCGGTCAAGCGCGACCTGAACGGCGCCCGGGCGGCGCTGAAGCAGTTGCTGCCGAATGCCGATATCCAGATCGAGGGCCTCGCCGACAGCATCGTGCTGACCGGCTCGGCGTCGAGCCAGATCGAAGCCCAGCAGGCCGGCGAACTGGCCGCCCGGCTCGCCGGCGGCGCCGACAAGGTCGTCAACTCGATCACCGTGCGCGGCCGGGACCAGGTGATGCTGAAGGTGACCGTCGCCGAGGTGCAGCGCTCGGTCGTCAAGCAGCTTGGCATCGATCTCTCCGGCCAGCTCAACTACGGAACTGCTGTCGTCAAATTCGCGAACTCCAATCCGTTCACCGCCTACGGTAGCAATCTCGTCTCCAACAACGCCGTGACCGCAGCGTTGGGCGGGGCGACCCCGACGGTGCAGGCGACACTGCGCGCGATGGAGAACGCGGGCGTGATCCGTACGCTCGCCGAACCCAATCTGACCGCCATCTCGGGCGAGTCCGCGACCTTCATCGCCGGCGGCGAGTTTCCGGTTCCCGCCGGTTACTCCTGTGATCCGACGACCCATGTCTGTACGACGCAGATCAGCTTCAAGAAGTTCGGCATCTCGCTCAACTTCACGCCCGTCGTGCTCAGCGAGGGCCGGATCTCGATGCGGGTGATGACCGAGGTTTCGGAGCTCTCAAACGAGAACTCGATCACGCTGTCGCAAGCCGTCAGCTCGACGACGGTCAACTCGTTGACGGTTCCATCGATCAAGACCCGGCGCGCCGAGACCACGCTCGAAATTCCCTCCGGCGGCGCCATGGCGATGGCCGGCCTGATCCAGCAGCAGACCAAGCAGGCGATCAGCGGCATGCCGGGCCTGATGCAGCTGCCGGTCCTCGGCGCGCTGTTCCGCAGCCGCGACTACGTCAACAACCAGACCGAATTGATGGTTCTGGTGACGCCGTTCGTCGTCCGCGCCGTGGCACAGAAGGATCTCTCCCGCCCAGACGACGGCTTTGCGGCCGCGTCCGACCCCCAGGCCGATCTCCTGGGTAGCATCAACCGCATCTACGGCGTACCCGGCCGGGTCGAACCCGGACGCAACTATCGCGGCACCTATGGCTTCATCACGGACTGAGCCGGGACAAGGACCTGCAACGATGATCACCACATCCAGCCCCGCCCGATACCGACGCCTGCCCCTTGCCGCAGCGCTCGCCGGAGCCGCAGCCCTGCTCGGCGCCTGCAACTACACCAGAGACGCCGCCACCACGGCGAGCATCCCCGACGACTACCGGCTGCGCCACCCGATCGCGATCCAGGAGGCCCCGGACTCCCTGGTGGTCTTCGTCGGCCAGGGTCGTGGCGGCCTGACGGCCGAGCAGCGCGCCGACGTGATGGGACTGGCCCAGAGCTGGATTCGCCAAGGCACGGGCGCGATCAGCGCCGACGTGCCGAGCGGCACCCCCAACGCACGGGCGGCCGCCGACTCGATGCGGGAGATCCACTCCCTGCTGGCCGCCGCCGGCGTCCCGCCGCACGGCATCACCGTACGCAACTATCAGCCGAAGGACCCGCGCCAGATGGCCGCGATCCGGCTGAGCTACCCAAAAATGTCGGCCACGGTGGGGCCCTGCGGGATCTGGCCGGATGACCTCGGGCCGTCGATCAAGAACAAGAACTGGTTCGACAACAAGCCTGACTGGAACTACGGCTGCGCCTACCAGCGCAACATGGCGGCAATGGTCGCCAACCCGTCGGATCTCGTGCAGCCGCGATCCGAAACGCCGTCCTATACCACCCGGCGCACGGCATTGTTCGACAAATATCGCAAGGGACAATCAACCGCGATCACGTATCCAGAGGCCGACAAGGCCAAACTCAGCGACACAGGCAAATGATCAGCTACGCCCGACAGACCCAAGAGGAGCAGCCTGACGTCGTGCCGCCGCCGGCCGACGATCACATCGCGCCCGCGCCGCGCGTGTCCGTGCAGGCGTTCTGTGAGACGGTGGAAACCGCCGCGACGGTCCAGGCCGCCGGTGAGGACCGGCGCCTCGGCAAGGCCCATCTGAAGGTTCAGATGGGTGGCATGGCGGCGGCGATCGAGGCCTACCGGTCTGCCCCGACCCCGAACGTCATCATTCTGGAGACGGATGCACGCACCGACATCCTGGCCGGCCTGGATCAGCTCGCGACGGTTTGCGACCCGGGCACGCGCGTCGTCGTGATCGGCCGCGTCAACGACGTCACGCTGTATCGCGAGCTCGTTCGGCGCGGCGTCAGCGACTATGTGCTGTCGCCAGTGACGCCGATCGACGTCGTCCGCTCGATCTGCAACCTATTCTCCGCGCCGGAAGCCAAGGCCGTCGGGCGCATCGTTGCCGTCGTCGGCGCCAAGGGCGGCGTCGGAGCCTCGACCCTGGCCCATAACATTGCCTGGGCGATCGCGCGCGACCTGTCGATGGACTCCGTGGTGGCAGATCTCGATTTGGCGTTCGGCACCGCCGGCCTCGACTACAACCAGGATCCCGCGCAGGGCATCGCGGACGCCGTCTTCTCACCGGACCGGATCGACATCGCCTTCATGGACCGGCTGTTGTCGAAATGCACCGATCATCTGAGCCTGCTGGCCGCGCCTGCGACGCTCGACCGGGTCTACGATTTCGGCGCCGAGGCATTCGATGCGGTCTTCGACACGCTGCGGGCCTCGATGCCATGCATCGTGCTCGATGTTCCGCATCAATGGGCAGGCTGGACCAAGCGGGCGCTGATCTCCGCGGACGACATCCTGATCGTCGCGGCGCCGGATCTCGCCTCGCTGCGCAACACCAAGAACATGTTCGATCTCCTCAAGGCCGCCCGGCCGAACGATCGCATGCCGCTCTACTGCCTGAACCAGGTCGGCGTTCCCAAGCGGCCCGAGATCAATGCGAGCGAGTTCGCCAAGGCGATCGAAAGCCCGCCGATCGCAACGATCCCGTTCGAGCCGCAGATCTTCGGCGCGGCCGCCAACAACGGCCAGATGATTGCGGAGATGTCTCCCAGCCATCGGACGACGGAGATGTTTCTCCAGATCGCGCAGCGGCTCACCGGCCGCAGCGAGACAAAGAAGCCGAAAGGCTCCTTCCTGTCGCCTCTGCTGGACAAGCTGAGGGCGAAGTAAGCACGCGTGGAGTTCTAAGTCGTGTTTGGTAAGCGTAGCGGATTGGACAACGATACCAGGGCCCTCAGGCCGGCCGCGCCGGCGCCCGAGCCGGCGCCGGCTGCACCACGCGCGGCGTCTCCGGCCGTGCCGTCGCCACCTCTAGCTCCGACCCGGCAGGCTCCGCCGCCGCCACCACCGGTTGTCGAGGCCCGGCGTTCGGACAGTTACTATCAGGTCAAGGCGACGATCTTCGGGGCGCTGATCGAGGCGATCGATCTCGCTCAGCTGGCCAAGCTCGACGGCGAATCCGCGCGCGAGGAAATCCGCGACATCGTCAACGAGATCATCGCGATCAAGAATATCGTGATGTCGATCGCCGAGCAGGAAGAGCTGCTCGACGATATCTGCAACGACGTGCTCGGCTATGGCCCGCTGGAGCCGCTGCTGTCGCGTGACGACATCGCTGACATCATGGTCAACGGCGCCGGTACGGTCTTTATCGAAGTCAACGGCAAGATCCAGCGCACGGGCATCCGGTTCCGCGACAACCAACAGCTCCTGAACATCTGCCAGCGCATCGTCAGCCAGGTCGGCCGCCGCGTCGACGAATCGTCACCGATCTGCGACGCGCGTCTCGCTGACGGCTCGCGCGTCAACGCCATCGTTCCGCCGCTGGCGATCGACGGCCCCGCGCTCACCATTCGTAAGTTCAAGAAGGACAAGCTGACGCTCGATCAGCTCGTCAAGTTCGGCGCGATCTCGCCGGAGGGCGCGGAGATCCTGCAGATCATCGGCCGCGTCCGCTGCAACGTGCTGATCTCCGGCGGTACCGGTTCGGGCAAGACCACGCTGCTGAACTGTCTGACCAATTATATCGATCACGACGAGCGCGTCATCACCTGCGAGGACGCCGCCGAGCTCCAGCTGCAGCAGCCACATGTGGTGCGCCTCGAAACCCGGCCGCCCAACATCGAGGGCGAAGGCCAGGTGACGATGCGCGAGCTGGTGAGAAACTGCCTGCGTATGCGGCCCGAGCGCATCATCGTCGGCGAGGTCCGCGGACCCGAGGCCTTCGACCTGCTGCAGGCCATGAACACCGGTCACGACGGATCGATGGGCACGCTGCACGCCAACAACCCGCGCGAGGCGTTGTCCCGCTGCGAATCCATGATCACGATGGGCGGCTTCTCGCTGCCGTCGCGGACCATCCGTGAGATGATCTGCGCCTCGATCGACGTCATCGTCCAGGCGGCACGCCTGCGCGACGGCTCCCGCCGCATCACGCACATCACCGAGGTGATGGGCATGGAAGGCGACACCATCATCACCCAGGACATCTTCCTCTACGACATGATCGGCGAGGACGCGAACGGCAAGATCATCGGGCGCCACCGCTCGACCGGAATCGGCCGGCCGCGGTTCTGGGAACGTGCGCGCTACTACGGCGAAGAGAAGCGGCTTGCGGCTGCACTCGATGCCGCCGAAGTTGCGAGCAAGGACTGAGGAGAGACCCCATGAAGCTCCAGGCTCTCGCCCTTGCCTTCCTCGCCGCCACCGCGATCGGCGGCATCGCCTGGGTGTTCCTTTATCCCCTGCTGTCGGGTGAGCGGAAGGCCGAGCAGCGGCGCAGCACCGTCGCCAAGTCCGAGCCGGTGGTCCGACAGGCCGAACGCAGCCAACGCTCGCGCCGCGAGCAGGTCGAGTCCTCGCTGAAGGATCTCGAGGCGAAGGCCCAGAAGCAGAGTAAAGTCCCGCTGAACATGCGGATTTCGCAGGCTGGACTCGACTGGACCGTGCAGAAATTCTGGATCATTTCCGGTGTCCTCGGCTTCGTCGTCTGCGCCGTTGCCTTCTTCGCCGGTGGCGGCCCGCTCGGCGCGCTCGGGCTCGGCTTCGCCGCCGGTCTCGGTCTGCCGCGTTGGATCCTCGGCTACCTCAAGAAGCGGCGCGAGAAGAAATTCCTGGCGGCATTGCCGGACGCCGTCGACGTCATCGTGCGCGGCATCAAGGCGGGCCTGCCGCTGTTCGAATCCATCAAGGTCGTCGCCGCCGACGCGCCAGAGCCTTTGCGCAGCGAGTTCCTCGGGATCATCGAGACCCAGGCGATCGGCATGCCGCTCGGCGAGGCTTGTGCGCGGCTCTATGAACGGATGCCGCTTCCCGAAGCCAACTTCTTCGGCATCGTCATCGCGATCCAGCAGAAGTCGGGCGGCAATCTCTCCGAAGCGCTCGGCAACCTCTCGAAGGTGCTGCGCGACCGCAAGAAGATGAGCGAGAAGATCCAGGCGATGTCGATGGAGGCCAAGGCGTCCGCGGGCATCATCGGATCGCTGCCGCCGATCGTGATGCTGCTGGTCTATCTGAGCACGCCCGACTACATCTCGTTGCTCTGGACCCATCCGACCGGCCAGCTGATGCTGGTCGGATGCGTGATCTGGATGTCGATGGGCATCCTGGTCATGAAGAAGATGATCAATTTCGATTTCTGAGGTGGACCATGGTCGACATTCTGGTCTCCAAGCTGCACGACCCGCACTTCATGACGATGTTCTTCGCCGCCATCGCGGCGACGGCCACCGTCTATACGCTGATCATGCCGCTGTTCGCAGGCGAGAACCTGAACAAGCGCATGAAGGCGGTCGCCAGCGAACGCGAGCGGATCAAGCAGCGCGAGCGCGAGCGGTTGAACGCCGGCGAGAAGGTCTCGCTGCGGCAGACGCCGAAGCAGCTCATCTCTCGTGTGGTGGAGGATTTCAACCTCACCAAATGGCTCGCTCAGGAGGCGGCCCGCGAGAAGCTCATCATGGCGGGCTACCGCGGCCAGGCGCCCTACATCACCTTCCTGTTCGCGCGCCTAGTGACGCCGCTGGTTCTGTTCGTCGGTTCCGTGCTGTACGTCTTCGTGATCGCGCATCTGCAGAAATCGATGCCGGTCAAGATCGGCATCTGCGTCGGCATGGCCTATCTCGGCCTGCAGGCTCCGATGCTGTTCCTCAGCAACGCGATTTCCAAGCGGCAGCTGTCGATCAAGCGCGCGTTTCCCGACGCGCTCGACCTGCTGCTGATCTGCATCGAATCCGGCATGTCGATCGAGGCCGCCTTCCGCCGCGTGGCGATCGAGATCTCGAGCCAGTCGATCGCGCTGTCGGAGGAGTTCACGCTGACCACCGCGGAGCTCTCCTACCTGCAGGACCGCAAGGTGGCCTACGAGAACCTCGCCCGGCGCACCGGCCTCGAAGGCGTGAAGTCGGTCTGCCTCGCGCTCCAGCAATCGGAGCGCTACGGCACCCCGCTCGGGCAATCGCTGCGCGTGATGGCGCAGGAAAATCGCGACATGCGCATGAACGAGGCCGAGAAGAAGGCGGCCGCGCTGCCGCCGAAGCTGACGGTGCCGATGATCCTGTTCTTCCTGCCGGTGCTGTTCGTGGTCATTCTGGGACCGACCGGCATCAAGGTCGCGGCCATGCAGTAGAGGTAGACCGCTCGCGAGAAATTTCGCTTGCGGTCGTGGCTCTACGCTGGAAGCTAGGCGGAGCATGATCGAGGTCTCCGCCTGATGTCCGACAAGCTCCGCCGCGCCGATGGCGCCCGCGTCCTCGCCGATCTGAACGCACTGCGCGCCTTCGGCACCTACAAGACCGGCGTGCACCGGCCGACCTTCTCCGACGCCCATCGTCAATCGCTCGCTTGGCTCGCCGAGCGCCTGCCCGACGCGCAGCTGACGCCTGATATCGATGGCATCGGCAACGTGCTGGGCACCAGCGCCAAGCCAGGCCCCAAGCTGCTGGCCGGATCGCATCTGGAGAGCCAGAACCAGGCCGGCTGGCTCGATGGCCCGCTCGGTGTCGTCTACGCGCTGGAGGCGGCGCGCGTGCTCAATCCCGATCCGTCCATTGTCGGTGCGGTGGAGGTCGCCTCCTGGTGCGACGAGGAGGGCCATTTCGGCAGCATGCTCGGCAGCCGGTCCTATGTCGGCGACGTCAGCGAGGCCGAAATCGATGCTGCCCGCGACCGCAGCAGCCCGCGTACGATGCGGGAGGCGCTTGCCGAGATGGGCCTCGCCGGACGGCCGCGCCTGCAGGCCGAGCGCGGCCGGCATATCGGCTATCTCGAAGCTCATATCGAGCAGGGCGACACGCTCGAGGCGAGCGGGCTCAAGATCGGTGTCGTCACCTCGATCGTCGGCATCTGGCAATACCGCATCACCTTCACCGGCGAGCAGAACCATGCCGGCACGACGCGGATGGCGGTGCGCAAGGATGCCGGGCTCGCGCTCGCCAAGTTCTGTGTGGCGATCGATACGCGCTTTCCGGCCGCCTGCGGCCCGCGCACGGTGTGGACCACGGGACGCATCACGCTCGATCCGGGCGCACCGAGCATCATCCCCGGCCAGGCCGAGATGCTGTTCCAGATCCGCGACGACAATGCCGCAGTGGTCGACCGGCTCGAAGAGCTGCTGCGTGAAATGGCTGCGCAGGCGTCAGACGCAGGTCCCTGCCATGTCGCCGTCGAGCGCATCCGGACCGGCGCGCCGGCCATGATGGACGGCACGTTCCAGGATGCGGTCGAGGTCGCCAGCCGCGATCTCGCGGCCGGCAAGTCGCTGCGGATGCCGAGCGGCGCCGGACACGACGCACAGGTGCTGGCCACCATCATGCCGGCGGGCATGCTGTTCGTGCCGTCGATCGGCGGCATCAGCCATCACTGGACCGAGAACACCTCCGATGCCGACATCGTCACCGGCGCCGCCGTGTTCGTCGACACCTGCCGCCGCCTGCTGACAGGCGCGACACGATAGGCAGGTCATCAGCGAGGCACGTCGTCAGTCCGGCTGGTTGAGCGCGGCGATCGGCGCATTGCGCGCCTTGCCCTTGCCCTGGCTCTGCCCCTGAATCATCTGCTTGAGATAGGCGACGTTGGCGGCGGCCTCGTCCGGCGGCAGATCGGCCCGTGCGATCTGCTCGGCCTCCGCGAAGCGCCCCTGCAGGCCAACGACGAGCGCGAGGTTCTGACGCACCCGCGCGTCCGCCCCCTGCGAGCCGTAGGCCTGCCGCAGCACCTCCTCGGCCTTCGGCAGCTCCCGCGTCAGCATGTAGGACAGGCCGAGATTGGACAGCACCGAGGGCTCGCCGGGCACGATCTTCAGCGCGCTGTCGTAATAGCGCCGCGCCTCCTCGTGGCGGCCCATCTGGTCAAGCACCGTGCCCTGCACCGACAGCAGCTTCCAATCGGGATTGTCCGGCGAGTGCGCGCGCGACAGCACGTCGAAGGCGAGCTTGAAATTGCCGTTGTCGGCCAGCGCTCGGCCATAGGCCGCGAGCACGGTCTTGTTGCCGGCGTTGGCGAGCGTCGCCTGCTCCAGCACCGCAACCGCCTGCTCGCGCTGGCCGTTGTTGCGCAGCGCCTGGCCATAGGCGACTGCGATGGCCGCATCCTTGGGGTTGGCGCGGTAGCGCTCGCCATACACCTCGACCGCGCGCTGCGGGGTCGCGGGCGGCGGCGGCTCGGCCCGGCCGCGCAGCGAGCCCGTGACGTCGGACATGGTCTGGCAGCCGCCGAGGCCCGCAGCGACGAGCGCGGTGAGGACAACGGACGCAAGCAGCCGGGGAATGGAAGGCGATTGACGCATGTCACGTGGACTCGAACGAGCGAATTGAACGCGCCAGCAATAAACTGTTAACGCTAACAGCCGGTTAATGGCGCGGCCACGGCGCCATCGTCACATCCGCGTCGGTTTGCGGGCTAGGCGGCCGGCGTGATTGCAGCGGCCTTCAAACTCTGCGAAGTCTGGCTGCCGCGCGCCAGTTAGGGAACCATTAGGCATGCCGTCGATGTTCGAGACCGCCTCCACAACGTCCGCCATCCCGATCACCTTCGTAACGAAGGCGAGCTGGCCGGGGATCAAGGAGAGCCTGTCGGCTGAAGCACGCAACTTCGCCGAGGCCAACGTCTACGCCGCCAAGCCCGGCAGCTATCTGGCGCTGCCCGCCGCCGACGGCCACATCGCGCAGGTGCTGTTCGGCCTCGAGGACGACGACGCCAAGCACCGTGACCTGTTCCGGCCGGGCGCCCTGCCCGGCCTGCTGCCCGCCGGCACCTACCGCTTCGCCAATGCGCCGCACGATGCACGACTCGCCGCGCTCGCCTTTGCGCTCGGCAGCTACCGCTTCGGCCGCTACCGCAAGACCGAGACGCCGGAGGTCCGCCTCGTTCCGCCCGATGGCGTCGACGCCGCCGAGCTGAACCGCCTTGCCGACGCGGCGACATTGGCGCGCGACCTCGTCAACACGCCGTCCAACGACATGGGACCCGAGGAGCTCGAGGCCGCGGCGAAGCAGGTCGCCGACCGCTTCGGCGCGCGCTTCACCAGCATCGTCGGCGACGATCTGCTGCGCCAGAACCATCCGCTGATCCATGCCGTCGGTCGCGCCTCGACCCGCGCGCCGCGCCTGATCGAGCTCGTCTGGGGCGATCCATCGCATCCCAAGGTGACCCTGGTCGGCAAGGGCGTCTGCTTTGATACCGGCGGGCTCGACCTGAAGCCGTCGAGCAGCATGCTCCTGATGAAGAAGGACATGGGCGGCGCCGCCAACGTGCTGGCGCTGGCGCAGATGGTGATGGATGCCAAGCTCAAGCTGCATCTGCGCGTGCTGATTCCAGCGGTCGAGAACGCGGTCGCTGGCAACGCCTTCCGTCCGCTCGACGTGTTTCCCTCGCGCAAGGGCATCACGGTCGAGATCGGCAATACCGATGCCGAGGGCCGGCTGGTCCTGGCTGACGCGCTGGCGCTGGCCGACGAGGACAAGCCCGACCTGCTGATCGACATGGGCACGCTGACCGGCGCCGCGCGCGTCGCACTCGGTCCCGATTTGCCGCCGTTCTACACCCAGGACGAGGCGCTCGCCGCGGACGTCGCGCGCTGCGCTGCCGCCGAGAACGATCCGCTGTGGCGGATGCCGCTATGGGCGCCGTACGACTCGTGGCTCGACTCCAAGGTCGCGACCATCAACAACGCGCCCTCAGGCGGCTTCGCCGGCTCGATCACCTGCGCGCTGTTCCTGCAGCGCTTCGTCGAGCACGCGAAGAGCTGGCTGCATCTCGACATCTTCGCCTGGACGCCGTCCGCCAAGCCGGGCCGGCCCGAAGGCGGCGAGTGCCAGGCCGCGCGCGCGCTCTATAAGCTGCTGAGCGAGCGCTATGCCTGATCCGCGCCTCACGCCTGCGCGCGGCGACATCGCGGCCAAGCATCTCAGGGGACAGGTGACCGCTCAGCGCTTCGTCGAGGGCGAGGCGCTGGTGGTCATCGATCCGATCGCGCCGCTGCGCCAGCAGCCATATTCCGGCGCCGAGCTGGCGACGCAGGCGCTGAAGGGCGAGCGCGTCACGGTCTACGACCGCAATGGCGAGGGCTGGGCCTGGGGCCAGCTTGCAGCCGATCAGTATGTCGGCTGGCTGCCGGAGGCGGCGCTGGCAACGCCGGCTGCGGCGCCAACGCACAAGATCAGCGCGCTGCGCAGCTTCGCGTTCCCGGGTCCGTCGATCAAGCTGCCGCCGGTCGCGACGCTGCCGATGGGGTCCGCTGTCGCGGTGGTCCGCGAGGAGTCGAGCTTCGTCGTGACGGCCGAGGGCTGGTTCGTGCCGAAGCAGCATGTCGTCGGTCTCGACCATGTCGAGTCCGATTTCGTCGCAGTCGCCGAGCGCTTCGTCGGCACGCCCTATCTGTGGGGCGGCAAAAGCAGCCTCGGCATCGACTGCTCGGGCCTGGTGCAGGTGCCGTTGAATGCTGCGGGTGTGCCGTGCCCGCGCGACAGCGACATGCAGCTCGCCGCGCTGGGGCGCTTGCTCGACGGGGGAGAGCCGCTTCGCCGCGGCGATCTGATGTTCTGGAAGGGCCACGTCGCCATCGTGCGCGATGCTGACACGATCGTCCACGCCAACGCGTTTCATATGGCCACGCAGATCGAGCCGATCGGCGAAGCGATTGCCCGTATCAAGGCGAGCGGGAGCGATGTGCTCGCGATCAAGCGGCTGGATTGACTCGCCTCATCGCGCTGGCGCGTCCTCCCGATGAGGTTTTGAGACGCAGGCTCCCTCCTCCGTCATTGCGATCGTAAGCGAAGCAATCCAGAGTCCCGCCCACGACTCTGGATTGTTTCGCTGCGCTCGCAATGACGCGGAGAGAGCGGTGCAAGAGTCCGATATACCTATCAAACAGCAACAGGCCGCGCCAAACAGCAGGGCAAGCATCCACATTCTCGCGGCCGCATCGGTCCGAGTCCTGCTGCAATCATCCGCCCTCGGCAACATGAGAGGGCGCAGGGAAGGCCGGGTGCCGACCGCACCCGTGGTTGCGTGCAACAAGCACGCGGTAGTCACCACAGGTACGGGCCGAACATCCGGCCTTCCCTGCGCGATGTTTTGCGACTTACTTCGTGATCTCCCCAGGGACCGGCTTTCTTGCCCCTGTCGGCCGGAGGCCTCATCGGCTCCCGCGACCTTGACGCCAGCATCGGGGCGCCAGGACCACACGACTTCGCCGTCCGCATGACGCCGTTCGTCGGTGCGCACATGCACACTGCAACATCATCGCGGCCATCGCATCCCGCACCCGACGTCCGTGACGACGCGTACGTCCCTCTCGTGGGGCAGGACGGGGCGGAGTATGCACGATTTCCGAAAAAAAGAAAGATGAATATTTTTCGCGAGAGGACTGGACAGGCGTTCGCGGACCGCGCCCGTCGGCCAAATCACCCGCAATCGCGTGGGTTCTCGCCGCAGCCCAAGAGAGCTGAGATTCTGACTGTCGGCGCTTTTGGTAATTCGCCCGATCTCGAGAGTATAGCGACAGATTCGTGGCCCGGCAGACGATTGCCGCTTCTGTGAAGGGTTTCGGATGCCGGCCGCACGATTGACGGCGCGGCATGTTCGGGCGGCCGGCGTCCGAAAGCTTCCAAGGGAGGAAGCCGCGCATGGTGGGCAGGACTGGTGCGGAGGCGCTTTCCACCGTGGCCGGTCGATGAGCGGCGGGCACGACGAGCAGCTTTGCAGAATGGCGGTCGTGCGGTGATGAGGTGTCGATCCTGATGGCGCCGGTTGGCGCAGTCGGTTGATGGCGCGATTGCCATCGCCTCTGTTGATCTAGCGCAAGGCTGGAATTGAGAAGAACGGCCACGTTGATGCGACAGAGGGGCGGATCATGGGGCGCGCAGGACGCTGGCGGGTTCAAGGAGCGGCCATCGTCGCTGCGATGATTCTACTAGCGTCGCCGGCGCGAGCGGGCTGCAGTCCAGAAGACATCGCGGATGCCTTTATCGGGACGCTGTCCGCCGCATATGTGTGCAAGTCGGTCTATGAGAATGACGCAAGCCGCTACGCAGCGATTGCACTGACCGCAGCACTCAGCGGCGTCGCCTTGTCAGGGTCGGACACGGGGAAGGGGCAAGCCCTGGTCAATCAATTCTGCGCAGAGGCGCAGGGCAACGCCGACCAAGTCGTCAGCAAGCTGAACACGATCTTTGGCAACGCGATCGCAGAAAATGTTCTCGGCGATCTTTCCAAGGAGCTCGCAGCCATTGGCGCGGCCGCAGACGTCGTGAAATGCGCCTGCAAGAGCGAGCAGAGCACCGTTGGATTGGGTTCCGAAATCGGCTCATGTCTTCAGGAGGTGCTGTGCTGGGGGCAGGAAGAGCTTGGCATGCAGTCCTGCGGCGATTGCGAGGTCCTCCCGCCTGTTCAAGCCACATGCGCCGCGATCAACGCGACGTGCGAAAAAGTACCTTACATGGAGTGGTGGAGGTACCCGGAATGTCAAGGCATCGGCGGTCCCGGCTCGATCTTCAGCCCTTCCAGCAAAGGCGTCTATCAGGATCAATACGATCGATATGGCGTGGGCATGGTGGAAACCGGCGACGGGACGCTGGTGGTCACGGATCCCGGCGCCTATGCCTGCCACACAGGGAGCAGTTACTGCACCTGTCCGAAACCGATGGTGCCGCACTGGCAACAGGTCCCCAACCCCGGATCCGGCGATAGCAAGTACGTGTTCTCGTGCGATTGCCCGAAGGACACCCATCCCGGCGCGTTGAAGTCGAACGGGCTCTCCGAGTGCCTGTGCGACGACACCAACCAGGTGGCGGTCTTCGGCTTTGCGCCCTACGGCATGTGTCCGCCCGCGGCCTGCCCGGCCGGACAGACAAGACTCGGCGGCGACAAGAACAGCCCCTGTGTCACGCCCTGCTCCGACAAGAGCCAGGGAATGGCCTTTGACGGGAGCTGCTGCAATCCCGCGCAGATGACCAATTGTGGAGAATGTTGCCCGCCCGACACCGTGCCCAACGTCAAGACCGGCTCCTGCGAGCCACGGCCCAAGCAGCCGAAATGAGGCGGAGCGACATGATCGAGCTTGGCCGACAGACGCCCTTGACAGCCGCCGTCCGCGCGATGCGGCGCCTCGCCTGGCTGCTGATCCTGCCTCTCGCACTCGGGGGGCCCGCGTCGGCGCAAACGCCGCCCGGCGTTTACACCCCCGGCGATGCTGCAGTCACCGGATTCTCCGGGGCTATTCGCCCGTTCGAGATCGAGCCCGGTCAGGATCCCGACGTTCGGACCATCATCGATCCTGGAGGGCCGTCGCTGCGCATCGTCGATCTAAGACGCATGGGCGGTCCGCCCCAGGCGCAATTGGTCGGTGCGCCGAAGCCGTTCACCGTCAGCGCGAAGTCGATCGGGCAGGTGTTTGGCGTCGCTCTGGACGACAGTTCCCCCGCCAACATTTACGTCGCGGCGACATCCGCCTATGGTCTCTCGATCGTCGCGCCGGGACCTGAAGGTCGACCGCAACATGTCAGGCTCGGGACTAGCGGCGCGACCTTCATGCCGGCACAATGGGGTCCGGGCGGCGGTCCGGGATCGATCTGGAAGATCAATGGCGCCACCGGCGCGGTGACGCTGTTCGCGAATGTCACCACGGGCGACAAGGCCAATTCGGGCGCGGCACTCGGGGGATTGGCCTATGATCCGGCGACCAAGTCTCTGTTCGTCGCCGACCGTGAGACCGGGCTGATCCATCGCTTCGGCCCGAACGGCGTCGACCTCGGTGTCTATGATCACGGCGTCGCCGGCAACGCAGCCGCGGAACTTCCAACGGCGCCGGCGCCAGCCGGGCCAGGCGTCGATATTACGAGTCCTCAATTCGACAGCGCGCAGCCCGAGACCTGGGGCTACGCGGCACCGGATCGGCGAGTGTTCGGCCTCGCCATTCGCGACGGCCGGCTCTACTACGCGGTCGCCGAGGGCTTGCGGGTGTGGTCGGTCGGGCTCAACGCGAACGGCTCGTTCGGTGCGGACGCCCGAATCGAAGTCGTCGCACCGTCCGCCGCCGGTCCCACCGAGATCTCCAGGATTACTTTCGACGATGAGGGACGGATGTTTTTGGCCGAGCGGCCGGCGCCGACCGGGGCGCAGGATTTCGAGGCCTTGTCCGCGCCGTCGATCGGCCGCGTGCTGCGCTATACGCTGATCGGTGTCACTGAGATCAAGCAGCCGATCTGGCAGCCCTTGCCGGACGAATATGCGGTGGGATTCCCCGAACGTTTCCGCAATGGCAATGGCGGCGTCGCGATCGGCTACAGCTACGACATGGGCGGGACCATGAATCCGGCCTCCTGCGGCGGCTTCGTCTGGACCACCGGCGAACAATTGCGCAACGCCACCGATCCCAAGCTCGTGGCTCAACTCGGCCAGAACGACGCGCTTGCGATCGACGGACTGCAGGGGAATCCGATCTGGCGCATCCGCCGCGGCGATGAGCCACCGCTGCTCAGCTACTTCATCGACTATGCCGACGCGCCGCCCGATCTATCAGCTCGCGGGCACATGGGAGATATCGCCATCTTGCGCGCGTGTACAAGGGAAGCCGCACGGATACGGCTGGCGCCGCGTCCCGCCGGCGCGCCGCCTCCCGCCGGCATGCCGAAGCCGCCGGGTCTGCAGACCTGCAAGACCCATGTCTGCGGTTCGGACGGATCGGTTTGTCCGCCCAATCAGATCTGGATCATCAAGACCAAGAGCTGCGCGTCGAGCTGCGCCCCGCCCAATGTTCTGGTCAATGGCCAATGCTGCTCGCCCAAAGACCTGCAGCCGGGGGGCATCTGTTCGAACAACAATCCGTCGACTGATATCGGCAAGCCGATGTGCGGCGTCAACCAGACGGCGATCGGCCCGAACAATGAATGCTGCGAGAACAGCCAGATCTATTCCGGCCCGATTGGCCAACAACTTTGCTGCGGGACGACCGTGGTGAACGGCGTGTGCGATCCGTTGAAGCCGAAAATCCCGGACTGGAAATGCCCCGGCTGCTGTGCAACCGGCTATGTGAAGATCGCCGGCAAGTGCTGTCTCAAGAGCCAGGCGACGTCGAAGGGACAGTGCTGCCCGGCCGGCCAGATTGCGAGCCCCGACGGCACGCTATGCATACCGCTGCACTGGCTGCCGAGACTTTCACAGTGTTGCGCCTCGGGCTTCGTGCCGACTGCGAATAGCAAATGCTGCGCGTCCGCGAATCTGACGACGAGCGGCGAGTGCTGCGCGGCCCCGGTCGACCCAAAGGATCGAAGCCAGTGCTCCAAGACGATCGAGAAGAAGTCCACCACGGTCGTCCCCGTGATTCCGAAGCTGCCGACGACGTGCCAACCTGGTGAGCGGCGCAATGCCGACGGCGTGTGCGTGGCACGCAAGCCGGGGGTGACGCGGGACCGGCGGGCGCCGGATGTCGGTCGCCCGATCGTCTGCCCCCCCGGTTGGATTCCGGGGCCGCTTGGCGCGCGCTGCCGGCCGACCGGCCGATTTGCGCCGCGCATGCCGGGGGTCAGACCGGTCCCCCCGCCCGGCATGATGATGCCGCGACGATGAAGGGAAGCAGCGATGCACGAGGACACGAATTCGCAAATCATTACTGCACGCCAACTGCGGAAGTCGGCAGCCATATGGAGGATGACCGATGACCAATTTGATCCGTAGCGTTGCCACGGCGGCTGCCGTCTTCACGCTGTCTTTGCTTTGCGTGCAGCCCGGCCGAGCGGAGAGTTCGCGCAGCGACATCGAGGCGATCGTCAAGGACTACATAGCGACCCATCCCGAAGAAATCGAGCAGGTCGTGAAGGACTACCTCGCCAAGCACCCCGAAGCCGTGCAACAGGCCATCTCCGACCTGATCAAGAAGCGGCAAGCCGCGATGCCGGCGGCAGCGCCCGGCTCCGACAAGACTGCACTGGTCAAGCAGAATGCGCCGGCCTTGTTCGCGTCCGCGCACCAGGTCACGCTCGGCAACCCGCTAGGTGATGTCACCCTGGTCGAGTTCTTCGATTACAGCTGCGGCTACTGCAAGCGCGCGCTCGGCGAGATACTCGAATTGTTGAAGAGCGACCCCAAGCTCAAGATCGTGCTCAAGGAATTTCCGATCCTCGGCCCCGGCTCGCTGGAGGCGGCGCGCGTCGCGGTAGCGGTACGCATGCAAGACCCGACGGGCGCGAAATACCTCGACTTTCATCAGCGGCTTCTCCAAAGCAGCGGACCCGCCGACAAGGCGCGCGCGTTGGCCATCGCGCAGACGATCGGTCTCGACGTTGCTCAGCTTGAAAAGGACATGGACAGCGTGGAGGTGCGCCAAAGCCTCGATGAGAGCGGCAATCTTGCGCAGAAATTGGGATTGAACGGGACGCCGAGCTATGTCATCGGCGGCAATGTCATCGTCGGCGCGGTCGGACTTGCCACGCTGAAGGCCAAAATTCAGCAGGCTCGCCAGTAGTACGCTCCGATCGCGAAGACATGCATCGACGCCCGAGGTCTCGATTTGTGCAGCGCGCGAGTCCGCTGCTGTGAAGGGCTTCGGATGCCGGCAGCATGATTGACGGCGCGGCACATTCGGGCGGCCGGCGTCCGAAAGCCTCCAAGGGAGGACACCACGCATGGTGGGCAGGACTGGTGCGGCGGGCTCTATGGGGATTTGAGCGCCGCAGGCGATCTGGCTGATCGAGCTCGAAATGGTGCAGCGAGCTTCGCGACGATGGCGCGGCGTTGCGCCTCGCGTGAAGTCGGTCTGCCTCGCGCTCCAGCAATCGGAGCGCTACGGCACCCCGCTCGGGCAATCGCTGACGACGCGTACGTCCCTCTCGTGGGGCAGGACGGGCGGAGCACGCACGACTTCCGAAAATAAGAAACAGAAGAATTTCTTCAGGAGGGGCTGGACGGGCTTTTCGCAGACACGACCCGTCGGGCAAATCATCACACCTATCCGCCGTCGTCGCCGGCGGCTTGGCTTTGATGGATCATGACTGCCCTGGCCGCGATCAGGCGATCCGCTTCAGGACGACCCGGAAGTGACATTCTGTCGGTGACGACTTCGGTGAGATAGTTCGCGATCGACTCGGCATCGGCACCATCGTCAAGCATGCTGAAGACCTGCAGAGCGTAGCGGTCATATTCGTCTTCGGCGCCCTCGCAGCCCGAAACACCGATCGGGTCCTACTCGGACAGCAGAAGAGCTCTGATGAGATCCAGCTTGGATGGCATTGTCTCGCGATTGCTCGGCTGCGGAGGTCCGCTAATCCTCTACGAAGCCGCCGCGCCGTTCCCCGCCGTCTCGTTCCGGAACGCCGCCGCAAACAGCGCGCGAGTGTAGTCGGTCTTCGGCGCCTTGAACAGCTCCACCGCCGGCCCCTCCTCCACCACCTTGCCGTGGCGCATCACGATCAGGTGGCTGGCGAGCGAGGCGACCACGCGCAGATCATGCGAGATGAACATGTAGGTGAGATCGAGCTTGCGCTGCAGGTCGCGCAGCAGCGCGACCATCTGCGCCTGAAACAACATGTCGAGCGCCGAGGTCGGCTCGTCCAGCACGACGAAGCTCGGCTCGAGCACGACGGCGCGCGCGACCGAGATGCGCTGGCGCTGGCCGCCGGAGAATTCGTGCGGATAGCGGAAGCGCGTCGTCGGATCGAGCCCGACCTCGTTCAGCGCCTTGATGACCTTGGCCTCCCGCTCCTCTTCGCTGAGCCTGGGCTGATGCACGCTGATGCCCTCAGCGATGATGTCGCCGACCGACATGCGCGGGCTGAGCGAGCCGAACGGATCCTGAAACACGATCTGCATGTCGCGGCGGAACGGCCGGACATCCTTGAAGGACAGACCCTGGATCTCCTTACCCAGGAACACGATCGGGCCGTCCGAGGAGATCAGCCGCAGCAGCGCCAGGCCCAACGTGGTCTTGCCGGAGCCGGACTCGCCGACGACACCAAGCGTCTCGCCCTTGCGTACGGCGATGCTGACGCCGTCGACCGCCTTGATGTGGCCGACGGTCGAACGGAACAGGCCGCGCTTGATCGGAAACCAGACCTTGAGGTCCCTGGCCTGCATCACGACCGGCTGATCGGGCCGCGGCGGCGCCGGGTCCGGCTTCGGCTCGGCCGCGAGCAGCGCCTTGGTGTAGGGATGCGAGGGCGCGGTGAACACCTGCTCCACCGGCCCCTGCTCGACGATCTTGCCACCGTTCATGACGCAGACGCGATCGGCGATGCGCCGGACGATGCCGAGATCGTGGGTGATGAAGAGCAGGCTCATGCCGAGCCGCGCGCGGATGTCGGCGAGCAGCGCCAGGATCTGCGCCTGCACGGTGACGTCGAGCGCGGTGGTCGGCTCGTCCGCGATCAGCAGATCCGGCTCGTTGGCGAGCGCCATCGCGATCATCACGCGCTGGCGCTGGCCGCCGGAGAGCTGATGCGGATAGCTGCCGAGCCGCGTTTCCGGCTCGGGGATGCCGACCTGCGTGAGCAGCTCGAGCACGCGCGCCCGCGCCGCGCCGTTCGAGATCGGTCGATGCAGATGCAGGATCTCGCCGATCTGCCGCTCGATCGTGTGCAGCGGATTGAGCGAGGTCATCGGCTCCTGGAAGATGATGGAGATGTCGCTGCCGCGGATGCCGCGCATCTCGCCCTCCGACAGCGGCAGCAGATCGCGGCCGTTGAAGCGGATGCTGCCCGACGGGTGCGAGGCGACCGGATAGGGCAGCAGCTTCAGCACCGACAGCGCGCTGACCGATTTGCCCGAGCCGGATTCGCCGACGAGGGCAACGCACTCGCCGCGCCTGATGTCGAACGAGACGTGGTCGACGGCGGTCGACACGCGGCCCTGCTGGTGGAAGGCCACCGAGAGATCGCTGACCGAGAGCAGCGGCTGGCTGATCGCATCCATGTCGGTCACCTGAACGTCTTGCGCGGATCGAACGCGTCGCGCACGGCCTCGCCGATGAAGATGAGCAGCGACAGCATGATCGCGACCGAGAAGAAGCCGGTCAGGCCGAGCCACGGCGCCTGCACATTCGCTTTGGCCTGCGACAGCATCTCGCCCAGCGACGGCGAGCCGGGCGGCAGGCCGAAGCCGAGGAAGTCGAGCGCGGTCAACGTCATCACCGAGCTCGACACGATGAAGGGCAGGAAGGTCATGGTCGCGACCATCGCGTTCGGCAGGAGATGCCGCCACATGATGACGGCATTGGAGACGCCGAGCGCGCGCGCGGCCTGGATGTATTCGAAATTGCGGCCGCGCAGGAATTCGGCGCGGACCAGGCCGACCAGCGACACCCAGGAGAACAGCAGCATGATCCCAAGCAGCGTGAAGAAGCCGGGCACCAGCACCGCCGACAGGATCAGCAGCAGATAGAGATAGGGAATCGCGTTCCAGATCTCGATGAAGCGCTGGAACAGGAGATCGACCCAGCCGCCGAAATAGCCCTGCACGCCGCCGGCGGCGATGCCGATGATGGAGGAGAAGAACGTCAGGGACAGGCCGAACAGGACGGAGATGCGGAAACCGTAGATCAGCCGCGCGACGACGTCGCGGCCCTGATCATCGGTGCCGAGCCAGTTGTATTCGAGATCCCGGCAGCTCTTCAGCCCCTTTCTCTCGACCACCGCCTTGCACTGCGATTCCTTCAGCATCCAGGTCGGCGGCGACGGCGCCGGCGTGGGCAGGTCGAGATTATGCGTGGCGTAGGAATAGCGGATCAAAGGCCAGATCACCGTGCCGCCCTTGTCGGCGATCAGCTTCCGCAAATAGGGATCGCGGTAGTCGGCCGCGGTCTCGAAGTCGCCGCCGAATGCCGTTTCCGGATAGGAGACGAACGCCGGGAAGTAAAGGTGGCCGTCGAACTTGATCAGGAACGGCCGGTCGTTGGCGATCAGCTCGGCGAACAGCGAGACGACGAACAGGAACAGGAACAGCCACAGCGACCAGTAGCCGCGGCGGTTGGCCTTGAAGTTCTGCCAGCGGCGCTGGTTGAGCGGCGACGGCCGGAAACGATGCCGCGTCGGCGGCACGGCCTCGCCGAGCGGGGCCTGCGCCTTGGTCTCGACCGGAGGGGTGGCTGTGATCGTCATCAGACCTCCCGCGCCTCGAAGTCGATCCGCGGATCGATCCACATGTAGGTCAGATCCGAGACCAGGTTGATGGCGAGGCCGAGCAGCGAAAAGATGAAGAGATTGCCGAACACAACGGGATAATCACGATTCAGAATGCTCTCGAACGAGAGCAGGCCGAGCCCATCCAGCGAGAAGATCGTCTCGATCAGCAGCGAGCCGGAAAAGAACGCGTGGATGAAGGTGCCCGGAAAGCCGGCGATCACGATCAGCATGGCGTTACGGAAGACGTGGCCGTACAGCACCTGGTTCTCGCTGCAGCCCTTGGCGCGCGCAGTCATCACATATTGCTTGCGGATCTCGTCGAGAAACGAGTTCTTGGTCAGCAAGGTCATGGTCGCGAAGGCGCCGAGCGCCATCGACACCAGCGGCAAAGTGAGATGCCAGAAATAGTCGATGATCTTCCAGTACCACGGGAAGTCCGACCAGCCATCCGAAGTCAGCCCGCGCAGCGGGAAGATGTTGAGGAACGAGCCGCCAGCGAGCAGGATGATCAGCAGGATCGCGAACAGGAAGCCCGGAATGGCGTAGCCGACGATGATCACGGCCGAGGTCCAGACGTCGAAGCGCGAGCCATCCTGCACCGCCTTGCGGATCCCCAGCGGAATCGAGATCAAATAGGTCAGCAAGGTCATCCAGAGGCCGAGCGACATCGACACCGGCAGCTTCTCCTTGATGAGCTGCAGCACTGACGTGTCGCGGAAATAGCTCTTGCCGAAATCGAAGCGCGCGAAGTTCCAGACCATCAGCGCGAACCGCTCGGGCGCCGGCTTGTCGAAGCCGAACTGCTTTTCGAGCTGCTTGATGAAGGCGGGATCGAGCCCCTGCGCGCCGCGGTATTTCGAGTTCAGCTCGCTGCCGGATCCGACCTGTCCCGGCGGACGCGCGCCGAAATCCGAACCGCTGCCGCCCGAAATCCGCGAGGTGCCGCCGGTGTCGGCGCCGGTCAATTGCGCGATGACGCGCTCCACCGGACCGCCCGGCGCGAACTGCACCACGACGAAGGAGATGAAGAGGATCCCGAGCAGGGTCGGGAGCATCAGCAAGATGCGACGGGCAATATAGGCAGCCATGAACTACTTCGCCTGCTCCAGCTTTGCGGCCTTGGCGGCATCGTACCACCAGATGTCGGGGGCGCCGACGCCCGAGGCGTATTTCGGCGGCTTCGGCGGATGGTCGAACTGATCCCAATAGGCGATCGGGTGGGTCTGGCGATACCATTGCGGTATCCAGTAGTGGCCGGCGCGGAACACGCGGTCGAGCGCCCGGCAGGCCAAGGTCAGCTCGCTGCGCGTCTCCGCGGCGATCGCCTTGGCGACCAGCGCATCGATCGCGGGATTGCTGATCCCGGCGAGATTGTAGGAGCCCTTGGTTTTGGCCGTGTCCGAGGTGAAATAAGCCCGGAGGCCGTCGCCGGGGGTCGGCGACATCGACATCCGCTGAATGGCGATGTCGAAATCGAAATCCTCGACGCGGGCGCGGTACTGCACGGCGTCGACGATGCGCAGATCGGCGTCGATGCCGAGCGTCTGCAGGTTCTTGATCAGGGTGCCGTGGTGCGGCTTGAACGAGACCTCGTCGATCAGGAACTCGATCGCGAACACCTCGCCGGACGGCAGCAGCCGCTTGCCGTCCTTGACCGGCAGGCCGGCCTGCTGCAGCAGTTGCGTCGCCTTGCGCAGCAGCGCGCGATCCTGGCCGGAGCCGTCCGAGACCGGCGGCACGAACGGCTCGCCGAACACATCGTCGGGCACCTGGCCGCGGAACGGCTCGAGCAGCTTCAGCTCCTCGGGCGAGGGCGGCCCGACCGCGACCATGTCCGAGTTCTGGAACGGCGACACCGTGCGCGCATAGGCGCCGTACATGATGGTCTTGTTGGTCCACTCGAAGTCGAACGCGTAGGTCAACGCCTGGCGGACGCGGGGATCCTTGAACTTGTCGCGGCGGGTGTTGATGAACCAGCCCTGCCCGCCGGACGGCGTCTCGTCCGGCAAGAGCTCGCGCTTGACGCGGCCGTCCTTGATCGCCGGGAAATCGTAGCGCGTCGCCCAGATGCGCGCGGTGAACTCCTCGCGGAACAGATAGCTCTTGGCGGTGAAGCCTTCGAACGCGACGTCGCGGTCGCGATAGAATTCGTAGCGCACGATGTCGAAATTATACATGCCGCGGCTGACCGGCAGATCGGCCGCCCACCAGTCCTTGACACGCTCGAACTCGACGTAGCGGTTGATCTCGTATTTGCCGACCTTGTACGGCCCCGAGCCGAGCGGCACGTCGAGCGGACCCTCGTCGAACGCGCGGTTGGCGTACCAGGCCTTGGAGAAGATCGGCAGGGTCACGACATAGAGCGGCACGTCGCGCGCGCGCTTCTCGACGAAGCTCACCACGACGGTCGCATCGTCGATCGCCTCGGCCTTCACGAAGTCGCGCAGCTGAACAACGATCAGTGGATGGCCCTTCTCCTTCAGCGTGTTCAGCGAGAAGGCGACGTCTTGCGCGGTGATCCTGCTGCCGTCATGGAAGCGCGCCTCGGGCCGCAAGGTGAAGCGGTAGGCCAGCTTGTCCGCGGAGACCGCCACGGATTTCGCGACGAGCCCGTACACCGCGTCCGGCTCGTCGCTCGCGCGCACCATCAGGGTCGCGAACGTCATGTCCATGCCCTGCGCGCCCTCACCTTTCAGGACGTAGGCATTGAACGAGTTGAAGGTCTGATAGGACTGGTTATAGGCGCGCACCGAGGGGATCAGCGAGAACATCCCGCCCTTCGGAGCGTCGATATTGACGTAATCGAAATGATGGAAGTCGGCTGGATATTTCAGGTCGCCGAAGGCCGACGTGCCGTGCGACTCGGGGCCGAACTCCGCGGCCACGGCCGGCGTCAGCAGCGGATAGCTGAGCGCGCCGAACCCAAGCCCGAGCACGCCGCGGCGCGACAGATGCGGGAGCCGGCTCAAGAGCGCTTCACCTTGGCGGCCTTGTCGGCATCGTACCACCACAGATTCGGCCAGCCGGACCGCGCATATTTCGGGAACGGCGTGAAATGGCTGAAGCGGTCCCAGCGTGCGCTGCGCGCGAACGGGTAGGTGAACTGGGGGACGACGTAGAAATTCCACAGCAGCACCCGGTCGAGCGCATGCGTCGCCGCTTCGAGGGAGGCACGATCCTTGGCGTAGATGATCTTCTCGATCAGCGCGTCGACAGCGGGGTTCTTGATGCCGATCGTGTTCTTCGAGCCGGACTCGTCGGCGGCCTTGGAACCCCAGAAATCGCGCTGCTCGTTGCCGGGCGACAGCGACTGCCCCCAGACGTCGATGATCATGTCGTAGTCGAAGGTGCGCACCCGGTTCTCATACTGGACGTTGTCGACCTGGCGTACCGTGACAGCAACGCCAAGGCGCTCCAGCGACGGCTTGTAGAACAGCACGATACGCTCGGAGGACGGGTCCTGGACCAAGAGTTCGACCGTGACCGGCTTGCCGGCGGGATCGACGAGCTTGCGGTCCTTGATCTCGAAGCCTGCGTCCTTCAGCAGCCTGGTGGCCTCGCGCAGATTGGCGCGAACGTTCTCGGGATTGCCGCCCACCGGGGCCTGGTAGACCGTGGTGAACACGTCCGGCGGCACCTTGTCGCGCAGCTCCTCGAGGATCTGCAGCTCCTGGCCCTGCGGCAGCCCGGAACAGGCCAGATCCGTGCCTTCGAAATAGCTGTTGATCCGCTTGTACTGGCCGTAGAACAGCTGCTTGTTCATCTCCTCGAAATCGAAGGCGTAGTTGAAGGCACGCCGCAGCCGCGCGTCCTGGAATTGCGGACGCCGCAGGTTGAAGGCGAAGCCCTGCATGCGGCCGGAATCGCTGATCGGGAATTCGTCCTTGACCACACGCTTGTCGTTGATGGCCGGGAAGTCGTAGGCCGTCGCCCATTGCTTGGCGGAATTCTCGTTGATCCAGTCGGCCTGATCGGCCTTGAACGCCTCGAGGGCGACGATGTTGTCGCGGAAATACTCGAACTGCAGCTCGTCGAAATTGTTCTGGCCGATCTGGACCGGCAGGCTGGCGCCCCAGTAGTCCTTGACGCGCTCCATCTTGATCGAGCGGCCGGGCACGAACTCCTTGATGCGATACGGGCTCGACCCGAGCGGCGGCTCCAAGGTCGTCGCGGTGACGTCGCGCTTGCGGCCCTGCGCGTCCGTGCCTTCCCACCAGTGCTTGGGCAGAACCAGCAGCTCACCGACGATGTGCGGCAGCTCGCGATTGCCCGGACCATCAAAGGTGAACTTGACCTCGAGGTCGCCGGTCTTCTCGGCCTTTACGACATGGCGGTAGTAGGAGGAGTAGTGCGGGCTGTTCTTCTTGAGCACGTCGAGCGAGAAGATGACGTCCTCGGGTGTCACCGGCTTGCCGTCGTTCCAGCGCGCTTCCTTGCGCAGCCGGTAGATGACCCAGGAGTAGTCGTCCGGATAGGCCGCCGATTCGGCGAGGAGGCCGTATTCGGTCGACACCTCGTCCTGCGAGCGCGTCATCAGGGTCTCGTAGACCAGCCCCGCCGCGGACGCGATGTTGCCCTTCACATACATCACGACGATGTTGAAATTGTCGAAGGTGCCGAGCGAGATCATCCGCGCTGTGCCGCCCTTGGGCGCGTCGGGATTGACGTAGTCGAAGCGCTTGAAGTCCGCCGGGTACTTGATCTCGCCGAACAGCGACAGGCCGTGGCGCCAGACCAGTTGTTCACCGGCCTGCGCCTGCGCGGCGTCGAGCGGGGCAAGGCTGGCGGCGGTGCCGAGCGCCGGGGTCATCGCAGCGAAGACGCTGCTCTGCAGGAGCTGTCGTCGGGTAATCGTCAAATGAGACTTCCTCTGAATAAGACCGCTTGAAGCAGGTGGTCGGCCGTGGCCGCTGCTGCTCCCAGATCCAACGTTCGATCGTAACCCAATTCGCAAGGGCAGGTTTCGCCGGCCTCAGCCAGAGTGCTCCGGCCCCGCGAACCCGTTCCATTCAGGGGACCAATATACGGCAAGGTTTCGACCAATAACCTTGCTTTTTCCTCATGATACCGGGTTGTGAACGAGGTGGATGCGACCAAAGGTCCCAAATGCGGCGAATTTCGTCCCGCAAAGCAAAACGGCCGGGCTTGAGGCCCGGCCGTCGGAAATTGGGGGGTTAGCAGCCGATCACTTGGCTGCGGTCGGCAGCGGCGCCGGATTGTCCGACAGCGAGTTCAGGTAGGCCAGCACGTCGGCGCGCTCCGAGTCCTTCTGGATGCCGGCAAAGCCCATCGCGGTCCCCGGGATGTAGCCCTTCGGATTGGCGATGAAGTGGTTGAGATCCTCGATCGTCCAGGTGCCGCCCTTGGCCTTCATCGCGGCCGAGAAGTTGAAGCCGCGGCCTTCGCCGATCTTGTCGCCGACGATGCCGTAGAGGTTGGGGCCGACGGCATTCTTGCCGCCCTTGTCGAAGGTGTGGCAGGCCGCGCATTTCTTGGCGGCGGCAGCGCCCTTCTCAACCGAGGCGGTCTGCAGCAGCTTCTCGATCGGCTCGGCCGCGGCCGGCGCAGCGGCTTCCTTGCCTGCGCCCTGGGCCTCCTTCACGGCGATCTCGAACCCCGGTTTCTCCGGCATTTTCGGCGCGAAGATCGCGCCAGCGGAGAAGCTCGTGACCAGCACGACCAGACAGGCGGCCAGAACGGCGCCGAGGATTTTGTTCAGTTCGAAGGAGTCCATTTTGGAATCAGGCTCCGAGGGCGGATTTCATTGCTTGGGAGGCCGCGGGGCCGCGACCGTGAATCGCCCCAGGATTCGTCAAGGCATCGAGCGGAATCGAGCCGTCGCGCCTCCCCCTGCGGCAGAAGTGAGATATCGGTTTGCCCGTGCTCTGGCAACCCGTATAAGCGGGCCGCCCCTGCTGTCCCCATCCAGTCCGGCCCGCGCTGTTGCGACCGGCTCCGACCTGCCGTTTCCCGGATGACCAAGTCCAAAATCCTCGTGCTGATCCCTGCCCGCATGGCCTCGACCCGCCTGCCCGGCAAGCCGCTGCTCGACATCGCCGGCCAGCCGATGATCGTGCAGGTGCTCCGGCGCGCGCAGGAGGCCGCGATCGGCCGCGTGGCCGTGGCAACCGACACGCTGGAGATCGCGGACGCCGTGACGGCGGCGGGTGGCGAGGTGGTGATGACCAAGCCCAATCATCCCTCCGGGTCGGACCGCATCTACGAGGCCATGTGCAAGCTCGACCCTGCGCGCGAGGCCGAGATCGTGGTCAATCTGCAGGGCGATTTCCCGACCATCGACCCGCAGAACATCAGCGACGTGCTGCCGCCACTGGACGATCCCGCCGTCGACATCGCGACCCTTGCCGCGCAGATCCATACCGAGGAGGAGAGCCTCAATCCGAACGTCGTCAAGGCGGTCGGCTCGCCCCTCGGCGGCCGGCGCATGCGCGCGTTGTATTTCACCCGGGCCACGGCGCCGTATGGCGACGGACCGAGGTACCATCACATCGGGCTTTACGCCTACCGCCGGGCGGCGCTGGAGCGCTTCGTCAGCCTGCCGCCGTCGCCGCTGGAGCAACAGGAAAAGCTGGAACAGCTGCGGGCGCTGGAAGCCGGCATGCGCATCGACGTGATGGTCGTCGACGCCGTGCCCCGCGGCGTCGACACCCCCGCCGACCTCGAAACCGCACGCCGGCTGCTGTCCAAGTCTTAAGCTGCTGCTACAAGGCCCCTCATGAGCAAGATCTTGAAAATCGCATTCCAGGGCGAGCCGGGAGCCAATTCCCACATCGCCATTTCCGAGGCCTATCCGACCGCCGAGGCCATGCCGTGCGCGACCTTCGAGGACGCGCTGAGCGCGATCTCCTCCGGCGAGGCTGACCTGGGCATGATCCCGATCGAGAATTCGGTCGCCGGCCGCGTCGCCGACATCCATCACCTGCTGCCGGCCTCCGGCCTCTACATCATTGGCGAGTGGTTCCTGCCGGTCCGCCACCAGCTGATGGCGCTGAAGGGCACCAGGCTCGCCGACATCAAGACGGTCGAGAGCCACGTCCATGCGCTCGGCCAGTGCCGCCGCATCATCCGCCAGCTCGGCGTCCGGCCGATCGTCGCCGGTGACACCGCGGGCAGCGCCCGGGACGTCTCCCAGCGCGGCGACAGGAGCGTCGCGGCGATCGCCTCGCGCCTCGCCGCCGAGATCTACGGCCTCGACATCCTCGCCGAGGACATCGAGGACGAGGCCCACAACACCACCCGCTTCGTCGTGCTGGCGCGCCAGGAGCAATGGGCCGAGCAGAACTCCGGGCCGTTGGTCACGAGCTTCGTGTTCCGCGTCCGCAACCTGCCGGCTGCGCTGTACAAGGCGCTCGGCGGATTCGCGACCAACGGCGTCAACATGACCAAGCTCGAGAGCTACATGGTCGACGGCAATTTCTTCGCCACGCAATTCTACGCCGACGTCGATGGCCATCCCGACGACAAGGGGCTGGCCTTCGCCCTGGAGGAATTGAAGTTCTTCTCGCGCGAACTGCGCATCGTCGGCGTCTATCCGGCGCATCCGTTCCGCGCGACCTTCAGCGAGCGGATGGAATGATCGGACCGTCATCCCGCGGCTCCACATAGGCCGCCAGCTCGGCCGGCGTTCCCACCGGGAATGCCTGCTTCAGATGGTCGAGAAAGGCGGAGACGCGCGCGCTCAACAGCCGCCGCGACGGATACAGCGCCCACAGCGCAACCGCTGGCGCGTCCAAATCGCCCCAATGCGCCAGCCGGCCAGCCGCCAGATCGCGGCTGACGAGCGAGAGCGGCAGGCATGCGGCACCGACGCCGGCACGGACCGCATCGCGCACCATGATCAGCGATGACAACCGCAGGATCGGATCGATCGCGATGCGCGACGATCCCATTGCAGCCATGACGTCCCACGCTGCGATCTGCTCGGTGCTACGAACAACCGCAGGAACGAGCGCGCCGTCCGCCGGCCGCGTCAGGCTTGGGCTGGCCACGACCACCAGCTGATCGCGCAGGAAGATGCGGCCGACAAGGCTCTCATCGGGATCGGGATTGACCCGGATCACCAGGTCATAGCCCTCCTCGACCATGTCGACGGCGCGGTCGTCGGTCGTCACCTCGAGCCGGACCTCCGGATATCTGAGCGCGAATGTAGCGGCGAGCTTGCCCATCGCGGTCTGCGAGAACAGCAGCGGCGCGCTGATCCGCAACCGGCCGCGCGGCTGATCGCCGCCTGAGGCTATCGCACCGACGGTCTCGTCGAGCTCGGTCAGCAGCGCGCCCGTGCGCTCGAACAGCGCCCGCCCTTCCTCGGTCAGCTTCAGTGTGCGCCCGCCGCGCTCGATCAGCCTGATGTCCAGGCTCGCTTCGAGCTCTGCGACGCGGCGGGACAGCGTTGCCTTCGGACGACCGCTGGCGCGGGCGGCCCGGCCGAAGCCGCCGTGGCGGGCGACGAGCGTGAAATCGGCGAGCGCAAGCAGATCCATCTGTTCCACTAATGAGACGACATGTCCAAATATAGCGCCTATTGGCTCGCATGTGGATCGATATCTTCCGGGTGTCTCAACACCACCCCCGGAGTGATCCCATGACCATCCTCGTGACCGGTGCCACTGGAACCGTCGGCCGTCGCGTCGTCGAACAACTCGTCAGGCGCGGGGCCGATGTCCGCGCCCTCGTCCGCGATCCTGGGAAGGCCAAGCTTCCGGCGGGCGTTCAGATCGCCCAAGGCGACCTGCTCGACGTCGATTCGCTGCGCGGCGCGTTCTCGGGCGTCTCGACCCTGTTCCTGCTCAACGCCGTCACGCCTGATGAATTCACTCAGGCGCTGATCGCGCTCAATCTGGTCCGCGAGGCCGGCATCGAGCGCATCGTCTATCTGTCGGTGATCCACGGCGACGTCTACGTCAACGTGCCGCACTTCGCCGGCAAGTTCGCCGTCGAGCGGATGATCGAGCAGATGGGCCTGAACGCCACCATCCTGCGCCCCGCCTACTTCATGAACAACGATCTCACGATCAAGGATGTCGTGCTCGGCTACGGCGTCTACCCGATGCCGATCGGAGCCAAGGGCCTTGCCATGATCGACGTCAGCGACATCGGCGAGATCGCAGCGATCGAGCTGATCCGCCGCGAGCAGTCAGCCGTGCCGCTGCCGCTGACACGGATCAACCTGGTCGGCCCGGACACGCTGACCGGCGCTGACGCCGCGGCGATCTGGTCTGACGTGCTGGGCCGCACGATCGCCTATGGCGGCGACAACACCACGCAGTTCGAGACCAACCTCCGGCAGGTCATGCCGAGCTGGATGGCGTTCGACATGCGACTGATGGCCGAGCGCTTCCTGACCGACGGCATGGTGCCGGACGAGGGCGACGTCGCGCGCCTCACCACGCTGCTGGGCCGGCCGCTGCGCTCGTACCGCGACTTTGTCGCCGAGATCTCGGCCACGGCCTGAAGCCGAGCCGCTCATCATCCCCCGAAACCGAATTGCGCGGCGCGCTTCCGCGAATGCGCCCCCTCACACCATGGAGATGGTCATGACCAGTCAAGATAGCAACGTCACCACACCCAAGTCTAACATCCTCGTGCTTGGCGCCACCGGCGGCACCGGGCGGCTGATCGTGCGCGACGCGCTGGCGCGCGGCCATCACGTCACCGCGCTGGTGCGCTCGCCCGACAAGGCCGGGGACCTGCAAGGCGCGCAACTGATCGTCGGCGATGCGCGCGACGAAGCCACGCTTCGCAAGGCGCTCAAGGGACAGGATGTCGTCATCAGTTCCTTGGGCACCTCGCTCAGCCCGTTTCGCGAGGTCACCACGCTCTCGACATCGACGCGGGCGCTCGTCAAGGCGATGGAGGCCGAGAATGTTGCTCGCCTTGTCGCCATCACCGGGATCGGCGCAGGCGACAGCCGGGGACATGGCGGCTTCGTCTACGACCGGCTGATCCTGCCGCTGCTGCTGCGCAACGTCTATGCCGACAAGAACCGGCAGGAGGCGATCATCCGCGACAGCGGGCTCGACTGGGTCATCGTCCGTCCCGCCATGCTCAACGACAAGCCGGGCGGCCAGACGGTCCGCGCGCTGACGGACCTCACAGGTTTTCACGGCGGCACGATCGCGCGGGCCGATGTCGCGCGCTTCGGGGTGGACCAGGTGAGCGACGACAGCTTCCTGCGCCGCTCTCCGCTGATCACATGGTGAGACCGGCACGGCGCGCTTCGAAGTCCAGATCGCGCCATTGTTCGCCTCAACTCTCTGCACGAACTCCGTTCATCCAAGTCGGGGGCTAGTTCGAGCACACATCTTCGCGGCGACGGGATTTTACCTCGCCCCGCTTGCGGGGAGAGGTCGGATTGCATCGAAAGATGCAATCCGGGTGAGGGGGGCTCTCCGCGAAGGCGGTGCTCGCGGAGAGCCCCCCTCACCCCACCCCTCTCCCGCAAGCGGGGCGAGAGAGCCCACCGTCCGTTCCTTGAAGTGACTGGATCCGACTTCGAGATGCGTGCTCACGCTAGCCCCGTCGGGGAGAGATGAATCTTCATGCTGCACGATCCAGAACTCATCGGCTGCTAGGTTCGTGCGGGACTACGCCGCCGCCTTCCGCTCCAGACCGAAGGCGTCGGCAAGCAGGCTGTAGGAGCGCTTGCGGGCGTCGTGGTCGAAGGTCGCCGTGATCACCATCAGCTCGTCGGCCTGGCTTGCCGCGATCATCGGATCGAGCTTGGCTCGCACCGTCGCCGGGCTGCCCACGAACAGCCGCGACCGGTTGCGTGCGATCGAGGCGCGGTCCGCGTCTGTATACATGGTGGCCGCCGCCTCCTCGGGGCTCGGCAGCGGCAGGAACTGGCCGCGGTCGCGCCTGAGGCGGTTGAGGTCCATCGACGACGCCAACCGCTCGGCCTCGGCGTCGGTCTCGGCCGTCACCACCGCGACCGCCAGGATCGCATGCGGCTGTGTCCGCCAGCGCGATGGCGTGAAATGCGCGCGGTAGGTTCTCATCGCGTCGACAGCGTCGTGGCTGGCGAAATGATGTGCGAAGCCGAACCCCATGCCGAGCTGCGCCGACAGCTCGCTGGAATAGTCGCTGGAGCCGAGCAGCCAGATCGGCGGCAATGGCGCGTCGTCGGGCATGGCGATGACGTTGTTGTAAGGATGACCGGCAGGGAACTCGCGGGTCTCCCACAGCACCAGCTCATGCAGCCGCTCCAGGAAGTCGTCGCCCTCGCGGCGGTCGAGCCGGCTGCGCAGCGCATAGGCCGTGGTGCCGTCGGTGCCCGGCGCGCGGCCCAGGCCGAGATCGATCCGGCCGGGAAACAGTGCCTCCAGCATCTTGAAGCGCTCCGCGACCACCAGCGGCGCATGGTTGGGCAGCATGACGCCGCCGGAGCCGACGCGGATGTGCTGCGTCGCTGCCGCGATCTGCCCAATCATGATGTCGGGCGACGGGCTCGCCACCGACGGCAGGCTGTGGTGCTCAGCCAGCCAATAGCGGACGTAGCCGAGCTGATCGACATGGCGGGCCAGATCGATGCTGTTGCGCAGTGCCGCCGAGGCAGGCGTGGCGGTGGTCGTGACGGAGAGGTCGAGCACTGAAAGCGGGATCATGGCTTCAACCTAATGACTGCGCGGCGTGCCACAATGGGCCAACCGCGGCGGAGCCCTGCTGGAAATGCAGGGATCGACATCATCCCGAGTTGGGACACGGACATTGTATACAACATCGCCATCGAGACGTCCCACACTCGATCTCGATCAAATCCGTTCACCCACAGCCAGCACACATTGAAACATCAACATTTTATCTGCCCATCACACAATCGATGACAGCGGACAAAAGTCATCAAAATACATACAAGTGGGCGAAATCCCATTTGGGGTGGGCTGTCTATTGGGACGCACTTCCCTTATCTTCCCACATCCAAAGAGCGATCCCCTCTTGAGTTGAAATTTACGCGCCACCGGGAACCTGCGCTGCCATGACCGACCTCGCCACCGCCATCGCCGACGGCCACGCCGCAATCATCCGGCCGAAGATCTCGTTCGAGTTCTTCCCGCCGAAGACCGAGGAGATGGACCGGACGCTGTGGGCCTCGATCGAGCGCCTCGCCCCTCTGGAGCCTAGCTTCGTCTCGGTGACCTACGGCGCGGGCGGCTCGACGCGCGAGCGCACCCACGCCACGATCGCGCGCATCCTGAAGGAGACCGCGCTGCTGCCGGCGGCGCATCTCACCTGCGTCGGCGCTTCGCGCCACGAGATCGACGAGGTCGTCGACCGCTATCACGAGGTCGGCGTCCGCCACATCGTGGCGCTTCGCGGCGATCCGCCCGGCGGCATCGGCACGCCCTACTACACCCATGCCGAGGGCTATCAGAGCTCGCCCGAGCTGATCGCCGGCATCAAGAAGCGCCATCCCGATATCGAGGTCTCGGTCTCCGCCTATCCGGAGAAGCACCCCGAGAGCCGCGACTTCGACGCCGACATCGACATGCTCGAGGCCAAGGTCGACGCCGGCGCCACCCGCGCCATCACCCAGGTGTTCTTCGACAACGATCTCTACTTCCGCTACCTCGACCGTGTCCGCGCCCGCGGCATCACGATCCCGATCGTGCCCGGCATCATGCCGATGCACAATTTCAAGCAGGCGCGTGGCTTCGTGACCCGCGCCGGCACGACGGTGCCGGACTGGCTGGCCGAAAAATTCGACGGTCTCGACGACGATCCCGAGACCCGCAAGCTGGTCGCGGCGACCGTCGCCGCAGGCCAGGTGCAAAAGCTCGCCAAGCATGGCGTCGACACCTTCCATTTCTACACCATGAACCGCGCCGACCTCGTGTTCGCGATCAGCCATCTGCTCGGCATCCGTCCGAAGTCCGCCAACAAGGCTGCCGCCTGATGTCCACCCCTGTATCTCCAGCGCGTACCGCCCTCCTTGCCGCTGCAGCCAAGCGAATCCTGATCCTCGACGGCGCCATGGGCACGATGATCCAGGCGCTGCAGCTCGACGAGGCCGCCTTCCGCAGCGAGCGGTTCAAGGACTTCCATCGCGACCTCCGCGGCAACAACGACCTGCTGATCCTGACGCAGCCCGACGCCATCGAGGACATCCACGCGCAATATCTGCGCGCCGGGGCCGACATCGTCGCCACCAACACCTTCTCGGCAACCTCGATCGCGCAGGCCGATTACGACCTCTCCGACATCATCTACGAGCTGAACCGCGAGGGCGCCCGGCTCGCCCGCAATGCCGCGACCCGCGTTGCGGCCGAGGACGGCAAACAGCGCTTCGTCGCCGGCGCAATGGGCCCGACCAACCGCACCGCCTCGATCTCGCCCGACGTCTCCAACCCCGGCTACCGCGCCGTGACCTTCGACGACCTCCGGCTCGCCTATGGCGAGCAGGCGCGCGGGCTCCTGGACGGCGGCGCCGACATCCTGCTGCTCGAGACCATCTTCGACACGCTCAATGCCAAGGCGGCGCTGTACGCCATCGCCGAGCTCTGCGAGGAGCGCGGCATCGACGTGCCCGTGATGATCTCGGGCACCATCACCGACAAGTCCGGCCGCCTGCTCTCGGGCCAGATGCCGGAGGCGTTCTGGAATTCGGTGCGGCATGCCAAGCCGCTGACCATCGGCTTCAACTGTGCGCTCGGCGCCGAGGATCTGCGCGCCCATGTCGCCGACATCGGCCGCGTCGCCGACGCGCTGGTGTGCGCCTATCCCAATGCCGGCCTGCCCAACGAGTTCGGCCAGTATGACGAGACGCCGGCCTACATGGCGCGACTGATCGGCGAATTTGCGCGGGACGGCCTCGTCAACATCGTCGGCGGCTGCTGCGGCACCACGCCCGAACATATCGCGGCGATCGCCGCCGCCGTCGCCCCGCACAAGCCTCGCGCCGTGCCGGAGATCGCGCCGCGGCTGCGGCTGTCGGGCCTCGAGCCGTTCGAACTCACGCCCGCCATTCCGTTCGTCAATGTCGGCGAGCGCACCAACGTCACGGGTTCGGCCAAATTCCGCAAGCTGATCACCGCCGGCGATTACACCGCGGCGCTGCAGGTCGCGCGCGACCAGGTCGAGAACGGCGCCCAGGTCATCGACGTCAACATGGACGAGGGCCTGCTGGATTCGGAAGCCGCGATGCGGACCTTCCTCAACCTCGTCGCCGCCGAGCCGGACATCGCTCGCGTTCCCGTGATGGTCGATTCCTCGAAATTCCACGTCATCGAGGCGGGCCTGAAATGCGTGCAGGGCAAGCCGGTGGTGAACTCGATCTCGCTCAAGGAAGGCGAGGAGAAGTTCATTCACGAAGCGAAGATCGCGCGTCGCCACGGCGCCGCCGTGGTCGTGATGGCGTTCGACGAGACCGGCCAGGCCGACACCTACAAGCGCAAGACCGAGATCTGCGCCCGCGCCTACAAGATCCTGGTCGAGCAGATCGGCTTTCCGCCTGAGGACATCATCTTCGATCCCAACATCTTCGCCATCGCGACCGGACTTGAGGAACACAACAATTACGGCGTCGACTTCATCGAAGCGACACGCTGGATCCGGCAGAACCTGCCGCATGCGCATGTCTCGGGCGGCGTCTCCAATCTCTCCTTCTCGTTCCGCGGCAACGAGCCGGTGCGCGAAGCCATGCATTCGGTGTTCCTGTATCACGCCATCAAGGCGGGCATGGACATGGGCATCGTCAATGCCGGTCAGATGATCGTCTATGACGACATCGATCCGGAGCTGCGCCAGGTGTGCGAAGACGTCGTGCTCAACCGCGACCCCGGCGCCTCGGAGCGGCTGCTGGCGCTGGCCGAGAAATTCCGCGGCCAGGGCAAGCAGACCAAGGAGGCCGATCTCGCCTGGCGCGAATGGCCGGTCGACAAGCGGCTGAGCCACGCGCTGGTGCATGGGATCACCGAGTTCATCGATGTGGACACCGAAGAGGCGCGCGCCGCGTCGACGCGGCCGCTCGACGTCATCGAAGGCCCGCTGATGGCCGGCATGAACGTGGTCGGCGACCTCTTCGGCGACGGCAAGATGTTCCTGCCGCAGGTCGTGAAGTCCGCGCGCGTGATGAAGCAGGCGGTGGCCTATCTGATGCCGTTCATGGAGGCGGAGAAGGCTGCCAACAAGGGCCGGGCCAACGAGCGCTCCAACGCCGGCAAGATCGTGCTCGCTACCGTCAAGGGCGACGTCCACGACATCGGCAAGAACATCGTCGGCATCGTGCTCCAGTGCAACAATTTCGAGGTCATCGACCTCGGTGTCATGGTGCCCGCGGCCAGGATCATCGAGACGGCCAAGGCCGAGAACGCCGACATCATCGGTCTCTCCGGCCTGATCACGCCCTCGCTCGACGAGATGGCGTATCTCGCCTCGGAGATGGAGCGCCAGGGCCTGAACGTGCCGCTCCTGATCGGCGGCGCTACGACGAGCCGTGTCCATACTGCGGTCAAGATCGATCCGAACTACCAGAATGGCCCGGTCGTTCACGTCAACGACGCCAGCCGCGCCGTCGGCGTCGCCTCCTCACTGCTGTCGCCGGAGCGCAAGGATACCTACGCCACGGAGGTTCGCAGCGAATATCAGAAGATCGCCGCTGCGCATCTGCGCGGCCAGGCCGACAAGAAGCGGCTGAAGCTCGCGGACGCCCGCGCCAACGCGCCGAAGATCGACTTCGCCAAGGCGAAGCCGGTCAAGCCGACCTTCCTCGGCGTCAAGACCTTCGTCGACTACGACCTCGCCGAGCTCGTGCCCTATATCGACTGGACGCCGTTCTTCCAGACCTGGGAGCTCGCCGGCCGTTTCCCTGGCATCCTCGACGACGCCAAGGTCGGCGAGGCCGCGCGCGCGCTGTATGACGACGCGCTGAAGATGCTGAAGCGCATCGTCGACGAGAAGTGGTTCACGGCGCGCGCCGCGATCGGCTTCTGGCCGGCGAATGCGGTCGGCGACGACATCGTGCTCTATGCCGACGAGGGCCGCACCAAGCAGATCGCGACGCTGCACACGCTGCGCCAGCAGCTCGAGAAGCGCGAGGGTCGCTTCAATACCGCGCTCAGCGACTTCATTGCGCCGCAGGGCTCGGGCGTGCCGGACTATGTCGGCGGCTTCGTCGTCACGACAGGCCTCGGCGAGGATGCCGTCGCCGACCGCTTCAAGAACGCCAATGACGACTATTCCTCGATCCTGGTGAAGGCGCTGGCCGACCGCCTCGCCGAGGCGTTCGCCGAGCGCCTGCATGCCCGCGTCCGCCGCGAGTTCTGGGCCTACGCCCCGGACGAGGCGCTCTCGCCGGACGATCTGATCCTGGAGAAGTATCACGGCATCCGTCCCGCGCCCGGCTACCCGGCGCAACCCGACCACACCGAGAAGGCGACCTTGTTCGAGCTGCTCGACGCCGAGAGAAATGCCGGCGTGCGGCTGACCGAGAGTTTTGCGATGTGGCCGGGCTCGTCGGTGTCGGGCCTCTATTTTGCCTCGCCGGAGAGCTTCTATTTCGGCGTCGGCAAGATCGAGCGCGACCAGGTCGAGGACTACGCCGCGCGCAAGGGCATGACCGTCGCCGAAGTCGAGCGCTGGCTGGCGCCGATCCTGAACTACATTCCGGCAAGGGGCGGCCAGCAGGCGGACGCGGCAGCGAGCGCCGTCGCTTCGCCCGCTCCGGCCAACGACGCCGCCCCCGCCGAGCTCGCGAGCCATCCGGTGGGCTGCACCTGTGCCGTTCATCTCGCCTGGCGCAAGAAGGCGGTCGGCGCGAAGTAGCCGGCGCGGTCGCCCCATCCACAGCTGTCGTCCCCGCGAACGCGGGGACCCATACCGCGTGATCTACCCGTCGTCCGCGGTGGCTGATATCGCGCAAAACGACATCTCCCTGTGGTTATGGGTCCCTGCGTTCGCAGGGACGACAGCGGTTATGACGCCCCCTGCTCGGCTCACACGCTGCACTTGGACGCCCCTCCTCCGTGTCCCCCGCGCCACGGCCGCCGCGAATGACAAAGCGCCACAGCCGGCGCCATGCGATGCAGCGTGGACTTATCCCCGGTAACCGGCTGAAATGCCGCCGGGGCCTCCGGGTGGTTTTTCGTTCATGTCGTTGCAGTTCAGGCTTGCGTCCCGAAACCTGTTCCATGACAGGCTTCGATTCATTGCCACCATCATCGGCATCATCTTCTCGATCGTGCTGGTGACCGTGCAGATGGGCCTCTATGTCGGCTTCCGCCGGATGGTCACGACCATGATCGACCATTCCCCGGCCGAGCTGTGGATCATGCCGGTCGGCACCAAATGCTTCGAGGACCCCTCGCTGCTCGACGAGCGGCAGCGGTTCCGCGCGCTTGCTGTTCCCGGAGTGGCGGAGGCGACGCCGCTGGTGATCGGCTATGCGCAATGGCGGCTGCCGCAGGGCACCACGACGCCGGTCTTCGTGGTCGGCTCGGAACTGCGCGGGCTCGGGCTGCATCCCTGGAACGTGGTGGAGGGACGGCTGGACGACCTGTCCGTGCCGGGCGCGGTCGCCATCGACCAGACCTATTTCGAGCGGCTCGGCATCGGCGGCGCCGGCCAGGCTGCGGAGCTCCGCGACCAGAAGGTGCAGGTGATGGCTGTCACCAAAGGCATCCGCTCGTTCACGACAACGCCTTACGTGTTCACCGACGTCGACCGCGCCCGCGCCTATACCGGCATCGCCTCGAACAAGGCGTCCTATCTGGTGGTCAAGCTGGCGGCCGAGGCCGACCTCTGGACCGTGCAGCGGGCGCTGCGCGACAGCCTGTCCAATGTCGACGTGCTGACCGCAGCCGAGTTCGCGAGCCGCAGCCGCTCGTTCTGGCTGTTCGGCACCGGCGCGGGTGCCGCGCTGTTCGCCGGCGCCCTGCTCGGCCTCATCGTCGGCACCGTGATCGTGGCGCAGACGCTCTATTCCAGCACCAAGGATCACATCAACGAGTTCGCGACCCTGCGCGCGATCGGCTCGTCCAGCCGCTACATCTACACCGTCATCATCTGGCAGGCGCTGCTCAGCGCCATCGTCGGCTTCGCCGGCGCTGCGGCGATCGGCAGGATCGTGGCGGCCGCGACCGCGGAATCGGCGCTGCCGGTCATCATGACCCCGACGCTGACGGTCGCGCTGTTCGTGCTGACGGTGACGATGTGCGTCGGCTCGGCGATCGCGGCGATCCTCAAGGTCATGCGCATTGACCCGACCCTGGTGTTCTCGCGATGACCGACACCGTGCTCGAGGCCACCGATCTCGTGCATCACCTCGGCCAGGGGGCCGGCCGGGTGCAGGCGCTGAAGGGCGTGAGCCTGTCGTTGAAGGGCGGCGAGCTGGCGCTGCTGATGGGCCCCTCAGGCAGCGGCAAGACGACGCTGTTGTCGATCCTGGGCTGCCTGATGACGCCGGATGGCGGTGCCGTGCGGGTTGCCAACCAGCCGGTCGCGGGGCTCGATCCCGAGGCGCTGGCGAAGCTGCGCCGCGAGCGCATCGGCTTCATCTTCCAATCCTATCATCTGTTTCCGACGTTGAACGCCGAGGACAATGTGCGGCTCGCGCTCGACGTGCGCGGCGAACGCGCGCGGGCCGCGAAACTGGCGGCGCGCGAGGTGCTCGAGCGGGTCGGCCTCGGCCCGAAGAAGCGGTCGTTCCCGCGCCAGCTCTCGGGCGGCGAGCAGCAGCGCGTCGCGATCGCCCGCGCCATCGTCGGCAAGGCGCAGGTCATTCTCGCCGACGAGCCGACCGGCGCACTCGATACCGCCAACGGTCAGGCGATCATGACCCTGCTCGCCGATATCGCCAAGGATCCGTCGCGCGCGGTGCTGGTGGTGACGCACGATCCGCGCATCCTGCCGTTTGCCAATCGCGTCATTCACATCGAGGACGGCCGCATCGTCCGCGAGGAGAGCGGCGGCGAGTCCATGAAGAAAGTCTCGCACGCATGATATCGGGAATTCCAGAACGCGCTCACCTGCTCGGGCTCGTCGCCGCGGCTGCATTGGCTATCATCGTCACGCCGACCTCGATTCCACCGACAGCGCGTGCCGCCAATGCCCAGGAGGAACGCTGGCTGGCCGTCGCACCCGGCCGGGTCGAGCCGGCATCCGGCCTGATCAAGCTCGGCGCGCCGGTGGTTGGGCTGATCCAGGACGTGCTGGTCAGGCCAAACGAGACCGTGTTCGCCGGCCAGGCCCTGGTGCGGCTCAGCGATGGCGAAGCTCGCGCGCAGCTCGCCAGCGCCGAGGCGCAGGTCGCGATGCGCAAGCGCGTGCGCAACAAGGAGTCGACGCCGTCTGGCGCGGGTCCCCGGCGCCGCGCCGAAGACGGCCTCGCCGATGCGCAGGCGGCGGTGTTCGACGCGCGTGCTGCGCTCGACAAGGCCGTGACCGAGCGGCGCGCCGGGCGCGGCGCCGATGCCGATGTCGACACCGCACGCACGCAATTGACAGCCGCGCAGGCGAAGCTGGAGCAGCAGGCCGACGAGCTGCGCAAGGTCACCGCTGATGCGCCACTGCCGATCAGCGCCGAGGGCCAGCTCAACGTCGCCCGCAGCGAACTGCAGGGCGCCCGCGCCACGTTGGAAAAGCTCACCATCCGCGCGCCGCTCGACGGCACGGTGCTACAGGTCAATGCGCGCACCGGCGAGATCGCTTCGCCGCAGACGACGCCACCGCTGGTGCTGCTCGGCGATACGTCCTCGCTGCGCGTGCGCGCCGAGCTCGACCAGCGCGACCTCGACAAGATCAAGGTCGGCCAGCAGGCGGTGGTCCGCTCCGACGCCTTCCGCGGCCGCGACGTCGCCGGCAAGGTCGCCGCCGTCGCCCCGCTGGTCGAGAGCAGCCGCACTGCTGCGCTCAGCCAGCGCAACATGACCGACGTCGACGTGGTGGAAGTGCTGGTCGATCTCGCCGAGCCGGGCCCGTTCGCGGTGGGTATGAAGGTGGACGTGTATTTCAAGCCGTGAGGGGCGCGCCGCTCGGCCCACGCCTCTTGCGCTGCTGCCCACCCTCCCCTGGAGGGGGAGGGTCGCTCGCACGCGCAGCGGGCGATCGGGGTGGGGCGAAGCCACGAGCACTGCTGCTGATGAGAGATCACCCCACCCCGCCTCACGTTTCGCTTCGCTCATCGTGCGGCGACCCTCCCCCTCCAGGGGAGGGTGAGCACCGAGCAAGCTGCACGGTCTGACGTCTCGATGGACTCCATCAATCCCCGCTCGGCGGGGCCAGCGGCTGGACGATCTCCTGGAATGGCGGCAGCGCCTCGCACCTTGCGGCGTGGGCCGCCAGCGCCGGATAGCGCGCGGCGTCGAACAGATGCGGATGCGCCTCGCGTGTGAAGCGCAGCACGCAGGCGACGGCGATGTCGGCGTGGCCGATGTTGTCGCCATACCAATAGGCGCTCGTCACATCTGCGCGCTCGGCCTCCAGCATTGCCAGCACGCCGGAGATCTGGGCCTCGCAGCGCGCGACCCACAGCGCGAGGCGGTCCTTGCGCAGCACGCGCTCGTAGATAAGGCTGACGGCCTTGTCGCCGAGACCGGTCGCGAGCGCGATCGTATGCAGCTGCTGGCGGCGCAGCGCGCCGCTCCGCGCCAGCATCGCGCGCTCGGGCCCGACGGTCTCGTCGAGATGATCGAGGATCGCCGCTGAATCGATCAGCGCCTCGCCGTCATCCAGCACCAGCACCGGCACGCGCAGCAGCGGATTGTACGGCGCGATCTTGTCGGCGTCGCCGAAGGTCGACCACGGCTTGTGCTCGAACGGCACGCCGTAGAGCTTGAGCGCGATCGCGGTGCGGCGGACGAAAGGCGAGTCGTATTGGCCGATCAGGAACATCGGTTATCCTCCTGTGCGGCGCATTGAAGCGCCGTTCGGCGCCGTTGTCAGCTCCCATGTTCAGGCGAGCAGCGGCACATGCGCTGCGACGTCGCGCGGCAGCGTGCCGTCGAGGCGCGGGTCGGGGGCGATCTCGATCTGCCGCCGGAAGGGACGGAAGCCGGAGCGCTGGTAGAAGGCCAGCGCGCGGGGATGATCGAAGCTGCAGGTGTGGACCCAGAGCCGCGTCAGCGGCTGCGCCCAGGCGCGGCGCAGCGCGTGGTTCATCAGCAGCCGTCCGGCGCCGGTGCCGATCAGCTTCGACGTGACGCCGAACAGCGCCAGCTCGCAATCGGTCTTCTTGCGGAAGTCGAGCTCCAGCAGGGCTTCATCACCGCCGCCATGCGCCAAGGTGTAGATCTCGACTCCGTCAGCGCGAATCGTCTTGGCAAGCTCCGCATCGCTCATCCGCGTGCGCTGCGACCACAGCCACTCCCAGCCGACGCGGGCATAGAGGTCGCGGTACCAAGCGAGATCGGGCTGCGCGACGCGGCGAATGCTCCAGTCGCCGACCGGATCGGGCGGCAGCACTGGCGGTGCCAGCATTTCCAGCGAGGTCACCACGGCCGCGACCTTGCCGGGCGGGACGTCGACATATCCGTCGGGAATGGTCACTCAAGACGACCTGATTGAAGGGTGATCGGCAACCAGCTTACCCCGGACGTAATTGGAACCGCACAGCGGTCCCGGCATGGTCGGCGCATTCAACATCAGGAGCCATGCCCATGCAACGACGAGACGTGCTGCTGACCGCGGCAGCAGCCACCTTCGCGGCGACGGGACCGAGCCTCGCCGCCGCACCGACCGCGGCGCGCCCCCGTATCCGCTGCAGCGACGGCGTGACGCTCTATCACGAGGAGTGGGGCAGCGGCCGGCCGGTGCTGTTCGTACATGCCTGGGCGCTGACCAGCGCGATGTGGACCTACCAGATCTCCGATCTCAGCCAGCGCGGGCTGCGCTGCATTGCCTTCGACCGCCGCGGCCATGGACGCTCCGACGTGCCGGGCGGCGGCTACGAGCTCGACCGCCTGGCCGACGACATCGCCGAGGTCATCGCGCAGCTCGACCTTGATGATGTCGCGCTGGTCGGCATGTCCATGGGCTGCAACGAGATCCTCAACTACGTCGCGCGGCACGGCACGGGACGCATCTCGCGCATCGCGATGCTCGGACCGACGACGCCGTTTCCGCTGCAGACCGCGGACAATGCGCTCGGCGCGCCCCACGGCTATTTCGAGCAGTGCTGGGCCGCGTGGCAGAGCGACTTTCCGAAATGGATCGAGGACAACAAGCTGCCGTTCTTCACTAAGGACGCCTCGCCGCAGATGATGGAATGGGTCGCGGCGATGATGCGCCAGATGCCCATTCCCGTCGCGGTCGCCACCAACCGCGCGCTGATCGCGACCGACCTGCGGCCGGTGCTTGCGAAGATCGACCGTCCCGTGCTGATCCTGCACGGCGACAAGGACGTCTCAGCGCCGCTCGACATGACGGCACGGCCGACCGCCAAGGGCATCAAGGGCGCCGAGCTGAAGGTCTATCCCGGCGGCCCGCATGGGCTATTCGTGACCCACATGAAGCAGGTCAATGCCGACCTTGCTGCGTTCCTGGCTTAGCTGCTGTGGGAGGCGAGCGCCCTACTCGCCCTCGTCGCTCGCCAGCACCCCCTTCACGGCGCGAGCCCAGCCGGCGAGCTTGCGCTCTCGCGTCGCCGCGCTCATCGCCGGCCGGAAGCGGTGCTCGAGCCGCCAATTGTCCGCGAACTTTTCCGGCTCCGGATAGACGCCCGCGTGGAGGCCGGCGAGATAGGCGGCGCCGAGCGCGGTGGTCTCCTGGATCATGGGACGGTCGACTGGTGCGTCGAGCAGGTCGGCGAGACGCTGCATGGTCCAGTCCGAGGCGGTCATGCCGCCGTCGACGCGCAGCACGATCGTGGCGGCGGACGCATCGGGCCAGTCGGCGCGCATCGCGGCCCACAGATCGTAGGTCTGGTAGCACACGCTCTCCAACGTGGCATGCGCGAGCTCGGCCGGGCCGGTATTGCGGGTCAGGCCGAACAGCGCGCCGCGCACGCGCGGATTCCAATACGGTGCGCCGAGGCCGACGAAGGCCGGCACCAGATAGACCGACTGCATCGAGTCGGACTTGTCGGCGAGCGGGCCGGTTTCGGCGGCATGCTTGATGATGCCGAGCCCGTCGCGCAGCCACTGCACGGCCGAGCCGGCGACGAAGATCGAGCCTTCGAGCGCGTAGGTCCTGACGCCGTTGAGCTGATAGGCGATCGTCGTCAGCAGCTTGTTGTTCGATTTCACCGGCGTGGCGCCGGTGTTGAGCAGCGCGAAGCAGCCGGTGCCGTAGGTCGACTTCATCATGCCCGGCGTGAAGCAGGCTTGGCCGATGGTGGCCGCCTGCTGGTCGCCGGCGATCCCCGCGACCTTGATCGGGCCGCCGAACAGATCGGGCGTGGTGGTGCCGAAATCGGCGGAGGAATCCTTCACCTCGGGCAGCATCGAGCGCGGCACGCGCAAGAGCTTCAGCAGCGTCTCGTCCCACGCACCGGTGTGGATGTTGAACAGCAGCGTGCGCGAAGCGTTGGTGGCATCGGTGGCATGCACCTTGCCGCCGGTCAGCCGCCACAGCAGGTAGCAATCGACGGTGCCGAACATCAGTTCGCCGCGTTCGGCGCGCTCGCGCGCGCCAGGGACGTGGTCGAGGATCCAGGCGACCTTGGTGCCGGAGAAATAGGGATCGATGATCAGGCCGGTTTTGGCGCTGACATCCGGCTCGTGGCCATCGGCCTTGAGCTTGGCGCAGATGTCGGCGGTGCGGCGGTCCTGCCAGACGATGGCGCGGTGGACGGCCTGGCCGGTGGCGCGGTCCCATACCACGGTGGTCTCGCGCTGGTTGGTGATGCCGATCGCCGCGATGTCCTTGGCCGTCAGTCCCGCCTTCTCAAGCGCATCGCGGCAGGTCATCACCGTCGAGGTCCAGATGTCCTCCGGCTCGTGCTCGACCCAGCCGGAGGCCGGGAAATGCTGCGGGAATTCCTGCTGCGCGACCGCGGCGATCGAGATGTCGGAGCGGAACACCATCGCGCGCGAGGACGTGGTGCCCTGATCGATGGCCAGCACGAAGGACATGGGTTTTCTTCCCGGTAGGTTGACGACGTTGGGCCGACAAGCAAGCGGATCGGGCGGGCGAGGTCAAGGTGGAGCGGCACGTGTCTATCCACCCTCCCCTGGAGGGGGAGGGTCGATCGCCCGCGCAGCGGGCGAGCGGGGTGCGGTGAGCCACGGGCGATGGCGATTGTGGAGAGATCACCCCACCCCGCCTCACGTTTCGCTTCGCTCGTCGTGAGGCGACCCTCCCCCTCCAGGGGAGGGTGAACACCCGCGATCAGCTCCGCCGCTCGGATACGAAGGCTACACCGCGGCCGTTGTCACGCCGCCGTCGACGACGATGGTCTGGCCGGTCATGAAGGTCGACGCATCCGAGGCGAGGTAGGCGACCGCGCCGGCGATCTCGTGCGGCTCGCCGATGCGACGCAGCGGGGTGGTGGCACAGCGCTGCTTCAGGCGGGCTTCGTCCTCCCACAGCGCGCGGGCGAAATCGGTCTTGATCAGGCCGGGCGCGACGCAATTGATGCGCACGCCGTGCGGCCCCCATTCGCCGGCAAGGCTGCGGCACAACGCGAAGTCGGCGGCCTTGGAGATGCCGTAGGCGCCGATCACGGTCGAGCCGCGCAGGCCGCCGATCGAGGAGACAATGATCACCGAGCCCTTGCCCCGCGCGGCCATCGGCGGGATCGCCTTGGCGCAGAGCCAGAGATTGCTCTTCACGTTGGAGGCCATGATCTTGTCGAACGCCTCGTCGGTGATGTCGAGCAGCGGACCGTAATACGGGTTGACCGCAGCATTGCAGACGAGGATGTCGACCTGGCCGTATTGGTTGACGGCACCGTCGATCAGCGCGTCGACCTCGGCCCGCCGGGAGATGTTGCAGGGGATGACGTGGGCCTCGCCACCATTGGCGCGGATGGCGCTCGCGACCTCCTCGCAAGCGTCGGCCTTGCGGCTGGAGATCACCACCTTGGCGCCGAGTTGCGCGAGCAGCTCCGCCGACGCCCGGCCGATTCCGCGGCTCGAGCCGGTGATGACGGCGACCTGGCCGGAGAGGTCGAAGGGATTGGGGGTCATGTCTGCTTCCTCCGCGTCATTGCGAGGAGCGAAGCGACGACGCAATCCAGATCAAGCATACCGCCCTGGATTGCTTCGCTTCGCTCGCAATGACGGCTCGATCGATCAAATCACTCCGGAGCCGGTCGACACCGGCAGCGTAGCCCTCTCAAATCCGTCATGCGCGGGCTTGACCCGCCTGCGGGGCCGAAGCCCCTTCGGCGCGGCGAAGGCCCGCGCATCCATCTTCAGAAAGCGATGGGTTGCCGGGTCAAGCCCGGCAACGACCAAGCTTTCTAGATCAACCCGCCCGCCTCGCTGACGCGGCGCATGTGGTAGTCGGTGTCGCCGAAGGTGCTCTCGATCATCGTCAGACGCTTGAAGTAGTGGCCGATCTTGGCCTCCATGGTCATGCCGATGCCGCCATGGAGCTGGATCGCCTGCTGGCCGACGAACTTAGCCGACTTGCCGATCTGCACCTTGGCCGCGGCGATCGAGGTGGCGCGCTCCTTGGCGTCGTCGAACTCGGCGGCCATGGTTGCGAACATCGACATCGAGCGGGCCTGCTCCAGCGCGACGAACATGTCGGACGCCCGGTGCTGCAGCGACTGGAACGAGCCGATCGCGACGCCGAACTGCTTGCGCGTCTTGATGTACTCGACCGTGGTCTTCAGCGACTCGTCCATCAGGCCGACGGCCTCCGCGCACAGCGCGATGCGGGCCTCGTCGACGACGCGTTCGATCAGCGGCAGGGCGTTGACCGGATCGCCGATCGCGGCGTCGGCGCCGACTTCCACACCGGTGAAGGTGATGTCGGCGGCATGCAGACCGTCCTGGGTCGGATAGCCCTTGCGGGTGACACCCTTGGCGTCGGCCGGCACGATGAACACGCCGATGCCCGACTTGTCGCGCTGGCCGCCCGAGGTGCGCGCGGTCACGATCAAGGTGTCGGCGTTCTCGCCGTTGAGCACGACGAACTTTTCGCCGTCGATGACCCAGCCATCGCCCTTCTTCTTCGCAGTCGTCGCAACGTCGAACAGGTCATAGCGCGACTGCTTCTCGAGCTGGGCGAACGCAAACGTCCTACTGCCGTCGATGATTCCAGGCAGATGCGCGGCCTTCTGCGCCGCCGAGCCGCCATGACGGAGGAAACCGCCGGCCAGCACCACGGTTGCGAGATACGGCTCGAGCACCAGCGCGCGACCCATCGCCTCCATCACGATCATGGTCTCGACGCCGCCGGCGCCGAAGCCGCCGTCGTCTTCCGAGAACGGCAGACCGAGCAGGCCCTGCTCGGCGAGCTTGGACCACATCGCGCGGCTCCAGCCGCCCTTCTCCTTCATGTACAGCTTGCGCTTGTCGAAATCGTAGGCATCCGCCAGCAGGCCGTCGATGCTGTCCTTGAGGAGACGCTGCTCCTCGGTGAGATCAAAATCCATGCTCTCTATCCTCGTACCCGGAATTCATCATCGGCGTCATTCCGGGACGCGCCGCAAGGCGCGGGCCCGGAATCCATACTCACGATGGTGGTTATGGATTCTCCGACGCGCAACTGCGCGTCGTAGCTCGCCGCTTCGCGGCGCCCCGGAATGACAGCAACTCAAAGCCCCAGCACCGCCTTGGCGATGATGTTGCGCTGGATCTCGTTGGAGCCGCCGTAGATCGAGACCTTGCGGTTGTTGAAGTAGCTCGGCGCGATCTGCGCGGTCCAGTCCATGGTCTCGTTGCTGCTGTCGTCGTCACCGTGGACGTCGTAGGGCGCGGCGAACGGACCGATGACCTCCATCAGCAGCTCGGTGGTGGTCTGCTGGATCTCGGAGCCCTTGATCTTCAGCACCGAGGAGGCCGGGTTGGGCTTGCCCTTGCCGTGCTTGCCCTCGTCGGCGACGACGCGCAGCTGCGTCAGCTCCAGCGCCTTCAGCTCGACCTCGCAGGCCGTGAGCTTCTCGCGGAACGACGGGTCCTCCAGCACCGGGCGGCCGCCGGATTCGATCTTGGCGGCGAGCTCCTTGATGCGGCGGATACGCTCCTTGGAGACGCCGACGCGGGCGATCCCCGTGCGCTCATTGCCGAGCAGGAACTTGGCGTAGTCCCAGCCCTTGTTCTCCTCGCCGATCAAGTTCTCGATGGGCACTTCGACGTCGTCGAAGAACACCTCGTTGACCTCGTGGCCGCCGTCGATGGTCTGGATCGGACGCACCGTGACGCCCTTCGACTTCATGCTGAACACGATGAAGGAGATGCCCATCTGCTTCTTCGCGGAGGGATCGGTGCGGCACAAGCAGAAGATCATGTCGGCGTGCTGCGCGAGCGTGGTCCAGGTCTTCTGGCCGTTGATGATCCACTTGTCGCCGCGGCGCTCGGCCTTGGTCTTCAGCGATGCGAGGTCGGAGCCCGAGCCCGGCTCGGAGAAGCCCTGGCACCACCAGTCGTCGACATTGGCGATGCGCGGCAGATACTTCTTCTTCTGCTCCTCGTTGCCGAAGGTGTAGATCACCGGGCCGACCATGCTGACGCCGAAGGCGAGCGGCTGCGGCGCCGGATAGGCCTGCAGCTCCTCGTTGAAGATGTAGTGCTGCACGGAGGTCCAACCGGTGCCGCCATATTCCTCCGGCCAGTGCGAGACACCCCAACCCTTCTTGTTGAGGATGCGCCACCAGGTCACCATCTCGTCCTTCGACAGATGGCGGCCTTCGATCATTTTGCGCCGGGTCTCCGGCGGGACATTGTCCTTGAAGAACTGCCGGACTTCCTCGCGGAACGCCTGCTCTTCCTTCGTGAATGCAAGATCCATCGGATCCTCCCGTGTGTATATATTCGTCGACAAATCGAGCTGTCATTCCGGGGCGCCTCGAAGAGGCGAACCCGGAATCCATAACCACCATCGTGAGTATGGATTCCGGGCTCGCGCGCCCCGGAATGACGAAGACCTATTGCAGCACCTCGAACAGGCCGGCGGCGCCCATGCCGCCGCCGACGCACATCGTCACCACCGCGTACTTGGCCTTGCGGCGGCGGCCTTCGATCAGCGCGTGGCCCGTGAGCCGCGCGCCCGACATGCCGTAGGGATGGCCGACCGCGATGGCGCCGCCATTGACGTTGATCTTGTCGGGGTCGATGCCGAGCTTGTCGCGGCAGTACAGCACCTGCACGGCGAACGCCTCGTTGAGTTCCCACAGGCCGATGTCGTCGACGGTCAGGCCATGGCGCTTCAATAGACGCGGCACCGCGAACACCGGGCCGATGCCCATCTCGTCGGGCTCGCAGCCATGCGCGACGAAGCCGCGGAAGATGCCGAGCGGCTGCAGGCCGCGCTTCGCCGCGGTGGCGTCGCTCATGATCACGCAGGCGGAGGCGCCGTCGGAGAGCTGGCTGGCATTGCCGGCGGTGATCGAGAAGCCGTCGCCGCGCACGGCCTTGAGGCCGGCGAGACCTTCGGCCGTCGTCTCGGGGCGCGGACCTTCGTCCTGCGACAGGGTGACGTCCTTGAACGAGACGTTGCCGGTGGCCTTGTCGGTGACCGCCATCTTGGTCGAGATCGGCGCCAGCTCGTCGTTGAACTTGCCGCCCTGCTGCGCGGCAGCGGTGCGGCGCTGGCTCTCCAGCGCATATTCATCCTGGCGCTCGCGGGAGATGCCGTAGCGCTTGGCGACGATCTCGGCGGTGTCGATCATCGGCATGTAGACGTCGCCCTTGATCTCGAGCAGCGCCGGATCGGTGGCCTGGAACGTGTTCATCTTGTCGTTCTGGACCAGCGAGATCGATTCGCCGCCGCCGCCGACTGCGATCTCGACACCGTCGAAGATCACCGAGCGCGCCGCGAGCGCAATCGCCTGCAGGCCGGAGGCGCACTGGCGGTCGATGGTGGTGCCGCCGACCGACACCGGCAGGCCGGCACGCAGCAGCGCCTTGCGCGCGATGTTGCCGCCGGTCGAGCCCTGCTGCAGGGCTGCGCCCATCACGACATCCTCGACCTCGGCCGGATCGACCTTGGCGCGCTTGACCGCCTCGCCGATGGCGTGGCCGAGCAGCGTCGCGCCGCCGGTGGCGTTGAGCGCGCCGCGATAGGCCTTGCCGATCGGCGTGCGGGCGGTGGAAACGATGACGGCATCGGTCATGGGCGACCTCCTGTTGTTGTTACGGATGTTTGCTGTGAGACGTGGGTGATTGCTGCTGGCGCAGTTCGTGACGCGACAGCTTGCCGACCGGCGTGCGCGGCAGCTCGTCGACGAACTCGACCGCCGCCGGCAGCTCGTGCTTGCCGAGCTTGCCGGTGAGGAAGGCGCGGAGATCCTCGACCGGGAACGGCGCGAAGCCGTCGCGCAGCTTGATGAAGGCCTTGGCCGCCTCGCCGCGATAGGCGTCGGGAATGCCGATCACGATGACCTCCTGCACCGCCGGATGGGTGTAGATCGCCTGCTCGATCATCTGCGGATAGACGTTGAAGCCGCCGGAGATGATCATGTCCTTCTTGCGGTCGACCAGGAAGTAGAAACCGTCGGCGTCGACATAGCCGATGTCGCCGGTCAGGAAATGATCGCCGACGAACGACTGCGCCGTTTCGTCCGGCCGGTTCCAATAGCCCTTGGTGACGTTCGGCCCCTTGATCCGGATCTCGCCGACCTCGTTCACGCCGAGCACCTTTGCGGGATCCTCGAGCGACACGACGTCCATCTCGATGCCGGGCAGCGTGATCCCGATCGAGCCGGGCTTGTCCGGGCCACCCTTGGGATGGGCGGTGCCGGGCGAGCAGGTCTCGGTCATGCCCCAGCCGCTCTTCAGCTTCATGCCGACGCGGCGCTCCAGGATGCGCGCGACCTCGACTGGCAGCGGCGCGCCACCGGAGCCAACGCTGGTCAGCGACGACAGATCGCGCGTGTCGAGATCGGGCAGGTTGGCGATCGCGATCCACATCGTCGGCACGCCGGGAAAATAGGTCGCGCGCTTGACCTCGATGTCGTGCATCACGGCTTCCAAGTCGAAGCGCTGGTGCAGCGAGATCAGGCTGCCGAGACGCAGCGAGGTCAGCAGCACCACCGTCAGCGCATAGATGTGGAACAGCGGCAGCACGCAGATGACTCGGTCGGAGCCGTTGCCGTTCGCGCGCGTCGCGCGGCCCCAGATTTCGGCGATCGACACCGCCGAGGTGAGATTGCCATGGGTCAGCATCGCGCCCTTGGGCAGGCCGGTGGTGCCGCCGGTATATTGCAGCAGGGCGATGTCGTCGGGCGAGATGGCCGGCCACGCTGCCGGCGCCACGGCGCCCTCGACGAAGGCACGATGGGTGGTCACGGCGGAGCTATCCGGCAACGGCGTCTGTGACGTACCGACCTTGCCCCAATGATCATCCTCGCAGACGATCAGGCGGTCGAGCAGGCCCTTCTCGAGGAACTTCAGCGCCGTCGGCAGCAGCGCCGACAGGTTCGAGGTGACGAGAATGCGTGCGCCGGAATCGCTGAGCTTGTGCGACAGCGCGATCTCGCCATCGAGCGGCGACAGGTGCACGACGCGGGCGCCGGCCTTGAGCGCGCCGAAGAAGTTGATCGGATGATCCGGCGTATTGCCGAGGAACAGCGCGATCGACGCGCCCTTGCCAAAACCGGCTCGCAGGAACGCCGCGGCAGCCTGGTCGACGAGCGCCGCGAGTTGCTTGAAGGTGACGGGGCGGTCGCGGAATTCCAGCGCGTCGCGATCGCCGAAGTCACTGACCGCCTTTGCCAGCAGATCTGGCAAGGTGCCACGCGCGATCGGCGCGTCCCAGCGGACGCCTTCGGGATAGAACTGTTCGCCAGGATGGGTCATGCGGACTCTGTGTTTCTTGCCGTAAGGCGGCCCCGCTCTTCCCGTTCCCTCCCCCCTTGTGGGGGAGGGCCAGGGAGGGGGGTGGCTCCGGGCGAGACTGCCGTTGTGGACCCCCACCCCCAACCCCTCCCCGCAAGGGGGAGGGGGGCGCAGCTGTGCACGGAGCTAGGGCAAAGCCTCAAGCGGCCTTCCCCTGCGCCAGCGAGGCGAACGTCTTGCCTTCCTCCGCGAGCTGCTTCAGCAGCGGCGCCGGCTCGAGCGAGGGATCATTGGTCTCCTTGGCATAGAACGCCAGCCGCTCGGCGATGTGCTTCAGGCCGACGCTGTCGGCCCAGTACATCGGGCCGCCGCGATAGATCGGCCAGCCATAGCCGTACAGCCAGACCACATCGATGTCGGACGGACGCGCGGCAATGCCTTCGGCGAGGATCTTCGCGCCCTCGTTGATCATCGGATACATCATGCGCTCGAGGATCTCCTCGTCGCTGACCGCGCGCCGCTTGAGGCCGAGCTTGGCGAGCGTCTCGTCGATCAGCTTCTCGACATCGGGATCCGGCAGCGGCGCGCGCGAGCCCGCCTCATATTTGTAATAGCCCTTGCCGGTCTTCTGGCCGAAGCGGCCGGCCTCGCACAGCGCATCCGCGATCTCGCTCTTGATGCCGCGGTCCTTGCGCGAGCGCCAGCCGATGTCGAGGCCAGCGAGATCGCCCATCGCGAACGGGCCCATCGGCATGCCGAACTTGGTGACGACCGCGTCGACCTGCTGCGGCAGCGCGCCTTCGAACAACAGCTTCTCGGCCTGCTTGCCGCGCTGCGCCAGCATGCGATTGCCGACGAAGCCGTCGCAGACGCCGACCACGGCCGGCACCTTTGCGATCTTGCGCGCGATCGACACCGCGGTGACGAGCGCATCCGGCGCCGTCTTCTCCGCACGCACGATTTCGCACAGCTTCATGACGTTAGCCGGCGAGAAGAAATGCATGCCGAGCACGTCCTGCGGCCGGCTGGTCTCTGCGGCGATGGCGTCGATGTTCAGATAGGACGTGTTCGAGGCCAGCACCGCGCCCGGCTTTGCGTATTGATCGAGCTTGCCGAACACTTCCTTCTTCACCGCCATGGTCTCGAACACCGCCTCGATGACGAGGTCGGCGTCCTTGACGTTCTCGAGACCGACCTTGCCGTCGATCAACGCCATGCGCTTGGCCGGTGCATCCGCCGGGATGCCGCCGCGCGCGGCGGTCGCCTCCCAGTTCTTCTGCATGACGCCCATACCGCGCTTCAGCTGCTCCTCGGCGGTCTCGATCAGCGTGACCGGAATGCCAGCATTGGCGAACGACATCGCAATGCCGCCGCCCATGGTGCCGGCGCCGATGATCGCGACGCGCTCGACCTTGCGGCCCTTGGTGCCCTCGGGCACGCCGGCGATCTTGGCGGCCTCGCGCTCGGCGAAGAACGCATAGCGCTGCGCCTTGGACTGATCGCTGGTGAGCAGCTTGAGGAAACCTTCGCGCTCCTTCTTCAGGCCCTCGTCGAACGGCAGGTCGATCGCATAGCCGACCGCGTCGGCCGCTGCGAACGGCGCCTCGAGCCCACGCGACTTCTTGGTGATCGCCGCCACCGCACTGGTGAAGATCGTGCGATCGGCCTTGGCGGCCGCCAGCTTGGAATCGTCATCGCGCAATTTGCGCAGCGGACGGTTCTCCGCCACCACCTTGCGCGCGAAGGCTTCGCCGCCCGATGCCGGCCCCTCGACGATCTCCTCGATCAGGCCCGCCTTCAGCGCTTCCACTGCGCCGATCGGGTCACCGCCGACGATCATCTTGACTGCGAGCTCGGGGCCTACGGCGCGCGGCAGGCGCTGGGTGCCGCCCGCGCCCGGCAGCAGGCCGAGCTTCACCTCGGGCAGTCCGAGCTTCGCCTCCTTGGTGGCGACACGATAATGACAGGCGAGCGCCACTTCGAGACCACCGCCCAGGGCCGTTCCATGAATCGCCGCAATGACCGGCTTGGGGCTGTTCTCGATCGTGCTCAGCACGTCGTTGAGCGCCGGCGGCTTCGGTGGCTTGCCGAACTCGGTGATGTCGGCCCCGGCGATGAAGGTACGGCCGCCGCAGGTCAGCACGATCGCCTTGATCGCGGGATCGGCGATCGCCGCCTTGACGTTGTCCAGGATGCCGCCGCGAACTGCGGCACTCAGCGCATTGACGGGCGGGCTGTCGATGGTGACGATGCCGATGATGTCATGACGGTCAAGCTTTGCCACTTCGCTCACGCGTAAGCTCCTTGGGATGTCGTTTCTTTGCGGCCGGTTAACGCACCGGCCAATTCTTGGCTCTTCATTTGCGCAGAGTATCAGCCTTGCTTGCGTCTACCCGCTGCCGAACATCAATTCCGCAGTGCGAAATCTAATTCCACATCTTGACATCCAGGGTTATTTTGAAGCACGAGCGTTGTCAACGAGGCTCATCAATCAACAGCCGATGACATGAAACGCCCAGGGAAGAAACCCGCGACCGATCGGAGCTTCGTCGTCGCGCTGGCGCGCGGCCTCGACGTGCTGCGGGCGTTCCGGCCGAATGACGGCCTGCTGGGCAATCAGGAAATCGCCGCGCGCACCAACCTGCCGAAGGCGACGGTCTCGCGCCTCACTTACACGCTCACCAAGCTCGGCTATCTCACCCCGGTGCCGCGCTTCGAGAAATACCAGCTGGCCCCAGCGGCGCTGGCGCTGGGCTACGCCGCGCTCGCCAATCTCGGCATCCGCCATCTTTCCGAGCCGTTCCGCGAGCAGCTGATGCGCGAGACCGGCGGCGCGGTCGCCATCGGCGGCCGCGACCGGCTGAGCATGATCTATTTCGGCCAGAGCCGTCACGGCGTCATCAACGTTCAACTCGACGTCGGCTCGCGCATTCCGATTGCAACGACCGCGATGGGCCGCGCCTACATCTGGGCGCTGCCGGACGAGGACCGCGCCGCGTTGATGCGGGAGATGCGCGAGCATTACGGCAGCCGTTGGCCGAAGATCCGCGACGGCATCGAGCGCGCCGGCGAGACCGTTGCGAAATATGGCTTCACGATCTCCGCCGGCGAATGGCAGGACGACGTTCATGCGGTCGGCGTCGCGTTGCGGCTGAACGACGGAACCGGTCCCTACGCCGTGAATTGCGGAGCACCGGCATTCCGCTTCACGGAAGAGCGCTTGCGCACCGACATTGGACCTCGTCTCGTCGCGATGGTAAGGAACATCGAAGCGGCGCTCGGCGGCCTCGCGCCGTCAACTAATCAAACAAGCAGCCCATCAAACAAAGAACTCAATAAAAAGCCGAAGCCAGGAGGAAAAGTTGCCCGTGTTGCCGAGGGTATCAGATAGCCTGCATCATCGCGGTCGGCTGGCGCCGCGTCCTGACCTGAACGATTTGGGGAGGGGCGAGACGAGATGACGCAGGCACAACTCGCCCAGACCAACGATCCGCTGCTCGTCGTCCGCGACGTCAGCGTCGTGTTCGGCGGCATCGTGGCGCTGAACGGCGTCTCGTTCGAGATGCGCGAGGGTCAGATCCTCGGCCTCATCGGCCCGAACGGCGCCGGCAAGACCACCCTGTTCAACTGCCTCAGCCGGCTCTACCAGCCGAGTTCCGGCGACATCCTGATGGAAGGCCACAGCATCCTGAAGCGGCCGCCGCACCGCATTGCCGAGATCGGCATCGGCCGCACCTTCCAGAATGTCGCGCTGTTTCCCAATCTCTCCGTGCTCGACAACGTCCGCGTCGGCACCCATGCGCGCACCTCCAGCGACATCATCTCGGATTCGCTGCGTCTGGCCTGGGTCCGGCGCAGCGAGAATTCCGTCAACACCAAGGTTCACGAAATTCTCGCCTATCTCGACCTCGAGGAGGTCGCGCACAAGACCGTGTCCGGGCTGCCGTTCGGCACCCAGAAGCGCGTCGAGCTGGCGCGCGCGCTCGCCGCCGATCCCAAGATCCTGCTGCTCGACGAGCCCGCCGGCGGGCTCAATCATGAGGAAGTCCATGTGCTGGGCGATCTGATCCGGCGCATTCGCGACGACCGCAAGGTGACCGTGCTGCTGGTCGAGCATCACATGGGACTGGTGATGTCGATCGCCGACCACGTCGTGGCGCTGAATTTCGGCCGCAAGCTCGCCGAGGGCACGCCCGCCCAGGTGCAGGCCGATCCCGACGTCATCAAGGCCTATCTCGGGAGCAAGGATCAATGACGCCGCTGCTCAACGTCAAGGACCTGCGCGCCTATTACGGCCAGGTCCAGGCCCTGCACGGCCTCTCCTTCTCCCTCAACGAGGGTTCGCTGACGACCCTGCTCGGCGCCAATGGCGCCGGCAAGACCACCACCCTGCGCGCCATCTGCAACATGGTGCGCTCGACCGGTGCGATCGAGTTCGAGGGGAAGCCGCTCAACAACAAATCGACCGAGAGCATCGTGCGCTTCGGCATCGCGCACGTGCCGCAGGGCCGCGGCACCTTCACCAACATGACGGTGGAAGAAAACCTGCAGCTCGGCGCCATCACGCGCAGCGACAAGGCGGGCATCGTCGCCGACATCGAGCGGATGTACTCCTACTTCCCCAAGCTGAAGGAACGCCACACCCAGCAGGCCGGCACCTTATCCGGCGGCGAGCAGCAGATGCTGGCGGTGGCCCGCGCGCTGATGCTGCGACCCAGGCTGATGCTGCTCGACGAGCCGTCGTTCGGCTTGGCACCGCTGGTGGTCCGCGACCTTTTCGGCATCCTCGGCAAGATCAACCGCGAGGAAAAGGTCTCGATCCTCGTGGTCGAGCAGAATGCGCAGCTCGCGCTCGAGCTCGCCGATCGGGCCTATGTGATCGAGACGGGCCGCATCGTCATGTCGGGCGCGGCCTCGGACATCGCGAAAGACGAGAACGTCCGCAAATCCTATTTGGGCTACTAACGGAGGCGGGACAATGGAGCTCTTCACCAACCAGGTCCTGGCCGGCATTGCGACGGGCGCGATCTACGCCTGCATGGCGCTCGCCGTCGTGATGATCTACCAGGCCATCGACCATCTCAACTTTGCGCAAGGCGAGATGGCGATGTTCTCGACATTCATCTCCTGGCAGCTGATGCAATGGGGCCTGCCCTACTGGGTCGCCTTCGTGGTGACGCTGGCCTTCTCCTTCGCCGGCGGCATCGTGATCGAGCGGGTGCTGTTCAAGCCACTGACCAAGGCGCCGATCCTGACCCAGGTCGCCGGCTTCATCGCGCTGTTCTCGATCATCAACTCCTGCGCCGGGCTGATCTGGGACTTCACCATCAAGCAGTACCCGACGCCGTTCGGCTCCTCGCCGTTCCTGGGCAGCCAGCTGATCTCGACCCATCAGGCCGGCATGATCGGCATCACCCTGCTGCTCCTGATCGGGCTGTACTTCTTCTTCCAGTACACCCGTGTCGGACTTGCGATGCGCGCGGCCGCAGCCTTGCCGGAATCGGCGCGGCTGGTCGGCATCAACACCTCCTGGATGATTGCGCTCGGCTGGGGCATGGCGGCCGCGATCGGCTCGATCGCCGGCATGCTGATCGCGCCGGTGGTGTTCCTCGAGCCCAACATGATGGGCGGCGTGCTGATCTACGGTTTCGCCGCGGCCGTGCTTGGGGGCCTCACCAGCCCCTTCGGTGCGGTGCTCGGCGGCTTCCTGGTCGGCATCTTCGAGAATCTCGCCGGCACCTACATTCCCCACGTGGGCAATGAGATGAAGCTGCCGATCGCACTGGCCCTCATCATCTCCGTCCTAGTCATCAAACCGGCCGGCCTGTTCGGCCGCAACATCGTGAAGCGAGTCTGATCATGAGCGCAGTCGAGGACATCGCATCCCAGGCGCCCGCGGTCGATGCCGTTCCGAAGCGGGCCATGACCTTGAGTTCCGGCACCACCTTCGTCGTCGTGCTTCTGCTTCTCGTGGTTCCGCTGTTCGTCAAGAACTTCATCATCTTCCAGATGACGATGCTCCTGATCTACGGACTCGCCGTGCTGGCGTTGAACATCCTGACCGGCGGCTCCGGACAGTTCTCTCTCGGGCAGAGCGCGTTCTATGCGGTCGGCGCCTATACGTCGGCGATCCTGATGGAGCAGTACAATGTCAACTACGCGCTGACCCTGCCGGTCGCCGGCGTCATCTGCTTCGGCTTCGGCTTCCTGTTCGGCCAACCGGCGCTGCGGCTCTCGGGCGTGTATCTCGCGCTCGCCACCTTCGCGCTCGCCACCGCGATGCCGCAGATCCTCAAGCTCGGCTTCTTCGAGGAATGGACCGGCGGCGTGCAGGGCCTCGTCGTCACCAAGCCGGACGCGCCGTTCGGCCTGCCGATGTCGCAGGACATGTGGCTGTACTACTTCACGCTGGCGATCACGATCGCGATCTACGTGTTCTCGGTGAACCTATTACGCTCGCGTTCGGGGCGGGCTTTCATGGCGATTCGCGACAACGAGATCGCAGCGTCCGCCATGGGCATCGACGTCGCGACCTACAAGACGCTGGCGTTCGGCGTCAGCGCCGGCATCACCGGCGTCGCCGGCGGCCTCGGCGCCATCGCCGTGCAGTTCGTGGCACCCGACAGCTACACGATCGTTCTCGCGATCTCGCTGTTCCTCGGCATGGTCGTCGGCGGCGTCGGCTGGCTGCCCGGATCGTTCGTCGGCGCGGCCTTCATCATCTTCGTTCCCAACATCGCCGAAGGCATTTCGAAGGGCCTGTCCGGCGCGGTGTTCGGCGTGCTGCTGTTCCTCGTCATCTTCCTCGTGCCGCACGGCTCGCGGCAGGTGGCGATGGTGGCGCAGCAGCTGCTCGGCAAACTCAGAAAGAACTAAGGAGGAACTCTTGCAGGTCGTTCAACAACTACGAATCGCCGCGATCGCGACGGCGGTCATCGCCCTCACCTCGGGCGCAGCACTCGCCCAGAAGAAATACGACGCCGGCGCGTCGGATACCGAGATCAAGATCGGCAACATCATGCCCTATAGCGGGCCGGCGTCCGCCTACGGCGTGATCGGAAAGACCGAGGAGGCGTATTTCAAGAAGATCAACGCCGAGGGCGGCATCAACGGCCGAAAGATCAACTTCGTCAGCTATGACGACGCCTATTCGCCGCCCAAGGCGGTCGAGCAGGTGCGCAAGCTGGTCGAAAGCGACGAGGTCCTGTTCGTCTTCAACCCGCTCGGCACGCCCTCGAACTCGGCGATCCAGAAATATCTCAACGGCAAGAAGATCCCGCAACTGTTCGTCGCCACCGGCGCAACCAAGTGGAACGACCCGAAGAACTTCCCCTGGACCATGGGCTGGCAGCCGAGCTACCAGAGCGAGGGCCGCATCTATGCGAAGTACCTGCTCAAGGACAAGCCCGGCGCCAAGGTCGGCGTGCTGTTCCAGAACGACGATTTCGGCAAGGATTATCTGAAGGGCCTCAAGGATGGCCTCGGCGACAAGGCCGCGTCCATGATCGTCATGGAAGAGAGCTACGAGACCTCCGAACCCTCGATCGACGGCCACATCGTCAAGCTGAAGGCCTCCGGCGCCGACGTCTTCTTCAGCGTCACGACGCCCAAGTTCGCGGCGCAGGCGATCAAGAAACTTGCCGAGATCGATTGGCATCCGACGCATCTGGTCGTCAACGTCTCGGCCTCGGTCGGCAGCGTGATCAAGCCGGCCGGCTTCGAGAACTCGCAAGGGATTCTTTCGGCCGCCTATGCCAAGGACGCTGCGGATCCGCAGTGGAACGATGATCCCGGCATGAAGAAGTTCTTCGACTTCCTCGCGCAGTATTATCCCGACGCCAACAAGCTCGACAGCTCGACCGTCTATGGCTACGGCGCCGCACAGACGCTCGTGAAGGTGCTGCAGATGTGCGGCGACGACCTCACCCGCGCCAATGTGATGAAGCAGGCCGCCAGCCTGAAGGACTTCGCGCCCGACACCTTGCTGCCGGGCGTCAAGATCAACACCTCGGCTACCGACTTCGCGCCCATCGAGCAATTGCAGATGATGCGGTTCAAAGGCGAGAAGTGGGAGCTGTTCGGCGAGGCGATCAGCGGCGCCATCGAGTAATCGTGCAATCGAGCATCGCCGCCGAGAGCGGTGCCGATCTCAACCTCGCCCTCCGCGCCATCCGCGCGGAGGGCTTTTTCGTAGGTCGCACCGACGATGCCATGAACGGTGGACAGACACCGTTTAGCTGATCTCAGGCTGTTCTCGCAGAGCAAGCACCCGCCCAAATTGTGCGCACTTCTCGCAACTGCGCAGATGTTGCGCGGACGCGGACCGATAAAACACGGACCGTGCCGTGATGTCGCAACCACGCCGCGGCGGCTCTGCTATAGTCCCCCGACACACGAGAGCTTCCGTCAAGGAGGCCACGGCACGTCATCCAGAACCAACACGGGAGAAACGCACCATGATGATCACGCGAAGGGCCGCCCTCGCCTCGGCCGCCGCCATCGTCCTCGCCTCGAGCTCCGCAATCGCCGCCGACAAGAAGTACGACACCGGCGCCTCCGACACCGAGATCAAGATCGGCAACATCATGCCCTATAGCGGGCCGGCCTCTGCCTACGGCATCATCGGCAAGACGGAAGCGGCCTACTTCAAGAAGATCAACGCCGAGGGCGGCATCAACGGTCGCAAGATCAACTTCATCTCTTATGACGACGCCTATTCGCCGCCAAAGACGGTCGAACAGGCACGCAAGCTGGTCGAGAGCGATGAGGTGCTGTTCATCTTCAATTCGCTGGGCACGCCGCCGAACTCGGCAATCCACAAATACATGAACTCGAAGAAGGTCCCGCAACTGTTCGTCGCCACCGGCGCCACCAAGTGGAACGACCCGAAGGATTTCCCCTGGACCATGGGCTGGCAGCCCAACTACCAGAGCGAATCCCGAATCTACGCAAAATATCTGCTGAAGGAAAAGCCGGACGCCAAGATCGCTGTGCTGTATCAGAACGATGATTACGGCAAGGACTATCTGAAAGGGCTGAAGGACGGGCTTGGCGCCAAGGCCGCCTCAATGATCGTGATGGAGGAGAGCTACGAGACCGCCGAACCCTCGATCGACAATCACATTGTCAAACTCAAGTCCACCGGCGCCGACGTATTCGTGAACATCACCACGCCGAAATTTGCGGCACAGGCAATCAAGAAGGTCAAGGAGATCGACTGGAAGACGCTGCATATCCTCAACAACGTCTCCGCCTCCGTCGGCAGCGTCCTGAAGCCGGCTGGCTATGAGAATTCGCAGGACATCATCTCGGCGGCCTATCTGAAGGACGTCTCCGATCCGCAATGGAAGGACGATACCGGGATGAAGCAATTCCTCGACTTCATGTCCAAGGATTTTCCCGATGGCGACAAGCTCGACGGCGGAACGGTCGTCGGCTACAGCGTCGCGCAGACGCTGGTCCAAGTGCTGAAGCAGTGCGGCGACAACCTCACCCGCGAGAACGTCATGAAGCAGGCCGCATCCCTGCGCAACTTCCGCACCGAGATGCTGCTGCCTGGCATCACGATCAACACCTCGGCGACCGACTTCGCACCCGTCAGCCAGCTGCAACTGATGCGCTTCAAGGGCGAGAAGTGGGAGCTGTTCGGCGACGTGATCTCCGCCGACGTCGGCGGCTAACGACGGAACGCAGTTGAAACCGCCTCCTGCGGCCTCCCGCCGCAGGCGGCGCTCTCTCCAAGCATCTTTGCTGTCTTTGCCAATAATTTCTTAAGCTAGGAGTTGAAAGAGAGGCGGTCATGCAGCGGCGGCGGTTACGCCGAGCGCGCGGCTGCGCTATGGGGACTCGTCCGGAGTGAAACGAGTCGCCCGCCTTGCGGGCGGATCCAACAACAAGGCCAAGCTCCAAGGCCGAGAAGGAGTCCCCACGTGACCACTGCCCTCACCCGCCGCACGCTCTCCAGCATGCTCGGTCTCGCCTTGGTTGGCGCCGCTGCCGGCAGCGCCCATGCCGACAAGAAATACGACACCGGAGCCAGCGACACCGAGATCAGGATCGGCAACATCGTGCCCTATAGCGGCCCGGCCTCGGCCTATGGCTCGGTCGGCAAGGCGATGTCGGCAGTGTTCAAGAAGGTCAACGACGAGGGCGGCATCAACGGTCGCAAGATCAATTTCATCTCCTACGACGACGCCTATTCGCCGCCAAAGACCGTCGAGCAGGCGCGCAAGCTGGTGGAGAGCGACGAGGTGCTCTTCCTGTTCGGTGTGCTCGGGACTGCGCCTAACACGGCGATCCAGAAATACATGAACGCCAAGAAGGTGCCGCAGCTGTTCGTCGCGACCGGCGCCACCAAATGGAACGAGCCCAAGACCAATCCGTGGACCATGGGATGGCTGCCGAGCTATCAGTCGGAAGCCCGCATCTATGCCAAATATCTCACCGCGCAGCAGCCGACCGGCAAGATCGCAGTGCTCTACCAGAACGACGACATGGGCAAGGACTATCTGAAGGGTCTCAAGGACGGCCTTGGCGACACCTCCCGCGTGGTGCTGGAGGAGAGCTATGAGATCGCCGAGCCCACGATCGAGTCGCACATCGTCAAGATGAAGTCGGCCAATCCGGACATCGTCGTGCTGTTCACCACACCGAAATCCGGCGCACAGGCGATCAAGAAGCTCGGCGAGATGAACTGGAAGCCGCTCACCATCATCTCGAATGTCAGCGCCTCGACCGCGGCGGTGATGCGGCCGGCCGGCGTCGAGAACTCGCAAGGGGTGATCTCGGCCGCCTATGCCAAGGATGCCTCCGATCCGCAATGGGCCAACGACCCCGGTCTTGGCGCGTTCAGGGAGCTGCTCGCCAAATATCTGCCGGAAATCAACCCCGTGGATTCGTCGGCGCTGACCGGTTACAACATCGCCACCACAATGGTCGAGGTGCTGAAGCGATGCGGCGACGAACTGACCCGCGCCAATGTCATGAAGCAGGCGGCAGGCCTGAAGCAGTTTGCGCAGGGCGGGCTGTTGCCCGGCATCACGCTGACCACCGGTCCGGACGACTTCCAGCCGATCGAGCAGCTGCAGCTGATGCAGTTCAAGGGCGAGCGCTGGCAGTTGTTCGGCGAGGTCATGAGCGGCGAGCTGAAATAGGCTCTGCACGGCAGACGGGCGGCGCCGCATGACCAGCCGCCGTCCGTTGTTGCGCTCAATCTTCGATGCCGCCGTCGCCGCGGCGCATCCCGACGTCGTGCTGCCGGCATTCCTGCCGGCGGCTCCCAAAGGACGAATCATCTGCCTCGCCGCCGGCAAGGGCGCGGCCGCGATGGCGCTCGCGGCCGAGCGCCATTACCTGGACACGCTCGGGTTCGATCCCGCGAAGCTGACCGGCATCGCAACCACCCGCCACGGCCATGGTGTGCCGACCCGGCGGGTGAAGGTGATCGAGGCCGGACATCCGATGCCGGACGAGGCCGGGCTGAAGGCCGCCGACGAGACGCTGCAATTGGCGGCAACCGCCGAGCCCGGCGACCTGATGCTGGTGCTGCTCTCCGGTGGTGGGTCCGCCAATTGGGTCGCGCCGGTGAACGGTGTCAGCTTCGCGCAGAAGCAGCAGCTGACCCGCGCGCTGCTCCGCTCGGGCGCACCGATCGGCGAAATGAATACGGTCCGCAAGCATCTGTCGCGAATCAAGGGCGGCCGGCTGGCGCGGGCCGGGCAGAAGGCCGAGATCGTGACGCTGGCGATCTCCGACGTGCCGCATGACGATCCCTCGGCGATCGCATCGGGTCCGACGGTGCCCGATCCGACCACGCTGGCCGATGCCCGCGGCATCGTCGCCAAATACAAGCTCGAGGTCGACCCGGCGATCGGTCGGGCGCTCGATGATGCCGCCAATGAGAGCTGCAAGCCCGGCGATGCCGCCTTCGTCCGCGCCTCGTTCGAGCTGATCGCGCGCCCCGCCAGCTCGCTGGAGGCGGCCGTGGCCAGCGTCAAGGCCGCGGGCTACGACGTGCTCGATCTCGGCGCCGATCTCGAGGGTGAGGCCCGCGAGGTCGCGGCCGATCACGCCAAACTGGCGCGCGAGGCCCGCGCGCTCGGCCGCCGCATGGCGATCATTTCCGGCGGCGAGCTCACCGTGACGGTGCGCGGCCAGGGCCGCGGCGGCCCGAACCAGGAATATGCCCTGGCGCTCGCCGACCTCCTCAAGGACATGGAGGGCGTCGCGGCGCTCGCCGGCGACACCGACGGCGCCGATGGCGGCGGCGGCAGCGCCTCCGATCCGGCCGGTGCGCTTGTCGATGCCGAGGTCATCGCCGCGATGCGGGCGCAGGGGCTGGATCCGCAGGCCTATCTCGCCAACAACGACGCCACCGCGTTCTTCGCCGCGACCGGCGGCCTGCTGCAGACCGGACCGACGCTCACCAACGTGAACGACGTCAGGGTCATCCTGGTCGATTGAAGGGCGCGACTGCGTCCTTCAGAACTCCTCCGCGATCTTGGTGAGCATCGCCAGCAGCGCGTCGCGGCCATCCGGGCCCAGCAGCTCGTTGAGCCGCGCCTCGTGCTTCGACACCACCAGCTTCTTGGCGCGGGCCAGCACGGCGCGGCCCTTCTCGGTCAGCATCAGGATGTGCGAGCGCCGGTCGTTGGCCGAACGCACCCGCGCACACAGGTCGCGGCTCTCGAGGCTGTCCAGCAAGGACACGAAGTTCGGCCGCAGGATGCCCAGGGTGTTGGCGATCTCGGTCTGGTTACGGCCCGGATTGGCGTCGAGCAGCAGCAACACCGAGAACTGGGCCGGCGTCAGTTGCAGCGGCGCGACGCAGCGCAGGAAGTCCTCGAACACCTTCAACTGCGCCCGTTTCAGCACATAGCCAAGCAGATCCGACAGCTCGCCGAGCTGGACCGCTTGCGTCTCGTCGGCCGCTACGGCAGCTTCCTTGCGGCTTTCCCTCTTGCTGACGGGCTTGGCGCTATCGGCCATCACGGTCCGCCAAATTCATCGCATTTGCTTCCATCCCTGGTCTCGAATGCCGCAGCCGGAACAGCGGCCTTGAGATTATAATCGATAATTGTTATCCACTATATCAAACACGGGCAGCCCAATTCAACTGCCCAAGACCGGCGGACGGCGCAGGGCGCCGGCCGCGCCCGGTCACCACAGAGGGGGAGCGTCCTGTCTTGAACACAACGATCTTGCTGTTCCTGTTGCAGGACGGCATTACCAATGGCGCGATCTACGCGCTGCTCGGGCTGGCGCTCGTGCTGGTGTTTGCCGTCACCCGGGTGATCCTGATCCCGCAGGGCGAATTCGTCACCTACGGCGCCCTCACCTATGCCTCGCTCGCTGCCGGCCAAATGCCGGGCACCGCGAAGCTCGCCGTCGTGATCGGGCTCGCGGCCTTCGCCTTCGACCTCTACGCCATGCGCAAGACGCTGCACGCGCCGAAGATCGCGCGCACCTTCGGCCTCAACGTCGCCCTCCCTGTCGTCATTCTGCTCGCCAGCATGTGGGCGGCGAACCAGCGCATGCCCGCCGGCGTCAGCCTGGTGCTGTCGCTGCTGATCGTGGCCAGCATCGGCCTGTCGCTCTACCGCATCGTGTTCCAGCCGCTCGCGCACACCTCGGTGCTGGTGCTGCTGATCGCCTCGGTCGGCGTTCACCTCGCACTGCAGGGCCTCGGCCTGCTGTTCTTCGGCGCCGAGGGTCAGCGTGGCCCGACCCTGCTCAATGCCACGGCGACGCTCGGCTCGCTGCGCTTCACCGGGCAGGGCATAGCGGTCTACGGCATCACCATCGCCTTCATCGTCGGCCTCTGGCTGTTCTTCGGCCTGACGCTCTACGGCAAGGCGCTGCGCGCCACCGCCGTCAACCGGCTCGGCGCCCGCCTCGTCGGCATCCGCACCACGCTGTCGGGCCAGATCGCGTTCCTGCTGGCCTCCACCATCGGCGCGCTCTCGGGTATCCTGATCGTCCCGATCACGACGCTCTATTACGACACCGGCTTCCTGATCGGCCTCAAAGGCTTCATCGCCGCGATCATCGGCGGCCTGATCAGCTATCCGCTGACTGCGGTCGCCGCGCTCGTCGTCGGCATCGTCGAGGCGTTCTCCTCGTTCTATGCCTCCAACTTCAAGGAGGTGATCGTTTTCACGCTGCTGATCCCGGTTCTGCTGCTGCGTTCGCTCGCCGCGCCCGCGGTCGAAGAAGAGAAGGATTGAGCCGTGCGCGAGCGTTGGCCTCTCATCATCTTTGCCGTCATCGTCGCGGCGATCCCGTTCATCCCGGGCATGCCGCCGTTCTGGATCGTGCTGCTCGACAATATCGGCCTGTCGGCGCTGGTCGCGATGGGGCTGGTGCTGCTGACCGGCGTCGGCGGTCTGACCTCGTTCGGCCAGGCCGCTTTTGTCGGCTTCGGCGCCTACACCACTGCGGTGCTGTCGGCCAATTACGGCGTATCGCCGTGGCTGACCCTGCCGCTGTCGCTGCTGGTGTCGGGCCTCGCCGCCGTTCTGCTCGGCCTCGTCACGGTCAGGCTGTCCGGCCACTATCTGCCGCTCGGCACGCTCGCCTGGGGCCTCGGCCTGTTCTATCTGTTCAGCAAGCTCGCCTTCCTCGGCCGCAACGACGGCATCTCCGGCATCCCGCCGCTGTCGATCGGCAGCCTCAAGATGCTCGATCCCGGCACGATCTATTTCGCGATCTGGGCCGCCGTTCTGATCTCCGCACTGTTGACGATGAACCTGCTGGACTCCCGCACCGGCCGCGCCATTCGCGCGCTGCGCCGCGGCCACATCGCCGCGGAAGCGTTCGGCGTCTATGCACCTCGCGCCAAGCTGCTGGTGTTCATCTATGCCGCCGTGCTCGCCGGCCTCTCGGGCTGGCTCTATGCGCACTTCACCCGCGCCGTGAACCCGACGCCGTTCGGCGCCCAGGCCGGCATCGAATATCTGTTCGTCGCCGTGGTCGGCGGCGCCGGCTATGTCTGGGGCGGCGTGCTCGGCGCGGCGATCGTCGTCGTGCTGAAAGAGGTGCTGCAAAGCTACCTCCCGCTGCTGCTGCATGGCGAGGGCCAACTCGAGACCATCGTGTTCGGCATTCTCCTCGTCACGCTTCTCCAGCTCGCCCCGACCGGCCTGTGGCCGTGGCTGACGGCGCGGCTGCCTTTCAAGCCGGTTGCCAAGCAGCCGGACACGTCGGTCAAACTGCCGGCGCGGGAGCGATCTGCGACGACTCCAAACGTGCTGCTCCAGGTCGACAACGCGCGTAAGCAGTTCGGCGGCGTGGTCGCGGTCAACAACGTCTCGTTCGATGTCCAGTCCCGCGAGATCGTCGCGCTGATCGGCCCGAACGGCGCCGGCAAGAGCACGACCTTCAACCTGATCACCGGCGTGCTGCCGCCGACCTCCGGCAACATCTCGGTGCTCGGCAAGGCCGTCGGCAACGCCCCGCCGCAGGACGTCGTCAAGCTCGGCATTTCCCGTACCTTCCAGCACGTCAAGCTGGTGCCGGACATGACGGTGCTCGAGAACGTCGCGATCGGCGCGCATCTGCGCGGCCATTCCAACGCGCTCACGAGCATGTTCCGGCTCGATCGCGGCGACGAAGCCAAGCTGCTCGCGGAAGCCGCGCGGCAGATCGAGCGCGTCGGGCTCGGCGACCAGATGCACCAGCTTGCCGGCTCGTTGTCTCTCGGCCAGCAGCGCATCGTCGAGATCGCCCGCGCGCTGTGCGTGGATCCGATGCTGCTGCTGCTCGACGAGCCGGCCGCCGGCCTGCGCCACATGGAGAAGCAGCGCCTCGGCGCGCTGCTGCGCGACCTCCGCGCCGGCGGCATGTCGGTGCTGCTGGTCGAACACGACATGGGATTTGTCATGGACCTCGCCGACCGCATCGTGGTGCTCGATTTCGGCACCAAGATCGCCGAGGGCACACCTGCCGCGATCAAGACCAATCCGGAGGTCATCAAGGCGTATCTCGGAGCCACCGCATGAGCACGCTGCTGGAAGTCACCGACGCCCATGTCTCCTACGGCAAGGTCGAGGCGGTCCGCTCGGTCTCGCTCACCGTGGCCGAGAACGAGATCGTCACCATCATCGGCGCCAACGGCGCCGGCAAGACCACGCTGCTCAGTGCCATCATGGGCGTGTTTCCGCTGAAGGGTCGCGTCTCCTTCCTGGGCGAGGACATGGCCCGGCTGGAGATCGAGGACCGCGTCGCGCGCGGTCTCTGTCTGGTGCCGGAGCATCGCGAGCTGTTCGCCACCATGAACGTGGAGGATAATCTGCAGCTCGGCGCTTTCAGAATGTCGAAGGCCCACGCCGCACGCGGCTTCGAGCACGTCTACACGCTGTTTCCGAAGCTCAAGGAGCGGCGCAAGCAGCTCGCCGGCACGCTCTCCGGCGGCGAGCAGCAGATGCTGGCGATGGGGCGCGCGCTGATGGGCGCGCCAAAGATGCTGATGCTGGACGAGCCCAGCCTTGGCCTGGCGCCGATCATCGTCGCCGGCATCTTCGAAATCGTCGCCAAGCTGCGCCAGGAAGGCGTCTCGGTGCTGCTGGTCGAGCAGAACGCCAAGGCCGCGCTCAAGGTCGCCGACCGCGCCTATGTCATGGAGCTCGGCGAGTTCGTGCTCAACGGCAAGGCCAGCGAGATCGCCACCGACGAGCGCGTGGCGGCGAGCTATCTCGGCTTTGCCGAGGCGGCCGCGAGCTGAGCCTGATGTCGATAGGGTGAGGCGCTGCTTCAGGAGGGCGCCTCCTTCGACAGCAGGAAATCGACCATCACGCGCTCCAGCGCCCGGTACATGTCGGTGCCGGTCGCCGTCAGGCAGCCGCGCTGGCGCGCAGCGGCGATGAAGGGCGAGACCTCGGGCCGGGTGATGACACAGCCGCAATAGGCCGACGGGCTGACGGTCGTCATGTCGATCGGCAGAGGATCGCCGGGCTGCATGCCTGCCGGCGTGGCGTTGGCAACCATGTCGAAGCCTGTTGCGTTCATCGAGCCGACAACGGCGCGGCCTTTGCCCCGCTCGTTGAGGCGCGCGATCAGCACATCGCGGCGTCCGGCATCGCTGTCGTGAATGGCAAGCTCGCGCACGCCGGAATCGATCAGCGCCAAAGCGATTGCCGAGCCCGCACCGCCCGCGCCAATCTGTAGCGCGCGGCAGCCTGCAGGATCGAAGCTCGCCCCCTTCGCAGCGCCAATGAAGCCAAGGCCGTCGACCATGTCGCCATGCCAACGGCCGTCAGGACCACGCCGCATCAGATTCACGGCGCCGATGAAATGCGCGCGCTCGGTGGCCGTCGCACAGGCGCGGTAGCAGGCGAATTTGTGCGGGATGGTCGCGACGATGCCGTCGAGATTCTTCACCCGTGTCATCGTCGCCAGGAAGTCAGTCAGGTCGCGCGGCGCGACTTGGACCGCAACCAGGATCGCATCGCTGCCGCGCTCCGAGAACGCCTGGCTGACGCCGGCCGGCGCGCGCACCTGCGCGACGGGATCGCCGATGATGATGTGGAGCCGCGTGGCTCCGGTGGGGGCGGGAATCATGGTAGGCTCCCAAAACGACAAAGATCATCGTCCAAATGGCCGAAAGGCCGGCTCACCGAGCCGGCCTTCCTCACTCGAAGATATCGTCCGTCCGGTTACTTCGCCGGGACGTATTTGCCATCCTTCACCGTCAGGATGATGCGGGCGCGGTCGTCGAGGCCGGAACGGTCCTTTTCGGTGAAGTTGTAGACGCCCTGCGAGGCCGCCAGATCCTTCTCGGTCAGCAGCGCCTGGCGGATGGCCTCGCGGAACTCCGGCGTGCCGGGCTTGGCGGTCTTCAGCGCCACCGGGATGATGCGCTTGAGGATCTCGAACGCGTCGAACGAATGGCCGGCGAACTGGCTGCGGCTGTTCGGGCCATACTTGCCCTCATACGCCTTGTTCAGCTCCATGCCCGGCTTCTTGGTCAGCGCGCTGTCGTCCTGCGTCTCCGGCGACATCACCGGACCGGACGCCATGATCACCCCCTCCGCCGCCTTGCCGGCGATACGGATGAAGTCCATGCTCGCGGCGCCGTGGGTCTGATAGATCAGGCCGGTGTAGCCACGCTCGCGCAGCTCGGTCTGCGGCAGCGCCGCGGCGGTGCCGGAGGCGCCGACCAGGATGGCGTCCGGATTGGCGGCGACCAGCTTCAGCACCTGGCCGGTGACCGAGGTGTCGGGACGCGCAAAGCGTTCCTCGTCGGCGATGGTGATGCCCATCGGCACAGCCTGATTCTTCAGATCGTTGAACCAGAGGTCGCCGTAGGAGTCGGAGTAGCCGATATAGCCGACGGTCTTGATGTTGTGCGCCTTCATGTGCTCGTACAGCACCTTGCCCATGATCGGCACCGGCTGCGGCATCACAACCGACCATTTCATCCGCTCCGGCGTGACCGGGAACGGCGCCAGGCCGAAATGCGGAATGCCGGCCTCGTTGGCGACGTTGGACACCGCGATGGTCGGCGGCGTCAGCGCCGAGCCCATGATGATATCGGCCTTCGATTCCGTCACGAAGCGACGGGCGTTGGTCGTGGCCGTGGTCGGATCGCCGCCGTCGTCGAGCACGATCACCTTGAGCGGCACGCCGCCGATCTCCTTCGGCACGAACTCGAGCGCATTGCGCTCGGGGATGCCGAGCGCCGCGCCCGGCCCCGTCGTCGTCGTGGTGATGCCGATGGTGATCTCGCTGGTCTGCGCCAGCGCCGGCGCTGATGCCAGCATCGCGATGACGCCAGCCGCCGCCAGATAGGCCTTCCTCATAAAATCCTCCCTCAATCTTTTCGGTTCAGCTCGTGATCCGCCGATCCTGCTTGCAGTCCCGCCCCCTGTCTGGGGCATCTTCCAACACGACCGGCCGATATGTGTCCAAACGTGATCATAGCATTGAACACGAGAAGATCACTCCTCACCAGTCGACCAAAGCACGACAGCTGAACATCCTTAAGACGGCCGCATGTCGCACCCATTTCCGCGCCTCATTCCCCGAGAAACTTGGCTCGCATCTCCTCCGGGAAAGGTGCCGATTTCAGCTTGTCCGGGTCGGCCGGATCGCGCCCGACCAGCACCCGGGTCTCGAACCCTTCGATGGCCAGCGCCTCACCCTTGAACACCTTGTGGGTGACGTCGAAGGACGAGCGCTTGATGCTCTCGATCCGGCTCTCGATCGTGATCCAGTCGCCATAGGTCGAGGGGATGTAGAACTTGGCGCGGGTGTCGACCATGGGGATGCCGACCAGGCCGTAGCGGCGGACGATGTCCTGCTTGGAGAACCCGGCCGCCTCGAACATGACCGAGGTTGCATCATCGAACATCGCGAAATAGCGCGGGTAGTAGACGATGTTGGCGGGATCGCAGTCGCCCCACTGGATCTGCACGTCGCGGCGGTGAACGAACATGTCTTGAAAGCCTCACACCATCGCCGATAGCGATCTGGAGAGTGGGCAACGGCGCGCAGCGCCGTGCCCACCATTTTCAGCGGCGGTGGGCACGCTACGCTTTGCCCACCCTACGTTTCTCTACGTCGTCATTCCGGGGCGCGCGGAGCGCGAGCCCGGAATCCATCTCTCAGCAGTGCTAGACGCCGAATGGATTCCGGGCCCGACGCTGGCGCGTCGTCCCGGAATGACAACCACGTGGACGTCGGCGCGCCGCACTTACTTCGGCGCCATGCGCAGCGAGCCGTCGAGGCGAACGACTTCGCCGTTGAGGTAGGCGTTCTCGACCATGTGCAGCGCCAGCGCGGCGAACTCATCGGCATGACCCAGACGGCGGGGGAACGGGATCGCGGCGGCGAGCGAGTCCTGGGCCTCCTGCGGCAGGTTGGCGAGCAGCGGCGTCAGGAACAGGCCCGGCGCAATGGTCAGCACGCGGATGCCGAACTGCGCGAGCTCGCGCGCGATCGGCAGGGTCATGCCGACGATGCCGCCCTTGGAGGCCGAATAGGCCGACTGTCCGATCTGGCCGTCATAGGCGGCGACGGACGCGGTGTTGATGACGACGCCGCGCTCGCCGGTCGCCTGCGGCTCCAGCTTGGTCATGCCGTTGGTGACCAGACGCAGCATGTTGAACGAGCCGATCAGGTTGACCTTGATGACCTTCTCGAAATCGGCCAGCGGCATCGGGCCGTCACGTCCGACGACGCGCTTGGCGACGCCGATGCCGGCACAGTTCACCAGCACGCGCGGCTGCTGGCCGAGCGCCTCGACGGCCTTGGCAACGGCCGCTTCCGCGCCGGCGGCGTCCGAGACGTCGCAGACCACCGGCACGCCCTTGATCTCGGCCGCGACCTCCTCCGCCAGCTTGGCATTGAGATCGAACACCGCGACCTTGGCGCCCTGCGCAGCGAGCTTGCGGGCGGTGGCGGCCCCGAGGCCGGAGGCGCCGCCGGTGACGATGGCGGCCTGGTCCTTCAACAACATTGTCGTTTCTCCCTTGGATGCGTCGATCAGCCGGCGATGATGATGTCGTCGTCCGGCGTCGCGGCGTAGATGCGTTCGATCAGGTCCTTGCGGTTCTCCAGCACGGCGCGCTGGTTGATCGATCCCTTGTCGGTGACCTCGCCCTTGTCGATCGACAGCGGCTCGCCGAGCAGGACGGCGCGCGTGATGCGCGTCGACGAGCCGGTCGCGGTCTGCAGGAATTTTGCGAAGCGCTGACGGAAGGCCTCGATGATCAGCGGATCAGCCGCCGTGGCGGCGAGGTCGTCGAACGGCAAGGTCGCGTTGATCAGGCGGCAACCATCGAGATCGAGCACGACGATTGCGGCGATCTCGTCGCGGTTGATGCCGGCGATGATCACGTCGCGCGCCAGCGGCGCGCACGCAGCCACGAAGCGGGCCCGCAACGGGCCGACGGAAACCCAGGTGCCGCTCGCCAGCTTGAAGTCCTCGGCAACACGGCCGTCAAAGTCGAAGCCGGCATTGAAGTCGTCGGGATCGACGGGCTTCAGCGCGTCGCCCATCTTGTAGTAGCCTTCGTCATCAAAGGCCGCGGCCGAGACCTCCGGCAGGCGCCAATAGCCCGGCGTCACGTTCGGCCCCTTGGCGCGCACTTCCATCTTGCCGTTGTTGGGAACGAGCTTGGCCTCGTTGCCGGAGACGGGCAGGCCGACATGGCCGGAGCGGCTGGTGCGCGGATTGACCGACATGAAAAACGGTGCGGTCTCGGTGGAGCCGAGGCCCGTCAGCATCGGCACGCGCGTGCCCGTCTCGGCCACCGAGAGCTCGTCGAGCTCGTTCCAGACATGCGGCGCCAGTGCGGCGCCGGAGAAGAACATCGCGTGCAGCCGCTGGAAGAAGGACTTCCGCAGCGCCGGGTCCTCGCGGAAATAGGGCAGCAGCGACTCGTAGCCCTTGGGGACGTTGAAATAGACCGTCGGCGAGATCTCGCGCAGGTTTCGCACGGTCTCCTCGATGCCACCGGGCACCGGCTTGCCCTGGTCGAGATACATCGAGCCGCCGTTGAACAGGGTCAGGCCGATGTTGTGGTTGCCGCCGAATGTGTGATTCCAGGGCAGCCAGTCGATGATCACGGGCGGCTCGTCCTTGAGGAAGGCGAGCGTCTCGCGGATCATCACCTGGTTGGCGCAGATCATCCGCTGGGTGTTGATCACAGCCTTCGGATTGCCGGTCGAGCCCGAGGTCAGCAGGAATTTCGCGATCGTGTCCGGGCCGATCTTGTCATGGGCGGCGTCGAGGCCAGGGAACAGCGGCGATGCGATCAGATCGGCGAGCATCGTGATCTTGCGGCCCGGCACCGAGCCGAACGACGCCACGATCTCGGTGCCTTCGGGTACGTTGGCGATGAGCGCGTCGGCGAACTTGTCGGCGTCGTCGACGAAGACGAGGCCCGGCGTCAGCAGCTTCATCAGGTAGGCGAGCTTGCCGTAGTCGCGCGACACCAGCGAATAGGCCGGCGACACCGGACAGAACGGCACGCCGGCATAGAGCGCGCCGAACGCGACCAGCGCATGGTCGATCGAATTGCCCGACAGGATCATGACCGGCCGGTCCGGCGACAGCCCGCGCGCGAGCAGCCCCGACGCGATGTGCCGGCTCGCCGCCAGCAGCGTGGCATAGGTCAGCTCGCGCCAGCCCTCCGGGCCAACGCGCTCGGCCATGAACACGCGCTCAGGCGTGGCTTTGGCGAAGTGATGCAGCCGGTCGGTGATCCGCGGCGGATAGTCGCCGAGCGGCTGCTTCGGACGGAGATAGATGGTGCCGTCGTCTCGGCGGTCGACCGTGACGGCCGGGTCATTGAACGAGATCGCGCGCAACGGATGAACACTGGCGCTGCGCGCCGTGTCGTCCGTTCCTCCCTGTGTGCTTGTTATTGTTTGTGCGGTCATGTCACGTCGGCTTCACTTTGGCGGTCTTGTGATCGAGGAAGGCGCGGATGCGATTCTTGGCCTCCTTGTCGCTCTGCGCGACGGTGGCCATCAGCGATTCCATCAGCAGGCCGGTCTGCGGATTGGCCTCGGCGATCATCGGCAGCGCCTGCAGCACCGCGAAATTCGTCAGCGGCGCGTTGTTCGCGATCTTCGCCGCCAGCTCCATCGCCTTGGCCATCGAGGCGCCGGCCTCGACCAGATATTGCGCGAAGCCGTAGGACGAGCCTTCGGTCGCCGAATAGACCCGGCCGGTCAGCATCATGTCCATCATGCGGGCGACGCCGATCAGGCGCGGCAGCCGCACCGAGCCGCCGCCACCGACGAAGATGCCGCGCTGGCCCTCGGGCAGCGCGAAGTAAGCCGACGGCTCGGCAACACGGATATGCGCGGCGCAGGCGAGCTCGAGACCGCCGCCGATGACGGCCCCCTTCAATGCGGCGATCACCGGCACGCGGCAATACTGGATGCGGTCGAACACGCGATGCCACATCTGCGAGTGCACCAGGCCTTCGGTGGCGTCACGTTCGCGCAGCTCGGAGAGATCGAGGCCGGAGGAGAAATTGTCGCCGAGGCCGTGGATCACGACGCAGCGGACGTCGTCAGGCAGGCTGGTGAAGCGCTCGCCGATGGCGAGGATGATGCCGTCATTCAGCGCGTTGCGCTTGGCCGGGCGGTTGAGCCCGATCGTCAGGACGGCGCCCTGCTGTTCGATCTGCAGCAGAGACGGATCGCCCGCTGGCGTGGCGGTGTCGGCGTTTCCCATCGCTTGATTGTGTCCTGTTCAGAATAGTTATGTTTTATAACGATCTTCGCGGGAGTCAATAAGCGGCGCCCGACATCATGTTGTGCAATGCAAAAGAACAAGCCGCGGAGGGGCTCGGTCACGCGCAGCATCGTAAGGCCCGCCTGCGCGCAAAGGCAAATGACATGATCCGGCATTCCCGCGGCGAAATCACGCCCGGGGCTTGCTGATAGCGTTCACCCTCCGGAAACGGAGGGCGCAGGGAAGGCCAGGCGCCGGCTGACGCCTGCGGCCCGCCTGCTGAAAAAATGCAGGCGGCAGGTACCACAGGTGCAGCCGAGAAACGCCCGGCCTTCCCTGCGCGATGGTCTTCACGCTTATACGCAGTCTCCCTGGTGCACCGGCTTGTTGGCCACCATGATCCGCGCGGCGCGTTGGCGCCATCGCGAACGTAACACCGGCAACGGGGTGTCAGGACGCTGCGACTTCACGTCCGCGACACATCGTTCGTCCGCGCGCCCGAAGACACGCTGCGACATGATCGCGGCCACCGCTCCCCGCCCCGCGTGTCGTGACGATCGCGCGCTACGCCCCTCGGCTTGGGACGGGATGGCGCGATACAATCACGATTTCCGAAACCGCGCAAGAGATTTATTTTTTTCCGAATATAACATTTCGCCGGAGGCACTGCCCGTTCATCAATCTCGCCTTTCGCCGCCTTGATGATGTCCACCGTCGGAAGCCAACAGGGAGCAAGAAAGCATGGAAGCGAACGGCAGCTCTGAGCCACGACGGAAAGAACCGTCAGTGGATGCTGTGCCTCTTACGTCGGCTTGCCCCCAAAGAGCCCGAAGATGAACCAAAAGATGACTGTCAGTACGGGGACCTGCGCCGCAATCATGGCCCAATAGCGCCAGGGATTTTCATCCCGACGTATGACCGATCCGCCTCGCATCCTGATTTGGCCTCTACCCAAGCTAAAGGCCAGCTGAATGGCGAGCGGAATAGACAGGACAAGTAAAGTCACGAGTGGTGGCGACATCCTTAATTCCTCACAGGTCGCCTGGGTCGTCGAACCCTTCCATATAATTCTCGCTCAATCAACGGCAGCAGTTAGCCCAGGCCGAAGCTCCGGGAGACCAAACACTGGCCTCGGATATCCACGCTGCGGTCAGCTTATCCACCCAGCGCCAGACTGCCGCTGATCACCCGAAGAGAGGCGTTTGGGCTGCCAATCGCAGGACTTCGAGTTCGGCTTCGCGAATGAACCGCCGACAACGGCACGTTCAGCATGGCTTCAAAGCCCGCCCTGTAGAACGTCACCGGCACCACACTTCCCAATGGAGGGGACCATGGTTTCGCTGAAGACATCTCTCGCCGGCGGCATCGCCGCGCTCGCCGTGACCGCAACGCTGTTCGCCGGGTCTGCACCAGCTCAGGCCCATGACGGGCGCAACGCGGCGCTGATCGGTGGCCTGGTTGCCGGGGCTCTCATCGGCGGTGCGCTGGCCTCGGCGTCGGAAGCGCAGGCCTATGAGCCTGCGCCGGTGTATCGTTCGCATTACCGCGACGCGGCGTATGACGGCTACGGCTATGAGGGCTACCGTTACGTGCCGGCTCATCGCTACCGCGATTGCGATCACGGCTACGGCAGGGCTTCGGATTGGGACGACGAGGACTAATCGTCCGTCCCGCGAGAGTTCGAGCGTCCGGATTGCCTAGCTCGACGCCACGGCGTCCGGACGTCGCCGCCGCAAGCTCCGGTATCGTGTGAGGCGAGGGCCGGCACCACAGATTCCGCTGTCGTCCCTGCGAACGCACGGTGGTTGGAGCGACAGCTCTCGCCAAACCGTCATTGCGAGGAGCGCAGCGACGAAGCAATCCAGACTGTCCCTGCGGAGGGATTCTGGATCGCTTCGCTGCGCTCGCAATGACGGAGTGTGTGGTAGGCCGATGGGCCTACAGCACCACGTGCACGTCGATGATGACCCGGTCCGCGTGCCGCGCGGCGGAGCCTATGAAGACGTGCTCCATCAGCCAGCGATACTTCTCGTGGCCGGTCTCGAAGCGCGGGTGGGTGCGGAAGTAGATCAGCCTGGGGTCCACCGGCTCGCCGCGCTTGAGCTTCTGCAGCAAGTCGACCGGCCCAAAGCGGATGCCGCGGTTCTCGACATAGATGGTCGCGCCGTCGTCGGTCTCGAAGGCGTATTTGGCCTCGAGGTCGATCAGCTCGTTGGGGCGGATGATCTGGAAGTCGGCGCCGAAGTTGCAGATCCTGCCGCTGATGCCCTCACCGGCGCGACCGGGGCCCTTCACCTCGCCGCCATGGATCGGGATGATCCGGCGCACGCCGATGCCGGTCTCGCCGGCACTGGTGACGTCGCCGATCATCACGGTGAGGGTGAAGACGTAGCGGGTCTCGAGGATCGGAGTCGTCATCAGCGGGCCATCATCTGTTGCGGCAGCCAGGTGGCGAGCAGCGGGAAGGCGATCAGGATCACCAGCCGGATCAGGTCGGTCGCGACGAACGGCAGCACGCCCTTGAAGATCGTCGAGAACGACACGTCCTTCACGACGCTCTTGATCACGAACACGTTCATGCCGACGGGGGGATGGATCAGGCCGAGCTCGACGGTCATCACGATGATGACGCCGAACCAGATCGGATCGAAGCCGAGATGCGAGATGACCGGGAAGATGATCGGCACGGTCAGGATGATCATCGCCATCGCGTCCATCAGGCAGCCGAGGACGAGGTACATCACCATGATCAGCGCCAACACCCCGTAGGGCCCGAGGCCGAGACCGGTGAGGAATTCGGTCACCTTCTGAGGCGTCTGCGTCACCGTCAGGAAGTAGCCGAAGATCAAGGCGCCGATCAGCACCGTGAACACGGCCGCGGCGGTGCGCGTGGCCTGCAGCAGCGAGGCCAGGATCTTGTCCTTGTCGAGCCGGCCGGTGAACACGCCGATCAGGAACGCGCCGGTGGCGCCGACACCGCCGGCTTCCGTCGGCGTGAAGCGTGGCAGGAACGGAAGACCGTAGAGGCCGCCGATCACGAACAGGAACAGCAGCACCGGCGCCCAGATGCCCTTCAGGCCCGCGATGCGCTCGCGCCACGGCGGCGCCTCGCCCCTGGGCAGGAAATCCGGCCTGACGCGGCCGATCACCGTGATGGTGATCATGTACATGGTCATCGCCAAGAGGCCGGGGATGATGCCGGCGATGAACAGCTTGCCGATGTCCTGCTCGGTGATGATGCCGTAGACGGCGAGCACGGTCGACGGCGGCAGCATCGCGCCCAAGGTGCCGCCGGCGGCGATGACGCCGGTGGCGAAGGATTGCGGATAGCCGAAGCGGCGCATCTCCGGATAGGCCACGGCCGAGAAGGTCGCGGCGGTCGCCACCGACGAGCCGCAGATCGCGGCGAAGCCGCCGCAGGCCGCCACCGTGGCGATGCCGAGCCCGCCGCGCAGATGGCCGACGAAGCCGTTGGCGGCGCGGAACAGCTCGCGGCTCATGCCGGAGTTGGACACGAACGTTCCCATCAGCAGGAACATCGGGATCACGCCGAACGTGTAGTCCGTGACCGTGCGCATCGAGGTCTGGCCGACCAGCTTCAGCGCCGCCGTACCGTTGACGAGATAGGCGAAGCCGGACACGCCGACGAGTCCCATCGCCATGCCCACCGGCACGCGCAGCAGCATCAGCGCAAACAGCGCAACGAAGCCGATGACGGCAACCGCATCCGTGCTCATGCGGCGCTACTCCGTGGGCTTGATGTGAGGGTCATGAATCTCCTCGGGATGGAAGATCAGGCGATAGGTCCGGATGGCGATCAGGAGCACCGCCGAAACGTCGCCGATCCAGGCGACGGCGAAGAACGGCCAGGTCGGCATGTGCAGATCGAAGGTGAGGACGTTGTCCTCATAGGTGCCGCGCACCTTGTCGAACAGGGTCCAGGTCTGCACCGTGACGACGAACAGCAGCACCAGCGTTGCGAAGATGTCGATCCAGCGCTGATAGCGCGGGCCGACATTGCCCCAGATGAGATCCACGGTGATGTGGGTGCCGCGGTATGACGTCGCAGCGATGCCCCAGAAGATCAGGATGCCGAGCAGCATGCGCCCGATGTCGAAGGAATCGGGGATCGAATAGTTCAGCGTGTTGCGGAGCAGCACCGACAGGAAGATGTCGAGCGCGACGATGCCGACGAAGAACGCGGCGATCCACTCGATCCCGTCGATGATCCGGTCCATGAAGGCGCGCTGCATGGCGTCCCCGTGTCAGAAAGCTTGGTGGTTATGCTGGATGCGAAGCGAGCTGCTGCGTAGCAGTCGGTGGGCCCCCTCGCCCCGCTTGCGGAGAGAGGGTTGGGGCGAAGAAGTACAAGTCTAACGGACGACACCACCCGTGCGTCTGCCCTCACCCCGGCCCTCTCCCCGTAAGAAACGGGGAGAGGGAGCGCACCGTCCGCCGCGCAAGAGCTTGGGTATGAAAAGAAGCTACTGTGCCAGCGCCTTGTACTTGGCGAGCGAGGCCTTCAGCTCGGTCATGGCGGCCTCGGCATCGATGCCGGTCTTCTTGACGCCGTCGGCCCAGGTCTTGAACAGCGGCTCGGAGGCCTTTTTCCACAACGCGGTCTGCTCCGGCGTCAGCTTGTAGACCTCCTGGCCGGACTCGGCCTTGATCTTGTCGACGCCGGCGTCCTCGAACTTGCCCCAGGGCTCACCGACCTTGCCGGCGGCCTCCGTGTTGCAATTGTCGTCGATCGCCTTCTTCTGCATCGCCGACATCTGGTTGTACTTGTCCTTGTTCATGACGAACACGAAGGTCGTCACGTAGAACGGCGCATCCATGTGGTACTTCGTGACCTTGTCGACTCCGAACAGCACCAGCGAGCCCGCCGGAAAGGTGACGCCGTCGGCGACGCCGCGCTCGATGATGTCGCGCACTTCCGGCGCCGACGACTGCACATTGGTGCCGCCGAGCAGGGTGACGAAATTGGCGATCGTCGCATCGGCCGGGCGGATCTTCATGCCCTTGACGTCCTCAGGCACGACGACCTTCTTGGTGCGGGTATGGAAGGCCGACGGCGTGTGGACGAAGGCGAGGCAGTACTTGACGTCCTTCATCTCCTTCTCGGCATATTTGCGATACCACGCGTCCAAACCTTCCGAGCCGCCCTTGGCGTCGGAAATCAGGAACGGCAACTCGCCGGCGCCGATGATCGGGAAACGGCCAGGCTGATAGCCGGGATTCACATAAGTGACATCGGCGATGCCGTCGCGCGCCATGTCATAATGGTCGAACGCCTTGCCGAGCTGCTGGGCCGGGAACACCTTGCCCTTGATGGTGCCGCCCGAGGCCTTTTCGACCGACGCGGCCCAATCCTCCAGCGCCTTCTGCAGCGGATGGCTCGCCGGCACCCAGTGCGAGATCTTCAATTCGAATGTCTTGTCCTGCGCGAGCGCGGGGGTCACACCGGCGGCCAGAGCCAACGCCAGAAGCGTCTTCCTCATCGGGATCGTCTCCTCCATCAGTGGGCCTTCGAGGGCCCTTTGCTTCATTGTTATAGCATATAAGCATCATTGCAAGCGCGGCGGCAGGTTGGCCACCAGTGCACGCGCCAAGCGGAGCCTAGCGCGCCCGCCAGCGCAAGTCTGGCAGACGAAAGTTGCAGGCCCGTGGCCATTTCATTAACACGTTAAGGATCTCGCCTGCACCCGAAATTGCACGGCGGGAGCATCGCACCACGAAATTGCCGCAGGGCCGCACCGGACGCCCGGCGACATCGCGCGCGACCCATCCCGTGCATCCGACGCGCAACGTGTCAAACGCCCGCGCAAAAGACGTTTGAAACTTTGTAGGCGGTGCAAAATCCGCGCTGATGTCGTTGACTGCGGACATCGTCAGCAACGATCGAGACACGCATGAGCAGCGTCCCCGCCGGATTCGAACCGCATTTCCGCAAGAGCCCGTTCACCGATCCCTGGGAGCCGCTCTACGCCAAGAAAACCGACAAGGCCGTCATCCTCGGCCTGCGGCTCGCCACGCCGCACACCAATTCGCGCGGGCTGATCCATGGCGGGCTGATCGCATCGCTGGCCGACAATGCGATGGGCTATAGCTGCGCCCAGGCGCTTGGCTGGAAGGCGTCGCTGGTGACGATCAACCTCGCGGTGGACTACATCGGCAGCGCCGGGACCGGACAGTGGCTCAGCGTCGAGAGCGACGTCATCAAGAGCGGACGCACCGTCTGCTTCGTCCAGAGCCTGGTGCTGGCCGACGACGCCGTGATCGCGCGTGCAAACGCGACCTTCCGGGTGGTGCCGAAGAAGGGGTGATCGAAACCGCCGATCTTTCGCATCAAGACCAGTGTCGCACCAAGGTCGGCGCAATCGCATCCACTCGTCATTCCGGGGCAATCGGCAACGCGCATCTGCGCGTTGTCGATTGAACCCGGAATTTCGAGATGATGAAGAACAGAGGCAAGACAACATCGGGATTCCGGGTTCAAGGAATGACGGGGTGTGGCGTTGTAGTCGCTTTCAGTCGAAACGCCAGTCGCAGGTTGCGGTGATCAGGTCGATGAAGGCGCGCACTTTGGCGGAGAGCAGGCGGGAGCTCGGAAACACGATGTGGATCGGGAGCGGCGGAGGCTCGTATTTCGCCAGCACCCGCTTGAGACGGCCGCCGCGCAGCGTGTCCGCTGCCTGATAGGCCATCACCCGTGTCACGCCGCCGCCCGCCTCGGCATACTGAATCGCGGCGTCGGCATTGTTGGTGACGAGCCGCGGGCTGACCGCCATCCGCAGTTCCCTGCCGTCCTTGACGAAGCGCCATTCGTCGGACGGACCGAACTGGATGGTCTGGTGCTTCGTCAGCGCCTCGGGCGTCCGCGGCTCACCATGGACCTTGAAGTAGGCGGGAGCTCCAACCACGATCCGGCGCATGCTGCCGACCTGGCGGGCCACGAGCGACGAATCGCCGAGATGCCCGATACGAACGGCACAGTCGACGCCGTCCTCAACCAGATTGATCTGGCGGTCCTCGAGGCGCAGCTCGGCCGCGACCTCGGCATAGCGGCTCAGATAAGCGGCCATGACCGGACCGACATGGAGCCGGCCGAAGCCGACGGGCGCCGAGACCACCAGCCGCCCCACCGGCTGCAGGCGCTCGCTCTCCGCGGCGCGCTCCGCCTCCGCCAGATCGGCCAGGATGCGGCTGGCGCGGTCGAGATAGCGTCGTCCGGAATCGGTCAGCGTCACCGAGCGCGTCGTCCGCTGCAGCAGGCGGACGCCAAGATGCGATTCGAGCGCGGCGACCAAACGGGTGACCGCCGATGGCGACAGCTTGAGCCGGCGCGCCGCCGGTGCGAAGCCGTTCAGCTCGGCGACGGTGACGAAAGCCTGCATGGCATCGATGCGGTCCATGGGATTATTGCAGCATCTGCAACGATCCAATGTCAACTGGCCAGATTATTTCCGAAGAGGATTGGGACCATATTGGCTCCACGGCGGCAGTCACTGCCGCAGCGACAAGGAGTCATTGCGATGACCCAGACAACCATCCAGGCACCCGGCGACGTCATGTTCTCCCCCGCCGTCAAGGCGATCCAGGCGCGCAAGGGGTCGCGCGAGAGCTACGCGCATGTGGAGCAGAGCCGCGGCTTTCGCCACGAGGTCGACGCCGATCTCGCCGGCCGCCTCGCCGAGGCCACGAGCTTCTATCTCGCGACCGCCTCGGCCGAGGGTCAGCCCTATATCCAGCACCGCGGCGGACCGAAGGGCTTTCTCAAGGTGCTCGACAGCCACACGCTGGCCTTCGCCGACTTCAGCGGCAACCGGCAATATATCACCCAGGGCAACCTGTCGGAGAACCCGCACGCCTACATCTTCATCATGGACTACGCGCATCGCCGCCGGGTGAAGATCTGGGGGACGGCGCGGGTGGTGGAGGATGATGCCGCGCTGACGGCCTCGCTGATGCCGAGAGGCTACAAGGCGCGGCCCGAGCACGTCATCCTGTTCACGATCAGCGCGTGGGACACCAACTGCCCGCAGCACATCCCGCAGAAGTTCGACGCGGCCGACGTCGCGGAAGCGCTGGCCGTTCGCGATGCTCGCATCGCGGAGCTCGAGGCCGAACTGGCGCGGTTGAAGGGCGAGAGCAAGCCCTCCGCCTAGGTCCTGCGCGCTGCGGGCTATGCCTTTGGCTTGTTAGTCATTCCGGGGCACCCGGAATCTCGAGATTGTTGACAACGAACGCAGGACGACATCGAGATTCCGGGTTCAAGGCCTGCGGCCTTGCCCCGGAATGACGGTGAGTGGGACTCGACTGATCAGCTCACGCCGCCTCGGCCGCCCTGCCCCATTCGAACTCCGGAAAATATTGCGCCATCATGCGCTCGGCATAGGCGACCAGATTGCCGAAGCTTTCGGTGCGGCGGCGCAGCTCGGACTCGAAGAACGGCGTGAGGATGCCGGCGACGACGGCGAACGCCGTCGCATCGGTGCCGCAAGGACGATCGCCCATCAGATAGGGCCGGTCGCCGAGCTGCACCGACAGCGCGCGCAGCGAGCGTGCGGCGAGATCGACGTCCTCGTCTGGGGCGTGGCGGCCGAGCCCGGAGATCAGATAGTTCTCGGCGACGCGAAACTGCGCGTCCTCGCGCAGCTTCTCGCGCTTGTCGGCGGGCACGCCGTCGAAGAAGTGGGCCGGCCCCTTGGCGAAGTTGACCGGATCGACCCAGCGCGCCCCGACCAGCGCGAAATACAGGTGATGCTCGATCATACGCTCGAACCCCCAGGCCTGCGCCCGCGCGCGCACGTCGAGCCCACGATCGAAGTCGAAGCCATATTTGCGCTCGACATGGGCGCGGATGAAGGTCGAATCGGCGATCAGCTCGCCGCTGTCGTCGATGAAGGGCAGCTGCCCCTTCGGCGATGCCGGCGGCATCGCCCGCTGCTTCCGAAAAGCGAGGCCCGCCATCTTCAATTGCACCTCCGTCTTGGTGACGAAGGGGCTGATCTCCGGCAGGCCGAAGCCCGCGCCCAAACCGAACAATGTGATCATGACAGCACTCCCGACTTCCTGAGCAGACGCCGGACGCTACGAGCATGCTGCTGCCACCATGGTGTCAGCAGCGGCAGTAGCGTGGTGGCAAGGCCAAGGCCATAAAACATCATCATCGACATCACCCCTTCAATCTCGTTGTTGGCCCGGTATAAGGACAGGCTGCTGCCAGCATCCTGTCAGCATCGGCGGGGGTGCTCGCCCATGCAGGACACACCATGAGACGCGCCGACCGGCTATTCCAGATCATCCAGGTGCTGAGACGCACGCGCCGCCCATTGACGGCGGATGCGATCGCGGCCGAGCTCGAGACCTCGAAGCGCACGATCTATCGCGACATCGCCACCCTGATCGGCCAGCGCGTGCCGATCCGCGGCGAGGCCGGCATGGGCTACATCCTGGAGAAAGGTTTCGATCTGCCGCCCTTGATGCTGACGCCGGACGAGATCGAGGCGGCGGTGCTTGGCGCACAATGGGTCGCGGTCAACGCCGACCCGGTGCTGGCGCGCGCGGCGGAGGACCTGATGGCCAAGATCGCCGACACCGTGCCGGAGCGGCTGCGGCCATTCGTGCTGGAACCGGCGAGCCGCGCGCCGCGGCCGTGGATGCGCGAGCCGGACCGCATCGACATGTCGCGCACGCGCTCGCAGATCCACGAGGGACGCAAGATCAGGCTGCGCTATCGCGACGAGCAGGGCCGCGACAGCGAGCGCGTGATCTGGCCGATCGCGATCGGCTATCATGACGCGGTGCGCATCCTCGCCGCCTGGTGCGAGCTGCGCCGCGACTTCCGCAGCTTCAGGACCGACCGTGTCGTCGAGGCGGATTATCTCGACGATAAATATCCCGAAAGGCGCGAGGCGCTGCGCGCCAAATGGCGGCGCAGCCTGGTGTGGGAGGTTCCCAAGGATGTCTGAACCGATGTCTGGCGAGACTGACAGCAGCCCCTGTCAGAGCTGCGGCGCGTGCTGCGCCTATTCGTCGAATTGGCCGCGCTTCACGATCGAGGAGGATGCCGCGCTCGACCTGATCCCGGCCGAGCTGGTCAACGAGCGGCTGTCGGGCATGCGCTGCGACGGCAACCGCTGCTGTGCGCTCGATGGCGAGATCGCGCGCGCCGTGGCGTGCCGGATCTACGCGATCCGCCCCGAGGTGTGCCGCATTTGCATGCCGGGTGACGCCGAATGCGCGATGGCCCGGCGCAAGTTCGGGCTGCCCGTGCTCGCCTGAACAAAGGCAAGGAAGACGGGCAGTCAGGCCGTGACCGGCTCGGGGCTGTCGTCGAGATCGTCCTCGAACGGCTTCATCACCGAGAGTGGCTTGGTCGACAGCGAGATCGGCTTGCGGCTCGAGGTCGCGCCGGCCGGACCCGCCCGACCACCGCGGGACTGCGCATACAGCGCCGATCCGACCCGGCCACCGAACTGCGACAGGACCTGCTCGCTGCACGTGGATGCAATCGCAAGCGCCAGCGGGTGAAGATGCGTGCGCCGGTAACAGAATAGCGCCAGCATGGCCCTCACATCGGCGGAGACGCTCTCGACCAGCGCGGGTAGCCCGTTGGCGTCGGCACGGTAGAGCTCACCGAGAAGCTCGTCGCCGACCGGGCACGAATCGCTGTCGAACGCATCGCGGCTTTGAAGCATCGGTTTGATTGCCATGACGCGACGATGCAGCGCGAATCGCTAATGACCGGTTAACCAAACCGAACGGTCGTCCCACCCCCGGCTTGACACGGGACTGCCGCGGTCGGTGCGGCTTCGCCGCGACGCACCGTGACCGAACGCTCAGCCGTTTGCGGCCATGAAGATCGAGAGCCCGAATCCGGTGAGGTGATGCAGCGCCTGGTCGACGCCGATCAGGGTCCAGAACCAGGGGTGCTCGGTATTCATGCCGAACCGCGACGAGCAGATACCCTTGATGCGATCGATCGTGATGTGAATGGCGAAGTCGATCACGGCGACGAACCAGAATCTCGGCGCGACGATCAAGATCAGGACCATGGCGACGGCGAGATGGATCAGGCAGTGCACCAGCAGCGGCAGCGCCCAGCCCTTCCGCTGGTCCTTGCCATAGGCCATCCAGGCGTTCTGCAGCACGAAGTCGCCAATGATGTGCTTGAAGGTCAGCAGCAGCATCCAGCCGACCAGCGCACCAACCGGAACCTGCGACGACAAAGAGGGAAAAGACAAAGCTGACGCTCTCGCTACGACTAACCCTTGGAACCAACCCTTGGACGCACGGGGAACTGGAGGCGTTCAGCGCAATCTGATGAGAATACCCGGCCAATTCGACGCGTATGCGACGCTTATGACATCTCCGGTAGCGAATTGCACGCGAAAGGGAACTTCAAATCGCACCTTGCTACCCTTCGCGGCAATCCCGCCGGGGGTAAGGTTACCCACGCCGCGGCGCATCCGGCGGCAACCGTCGCTGCGGCGGCGTCATTCCGCGGCGTTGGTTTTCGGCACTGAGAGCGCCCTCGCCCGGATCTGCGCGATGGTCCGCTTCAGCGCCCCCTGTCCCGGCTCTGCCAGCGCAACGGCGCGCGCCTCGGCGATGGCGGAGGCGAGATCCGAGATCGGCAGGACGCCATCGAAGGTGGGCTTGGCCAGGCCATCGATGATGGCATGCCAATCAGCGAGACCCTGCCGGTAGCCGTCGCCCTGCCCCTGGATCATGGTCGCCGTCGCGATCACGGCGGGTGCCGCCGCAGGCTGCTTGTCCAGCGCGCGCGCGATCATGTGCAGCCACCGCTCGGCCCAGGCGCGCTCCTCGCCATAGCGCACCGACTGCAGCCGCCAGCGCCGCAGGCCGGCCATCAGCTTGAGGCGGCGAATGGCCAACCGCGATCGGACCGAAAAGCGGACCTTGACCCGGCGCCGACCTAACCAGCCGATCTGCTCGAAGGCTGCCAGCAACGATTCCGCCACGGCTTGCGGCAGCGCACCGATCAGCTCGTCGAGGCGAAACCTCCTGACGTCGTCGCTCTCGCGTCCCCCCGGGCGCTTCCCCATGTCGAGGCTGATCAATCTGAGCTGGGCGATCCGGATCGGATCCTCGTAGGCCATGCGGGCGGCCAGCAGCTGCGCGATCTGAGACAGCATGCCGGCATCGACGTTCGATCTGCGCACGAACCGCTTGATGCGATCGACATAGAGCTGCGCGTAGCTCGCGCCCTGATACTCCATCAGCAGATGGATGCCATCGCTCACCGCCGGCACGGCGGCGTCAGGAAGGCCCTGAGGCAGAAAAGGCGGCTCGCCATCGTCGACGCCGATGACGTCGGCGAACAGATATCGCAGCGAGGACCGGACGCTTTCCACTGGGCTTCAGGCTCCCCGGATCACGCCGGCTTGGCGACGGGCGCCGGCGCGGTGGTCTGTTGCGCCAGCCGCCGCTCGAGCGTTTCGATGTTCTGGAACAGCCGGGCGCTGGCGAGGCGCAGGAAGTAGAAGGCGAAGGCGGGGTTCTGGACGTAGAGCTGCTCGACCTGGTCGTAGGAGACCGACAGGATCAGACCGCCCTCGACGCATTCCAGCGTCTGCGTGCGCGTATTGGACGGCGAGATCATGCCGAACTCGCCGACGATCGCACCGACCGGCAGCTCGATACCGGATTCGACCAGGCGGAAGCGGCCACTGACGATGTAGTACATGCTGTCGGCCTTCTCGTCCTTGTAGAACAGCACCTCGCCTGGACCGCATTTGCGCTCGGTCATGAACGGCTTCAGCCATTCCATGGAGAGGTCGCTGTTGACCGACTGCTTCACGTCGCGGACCAGCTGCAGCATCTGGTGGAGCCGGTAGCTGTTGAGCGGCAGCAGCACCCCGTGCAGGATCAGGACCGGGTAGTTGTGCATCGGCACCGCGGTCGCGATCAGGACGATATTGGTGAGGATGGCGAATACCCGCAGCGGAATCATCGTCCGCATCGACAGCGTGGCGACCACGAAGATCGAGGCGAAGAGGCTGCCGGCGGCGCCCGCATGTTCGACCAGGTGTGAGGTATCCATCGGGATCAACCAGACTCTTGGGACGCAGGAGGGCGGACGCTCGGTTCCGAGCCTCCTTTTGCCTAATTTAGCGTGTCCATGCCGACCTCTGATATACGGCGAACAGACGACGTTTGAACCGGTATTTGAGCCGGTACGGAAAAATTCCCCGGTCGAAGTAGAACGGTTGGACCTGCCGGATGACGCTGCAAAACCGATCCACCCGCATCGTTGACGGGATTCCCCCGATCGGGGCACCTTGACGCCGCCGCGATCTCCTGCGGCTCTGAGATCAGCGACTGACGCCCGCCCGCAATGACCAAACCGCAGCACCCTGCCCTGGCGGCATTCGTCACCGCGCTGACCGGACGCAACATGACCAGAGCGGCCTATGTGGCCGTGGCGCTCGGCATGAGCGCCATGGTGTTGTTGACGATGGACCCCGCCTACGAGGCCGGGGGGCGCTGGATCATCGCCCTGCTGTGGGGATGCCTTGTCTTTTTCGTCGTCGAATGGGCCGCTCGGGTTCAGCAGGCCGTGCGGGCGCATCGCGCCGCCGCCTACCTGATGTCGGGCCGGGGACTGCTGGACACGCTCTCCGCCCTCGCCGTGCCGGTTGCGCTGGTCTCGGGCATGGAGTCACGTACCGCGTGGCTGCTGGCGGTCATCTGGGTGCTCAAGGTGATCCCCGGCGTGCCTGGCCTGCGCCAGCTCCGCCGGGTGCTCGTGGTCGAAGCACGCCCGCTGCTGTCGGTGCTGGTGCTGTTCCTGCTGGTGCTGTTTCTCGGATCGGTCGCCGAATACGCGCTCGAACATGACGAGCAGCCGGCCACCTTCGGCACCATCCCCTCCGCGCTATGGTGGGCCGTCGTGACCCTCACCACCACGGGCTATGGCGACGTGGTGCCGATCACGCCGCTCGGGCGGGTGGTCGCCGCCACGGTGATGATCTCCGGCCTCGGCGTGTTCGGCCTATGGACCGGCATCCTGGCGACCGGCTTCGCCGCGGAAACCCGGCGCGACAACTTTCTGAAGACCTGGGAATCGGTCAGCAGGGTACCGTTCTTCGCCAGCCTCGGGCCCGCCACGATCGCCGACGTCGCGCAGATGCTGCGCACCATCGACCTGCCGCCGCGCGCCACCGTGATCCGCAAGGGCGAGCCGGGGGACTGCATGTATTTCATCGCCGCCGGCGAGGTCGAGGTCGACCTTCCCGGCAAGAAGGTCCGGCTCGGCGAGGGCGCGTTCTTCGGCGAGATGGCGCTGCTCGGGAACAACCTGCGTTCGGCCGACATCAGCACGACCGGACTGTCGAAGCTGCTGGTCCTCGACCTCGTCGATTTCCGCGTGCTGATGGCACGCCACCCCGATCTGGCGCAGAGCATCGATGCCGAGGCCAGGCGCCGAACCATGGAGAACAGGACATGACGACAGGACGGACCACCCAGGCCGATGACGCGCCGAGCATGCCGCTCCTGACCATCGACGGCGCACGCGCCACCATTCGGCTCAATCGTCCGCAGCATCTCAACCGGCTCCAGCCGGAGGATCTCGGCGGGCTGCTGGCGCTGTTCGACCGGGTCGAGGCCAACGCCGCCTTGCGCGTGCTGGTCCTGACCGGCACCGGGCGGGCGTTCAGCGCCGGCTTCGACCTTGGCGCCATCGGCGCAACGCCGGCGGATACGGCCGAGGCTTCCAGCCCGGCATTCGAGGAGGTCGTCGACCGGCTGGAGGACCTCGCGCTGCCGACGATCTGCCGGCTCAACGGCGGGGTCTATGGCGGCTCGACCGATCTGGCGCTGGCCTGCGATTTCCGGATCGGGGTCGATACCAGCGAGATGTTCATGCCGGCAGCGCGGCTCGGGCTGCACTACTACCCGAATGGCATCAAGCGCTACGTGTCCCGCCTTGGTATCGACAATGCCAAGCGTCTGTTCCTGACGGCGGAGAAGATCGACGCGGCCGAGATGCTGCGCATCGGCTATCTCACCGGCGTGGCGACGGCCGATGCGCTCGACGCGGAGGTCGACCGGCTGGCGGCCATTCTGGCCGGCAACGCCCCGCAGGCCATGCGCGGCATGAAGCGCGCCATCAACGAGTTTGCACGCGGAGCCCTCGACGATGCGGCGGCTCGTCGCAGGCATCGGGACAGCATGAGCGGCGCCGAAATCCAGGAAGGCATGAAATCGTTTGCAGAGAAGAGAACGCCGAAATTCTGAGCGCAGCCGCGCCCCGAACTGATAAATTTTGCATGCAAACGTCTGTATCCAGCCGGTGTTCTGACACACGCTCAACGAACTATCGACCTGAATCTCCAATTTGCGGTTGACAGCCTTTTGTCCGTGGCTAGCTTGAACCACGGGCGGAGACTTTCACATGCAAGTGATGGACGCGTATTGGGGACGACGAGCTCTGGAGTACGTCGATGCGATCGAAGCGTCGAAGACCAGCGCGAGCGTGCTCTCCCAGTTCGAGAAGATGATCAGCAACCTGGGCTTTCACGCCTACATCATGGCCGGCGTGCCGACCTCGGGCCAATCGCTGCAGCAAACCATTCTCGCCAACGGCTGGCCGCGGGAATGGTTCGACATGTATGCGCGCGAGCAGTTTCACCGCTGCGATCCGATTCCGCGGCACTGCATCTCGACATTGAATCCATTTGCGTGGTCGGAGGCTCCCTATGACCGCGAGGACGAGCCCGGCGCGCACGAGGTGATGACGCGCGCGAAGGACTTCCGATTGAACGAAGGCTTCTGCGTTCCCATCCACTACGACGATGCCGTGGGCGCCGTCAGCATTGCAGGCGAAAATCCGAATCTCGCTCCCGATGCGCGGGGCGCGCTGCACCTGATCAGCATCTTCACGCACAGCAGGCTTCGCGCACTGGCGCGCTCCGCCGCGAGCAACCAGAGCCGGCGCCTGTCGCGAATCGAGGCCGAGGTGCTGGGCTGGGCGGCGCGCGGCAAGACCGCGTGGGAGACGGCGCGCATCCTCGGTGTCTCCGAACGCAACGTCCGGTGGCATCTGGAAGAAGCACAGCGCAAGCTAGCAACCAAGAACAAGACGGCGACGGTTGCGACCGCTCTTGTCAACGGCGAGATCTCGATCTGATCTGTCGTTTCTCCCACTGGATCAATTCGAGCGCATCGGCAATCTGCAAACCCCAATTTGATTCAGACGACCGGGGGTTTCGATGCCTGAGATTCATGTCGTTCGAAAAGATAATCGCGCTCTGTACGAGAAATATTTCGATCCGTATTACCGGCTGCGCCACGAGATCTACGTCAAGCAACGCAAGTGGATGGCACTCGATCGTCCCGACGGGCGCGAGATCGATCAGTTCGACACCGAGGATTCGGTCTATCTGTTCTGCATCGACAACGGCCAGTTGATCGGCTCGATGCGCGCGGTGCCGACGCAGTTGCCGACGCTGATGAGCGACATCTTCCCGTATCTGAATCTGCGCGGCCCGATCCAGCGCCCCGACGTCTACGAACTGTCGCGCATCTTCGTGATCCCGGAGCGCCGCGGCGAGCATGCCGGCCCGCGGATCGACATGCTGCTGCTCACCGCAATCATGGAGTACGGCATCTCGATCGGGTTGACCGGCTTTTCGATCGTGCTCGAAACCTGGTGGCTGCCGCGGTTCGAGAAGTGCGGCTGGAAGGCGCGGCCGCTCGGCGTACCTCACATGATGGACGGGATGTCGGTGATGGCCGTGCTCGTCGACTGCGATGAAACGACATGGAAGTCACTCTGCGAGCAGATCGGCCTGACGCGGCCAACCCTCACGTGGCAGGGGCTCGAAGACGTCAGCCGCCAGGCCCTGCCGGATATCTTTCTTCATCTTCCACCAGCCGCTCAGCCAGCGCAATGATCTGTTCCCTGTGCCGCTTCAGCCTGAGCTTATGGAAAGCCTTCAAGAGGCGGTGACCAAGGAGCGTCGCCTCGTCCACCTCGAGGGCATAAAGGTTGGACGGCGTGTTCATGGAATCCATCGCTGACACTTCAGGTTTTGAGCCGTGACTGAACCTTCAATCGAGAAGATCATCGAGCGTCTGCAATTTTGCATCGTTGACGCTCGGGCGATGCAACTCAAAATGTTAGAGAGAATTTTGTCAATATCATTGCTTGAAGCCCACGAGCTGAAGGAAAAGTGCGCGCCCAATTCGACCAACAGCAGCCATTAGCGCTCCTGCACCGACTCTCGCAACACGTCCGGTCCTGCAGCGGCGCGTCTCGACTGGTGCATCGCAGACACAAACTGTTGATTTCAGGGCGGCTTTCGATGTGAAGGTCGGACAGGAGGGCACGAGCATCGTTGCCGAAACGCGCTCGCCGAACGTGGACGACACCTCGGCAAAATCATGGCGCCGCCGCCGGAGCTGCTCCCTGTTCAGCAAACTCGGTTTACAAAAATGGACTCGTGGGGCGTCTCGCCCCCTCCGGAGTCCCGGATAACGGAACTCCGCCGGCAACAAATACGCGCGTGCGACCTACGGATGGGAAGTCATTCGTCGTGAAAGCGGACCGTTTCGGCGACCGTGGCGCGGCTGGTGCGGTAGGAGTTGGCCTTGTCACCGAGATCGGGACAACCGAACGAGATGCCGCAGACCACCTTGCGGTCGGCGCCAAGCCCGAAGTGCTGCCGCACCACGTCGGATTGAAACGCGAGCGCCGCCTGCGGCACGGTGGCAATGCCGAGCGCCTGCGCCGCCAGCATGAAGCTCGTGACGTAGCCGCCGCAATCGATCGCGCCATAGGTGCCGAGCGCCTCGTCGCTGTGGATGACCGCCACATGCGGCGCGCCGAAGAAATTGTAGTTCTCCAGCGCCTGCCGGGCATAACCCGCCTTGTCGCCGCGCGGGATGTCGAGCGCGTTGTAGAGCTGGAAACCGCTCTCGCGCCGCCGTTCCAGATAGACGCCGGTGTATTCGCGCGGGAAAGGAAAGTCGCCCGACGCCGCCTTGCCGCTGGAGGCCGCCGCATACATCACCTTCCGGAAAGCCTCGGTCGCCGCACCAGAGGTGATCTCGACACGCCACGGCTGGCTGTTGCACCAGGACGCAGTTTTTTGCGCCGCCGTCAGGATGCGCTCGATGGTCGCGCGCGGCACGGGCTCGGGCCGGAACCTGCGGCAGGAGAAGCGCGCGGCCATCAGCTCTTCGAGAATGGTGATGGGATCCTGCTCTGACTTTGGCGCCGCAGATGACATGACAACCTTCCGTACAGTTCGACCGGCGACGCTCGCTTTGTGCTCGCCCTCCACCCCCGTCTTTCCGGACCGGTCGCCACAGCGACCGCCCCCGGAAGACGGCCGTCGTGATGCCGTCGGATCAGCTGCGCCCCTTGGTCGGCACCTTGTTGAACGGCACGTCCTTGTCGACCCGGATGTCACCGGGCAGACCGAGCACGCGCTCGGCGATGATGTTGCGCAAGATCTCGTCGGTGCCGCCGGCGATGCGCATCGAGGGCGAGGTCAGCAGCATCTGCTGAAACTGGCCCTGCGTCACCGTCTCGTCCGCGCCGGTCAGCACGCCAGCGCCGCCTTCGAGATCCATCGCGTAGGTTGCGATATCCTGCAGCATGACGCCGGCGACCAGCTTGCCGATCGAGTTCTCCGGTCCCGGCCGCTCGCCCTTGGACAGCGCCGAGATCGCGCGGTAGCTCGTGTATTTCAGCCCGCTGGCCTTGACCGCCCACGACGCCAGTTTCGAGCGCGTGGCGCGATCGTCGATGGCGAGTCCGCTCTCGGTCATCAGATTGGCGCAGAACTCGAACATCTCCGGGAAGCCGGTGGCGAGCCGCGCGCCGATCGACATGCGCTCGTTCATCAAGGTGGTCAGCGACACGTTCCAGCCGTCGCCGACCGCGCCAAGGCGCTGCGAGTCCGGGATCACGACGTCGGTGAAATAGACCTCGTTGAACTCCTGCATACCGTTGGCCTGCTTGATCGGGCGGACCTCGACGCCCGGGCTCTTCATGTCCAGGAAGAACATCGTCAGGCCCTTGTGCTTGGGCACATTGGGATCGGTGCGCGTGATCAGCAGGCCGTAATCCGAGTAGTGCGCCCCCGACGTCCAGATCTTCTGGCCGTTGATGAGCCAGTCGTCGCCGCGCTTCTCGGCGCGGGTGCGCAGGCCAGCGACATCGGAGCCGCCGGCGGGCTCGGAGAACAGCTGGCACCAGATCTCCTCGCCGGAAGCGAGCTTCGGCAGATAGCGCCGCTTATGCTCTTCACTGCCATAGGCCATCACGGTCGGGCCGCACATGCCCTCGCCGATCTGGAACGGCTGCGTCAGCTTGCCATAGACGCCCTCCTCCTGCTGCCAGATCACCCGCTCGATCGGCGTCGCGCCGCGGCCGCCATACTCCTTCGGCCAGTGCAGGCAGGCCCAGCCGGCATCGGATTTCTTCTTCTGCCAGGCCTTGCCGACCTCGACGATGTCGGCGTGCTCGAGCCGGATGCGGCCGAGCGAGGAGCTCGCGAGCTCCTCCTCCAGCTCCCTCGGCGCGTTGGCCGCGATCCAAGCGCGCGCGGTGTCGCGAAAAGCGGCTTCCTGCGGGGTGTCGTCGAAGTTCATGCCTGACCCTCACTTGATATGCGTAGGGCGGGGGTTGGCCGAAGGCGTAACCCGCCACTTGATCAGCGTTGTACGAGCTAGCGGCGGGTTACGCTGCGCTAACCCGCCCTACGACTGCACTTGTTAGCTTCGTCCCTTGGTCGGAACCTGGTTGAACGGAAGGTCCTTGTCGACACGGATGTCGCCAGGAAGACCCAGCACGCGCTCCGCGATGATGTTGCGCATGATCTCGTCGGTGCCGCCTTCGACGCGGGTGCCGGGCGCGCGCAGCAGCATCGCCTGGAATTTTCCGGCGAGCTCGGCCTCGGGACCGCTGAGCACGCCGGCGGCGCCCTGCAGGTCGAGCGCGTAGGTCGCGACGTCCTGGATCATTGGTCCTGCGACCAGTTTACCGATCGAGTTCTCAGGTCCCGGCCGCTCGCCCTTCGACAGCGCCGAGATGGCGCGGATGCTGGTGTATTTCAGCCCGCTCGCCTTCACCGCCCAACTCGCGAGCTTCGAGCGCACGTTGCGGTCCTCGATCGCGGGACGATCGTCCAGCATCAGGTTGGAGCAGAAGTCGAACAGCTCCGGGAAGCCGGTGGCGACGCCGGCGCCGATCGACATGCGTTCGTTCATCAAGGTGGTGAGCGCGACGTTCCAGCCGTCATTGACCGCGCCGAGACGCTGCGAGTCCGGGATCACGACGTCAGTGAAATAGACCTCGTTGAAATCCGAGTGCCCGCTCGCCTGCTTGATCGGCCGGACCTCGACACCCGGGCTCTTCATGTCCAGGAAGAACATGGTGAGGCCCTTGTGCTTCGGTACCGTCGGATCGGTACGCGTCAGCAGGATGCCGTAGTCGGAATAATGCGCGCCCGAGGTCCAGATCTTCTGGCCGTTGATCACCCAGTCGTCGCCGCGCTTCTCGGCGCGGGTGCGCAGGCCGGCGACGTCGGAGCCGCCGGCCGGCTCGGAGAACAGCTGGCACCAGACCTTCTCGCCCGAGGCCAGCGGCGGCAGATACTCTCTCTTATGCTGCTCGGAGGCATAGGCCATCATCGTCGGGCCGCACATGCCGTGGCCGATGATGAACATGCCGGACAGCTTGCCGTAGGGCCCCTCCTCCTGCTGCCAGATCACGCGCTCGATGGGTGAGGACCCGCGACCGCCATATTCCTTTGGCCAGTGCAAGCAGGCCCAGCCGGCCTCGGCCTTCTTCTTCTGCCAGGCCTTGGCGACGTCGAGAATGCTGGCGTTCTTCAGCGCGGTGCGGCCAAGCGAGGACGCGCGCAGTTCGTCCTCGTACTGCTTCGGCGCATTGGCGGCGATCCACGCGCGCGCCTCGGCGCGAAACGCGGCCTCCTGCGGAGTGTCATCGAAGTTCATGAGAATTCCTTTCAGATCGTCATTCCGGACGACCCGCAACGCGGGTCGATCCGGAATCCAGAGGTGAGTCATCTCGAGATTCCGGGTTCGCTCACTCCGCGCAAAATGGCATGGTCATTTTGTCGCGCGCGAGCGCCCCGGAATGACGGGCTTGGGTCACGCCGCATTGCGCTTGCGCATGCGGTCGATCAGTTGGTCTTCCCAGTAAGAGAGGCTGCCGAGGCCGAGCGCGAGCGCGTTGGCGCGTCGGTAGTACATGTGACAGTCGAACTCCCAGGTGAAGCCCATGCCGCCATGGACCTGGATGTTGTTCTTGGCGCAGTGTTGAAAGGCTTGCGTCGCGCTGATGCGCGCTGAGGCCGCGGCCTCCGGCAATTCCGGCGCATTAGTCGAGAGCGCCCAGGCGCCATAATAGGAGTTGGAGCGCGCCAAGGTCGCCGAGACGTACATGTCGGCCAGCATGTGCTTGACCGCCTGGAACGAGCCGATCGGACGGCCAAAGGCGATCCGGTCGAGCGCGTAGTCGCGGCCCATCTCCAGCGCGCGGTCGGAGCCGCCAACCTGCTCGAACGCCGTCAGCACCGCGGCGCGATCGAGCACCTGGGTGATGATGCTCCAACCCTCGCCGGCGGCGCCGAGCGGCTCCGCCTTGCAGTTCTTGAAGGTGAGCTCGGCCTGGCCGCGCGTCGGATCGAGATTGGTCAGCGCCTTGGCTTCGACGCCGCCCGCCTTGGGGTCGACCAGGAACAGCGAGATGTCGCCGTCGCGGCCGGTCGAGCCGGTACGCGCGGCAACGATGATGAGATCGGCGATGGCGCCGTCGGCGACCGGCTTCTTGGTGCCGTTGAGCACGCCGTTGGCGGCCTCACACTTGATCGCTTTGGGCGACGGATTGCCGGTGCCCTCGAACAACGCCAAGGTGCCGATCGCCTCGCCATTGGCGATCTTCGGCAGCCAGGCCTGCTTCTGCGCATCGCTGCCGGCCAGCATCAGGGCCTCCGCGGCAAGATACACGGTCGACGAGAACGGCACCGGCGCCAGCGCGCGGCCGACCTCTTCGGCGATCACGCAGAGCTCGAGATGACCGGCGCCCGCGCCGCCGTACTCCTCAGGAATGGCGACGCCGAGGAAGCCCATCTCGGCGAAGCCTTTCCACAGCGCTCGGTCATACGGCTCCTTGCCATCGAGCACGACACGCACCGCCTTGGGCGGACACTTCTCGGCGAGGAATTTCCGCGCCTGGTCCCGCAACTGCTTCTGGTCGTCGGAGAAATCGAAGTTCATGGCCTCACCTGCTTCCTGATCGTCATTCCGGGGCGATGCGCAGCATCGAACCCGGAATCTCGATCTGATTTATCTCTGGATTCCGGGTTCACTCGCTTCGCGAGTGCCCCGGAATGACGGTTTCAAAATGCGTCGTCACAGCACGATCACGTCGCTGTCGGGCTCGGCCGCGTAGAGCCGCTCGACCAGCGCGGCACGGCGTTCGAGACCGGCGCGCTGGTTGATGTAGCCCTTGTCGGTCAGCTCATGGCCGTCGATCGAGGGCGGCTCGACCATCAGCATGGCGCGGCCGATGCGCCGGCTGGTCGCGCCCTCGCACTCTTTATTATGGGCTTCGAGACCACGGCGGACGCAGTCGATGACGGCCGGATGCTTCACCACGTCCTCGAACGTCGCGTTGGGATCGCCGACCAACTGGCGGCAGGCGTGCAGATTGGGCCAGGCCAGGAGACCGACATATTCGCGGTCCTGCCCGGTCACCAGTGCATCGTGGATCGCCGGCGTTGCGGCTGCGATCGCATCGGTGCGAAGCGAGCCGACATGGACGAAGGTGCCTGTCGTGAGCTTGAAATCCTCGACCACGCGGCCGGCGAAGATGATGCCTTGCGCCGGGTCATTGGGATCGACGAACACGCCGGCATCGCCGATGCAGTAGAACCCTTCCTCGTCGAACGCCTTCTTCGTCAGCTCGGGCTGGCCGAAATAGCCGGGCATCACGTTGATGCCGCGCAGGCGCAGCTCGTATTTGTCGCCGGTCGGCACCATCTTCAGCTCGACGCCGGGGAACGGCAGGCCGATGAGCCCGACCCGCTCCGTGTTCCAATAGGTGCCGGTCGAGGTCGGCGCCGTCTCGGTCGAGCCCCATCCGGTGTAGAACACGATGCGCTCGCCGGTGGTCTTGACCGCCAGCGCCTGCATCCGCTCGTACAGATCGTCCGGCAGCCGCGCGCCGCCATAGGCCATGATGCCCAGATCCTTGAAGAAGGAGCGGCACAGCGCATCGTCCTTCTCCATCGCCGCCGCCAGCGCCGCATAGCCGGCGGGCACATTGGCGTAATAGGTCGGCGACACCTCGCGCAGGTTCCGGATGGTTTCGTCGAACATGCCGGGCATCGGCCGGCCGTCGTCGATGTAGAGCGTGCCGCCCTCGATCAAGAGCGGATTGAACAGCGCATTGCCGCCCATGGTGTGATTCCATGGCATCCAGTCGAGCACCGTCGAGATCGGCGCATCAGGCCCGCGCGGCCGCGTCTGCATCATCATCGCCGCATTGGCGCACATCATGCGCTGGGTGTTGATGACCGCCTTGGGCATGCCGGTCGAGCCGGAGGTGAACAGCAGCTTGCCGACCGTGTCCGGTGTGATCTGCGCAATCGACGCGTCGACCGCGCCGGTGACCGGCGTCGCGGCGAGATCAGCGAAGCTGATGCTCGCAATGCCCTCGCACGGACGCGCGACATGAACGACGGTGACGCCGTCGAGATCGAGCGCCTTCAGCGCCTTCTCGAAGGTCGGGCCGTCCTGCACCATGACCACGCCCGGCTTCACGAGGCCGAACAGATATTTCAACTTGAGATGATCGTGGCTCATCAGTGAATAGGCGGGCGACACCGGAGCGGCCGGCGAACGGGCCTGCATCGCAGCCATGGTGATGAGCGCATGCTCGATCGAATTGCCGGAGAGGATGGCGACGGGGCGGCCGTCCAGCTTCAAATCGAGCAGGCCCTGCGTCAGCCCATCGACGGTGCGCTTGGCCTCGGCATAGGACAGCTTGCGCCATTGCCGCTCGGCTCCGCTGCGTTGCGCGAGCCAGGTCCGCGTCGGCGCCTCCTTAGCCCAGCGGGCGAGCGGCGCCGCCAAATGCGGCTCATAGGCCTGCAGCGGAATGCGCGATTTGATGACGATGACGCCGTCACCGCGTCTCTCGATATCGATGTCGCGCGCCAGCCAGTTGACCTTGCGGAATGCCGGCTTCTCCAACACCTTCGCTGCCGTCCCGTCCATTTTGCGTCTCCCGAAATATCGTCCTTTGCGGATCTTGATATCTAGCGGTTGGTATAGACCGGCTTGCGCTTCTCGAGGAAGGCTTGAATGCCCTCCTTGAAATCCTCCGAGCGGCTGCACAGCACCTGGTTGCGATCTTCCATCGCGATGACGGCTTCGATCGACGACGCATCGACGCTCATGTTGAGACATTCCTTTGAGAGTCGAAGTCCGACCGGCGAGGCCGTCATCATCGCATCGACGAAGGGCGCAGCCGCGCCCTCGAGCATATCGTCCTCGACGATTTCCGACACCAGCCCGACCATGAGCGCGCGCTCGGCTCCGATGAAGCGGCCGGTGAGGATCAGCTCCGATGCGACGGAGACGCCGACGAGGCGCGGCAGGAAATAGCTGGTGCCGATGTCGCAGCCCCCTAAGCCAAGCTTGATGAAGGCACAGTTCATCCGCGCCGAGCGGCTGGCGATGCGGATATCGGCCGCGAGCGCCAACGCAAAGCCGCCGCCGGCGGCTGCGCCCTGCACCAGCGCAATGATCGGCTGCGGGCAACGCCGCATCAACATCACGATGTCGGCGATGCGGCGCTGCGAGTCCAGCGACTCGGTCACGCTGGGCGGCTCATTGACGCCGCCGCGCCGCTGCATCGCGGCCTTCAGATCGAGCCCCGCGCAGAAGTTCTTGCCGGCACCCTTGAGCACGACGACTCGCGTGGTGCGATTGCGCTGCAGGCTTTCGAAATAAGCGTTGAGCGCGTCGATCAGCGCCGGGTCGAGCGCGTTCAGGCTCTCGGGGCGATTGAGCGTCACCCGGTCGACGCCATTGTCGTGTTCGATCAGCAGCGGTTGGGACATGGCGCGCGCTCCACCCTCAGTGTCATCCCGGCGAACGCCGGGATCCATAGCCACCGGCTTGATTGGTAAGAGTGCGGCGTCTGCCAGTCTGCCTATCACAGACGCCGCGGAGTATGGGTCCCCGCGTTCGCGGGGACGACGGCGGAGGTTGCCGTCAGCGCGGGGCCATGCGGATGGCGCCGTCGAGGCGGATGGTTTCGCCGTTCAGCATCGGGTTCTCGACGATGTGGACGGCGAGGTTACCGTACTCGGAGGCGTCGCCGAGCCGGGCCGGATGCGGCACCTGGGCGCCCAGGCTCTTGCGCGCTTCTTCGTTCAGTCCCATCAGCAGCGGTGTCAGGAACAGGCCGGGCGCGATGGTGTTGACGCGGATTTTCTGGCTGGCGAGATCGCGCGCAGCGGGCAGGGTCAGGCCGACGACGCCGCCCTTCGAGGCCGAATAGGCGATCTGGCCGATCTGGCCTTCATAGGCCGCGACGCTGGCGGTGTTGATGATGACGCCACGCTCCTCGCCGACCGGCTCGGCGGTGACGAGGCGCTCGGCAAACAGCCGCAGCACGTTGAAGGTGCCGATCAGGTTGACGTTGATGATGCGCGCGAACTTGGCGAGCGGATAGACGCCGTCCTTGCCGACGATGCGCTGCGAGCCGCCGATGCCGGCGCAATTCACCAGCACGCGGGCGATGCCGTGGGCCGCCTCGGCCTTGGCGAGGCCGGCCTTGACCTGATCCTCATTGGTGACGTCGGCATGCAGCGCGACGCCCTTGATCTCGGCGGCGATCTTCTCGGCGTTTTCCAGGCTCTGATCGAGCACGGCCACCTTGGCCCCCTTGGCCGCCATGGCGCGCGCCGTAGCTGCGCCGAGACCCGAGCCACCGCCGGTGATGAGAACGGCAACGTTGTTCAACTGCATGTCAGGTTTCCTCCCTAGACGTTTTTGCTTGCGAATAGCGAATAGGGAGTAGCGAATAGAGGCTTCCCACATTCGCGACTCCCTATTCGCCACTCGCCCGTTTCAATATTCCACCGCAGATCAGCGCCTCCATATGGGCGATGTACTGACGGCAGACATCATCGGTGACCGGGCCGACGCCGATCGCGCGCGACATCGCGTGGCGGCCGAAGAACAGGTGATCGCAGGCGCCGATCAGGCTGGTGTAGAACAGCACCGGATCGACGGCGCGAAACTCGCCCCTGGCGACGCCCTCCTCGATGAGCCGGCGATGGAAATCGAGCAGCGGCGCCACGAAGAACTTCGACACTTCGTCGGCCGCCTCCGCGCTGCTCTCATGCAGCAGATAATGGATCAGCCGGTTCATGTAGGGAAACCGGTGATAGGCGCGGATGATGCCGCTGATGTGCAGCTTCAGCTTCGCCGTCGGCGGCAGCGGCTGCGCCAGGAGATATTCGAGATTGGCCACCTCGGTCGCCGCGTCGCGGGCGAGCAGCGCCAGCAGCAGGCCGTCCTTGTTGCCGAAATGATATTTCACCAGCGCTGCATTAGAGCCGGACTTCTGCGCGATGTCGCTGAGCGAGATTTCGATCGAGGACCTCGCGATCATCAGCTCGCTGGCGGCGTCCAGCAGCTTCTCCGCCGTCGCATTCCGCCCCGCGGGAAGTTTCTCTGGCACGCTGTTGTGAAGCTGAGGTCCCAAGACATGTCTCGCGCTTGATCGAGGCAGATAAGCCGAAGCCGGAGTTGATCTCAAGAGTTAATTGATCGATTGACTAACGCTCGATCGGGCATTTAAATCGCCGCCAATCACGAACACCAAGTCTAGGGAGGATACGTCATGGCGGAAGCCTACATCGTCGCGGCCGCACGCACGGCCGGCGGCCGCAAGGGAGGACGGCTGGCCGGCTGGCATCCGGCCGACCTCGCGGCGAAGGTGCTGGACGCGCTGGTCGATCGCTCCGGCGCCGCGCCGGACCAGGTCGAGGACGTGATCATGGGCTGCGTGATGCAAACCGGCGAGCAATCGAACAACATCGCGCGCAATGCGGTGATGGCCTCGAAGCTGCCGGAGAGCGTGCCGGGCACCTCGATCGACCGGCAGTGCGGCTCGTCGCAGCAGGCGCTGCATTTCGCCGCGCAGGCAGTGATGTCGGGCGCGATGGATGTCGTGATCGCCGCCGGCGTGGAGTCGATGACCCGGGTGCCGATGGGTCTCTCCTCCACGCTTCCGGCGAAGAACGGCTTCGGGCACTACAAGAGCCCTGGCATCGAGAGCCGCTATCCGAACATCCAGTTCAGCCAGTTCACCGGCGCGGAAATGATGGCGGAGAAGTACGGTCTCTCCAAGGATGAACTCGACGAATATGCCTATAACAGCCATCAGCGCGCGATTGCCGCCACGCAGGCAGGCCACTTCAAGGACGAGATCATCCCGCTCGAGATCACCCGTGCCGACGGCTCGACCGACACCCACCACATCGACGAGGGCATCCGCTTCGACGTCAGCCTCGACGGCATCAAGAGCGTCAAGCTGATCGCCGAGAACGGCAAGCTGACGGCGGCCACGGCCAGCCAGATCTGCGACGGCGCGTCCGGCGTCATGGTCGTCAACGAGCGCGGCCTGAAGTCGCTCGGCGTCAAGCCGCTGGCCCGCGTCCATCACATGACCATGATGGGCGGCGACCCCGTCATCATGCTGGAGGCGCCGCTCCCGGCGACGCAGCGCGCGCTGCAGAAGGCCGGCATGTCGATCGACGAGATCGATCTCTATGAGGTCAACGAGGCGTTCGCTTCCGTGCCGACCGCCTGGCTGAAGACCATCGGCGCCGATCCGAACCGCCTCAACGTCAATGGCGGCGCGATCGCGCTCGGCCATCCGCTCGGCGGCTCCGGCACCAAGCTGATGACCACGCTGCTGCATGCGCTGAAGGCCCGCAACAAGCGCTATGGGTTACAGACGATGTGCGAAGGCGGCGGCATGGCCAACGTGACGATCGTGGAAAGGCTGTAGGAAGCGAATAGCGAATGGCGAGTGGTGAATAGGGAGAGCGATCCCGCTCCGCTCGCCCAGACGCTCCGCTATTCGCCATTCCCTATTCGCTACTCGCCATTCGTTACTCGCGCCTCCCCGCCGGAGTCTTTCATGACCCACCCCTCCATTCACGCCCGCAGCCATCCCGACAAGATCGCCTATCAGATGGCCGGCACCGGCAAGGCCATCACCTATCGCGAGCTCGACGAACTCTCGAACCAGGGCGCTCATCTATTCCGTGCGCTGGGGCTCAAGGCCGGCGACCATATCGCCTTCCTGATGGAGAATCGGCTGGCTTTCATGGAAATCGCCTGGGCGGCGCAGCGCTCCGGCCTGTACTACACCGCGATCAGCCGCTATCTCACCAAGGACGAGATCGCCTACATCATCAGGGATTGCGGCGCCAAGGTCTTCATCACCTCGCCGAAATGCGCCGAGCAGGTGCGCGATCTCGTGAGCGCCACGGACGGCCCGCTGTTCTTCATGATCGACGAGCCCGAGCCCGGCTTCCGCTCCTGGGACAAGGAGGCCGGCGCCCAGCCCAAGACGCCGATCGCCGATCAGGTCGCCGGCTACGACATGCTGTATTCGTCGGGCACCACCGGACGGCCGAAGGGCATCAAGAAGGATTTCGAAGGCAATCCGATCGATCAGCCGAACCAGTTCCTGCGCGTGCTGTGCGCCGACATGTGCGGCATGAACGCCGAGAGCACCTATCTGTCGCCGGCGCCGCTCTATCATGCAGCTCCCTTGCGCTTCAACATGATGGTCTCAGTGCTCGGTGGCACCTCGATCATCATGGAGCATTTCGACGCCGAAGACTTCCTGAAGCTGGTCGAAAAGTACAAGGTCACGCAGTCGCAGCTTGTGCCGACCATGTTCGTGCGCATGCTGAAACTGCCGGAGGACGTGCGCAAGCGCTACGACGTGTCGACCCTGAAGGGCGCGATCCATGCCGCTGCGCCCTGCCCGGTCGACGTCAAGGCCAGGATGATCGAGTGGTGGGGTCCGATCCTGATCGAGTATTATGCCGGCTCCGAAGGCAACGGCGTCACCGTCTGCACCTCGAAGCAGTGGCTGGAGCATCGTGGCAGCGTCGGACGCGCCGTTGTCGGCAAGATCAAGATCCTCGGCGAGAATGACGAGGAGCTGCCGACCGGCGAGATCGGCACGGTGTACTTCGCCGACGCGCCGGTGTTCTCCTATCACAACGATCCGGAGAAGACGAAGCGGGCCTACAACGACAAGGGCTGGTCGACGCTCGGCGACGTCGGCTATCTCGACGCCGACGGCTTCCTCTATCTGACCGACCGCAAGTCCTACATGATCATCTCCGGCGGCGTGAACATCTACCCGCAGGAGACCGAGGACGTCCTCATCACGCATCCCGACGTCGCCGATGTCGCCGTGTTCGGCGTGCCGAACGAGGAGATGGGCGAGGAGGTCAAGGCGGTGGTGCAGCCGCACGACATGGCGCGCGCCGGCAAGGCGTTCGAGGAGCAATTGATCCTGTTCTGCCGCCAGCATCTGTCGCCGATCAAGTGCCCGCGCTCGATCGATTTCGAGCCGGAGCTTCCGCGCACGCCGACCGGCAAGCTGGTCAAGCGCCACCTGCGCGAACGCTACTGGCCGAAGAAGGGCGCGGCCTAGCACGCGATCATTCCGCAAAATTCCGTCATGCCCGGCCTTGTGCCGGGCATCGGCGTCTTTCAAGCTGGCACAAGAGAAGACGTGGATGGCCGGTCAAGCTCGGCCATGACGAGGAGACGTTCGAATGTCGACTTCCTTTCCCCCGCTTCCCCTCCCACCCACGATCCGGTCCCGCTTCGTCGACGGCATCAACGGCCTGCGCATGCACGTGCTCGAAGCCGGCTTCGAGACGCCCGGCCGTCCCTGTGTGCTGCTGCTACACGGCTTTCCCGAGCTGGCCTATAGCTGGCGCAAGGTGATGCCGGCGCTGGCCGCCGCCGGCTACCACGTGCTGGCGCCGGACCAGCGCGGCTATGGCCGCACCACAGGGTGGAGCGCCGACTATGACGGTGATCTCGCGCCGTTTCGCTTCACCAACCTGGTGCGCGATGCGCTCGGCGTGGTCTATGCATTCGGCCATCGCCATGTCGCGTCTGTCGTCGGCCACGACTTCGGCAGCCCCGTCGCGGCGTGGTGCGCAGTGATCCGCCCCGATGTCTTTCGATCGGTCGTGATGATGAGCGCACCGTTCCCGGGGCCACCCGCAGCACCGTTCGACATCGCCAGCCATCCCCTCGCGGCGCAGGAGGATCCCGTGCATCGCGAACTGGCTGCGCTGCCGCGTCCGCGCAAGCACTATCAATGGTACTACGCGACGCGGCAGGCCAATGCGGACATGCATCATCCCCCGCAGGGGCTGCATGAATTCCTGCGCGCCTATTACCATCACAAGAGCGCAGACTGGGCGGCCAACGCCCCTTCTCCTCTGCAGGCCTGGGACGCGGCCGAACTCGCCAAGCTACCGACCTACTACGTCATGGACCTCGACAAGACGATGGCCGAGACCGTCGCCGAGGAGATGCCGGATGCGGCGGCGATCGCGGCGAATCGCTGGCTGCCGGACCATGAGCTCGCGGTCTATACCGCCGAATATGAACGAAACGGCTTCCAGGGCGGGCTGCAATGGTACCGCTGCGGCACGTCTGGTCTATTCGACGCTGAATTGCAGACCTGGTCGGATCTCACGATCGACGTTCCGTCCGCATTCATCTCCGGCCTGCAAGACTGGGGCATCTACCAACGGCCCGGTGTGTTCGAAGCGATGCAGTCCCGAGTGTGCACCAACATGATCCTGTGCGAGCTGATCGATCGCGCCGGACATTGGGTGCAGCAGGAGCAACATGAACGAGTCAATGAGCTCCTGTTCACGTTCCTGAACAAATCGACAGCCTGATTTCGGACGCCGTTCCGACGTATTAGGCGAATCGAGGAACGAACATTCGGGGTTGACGTTTTTGCATCCGGGCAATGCGCATCAGGAGAAGATTTATGGATAAGAAGATCGCAGGCTTGTTGGGCGCAGTCGCCGCTGTCGGCGCGCTCGGCACGGCGCAGGCGTCAGCGGCTCCGGCCCCGAGCGACGTGCTGAAGGCCAACTCCTACGCCGACCTGCTCGAGCCGATCCCGAATGCGGCCAAGGTGCTGCAGGCGCTCGACGAGCAGGCGCCGCCGGAGGCCGAACCGAAGGTGCAGCTGGCGCAGTGGTACCATCACCACCACCATCATCACCACCATCACCATGGCTACTGGCGCGGCTATGGCTACGGCCCTGGCTATGGGTACGGTTACGGCCCCCGGGTCTATGTGGTGCCGCGCCGGTACTACCATCACCACCACCATCATCACCATCACCACTGGTACTACGATCGCTACTGATCGTTGAGAGGTGAAAGCTCGGGGGGCGCCGACCGTGAGGTCGGCGCTCTTTCGTTTGAGGAAGACGGAAGCGTCAGGACTTGCGCGCCTTGTCCTTCGCCGCGCGATGCAGGTGGCGGTAGGTGCCGTCGAACACCGTGTCGGTGCTCGACACCCATTCGGTCTCCTTGGCGAGCACCGGACGGCTGGCGTGGATGCGGCGCGACTGCAACTCGCGCTCGGCCGCCTCGTCCGGAGTCATGGGCTCGACCGTGAAGTTTGCCTCCTCCGGAATCACGATCACCTGCGCGAACGGCTCGCCCGGACGGAAGATATGCGTCCGCCCTTCCGCGGGCGCCTTGAAGACGCAGAAGAACAGCATCGGCCAGAAATTGCGCACCAACGCCGGCACCGCGATCGGGCAGGTATCGCTGCGGTCGGTGTAGAAGCGCGGATGCGGCTCGGTCCGGATCGCGAAACCGTTGGGCACCTTGAGATCGAGCAGGATCTGGTAGGTGTAGAAGGCATCGCCAAAATTGCGGAACGGCGGCCATTGCAGGCTCGGGCTCGGCGGCTCGCCCCAGTCGCCGGACAGCTCCAGCTTGCCGTCCCGCGTGGTGACCTGCAGCTCGAAGTCGTACGGATAAAATAGCTCGATGCCATATTGCGCACCTTCCGAGAATGGTACGCAATGCCAGACCTGCTCATGCGAGCCATTCGCTCGTGGCTGGCGTTCGCCTGCCCAGCCCGGGATATCCATCCGGGTGCGGCGCGGCGCCAACCCTGGATCGTTGAGCCGATATTTGACGCTATCCATGGGAACTCCTTAGGTGGCTGAGCGGAACGCGAACGACGGACTATCCTCGCAGTTCCATGACTGGAGCTTGAATGCGCTGTCACCGAAGGGTTTCGCGACCAATCAGCGGCCGGAGTTTGACCGCGGTGCGGCAAATCCATATAGACTTTAGAAACGTTCTAAACACCCGAATGTTGAGAGCGAGAGATCCGGGGACCTTGGAATGAAGAACTTCGCCGACCTCACCGAGCGCGAGATCCTGGCAATCGCGATCTCGGCCGAAGAGGAAGACGGCCGTATCTATATGAGCTTCGCGGAGGATCTGGCGGAACGTTATCCGGATTCAGCCAAGCTGTTCGAGCAGATGGCCGAGGAGGAGAAGGGCCACCGCCACATGCTGCTCGAACTCTATGAGGAGCGCTTCGGCAAGAACCTGCCGCCGATCCGGCGCGAGAACGTCAAGGGCTTCATGCAGCGCCGGCCGATCTGGCTGACCAAGAACCTGTCGCTCGACGCCATCCGCCGCGAGGTCGGCACGATGGAGTTCGAGGCCGAGCGCTTCTACGCCAAGGCGGCCGAGCAGGCCAAGGACGTCGGCGTGCGCCGGCTGCTCGGCGATCTCGCCGAGGCCGAGAAGGGCCACGAGAAGGTTGCGGCGAAACTGACCGACAAGATCCTCAGTCCGGATGTCCGGCACAAGGAGGACGAGACGCGGCGGCGCGTGTTCGTGCTGCAATATGTCCAGCCCGGTCTCGCCGGCCTGATGGACGGCTCGGTCTCGACGCTGGCGCCGCTGTTCGCCGCCGCCTTCGCCACGCATCAGAACTTCCAGACCTTCCTGGTGGGCCTTGCCGCCTCGATCGGCGCCGGCATCAGCATGGGCTTCGCCGAGGCGCTGTCCGACGACGGCTCGCTGACGGGCCGCGGCTCGCCGTGGCTGCGCGGCGCCGTGTGCGGCGCGATGACGACGCTCGGCGGACTGGGGCACACGATGCCCTATCTCGTCCCCGACTCCTGGACCAACGCGTTCTGGATCGCGACCGCGATCGCGAGCCTCGTCGTGTTCTTCGAGCTGTGGGCGATCGCCTACATCCGCGCGCGCTATATGGACACGCCGTTCCTGCAGGCGGTGTTCCAGATCGTGCTCGGCGGCATCATCGTGCTCGGCGTCGGAATTCTCATAGGAGCGGCCTAGCATCCGCACCCCGGCGTCTTGCCAACCGCTCAGCCGCGAGGCTGATGGCGCCGGACCGATCACAACGGAAAACTCGTCATGACGCCACGCCTGCATTACGGCACACCCGCGAAGATCCTGCACTGGCTGGTGGTGGCGCTGCTCGCCATCCAGTATCCGATCGGCTGGCTGATGCCGGACCTGCATGCCAATACACCCCCCGGCGCGCCGATGATCCTGCACATTTCATTCGGCCTCACCATTCTGGCATTGATCGCCGTGCGCTTCGTCTGGCGGCTCACCCATCCGGTCGCACCGGAGAGCTCGCTGCCGCCCTGGCAGCGGCTGAGCTCGGAGGTCGTGCACTGGATGCTCTATGTGATGGTGCTGGCGAGCACCATCACCGGCTGGCTGTTCGCCTCCTTCCGCGGCTGGAGCGTATCGTTCTTCTACCTGTTTCCATTGCCGATGCTGGCCGCGCGCAACCCGGCCGGTAACCGCGCCATCGACGGGCTGCACCAAGCCTCCGAATGGCTGCTGCTGATCCTGATCGTCGTTCACGTCGCCGCCGCACTCGCGCACGTCTTCATCTATCGCGACCGTGTCATGCAGCGGATGCTGCCGGGCTAGAATCCGCAATTTTGGTCAAGCGATCGCCATCCGCATCGGTTAGGACTCCCGGCAAACATCTCACCGGGAGGATCGACCTTGGCCGCACCGCAATGGACGTTCGCAACCGCCGTCGACACGGCGAGGGCGTTGGCAGATCGTGAGATCTCGTCGGTCGAGCTGACCAAGCTCGCCATCGACCGCATCGAACGTCATGACCCCGAGATCAACGCCGTCTGCGTGCGCGATTTCGAGCGCGCGCTCGCTGCCGCCGACGCCGCCGACGCCGCGCTGACGCGCGGCGAACGGCGGCCCCTGCTCGGCCTTCCGCTCACGGTGAAGGAATCCTACAACGTCGCCGGCCTGCCGACGACCTGGGGTTTTCCGCAGCACAGGGATTTCATCGCGGCCGAGGATGCGCTGACGGTGACTCGCGTGAAGGACGCCGGTGGCATCGTGCTCGGCAAGACCAACGTGCCGCTCGGGCTCGGCGACTGGCAGAGCTACAACGACATCTACGGCACCACCAACAATCCCTACGATCTCGGCCGCACGCCGGGCGGTTCGTCAGGCGGATCGGCCGCGGCCCTGGCGGCCGGCTACGGCTCGCTGTCGCTCGGCTCCGATATCGGCGGCTCGCTCCGGGTGCCGGCGTTTCATTGCGGCGTCACCGCGCACAAGCCGAGCTACGGCCTGGTGGCCTCGCGCGGCCATACGCCGCCGCCGTTTCAGCCGCTGCCGGGCGAGGCCGACCTCGCCGTCGTCGGCCCGATGGCGCGCTCGGCCGCCGATCTGTCGCTGCTGCTCGATGTGATCGCAGGCCCCGACCCGCTCGAGGCCGGCAAGGCATATCGCCTCGACCTGCCGCCGCCGCGCCACGGTCGCCTGCGGGATTTCCGCGTGCTGGTGGTCGCGAGCGATCCGCTGCTGCCGACCGACAGCGCCGTGCGCGGCGCGATCGAGCGGCTGACGGCCGACCTCGCACGGGCCGGCGTGAGCGTCACGACGGACAGCCCGCTGCTGCCGGACTTCGCCGCATCGAGCCGGCTCTACATGCGCATGCTGCTCGGCTTCATCGGCGCCACCATGCCGGCGGAGGTCCACGCCGGCGCCAGTCACGCGGCCGCGCAATTGCCGAAGGAGGCAGCGAGCCTCGCGGCCGAGCGGCTGCGCGGCATCGCGCTCAGCCATCGCGACTGGGTGCAGGCCGGCGGGGCGCGGGCGCGGCTGCGCGCGCAATGGCGAACGCTGTTCGAGCAGTTCGATGCCGTGATCTGCCCGATCATGCCAACGCCGGCCTATCCGCACGACCATTCGCCCGACCAGGAGCAGCGCCGCATCAGCATCGACGGCGTCGAGCATTGCTACACCGATCAGCTCGCCTGGCCGGGCATCGCCACCTTGCCCGGACTGCCCGCCACCGCGATTCCGCTTGGACTCGCCGACGGCCTGCCGGTCGGGGTGCAGATCGTCGGCCCGTTCCTCGAGGACCGCACGCCGCTCAAGCTCGCCGACCTGATCGAGCGCGAATTCGGCGGCTTCGTCCCGCCGCCGCGGTTCGCGAACTAGTTCGCGATCGGGCTTATTCAACAACGCCTCGCCAAATTCCGCCGTCGTCCTACATCGTCATGGCCGGGCTTGACCCGGCCATCCGTCTTGCAGAGAGGCTGGATGCCCGGGTCAGGCCCGGGCATGACGGGTAACTAATAGGCAGACCCGCCGAACCTCATCACCTGCCTCACACCCGACCACCCACCTCACGCATCGAACATGATCACGCTGCGCAGCGTCTTGCCTGCCTTCATGTTGGCAAAGCCCTCGTTGATCTCCGACAGCTTCAGCTTGGCGGAGATCCAGTCCTCCAGATGCAGCTTGCCGCGCAGATAGAACTCGACGAGGCGGGGCATGTCGACGCGAAAGTGGTTCGAGCCCATCGACGAGCCCTGGATGCGGCGCTCGCGCAGGAAGTCGAAGCCGTGCAGCTCGATCTTCTGGCCGAACGGGATCATGCCGACGATGGTCGCGGTGCCGCCCGGCGCCAGCATCGCGAACGCCTGCTCGGCGGTCTCCTTGCGCCCGAGCACCTCGAAGGCGTGGTGCACGCCGCCCTTGGTGAGCTCGCGCACCTGGGCCACGACGTCGCCCTCAGTGGGATTGATGATGTCAGTCGCGCCCAGTTTCGTCGCAAGCTGCAGCTTGGCCGGATTGGTGTCGATGGCGATGATGCGGCCCGCGCCCGCGATCTCGGCGCCGTTGATCGCAGCCATGCCGACGCCGCCGCAGCCGATCACGGCCACCGTCTCGCCGGCCTGCACCCGCGCCGTGTTGACGACCGCGCCATAGCCGGTGATGACGCCGCAGCCGATCAGCGCTGCGAGATCGAGCGGCATGTCCGGGCGGATCTTCACGATCGCGTTCTCGTGCACCAGCATCTGCTCGGCGAAGGACGAGAGGTTGAGGAACTGGTGCAGCTTCTCGCTTCGTCCCCATGACAGCCGGTTGGAGGCGCCGGGCGGCATCTTCACCGTCGTATCGGTGCACAACACCGGGCGGCCCGTGGTGCAGTTGTCGCAGGTGCCGCAGAACACGGACAAGCACGTGACGACGTGATCGCCCGGCTTCACATAGGTCACGTCGGCGCCGACCTGCTCGACGATCCCAGCCGATTCATGGCCGAGCACGGCGGGCAGCGGATGCGGATACAGGCCTTCGATGAAGTGCAGGTCGGAATGGCAGAGACCGGCAACCGCCGTGCGGATCAGCACTTCCCGCGGCCCCGGCTTGGGCACACTGATGTCCTCGATCACCAGCGGCTTGTTGACCTCCATCAGCACGGCGGCTTTCATTGGCGTTCTCCCGATCTTGTTTGTTGTTGGTCGCGGCAAGCCTACGCCGCTGACAGCAGTTCGCCAACCTCCTCCATGTCAGCGGTACGTTCGCCGAGCAGCAGTGTCGCGATGGCATCATCCATCCTATTTTCCGCGAGCCGGAACGGATCGGACGGCGTCAGCCGGTGCGCGACGATGAGCTTCGCCAGCAACAGCCTGCGCGCGTCGCCGCGCATCGCGTGGATGCGCCCGCTTTCCCAAGTCGTCGAGACGGCGCTTGCCACGTGATACAGCAGGCTGGTGGCGCGGCGCGCTTCGGACTCGTTGTCGGCGCGTCCCGCGACCTCGCGCGCAAAGCCCACGGCACGATCCACGAGTCGATGCAGCTGATCGCGCCAGGCCTGCGGCACGACGGCGCTGTCGTCGAGCCGCGCATGCAGGTCGGCTGCCAGCGCGGCCTCCGCACCGTGCCGGCCCACGGCGCGCTTCAGCGCATCGAGCGCGACGATGTTGCCGGTGCCTTCCCAGATCGAGCCGAGATGGGCGTCGCGCAGCAGCCGCGCGGTCACGAACTCCTCGACATAGCCGATCCCGCCGCGCATCTCCAACGCATCGCCGCAGACCTTGCGCGCGTCGCGCGTGGCGCGGAATTTCAATGTCGGCGTCAGAATGCGCAGCAGCGCCGCGGCATCCTGGCTGCCGGCCTCGGCACGGTCGAGCGCGTCGGCGGTGAGGAAGCTCAGCGACAGCGCCTGCTCGGTCGCGAGCAGGATCTTCAGCAGTTGCCGCCGGCCGAGCGGCAGGTCGACGATGCGTTTTCCGAACACCACGCGGTTGCGCGCGACCGTAATTGCGTCGTGCCAGGCCCGCCGCATCAGCGCCGTCGACTTGACGCCGTTGGAGAGACGCGACGAGTTGACCATCTCGGCCATCTGCACGAAGCCGCGATCGAGCCTCCCGACCGCATAGGCGACGGCGCCCTCCAGCTTGATCTCGCCCGAGGCCATCGAGCGCGTTCCGAGCTTGTCCTTCAGGCGCACGATCCGATAGTGGTTCTGGCTGCCGTCATCGAGGAAGCGCGGCATCAGGAACAGGCCGACGCCGCGCGTTCCCGCTTCGGCACCTTGCGGCCGCGCCAACAGCATCACGACTTTCGCATCGGCATTGGAGCAGAACCATTTCTCGCCATGCAGGCGCCAATGGTCGCCCTCCGGGACGGCGACCGTCGTCAACGTGCCGACATCGGAGCCGCCCTCCTTCTCGGTCATGAACTGGCCGCCCTGGGTCAGCTTTCTCATGTCGGTCTGCGTCAGGCCATCGAGGTACTTGGCCTTGAGCCCGTCGCTGCCGAAGCTCGCCAGCAGCTTGGCGCATCCGTCGGTGACGTTGATCGGACAGCCCAGCCCGAACTCCGCCTGGTTGAACAGGAAGGTGAAGGCGTGCTTGGCCGTGACCGGATACTTGGTCGGCCAGCCGAGAATGCCCTTCCGGATCGACATCGCGTGAATGCCGAACTCGCCAAAGGCGGCGCGCTCGAGCTCGCGATAGGCCGGATGGTACTCGACCCACTGCACGTCGCGGCCGAAGCGGTCGCGCTGGTGCAGCACAGGGCCATGGCGGTCAGCCAAGCGGGCGCATTCGTCGAGATAGGAGCCGGCGAGCTCGCCGAGACGGTCGAGATGCGGCACGAGGTGCCGAAACAGCGCTTCGGGCAGATGGATGCGCAGGAGATCGGCGAGCGCGGGGTCGGCGCGATAGAAGTTCAGCCCGGTGGTATCGGGCGCCAGCAGCTCCGGCCTTGCGCCGCCGGTCATCACGTCATCGCGCCTCAGGAACTGATGCATGATCGTTAAGCCCTCGTTCGTTTCCGCAAGTCTCTGATGGACTCTTCGACAGGTTGCGCCTGATCGGATACACAACAGGCAGCGGCGTGCGCCGAACCGGGAGCAGATCCATGACCAATCAGCCGACGGAGGTTTATCGCATCTTCGGGGCGGAGATGTCGCCCTATTCGGTCAAGGTGCGATCGTATCTGCGTTACAAGGGCATCCCGCATCACTGGATATTGCGCAATGCGGAAAGCGAGGCGGAGTTCGCGCGGCACGCCAAGCTGCCGATCATTCCGCTGGTGGTCGCCCCCGACGAGGTGCCGATGCAGGACTCGACGCCGATCATCGACGCACTGGAGCTCGACTTTCCGCAACCCACGATTCATCCCGGCGACGCGCTGACGAGCTTCATCTCGGCCTTGATCGAGGAGTTCGGGGACGAGTGGGGCAACAAGTGGATGTTCCATTATCGCTGGGCGCGCGATCTCGACCAGCGCGCCTCGGCCGGACGCATCGCCCGCATCCGCGCCCCCAGGGCGGACGAGGCCGAGTTGGGCGAGCTGGCCGAGAAGATCCGCGCGCGCATGGTCGAGCGGCTGTGGTATGTCGGCTCCAACGAGATCAACGCGCCGCAGATCGAGCAGGGCTTTGCCGAAATGCTCGACCTGCTCGAACGGCATCTCTCGGTCAGGCCATATCTGTTCGGCCACCGTCCGGCCTACGGCGATTTCGGACTGTGGGGCCAGCTCTACGAGCTGTGGACCGATCCGACGGCCGGCGCCCTGATCGAAGGCCGCGCGCCGCATGTGCTGGCCTGGATCCACCGCATGCTATGGCCGCGCGCCGAAGGTGAGTTCGAGCTGTGGCCGGAACTATCACTGACCTTGATGCCGATCCTGACCCGCCAGGTCGGCGCGCTGTTCATGCCATGGACGCTCGCCAACGAGCAGGCGCTGGCCGAGAACCGCAGCGTCTTCCGCGTCCAGTTCGGCGACTTCACATGGATGCAGAAGCCGCAGAAATATCACGCGCGCTCGCTGGCGATGCTCCGCGGCAAATACGCTTTCCTGCACGATCGCAGCCGGCTCGATGTCGTGCTGGAGGAGATCGGCTGCCTCGCTGGATTGCAGCCGCGTCCCACCTGAGGACGCGCGGCAAAAATGTGGGGACGAGCCGTAGGAAGTCGGCCGCCGGTGCACTAGCTTGATGTCTGCGGACGCTTTGGCCCAAGGACATGCCCATGGACATCCCTGCCTACAAGATCGCCCTCATCGTCGGTGCCGGCGAGGGGCTCTCGGCCTCGCTGGCGAGGCTGTTCGCGCGCGAGAAGATCCGCGTGGCGCTTGCCGCCCGCAAGATCGAGAAGCTCGGCGCGCTCTGCAACGAAACCGGCGCCCGCGCCTACCCCTGCGATGCGACCAATCCGGAGGAGGTCGAGCGGCTGTTCGGCATCGTCGAGCGCGAGATCGGCGCGCCTGATCTCGTGGTCTACAATGCCAGCGCGCGGGCGCGCGGAGCGCTCACCGATCTCGTGCCGGCCGACGTGCAGCAGTCGATTGCCGTCAGCGCCTTCGGCGGCTTCCTGGTGGCGCAGCAGGCGGCACAGCGCATGCTGCCGAACAAGCACGGCGCCATCCTGTTCACCGGCGCCTCCGCCAGCGTGAAGGGCTACGCCCAGTCGGCGCCGTTCGCGATGGGCAAGTTCGCGCTGCGCGGCCTCGCCCAGAGCATGGCGCGCGAACTGTCGCCGCAGGGCATCCACGTCGCGCATTTCGTCATCGACGGCGCGATCAAGAGCGCAGAGCGTCAGGAAGCCGCGGAGCGCCCGAATTCGATGCTCGATCCGGATGCCATCGCCGCAAGTTATTGGAGCGTGCTGCAGCAGCCACGGAGTGCCTGGAGCTGGGAGATGGAGCTGCGGCCGTGGGTGGAGACGTTTTGAGAAGTTGATGTTCCGTATGACGTGGGCAAAGACGCACCACGATCACCGTCATTGCGAGCGAAGCGAAGAATCCAGGGCGGAGCAAGGACTCTGGATTGCTTCGCTTGCGCTCGCAATGACGCGGATCGGTGGTCGCCTCATAGCAACTGTGATCGCCCGGCTCGACCGGGCGATCCAGTACACGCAACTGACAGCTGGTGACACGGTGAGGCCGCGGCGTACGGGATGCCCCGCCTTCGCAGGCATGACGTCATTTGATCTCGGACGTGGCGACTTGCGGCGCGCGACCGACCACGCGCAAATCTGGCCCCACTGAATGAGTCACCACTCCGCTTAGACCCTTCTCGAACCGCACCAGGGTCCAATCGTCCGCATGCGGCTTGATCGTGAAACCGGCCTTGCGGGCCAATGCAATCATTACGTCGTTGGTACGCAGCGCATCGCCCGAGAGGGTCACGCCACCCAACGCGAGCGCGCGTCCTTCCAGATTCGCGATGAGCGCCGGGCCGATGCCGTGGCCTTGCCAGCGGTCATGGACCGACAGGCCAAACTCGACACGACCGACGCCGCGATCGAATGCGTAGCGCGCCTCGGCCACGATGGCTTCGACACCTTCATGGTCCATCGTCGCGATCAGGCTGTAGCGGTCGTTGCGGCCGAGCGCGACGAAATCCTCGAGCACCGCCTTTGGCAGCTCGTTGAGTGCGCCGAGGAAACGCTTGTGGCGCGAGCGTTGGCTCAAGGACCGGACATAGCTCTGCAGCGCCTCGGCGTCGTCAGATGTGACGAAGCGCAGGCGCACCTCCTCGCCACGCCGCGTGTGAATGATGTTGGAGCCGGCAGCGAGATCGGCAATGGCGGGCGTCGGCATGCGCGGCTCCAACCGGGAAGCTTGCCGGCGCCCTCCTTTGCGGAGCGGCACCGGCGCGGCGGGATGAGTAAGGGGGATCAACCCCGCCAGAACGGCTTGTCGATCTCGGCGGCGATATCGCTGCGGGACAGACCGAGGTCGTGCAGGTCGCGCTCCGACCATTGCGCCAGCTCGTGCCGCGTGCGGTAGCGGAAGCGCCAGGCGGCGAGCAGCTCCACGACGCCGGACCAGAACCCCGGGCCATGATGTTTCGTCATTGACGAGGAGACGTAGATGGACATGAAGGCCTCCTGAAAATTCCTTGAGGCTGCAATATCGAGCGCTTGCGCTTCATCCACAAACGACATTTACTACCGTTTCGGATGAAATAACGTCATGAACCGGGGAGGCCGTGAATGGCCCGACTGCCGTCGCTGAATGGATTGCGGGCGTTCGAGGCTGCGGCGCGGCATCTGAGCTTCACCCGCGCGGCCTCCGAGCTGAACGTGACGCAGACCGCAATCAGCCATCAGATCAAGCGCTTGGAGGACGAGCTCGGGCTGCGCCTCTTCGTCCGCCAGAACCGTAGCCTGGCGCTGACGCCGCAGGCCCGCGACTATCTCCCGCTGGTGCGCGCCGCGTTCGACGATCTCCGGCTGGCAACGGAACGGCTGGTCCGCAAGGACAACGCCAAGGTGCTGACGGTCTCCACCATCGCCTCGCTGGCCGCCAAATGGCTGCTGCCGCGGCTGACGGCCTTTCAGGAGGCCCATCCCGGCATCGACGTGCGGATCACGACGTCGACCGGCCTGGTCGATTTTCGCAAGGACGACGTCGACGCCGCGATCCGCTATGGCCGTGGCCATTGGCCGGGCGTGCGGGCGGAGTGGCTGATGGCCGACGAGCTGTTTCCGGTGTGCAGTCCGGCGCTGCTGCAGGGCGACAAGCCACTACGCTGTCCGGAGGACCTCGCACATCACACGCTGCTGCAGGTCAGCGGCGGCTATGACGACGACTGGCGGCTATGGCTGACCGCGGCGGGTCTGCCGGTGGAGATGTCGAGGCAGGGTCGGCTGAGCTTCGACCTGTCGCTGATGACCGTTCAGGCCGCGATCGACGGGCTCGGCGTCGCGATCGGGCGTACGGCCTACGTCCAGGACGACATCGCCAAGGGCCGGCTGGTGGTGCCGTTCAAGATGACGCTGCCGAGCGATGCCGGGTTCTATCTGGTGACGCCGGAGGGCCGGACCGATCCGCCGAAGCTGAAGGCGTTCCGGCAATGGCTGAAGGGTGCAATGCAGCAGAAGTCGGCCGCCGCCAATTCTGTTCAGGCCTAGGGCGCCTTGAGCGCAAAGCTATTGGCCGCCAGGGCTTGGCGTGGCAGATTGTCGCACCTTTCCCCTCGGCCGGCGTAGAAATCCTCCGCACGAGCCTCTCGACGGTAGGAGTTTCCCCGCGTGTCCTCAACGTCAATCCCGCAGCCGGCTACGATCCATTCGCGCATCGGCGCGATCCTGCGCGCCACCAGCGGCAATTTCCTCGAGCAGTTCGACTTCTTCCTGTTCGGCTTCTACGCCCCGATCATCGCCAAGGCGTTCTTCCCATCGGAGAACGAGACTGCATCTCTGCTCAATGCCTATGGCGTGTTCTGGCTCGGCGCCCTGATGCGACCGGTCGGCGCCATCGTGCTCGGCGCCTATGTCGACAAGATCGGCCGGCGCCAGGGCCTGATCGTGACGCTCGGCATCATGGCGATCGGCACGATCGTCATCGCATTCTGCCCGACCTATGCGACGATCGGCATCGCGGCCCCGATCATCGTGCTGCTCGGCCGGCTGTTGCAGGGCTTCTCGGCCGGTGTCGAGCTCGGCGGCGTGTCGGTCTATCTGTCCGAGATCTCCACGCCCGGCAATCGCGGCCTCTACACCTCGTTCCAGTCGTCCAGCCAGCAGGTCGCGATCTTCGTCGCGTCGGTCATCGGCTACGTGCTCAACCAGGCCATGCCGGCGGACATGGTGGCCGCCTGGGGCTGGCGCATTCCCTTCTTCATCGGCTGCCTGATCATTCCGCTGATCTTCTTCCTGCGCCGCACGCTGGAGGAGACGCCGGCCTTCCTCGCGATGAAGAAGCACCCGACCGCGCGCGAAGTATTCGCCTCGGCGCTGGAGAACTGGCGCATCGTGATCCTCGGCATGATGATCGCGGTGCTGACCACGACGACGTTCTACTTCATCACCGTCTACGGTCCCGGCTTCGGCAAGCAGCTGAAGCTGTCGGCGTCGGATTCACTGCTCGTCACTTTGCTGGTCGCCGTGACCAACTTCTTATGGAATCCGGTCGGCGGCGCGGTGTCGGATCGGATCGGACGCAAGCCGGTGCTTGTGACCATCGCGACGCTGGCGTTCCTCACCGCCTACCCGGCGTTGCACTGGCTCGCGGCGGCGCCGAGCTTCGGCAAGCTGCTCACGGTCGAAATGCTGTTCTCGTTCTATTTCGGCGTCTATAGCGGCACCATGCTGGGCTGCCTGGTCGAGATCGTGCCTGCGCATGTCCGCACCACCTGCTTCTCGATCGCCTTTGCGCTGGCGGCTGGGCTGTTCGGCACCGCGACGCCGGCGGTCTCGACCTGGCTCATCAACAAGACCGACGACAAGGCCTCGCCCGGCTACTGGCTGATGTGCGCCGCCGTGCTCGGTATCATCGCAGCGATGACCGTCTATCGCGGCGGCCGCCAGGCCGTCGCGGCGCGCGAGCCGATCATTGCGTGATCGCTGCGAGGGGCAGCGCCTTCCTCGACGTGCGCTTTCGGCGCATGATGGTGGGGAATGAACAGCAGCCGGCAGCGGCGGGTGTCGACGCTTCCGAAGGATGAACGCCATGCAGCACCTCATCGCTGTCGCCGAGAAGGTCGCGGCGCGGCTGACCGCCAAAAAGCAGACCATTGCCGTTGCGGAATCCTCCGCCGGCGGCCTGATCGCGGCGGCGCTGCTCGCGGTGCCCGGCGCATCCGCCTATTTCCTCGGCGGCGCCGTGGTCTATACGCGCGACGCCCGCCGCGTGCTGATGGACATTCCGGACGAGGCGATGAAGGGCATCCGCTCGGCGTCGGAGCCTTATGCGGAGCTGCTGGCGCGGCAGATCAGGACGCGCTTTGCGACTGATTGGGGAGTGTCGGAGACCGGTGCCGCGGGTCCTGCCGGCAATCGCTACGGCGACGCGGCGGGACATGCGTGCTTCGCGGTTGCGGGGCCCGCGACCGCAGTCGTCACTCTGGAGAGCGGCCACAGCGACCGTTTTGCCAACATGCAGCTGTTCGCGAAGAGCGCGCTGGAGCTGTTACTCAAGAAACTCGACGAATAAACCGCTGTCGTCCCGGGCAAGCCCGATGACGCGCAGCGTCGGCGGGCGCCGACCCAGGACCCATACTCCCCAGCAGAAATGGGGCGCGACGCGAGACGTCACGAGCATCTCGCGCCACGACTGCTCCCTGTGGTTATGGATCCCCGCGTTCGCGGGGATGACAGCGAGATTGGAGCGCTGCCCGCCGTCTCTGCAGGGACGGCAGCCGGGCCCCTCACTTCTCCCGGAACGCACGCATCAGCTGGTCGTGCAGCGGCTTCATCAGGTAGGAAATGACAGTGCGGTCGCCGGTCTGCACGAATGCCTCGACCGGCATGCCCGGGATCAGCTTGACGTCGCCGAGCCTTGCGATCTCCTCGGGCGGCATCGAGACGCGGATGGTGTAATAGCTCTGGCCGGTGCGCTGGTCGGTGGTGACGTCGGGCGAGACGCGGCTGACGACGCCGTTCAGCTCCGGCGTGGTGCGCTGGTTGAAGGCGGACAGCCGCAGCAACGTCTTCTGGCCGACCTGCAGCTTGTCGATGTCCTGCGGATTGACCTTGGCCTCGACCTGGAGATCGTCGCTCTGCGGCACGATCAGCATGATGGTGTCGCCGGCGGTGATGACGCCGCCGACGGTATGGACGCTCGACTGCAGCACCATGCCGTCCTGCGGCGCGCGGATGTCGACGCGGCGAAGCTGGTCCTCGGCGGTGACCTTGCGCTCGACGAACTCGCCGATCTTGTCGGTGGTCTCGCGCAGATCCTTGGACACCTCGCTGACCATGTCCTTGTCGACCTGGATGATCTGCAGCTCGGTCTCGCTGATCTTGCCCTTGGCCTGGGCACGCGCGGCGATGAATTGCGCGCGCTCGCCGTTGAGGCGGGCAGCGTCGCGCTCCAAGGTGGTCAGGCGCGACAGCTGCACCAGATGCTGCTCATAGAGCTGGCGCACGCCGTCGAGCTCCTTCTGGACCAGCGCGATCTCCTGGTCCTTGGCGCTGACCTGCGCGGAGAGTCCCTCGATCTCCTCGTTCAGCTGGGTGACGCGCTCGCGCAGCTGCGCCTTCTGACCAATGCGGCCGTTGACGCGGACCTCGAACAGCTTGGTCTCGCTCGCCGTCAGGCTCTTGACCTCGGGATCGCTCATGCGCTGCAGCAACTGCGGCGGAAACAGGATCTTGGCCCAGCCGCGCTGCTCGGCCTCCAGCCGGGCGGCGCGCGCCTGCAGCGCATCGAGGTTCTTGGTGACGATGGCGAGACTTGCCTTGGTCACGGTGTCGTCGAGCCGCACCACGATGTCGCCGGACTTGACGACGTCGCCGTCGCGCGCCCGAAGCTCGCCGACCACGCCGCCGGTCGGATGCTGCACCTTCTTGACGTTGGATTCGACCACGATCTGGCCGGGCGCGATCAACGCGCCGGAAATCTGCTGCGTCGCGGCCCAGCCGCCAAGCCCGCCGGCGACCGCAACGACGACGCCCATGCCGATCAGCAGGTGGCGGCGGATCGACTCGCGCACGCTCTCCGTCTTGCGGCCGCCAGGAAGTGGACCGGCAACGACCTGACTGCTCATGGCTTTGCCACTCCGGCTTCCGAGACGATCTTGATCGGCGACGGCGCACGCGGCTGCAGCACCTGCGCCAGCACCGTCTCCTTCGGACCGAACGCCTGGGCGCGGCCGTCCTTCATGACCAGCACCTGGTCGACCGCCTCGATGCCGATCGGCCGGTGCGCGACGACGACCACGATCGCGCCGCGCGCCCGCGCTGAGCGCACCGCGCGTGACAGCGCCTCGTCGCCTTCGGTATCGAGATTGGAGTTGGGCTCGTCGAGCACGATCAGGAACGGATTGCCATAGAGCGCGCGCGCCAGCGCCACGCGCTGCGCCTGGCCTGCCGACAGCGCGGCACCCTGCTCGCCGATCTCTGTGTCATAGCCGTCGCGCATCTTGATGATCATGTCGTGCACGCCGGCTTCCTTGGCGGCGGCGATGATGCCGTCGGCGGAGGCCTGCGGATCGAAACGGCAGATGTTCTGCGCGACGGAGCCTGCGAACAATTCGACATCCTGCGGCAGATAGCCGATGTGACGGCCGAGCTCGTCCGTCGACCATTGGTCGAGCGCCGCACCATCGAGCCGGACATGGCCGCGCACCGGACGCCAGACACCGACCAGCGCCCGCACCAGCGACGACTTGCCCGACGCGCTCGGACCGATGATGCCGAGGCCATTGCCGGCCGACAACGCGAAGCTCACGTCCTGCACGATCGCCTTCTGGTCCCCCGGCGCGACGATCGAGATGGCCTCGACCGAGAGCTTGCCGACCGGCGGCTGCAGCAGGGTCGGCGCCGGTCGCTGCGGCATCGTCTGCAACAGATGGCTGAGACGGCGCCAGCTCTGGCGCGCGGCAACGAAGCTCTTCCAATGTGCGATCGCGAGATCGACGGGCGCCAGCGCCCGCGCGCTCAGGATCGAGCCGGCGATGATGATGCCCGCGGTCGCCTCCTGATGGATCACGAGATAGGCGCCGACCGCGAGCACCGCGGACTGCAGCATCATGCGCAGCACCTTGGCGATGGCGCCGAGGCCGCCGGCGACGTCGCTGGCGCGCTGGTTGCCGGCGAGATATTTTTCGTTGGTCTCGCTCCAGCGCGACAGCATGCGCCCGGTCATGCCCATCGCGACCAGGACCTCGGCGTTGCGGCGACTTGAGGTGGCGAGATCGTTGCGGCGGGCGGCGAGCCCCATCGCCTCCTTGGCCGGCGTGCGGGTGAGGAATTCGGTGATCAGCGTCAGGGCGACGAGGATGATGGCGCCGGCCAGCGCGGTAACGCCGAGCATCACGTGAAAAGCGAAGCAGATCGCCAGATACAGCGGCAGCCACGGCAGATCGAAGAACGCGCCCGGCCCCTGGCTGCCGAGGAAGCTCCTGATGTTATCGAGGTCGCGCAGCGGCTGCAGGCCCTCGTTGCGGCCGCCGGCGGACAGCGGCAGCCGCACCACGGTGTCGAACACCCGCGCGTTCAGGCTCTCGTCCAGCGCGGTGCCGATCCGGCCGAGAATGCGGCTGCGGATCATGTCGAGCGCACCCTGGGCGGCGTAAAGCCCCGCGGCGATGATGATCAGGCCGATCAGCGTCGGCACGGACCGGCTCGGCAGCACCCGATCGTAGACCTCGAGCATGAAGATCGAGCCGGTGAGATACAGCAGGTTGATGATGCAGCTCATCACCCCGACGCCGATGAAGGCGCTACGGCAACCGCGCAAGGCATCGCTGAGCTCGGATTGCCTCACGTGAGGTGCAGCCGCCATCACCACCATCTCTTCAATTGATCAAATGAGCTACGTGGCCGCCGACCAAAAGCACAAACTGGCGGCAAACAAGGCGAAATATACTGATTCCCGCGGTGAGCGTCCAACGATGCTCACTTTAGCGTAAATTAGCTATGTGCTGGGGTATGTCGCGTGGCGCGGTGCAAACGTTCAGCCACGCCGGATCGCAAGTCCTAGAGCCGCCCGCCGGTCCGCACCAGCCGCACCACCAGCAGGAGAATGATGGCGCCGAGCGCGGAATAGACGATTTCCGACACGAGGCCGGTGCCGATCCGGACGCCAAGCCGCGGGAAGATCAGGCTTGCGACCAAGGCGCCGAGCACGCCGATCACGATGTCGCCGACCAGCCCGAAGCCGGTGCCGCGGACGATCTTGCCGGCCAGCCAGCCTGCAACCAGGCCAACGAACAGAATGACCAGGATACCTTCGTTCGATACGTGCATGGCGTGTCCTCATCCAGCGCGGACGATCGGTCCCACGCGTGGCAGCACCTTAGCGAGGCCGTTGCGACGCTTCGACACGCGATGGACGGTTTCGGCCGGTGAGGAGCGCGTTTCGGGCGAACCGTTACGTTGCCGCCACACTTGCCGGCGCCTCGGCCAGGACGCAGCGCGCCAGCCGCTGTGGTCCGAGCGCAATGTTCGGCGGCATCGCCTCCGAGCAGCGCGGCTGCGCCAGGCCGCAGCGCGGTGCGAACGAGCAGCTCCGCGGCGCCCGGTCGAGCGAGGGTGGCGTGCCCGGAATGGTCTGCAGCCGCTCGCCGCGCCTGGCACCATGGATCGTCGAAGCCAGCAGGCCGCGCGCATAGGGGTGCACGGGTTGGCGCACGATCTCGCGCAAGCTGCCCTGCTCCACGATCTCTCCGGCATACATCACGGCGAGGCGGTCGCAGATCTCGATCGCGACGCCGATGTCGTGGGTGACGAAGATGACGGACATGCCGAACTCGCGCTGCAGTTCGCGCAACAGCAGCAGGATCTGGATCTGGACGGTGGCGTCGAGTGCGGTGGTCGGCTCGTCGGCCAGCAGCACTTTCGGCCGGCACGCCAGCGCCAGCGCGATCATCGCGCGCTGGCGCATGCCGCCGGACATCTCGTGCGGATAGGACTCCAGGCGACGCTTCGCCGAGGGAATCCTGACGACGTCGAGCATCTCCAGCGCCCGCGCCTGTGCTTCCGCAAAACTCCTGCCCTCGTGCCGCATCACGGTCTCGGCGATCTGCCGGCCGATGGTGTAGACCGGATCGAGCGCCAGCCCCGGCTCCTGGAAGATCATCGACACGGAGCGGCCGCGAAACCGCGACAGCTCCTCGTCGTTCATCGCCAGCACGTCGCGGCCCAGCACCTTGACACTGCCGGAGATCTGCGTCCGCTTGTTCGGCAACAGCCGCATCAGCGCCCGCATGGTCACGCTTTTGCCCGAGCCGGACTCGCCGAGCAGGCCGAGCACCTCGCCATCGCCGAGCGACAGGCTGACATCGTTCACCGCATGCACGGTGCGCTCGCCGGTGAAGCGGATGGTGAGATTGTCGATCTCGACGAGGTTGGTCATGGGAGGCTATCTCGCCTTTCCGTCAGGAACACCGTGGCCAATTGCGAAGTGAGCTGCCACCCTCCCCTGGAGGGGAAGGGTCGGCTCGCATGAAGCGCAGCGGAATGCGAGACGGGGTGGGGTGACAGCCTCTCCATGGACTCGCTTCCAAGGGGAGAGACCGTCACCCCACCCCGATTGCGCATGAGATGCGCAATCGACCCTCCCCCTCCAGGGGAGGGTGAGACCGTCGGACGGGATGCACAGGTCTCCCTCATGGCAGCGTCGGCACCCGGGCGTGGAAGTCGGTCGCGCGCTGGAAGGCGGCGCCGATGGTCAGAATCGTAGCCTCATCGAAGGAGCGGCCGATCAGTTGCATGCCGACAGGAAGCCCCGTCGACGTGAAGCCGGTCGGGATCGCCAGCGACGGCAGGCCGAGATAGTTCACCGGGCGGGTGAAGCGGGTGATGCGCTGGATCACAGCTTCCGCACCCGGCGCGCCGCCGACATCGCTCTCGGCGATCGAGGGCGTCACCAGCGGCGACACCGGCGCGATCACGGCATCGACGCCAGAGGTTGCCGCGACATGCGCCGCCAGCGCCGCACCGCGCCAACGCAGCGCTTCGAGATAGGCGACGCCGGAGACGGCCAGAGCGTTCTGCAGTCGCATCAGCACCTGCGGGCCATAGTCCTGCGGACGCTCGATCATCCAGCGCTTGTGGAAGGCGGCCGCCTCGACCGCTAGCACGAGCTGGCAGGCTGCGGTGAGCTGGCGCTGATCCGGCAGCTCGACCTGAACCACATCGGCGCCCTCGGTCTTCAGCACCGCGATCGCCGCATCGAGACAGCGCGCAACCTCAGGATCGAGGTCGTCGACATAGAACGCCTTGGGCACGCCGATCCTGAGACCCTTGATCGAGGCCTGGGTGGCGGCGACATAGTCCGGCACGGGCGCCGCGCTGGCGGTGGGATCCTCGGGATCGGGACCAGCCATCAGCCCAAGGATCAGCGCACAATCCTCCGCGGTCTGCGCCAGCGGCCCGACCGTGTCGAGCGACTGCGACAGCGGCATCGCACCGGCGCGGCTGACGCGGCCCCAGGTCACCTTCAGGCCGGTGACGCCGCAGAAATTCGCGGGCATGCGGATCGAGCCGCCGGTATCGGAGCCGAGTGCCGCGAAGGTCAGGCGCGCGCCGACCGCCGAGCCGGAGCCGGACGACGAGCCACCGGTGACGTAGCCGAGCTTCCAGGGATTGTGCACCGGACCGTAATGCGCGTTGTGTCCCGTCGGGCCATAGGCGAATTCGGCCATCTGCAGGGTGCCGAGCCGGATCGAACCGGCATCCTTCAGCCGCTGCAGCGCGGTCGAGGTCGTCGTTGCGACGAAGTCGCGCCGGATCAGCGAGCCGCAGGTCGAGATGTGGCCGGCCTCGTAATACATGTCCTTGTGCGCAAGCGGAACGCCGTGCAGCGGGCCCTTGGGGCCGTCCTTGGCGAGCGCTGCATCGGCCTCGGCGGCAGCCTTCAGCGCCGGCTCGGATTCGATCGCCATGAAGGCGTTCAGCCTCGGCTGCCACTGCGCGATGCGATGCAGGCAGGAGCGCGTCACCTCGACCGAAGAGAGCTTCCTGTCCGCAATCGCCTTCGCGACGTCGGTCAGGGTCATCAAGGCAGGTTCGGTGCTCATCGGCCCACCTTCAGCGTCTGCGCCAGGACGTAGCTCGCCGGCTCCAGGTCGAATGGGAGTGTACCGGCAACCGCGGCGAAGTTGTCGAAGGCCGGTCCGATCGAGTCGGCGATGCGGGTGGCAACCTCCTTGTCGACCGGCAGGCCGGAGGCCTCCGCGATGGCACTGACTTGCTGGGGCGTGGGTCTGGTCATTCCGCTTCTCGCTGCTGGTGTCTGCCCGTCAGGCGGCCGGCGCCCGGCTGTGTCCCGAGCCTGGGATCGCCATGTGGCAGGCGGCCTGATGGCCCATTGTATCCAGCTCCGTCAATCTTGGCGCGACATTCGCGCATGGCGCCTCGGCAAATGGACAGCGGGTGTGGAAGCGGCAGCCGGCGGGCGGATCGATCGGGTTGGGTGGATCCCCAGACAGCGGCGGCTCCTCCGTGCGCCTGTCGGGATCGGAGGACGGCATCGCCGCCAGCAGCGCCCGTGTATAGGGATGCGCCGGCCTGGCCCAGACCTGCTCGACCGGACCGAGCTCGACGACCTCGCCGAGATACATCACCAGCACGCGGTCGGAAATGTAGTTGATGACGTTGAGGTCGTGGCTGATGAACAGATAGGTCAGGCCGAACTCGCGCTTCAGGTCCATCAGCAGGTTCAGCACCTGCGCCTCGACCGACTTGTCGAGCGCCGACACCGCCTCGTCGAGGATCACCAGTCGCGGCGACAAAGCGAGTGCACGGGCGATGTTGACGCGCTGGCGCTGGCCGCCGGAGATCTCGTGCGGATAACGGTTGGCGAAGGTCTCGGGCCTCAGGCCGACCTTGCCGAGCAGCTCGCGCGCCAGCGCACGCGCCGCAGTGTCGGTCATGCCGTGCACCTTCGGCCCGAATGCAATCGACTCCTCGATCGTCAGCCGCGGATTGAGCGAGGCATAGGAGTCCTGGAACACCATCTGCATGCCGCGCCTGAGCTCGCGCAACGACATCTCGTGGCCGACCTGCCGGCCGTCGAAGATGATCTCGCCGGCATCGCGGTCCATCAGATGCATCAGGAGCCGCGCCGTGGTGGACTTGCCGCAGCCGGACTCGCCGACGATGCCGACCGTCTCGCCCTTGCCGATGACGAACGAGACGTCGTCGACGGCGCGCACCGTCTTGCGCGCGCCGAACAGGCCGCCACGGACCGGGAAGTGTTTCGTCAGGCCATCGACCCGCAGCAGCGGCTGCGCCTTGCCGCCGAGGTCCTCGATCGGCTGAAGTCCGGTGACTTCCGATGCTTCATTCATGCCTCTCAGCTCCGGATGTCCATCGCGCTACGCAGGCCGTCGCTGAGCAGGTTGAAGCAGATGGAGACAGCGAAGATCATCACGCCCGGCAGCGCCGCCACCCAGGGATTGACGTAGATCGCCGTACGCAAGGTGTTCAGCATCAAGCCCCATTCCGGCTCCGGCGGCTTGGTGCCGAGACCAAGGAACGAAAGACCGGCCGCGAGGATCATCGATACCGAGATCAGGCCGGTGGCGTACACGAAGATCGGCCCGAGCACGTTGCCGAGCATGTGCGCGCGCATGACCGTAAACGCGTTCGCGCCCGAGGCGCGCGCGGCCTCGACGAAATCGCGATTGCGCACGCCCGTCGTGACGCTCTCGGCGACGCGGGTGATCTGCGGCACGAACACGATGGTCAAGGAGACGATGGAGTTGGTGATCCCGGCGCCGAGCGCGCCCGAGATCGCGATCGCCAGCAGCACCGAGGGGAAGGCGTAGAACACGTCGATGGTGCGCATGATCGCGGTGTTGACCCAGCCGCCGACATAGCCGGCGACGAGGCCGAGCATCGTGCCGATGCCGAAGGCGAGGATCACGGGCGAGATGCCGATCAGCAGCGACAGCCGGCCGCCATAGATCAGCCGCGCCAGCATGTCGCGTCCCAGCTCGTCGGTGCCGAGCGGATAGTTCGGCGTGCCGATGTGGCGCAGGCGCCGAATCATCGAGCCCTGATAGGGATCCGCGAGATGCAGATAGGGCGCGAGCAGCGCGGAGAGAAAGATCAGCAGCAGGATCGCGACGCAGACCATGCTGAGCTTGTCGCGGACGATCCGGCGACCGACGGTCGCCCAATAGCCGCGTGCGTTCGCGATCGGCGCGGCCTGCGGCGAGGCGTCGTTGAGGGCGCCGGGGGTACTGACGCTCATCGTTAGCCTCGCTTGATGCGCGGATCGATCGCGGCCTGCGCGATGTCGACCACGAGATTGAGGATGACGAAGAACATCGCCAGCACCAGGATCGTGCCCTGCAAGAGCGGCAGGTCACGCTGGAAGATCGCCGAGTTCAACAGCAGACCCGAGCCGGGCCACGAGAACACAGTCTCGATCAGGATCGATCCGCCCAGCATGTAGCCGAGCTGCAGGCCCATGACCGCCAGGGCGGTCGGCGCGGCATTCTTCAGCACGTGGCGGAACACCTGGGTTTCGCGCAGGCCCTTCGCGCGCAGCGCCTCGACGAAATCCTGGCTGAGGATGTCGCCGGTCAGCGCGCGCACGGTGCGCGTGATGATGCCCATCGGAATCACCGAGGTGGTGATCGCGGGCAGGACCAGGAAGCGGATATGGGCCCAGTCCCACGACCATGCGCCCGAGCCGGACGGACCGGCGCCAACCGCAGGCAGCCAGTTCAGCTCGACCGAGAAGATGATGACGAGCACCATGCCGAGCCAATAGTGCGGCAGCGATACGCCGGCGATCGCAATGGACGTCGCCACCTTGTCGATCCAGCTGTCGCGGAAATAGCCGGCGACGAGGCCGAAGAACAGGCCGAGCGAGAATCCGATGATGGCGGCTGCGATCGCCAGGGTCACGGTGTTGGAGACTGCGCGCAGCACCTCGGCGAGCACGGGACGGCCGGTGGCGATCGAGCTGCCGAGATCGCCATTGACGGCGCGCCACAACCACAGCCCGAACTGCACCGGCAGCGGCTTGTCGAAGCCATAGGCCACGCGCAGCTGCTGTGCCAGCTCCTGCGACGCGTCGGCCGGCAGCACCGCAACGAGCGGATCACCCGGCGTGATGTGAACGAGCATGAAGCAGACGAGCGCGACGCCGATGATGATCGGGATCGCATAGACCATCCGCCTGGCAGCATAAGAGAGCACGAGTCACCTTCATAAGCCTCTCCTCATCGGCGGAGAGTCGCGAGATACAAGCGGCACCAAGAAAGCTCCCCTCCCCCTTGCGGGGAGGGGTGGGGGGTGGGGGTCCACACAAAAACTGCCGCCGGAGTACCCCCCTCCCCACCCCTCCCCCACAAGGGGGGAGGGAGCGCAGCGGGGCAAGCGGCGAGATCAGCCTGCGAACGTGGACAAATACTCCACCACGCGAACGGCTACTCCACCGAGATCGGCGAGAAGTCGATGAACCAGCTCTTCGGCTGCACCACGCCCTTCACCTTCGGGCTCATCGCGCGCGGGCCGACGTCGTGCGCCACGTAGAGGAACGCCGCGTCATCGACCGACGCCGCATGCAGCTCCGCCAGCGCCTTGTCGCGCTCGGCCGGATCGAAAGTCTGGCGCGCCTTCTTCACCAGCTCATCGAACTTCGGGTTGTTGATGAAACCCCAGTTGTTGGAGACCGGCGGCGCCATCGAGGACTGCAGGAAGCGCACCAGCGCAAAGAAGGGGTCCATCGCCGCGTAGGTGACGTTGGTGGCGTTGGCGCCGTTGGCGGACGGATCCTTGGCGCCGCGACGCCAGTTGGTGAACAGCGTGTTCCACTCGATGACGTCGAGCTTGACGTCGAAATAGCACTCGGCCAGTGCCTGCTGCAGATATTCGTTCATCGGCAGCGGCTGCATCTGGCCCGAGCCCGACGCCGACGTCTGCGTCTTGACCTCGAGCTTCTTGTTCGGGCCGTAGCCGGCCTCCTGCATCAGCTTCTGCGCGGCCGCCTTGTCGTACTTGATCTCGAAGGTGACGTTGCCGCGCCAGGGATGGCCCTTCTCGAAGGTTCCGGTCGCCGGCACCATCAGTCCGGCAAGCAGGCCGTCGCGCAGGCCCTCGCGATCGATGCAGAGGTTGGCAGCCTTGCGAACGCGGATGTCGTTCCACGGCGAGCCTTCGACGCGCGAGAACTGCCAGGGCCAGACATGCGGCTGCTCGTTGGCGTAGAGCTTGAAGCCGCGCTGCTTGATCTCCGGCAGCGCATCCGGCGCCGGCGCCTCGACCCAGTCGACCTGTCCGGACAGCAGCGCCGCGGTGCGCGCGTTCGCCTCGGGCATCGGCAGCAGGATCATCTTGTCGGCCTTGGGCACACGCGCCTTGTCCCAATAGGCATCGTTCTTGACCAGCTCCAGCCGCTCGCGCGGCGTGAACTTCGCCATCTTCCACGGACCGGTGCCCGAGGCATCCTTGGCGAAGGCGGCCCAGGCGGCTTGCGACTTCGCCTTGTCGTCGGCGCCGGTCGCGGACTCATAGAGTTTCTGCCACTTCGTCGGGCTCGCCATGAACAGATTGGTGAGGTTGATCGGCAGGAAGCTGTCCGGCTCCTTCGTCGTCAGCTCGACGGTGAGATCGTCGATCTTGCGCGCCGATGCCAGCGTCGGCATGCGCGAGGCGGTGACGCCGACCTGGCTCGGATCGAACTGCGGCGCGTCCTGCTTCAGCACCTTCTCGACGTTCCACACCACGGCGTCGGCATTGAACGGCGCGCCGTCATGGAAGGTGACGCCGGGACGCAGCTTGAACGTCCACTTGGTCTTGTCGGCATCGTCGACCTTCCACTCGGTGGCAAGGCCGGGAATGACGACGCTCGGCTTGTCCTCCGACGACAGGTCCCACATCGTCAGCGCGTCGTACATCGTAAGGCCGGTGAAGCGGTTGCCCTCGAAGCCCTGATCGGGCTGGCCGAGCGTGCGCGGAATGTCTGCGGCAGTCATGCCGATGCGCAATACGGTTTCCGCGCCCGCCTGCGCCGGCAGCACGAGGATGGCAGCGCTGGTCATCATGGCGGCCGCAACGGCCACGCGCGTCGTCATTGAGGTCGCAATACGCAAAAGCACGATCAAGGTCTCCGATCAGCTGGCTAAATTCTGGGCAGCATTATGCAACGCCTATGCCAGCGGTGCTCCCGATCTCGTGCCTGCGACGCGAGGTCACAACCGTTTGTGCTCGAACGATCCGGTCAGAGGCTTGGCACCCCGATTGCAGGTCTTGCGCGTCGAATTTGATCCGGTTTCAACGGAGCTTCATCTTCATGCGTATCCGATTCTCATTACTCGCCACTGCGCTCGCGCTCAGTCTTTCCGCGGTCGCGGCGCGGGCCGAAACGGTTCTGCGCTACGGCATCTCGATGGCGGACATTCCGCTGACGACGGGCCAGCCCGATCGCGGCGCCGGCGCCTATCAGTTTACCGGCTACACGATCTATGATCCGCTGGTGGCCTGGGACATGAGCATCGCCGACAGACCGGGCAAGCTCATTCCCGGCCTCGCCACCGAATGGAAGATCGACGAGGCCGACAAGACCAAATGGCGCTTCACCCTGCGCAAGGGGGTCAAGTTCCACGATGGCAGCGACTTCAATGCCGATGCGGTGATCTGGAATCTGGACAAGGTGCTCAACGATAAGGCACCGCAGTTCGACAAGCGGCAGAGCGCGCAGGTCAAAACACGCCTTCCCTCAGTCGCGAGCTACGCCAAGATCGACGACTCCACGATCGAGATCACGACCAAGACGGTCGACTCGTTCTTCCCGTATCAGATGCTGTGGTTCCTGATTTCGAGCCCGGCGCAATATGAGAAGCTCGGCAAGGATTGGGACAAGTTCGCCAGTCAGCCCTCCGGCACGGGACCATTCAAGCTGACCAGACTGGTGCCGCGCGAGCTCGCGGAGCTCACCAAGAATTCCGAATATTGGAACAAGGACCGGCTGCCGAAGACGGACAAGCTCGTGCTCGTGCCGATGCCGGAAGCGCTGACCCGCACCAACGCGCTGCTCGCCGGCCAGGTCGATCTGATCGAGACGCCGGCGCCGGACGCCGTGCCGCAGCTCAAGGCGGCCGGCATGAAGCTCGTCGACAACGTCACACCGCATGTCTGGAACTATCATCTCAGCGTGCTGCCGGGCTCGCCCTGGACCGACATCCGCCTGCGCAAGGCGCTCAATCTCGCGATCAATCGCGACGAAGTGGTCGGGCTGATGAACGGCCTCGCCAAGCCCGCCAAGGGCCAGGTCGACCCGTCGAGCCCGTGGTTCGGCAAGCCGAGCTTCGAGCTGAAATACGATCTCGCCACCGCCAAGAAGCTGGTCGAGGAAGCCGGCTATTCGCCAGCCAAGCCGCTGAAGACGACCTTCATCATCGCGCAGGGCGGCACCGGCCAGATGCTGTCGCTGCCGATGAACGAATATCTGCAGCAGAGCTTCAAGGAGATCGGCATCGACATCGACTTCAAGGTCGTCGAGTTGGAGACGCTGTACACGCATTGGCGCAAGGGCGCCGCCGACGAGATGAACGCCGGCATCACCGCCAACAACATCGCCTATGTCACATCGGACCCGCTCTACGCGATCGTCCGCTTCTTCGCCTCCGACCAGATCGCGCCCGTTGGCGTCAACTGGGGCGGCTACAAGAATCCCAAGGTCGATGCGCTGATTGCTGAAGCCAAGCAGACGTTCGATCCGGCCAAGCAGGACGAGTTGATCGCGCAGGCGCATGCGGCTGTGGTCGACGATGCGGTGCTGGTCTGGGTCGTGCACGACACCAACCCGCACGCGCTATCGCCGAAGGTCAAGAAGTTCGTGCAGGCGCAACACTGGTTCCAGGACCTGACGACGATCGGGGCGGAATAACTGACCGGGCCGGCTGCCGTCGCGCTCGCAAAGAAAGAAGCCCGGCGTTTTGCCGGGCTTCCTCCTCAGCACGATAAGCCAGTATTTCATTTCCCGAAGGCGCCCGAGTCAAACTTGTAGGAGGCCTGGAGAAAGCCGCCGTACCGCTCGTAGCTGAAGGTCGTGGGCGACCCCGGGACTCCAGGAAATTGGGTGGTCCCACTGGTCGTCCGGGCGTACCAATAGCGGCCACCGACGCCGACGCTGAAATTTCTCGTCACGTCGTATGACACAATGCCCTCGAGCTGGTAGCCCCAGCCATTTCCAGATTGCGGAAGCGGATTGATGTCGGGCCGCAGCCAGTGATTGTCGAATCCGCTCAGCCGGACATAGGGCAGAACGGCGCCATCGAGGGTGACGTTCCAGTTCTGGCCGAGCTTGAAGACGCCGTTCAACCCCACGCGGAGCGAATCCCAGTTCTCGGTCTTGCTGAGCACCAGCACGCCCCCCGCAACAGGATCGAGACCACAGATAAACGGATTGGTCGCGACCTGGGTACATCCGTATGCGTTCACGGTTTCGTAGAAATGATTGTAGCCGACGAAGCCGCCGACCTTGAACGCCGGCCCCCTCCAGAAATTGTAGCCGGCGTCGATCGTGCCGTACCAAAGCCTGCCGCTGTTCACGCTGCTGTCCGTATTCGAGTACGGAATGACGGCCGGCGGGAAGTCTTCGTCGTTGAGCCTGCCGCTGAAGATGTTGCCACCGCCCGCAAAGCCCTTGGCGAAGAAACCCAAACTGTGATCGGCCCTGGCGAACCCCTCGCCGGCATGGCTGTTGAGATTCTTGTAGGTCAGCAGAGAATTGGTTTGGCCAGCGACGAAAGGATCGCCCAACGTGTAGCGGGTGCGGCCCGAACTGTAGAAATAGCGGGCGCCGACCTCGAACTCCCACAACGAGACCGGCGGAGGCGGCGCCTTGACCGGGAGATCCGCGGCCGACACCGCGCCCGCCCCGAGCACACAAGCCACAGCAGCAATGAGGCTGCCCGCAACTGGTAGAGTGAAACGCTTGATCGCACCCCGTGCCGGCCTGCCCTGCGTCAAACCGGCCGCACTCCCGTCCTCAGAAGACTGCATCGATGCCCCCCATCTGCATGCACTTTCTATCTTGAGTAGAAAAATGCTACAAGCACGCGCAGATTCATGCAATCGACGTCACATGACACAAGTTGCTTCTTATCCCGCTGTTGCAACCTCGCAACAAACGCGATGCGCTCGACGCCTGCTCGATTGCGCTATCCTTGTACCCGTCCCGCAGACTGGAGCGCGCTATCGTTCGGTCAAGCTCGTCATCCTGTCGCTCGCATTCATCGGCAAGCTCGCGGCGGTGGACGCCCAGACATCATCCAATGGGCCTGTAAACCCCTTCGTCCCATCGTCATCGAAGCAGGATGCGGGCAAGCTGCCGCGTGCCAAGCGAAGTCTCCCGCCACGGCATTCCACCCGCCCCGTCCCCGGCACGGATGAGCGCAGCAAGCGTTGCCCGCCCTATTCGGCTTATGTGGTCTGCAAATGATGAGCATACTCATCGCGCGGGCACCGGACCAGGCCAACGAGGCCGCCGCGACATGATGCGAACTCGGGAACGGACCACCGGCTACTTCGTCAGCAGTGCGTACGCCCCGTTCCAATCCTCGGGCGGCGGATTGACCTGGTAGTTGCGGATGCGTGCGTCATAGAGATCATAAAGCTTGGCCAAGTCTTGTCCCTGGTCGCTCTTGCGGCCGCGCTCGATCGCGGCCAGCGCCCCTTCCCAATCGCGGCTGCGATAGCTCGCCAGCATCTCGATGGTGAGGTTGCGGAGCAACTGGAAGCGCTCGGAGTACATCACGTCCTCGCGGCCGGCGATGGCGTAGATCACCTCCGGTTCGGTCTTACCCTTGACCATGATGAAGTCGAGCTCGAGAATCGCGAGCCGGTCCTTCACGGCCATCGCAGTCGCCGAGCCGACGATGATCGGAAAGCCGTACTCCTTGGTCTGGCCCTCCAGGCGCGACGCGAGGTTGACGCTGTCGCCAAGCGCCGAATAGTTGAACTTCAGGTCGGAGCCCATGTTGCCGACCACGCCGATGCCGGTGTTGAGGCCGATGCCGACCTTGAGCGGAATGTAGACGTGGCCGCCATGCTCGGCCTCCTGCTCGCGTTCGCCGTTCACCTGATCGATCCGCTCGAGCATGTCGAGCGCCGCCTCGCAGGCATTGATCTGATGATCCTTGTCGGCGAGCGGCGCGTTCCAGAACGCCATGATGGCGTCGCCCATGTATTTGTCGACATAGCCCTTGCGGGCGATGATGGCGTTGGTCAGCGGCGTGAGGAAGCGGTTCATCAGCTGCGTCAAGCCCTGCGGATCGTGCTTGTAGCTCTCCGAGATCGTGGTGAAGCCGCGCACGTCCGAGAACATCACCGTGATCTCGCGCTCCTCGCCGCCCAGCGTCGGCGGCGATTGGGCAAGCTGCTCGACCAGCACCGGCGACAGATATTGCCCGAACACCGAGCGCATCTGCCGGCGCTGATTCTGCTCGCGGACGAAATTGGCGAAGATCAGCGTCAGATAGATCGCCGTCGTCGACAGCATCGGATAGGTGAAGTCGATCAGGAGCCGGTGCTGGGTGTAGAAGTACCAGGAGATGCCGAGCAGCGCGCTCGCGAACAGTCCTCCCACGATCACCAGCGTGATGGCGCCGAGTTGCGGCGCGAACACGATTACCAGCAGCCCGAGCAGGACGGCTCCGAAGAACTCGACCACGACTCCCCAATAGGGCCGCGTCAGGATCGAATCCGTGAGCACCGACTCCAGCACCTGCGCGTGCACCTCGACGCCCGGCATCGCCGAATACACCGGGGTGGTCTTGATGTCGTTCAGACCGATGGCCGACGGTCCGATCAGGATCAGCTTCCTCGCGATCTTCTCCGGTGGCACGTGGCCTTCGAGCACGTCGATGGCAGAGACGTAGATGGATGGATCATGATTGGCGTAGTGCACCCAGATCTTGCCGTTGCCGTCGGTCGGAATCTGAAAGCCGCGCAGGCCGAGGCTGGTGATGCCGCCCTCCTCGGCCTTGACGAAGACCGTATCTGTGGCGGTCAGGACCCGCAGCATCTCGAAGCTCAATGCCAGCATCGTGACGTCCTGCGCCCGCATGATCATCGGCACCCGGCGGATGATTCCGTCGCGCTCGGGCGGGATCGTGAACAGGCCACGCCCGGCCGCCGCATGCTCGATCACCGGAACGTTACGCAACAGTCCGGGAAATGGCTCCATGAACGGGATCGGGTCGCCGAGCATCGCAAAGCCGGTCACCGGCAATGTCTTGTCAAGATCGGTGCGCCTGTCGAGGCTGGCCGTCTCGCCGAGCACGATGCGCGACCTGCGCAAGGCGTCGGCCAGCATCTGATCATTCGACGGTAACGCCTTTAGCTTCTCGCGCGTCGCCTCATCGAGATTCAGAAACGTATCCGCCGCGATCGCCGGGTTGAGCCGGTCCGGCTCGGCGAAGACCACGTCGAAGGCGATGACAAGCGCGCCGAGCTGCGTCAGTCTGTCGATGATTTCAGCGATGCGCGTCCGCGGCCAAGGCCACTGGCCAAGCTTGGGGTCGGCGAGACTCTTCTCATCGATGTCGACGATGGTGACCGGGCGCATCGTCTTGAGCCGGGGGCTGAACGCCTGGAAGTTGTCGAAGGCGCGGAGGCGTAGCTCCTGCATCGGCGCGGGATCGGCAGCGCGCAGCGCCGCGAAGGCGACCAGCAGCACCAGGCACATCAGGCGCGCAAAGCCGAACTTGCGTGCGAACCATCGAGGAACTGCTCTCAATCGCTTCATGCAGCATCCGATATCACGCCGAGGCGGGCGATCCGAGGCGTCTGATCGTCTCCAAAGAGCGCTCGGCTTGGCAACGCCGGCGCCCGCATCGCAGACGGACGTGCGGGCTCAGACGAGGTGGAAACCGTCGTGATGCGCCTTGAATTGATCCAACGTCACCCCCTTGAGCGTGAGCGTATCATGCACCGCATCGGTGATGACGGTGTCGTGGCCGCCATTGGCCGACTGCGCGGCAGCGACCACCGCTTCGACGCTGGCAAACAGCGAACGATCGAGCTCGACGATGTCCTTGTTGAGATCGAAATCGCCGATCGTGGCGCTGCCGAAATGCGGGTTGAAGACGAAGGTGTCGTTGCCGTCCTTGCCGAAGATCGTCACGCCGCCGCCGACATTGACGAAATTGTCGTTCTGGTCCGTGCCGTTGATCGTCGATGCGCCGTTGCCGGCCAACGTGACGGTCAGCGCCTTGGTCGCAGTTCCGCCTCGGCCGTCGCTGACGTCCGCCTGATAGGTCACGGTCAGCGTGTCACCGGGATTGAGAAAATCCAGGTTCACATCGGCCGGATGATATGTCCAGTGCAGCACCTCGGAGCCGCCATCGGATATCGCGCGGTCGAAGGTGATCGCGTGGGCATCGGCCAGCGCCTGGACATGGGCGTTCGAGGGCAGGCTCGGCAAGCCATTGTATTTGATCACGCCGTTCTGGACCACCGAAGCGGTCAGCGTGTCGCCGACATCCCTGTCGAGCACCGTCAAGGTGCCGGACATGCCGCTCGTCAATTTCACCGGCTGATCGGCGATGAAGCCGGCCGAAACATTGTCGAGCTCGAACGCATTCTGGCTGCTGGCGAGCACCACCTTGTTGAACGGCGACAGGCCGAGAAACTCGACATAGCCGTTCGAGGCCAGCGACGCCTGCCCGCCATTGGCGAGCAGCGGCGCGACGTCGCTGCCCGTGTAGGACGCCACCAGCTTGTTGCCGTTGTAGAAGGAGATGCTGTTGTAGCTGTCGACCGAGCCCCAATACAGCCCGAAGCTGTTCTTGACGCTGTCGAAGGTGATGGTCTCCTGCGCGTGGCTGCCGACGCTGAGATAGTTGGTCTTGTCGGCGCCGTCGGCCATGTAGGGCGCCGCCGACACCGGGGAGGAGCCGTGCACGATTCCCGCATTGCCGCTGGCCGTGAAGGTTGCGTGCAGCGCCTCGCTGTAGAAGCTGCCGTGACCGCGCCCGTTGTCGGAGATCGAGCCCTCCGACACGCGATCGAACGTCTCGGTCGGCATGCCCTCGGCATTGGTCTTGGCGGTGCTCGCCAGCACGGTCGCCCGCTCGGCCAGGACGACGGTCTGCACGGTCGGATTGGTCTCGCCGGTGATGACGGGCGCGTCCTCGGCGCCATTGACCGTGATGGTCACGGGCACATTCTGAACGCCGCCGTGGCCGTCGGCGATCTCAATTGTGTAGGTCAGCGTCACGTGCTGGCCGGCTCCGAGATAGTCGAACGCCTTGTCCTGGGCGGAGAAGGTCCAGGGTTGCGATGCGGTAGCGCCTCCCACGGAATCGGTGAGAGCTCCGAGCGACAGCCAGCTCTTGAGCAGCGATGTGTCCGAGGGAAGACCGCTGTGGGCGCCATCGACTTCGACGTCGATCACCTTGACCGCATGCGTGTCGGCGACGTCGGCATCGGTGAAGGTGATCGTGCCGTGCGCGGTGTCGAGATCGCTCGATTCCGACTTGCCGGAGTGCTCGGCGATTACAACGGCCTGCGCCAACGACTTGACCACCGGCAGGTCGTTTGTCCCGGTGATGGTGACGACGATGGTCGAGGCCGCGGTGCCGCCGCGATGGTCGTCGAGCGTCACGGTCGTGGTCACCGTGACGGTCTGGTCGTCGCCGAGGAAATCCAGCGAGCCATCGGCGATGGCATAGGTCCAATCGACAGAGCCGTTGTTGGTGTTGTCGCTTTGAACCAGATGCAGCGCCTGCGCGAGCGCAGAGACCTGGTCCGGCGTCAGTTGACCGGACAGATCGGTGTTGTCGGCCGCGGTCCACTTCACCGTCTGCGCATTGGTGAGGATGGCAGCCGTCGGGCGGTCCGTCAGATCGACATCGGTGAAGTGAATGGTGCCGCCGACGCTGCGCGGATCTGACGATCCGGTCGTGCTGGGCGTCTCAGTGATGGCGCCGGCCTGGTGGGGATCGGCGACCACCGGCACGTCATCCTTCGCCATGAGCGTGATCAGCGTTCCGCCATGGCCATCATCGCTCCCGGCAAAATGCGCATCGCTATAGTTGCCGACGAGCGTCAGATCGATGCGGTGGCCCTGGCCGTCAATGACGCTGAGCACGCCCGCTTCCGAATCGTAGGTCGCCGTCGTCGCCGCGCTCCACTTGATCGTCTGCAGGTCGATCTTGTCGTCAACGCCGAGGCCGGCGAGTTTGGCGGAGAAGCTGGCGTCGTCGATGACGATCTCGCTGCTTCCCTTGCTGCTGAAGTCGATCGTCTGTTCGATATGGTCGTCGATCTTCAGGATGGCGTCGGCATCGACCTTGATCTGGCCGGAGCCTTGGACATCGCCAGTGATCTCGAACGTACCGCCCGTGATCTCGATCGTGCCGTCGTTGTAGATCGTTCCACTGAGGCCGCTCGTGCCGCTCGCCGTGATCGTGCCATGGACATGCAGCTCACCATCGCCGCTCACCTTGGTGTCGACGAGATCGAGGTAAGCGCCGAGATCGACGGTGAAGACGTGGAGATTCTCGACGTCTACCCCGCTCAGCGTCACGTGACCGGCGATCTCCAGCGTGCCCGCGATCTGGATCTTCAAGGTGCCGCCCGTGAGCGTCGTGCTCCCGTCGAGCACCAGCGTCGACGGGACCGGCATCTCACCATCCTCATCGATGATGATCTGACCGTCCGTGTTATCGATGGTGACATTGTCGAACGTGGTCGCCACCGCAGTCTCGACATGCACGATGCCGTGGTTGACGAGATCGCCGCCGGTGATCGTGCTGCTCTCGATCACTAGCACCGCGCCGTCGTCCACCTGGACTGTGCCGGAATTGTCGACGGTGACACCGGCCAGGGTCGCGGTCTCGTCTGCAGCGACCTCGAGCGTCGAGCCGTCGCCGATCGTGATGCCGACGTCGGTCAACGACGCGCCGCCCTGAACGGTCAGGATCGCCGTCATTTCCGCAAGCGGACCGGTCTCGCCGATCAGCAGTTCTCCGCCAGCGACGGCGCTGCCGTCGATCGTGCTGTCGCCGTCGACGGAGATCGTCCCATGGCTGGTGATAGCGCCGCCGGCGATGCTCGTGCCGCTCAGAGAGAGAGCACCAGCCAGCGCAATGGTGATCGCGGCGGCGTTCGCATTGGTGATCGTCTCGTCCTCGAACGCATTGCCGCTGCCGGACACGGCGATCGTGTCGAAATTGTCGAGCGTCCCGCCGATCAGCGCGGCGTGGCCGATCAGGGCCACCGCTCCGCCGGACTCGTTGATCAGCGTGCCGCCGCTGACGCGCGCCTGTGACAGGGTCAGCGTTCCGGCGTCTTCGACCGTGATCGTACCATCGGTATTGTCGATGCTGGTGTCGTTGGCGAGCGCGAGCGCGCCACCCGCCTTGATGTCGATCAGGCCGACGTTCGTGACGATCTCGTTCGAGATGGCATTTCCGGCGCCAGACACATCGACCGCGCCGAAATTGGTCAGCTGGCCATTGCTGATGTCGGCTCCGCCTTTCAGGACGAGCAGACCGTTGGCTTGCGGCGGCGTTTGCCCGTCGTTCTCCAGCGTGCCAAAATTCTGAACGATCGGCATTCCCTGGATCAGAATGGTGCCGCCATCGATGCTGCCACCCTCCAGGGTCAGCGTCGCGCCCTGGTCGACCTGGATGAGGCCGGAGGAGTCCTCACCGCCGTTGGTGACGTCGCCGTGCACGGTCAGCGTACCGCCGGACAGCTCGATCGTTCCGGTGTTGAAGATGCCGGCGTTCGCCCCGAACACGCCGCCACCAGCCAGCAGCACGGTGCCGGCATTGTGAAACTCGCTTTGCTCGAGGATCTGCACCGAGCCGCCGACGGTGATCGTCGCACCCGAGAAGTTGTAGATGAGCGAGTCGGCCTTGGCGGTCAGCGCGCCGCTGATCGTCAGCGTGCCGTTATTGTCGAGCTCCGGAACGGCGCCGCCGCCGAAATCATTCAGCGTGACCGATTTGGCATAGGCGTAGGCGTCGTCATCGATCGTCACCGGAAAGGCCGGCGTCAGGCCGTGCAGCTGATCGGTGATGATGATGACGTCATCATCGGCGGTCGGAGCCAGACCGGTTGCCCAGTTCGCGCCGTCGCTCCACAGATGAACCTGCCCCCCGCTGCTCTCGCCAGGCTGCGTCGTGGCGATCCAGACCACCGCCGGATCGTCGGTGCCGGTGATCGTCACCGTGACCGTCTGCGTCGATGTCGCGCCTTGCGAGTCCGTCACGGTCACGGTGTAGGTGAGCGTCAGCGTCTGGCCGGCGGGAATGAAATCCGCGACATAGACCGGCAGGTTGGCGAAGCTCCAATTGATCTTGCCGGTGCCGCTCCCGGTGCTGTCGGAGGCCAGAGACGCAGTCAGGGCCTGTTCGAACAGCGCGAACGGAGCCGGCGGAATGCTGCCGCCGCCCTTCAAAACCGCGCTGGTCAGCTTCGCCGAGACGGTATGGCTGTCGGTGAGATCGACGTCCGTGAAGGTCAGCGTGCCCGAGGTCGGATCGTCCGATGTCAGCGGGCCGCCGGGCACGCTGGTGCCGCCCTCGAACGCGATGGTCTGGACGCTCGCGACGATCTCGGGCTTGTCGTTGGTCCCCGTCACGGTGATCGTGATCGGGACCAGAGCGAATTCGTTGGACGGCGCAAAGTTGTTGTCCACGCGGACGATGTAAGTCAGCGTCAGCGTTTCACCTGCCGCCAAAAAATCGAAATACTTGTCGGGAACGCTGTAGGTCAGCGTCGCCGTGCCGAAATTCTTGTTGTTCGGATCGGGCGTGACCGTGATCTTCACCGCGGTCGCCAGGACGTCCTGCAATTGTAGGGCATTCAACGAGGCCGTGACGTCGGCCTGCTGCGCGCTCTTATAGGCGTAGGAACTGAAACTGACGGACACCGTCGGCCGGTCGATGCCATTGACGTCGACGAAATTGACGCGACTGAGCACGGCGTCGAGATCGGCGCCGTTCCCAGTCTGACCGGCGCGCTCCATAATTCCGAAAGCCGTCGTCAGCCGGCCGCCGGTATCGAGAATCCTGACTTCCGGCGGACCCGGGATGTGCGACAGCTGCTCGCCGGTCTGGCCAGTCCCGGTCGTCGCGCCGGTGTCGTCGACCACGCGGATGATCGGCGTCGCGCTGGTGCCATTGGGCAAGGTCAGCGGCGTCAGCGTCTGCGGCACCCCGATGTCGGTGAAATGGGTCGTCGACTTCGGATTGCTGTTGTCGGTGAACTTCAGCGTGAAGACGTCATTGATGAGCTTCTGGATGTCCGGCGTGAGCGGGACAGCGCTCTGATTCACGATTCCGTTGCTGATCTGGATCTGCTGTCCGGCCTGATTCACCACAGCGATCGGCTGCAGCGTCGTCTTGTCGAACAGAACGTAGGAGCCGGTGTGGCCATCGGGCTCGACCAGCACCTGGAACTTGGCATCGGGCAGACTGCCCTGCCCCGGCACCGTGAAGTCGATCTCGACCAGCACGGCCGTGCCGCGAATGCCCATGGTCGCCACGGGCGTGTCGACCTTCATGTCGCCATGCTTGGCGGTCTCGCCGGCCACGAACGAGATCGTGCCGGCGACGAGGCTGATCAGCGAGGAATTGTTCGACCCGTTGGGGTCGTACACCATTTCATTCAGCACCATCCGCGCATTCGACGACAGGCCGAACACGGTGCCGTCGATGAAGGTGATGCCGAGCGTCGAATCCGAGCCGGACTGGACGACGTCGCCCTTCTCGACGTTGTCGCCGTTGTGAAGGAGGATCGAAACGCCGTTGCGGATGACCGTCGCGGTGCCCTGCAGCTTGGTCACATGGCCGATGACCTTGCTCACGCTCGCGGCCGCCCCGGCCTGGCTGACCTGCACCGCGCCGGAGAGCGCGTTGACGAGGTCGCCGGTCAGATGCGCGCCGTCCGGCGAGGCCAGCGGCGCGCGTTTCTCGCCCTTGAAATAGTCCGGCAGCACCATCTCGCGTCCGTCGGACGACAGGATCAGGTCGAGACCAGACCGCTTGAAATCGGCATTGAACAGAAAATGCGCGTCCGGAACGACGATCGCGTCGGTCGGCGCATGGGCATGCGGCGTCTCCAGCCGCACGTGACCGTGCGAAGAGGCGCCCCGGCCTTCGGAGAAAAGCGCGGCGTCAAAATTGCCAGCGTAATTCAAGGGGCCACCGACTATGGTTAATGAATACATAAGAATGAGTGTTCAAGGCGTGCATATCACTGGCAAGTGTCTGGCGGAACCACCTTCAGCTTGTGCTTCAGGTGGCCAAAAACGGCGGCTTCCGCGGGATCGCTACGATGTTGTCGAGTTTCTGCCCTCTTTAAAGCTGACCCCGGCCGAGACCTGCCAAGTCAAAATTCACGTCGCTTCAGAAAATCAAAGTAATTCCAAGTATTCATAGGCCATCCAATACCTTTGCCGACATCAACATCCGCACCGGCTTACCCCTGACAACGGATTTCAAGTGGAGGACTGCGGGTGGGAGAACAAGAATCGACGAATTGCATCAATTTGGCAGGAGCTGCGGATGGGTTCGAAGCACAACTTCACCGCGAACCCTCCAGACCTTCGCGACCATCGCTCAGCTTTCGCTAGGATTTGTCGCATCGGAGCAACACAACGTTCAGCGTAAATCCTGCGATTTGGTCGCCGGATTGCCGGTTTTAAGCAGAGGCCAAGCCTTCGCACCCATGCTGACCCCCAACAAGCATCCGGTTCCGTCAGGCGCTGCGTCGTGCCGGCCGAGATCCGGGCACGGGGCGTCACATGAATTTTCTCGCGCTGATGCGCGCATCGCTGGCGGTCGCGGCCGCCAGCGCCGCCATATGGATCGGCAGCCCAGCGGGCGCCGGTCCTGTCGCGCAGCCATTGGGGTTCGCAACCGCCATCGAGGATACGGCCGAGCCATTCGGCCTGCCGCGGGTCGGCCTGGAAGCAGGCCCGTTGCGCGACAAATGGTTGGCGCTCGCGCGCAAGCTCGAAGACGAGCGCGTGCAGCTTGCGCTGTGCGATGGCGACCGCGAGCGCTGCGTCTCCCCTGCCGCCCTCAGCCTGCTGGCGATCATCGATCAGGGCCGTCTCCGGGCGGGACGGGCAAGGCTCGGCGAGATCAATCGGGCGGTCAATCTGGCCATCCGGCCGGCCAGTGATCTCGCTCAATATGGCCAGGTGGACGTGTGGGCCTCCCCTCTCGCTACCTTCGAACGCCGTGCCGGCGATTGTGAGGACTACGCGATCGCCAAGCTCGTCGCGCTTCGGATGGCCGGCGTTGCCATCGACGATCTGCGGATCGTGATCCTGCACGATGTCGTCCGGGACGAGGATCACGCCGTCGCGGCGGCGCGCCTCGACGGGCATTGGCTGATGCTCGACAATCAGCGGATGGCGATGATCCAGGACAGCGATGCGCGGCAGGTGCGGCCGTTGTTCGTGATCGACGAGACCGGCATCTCCCGGTATCAGGCCTTGCCCCTGATGGCGGAGGTCCGGGCGCTGTCGCCTGAGGGGACAGCTTCCGTGAACTATTGACGATCGCGCATCGTTGCCGCGTGCCCACAACTTGAGACGTGGCCGGGAGTTCACGGGACGAGGACGGCAGGAATGCGGCCAGTGCGCCGACGGAACCGGCCGGCACCGAAGGACACGATGCGGCGGCTCGTTCACCGCGCCGCAACGAGTTGCATCCACATTGCAGACGCGAACCGAACGAGGCGATAGTGCCGTCATGACCCCAGGCAGCCCCGCCCTCGCCGTGCGAGGACTGACGAAATGTTTCGAGCGGCCGGCGGTCGATGCGCTCGACCTCGTGGTGCGCTCGGGTGAATTCTATGCACTGGTCGGCCCGAACGGCGCCGGCAAGACGACGACGCTGCGCATGGTCGCGGGCCTGCTGCGGCCGGATGCCGGGCGGATCGAGATCTTCGGCATCGATGCACTGCGCGACCCGATCGCCGCCAAGCAGGTGATGGCCTGGGTCTCCGACGAGCCCATGATCTACGACAAGCTCACGCCGCTCGAATATCTCGAGTTCGTCGCCGGACTGTGGGGCATCGATCCGGCGGCCTCGAGTAACGCGGCAACCGAACTTCTGGTCTCGCTCGGGCTGGAGCCGCATCTGCACGAGCGCTGCGAAGGCTTTTCCAAGGGCATGCGCCAGAAGGTCGCGCTCGCCGGCGCGCTGATCCACGACCCGCGGCTGATCATCCTGGACGAGCCGCTGACGGGCCTGGACGCGGTGTCGGCGCGGCACGTCAAGGGCCTGCTCGCCGAGCGCGTCCGCCGCGGCGGCACGGTGATCATGACCACGCACATTCTCGAAGTCGCCGAGCGCATGGCCGACCGGATCGGCGTGATCGCCGCCGGGCGCGTCGTCGCCGAAGGCACTCTGGCCGAGCTGCGCCAGCAGAACGGTCGCACCGACACCAGCCTGGAGGAGTTGTTCATCGCACTGGTCGACGTCGAGTCCGCGGCATGACGCGGGCGGCGACGCTCGCCTGGTTCGCCCGTCACGAGCTCCGGCTCGCCTGGCGGGAATGGCTCGGCATGATCACGGCCGGCAGGCGCCGCCGCACGCGGGCCGCCATCATCGGTCTCGTGCTGTTCGGCGCCCTCATGCATCTGCCGGCCTGGGTCGTGGTCGGTCGCTACGCCGATCTCGAGCTGCCGCTCGACAAGACCGCGCTGATCGTCATCACCGCGACCATCATGCTGTCCTGGGCGCTGATGCTGTCGCAGGCGATCGAATCCGTCACACGCGTGTTCTACGCCCGTGCCGACCTCGATCTCATCATGTCGTCGCCGGTGCGGCTGGCCGAGATCTTCTCCGTCCGGATCGCGGCGATCGCGCTCTCCGTGACCAGCATGGCGCTGCTGCTCGCGACCCCCTTCGTCGACGTGCTGCTGATCGAGGGTGGCACGCGCTGGCTCGCGGCGTTCGTCGTGGTCGCGGCCGTCGGCCTGTCGGCGGCCGCGGTCGCCATTGCCATCACGATCGTCCTGTTCCGCCTCATTGGTCCGGCGCGAACGCGGCTGGTCGCCCAGATCCTGGCGGCCGTGATCGGCGCCGGCTTCGTCATCGTGCTGCAGATCGCGGCGATCGTGTCCTATGGCACGCTGTCGCGCTTCGCCATCCTCACCTCGGATGCCGCGGCCGCCATCGCGCCCGATCCCGACGGTCTTGTTTGGCTGCCGGCTCGAGCGGCGCTCGGCGACGGCCAGGCGCTGCTGATTCTGCTGGCAGCCGGACTGTTGTTGCTCGGCGTCGTCATGATGGTGTTCTCGCCGCGCTTCGCCGACACCGCGATCAGCGCCGCGGCCCAGGGCATCTCCAGCCGCGCCGGCGCACGCGTCAGGTCGTTTCGGGGCGGCTCGCGGCAGCAGGCGCTGCGGCGCAAGGAGTTCATGCTGCTGCGGCGCGATCCCTGGCTGATCTCGCAGACGCTGATGCAATTGCTCTATCTGGTGCCTCCGGCGCTGCTGCTGTGGCGCAGCTACTCCGACAGCTCGCAGGCGGTGTTCCTGATCACGCCGGTCGTCGTGATGGCGGCGGGCCAGCTCGCGGGCGGCCTCGCCTGGCTCACCCTCTCCGGCGAGGACGCGCCCGAGCTGGTGGCGACGGCGCCGCTGCCGGCGACGCGCATCGTGCGCGCCAAGGTCGAGGTCGTGCTGATCACGATCGCGATGATCTTCGCCCCCCTCGTGCTTGCGCTCGGTTGGGTCGCACCGGCGCAGGCGGTGGTCACGGCCGTTGCCGTTCTGGTCGCGACCGTCTCCTCCACGGCCATCCAGCTCTGGTTCCGGATCCAGGCGCGTCGCAGCCAGTTTCGCCGCCGCCAGACCTCGTCGCGGCTGGCGACCTTTGCCGAGGCGTTCTCCTCGATCGGCTGGGCGGCGACCGCGGCGCTGGCGCTCGCGCTGCCCGAGGCCGCCATCGTCTGCGGCCTGATGACCGCGGGCCTGTTGCTCGCGGCCTGGAAGCTGAGCCCGGCGCGGGCCTGAAGCGTTCAGCGCAGCAGCTCCGTCACGGCGGCGGCGAACGCCTCCGGCTCTTCCTGCGGCAAATTGTGGCCGGCCCGCGCGATCACGCGATGGCCGATCCGGTTGCTGAACTTCGCAGCATGCGCCTGGCCGTCCGTTGCCGGGATCACGCCGTCGGCGTCGCCATCGAGCGTGATCGTAGGCACGGTGATGACGGGCAGGGTCGCCAATCGCCGCTCCAGCTCCTGATAGCGCGGATCCCCATCGGCCAGCCCGTAGCGATGCCGATAGCTGTGGATCACGACATCGACGTGATCGGGATTGTCGAACGCGTCCGCCGCGCGCGCGAAGGTCGCATCGTCGAAGCGCCAGTGCGGCGACCATTGCTGCCACAGCAGCCGTGCGATGTCGGCGCGGTGGGCGGCGAGCCCGGCGCGGCCGCGCTCGGTCTGGAAGTACCACTGATACCAGAACGCGAACTCGCGCGGCACCGGCGCCGGCTCCAATGCCCGCGCGATGTCCTGGATCAGATAGCCGTTCACGGAGACCAGGCCCGTGCAGCGCTCGGGCCACAGCGTCGCGCCGACGCAGGCGGCCCTGCCACCCCAATCATAGCCGGCGAACACGGCGCGCGGGATCGCCAGCGCATCCATCAGCGCGACCAGATCGGCGCCGACCGCGGCCTGCTGGCCCGAGCGCGGCGTCGATGCGTCGCGGAAACGAGTGGGTCCATAGCCGCGCAGATAGGGCACGATGACGCGGCAGCCCTGCGCGGCGAGGCGCGGCGCGACCTCGACATAGGAGTGGATATCGTAGGGATAGCCGTGCAGCAGGATGACGACGGGGCCATCGGCCGGCCCGCTCTCGACATAGGCAATGCGGAGCACGCCTGCGTCGATCTCCCGCAACGGCTGCAACACCCGATCCGTCATGCCATCTCTCCACGTCGTCGCGCCGCGCTCTCGAGCCGGGCGTTGCGCCGAGGATAGTTCTGATCCGGATTCCCCGCTACACTCACACGCGCTGTCGAAGGGGAACTGCCATGCTGCGCTCGCTGGTCTCGCTGCTTGCCGTGCTGGTCGCGTTCGCATCGCCCGCTCTGGCGCAATCGGGGCCGCGCACCAGCGAGTGCCTGGCGATGGCCGGCAACCAACCGCGCGCGATGCCGGTCAGCCTGCGCCGGACGGCGGCTGCCGGCAACGAGGTGACGATCACCTATGCCGGCCACTCGACCTACTTCATCGACACGCCGATGGGCATCCGCATCGCGACCGACTACAGCGGCGCCTATCAGGTCGGACGGCTGCCCGACGTGATCACCATGAACCGCGCGCATTCGACGCACTACACGCTGGCCCCCGATCCGCGCATCCCGCATGTGCTGCGCGGCTGGGGCGACGACGGCAAGCCGGCCCAGATCTTCGAGCGAATCGGCGACGTGCTGATCCGCAACATCACCACCGACATCCGCCGCTATTTCGGAGATTCCATCGGCGTCGACATGATCAAGGACGGCAACTCGATCTTCATCTTCGAGGTCGCCGGCCTGTGCATCGGCCATCTCGGCCACCTGCACGTCAAGCTCGACGAGACTCATTTCGCCGCAATCGGCCGGCTCGACGTGGTGATGGTGCCGATCGACGGCACCTACACGATGTCGCTCGACGGCATCTCGGAGATCACCAAGCGTCTGCGCGCCTCGGTGGTGCTGCCGATGCACCGCTTCGCGACTCCGCTCGACGAGTTCATGCGCAAGATCGGCCAGCAGTTCGAGATCGACCGCCGCGCCGAGCGCACCTTGAAGATGTCGCGCGAGCTGCTGCCACAGGTCCCGACCGTGATCATCCTCGACGGCGTCTAGGCGCCCGCAAGGCTGGTGCCGCGGCGGCCTTCCGGCGTCAGGAACATGCGCTTGAGCTTGTTGATGATCCGCACCGCGAGGCCGAGCACGTAGGGCTGCGTCTTCAGGCAGAAAGCGAGCTTCTTGACGTGGCCTTCGACATGCCACTTGGCATGTGCGCCATCGCGGAAGAAGATCACGTCGCCCGGCCCGTAGCGTTTCGCCGGCATGCCCTCGCTCTCCAGCGTGATCGCGCCTTCGAGGATCAGGATGGTCTCGTCGAAATCGTAGTACCAGTTGAACTTGCCCTCGGTGCAATGCCAGACGATGGTCGAGCCCAGCCCGTCGCTGCTGCGCGCGATGGTGCAGGAGGTCGCGGTCGGATTGCCCTCGATGATCCAGGACGGCTCGATCGGAGCGGGCGCCAGGTCGACGGCGAGATTGGCGGTTTCGATCAAGGACGGAGACATCTTGGACCTCAAATGCATGGGACTGAAATGACCGGGCGAACGCCGGCATGAGCCTGCGACCGTAGCCGATTGCACCTAATGGCTGCTTTCCGCGATCGTTAAGATTTGAACAGACCACCGCGACCAGCCGTCGCATCACAAACACGCAAGCGCTATAAACTTCACGCGAACGCCGCAATTTGTTCGCGGCCTCGCCAAACCTGCTGATCTACTGTTTGCTCGCACTGCAAGATGCGGACAGGCGCCCCTCCGGTCGCCCTGCCCATCCTGCGCCGTGCCGTCACCTTTAAAGATTTGCCGCCTTCGCAGAGATAAGGATTTCCCAGGATGCGCCGACTGAGCCTCGCACTCGCCCTCACGCTGTCCGCCGCCGCCCTTGCAACCAGCAGTCTCGTCATGGCGGGCGAAACGCCCGCCCCCGAAAACGCCAAGGCCTACTTCATCAACCTGAAGGACGGCGACACCGTCTCCTCGCCGGTCCTGATCCGCTTCGGCCTGTCCGGCATGGGCGTCGCGCCGTCCGGCACCGAGGCTCCCAACACCGGGCACCACCACCTGCTGATCGACGCGCCCGCGCTCGAGGGCGACGCACTCAACGAGGCGATCCCGGTCGATGCCGGCCACGTGCATTTCGGCAAGGGCCAGACTGAAGCCTCGGTCAATCTCACGCCGGGCAAGCACACCTTGCAGCTCGTGCTCGGCGACTGGAGCCACATCCCCCACAACAAGCCGGTGATGTCGGAGCGGATCACGATCGACGTGCAGGCCACCACCGGCAGCGCCAAGCAGTAGGCAGTTTCGATCGACGACGACACCGCCGCGAGCATCGCTCGCGGCTCGCTTCGGGCCGGTGCACGCGTGGCGCCGGCCCGTCATGCGTCAGGCCCACTCGCCCTTGCGGAACACCGGGACGCGGCGGCCATCTTCATGGAGGCCGTCGATGTCGGTGTCGGCCGCGCCGATCATCCAGTCGATGTGGATCAGGCTTTGGTTGCCGCCCTGGGCTGCGATCTGCTGCGGCGACAGCGACGTGCCGTTGACGAAGCATTTGGAGTAGCACTGGCCGAGCGCGATGTGCGAGGCCGCGTTCTCGTCGAACAGCGTGTTGTAGAACAACAGGCCGCTCTTGGAGATCGGCGAGGAGTGCGGCACCAGCGCGACTTCGCCGAGCCGGCGCGCGCCCTCGTCGGTGTCGAGCACTTTGTTAAGCACCTCCTCGCCCTTCGAAGCCCTGGCCTCGACGATGCGACCCTCCTCGAATCTGACCTGGATGTTGTCGATCAGCGTGCCCTGATAGGACAGCGGCTTGGAACTGACGACGTGACCCGACACACGGCGGCAATGCGGCGTCGTGAACACTTCCTCGGTCGGAATGTTGGCGTTGCAGGTGATGCCGTTCTTGGCAGTCGAGGCGCCGCCCTCCCATTCATGGCCGTCGGCAAGACCGATCGTCAGGTCCATGCCGGGTCCGGTGTAATGCAGCGCGCTGAAACGCTGGCCGTTGAGCCACTCGGTGCGCTCGCGCAGCACCGCGTTGTGGCGCTCCCAGGCAGACACGGCATCCTCGCGGTCGACACGCGACGCTGCGAAGATCGCGTCCGCGAGCTTCGCCACCGCGACCTCCTCCGGCACGTCCGGGAAAACCAGCTTGGCCCAGGACGGGCTCGGATAGGCAATGATGTTCCAGTTGGTCTCGAAATTGGTGATCTTTTCCAGCGCCGGCTGATAGGCCTTGGAGTTGGCCTTGCTGGCGCGCGCCACCTTGGCCGGATCCTGGCCGGACAGCAGCATCGGATTGTCGCCGACGATGGCGAGCCGCGCGGTATTCTCCGAGAACGCCTTGGCCATGCCCTGATAGAGCCAGTCGGCGGCGCGATCGAAGCTGTTGTCACGGCCAAAACGGTAGCGCGCCAGCGTCAGTTCCTCGTCGGAGAAGAACGAGGTCACGATCCCAGCGCCGGCCTTGTAGGCGTGCTCGGCGACCTTGCGCACCAGCGGCAGCGCCACCGACGGCGCGGTCAGCAGCAGATCCTGACCCGGCTGCAATTGCAGGCCCACCTTCACCGCCACCTCGGCCAGGCGGTCGAGCTTGACGGGATCGATGGCGGCATCGAAGTTGCGCGGATGTGCGGTCATCAGGGGATCCAGTTCCGTTTCTTTGCGGTGTTGAAGAGATAGGCCAATCGATGGGGCGGTCAATGGTGAACGGGAGACGGCTCCTGCATCGCCTCTCCGCCCTCGTCGCCGTGCAGGGCATGGCCCGGACAACTGCCGTGAAGGTGTTCGGAAACATAGCCGACACCTCAAAACGGGCCCTATGGATCCGCATCAGTCGCTCTCCAAAGCTAAGCCGCGAGCTCGGTGCCCGCCCTCCCCTGGAGGGGGGAGGGTCGCCTCGTGGTGAGCGAAGCGAAACGTGAGCCGGGGTGGGGTGATCTCTCCACGTGCACAAGCGCTCGCGGAGAGATCACCCCACCCCGCTCGCCCGCTTCGCGGGCGACCGACCCTCCCCCTCCAGGGGAGGGTGGGCACCGAGCCATTGGCGCCGTCGTGATCAACAATTTTGAGGCATATGGGATGTGCATATGGGGATGTGTGTCCGTAGCCTCGCGGCGCCCCGGGCGTCCGAGTGATACAGTGGTCTCACCCTCTTCAAACGAGAGGGTGCAGGGAAGGCCGGACCTCGACTGAGGCCCG